>NZ_CADESR010000001.1:0-1081750 GCF_902830285.1 Burkholderia sp. BCC0419
CGCACGGACACATAAGCCGAACAACGACTCTAATCGATCGACAACGACATGAAGACCAACCTTTCCCAACGTCTCATTCAAGGTGCGCTGGTTGCAGCGCTTGGCGCGTTCGTCGCGGGGTGCGGCGGCGTGGTGACGCCCGGCGGGCAGAACGCCGGCGTGACGGGCGCGGCGGCAGGCGGCGCGAGCGCCGGCGCCGATTCGCAACTGCAGCGCTGCACGTCGCCGCTCGGCACGATCGCGGTCGACGACGGCCGCAATGCCGACTGGTGGGGCCCGTTCGGCAGCGCGACCAAGATGACGACGATCGACCCGCTGCTGCGCCTGGCGGTGCAGCAGTCGAACTGCTTCGTGATCACGTCGATCGGCAACCAGAAGAGCGACGCGCGCCTGTCGCGCATCACGCAGTTGCAGCGCAACTCGGGCGAATACCGCGCGGGCTCGAAGCAGCAGAAGGGCCAGCGGGTCGCGGCCGACTACTACATGGAGCCGCAGATCGTGATCAACGATTCGCCGATCGGCGGGATCGGCAGCATGATCGGCGGGCTGATCGGCAACAGCGCGGTGGCGGCGGTGGCGGGCCATCTGCAGACGAAGGCGTCGGTCGTGACGCTGACGCTGTTCGACGTGCGCTCGGCGGTGCAGATCGCGGCGTCGGAAGGCAGCTCGACGGCGACCAACTACGGCGCGGCGCTGGGCGGCTTCGGCGGTGGGGTGGGCGGCGCGCTTGCGGGCTTCTCGGCGACGCCGGAAGGCAAGGCGACGGTCGTCGCGTTCATCGATGCGTACAACAAGATGGTCGTCGCGCTGCGCAGCTACAAGGCGCAGGACGTGAAGGGCGGGCTGGGTCGCGGTGGCCAACTGCAGGTCAACTGACGTCGCCGGGCCGGCGCGGGCCGCCGGCCGGTTGCTGCTTCCTGAGTCTTGATTCCTGATTCGTGATGGTCGGTGCGTGCGGCGTGATTCGCGCGTACCGGCTGCGTTCGTCCTGTTCGTTTGGAAGGTGATCCCGATGAGAGCCGCTGCACTGATTGCATTGACCTGCCTCGCGCTGACCGCTTGCGGCGGCGGCGACGACAATTCCTCGCCCGCAGCGTCCGGCGGTTCGGGGACGAGCAACAACGGCGGCAGCGGCGGTGGGACGGGCGGCACGGGTTCGGGCGGGACGGGTTCCGGCGGCAACGGCGGTTCGGGTGGCTCGGGCGGCACCACGCTGACCTGGCGCTACGAGGCGCAGCCTGTCGCGGCCGATCGCGCGAGCTTCCTGACGCTGGTCAACAACGAAGGCGCGAAAGGCTACCGCTATCTGGGCGACTACTTCTACAACGCGGGCAACGGCGGCACGCAGTCGATCTTCGTGAACGACGGTACCGCGCAGACCTACACGTACCAGTTGCAGACGGCGCCGGCCGACATGACGTCCTTCGTCAATGCGGCCAACGCGCAAGGCGCGAGCGGCTACCGCTACGAAGGGCCGCTCACGTACGGCGATCTCTATCGCAAGGATGGCGGTTCGTCCGCCACCTACACGTACACGACGACGGGCCTGCCGGCCGACGCGAACGCATTCCTCACGCAGGCGAACGGCCAGGGCCAGTCGGGCTACTGGTTCCTCGGCCCGATGGCGGTGGGGGCCGCGCAGGCGAACGTGTACATGAAGAACAACGCATCGAACGCGACCTATACGTACGACGCGCTGGCGCCGACGTCGACCGTCGGCGACTTCATCGCACAGGCCAACAGCGAAGGGGCGAAGGGGTATCGCGCGAAGGGCGGGATGGCATTCGGCACGGCGATCTCGTGGATCTACGTGAAGGACCAGACGCAGTCGCCGACCTTCTCGTACCAGTCGGCCGCGATCCAGTCGACCGGCGCGAGCTTCGTGCAGCAGGCGAACACGTTCGGTGCGCAGGGCGCCGCGTATCTGAGCGATATCGCGCTTGGCGTGCCCTCGCCGGTGATGGCGTCGTTCTATTTCACGCCGAAGAACTGCACGGGCTTCCTGTGCACGGCGCTGAATCCGCTCACGCAGAACTGAACGGGCGTTGCCGGCGCGGCGGCACGGGACAGGGTTTCGTGCCCGACGCGTCGGATCGAGTGCCTCAGGCGCGCTGCGTTTGCCGTGGATGCGCCTTTTGCCGCCGGCTTGCCGGCGGTATTTCATTGGCGCGGCCGTCCGCCGCGAATCGACGACGCGACTTGTCCGATCGGATCGGTCCCGCTCCGCGATTTCGCGATGATCTTTCGTTCAAGTTCCAAATCATCTATCAATCAAATAGGACGTGTACTAAAAAGTTAATGCACGACTGATTTTCGCAGTGTCGTTTGGCATGATCGGGACATCGCTATCCCGGATGTACCCATCGTGACGCCCGGTTCGGCAGGGAATCTGCCGCATGTCCGCACCCCCGGGCGCCGTCACGCCGAGCCATGTCATACAGCACACTTCAGTCCATTCGCCGCTACCAGAGCATCTCGATGTTCGGGGGCGGCATCGTCGTCACGATCCTGATCCTGATCGCCTGCGGGCTCGGGATCGCGTCGATCGTCTACGGCTATCTGGACGGCGAGCGGCGCAATTTCCTGAACGGTGTCGAGGAAACCGTCGACCAGGTGCAGGTGGCCCAGACGTCGTTCCGCAACGGCGTCACGAATACGCAACTGATCTGGCGCGAGCTCCGCGCGGCGCCGGCGGACGTCACGAAGGCGTTCTTCGATAACGGCCAGCAGCTTGCGATCACCCCGTACCCGTCGCTCGTGGTCGGCGTGCCGGGCCAAACCGCGCAACGCGACGAGGTCGGGCGTTACCTTGCGCTGTCGTTCCTGCTGTCGCGCATCTGCGCGGCGAGTTCGATCAATCGCGGGCGCACGCTCGAGGGCTACCACTACAGCACGCGAACCGGGGTGTTCGGGCTGGTGCCGCACCTGTCGCGCGACAACCCCGCGCTCGCGTCGACCGACGCGCGCGCGCAGGTGTTCGATGCGCTGCAGGTGGATTTCGATGGCCTGCCGCCCGCTCCGGACGACGGTCGGCCGAATGTCCGCTGGCTGCCGCCCTACCTCAATCCGGTCACGGGGCAGGTGCGCATCCGGATCGCCGCCGAGGCGCGAGCCGGCGGCCAGCCGTTCGCGGTGCTGGTCACCGAATACGCGCCCGAATACCTGCTGTCATGGCTGCCCGAGCGCCCGTCGGCCGGCACGTTCTTCATCACGTCCGCCGACAATCGGCTCATTACGATCGATCCCGATGTCGAGCGCACGAACGCGCTGACCGAGCGCCTGTTGAGCCTTGACGTGGCACAGGGCGATCGGGCATCCGGCGAGCCGCTCTTTCGCGACGGCGCGATCGTGTTCCGCAGCAAGCTCGCCGCGACGGGCTGGACGATCGCGTATGCGCTGTCGTGGGCCGACGTGGCTGCCGGCATCGGCGTGCAGGCCGGCTCGCTGGCGGCGGCGACACTCGTCGCGATCGTCGTGATGTGGCTGCTGCTCGTGCGATTCCACCGGCGCGTGCTCGTGCCGGTCTATGCGCGCTCGGCACGCGTGTTCGACAGCGAGGCGCTGTGTCGCAGCGTGATCGCGATGGCGCCGGTCGGCATCGGTCTCGTATCGCTGTCCGACCGGCGCGTGATGCTCGCGAGCGACGCGCTGACGCAAATGCTGCTGCCGCACGGCGTCGATCATCACGCGCTGTCCGCGCAGGTGCTCGACAAGTACGACGCGTTCGTCGCGGACGGCGGGGCCGGCCGGACGATGACGACCGAGCTCGTGCTCGATGCACACGGCGATGCGCCGCTGCATCTGGAGGTCATCGCGCACAGCGCGCGTTACAAGGGCGAGGCCGTGCTGATCGCGGCGTTCGCCGACACGAGCACGCAGCGCCGCCTCGTGCATCAGCTCGAGGAAGCGGTGCGCGCGGCCGATTCGGCGAATGCGGCCAAGTCGTCGTTTCTTGCCGCGACGAGCCACGAGATCCGCACGCCGCTGAACGTGATCCTCGGCAATCTCGAACTGCTCGAACGCACGGCGCTCGATGCGTCGCAGCAGAGCCGCGTGCAGACGCTGCGCGTGTCGGCCGAAGGGTTGCTCGCGATCGTCAGCGACATCCTCGATTTCTCGAAGATCGAAGCCGGTGCAATGTCGGTCGAGTCGATCGAATTCGACGTGATTACGGTAATCGAGCGCGAGCTTGCGGCTTTCGCGCCCATTGCAAAGGCGAAAGGGTTGCCGCTGTTCGCCGATATCGACGCGAGCGGCGCACAACGCATGCGCGGCGACCCGACGCGGCTCGCGCAGGTGGTCGGCAACCTGCTGAGCAACGCGATCAAGTTCACGAGTGAAGGGCGCATCGTCGCGCGCGTGGCGGTGGGGCGAAGCCCGCGCGGCGCGCCCGAGCTCGCGATCGGTATCGAGGATACGGGCATCGGGATCGATCGTGCGCAACAGGCCAGGCTGTTCAAGCCGTTCTCGCAGGTCGACGTGTCGATCACGCGGCGCTACGGCGGCACGGGGCTCGGGCTCGCGCTGTGCGACCGGCTGGTCGCGGCGATGGGCGGGGCGATTTCTGTCGAGAGCGCGCCGGGCATCGGCAGCCTGTTCACCATTCGCCTGCCGTTGCGCATGGGCATTACGCCGAAATGTCCGGTCGGCGCCGGCGCCGGCCAGACGCTGATCGTCGTGTCGCCGGAGGACGCGTGGCGCGCATTCGCGTTTCCGCATCTGCGCGCATGGGGTTTCGACGTCGCGATGCATCCGAGCCCGATCGGGATTGCCGCCGGGTGCCTCGCGCGTGCTCACGCGATCGTGCTCTTCGGCGATTCCGATCAATGGCGGCGCGAGGAACTCGACAGCCTCGGCGGCGGCACGCCGATCGTGCTGGCCACGCCGGACGGCCCGCTGCAGCCGGCCGTCGCGGGCCGCACGATTCGCGTGTCGAGCTATTCGCTGAACGGTTTGCGCATGGCGATCGGGCAGGCGCGGGTCGCCACGGCCGAATCGAGGCGCGAGCCGGATCGCGCCGCCCATGCCGGCCTGCCGGTAGTGCCGGTGTCCGGCACGCGTGTGCCACGCGTGCTGGTTGCCGACGATGCGTCCGTGAACGGGTCGATCTTCCGCGAGCAGCTGGACGTGCTCGGCTGTACGGTTCGATGCGTGTCGTCCGGCGGCGCGGCGCTCGACGTGCTCGCGTCCCGTGAGTGGGACATGCTGCTGCTGGGCGCCGACCTGCCCGACATGTCGGCCCGCCAGCTGGCGGAAGCCGTCCATGCGCGCGCGCTGCCGTGCGACATGATCGTCGTGGCCTCGTATCTGGCGCCCGACGACGCCCGGCGTTATGCGGCATCGAACGTCGAATGCGTATTGACCAAACCCGTGACGCTTGCCGATCTGCGCCGCGCCCTGGTCCGCATTGCGCGGCGGCGCGGGATCGACTTTCCGGCCGGGGCGACGGACAAGCGGCCGGCATTGACCGCAATGTCGGCGGTGTCGGCACACGGGCCGGGACGATAAGAAAAACGCGGCGCAGCGGCGGCGTAGACCGCCCGGCGTCAAACGGGGAAGGCAGACACGCCGCATCGCTGGGTGCCGCGTGATTTCGACTGAAGAAGGAAGGGTAAGGCCGTGCGCTATATGGGAAAGGTGTTCGGGCTGCTGCTTGGATTCGCGACGTTGCCGGAGAAATCCCGACGGGATTTTCTGACGAAGCTGAACGAGTTCATCATGATGTCGCCGTCGCAGAAGCGGCGCGCCATCGGTGAGTGGCAGCATGCCGCGGATGACGGTTCGAGCGAACCGGACAAGTCCGCGATCAAACGTTAGGGCAGCTCCGGCCGCCCGACGGGACGGGATGGATCGACGGCGTTGGGGGACGCCGTCGATCGGGTATGTGCGGGCGGCGTCCGTGGGCCGCCGAAGCTTCGTGCCGTCACGCGGTGTCCGGCGCGTCGGGCCGTGGCAGCTATCAGCGGCCACGGCCGATCGTACCGCCGCAGCCCGGAACCCGTCTATTATCTTAAAATTACGCTGCGCACCGCCCGGTTCGCTGAACGCCGCAACGCAAACCGTGTTGCGAGATCGATTCGAATCCCGGCGCGTCGCTCAACATGGCACGTCGGGCCGCGTGTATCGGGAGAAGAATAAAGATGGATGAATTTTTTGTGCGAGTGATGGTGGCGGACGATCATCCTTCGTCCGCGCTGGGGATGTCGCAGGCGCTCGCGGGCAGCAGCACGATCAAGCTGCTCGGCACCGTCTCGAATTCGACCGACCTGGTGGCGATGCTCGACGAGCAGCAGAGCGACGTGCTCGTCGTCGATTACGTGATGCCCGGCGGCAAGTACGGCGACGGCCTGTCGCTGCTGTCGTTCCTTCAGCGCCGTTATCCGGCGCTTCGCCTCGTGACGATCACGATGATCGACAACCCGAGCGTGCTGCTCGCGATTCAGAAGCAGGGCGTCGCGTGCATCCTGAGCAAGTCCGATGCGATTTCGCATCTGGTCGGCGCGGTGCATGCGGCCTTCGTCGGGGCGAATTATCTGTCGCCGTTCGTCAAGAAGCTGCTGGAGGACTGCCAGCCGTCGGCCGGCATGCGCTTGCTGACGGCCCGCGAGATCGAGGTCGTGCGCCTTTACGGGGCCGGCCTGACGGTCGGCGAAATCGCCGTCCAGCTTCACCGCAGCAAGCAGACGATCAGTTCGCAGAAGTCGAGCGCGATGAAGAAGCTCGGCATCATCCGCGATGCCGACCTGATTCGCTATGCGAGCGAGGGGCAGTTGCCCGATTTGCCCGCGGCCGATGCCTAACCGGGCACCCGGTGGCCGTACCCAGTGAACCGCACGGCGTATGACGCCATGCCGGCGCCGATACGACTTCGACGACACGTATGCCCACCAAACTGAAAACGCTGATTGCACACGCCACTGTCGGGGGCCGTAAACCGTTCGAGCCCGCGCGCGTTCGGCGCCAGCAGCAATGGTTGCTCTACGGCAGCGGCGTGGCGATCACCGTGTTCGTGCTGGTCTGCACGGCACTCGTCGCTCGACTCGACGTGCTGGAATCGGTTGTGCAGTACCGTTCGGAATTCCTGGTGCGCAAGGCCGACCTGCTGGCCGAGATGGAGGTGGTCAGGGCACTTCAGAACCGCTATGTCGAGAACCTCGAGATGATAGCGACGCGCGGCCCGGACGCATCGCCCGATACGCTCCGGCGGCTCGTCGACGATCGCGGCAGGCTGGTTGCGGTCGGCCAGGCCGGGCGGGTGGCGTTCGCAGCGTTCGCGGTCGCTTCATCGTCGCTGCCGGCGAGGGCCTACGCGCCGTTGCTCGGCAGGCTGCTGGCGCAGGGCGACGTCACGGGCATCATGCCGACCCAACAGGTCGGCGATCCGGGCATGGGCGGGTACCTGATCGATCCCGACGGCAATTTCGTCGTCGTGACCGGCTATCCGCTGGTCAAGCAGGTGCTGGCGCGGCCTGCCGGCTTCGATATCAAGGCGTTGATACGGCAACTGCAGCCGCCTGCCGATTTCGTGTCGGCGGCGGCCGCGCCGGATTACCGGAAGATTCTGCTCGACCGGCGTGACGACCCGCTCGTCGGACGCTCGGTATTGCGGTTCGTGCAGGCGGTACGCGATGCTCAGGGCAAGCCGGTCGCATGGTTCGTTGTGGTCAGCCGGCCGGCGATCGACGATTTTCTCCGTGCTTCGTCCGCCGGCAGCGATTATGCGCTGGTCAACCCCGACGCGCAGGTCCTGACCGGTCGCGACGTCGATCCCAGGCTGACTGCCCGTGCACTCGTTTATGCGCATGTTGCTCATGGCGAACGAGCGGTGGCCCATCGCGTCGGCATGAACATCGTCATCGGCGACCAGATGCCCGGGTTCCGCGAGGTGCTGACCGCGACGATTTCATGGCGACGCTTGTTCGACGATGTGGCCGTCCGGCTGGGTATTGCAGTCGGCCTCGCGCTGCTCGCGATCGGAACGGTGTGGTTCGCGATCGTCCTGTTCGACCGGCGCGCGCTGCGCCCCGCCAACCGCCGCGCGATCCGGCTGATCGAAAGCGAGGCGTTGAACCGCACGCTGATCCGCACGGCGCCGGCCGGGCTCATGCTGCTGTCGCTCGCCAATGGCGACACGATGGTTCGCAACGAGGCCGCGCAGGCCTATGGCGGCGGTGGAGCGGAGCCGTCGCTCGGCAAGCGAATCTGGCAGGCCTACCGCGACAGCGCCGCGGGCGGTCGCGCGCCGCGCGTCGTGACGCACGAGTTGTCGGTCGAGCTCGCCGGCGGCGGTACGGCCTATCTTGCCGCCCATATCGTCCGTACCCGCTATCGCGGCGTCGATGTGCTGCTTTGCACGCTCACCGATATCACCGCGCGCAGGCAGATGGAGCACAAGCTGCGCGAGGCGCGCGAAGCCGCGGACGATGCGAACAAGGCCAAGTCGACGTTTCTCGCGACGATGAGCCACGAAATCCGCACGCCGCTGAACGCGATCGTCGGCAATCTCGAGCTGATGGAGCGTGCGCAGTTGCCGGCTGACGAGCAACGGCGGTTGCAGACGGTCATGTCGTCGTCCGATGCGTTGCTGCGCATGATCAACGACGTGCTCGACCTGTCGAAGGTCGAGTCCAACCAGATGGCGCTCGAAGCCATCCCGTTCGACCTGCGCGCGATGCTGCGCGACGTCGCGGCGGTTTTCCGCCCGCTCGCCGATGCGAAACAGCTCGCGCTCGAATGCCGGATCGCGCCGGGGCTGGCCAACGGCTACGTCGGCGATCCGACCCGCCTGCGCCAGATCGTGTCGAACCTCGTCAGCAACGCGATCAAGTTCACCGAGCACGGCCGCGTGACGATCGACGCGCGCCCGGCCGCTGCCCGCGGTAGTCCGCACGGTGTCGAGATCGCGGTGCGCGACACCGGGATCGGCATTCCTCCCGAAGCGCTGCCGACGCTCTTCGACGTGTATGTGCAGACCGATCCGTCGATCTATCGGCGATTCGGCGGCACCGGGCTGGGGCTGCCGCTCTGCGGACGTCTCGCGCGCTTGATGGGCGGCGCGCTGACGGTCGACAGCCGGCCGGGCGCGGGCACGGCGTTCGTCGCGGCGCTGCCGCTCGCGGATGCACCGTCCGGATGGCGCGCCGCGTGTGACGACGTGCCGGCTACGGCACCCGCGCTGCCGATGCACGCGGACGACAGCGCGCCGCTGCGCGTGCTGGTCGCGGAAGATCATCCGGCGAGCCACGCGTTGTTGCGGGATCAGCTCGATGCGCTGCATTGCGATGCGACGCTGGTGTCGAACGGCGTCGAGGCGATGCGCGCGTTCTTCGCGCAGCCGTTCGATGTGGTGTTGACCGATCTCGGCATGCCGGAACTCGACGGGTTCGCGCTCGCCAACTTCCTGCGCGAGCAGGGCGCGAAGGTGCCGGTGATTGCGATGACCGCGCATGCGACCGACGAGGACCGGCGGCGCTGTGCGGACGTCGGCGCGGTGGAGGTGGTGCTCAAGCCGCTGTCGATCGCCGCGCTCGACGCGGTGTTGTGCCGGCACGGGATGCGCGGCGCGGCGAATCAACCGGAGCGGAGCGATCCCGACGATGGGCGGTCGCCGGCCATGACGGACGAGATGCGCGAGAAACTGACGCAAGCGACGCTCCACTCGCTGGCCGTGATCGACAGCGCGCTCGCGTCCGACGACGTCGCGTCCGTCCAAATCCAGCTGCACTCGATGCGCGGCGGCTTCGCGCTGGCGGGCGAGGTGGAGGCGCGGGACGCCTGCGCGGCGATGGAGGGCATCGTGAACGCCGGCGAGCGCGGCTCGATTGATGCAAGCTGGCCCGGCTGTCGCGAGCGCATCGAACAGGCACTGGAGCGGCTGGCGCACCGCGACGCCTGACGGTCGTTCCCCCCGACACGGCGCACCGTCGAATGACATGGGCCGGGGCGAGGGCTCCGGCGTTGTCCGCGTCAGGTTGCGGGTCTCGCGTCCCGCAACGCGTCGGCACTCTCACGATGATATCGGTCGTCCGGCGTTGAAGCACAGCGCCGTTGCGGGTAGCTCGAACGGGTTGTCTGCCGCAGCTTTACTAGTACGAAGCGCGTGTTTCAGATTTTCGTAAAAGTACTAAGTGAATGTGTTTTGTCTGAAATGGGCGGTTTGGCGACGCAGAATAATATGAATGTTGCGACGACGAATGACGCACGGATTTGAGGAGTGACAAAAGGCGACCGGTATTTGTGCCGAATTTATCCGTATTTGAGATTTTAAAAAACACTCGGATGAGTTTGCGTTTTATCAAAGACAAGAGCGCTGACCCATTGCGCGCCTTCCCGGCCGTCGAGCCGATTGCCGCTCACCGAGAACAAACTTCACTTGTGTCGTCGGGATCCATCGGCCGATTAGCCAATGTCATCGTGTGGCGCTGATCGTTTTTTCGACGCATGACTGACGCCTCGCGTCATTTAAATGAAAAATAATTTAGAGAATCCGGGAATTTTAAGTTAGGAATCTGTAATTCGTACATTTACGATGGGTTTGGGCTCTGCATCTAGATGTTGTCCTGTCGATCATCGAGAGTGGTCCTGAGAGAATTCCGTCCGTGGAATTTGACTTCCACGGATCGATGTCACTTTTCACTGACATCGGTTGATGGATTTTTCATTTAAGGGATAAATCGATGAATCTCAGCAAACTCGTTCTGGCACTCGGCGCAAGCGCAGCACTGTTCGGCATGGCAGCAAGCACGGCCCATGCCGACCCGGTCTCGAAGAAGATCACGCTGACCGCGCAAATCAACGATGGCATCTTCGTGTCGAAGCCGGACGGCTCGACGTGGTACACCACGGAAGAGCTCGAAGCCACCGACTACACGCAGTCGAAGTTCAAGAAGACGCTGCCGATCCGCGTCTGGACGAAGAGCGCGGACTTCAACATTTCGCTGGCCCAGCCGCTGAAGATGGCGAGCGGCAGGTACGAAATGAAGAATTCCGTGGTCACGCTGTCGAGCAGCGCGGGTGACTCGGAAGTGAAGTTCGGCGCCCAGCAGAAAATCACGCAAACGGTCGGCGCCAACGGCAACTTCGATGAAGTTCACAACCTGAAGATCAGCGTCGACGCCCCGACGCAGGTCGGCAACGCGAGCACGAACGGCAGCTATAGCGGCGATCTCGTGATGGTGTTCGAACCGGTCGCGGCGGCAGCACCGTAAGTCTGCATCCACGCTGGAGCCCCGCCCCTGGGCGGGGTTCCTTGTTTCGTCCGTTTCGAGAGGCAAGCAAGCGCTCGCCGTTCAATCGCCACTTCAGATAAAAAAGCGTGTCTGCCGATCAAACTCCTTTCCGTCTCAACAAGCTGTGGCTCGGTGCGTTCATTTTTGTTTCATCGAACTCGTTCGCAGAACTAAAGGTATCGTATGGCGTACCTGACGGCTTCAGCGCGGCGGAATTGGACGACAGTGCCAGCTATGTCGCGACCTTCAACGGAAGAACCCTGCCCGGGTTCGTCAGCTACTCCGTCGACCACAGCGCGCTCACGTTCGACGCGGAGAAATATCGCGAGAACGGCATTTCGGCGAAAGACGTCGAGACGCTGACGCGCATCGTTGCGCAACTGGATTACAAGCGCTGCAGCAACGGTTGCGATACCGAAATCGATGGTTATCACGTGACTGTCGACAAGCTGAAGCGGTCGATATCCATCCGGGATTCCCGCGAAGACTACATTGCTCCGGAGACGGAGCTGGGTATCGTCAACAACCAGGCGCTGGATTTGCGCGCGGCGTCCGACGGCTATCGCGCCGTGAACGTCAACGGCAACACCTGGGTCGGGTTGCCGTCGCAGAGCTTCGGCTACATGAGCTGGTATGCGAACGATACGCGGTCCCGCCAGTACAACGGCGGCACGCGCGGCATCTCGTCGTACTACCTGCAGAAGAATTTCGCGAACACGTATGTGCGGATGGGCAAGCAGAATAGCATCGACTATTCGTCGGGCACCGTCAGCACCTTGCTCACGCCGAGTTTCGACCAGTTCGTGACGGTCGGCAGCCAGTCCCACCTGAAGGTCGACAGCAATACGGGTTCGTTGATCCTGTATGCGACCTCGGACGGCAACTACGAGTTCTACCGGAACGGCAGGCTAGTCACGAAGCGGCCGGCCGCGATCGGCCGCAACGAGATCAGCTTCGCGGATCTCCCGGGCGGCTACTACACGATGGAGGTACGCCTCGTCGACCGGAACGGCAATATCGTGAGCCGCGAAACGCGCGAGATCAACAACCTCAATTTCGCGGCGGCAAGCGGCAATGCGTGGCATTTCACGGCCGGCAAGGACATGTACGACAGCGGCGGCTATCTGATCGAAGCCGCGCTGAGCCGCAACCTGAAGCAGTTCTATCTGAATGCGTCGACGCTCGTCGGGCGCGGCGGAAAGTGGGCCGCCGAGGTCAACGTCACGCGGCCGTCGCAGATCGCCGGTGTCGATCTCACGCCCACGCTGGGCATTCTGAGCGGCGAACGGGGTGCCGGGGGCTACGTGAACCTGGGCCTGACGCACGAGACGTTCGGCTCGCTGTCGGTCAGCCGTTATCAGAACACGAACGTCTCGCGTTTCTATCGCGGGCAGCCGAGCACGGCCGCTTCGTACAGCCGAAACATTCGCAAGGCGATCTTCAACTACAACTTCCAGCAGTCGAATTTCGGTCATTCCCACCAGGCCGAGGTGCGCTGGAACTATCGCCCCAACGGGCTGTGGGCGACGTTCGCGCTCGGCGTGCAGCAAGGCGGCTTCCAGCGCAGCGGCAATGGCTACGGCGTGTATTTCAACATGACGATGACGCTCGACAAGGTGCAGGGCAGCTTCGCCGCCGCGCACTCGGGCGGGCAGACCCAGTTGAGCGCCGACGTGCGGAAGGATTTCGCCGACGGCTTCGGCACGTCGACGCTCGGCATGAACGCGAACCGGATCGGCAACGACTACAGCCTCAACGCGTATGGCAGCCGTTCCGGGTCGCGCGGCGATGCATCGCTGAACCTCGGCCATTCGAGCATCGCGAGCAACATCGACTTCAACTACCGCGGCATGGCGGCGGCCAGCAAGCACGGGATTGCATTCGGGCGCTACAGCCCGAGCGGCAGCGCGATGCTGCTGAAGACACCCGCTCTCGACGGCACGTCTTACGGCTTCAACGTCGAGGGCAGCCCGGTCGCGGGCGGCAGCACATATGCGGTGCCGTTGAACGCGTATAGCGATGTGTCGTTCGCACGCGTATCGAGCAGCAGCCGCGATCTCGACATGAACATCGAGGTGCCGGCGAACATCGTTCGCGCGCATCCGGGGCAGGTGTATTCGGCCAAGGCACGCGTCGACATCAGCATGATCTACAGCGGTTTCCTGACGGATGAGCAAGGGAAGCCGATCAACGGAACGGTCGTCGAAACTGGCGATACGGTTCACCGGAACGGATTGTTCTCGATCGTGAGCAAGAAGATGCTTTCTTTGATCACGGTCGAGCAGGACGGTCAGCGCTATAGCTGCGATTTGAAGAATCCGAACGGAAGCTACTACCGCTGCAATTGACGCGTCCGATTATTGGAAGGAAGACGGAATGAAAGTGAAATGGCGAATCGGGGTGGCCGCGCTATGCGGTCTGTTGTCCGGAGCGGGGCAGCTCGCTCATGCGGAGGGCGAATTGATGGTGATGCCGGCCACCACCAAGGTGTTCAATGCTCACGAGCAGAAAGTGTCCGTGAGGAACATGGGCGACGCGCCGCTGTACCTCAACATCGGGGTGCAGAAGGTCGTCAACCCCGGCGTGATGCCCGAAAAGAAGGTGGATCTCGGGGACCTCGACCATCCCGGCATGCTCGCGAGCCCCGACAAGCTGACGCTCGGCCCGGGGCAGACGCGGGCGATCGTCCTGAAATCGCTGGCCGAGCCGGATGCCGAAGAAGTCTATCGGCTCTATATCGTGCCGGTCAGGTCGCTGAAGGTCGACGACGCGCCGCAGGACCGGATCACGGCACCGATGTCGGTGGCGATCGGCTATGGCGTGCTGGTTCGACACATGCCGCCGCCAGGCAAGCAGCGTTCCGGCTGGACGCATCGTTGCGACGGTGGCGGGGTGACGCTCGAGAATACCGGGAACGTTCGACAGGTCTTTACCGATGTCGTTTACGACAAGGCGAAGGCGGCGCAAACGGTAGCCGTGTTTCCGGGTACGCCGCAGCACTTTGCTACCCGACACATGACATTCCAGGTCGACGATAAACCGGTCACGCTGGATTGCCCGCAATGACACCTGCGCGGAAATGGGCGTTGGGCATGCTGGCCGTGCTGTGCAGTGCGCACGGCATGGCGGCCGGTGTGCTGAAACTGTCGCGCACGGAAGTGACGCTGGCGCCGGGCCAGCCTCCGAACGAGCTGTGGGTCGAGAACGTCGGCGATACGCCGCTCTATCTCGACGTGACGCAGCAGTGGGTCGCCAACCCGGGGCAAACGCCCGAGCGTCTCGTGCCGGTCGAGGAGATGGATCGCCCGACCTTGCTGGCACAGCCGAGCCATCTCACGTTGGCTCCGGGGCAGAAATACCAGATGACGCTGAAGGAACTCGCGGCGCCGCTTGAGCCCAAGGTCTGGCGGCTCACGTTTCGTCCTCGCGAACGTATAGCCGTCGATGGTGGAGAGGCGGACCGCGCGGTCGCACCGTTGTTTATCAGCGTGGGCTATGGCGTCGTGGTCTATCAGCTTGCGGGCAGGAACCACTAGGTGGGGTTCCGGGTGATGACCGGCCATCGTAGGGCAATCGGGTCGTATGTTGCCGGGCGATGTCGCTGCGAAGCGCCGCGAATGCGGCGTGACGCGCGGCACGGCCGGTCAAAATGCTTTGACAGTGGATGGAAAAATGAGATTTCAAACACGGGCATTCAAGTGGGTCGAAACGGTTTTACTGAGCGCGTTTCTCTCGATGTTTTCCGTCAGCGCACTTGCGTGGAGCGAGTTGATCGAGGATCCGCTGAGCAACGGCTACGGCGCTTGTTCGTGGCGGGATAACGGAAACGGAACCAGCACGCTCAGAGTGACGATCAACTTCAAGGAAGCAGCCGGGCATATCGGGAAAGCACATACTTTCTATTCGCGAGGAATCATGCTTTATACGTATAAGACGGGCGGGGTGATGAATTTGGAGCCATCGACCCCGGCCCCGGCACAGTCTGTCCGGTTGAACGGGGTTCCGGCTAAGGGAGTTTGGCTAGGAGGGAGGGGATACAAGATGTATCACGGTGGGGGGGCGGCGGCGGAAGCGGCCCACCGGTGATCTCACCGGAGTGGAAGCGGGACGAAGCCTTCATCGCGGACGTAGAAGTCGTCATCGACAATAGTGTCGTGTCGGATTGGCCCGCGCTTTCCATTCGCGCCGGCAATTTCACGGGCGGGGCCGACGTGGCGGAAATCAAGGGCGTCGCCTATCTGGGGCGCTTCGGAACCGCCAGTAACTGCATCGTGATCGATCCGGAGATACCGCCGCCTCCACCGATCGAGATCAACATGACCGCACCCGACTGGAATCTCGGTGAACTGCCGGACGGGGATGGGGAAAAGGTCTTGTCGACCAACGCCGATCAGCTCTGTTTCACGTACCGGGGTATCGCGGTTAGCGGCAAGAAGTTCGTGATCAATGCCAGTAACGCCAACGGCATCGTGGGTAACCGGTATCGGTTGAAGAACGTGAAAGACGCGTCGCAGCTCATACCGTACGACGTGACATTGGACAGCGGCTCGTCGACGCTGCACTTGCCGAATACGAATAAAGCGGCGTTGTCGCTCGATAGCTCGGGCCGAACCTGCTTCTTTCCGACGTTCCGGACGACAGTGGATCGCAGCTTGAAGGACGGCGACTACAACGACGTTCTCGTCTTTACTGTCGTCACGAAATCGTAGGAGGCGGTATGGAAAAGTGGATTCTGAATGGCTTGTGCGCGTGCCTGATGGGCGCGTCGGCAATCGCATCCGCGGAGATCATCGTGCTGAACGGCAAGACCACCAGCAAGGTGACCGCCCGCATCGTCAAGCCGAACAAATTGATCATCACTGACGATAAGAATGGCTGGTTCGACAAGGGGCTGGAGATGCAGCAACTCGGTGGCTGGGATACCCCGTACGATGTACAGGCGCGCCTGAAAGTAATATCGACCAGCGGGGTGTTCCAGGTGCGCCTCGATACGCCGCTGACGATCAGGCATCAGTCGAAACCGGCGCTGGTGTTTCGGACGCCGACCGTCAAACTGGGCGCCGATGGCGGCGTGCCGAAACCGATCGTGGTCGGGCAGGGTGCGGAATTCCAGAATCCGGCGCCGCAGCAGGCAGGCACCGACTCGGTCGGGTATTACACGCTCGACGTGTCCGCGTATCCGCCGGCGGGCGATTTCAAAAGCACCGTTGGGACGTACAGCGGCGTGTTGTCGATGACGTTCGAGCCGGTGGTCAGGGCACCCTGACGCTTGATCCATCGTCGGTTTGCCCGCCTTGCGTGAGTAGTCGGCCGGGCGGGCAAACCGGGCGTCACTTGCCGCGCAGGCCATCGACATGAATCCTTACGCATCTATCTTTTCCCGTGCCGGTTTCGCGCTCATGCTGGCGATCCCGGTGTCGGCATCGGCCGTCATCGACATGCTTCCGAAGGAAGCGACGGTGGAGCAAAAAAGCGAGCCGATCACGCTCGTCAACAACGGCGATCACGCCGAGTACGTGACCATTTCGCTGTCACGCCTGTTGAATCCCGGTGTGCCGCTGGACGAAGAGCGCCTCGAGCCGGTCGGGGACGAGACGAAACCGTCGCTCTATGTCTATCCGTTTCGGGTGAGTCTTGCCGCCGGGCAGACGAAAATCATCACGCTCAAGCCACTCCGTCCGGTTGACGTGGAGACGGTTTACCGTCTCGACGTGCAGCCGGTGATCAAGCTGCTTGGCAGCGAACGCAGGAATGCGTCGGCCAATGTCGTCGTCAGCCTCGGGTTCAGCGGGCTCGTCCGTCAACTGCCTCCGAAAGTTCGCGAGGGACTCGACGTCGTGTGCGACGCGTCCGGCGCTCGACTGACGGCAACCGGGACTATCCGCTATCGCGTGGAGGGCGCGCAAGCAGACGGCCATGCGGTCGATGCCTTCAACGTCTATCCCGGCGTGCCGTTGCCACTGACGGGGCGGGTCGTGGAAATTCCCGGGCATCCTGTCTGCCGCGCGACCGTCGAGAAATAGCACCTCTTCGAAACAGGTGTGTGCTTGCGTCGTGATGATGCGAGCACCACGCGAGTCGACGGATCCGTGACGCTCGACGCGTCGACCCGAAAATCGTTCGGTTGGCCGCCTTTTGCGGTCGCGCCTTGGCGTGACGCAAGGGCTGAATGTTCCGATTCTCTCGCTGCTGCCGGACTCTTCCGGCCGTGTTCACGTTCGGCCGGCCAGGCGGGCTGGTCGCTCCCGGTTCGACCGCCGCACGTTGCGATCCCTCATCGCGACGACTCACCGCTCCCGCGCGTTGCTTTGCGGTGTTGCCTGCATGCTTCCCGATGAATTGAAACAGGCCGCCGACCGGTGAACCTGCTTGGTCGCACACTGATTCAGGCGATGCGCTTGTCCTCATGCGCATTCGTTTTGTCGACCGTGAAATTCGGATTTTTCTTAAAAAAAGGTTAAATGCGAGTGTGGCGGTTTTATCCAGACATGTACGCACTCGTTTATTGAGCGGCCGATGCATTGATGCCCCCGGCATGCTCCTGCGGCAAGGCTGAGGCCGATGTGGAAAGGGATGCGGGGCGAATGCCGGGAAATGTTAAATCCGTTTTTCATTTACGAGGACGGCGTCCGAAATCAAAATTCGTACTCGTACTAATACATTTTCGTTCAATGTCGTTCTCGAACTAAATACAAATATTGCGTCAATTGGCATCATTCGTCCTGCTCTGTAAGGAGTTATTCAATTACGTCTCATCTGGAGAACATCGTGGCACTCAACAAAAAAATTCTGGCACTCGCAGCAGTCGCAGGCACGTTCGCAGCAGGTTCGGCAATGGCTGCCGACGGCACGATCAACTTCACCGGCAACATCACCGCGGCATCGTGCTCGATCACGGGCGGCGCAGGCACGAGCGTGACCGGCGAGAAGGGCAAGCAGGACATCGCGGTCAACCTCGGCACGGTCAGCGCGGATTCGATCGGCGGCACCGCGGGTCATGGCATCGCCGGCGGTACGGCGATCAGCCTGAACCTCGACTGCGGCAACACCGCAACCGACCTGACGCTCGTGAAGATGAAGTTCGACCCGCTGGCCGGTTCGGGCATCGACGGCAAGAACAACAAGCTGCTGAAGATCTCGGGTTCGGCAATGGGCGTCGGTATCGGTCTGTACAACGACGACAACACCTTGCTGAACCTGGCGGCGAACGAGACGATCAATGGCTCGCTGGTGAAGGGCGGCACGGCAGAAGCGCCGACTTACACCGCGTCGCTGAACATGCGTGCGGGTTACGTCGCAAACGGCGAAAAGGTCGCGGCTGGTACGGCCAACGGCACGTTGCCGTTCACGCTGTCGTACGAGTAAGTCTCCGCCAATCGAGCGGCGAAATGGCACGTCGTGCCGTTTCGCCGCCGCCTCCAGATTCAAATCCGCCATGAAGAAAAAGCTCATTGCCGGGCTGGTCGCGGCCGGCTCGATGTTGTTCCTGTCCCTTTCGTCGCATGCCGGCATTTCATTGTCCGGCACGCGCGTGGTCTATCCGGCGAAGAGTAAGGAGGCATCGCTCATCGTCAAGAATCAGTCGAAGGACGACGTGATGATCCAGTCGTGGATCGAATTGCCGGACGGCACGAAGGGCGACCTGCCCTTTGCGATTACACCGTCGCTGAGCCTGCTTGGCGGCGACAAGCAGCAGGTGCTGCGAATTTTTTACGCGGGCGAAGGGCTCGCGGCCGATCGCGAATCGGTGTTCTGGCTGAGTGTGCAGGAAATCCCGCAAAAGCCGAAGGAAGACAACTCGCTGCAGATCGCGGTTCGGCAACGGATCAAGATGTTTTACCGGCCAGCCGATCTGGCCGAGAAACCCGAAGATGCGCCGGGTCGATTGAAGTGGCACTGGAGCGATGCGGACGGTAAGCCGGCGCTGGAAGTCGCCAACGATACGCCGTATTTCGTATCGCTCGGTCACGCGAATCTCAAGGCCGGTGCGAACACTTATCCGGTCGTCACTGAGATGATCGCGCCGAAATCGTCGAAGCGCCTGGCAATCAAGGAATTCTCCGGCAAATCGATGCCGGCAAGCGCCAAGGTCGAATTCAGCTCGATCAACGACTTTGGTGCAACGGTCGATACGCAATCCGACGTGACGAAATAACGGAGCCGTTGGGCGAGCCGGCCAGCAGGATCAAATCTCAGAAATACGTTGTACTGATTAAAACAATCATAAAGGGCGCGCAGTCAAGACATGAAAACCACTGTCAAGAAAATCGTAGAGGCTTGCCAGCGCGCGTCCTATTTGATGGCGCTTGGCGCCGCCGTTGCGCCCATCGGCGCGCAAGCGGCAGAATTCAACGAGATGTTCCTCAAGAAAGGGGAAGGTCCTGTCGAGCTTTCGTATTTCGAGCGCGGCAGCGCAGTTGCACCGGGCACCTACGATGTCGACGTTTCGCTGAACCAGCAGCGTGCGAAGCGCGAGGCGATCGTGTTCAAGCTCGGTGCATCGGGTGACGTCCGGCCCGTTGTCACCTATGGCTTGCTGAAAGCGCTTGGTGTGGACGTGAAGCGGCTCGAACGCGAGCATAAGCTGGAGCCGGGGCTGGCCGACGACGCGCCGATCGACGTGAGTACGTTGGTAGACGGTGCGTCGACGAGTTTCGACGTCGGGACGCTGACGCTCGACGTCACCGTGCCGCAGATTTACGCGCCGGCGCAAACGCGCGGCTACGTCGATCCGTCGATGTGGGACGAAGGCATTACCGCCGCTTATTCGAATTACCAGGCGAACTTCAGTCACGACACCGATTCCGGTTATCGCAGCGACTACGCATACCTCGGGTTGCGTAACGGCTTGAACATCGGCGCGTGGCGGCTGCGCAATGAATCTGCGCTGTCATGGCGGCGCGGCAGCCCGTCGGATATTTCGGCGAACCGCAGCTATGTGGAGCGCGACCTGCAGCGTATCAAGGGGCGGCTTTCCGCGGGCGAAGTGTATTCGTCCGGCGAGATCTTCGACAGCGTGCGTTTTCTGGGCGTGCAGGTCAGCTCCGATACGGGGATGCTGCCGGACAACGAGGTCGGCTATGCGCCGGTCGTGCGCGGGATCGCGCAGAGCAATGCGGTGGTCGAGGTCCGGCAGAACGGCTACGTGATCTATTCGACGTCCGTGACGCCGGGCGCGTTCGAGTTCCGGGACATTTACCCGAGCGGTTCGAACGGCGACCTCGAGATCCGGATCATCGAATCCGACGGCAGCGTGCGCACGTACCGGCAATCGTATTCGTATCTGCCGGTGATGATTCGTCGCGGCACGATGCGTTACGCCTTCTCGGCCGGCCAGTATCGCGGCTACAGTCAGTCGAGGCCGAAGTTCGCGCAGGGCACGCTGATCTATGGCGTGTCCGACAACCTGACCGGCTACGGCGGCTTCATCGGCTCCGACCGCTACGCGGCGATTGCATTCGGGGTCGGCTATAACTCGCGGCTGGGCGGCGTGTCGTTCGATATCACGCACAGCCAGTCGAACGTGACCGGCCGCAAGGCCAGCGGGCAAAGCTTCCGGTTCCTGTATTCGAAGACGTTGGCCGCGACCGAGACGACCTTCACGATGGTCGGCTATCGCTATTCGACGGACGGCTATCGCACGTTCAGCCAGCACGTCGACGATCTCGATCGCCAGTGGGGCGCCGGATATCGCCGTCAGAAGAGTCGCGTCGACCTGAACGTCAATCAGTCGCTGGGCACGAGCGGGTCGCTGTACGCGAGCATCGGCGATACGAGCTACTGGAACCAGGGTGGCTCGAGCCGCAACATCCAGATCGGCTACAGCGGCGCGCTGAAGAATCTCAGCTACAGCATCGCGGCCGCGCACACGCGGGAATCGGGCCCGTTCGGCCGATCCGATACGCAGTTCACCGCATCGATCAGCATCCCGATCGGCGGCGGCACCCGCTCGCATCGGATGTTCGCGAACACGGTGGCGTCGACCAGCGGCGACGTGAGTTCCCAGGTAGGCGTGAACGGCTTCCTGAACGACTCGAACACGGTCAACTATTCGGTGCAGGGCGACTACCGCAAGCGTGCGGGGGGATCGGGCGGGGTCGGCCTCGGCTGGGATACGCCGCTCGCCAAGCTGACGACGAACTACACGCAGTCCGGCCATGGCAAGCACGTGGACGTCGGTGTTGCGGGTTCCGTGGTGGCGCACGGCGGCGGAGTCACGCTGGGTCAGACGGTCGGCGAGACGTTCGCGATCGCCGAAGTGCCGGGTGTGCGCGGCGCGCGGTTCTCGTCGTCGACGAGCATCAGCACCGACCGTCGCGGCTACGCGATCCTGCCGTATGCGCAGCCGTATCGCTACAACTGGCTGAACATCGATACCGAAAGCCTCGGTTTCGATACCGACCTGACCGACAACGCGAAATCGGTGGTCCCGACGCGCGGTGCGATCGTGAAGGCAAGGTTCGCGGCCGAAACGGGCCGTCGAATCCAGTTCGACGTCAAGACGTCGGACGGTGGCAACGTGCCGTTCGGCGCGACCGCTTACGACGAAAGCGGCAAGGTGCTCGGCATGGTCGACGATGCTTCGCGCGTGCTGGTGTTCGGCATCAAGGATCAGGGGCGCCTGTCGATTCGGTGGAGCGAAGGTTCATGCGAAGGCGGATATGCATTGCCGGAGCAGAAGAAGTCGGTTGCGTACGAGCGTGTCGCGATGACTTGCAAGATGGCAGGGCGGTGATCCCGGTTGAAAACGCATGCTTCGATGGCAAAGCAGCGTTGCATCGGTCAATCGGCCCAACGCGCCGGCACATGGCACATTGAACATCGATTTCGATGTTTCTTCAGTGGATAAAGCACTAATGAAAAACTTCGTATCTTTGCTCCGGTATATCGGAGTCGGAATGTTGCTCGCGATGGGTTTACACGCTCCAGCCCAGGCGCTCTGTAAATGGAGCAGCCCAAACGGGGCCCACAACACATCGTATACGGTGATGCCGAGCCGAAGCATTACGTTGAAGCGAGTGCCCATCGGTCAGAAGATGGGTTTTATGCAACTCGATCCCAGTTTACTGCCGGGAGACCAATACTACATATGCGATAACGACTTTGTGAACTACCGTCTGGATACGTCGAATCTTTCGCCGTCCGGCTATCCCAACGTATGGAAAACGAGTATCCCCGGTATCGGCGTCGCATTGTCGATGCAGCGATACAGTAGTGCGGCGGTCGAGAATCTTCCCTTCAGCTTTCAAAGCGGTCCCAATTCGGAACATACTACCTTCCCGAACATTGCCCTCGCTTTTTTTCGTATCGGCGTGGGTGTCGTTTCCGGAGAACAGGAAATCTCGTTCAAGGCGTTGCTCGATGCGCCCGGTTTGCCCAAGGTCGCTTTGAACGTCGGGCCTGCACGCGTCAATATCGTGAACGACGTGTACTTCGAAAGTTGTTCGGCAGCGGACAAGGCCGTCACGGTTCAGATGGGGCAAGAGCAGATCGAGCGCATCAAGCGAGGGACGGCCACCGAGCATCCGTTCGGCTTCGATGTGCGCTGCCTCGGCCTCAAGCCGAATGCGGCGGGCGGGTCCGTTCGGGTCTACTTCGAGGGCAACGCAGTGTCCGACGGCCTGTTGCGCCTGTCCAGCACCGGTACGAACGCCGCTACCGGGATGGGCATCGCGCTGGTCAGCGACACCGGCGTCAAGTTGCCGTTCAGCAAGGCTCGCGCGCTGCCGTTGAAATGGAACCGATCCGAGCCGGAAGGTGAGATGTATCGTTTCTCGGGTACCGCGAAATATGCGCCGACGAGCGGCACGATCAAGCCGGGGGAGGCCGACGCCGTGATGAACTTCGTGATCGAATACAACTGACGGCGCGTGTGGAATGCGCTTGCACCTTTGAAAGTCGGAAACGCCAGCGGACTGTGACCTTGCTCCGGGACGCTGACGGAAAAGAAGCGATGGCTAGACCAATGAGGGCTGAGTCCTGTATTGCACAGGGCTCAGCCCTTTTGGTTGGTTTTGACCCAGCAAAGCTTTGTTGAGTATGTTTTTGGGGCGCGGTTCATACCGGTATGCCCGATCGGCCGGCCGCGTAGCCAGCGGCCCGAAGGCCACTGGCTACGCGCGATCATGCCGGTTCGCGCATATCAAGGCCTCCTGTCATCGTTTGGAGCCGATGACGCAGAGGCCTTGCCGGCAATGCTCAGGGCTTCACCGTTCCGAAGTTCAGACCGACCAGCGGACCGTAAATCTGTCCGTAGCCAGCCTTGACGTCGACGTGGCTGGTGCTCGACGAGCCATAGATGAAGCCGAAGTTGCCGCCTGCGAGCCCACCCAGCTTCGCGAACCGGCCACCGGACACCGAGCCACTCGACGACGACGCGGTGATGGTGCCGCCGGCATTGCCGACGAGGCCGCCGACGAAGCTGTAGTCACCGCCCTTTACCGATCCCGTCGCGTGCGATCGATCGAGTTTGCCCATCAGCCGGCCGACGAGACCGCCGACACTGCTGTTCACCCCGGCTTCGACGTTGCCCGAGGCGTCCGACCCGGTGATGCTGCCGCGTTCGTTGACGCCGACCAGTCCGCCGGCCAGCGACAGATCGCCTGCCTTCACGGCGCCGTTCGCATGGGAGTCGGCGACGGTTCCGGCGTTACGGCCGACGAGCCCGCCTGCCTGGCTCTCGATGCCGGCCGTGACCTTGCCATTGGCGGTCGAAGCGCGAACGCTACCGCTGTTCGAGCCGACGAGGCCGCCGGCCGTGCCGAAGGTGGTGGCTACCACGTCGCCGTTGGCCGTCGATGCATCGATGTCGCCCTTGTTCGACCCGACGAGGCCGCCCGCGATGCCGCGATCGCCGACCGTCACCTTCCCGTTCGCGTGCGAGGCGGCCACGGTGGCCGCGTTGATTCCGACGAGGCCGCCGGCAACCGCGTTCTGGCGAGCCACCACGCTGGTGGACGACGACGAATCGGTGATGACACCGTTATCGTCGTTGATGCCGACGAGGCCGCCTGCGATCGACGCGTTGCCCGTCGCAATGATGCTGCCCGTGCTCGACGCGCGTTCGATCCGGCCCGTGTTGACGCCGACCAGCCCGCCGACGGCGCCGTCATGCATCGCGTTCACCTGGACGTCGGCGCGGCTGTCGCGGATCGTCGCCAATATCTGCGGCTTGTCCAGTCGCGTCATGCTCTCGCCGACGAGCCCGCCGATCGACAGCGCATCGCGATCGCCGGTGATGCGGCCGGATACCGATGCATGCTCGATCGTGCCGCCGTAGTTCGCACCGACGAGGCCGCCGATGTTCGCTCGCCCCTTCGCATTGACGGTCACGTTGCGCGCCGTCACGTTGGAGATCGTGCCCACGTTCATGCCGGCGAGCGCGCCGACCGACGTCGGGACGCCGTAATGCACGGCGGGAGCGGCCACGTAGATGTCGGACAGGCCGAGGTTCGCGATGCGGCCGACGTTCACACCGAACAGGCCGACGGCGGTATGGGGCACATTCGCAACGGTCAGCTGGCTGATCGTGTTGCCGAGGCCGTCGAATACGCCGGTGAACGAGAGACCGCCGCCGATGCTCTGGAAGACCGTCTTCGCGCCGTCGATCCCGTTGCCCAGCACGTAGCGGCCCTTCAGGTCGGCGTCAACGTTGCGCAGGTCGGCGAGCGTGTGCAGCACCGTGTAGTCTTCGCCGTTGGACTGGAACGACGCACGGTCGCCCGACAGCGTGACGACGGCCTTCTCGTTCTCGAACGCGTGACCCTTCGTCGAATTGAGTTCGAGATGCGCGTTTTTGCCCGTCAGCTTCACCGCGTCGTTCACGCGGATTCCGTCGGCCGCGTCGACGATCAGGCGCGCATTCGCGCCGGTGGCGGACAGCGACTGCTGCAGATTGACGTTGCCTTGCTTCGCGCCCAGCTTGAGCGTGTTGTCGCTGGACCATGCGACGGGGCCGCCCACGGTCAGATCGTGCTTGGTATTGACCAGTTCGACGTGGGTCGTGTCGAGGTTCTGCCCGAGCGTGCTCGCGTTGATCGAACGACCGCCGTCCCGGCTGCTGGTGCCGTTCCCCGTGCCCGTGTTGCCGCTGATGTTGCTGTTGCCGTTGAAGCCTCGCGTATTGGCCGCGCTCGGGTCGGCCAGGACGCCGGCGTTCGCCGCCTCGATCTTCCAGGTGCCGGTCTGGCCGTTTGCGCCGCGCGTATCGACGCGCGTGCCGGCGGCGACGTTGACCTGCTCGCCGCGCGTGACCACGTTGCCGCCCGCGCCCGACGCGGCGCTTGCATCGAGCTTGCCGGCGACGTTGACGGCGCCGCCGTCGAGCGTGATCTTGCCACCGCGCCCGACGAGGCCCTTTGCCTCGATCGTGCCAGTGTTGTTGACGACCGCGTTCAGCAGGTTGCCGGCCGCACGGGCCGACATCAGCACCTCGCCGCCGTCGGCCTTCAGCAGACCGCCGTTGGTGGCCTGCGCGTCGACCGCACCCTCTTCGACTTGCAGGCTCAGCAGATCGCTGCCGTCGAAGTTGACGTTGAACGCATTGCCGGCGCCGAGCGCGACGCGGCCCATTTTGGCCTGGATCACGCCGTTGTTCGACACGCGCGCGCCGAGCAACGCGACGCTGCCGCCGTCGGCTGCGGTGATGCGGCCGTTGTTCACGACCGACGCACTCGATTGACCGGCGAAGCGATAGTTGCCGGCGAGGAAATCGGCGTCGGCGATGTTCTGCGTCGACGCAACCAGGCCGCCGACGTTGATCTGTGCGCCGGAGCCGAACAGCACGCCGTTCGGGTTGACCAGGAACACCTTGCCGTTCGCGTCGATATTGCCGTGAATCTGGCTGCCGTTGTTGCCGATCACGCGGTTCAACGCGATGGACTGGGTGCCGGGCTGGTGGAACGCAACGCGCTCGCCGTTGGCGACGTCGAACGCCTGCCAGTTCGTGACGAGCTTGTCGGTATGCTGGTTGATGGACATCGACTTGCCGTCGGCGTCGCGGAGGATGTCGGCCTTGCCGGCCGTGATCGCTTCGCCGGTGGGCAGTGCGAAGGCGGGCAGCGAGGCGAAGCCGAGCAGCGAGACGGCCGCTGCGGCGAGACGCTTGCCGCCCGCCGATTTGCCGTGTCGGCGCGCCGTTTCCCCGACAGCGCTCCAGCATCCCTGGGTCTGGTTCCAGACCAGTGCGTAGGTCTTGTTCATGTGATGGTTATCTCTCTGGATAAGAACAGGAATTCGTTTCGTATCGGTAGGTATACCTAACGAAACGGAGAAGTCGAAAGCGTGCAACATGCGCGCTTCCGGGTGGCGGGCGGCCATGCCGCCCGCGTTACGTGCGGACCGGCTAGTGCCACCGGTCCGCGCGTTCGACGCCGCTCAGAAATACTGGGCGGCTTGTAACCAGACGCTCGGCGATCGTGTGGCCGACGCGACTGCGTCGGCATGGCCGATCGGCAACGCGGCAGTCATGCTGATTTGCCGGCGCGTGCCGAACCAGCTCGCGCCGACGCCGATCGACGACAACTGCACCGTGTTGCGCTCGCGCGACCACGGCTGCTTGGCGAGCTGTACTCGGCCGGTGTCGACGAACGTGCTGACCTGCCAGCCCGGTGCGGCGAGGTAGCGCAATTCGGCACTGGACTGCCAGCCTTGATCGCCGTTGCCCGCGCCGAGCGCATAAGCACGCACGCCGTACGGGCCGCCGAGGCTGAATTTTTCGGAAGAGTCGAGATTGCGCGATGCCAGTTGCGCACTGAACTGCGTATAGAGCTGCAAGCGGGCGCCGAGCGCCTGCAGCCGCAACGCGCTGACGTTCAGCTTGGTGAAGCGGCCGTGCGCATGGGCGATGCGGTTCAAGCCCAGCGCGTCGTTGCCGCGCAGACGGCCGATGCCGACGGTGGCCGAGAAGCCGTTGCGGCCGCCGCCGCCGAAGTCGTCCTGGCTGTTGCCGCTCACGCCGAAGGTCCACAGGTCGACTTGCTTGCCGTTGTCGATCTCGAAAGCGCTGTAAATATCGCGCAGATGCTTGTTTTCGTAGGTGAGCAGCGCGTCGAGACGGGCCTTCCGGCCGCGCACCAGCGGCTGCGTGACGAAAGCGGAGCGGACGTCGGCGCTGCCGCGATAGCCGAGATCCGCCAGGCTGCCGCCCACGCGGTAATGCATGTCGGAATAGGCGACGCCGACGCGCGTCGCGGCAGGGCCGATCGGGACCTGGTAGGCGGTGCGGTAATAGCGTTGATGCGTGTCGCTCGTCAGGCCACGCAACGAAAAGCGATCGCCGACGCGCAGCGGCGCATTGACGTCGACGCTGCCGGTCGCACGGTAGCGGCCGGTCAGCGGATCGCCGAAGTTGTCGACTTCGAGCGAGCCGTTCGCGAGCGGGCCGGGCTCGGCGTCGATCACGAGGTCGGTCGTACCCGGCTCGGTGCCGGGCCGCAGCGTGCCCTTCGCTTCGACGCCGGGCATGTCGTCGAGCAGCATGAGGCTGCGCTCGAGGTTCCCGCCGTGGACGATGTCGCCCGGATGCAGTGCCGCGAGGGGCTGGCGCAACGCGCGGTCGACCACCCGCGACGGGTTGTGCAGCTCGATGTGCCCGTAGCGGCCTTCGACGACGGCGATGCGAACGATGCCGTCTTCGATGTCCTGGCGCGGCAGATAGGCGCGCGTGAGGACGTAGCCGCGCTCGCGATAGTAGGTCGTGATCCGGTTCGCGGCCTGCTGCAGTTCGCCGAAACCGAGTTCGCGGCCCGCGAGGTCGACCAGCAACGCATCGAGCCGTGCCGCGGGAATCGCCGTGTTGCCTTCGATGACGAATGCACGGACCGCGACGCGCGGGCCCGCGCCGTCTTCGGTCGCCGGCGCGGGCTCGGCCGGCGCAATGTCGATCTCCGGACGCGTGGCGGCAGGCAGGGACGGACGCACGGTTTCGATGTCACGAATCGATTGCCCGGCGCTGGGTACCTGGGCATGCGCGAAACCGAAACCGGGAAGGAGCCATGCGGCGGCGATGTAGCCGGTCCGCCGGAGCGCGTCGCGCAGGGCGCGCGCGCCGGCCGGCATCGCGTGAGGGCGTGCACGAGCGACGTGCGACGTGGACTGCTGGCTCGCAGACATGCAGGAGGCGGCTGTCGATGCGCCGACGACCGCCGATGCCCGCGTGCGACGAATGATAGGAATATCTCACCCCGGAGAAATAATGATGGATCTGTCTCAAGCTTTGGAGTCGATCCGTTGGGAATGCCGGGGATATTACGAAAGGGTTGCAGTCCTGGATATTGAACAAGTACGAGCGCGTGGACGAAATCGCTCTGTCTTGCATGATTTTTTTTGGGATGCGCGGCGACGTCATGCGCGGCTCTGTCGAACGGGGACAAAAAGCGATGACGCGGACTGGTCGCGGCTTGATGGAGCCGGCGCGTATCTGCTTGACCTTAAGTAGTTCTTTCGATAGGCGCGGCGGCCGTGATGAGAATAGGACTAAACACAGACTAATCCCAATTTCTTTAGGACGTGTCCGATTAAAAATGCGCTTTCACGATGGCAATATACAGGCTTGCATTGCTTCGATCTGAAGTGTTGTGCGTTTCGGTTTATGCGTCACGAATGGCACTGTATAAATCGGATATTTAATAGTTTATGACGTTTTTGCGGGTTTGTCGTCATAAGAAGAATTTTGTATTGCTAAATAACAGGATAAGACCCGTCGTCGATTTGACAATCGATCCGTGTCGGCGCGACCGCATGGCGTAAATGCTCGCTGCCGTCCCGCCGTCGTTCGATTTCGACGGGTGATCGCTCAGGTATGCATTCGTTCGACTCTGTTGACTACGCACTCGTTGTTCGCGGGAAGATTTCCTGGTTTCGGCTGGCGGATGGCGGCCTGCTCGTCGCCGCGGCATGGGCGGCGAAGCGCTGGTTCGACGGGGCGCCCTGGTCGGCGGCCGATGCCGCGTTGACCGCCATTGCGATCGCATGCGCGCTGATCCTGTTTCCGTTGATCGGCCTGTACGGCAATCGCGAGCGACGCATGTCGTGGCGTCGCATGTGGTGGGTGCCGGCCGGCCTTGCCGTCGCCCTGTGCGTCGGCGTGATGTCTGTTACGGCACTCGACTGGCAATCCGGCGCGGCGCCCGGCTGGGTGATCGGCTGGTTCGTGCTGTCGACGGTCGCGCTCGTCGCGTCGCACGCATTGCGGCAATGGCTGGGCGTCCAAGGCGCGGCGTACGACGCCGGGCGCAAGCCTGTCGCGCTCGTCGGGTATCGCGAACGATGCCTGGCGCTTGCGGGTCGCGATGCGCGCGAGGTCGGGTCGCCGTTTCAGGTGGCCGCGATCTTCGACATGTCCGGCGCCCCCGCGCTCGATGCGGACAAGTTTGAAGTGCATGCCGATCTCGACCGGTTCGTCGACTGCGTGCGCCGCGCGCACGTCGAGGAAATCTGGATCGTGCTGCCGCTGTCGGAGGCCGATCGCATCGGCGCGATCGTTCGCGCGTTCGACACGGATCTCGTGGATATCCGCTTCATGCCGGACCTCGCCGATCTCACGCCGCTCCATCCGCGCCGCGCGATTCGCGGCCGCGCGCTCGATCTCGTGGCGGCGCCGCTGTCGGCGCGGGCGCTCGTTGGCAAGGCCATGTTCGACCGGGTTTTCGCGGGGCTGGCGCTGGTCGCGATCGCGCCGCTGATGGCGGCGATCGCGGTCGCGGTGAAGTGCTCGTCGCCGGGGCCGGTGCTGTTCCGGCAGCAGCGCCGGGGTGCGTACGGGCGCATCTTCACGATCTACAAGTTCAGGACGATGCGCGAGCACGACATCGACGTACCGGGCGAAGTGCGTCAGGCGACGCGCGGCGATCCGCGCATCACGCGCGTCGGCGCGCTGCTGCGGCGCACGAGCCTCGACGAGTTACCGCAGTTCCTGAACGTGCTGAAGGGCGACATGTCGGTGGTCGGCCCGCGCCCGCACGCGGTCGAGCACGACCGCTTCTACCAGCATCGGGTCGACGGCTACATCCAGCGCTACCGGATCAAGCCGGGCATCACCGGCTGGGCGCAGGTCAACGGGCATCGCGGCGAGACGGATCGAGTCGAGAAGATGCAGCAGCGGGTCGAACACGATCTCTATTACCTGAACAACTGGTCGTTCGCGCTGGATATGCGGATCGTGGCCGCGACCGTGGTGTGCGGATTCACGCATCGCAACGCTTATTGAACGACGCGTCGACGCACGCGGCTTGGAAAACACGAATGGAAACTGGAAAACGGTCCCGCTCCTGGGCGCAACGCTCGCGAACGGCGCTGACGGTCTTGCCCGTCGTGCTGTTGTCCGCTTGCGCGATCGAGCCGGGCATGCACATGAACTTCACGAACGATGCGCAGCACAACGGCGGTATCGCGACGCAGACGCTCGACGACGGCCTGACGGTGTCGATGCGCCGCATCGATGCGGCGTCGCTCGGTGAAGTGCAGCAAACATCTGCTTCGCGCGACGCCGCGTCGGTGCCGATCGGGGCGATCGACGGCGCGCTGATCGCGGCCCAGCGGCGCGATGCCCGCGCACGGGACGAACGCACGCGTGCCGAGCTGTTTGCCGCGCCGGCGCCGTATGCGATCGACGCAGGCGACGTGCTGCAGATCACCGTGTGGGATCACCCCGAGCTGGCCGCCGCGCAGGGCAACCCGGGCAATCAGACGGTCCGTCCCGCCGATCCGCCGACGGGCTTCGTCGTCGATCAGGCCGGCAACCTGGCGTTTCCGTATGCGGGCGAACTGCATGTCGCGGGCATGCGCACGAGCGAGATTCAGGCCGCGCTGCGCACGCGGCTGTCGAAATGGTTCGTCGCGCCGCAAGTGACGGTGCGCGTCGCGTCGTATCGCGCCAATCGCGTCTATATCGACGGCGAAGTCCATGCGCCGGGCGCGCAAGCGCTCAACGACACGCCGATGACGCTGCTCGAAGCCGTCACGCGCGCGGGCGGCTTCACGGCCGGTGCCGATCAGAGCCGCATGACGCTCGTGCGCGGCGGTGTCGCCTATCCGGTCGATCTGCCGGGGCTGATTCGCGAGCGTCTCGATCCGGCGCGCATCGTGTTGCGCAACGGCGACCTGCTGCAGGTCGGCGCGCGCGACCAGTTCGGCGTGTACGTGATGGGCGAAGTCAACCGGCCGACGACCGCGCTGCCGCTGCGCAACGGGCGGCTCACGCTGGCCGATGCGCTGTCGCAGGCCGGCAGCGTCAACCCGGGTACGTCCGATCCGAAGCAAACCTACGTGATTCGCGCCGGCACGGGCCGGCAGGCGCAGGTGTTTCATCTGGACGGGCGCTCGCCGGTGTCGATGGTGCTGGCCAACGAATTCGAGCTGCAGCCGCGCGACGTCGTGTACGTCGACAGTACGAAGCTCGCGCGCTTCGGCCGCGTGCTCGCGCAACTGCTGCCGGCCATCAACGCGGGCCTGACCGCCGCGATCGTCACGAAATGATGAACCGGATCCTGGTGGTGTGTACCGGCAACGTCTGCCGCAGCCCGGCCGCGCAGGCGCTGCTGTCGCGCGCGTTGCCCGGCCGCACGGTCGAGTCGGCCGGCATCGCGGCGATCGGCGGAACGCCGGTCGATCCGGTGATGAGCGAATTGCTGGCCGCACGCGGCTTCGGGCTGTCGCCGCACCGGGCCCGACGCGTCGACGACCGTGTCTGCCGGTGGGCCGACCTGATTCTCGTGATGGAGACCGCGCAGCGTCATCTGATCGAGCGGGCCTACCCGATGACGCGCGGCCGCGTGTATCGCCTCACCGAGCGCTACCAGACCGACGTGCCCGATCCGTACCGCCGAAGCCGCCACGTGTACGACTACGCGATGAAGCTGATCGAGCACGGCGTCGTCGACTGGGCCGAGCGGATCGCCCGCCTCGAATCGAACCGGCCGCGACGTCCGGATGCCGGCGCCGATGCGCCGGAATACTTGAAGTGAGCCTCAGATGAACGGAATCAATCCAGGTCGGCCCCTTGCACGCGATGCCGACGAGCTCGACGTGCGAGGCATCCTCGACGTGCTGATCGCGCACGCCGGCCGCATCGTCGCGGTCACGGCGGCGTGCACCGCGCTCGGCGCCGCGTATGCGCTCGTCGCGAAGCCGGTCTACAAGGCGGACATTGCCGTGCAGGTGGAAAGCGGCGGCTCCGACCTGCGCAGCATGGCGGAAGGCGGGCTCGTCGGCGGGCTCGGCGCGCTGTTCGACGTGAAGTCGACCGACGACGGCGAAATGGAAATCCTGCGCTCGCGGCTCGTGACCGAACCGGTCGTCGATGGCCAGCGCCTGTATATCGACGCGCGGCCGCGCCGCATGCCGGTGATCGGGGCCGCGATCGCGCGCTTCAATCGAGGGCTGTCGACGCCTGGCCTGTTCGGGCTCGGCGGGTTCGTCTGGGGCAAGGAGTACATCGACGTGACCGCGTTCGACGTGCCGCGCGACTTCCACGAACACCCGTTCATCGTCACGTTGCTGGGCGACGGTCGCTATCGACTGTCCGGCAACGATCTCGATCGCGATGTGGAAGGCGAGATCGGCGAGCCGCTGCACGTGAAGACGGCCGCCGGCGACGTGATGCTGCAGGTCGCCGGCATCGAAGCCGCGGCCGGTGCGCAGTTCGTCGTGAAGGCGGAGTCGAGGCAGGTCGTGCTCGCCGAACTGCAGAAGAAGCTGACCATCGCGAACCGCGGCAAGGATCAGTCCGGCGTGATCGGCGTGTCGTACGAAAGCCGCGATCCGGTGCGCGCGGCGGCCGTGCTGAACGCGATTGCCGACAACTACGTGCAGCAGAACGCGAACCGCAAGGCGGCGACCGCCGAGAAGTCGTTGGCGTTCCTCAGCGATCAGGTGCCGACGGTGGAGCGTCAGTTGCGTACGGCCGAGGATCGGCTCAACGCGTACCAGGCCCGCCACGAAATCGTCGATCTGACCGAGCAGGCGAAGGCGATGCTGACGCAATCGACGGCCGTGCAGACATCGCTGTTCGAACTCGAGCAGAAGCGGCTCGCGCTCGCGTCGACGTTGACGCCGGCGCACCCGGAGCTCACCGCGGTCGACCGGCAGATCGCCGCGGCCCGCGCGCAGATCGGGACGGTCAACGACGCGATCCGGCGCTTGCCCGATGCGCAACGCAACGTCGTGCGGCTGCGCCGCGACGTGACCGTACAAACCGAGATCTACGTCGGCCTGCTGAACAGCATCCAGCAGCTTCGCGTCGCGACCGCGAGCAAGATCGGCAACGTGCGCGTGATCGATCGCGCGATCGTGCCGGACGAGCCCGTGCGGCCGAAGCCGGTGCTGGTCACGGTGATTGCCGCGCTGGTGGGGCTCGTGCTCGGCACGTGCGGCGTCATCGGCCGCGCGGTGCTGTTCGGCGGCATCACCGATCCGGCCGAGATCGAGCGCGACACGGGCCTGAACGTGATGGCGACGATTCCGCACAGCGCCGCCCAGCGCCGGCTCGCGCAGCGCGCCGCCGCGGCGCAGGGCGGTGCGCCGATCCTGTCGCTCGCACGGCCGAACGAACCGGCGGTCGAGGCGCTGCACAGCCTGTGCACGGCGCTGCGGTTCCAGTTGATGGACTGGCCTGAAGGCAACCGCGTGTTGATCACCGGGCCTTCCGCGGGCGTCGGGAAATCCTTCGTGTCGGCCAACGTCGCCGCCTTGCTCGGACAGTCGGGCCAGCGCGTATTGCTGATCGATGGCGACCTGCGACGCGGGGAGCTGGCGAAGCGCTTCGGCGTGCGGCCGGATATCGGTCTGTCGACCATCCTTCGCGGCGGCGCGACCGTCGACGACGCCATCGTGCGCGATATCGCGCCGAACGTCGACCTGCTGCCGGCCGGCCCGCGTACCGACCGCCCGGTCGAGCTGCTGTCGTCGGATCGGCTGGCGGCACTGCTGACGCACGTTGGCCGCGATTACAGCCTCGTGCTGCTCGACGCACCGCCGCTGCTGCCGGTGACGGACGCCACCGTGCTGGCCGCGCATGCGGACACGATCCTGCTCGCCGCACGCTCGGGCGTGACGACCACGGGCGAGCTGCTCGAATCGGCGAAGCGTATCGAGCGCGTCGGCGCGCGCACGACGGCCGTGGTGTTCAACGGCTTCCGGCCGGGGCTGCGCTCCGCGCAGTACGGCAACTACGGCGCTTACGCGTATGACGGCGCCGATTCGCACACAGCCTCGGATCGCGCGTGATCCGCCGACGGAGAATCCGATGACCCACCACTACGAAAACATTCTCGTGACTTTCGGCACCCGTCCGGAAGCCATCAAGATGGCGCCGCTCGTCCATGCGTTGCGGGCCCGCGAAGGCGTGCGCTGCGGCGTCTGCGTGACGGCCCAGCATCGCGAGATGCTGGACCAGGTGCTCGACCTGTTCGGCATCGTGCCGGATTTCGATCTCGACCTGATGCGCGCGGGGCAGACGCTCGGCGGCCTGACCGGACACATCCTCAATGCGCTCGACCCGGTGCTGGAGTCGTTCCGGCCCGATCTCGTACTCGTGCACGGCGATACGACCACCACGCTCGGCGCGACGCTCGCGGCTTACTACCGGCGTGTTCCGGTCGGGCACGTGGAAGCCGGCCTGCGTACCGGCAACCTGTATTCGCCGTGGCCGGAGGAGGCGAACCGCCGGGTGACGGGCGCGCTCGCGCTGCATCACTTCGCGCCGACCGAAACGTCGCGCGCGAACCTGCTGGCCGAAGGCGTCGAGGCCGGCCGCGTCCACGTGACCGGCAACACGGTGATCGACGCGCTGCTGACGATCACCCAACGCCTGACGCGCGACCGGGCGCTGGTGCAGCAGATGCACGAGCGGTTCCCGTTCGTCGACGACGCGCAACGCATGATTCTCGTCACCGGCCACCGCCGCGAGAACTTCGGCCGCGGCTTCGAGCAGATCTGCGAGGCGATCGCGACGATCGCGAAGCGCTATCCGGAGTGCCGCATCGTCTATCCGATGCATCTGAATCCGAACGTGCGGGAACCCGTCACGCGGCTGCTCGGCGACATCGACAACGTGGAGCTGATCGAGCCGCAGGAGTATTTGCCGTTCGTCTATCTGATGAGCCGCGCGTGGCTGATCCTGACCGATTCCGGCGGGATCCAGGAAGAAGCGCCGTCGCTCGGCAAGCCGGTGCTCGTGATGCGCGACACCACCGAGCGGCCGGAAGCCGTCGAGGCCGGCACGGTGCGGCTGGTCGGCACCGAGGTCGAGCGGCTGGTCGGCGCGGTGGTCGAGCTGTGGGAAGACGGCCGCGCCTATCGCGCGATGAGCCGCGCGCACAACCCGTACGGCGACGGCCGCGCGAGCGGGCGGATCGCCGATCTGCTCGTGTCGCCGCCGACATTGACGCAGGGGCCGGCCTATCTGGCCGGCTCGCTCTGCTGAATTCCCTGACGTCTGGAGAACCTCATTCATGTCATTCGAAACCGTTTCCGTCATCGGGCTGGGCTATATCGGCCTGCCTACCGCAGCGGCCTTTGCCGCGCGTCGCAAAAGCGTGATCGGCGTCGACGTGTCGCAACATGCGGTCGACACGATCAATCGCGGCCGGATCCACATCGTCGAACCCGAACTCGACATGCTCGTGCATGCGGCCGTGACGCAGGGCCACCTGCGTGCGACGACGACGCCCGAGCCGGCCGATGCGTTCCTGATCGCGGTGCCGACGCCGTTTACCGACGGCAACAAGCCCGACCTGAGCTATATCGAGGCCGCGTGCCGGTCGATCGCGCCGGTGTTGAAGAAGGGCGACCTGGTCGTGCTGGAATCGACTTCGCCGGTCGGCGCGACCGAACGAATGGCGGCGTGGCTCGCCGCGCAACGCCCGGACCTGACGTTCCCGCAGCAGGCCGGCGAGCGCTCGGACATCCGGATCGCGCATTGTCCCGAGCGCGTGCTGCCGGGCCACGTGGTGCGCGAGCTCGTGGAGAACGACCGTGTGATCGGCGGGATGACGCGCAAGTGCGGCACGCGCGCGCAGGAGCTGTATGCGGTGTTCGTGCGCGGCGAGTGCATCCTGACCGATGCGCGCACGGCCGAGATGTGCAAGCTCACCGAGAATTCGTTTCGCGACGTGAACATCGCGTTCGCGAACGAGCTGTCGGTGATCTGCGACCAGCTCGACATCAACGTGTGGGAGCTGATCCGGCTGGCGAACCGCCATCCGCGTGTCAGCGTGCTCCAGCCGGGGCCGGGCGTCGGCGGACATTGCATCGCGGTCGATCCGTGGTTCATCGTCGATTCGGCGCCGGAGCATGCGCGGCTGATCCGCACCGCGCGCCTCGTGAACGACGACAAACCGCATTTCGTGTACGAGCGCGTGCGGCACGCGGCGAGCCGGTTCCGCGAGCCGGTGATCGCGTGTCTCGGCCTCGCGTTCAAGGCCGACATCGACGATCTGCGCGAGAGCCCGGCGATGGAGATCGTCGAAGCGCTGGCCGAGAATGCCGACGCGACGCTGCTGGTCGTCGAGCCGAACGTCGACGCGTTGCCGGCGTCGCTCGACGCGAAGGCGCGGCTGTGCGATCTGCATACCGCGCTTGCGGAGGCCGACGTGATCGTCATCCTGGTCGACCACGCGCCGTTCCGTCGCATGGACCCGGTGCGGCTGCAGACCAAGGTCGTGATCGACACGCGCGGCGTGTTGGCGCGCGCGTAACGGGCGGGATGCGCGAGTCATGATGCGGAACGCCGATGCCGGAAAGCTGCTGGGCCGTCTCGAGGCGCTCGTCTGTACGGGCGCGCCCGGCCTGTATCGCGTGCTGACGTTCTGGGTCATCCAGCGGATCTATTCGCTGGACGAACTGGGGCATGCGGCGTCCAACATGTCGATCGCACAGATGATCGGCTTCTTCACGGCCATCGGCTGGGCGACGCTGATCCTGGTGCGCGTGCCGGCCAGCGACGGGCGGCAGGCAGCGCGCGACGCGTTCTACTCGCTGGTGTCGATGGCGGGATGGACGGCGGTGGCCGCGACGCTCGCGTGCGTGCTGGTGTTCGCGACCGGTCTGGTCGCGTTCGATGTCGGCGGCGTGGTCGCGCTGATGTGGGGCTGGACCGTGTATCAGCTTGCGCGGCATTTCTTCGTGTCGACGCGTCGCTACCGGATCACGATCGCGTTCGACTGCCTGCTGATCGCGGGCTCGTGCGCGATGCTCGAGGTCGGCACGCGTCACGGCTATTCCGCGTCGCTGTGCCTGGCGCTCTCGCTGATCGTGGTGGCCGTCGCGATGTTCGTCGCGATCGGTGCGCCGGCGCGTGGCGCGTTCTCGGTGCGTGTCGACATGAAGGGGCTGCAGTTCGGGCTGACCAATTTCCTGTCCGGCGGTATCGCGCTGGTGACGGTGCCGGCGGCCAAGGCGATGTGTGGCGCGTCGTTCGCGGGGATGCTGTCGCTGTTCGCGTCGGTGACCGCGGTCGGCAACCTGCTGCCGCGCGCCATCTCGATCGCGCAGTTGCCCGATCTCGTGAAGCGGAAGAAGGACAAGGCGCCGCTCGATACGACGCTGGGCGCGATGCGGCGGAACATCGATCTGTCGAATCTGGTCGTGCTGGTGGTGAATCTGGTGATGGTGGTGGGGTTGACTTATCGGGCGGGGTTGGAGGGGGGGGGCGAAACCCTTGCGCTCGCGGCGGGTGTTCTGCTGGCGTTCCAATGTGCCGCTGGTGTGCTCGGGGCCGTCAGCAGCAATGTGATGATGGCGTTCGAGAAAAGTGCGACGACTTCGCGGATCAACATCGGAACTTCGCTGCTATTTATTGCGCTACTCGGCGCGAGTGTCGCGATCGGTGGTGAAATCGGGTTCTTTTGTCTGCTTGCGGCATCCATATCGGTGACGTTGATTCGTACCCGGATCGTGGTGATCTACGCCGAACGCGTGTGCGAAGTCTATGCGGCGTCAGTCGATGCCGGGCAGCCGGGCGGAAGACGACCGTTGGTGACAGGGTCGGCATGATTGACGCCTTCCATCCGCGTTCGAATACGCCCACCGTGCAACGGTTTGGCGAGCAATCGGTACGAATCTCGGCGACCTTCGTCTGGATCGTTCTGGGGCTCGGATTGATCATGTCGCCTGTCGGTGATTTCCTGTCCGTGTACGCGAAAAGCAGCGCGGTGGCGCAGGGTGGCGACGCGCGCATATCGCTGGCCGTACGTGGAATGATGATCGCCGGCTTACTGACGGCAACGCTGTGGGGCCTTCGTGTGCGGGTCTCCGACATGCGTGTGGCGATTGCCTCGGCACTGGCGCTCTGCGTAACGCTCATCGCCTATGCAGTGGGCTCGATGACCCCTCGTGAAGCGATCGAACAGATCATTTACGGACTCAAGGTCTTCTCGTTCTTCGTCTACCCCGCGGCAATGATGCGGCTCGACGACAGACGTCTGGAACAGATCGAAATGGTCGTGTTTGCATCGTTGCTGGCATACGGCGGGGCGATCGTACTTGGGGCGACGCTGTCGATCGAGATGTTCCGCAGCTATCAGGCTCAAACCCATATTCGGTCCGGGTACAAGGGCATTGTTTATGCGCAGAACGAAGCCGCGGCGCTTGTCGTTGTATCGATCGCATTCGGGTACCTGCACGCACTGGTGCGAGGCTGGAGCTCACGCAGCGTAGCGCTGGTTTGCTGCATGCTGATTGCGGCGATGCTCACCGGCACGAAAGGGGCGGTGGTCGGGGTGCTCGGCATGACTTGTGCCTATTTCTATTCGCGTCACAACGTGTTCAAGGCCACGCGCTATGCCGCAATCATGATCGGCGGACTGGCGGTATCGGCAGTGCTGGCCTATCTGTTCATTCCGCAGGTAAGCCAGGCAGTGGAACTCAGCCAACGTTATTTCTCCAGTCAGGGGAGCCGGATCGGCAGCGACAAGCTCGTCACGCTTCTGCTGTCGGGACGAAATCTGAAATTTGGCGCGATTTGGGGCGACCTTCGCCAGCACGACTTTATCTCATTGCTGACGGGCGGATACCCGGTCGTGCGATACATGGTTGAAATCGACGTACCCGACTTAATCCTGATGTTCGGCTTGCCGATATTCTTCGTCTACTTCCTCTCGCTGATCAGAGCATTCATCCGTCACGGCCCCCGCACTCGAAGCAGGCGGTTCGGTATCCTATTTTTCATTGTGCTGATCGCGATGGCTTCGAGTGCCGGACATGTGCTCGGTTCGGCCGTCATCGGTCCGTATCTCGCATTGATTGCCGTGATGATCCAGCGTGACATGCGCAATGCTCATCGGCAAAGGGACGCATATGATCATTGAAGGACGCAGCCCCTTCGGCGGCTCCGCGGTTTCACGCCTTTCGGTGTTGCACGTCGGGCCCGGACGCGGGCAGCGCGGTGGCATCGCTTCGGTTCTCGGTGAACTGGCGGAACAACGCGAGCGCTTCGCCGAATGTGGAATTCGCCTTGCATTCTTTGAAACGCAGGGGTTCCAGCGTGTCGGTAATGTCATGCGATTCCTCGGGCTCGACCTCGCACGTTTCGCGATGGCCATTCGTGCGGCCGATGTTGTCCATTTCCATGTGTCGGAGCGCGGCTCCTTCTATCGCAAATCAGTGCTGGCGTTGCTTGCAACGCTTATGCGCAAACAAGTGGTGTTCCATTTGCATTCCGGCAATTTCGGGCGGTTTGCGTCGCAGTCAGGCAGGTTGACGCGGGCATCGATTCGTCGGTTCGTTGGACAGGCCGATGCGGTGATCGGTGTTTCCGAATCCGGCGCTGCGATCCTGAACAGATTCCGGGCAGGAGCAGAAGATGCCATGGTGATCGCCAATACGGCTGGCGCCGCGCAGCGCAATGCTCAGCGAATGGCGATTCACGAGCCGGATGCATCACAGCCCTATATCGCGTTCGCAGGGCGGTTGTCACGGCAAAAGGGCGTGGGTACGTTGATCGAAGCACTGGCTCTGTTGGTGAGGCAAGGGCGCGACGTCCATCTGCGGCTGGCCGGCGATGGAGATGTCGATCAATGGCAGGCCTGCGCCGTTGATCTTGGCGTGGCCGAGCGCGTTCATTTCTGCGGCTGGCTCGACGACGCAGGCAAGTCTCGGCTCTTCCGCGAGGCCTCTGTCTTTTGCCTGCCGAGTCAGTTCGAGGCATTTGGCATTGCGGCGCTCGAAGCGATGTTTCTTGGTGTTCCAGTTGTGGCGAGCCGAGTTGGCGGTCTGTGCGATCTGGTTGAGGACGGTGTATCCGGCTGCCTTGTTGATCCAGGTGATGCCAGCGCACTTGCCGATGGTCTCCAGGATCTCTTGTGCGATGTGGATCGCAGGAGGCGAATGGGTGCGGCAGGCCGGGATCGCGCCTGTCGTCTTTATGCCGTCGAGGTCGTGATGGCGCAGTACGTCAATTGTTATCGGGGAATGGCAAGGCATGCGTGATAGGAAGAAAAACGTCGACATGCGTGTTCGCAGGACCGTGGTGCTGGCCGGTTTGGCATCGATCGTTCTGACCGGTCCAGCGATCGGCCGTGAACCCGATATTCGCCCGGCATCGTATCGTCTGATCTACTGGAACGACTGGCAAGCCGGCATTAGAGACCTAGAGTTCCAGGAAGCGCGACGTTCGAACATCGCTTGGATGCCGGACCCGATGGTAGCGGGCCGGCACGCGATTCGTGTGCAGTTGCGTAGAGGCGAGAACTTCACGCGTCTTGTGAATACGTTGCCGCGAGCCGAGTTTCTATTGCCGCGTGACATCGTGCTGGCGCCTGGACAGGAATACTTGATTCGATGGCGAACCTACTTGCCGAGCGACTTTATGTTTGATCCGCAGCAAATGGAAATCATCACGCAGATCCACCAGAGCGGGCTGACCGGGGCGCCGCCGTTCATGTTGACGCTGCTCGGCGAAGAGTACGCGTTCTCTGTTCGCGGTGGCGTCGATACGGTACACGGCACCGGCGGACGGCTGTGCTGCGCAGCCGCTGACCGAGGCAAGTGGGTTGAATGGGCCTTGCAATATGCGCCTGATGCAAGTGGCCGTCAGGCCGTGACGCATTTGTGGAAAGACGGCGTAAGCGTGTTCGATGGCAGCGGCCGGCCGAATGCGTACCCGGGCGATGTACATGCGTATCTGAAATTTGGTGTGTACAAGCCAGATTGGTTGAAATTGCCATCGGATATCGAATCCGTCACGCTTTACTTTGGTGAGGTGTCGATCGGCACGAAAAGGGAGGTGCGATGACAGAGTATCGCGCCCCCGCCGCTGTCGCCGACGCATTGCTCGCTCACTGCAAGCGCTACGATTACGCCGGACACGATCCGTTCGATGGCCTCAACAGCAGCCTGTTCCGGTACTCCGGGTTATCGCGCTTGCCGCTCGCGAGCATTGCATGGCTGCAGTTTCACAAGCGTAGTCCGATCAATTTGCGCCGGCTGGTCGGCGTACCGCGAAGACGCAATCCGAAAGGTATCGCACTGATGGTGCTTGGGCATCTGGAGCGGGAAAAACGCATCGGAGACGGGAGGAGTGTCGCGGAAGCGAGCGAATTGGGCGATTGGCTGTTGGGCCAGCGCGTCGACCGGGAACGCTGGCAACACAATGCTTGGGGATATCACTTCGATTGGGCCGCACGCGCGTTCTTCGTGCCGGTCGGTACACCGAACGCGATCACAACCTGCTATGTCGCGCGTGCGCTCTACGCGCTTGGTGAGGCTACCGGTGAGGCGAGATTCATCGACGCGGCCGTCGATGCCGGTTACTTCCTCGATTCACTTTACACGGCGTACGAGGATGCCGGTTACTACGCATACATTCCGGGCGAAACCGCGTTCGTACATAACGCAAATCTGTGGGTGGCGGCGTTCGTCGCCGAGACAGCACGTCGCACCGATTCAACGGCCATGCGCGACCGCGCACTGAATGCTGCGGAACTCAGTGTTTCGATGCAGCGTGACGACGGCGCCTGGGCATACGGGCTGCGCAGCCATCACGGCTTCGTCGACGGGTTTCATACCGGATACAACCTCGAGGCACTGCGGTTCCTTCAGCGCTCAGCGAACACAAATCGCTTTTCGGCTGCGATCAGCCGCGGACTGGAGTACTACCGGAATACGTTCTTTCTTGCGGACGGGACGGTCAAATACTACGACACGAATGTTTGGCCGATCGACATGCACTCTGTCGCGCAGGCGCTGATCACGCTACTGACGGTTTCAGGCACGGAAGACGACCGGATGTTGGCGGAGCGCGTGTACGCGCGGGCGATGCAGACGCTGTATCTGCCTGAAGAGCGGCGGTTTGCATATCAGAGAACCGCACGATTCCTTAATCGGGTCGACTACCTGAGATGGACGCAGGCATGGGCTTTTTACTCCGTCGAAATACTTGCAAATAGTCAGTCAGGTCGGTTCAAGCCCGACGTTCCAGTTTCTGAATGAAATCCGGTATGAAAAAAATCGAACTTTTCGGATGCCCGATGGACGTCGCCACCGTATCCGAGACTGTGGACGCGATCCGCAGCCGTATCGCACATCGGCAGTTTACGCAGCACGTCGTCGTCAACGTCGCCAAGATCGTCAACATGCAAACCGACCGGGAGCTGGCCGCCTCCGTTCGCGCGTGCGACATCATCAACATCGACGGGATGGGCGTGGTATGGGGCGCACGGATGCTCGGCTGTCCGGTCCCCGAGCGCGTTGCCGGGGTCGACCTGTTCGACAGTCTGCTCGGGATGGCGCAGGAAGAAGGTTGGCCGATCTTCATGCTTGGCGCCACGAATCCGGTGGTTCAGCGGGCGTCGGTCGTGGTTGCGGGGAAATACCCGCGATTGCGGATCGCCGGGGTTCATCACGGGTATTTCTGGGATGACGAGCGGGCGATAGTCGAGCGCATTCGCGAGTCGGGCGCCCGTTTGCTTTTCGTCGCGATTACCTCTCCGCGGAAGGAAAATTTCATCAACCGCTGGAAAGCGGATCTCGGCGTCGATTTCGTCATGGGTGTAGGCGGCACGTTCGACGTCGTGGCGGGGAAGGTAAAGCGTGCGCCGCTGTGGATGCAGCGAAGCGGGCTGGAATGGGCATACCGAGTGATCCAGGAACCGGGGCGGATGTGGAAGCGCTACCTGTCGACCAACAGCCGATTCCTGGTGATGCTGACCGGCGCGTATGTGTCCCGGATGTTTCGGCGCAAGCACGCGGTCAATAGCCGATAGATCCGTTCAACCGAACCGATCGGCAGAGCGGCGCATCTGCGGAGACGCGCCGTTACCGATCCGGCCTGGAGTTCAGATGCCTTGGCCGCGGGAGCGCCGGAATGCATTCGCCTCCTCGGCGTTCTCAACCCTCCCGAAAAATCCCGTTATACGCACTCAACGCCGGCACCCCGCCAAGATGCGCGTACAACACCTTCGACCCCGGCTCGAATTCCCCGAGCCGCACCTTGTCGATCATCCCGTGCATCGATTTCCCTTCATACACGGGATCGGTCAGCATGCCTTCCAGCCGTGCGCACAGCCGAATCGCTTCCAGCGTGCCATCGCTCGGCAAACCGTATTCGGGGCCGCCGTAACGCGTGTCGAGCACGACATCCTGTTCGACGATATCGCGGCCGAGCCCGACCAGCTCGGCCGTATGCCGCGAGATGCGCGTGATCTGTTCGCGCGTCTGTTCCGGCTTCGCCGACGCATCGATGCCGATCACGCGGTCCGCGCGCCCGTCGGCCGCGAAGCCGACGACCATCCCCGCCTGCGTGCTGCCCGTCACCGAGCAGACGACGACGTAATCGAACCTGAACCCGAGCTCGGCCTCCTGCGCGCGCACTTCTTCCGCGAAGCCGACGAACCCGAGCCCGCCGAGCGGATGCTCGGAACAGCCGGCCGGAATCGGATACGGCTTGCCGCCCGCCTGTCGCACGCTCTCCATCGCCTCTTCCCAGCTGCGGCGAATGCCGATGTCGAAACCGTCGGATACGAGCCGCACGTCGGCGCCCATCATCCGCGACAACTGGATGTTGCCGACCCGGTCGTACACCGGATCTTCGTAGTTGACCCAGTGTTCCTGCACGAGCACGCACTTCATTCCGAGATGCGCGGCGACGGCCGCGACCTGGCGGGTCTGATTCGACTGCACGCCGCCGATCGACACGAGCGTGTCGGCGCCCTGCGCGAGCGCATCGGGGATGAGGTATTCGAGCTTGCGCGTCTTGTTGCCGCCGAATGCGAGGCCGCTGTTGCAGTCCTCGCGCTTCGCATACAGCTCGACCTTGCCGCCGAGATGCGCGCTCAGGCGCTTGAGCGGCTGGATCGGCGTCGGGCCGAACGTCAGCGGATAACGGGGGAAGCGTTGCAGGTTCATCGGCGGGGCTCCGGAAGGGGGTGAACAGGGCGGGACATCGGATCGTTCGGGCGCAGCCGGCAGGCCGTGCTCCGATGAGAAAAATGATAGGCAGAAGCGCGAGAAATGAGCTTGCGAAATGAATTGCGGTGGCCTACGTTATCGACGATATAACCGGAAATTAAACAATCTATATTCGTAGAATTTGAGGTTGGCGCAATGAAATTAGATCGCGGCAGTGCGTGACGCCGCACCGGCGCTCGATCGCATCGACCACGCGATCCTGCGGCAACTGCAGCAGGACGCGTCGATCTCGAACGTGAGCCTCGCGGCGAAAGTGAAACTGAGTGCGCCGGCGTATCTGCGGCGCGTCGAGCGGCTGAAGGAAATGGGGCTGATTCGCGGCATCGTCGCGTTGCTCGACCCGAAGCCGCTCGGCGCCGGGATGCTGGTCGTGATCGGCTTCGTGCTCGATCGCTCGACGCCGGAAACGTTCGCTGCGTTCGAGAAGGCCGCGCAGAAGGTGTCGGGGTGCGTCGAATGCCATGTCGTGACCGGCGAATTCGACTACTTCATGCTCGTGCGCACGCGCGACAACGACAGCTTCAACCGGCTGCATGCCGAACAACTGCTGTACCTGCCCGGCGTACGGCAGGTGCGTTCGTTCATGGTGCTCAAGGAGATCCTGTCGACGCATGCACTGCCGCTGTAGCGTGGCGATACGGTTCGTTTCGCCACGGCGCTCAGGCGGAACGATTCGCGATTGCACCGTTCATACGTCAGTTCGCGTCCTTGACTATCATGCGCCGAGGCAGGGCAGATGCGGCATGTCGAGACAACCCAACTGTGAGGGCATCATGGCAAGACAGACGATGGCGGAATACCTGGCGAAGACGCTGGCGGCAGCGGGCGTCGAGCGCATCTGGGGCGTGACGGGCGACAGCCTGAACGGCCTGTCGTTCAGCCTGAGCCAGATCGGCTCGATCCGCTGGATGCACACGCGGCACGAGGAAAGCGCGGCGTTCGCGGCCGGCGCCGATGCCGCGTCGACCGGGCGGCTCGCGGTGTGCGCGGGCAGTTGCGGCCCCGGCAACCTGCACTTGATCAACGGGCTGTACGACTGCCACCGCAATCACCAGCCGGTGCTCGCGATCGCCGCGCACATTCCGTCGACCGAGATCGGCCTCGGCTACTTCCAGGAAACCCATCCGCAGGAGCTGTTCCGCGAGTGCAGCCACTTCGCCGAGCTCGTGACGAATGCGTCGCAGTTCCCGCGCGTGCTGGCGCGCGCGATGCGCACCGCGATCGACGAGCGCGGCGTGGCGGTGATCGTGCTGCCGGGCGACATCGCGCTCGGCGACGGCCCGGAAGAGGCGCCGGCGTGGAGTGAAGCGGCGCCGCCGTCGATCCTGCCGGCCGATGCCGATCTCGACCGGCTCGCGGCGCTGCTCAACGGGTCCGACGCGGTCACGCTGCTGTGCGGCAGCGGCACGCAGGGCGCGCACGACGAAGTGGTCGCGCTGGCCGACACGCTCGGTGCGCCGGTCGTGCATGCGCTGCGCGGCAAGCAGTTCGTCGAATGGGACAACCCGTTCGACGTCGGGATGACGGGGCTGATCGGCTTCAGCTCCGGCTATCACGCGATGGAGTCGTGCGACACGCTGCTGATGCTCGGCACGGATTTCCCGTACCGGCCGTTCTATCCGGCCAATGCGAAGATCGCGCAGATCGACTGGAAGGGCTCGCAGCTCGGCCATCGCGCGCCGCTCGCGCTCGGGCTCGTCGGCACCGTGAAGGAAACGATCGCGGCGCTGCTGCCGCGGCTCACGCGCAAGGCGCAGCGGCGCTTCCTCGAGAATGCGCTGAAGCACTACGCGGCCGCGCGCAAGGGGCTCGACGATCTCGCGGTGGCCGAGCCGCCGGGCCGCGCGATCCATCCGCAGTACCTGACGAAGATCGTCGACGAAGTCGCGGCGGAGGATGCGATCTTCACGGCCGACGTCGGCACGCCGACGCTATGGGCGGCGCGCTACCTGACGATGAACGGCAAGCGGCAACTGCACGGCTCGTTCAACCACGGCTCGATGGCGAACGCAATGCCGCAGGCGCTCGGCGCGCAGGGCGCGCATCCGGGGCGGCAGGTCGTGTCGCTGTCCGGCGACGGCGGGCTGTCGATGCTGCTCGGCGATCTGCTGAGCGCGCGCCAGCTCAAGCTGCCGATCAAGATCGTCGTGTACAACAACAGCCTGCTCGGCTTCGTGTCGATGGAGCTGAAGGCGGCCGGCTATCTCGACACGAACGTCGACCTGAGCCCGACCGACTTCGCGGCGATCGCGAAGGGCGCGGGGATCTTCAGCGTGCGCGTCGAGCATTCGGAGAACGTCGAGCACGCGTTGCGCACGGCGTTCGCGCATGACGGGCCGGCGGTGGTCGACGTCGTGACGTCGAAGTACGAGCTCGCGATGCCGCCGAAGATCGAGCTCGCGCATGCGAAGGGCTTCAGCCTGTTCATGCTGCGCGCGATCCTCAGCGGGCGCGGCGACGAGATCGTCGAACTCGCGAGAACCAATCTGCGGTGACGGTGTGTCGCGCGTCGTGCAGCGAGCATGGCGCGCGGTTCACGGGCCGGGCTGTGCCGCCTGCTCGCGCACGGCTTCGACGAACAATCTCGACGCGGCGGGCGGATGGCGGTTCGCGGGCGAGAGACACAGCGCGTCAACGTCCCGACCCCATTTCGCCCGCCGGGGACCGGCAGTCGACGATCTCGCCGCGATCGGGACGGCGCTGCAGCGGATCCGGCTCGTCGGCGAGCGTTACCCCGCGGACTTGCAGCGGTGCGCCGATCGCCGATCGGGATCGGCGGCTGATCGGGTACGAATTGGTCAGGCAAATCAGGGTCAATCTTCACGTCACCTTAAGTTTGCGTTTCCTAGAATCGATTGATCGCCGCGTGTCCTGCGGCGGACCGATTCACCCAGGAGGATGCGCATGAATCTTGCCCCAGTCGCCGTAGCCTTGTCCCGCACAGTCATCGGCGCGTTGCCGCCGACCGCGCAAGCGCTGGAGGGCTGCCTATGACGTGGCCGAACGCGTGGCGTGTCTCGGCACTGTTTGTGCGCGAGTGGGTCGGCCGGCCGGCCGCGGTGGGTGCGTTGTGCCCGAGTTCGCGGCATCTGGCGCGCGAGATGGCCGACACGGTGCCGGACGGCGATGGGCTGGTCGTCGAGCTCGGCGGCGGCACCGGCGCGATCACCGCGGCGCTGCTCGAACGCGGCGTCGCGCCCCGACGCCTCGTGGTGGTCGAACGCTCGCCGGCGTTCGTACAGCACCTGCGGCGCCGCTTTCCCGGTATCTCGATCGTGGCGGGCGATGCGCGGCAGCTCGAGCGGCTGCTGCCGCCGGGCGCCACGGTCGACGCGATCGTGTCGTGCCTGCCGCTGCGCACGCTGCCGCGCGAGGATGTGACGGCGATCGTCGGTCAATGCCAGCGCGTGCTGTCGGCCGACGGCGTGATGATTCAATTTACCTACGACCTGCGCCCGCCCGGCCGTCATCCGTTGGGCGATTCGGCATTCGTCGCGTGCGACAGCCGGATCGTCTGGGCCAATCTTCCGCCGGCGCGCATCGTGACCGTGCGCTGCGCCGCCGCCGCATACGCCGGCTGAGCCCGGCCGTGCGGGGCGCCCGGACGCGGTGCCCCGTCACATCCTTTCATCGGCCATACCAAACCTTCCAATTTCCATTCATCTTGCTGTCATATCCGGTTCCTACCATCGCCTTTCATTTCGAAAGCATCAACGGCGGGGAGAACCGACAACATGAATCGAATCAAAATGGCGGCGCTGTTGTGTGCCGGCGCCTTTGCGCTGGCCGGCTGCGGCAGCGACGACGGCCCGACCAGCACGGCACCCGGTCCGACGAAGCCGCTGGCGCGCAACGTGATCTTCTTCCTCGGCGACGGCATGGGGATGACGACGCTGACGGCCGCACGCATCTACGGCGTCGGTGAAGACGGCGCGCTCACGATCGACACGCTGCCGGAATCCGCGTTCGTGAAGACCTATTCGAACGATGCGCAGGTGACCGACAGCGCGCCGTCGATGTCGGCGTACATGACCGGCGTCAAGACCAACAACGAAGTGATCTCGATGTCGCCCGACACGAAGGCGATCGAGCCGAGCGCCGGCCTCACCGGCAACTGCGGCGCGAACAACGGCAAGTCGGTGTCGACGCTGCTCGAAATCGCGAAGGCAAAGGGGATGGCGACCGGCGTCGTGACGACCACGCGCGTCACGCACGCGACGCCCGCCGCGACCTATGCGCACGTGTGCCACCGCGATGCCGAGAACGACATCGCCGCGCAGCTCGTGCCGGGCGGCATGGGCTATAACGGCGCGCTGGGCGACGGTGTCGACGTGGTGCTCGGCGGCGGCACGCAATTCTTCGTGCCGAAGGACGGCGGCGGCAAGCGCACCGACGGCCGCAACCTGGTCAACGAACTGAAGGCGAAAGGCTACGCGTTCGCGCAGAACCGCGACGACCTGCTGGCCGCCGATGCGACGAAGAGCGGGAAGCTGGTCGGCCTGTTCGCGTCGAGCCACCTGAGCTACGACCTCGATCGCGGCGCGACCAAGGAGCCGAGCCTCGCCGACATGGCGACGCGCGCGCTCGACGTGCTGCAGAACAACCCGAACGGCTATTTCCTGATGGTCGAGGGCGGCCGGATCGATCACGCACTGCACGACACCAATGCGAAGCGCGCGCTGCAGGACACGATCGCGTTCGACAACGCGATCAAGGCGACGCTCGACAAGGTCCGCAAGACCGATCCCGACCTGACGAACACGCTGATCGTCGTCACGGCCGACCACGACCACACGCTGGTGCTGAACGGCTATGCGGCGCGCACCGGCAAGACCGAGGCGGGCAAGCCCGGCGTGCTGGGCGTGCTGCGCAGCTACCAGACGGGCGCGATCGCGAAGGACGCGGACGGCGCGCCGTACACGATCATCGGCTTCGGTAACGGCGAGAACCGCGTGCAGGGCAGCCGCGCGGGCACCGCGCTGACCGATGCGGTGACGGGCGCCGACGACTATCGCCAGGAGGCGGTCGTGCGAATGGACAAGGGCAGCGAGACGCACGGCGGCACCGATGTATTCCTCGGTGCGATCGGTCGCGGCGCGGATGCGTTCCACGGCGTGATCGAGAACAACAAGGTCTTCGAGCTGGTGCGCAACGCGGTGCAGCTTTGAGCGCCGACAACACGGATACAGGGGAATACAGGATGTCGACCATCAAGTGCATCGCGGCGGCGCTGGCCGTCGCGGGTTTCGCATGCGGCGCGGCGCAGGCCGCCGGGCAGGCGAAGAACGTGATCTTCTTTCTCGGCGACGGCATGGGGCCGACGACCGTGACGGCGAGCCGGATCTACAAGGTCGGCGAGTCGGGGCAACTGACGATGGAGAAGCTGGCCCGCACCGCGCGCGTCAAGACCTTCTCGAACGACGCGCAGACGACCGACAGCGCGCCGTCGATGGCCGCGTACATGACCGGCGTGAAGATGAACAACGAAGTGCTGTCGATGTCGTCCGACACGCGCGCGGTCGCGCCGGGCAGCGACGTCAACGGCAACAAGACCGTCAACAAGTGCGCGCCGGGCAACGGCCAGCCGGTCGCGACGCTGCTGGAACTGGCGAAGGCGCGCGGCAAGGCGGTCGGCGCGATCACGACCACCGAGCTCACGCACGCGACGCCGGCCGCGACCTATTCGCACATCTGCCATCGCGATGCGCAGTACGACATCGCCGCGCAGGCCGCACCGGGCGGCGCCGGCTACAACGCTGCGCTTGGCGACGGCGTCGACGTGCTGATGGGCGGCGGCCGCAACCACTGGACGCCGTTCGATCCGGTGTCGAACAAGCGCGGCCGCGCGGACGGGCGCAACCTGCTCGACGAGATGAAGGCGAAGGGCTACACGGTCGTCGCGACCAGGGATCAGCTCGCGCAGGCGGGCAACGGCAAGCTGGTCGGTCTCTTCAGCTCGACGAGCCATCTCGAGTACGAACTCGATCGCGTCGCGGGCAAGGGAGAAGGGCCGACGCAGCCGAGCCTGGCCGACATGACGTCGAAGGCGATCGACGTGCTGTCGAAGAATTCGAACGGCTATTTCCTGATGGTCGAAGGCGGCCGGATCGATCACGCGCTGCACGGCACCAACGCGAAGCGCGCGCTGGAAGACACGGCGGCGTTCGACGAAGCGATCCGCGTCGCGCTGTCGAAGGTCGACCTGTCGAATACGCTGATCGTCGTGACGGCCGACCACGACCACACGATGACGATCAACGGCTATTCGAAGCGCGGCAACCCGATTCTCGACATCAGCCGCAACTATCGCGACGGCCAGCCGAGCAAGGATGCCGATGGCAATACCTACACGACGCTGGTGTTCGGCAACGGCGCGAACCGGCCGAACGTGCGCGCGTCGGTCGATTCGGCCACCGCGACGAACGAAGCGTATCTGCAGGAAGTCGGCGTGCGGATGGGCAGCGCCGGTTCGGAGACGCACGGCGGCGGCGACGTGATGCTGTTCGCCGACGGCGCGGATGCGAAGGCGTTCAAGGGCACGATCGACAACACGAAGGTGTTCGGCCTCGTGCGCTCGGCGTTCGGTTTCTGAGCCCGGTGATTTCAGGATGAACGGGAACGCCCGATGAAACGTCCGCTTCTCTGTGTGCTCGCCTGCGGGTGGGTGACGCTGCCCGCGGTGGCCGCCGCCGATCTCGACGCCGTGCTTCAGCACGAAAGCCGCACGGTCACGGCCGACGGCGTGACGCGCACGACACTGTATCGCGAACGGATGGTGCGGCGCGACGGCCACGTGTGGGTCGAGCGCGTGCTGCCCGCGGCGGCGGCCGGCGAGCATGACGACGATCACGGCCATGACCACGACGCGGGCCGGCGCACCGGCGTGCAGCCGGCTGCCGCGCACGCCGGCCACAAGCACTTCAACTTCCAGGCCGCCGCGCGGCACGTCACGTACGACGGCAAGTCGGCGCGCATCGAGTACGTGGACGCGGCGAACCGGACGGTCGTCAGTGTGCCGCCGGCCGAGTACGAAACCACGGGCTTCGACGGTTCGTGGGACAACGCGTACTACGTGACGCCGCCGTCGCAGTTGAAGCGGCTCGCGGTCGCGAAGCGCGGCGACGCACCCGGCACCGTCTGGTACGAGCAGGCCGTGGACACGCCGAGCGCGCGCGGCGTGAACCGGATCCTGTGGAGCGAGCGGCTTCAGGCGCCGCTGTCGGTCGAATACCGCAGCGCGGACGGACGGGTCACGCGCAAGCTGACGTTGGCGCCGGCCAAGCGCCGGGACACGTTGCCGTGGCAGACGCTCGCCGGCTATTCGCGCAAGGAATACGCCGACTATCTGGATTGATCGAAGCGTCGTAAGGGGAGTGCGGTCAGGCCGGCCGGTACCGTGTTGGCGATATGGCCGAGCCCTGGCCGAGTGCTGCTTCGATCGCCGCCGCACGCGGGGAGCTAGACGCGCGCGCTGTCCGTCACCTGCGCCGCAGGCCGCGACGCAACCCGCTTGATGAAGCGGTCGAGCGGCGTCGCATAGCCGCGCGCAATGACCGTACTCACGCCGGCAGACAGCGCCAGGTACGCGACGAGCAGCGCCAGCTTGCCGTCGCCATGCGTGGCAGGCGGTGGCCAGACCGTGCGCAGCGCGCCGAGCACGATCAGGTGGAACAGATACAGCTCGTAGCTGAGCCGGCCGCTCCAGCGCAGCGGCGCGAGCACGCGGCCGTTCGCCTGGCCGCCTTCCGCCTGCGCGCCGATCAGCAGCACGGCCGTGCCGAGCGCCATCGCGGAGACGCCGAACACATGGCTTTCCGCGATCGGCCACGCGAGATAGAGCGCCGTCATTGCCGTCGCGGCGAGCCATTGCACGGGCGCGGCCGCGAGTACCTGCCAGCGCGCACGTTCGGCGACCAGCGCGGCGCAGCAGCCGATCGCGATGCCGTCGAAGCATGCGAAGTACGCGTACAGGAAGCCGCCTTCGTCGCCCGAATGCGTGTAGCGGTACACGGGACCGATCGCGGCAATCAGCAGCCAGAACGCGAACAGCCGCGTGTCGCGGCGCAGCGCGATGCACAGCAGCGGGAACGACAGGTAGAACACCTCTTCGACCGATAGCGACCACAGCACGCCGAGCGCGTAGTTGACCCATCCGTACGCACCGATCAACACGTTCATCCAGAACGTGAGCGACGCCAGATTCACGAGCCAGTACGACACGGCGATGCCCTGCGGCGCATGGTTCGTGAAGATCGGCACGCCGGCCGCGGCCAGCCCGTTGACGAGCGCGAGCAGCAGAAGCAGGCACGGGACGATCCGCGCAATGCGCGACACGTAGAACGCGCGCACGTCGAGTGCACCGAGGCTGCCCCAGCGGCGGCGCGCGTTCGACGTGATCAGGTAGCCCGAGATCGCGAAGAACATCGTCACGCCGTAGTTGCCGTTGCGCACGATCGCGTGGATCGTGTCCCAGCCGAGCACGCGCGCGAGCGCCGTGTCGCGCAGCGGATACGCGATGTTGAAGTGATGCAGCAGGACGAGCAGGATCGATACGCCGCGCAGCAGGTCGATCCGTGCGTTGCGTGGGCCGGCGCTCATTGCGGCCGGGCCGGTTCGGCGAGCGCCGGCAGCGCCGCGAGGAACGTGTCGCGCGAGCGCAGGCCGGCATTCGGCGTCTGCCGCTCGTCGTCCTGGATCAGGTTCGCGAACACCAGCGTGCGCGGCCCCTTCGTCGCCCAGCCGACAAACCAGCCGTACGCGTGCGCAGCGTCGTATTTGACGCCCGGCGAGCCGGTGCCGGTCTTGCCGTGCACCGTCCAGCCGTCCGGTTGTGCGTCGATCAGCGTGATGCGCTCGGTCATGTCGTATGCGTGCGCGCTGACGGGCAGCGTCCGGTGCGCGATCTTGTGCATGAACGCGACCTGTTCGAGCGGCGAGATCCGTAACGACGAGTTGACCCACGCGCCCATCACGCCGCTCAGTTCTCCCGCCTTGCTGGTGACGTCGGCGTTGCCGTAGCCGAACGCGCTCGTGTACTGCTGGAAGCGTGCCTGCCCGAGCGCCTGCGCGATCTGCTCCGAGTACCAGAAGATCGACAGCTTCATCCAGCGCGCCGGGTCGGTCGGCTCGCGCCACGGCGCGCCGCCCCAGTCGGGGTAGCCGGCGTGGAAGTCGAGCGTGGGCGTGTGCTCGTCCTTCAGCACGCCGGCGTCGAAGCCCATCAGGCCGATTGCGACCTTGAACGTCGATGCAGGCGTCACGCGGGTCGTGCAATCGCCCTGCTGCACGAGCACCTTGCCGGTGGCGGCGTCGGCGACGACGGTGCAGACGGGATGGGCGTGAGAGGACGCGGCGGCCAGGAGGCCGGCGAAGGCGAACAGCGCGTGGCGCCAGTGCTTCAAGTGCAGCTCCTTGGAAAGCATGCGGACGGTGCGCGGGGTGGACGGGAAGCGGGAGGCCCGTGCGCAATCGAAGTGACGGCCGGCATCGGTGATGAGGTCGATCGCGGCCGTCGGGATGGCGCACAGTGTATCGGCGGATCACCGGTTGTCGACCTGTCATGGTTGACGGGGCGCGCGTGCGGCCTTCGCCGTTGCGGCGGCCCATGTCGGTAGCGCACGTTGCCGAGCCAATGGTTGCAGGGACAGGCAGTGAGGTGGCGGTAGGAGGCTGCCCGTGGTTGCGACGCGTTACAGGTCTGGATCCAACCCGAAGTGCAGGAGCGTTTCCCGGCGACAACGCGCTTCGGCGTCGGCTATCGAGATGACGCTCAGCGTGCTCTTCGATCGGTCGATCGGCCCCACGTCGAAGACTTTTCGTTGCGATGGTGCAGGCGAGCGGAGGACCGGCAGTGTGGAAAGCGCCCAGCATATCGCCGCGAACCCGGCGGGCCGAGTCCGCCAAACGGCTGATCGGGCGTCGAAGTGATGGCCCGTCCTGCGCGCCTTACGCCCAGTCGAACGTCAGCAGTGCCACGCGGCTGACCGGTTCGTAAAACAGCTGCCGGCCGCCGATCTCGAACTGCATCGCTCGCCTGGCATCTGCGATCCGCTGACCGACGATCTCGTCTCGCTGATCGAATCGATGGTCGACGAGCGGCGGCGTGCGTCGCTCGACGCGTTCGCGTAACGCGGCGCCCGCGACGCAGGCGACGTCGCAAGCGGGGCGCGATCCCGGCGTCCGCATGCCGTTTTTTGCACGACTGACCCGTTTTTTTGCACGGCGTTGATACGGCCTCTTCTAAGCTGGGGACGTGTCGAACAGCCGAGACGGCTTCCGTCTGCGCCATGACCTTCATTCATCCCTTTCCCGCATTCGATGTCGCCGGCCGCCGGCTGCGTGCCGACGCACCCGGCAACGTCGTGCCGTTCCCGCCGTCGCGCCCGCGCCTGCAACTGCCCGTCACGCTGACGGCGGACTCCGCCGATGCGGCCCACGCGCGCCTTGCCGCGTTGCTGCATTCCCCGCTCGGTGTGTATGTCGTCAGCGCGCGCGCCGTGCGCAACGTGATCCACGTGCATTTCGACATCGCGCCTGAAGACCTGGATTTCACGCTGCACACGCTGATCGCGCAGCAAGTCGACGCGGTGATCGGGCCAATTGCGCGCCGGTTGCGCGTTCCGCCCGCCGCCCGCTGAGCCGGGAACGGCGATTGCTCCGTTAGTCCGCTGCCGATTCGCCGCCCGCCGTGCTGTCCGCCGGCCGGCGAAGGTGGCCGTTTGTGCGCTGCGTCGAACGCGGCGCTACCCCCAGAACAGGGAGGGCCCATGTACCTTACGGAAGAAGTGCGTATTGCGCGCCCGGCTGCCCGTCGCGCGCATGCCGCGGCGTTGCCGTCGGGCAGGCAGCTTGCCCGGCAGTTGATGGTGACGGTTCGCGCGGCGGACGTACTGTTGCGCCAGGCGATTCGCGTGCCCGATCGCCATCAGTGGTCGGTCGACGCCGAACGCGTCGATGCGGTCGGCGGGCCGCTCGCCGCGTGGGATTCCCACGTGGCGTTCCGCATCGTCAAAGTATTCGCGCCGGCGTTCGATGCGGATGCGTGTGCAGCCGACCCGGATCAAGTGGCGGTCGAAATCAGATTGTTTCTTCCCGAACAGGCTTACGTCGCCGAGCGGCGCGTCGGCATCTTCGGCCGACGGCACGGCCAGCGGTTCAGCGCGACGCTGTCGGTCACGGCCGGTTCGCAGTGGGGCGGCCGGCGCAGCGAGCACGTTCCGCCGGCAGGGCGACACGTGCACGGTGACACGCTGGAAGCGCTCGTCGATACGGTGGCCGGCATCGTCAATGCGGCGTTGGGCGCGGCCGGGCATGGCCCGACCGGCCATGGGTGACGCCGCGGCGAGCGGGCGCCGCGTGGTTCACGCGTCGCCGGTCTGCCCGGTCTGCCGTTGCAGGTCTTCCATCAATTGTTCCGCGAGGAAGTCGCACGGCGGCCGTTTCGACTTGGTGCTGCGCGCGAGGATCAGCTCGAGCGGCGGCAGGTCGGGCAGCCCATGCGAGCGGCCGAGCATCGACAGTTGCGCGGGAATCGCGCAGCGGGCGAGCGGCGCGACCGCGAGGCCGGCTTCGACCATGCTGAGCAGCCCGAGCAGGCTCGGGCTTTCATACGACGTGCGGTACGGCACTTTCGCGCGTTCGAGGCTGCGGATCGCGTTCTCGCGCGCGACGCTGCCCGGCATGAACACCGCGATCGGCAGCGGCCGTTCCTCCCAGACGCGCGGCCCGTTCGTCATCGCGGCCCACGCCATCGGCTCGTGGCGGATGAAATCGCCCGACAGCCCCTTGATACGCGTCCCGCACACGAGATCGACGGTGCCCTCCTTGATCAGCGGCGCGAGCGCACTGCTCGGCAGCCCCATCACCTGGATCTCGACCTTCGGGTAGGTCGCGGAGAATTTCTTCAGCACCGACGGCAGCAGTGACGACGCATAGTCGTCTGGCACGCCGATCACGACCTTGCCGGTCACCTCCGGCCGTACCACGGCCGCCCATGCCTCGTCGCGCAGCGCCAGCATCCGTCTGGCGAATCCCAGCAGCACCTCGCCCTCGCGCGTCAGCACGATGCTGCGCGGCTTGCGCACGAACAGCGGCCGGCCGATCGCGTCCTCCAGGCTCTTGATCTGCATGCTCACCGCCGATTGCGAGCGGTTCACGGCCTCGGCCGCGCGGGTCATGTTGCCGGTTTCCGCGACGGCGACGACGGTGGCCAGCACGTCGTGATCGAGCATCTTCATGGGTATCAGGAAAACTGAACGTAACGATCAGCATTATGCGTTTTTATTGTGGCTGTGTGTCTGCCATAGTGCGATCACGCTGGCGTTTCACCCACGGGTGGCGCGGCGGTCGGGCCGGACGATCCGGCGTGCAGGGCTGAACAGGAAAGCGTGGTGAATCGATGATGGACCATCCGTTGCGCGCCGCACTGGCCGCGGAATTGCATGCCCGGCCGTTCCTGCGGTTTGCCGAAGCAGTGTCGCTCACGCACTACGCGATCTATGCGGACGGCCAGCCCGACATTCACGAAACGCTGCTGCACGCGCTGTGCCGCGATACGGGCATCGACGCGCCGCACGAAGGCGCGACGCACTACGCGGTGCAGTCGCCGTGCGGCTGGCACCTGAAGTGGGAGCGCCACACCGAATTCTCGACCTTCACGTTCGTCGCGCCGCGTCGCGACACCGGCTATTTCGACGATCTCGCGATCGACGGCATTCCGGCCGCGTGGTTCGCGCGGCTGGCCGGCATCCGCTTCGTCGCGGTGCGGATGGAGCTGCTGTCGGGCGACGCCGCGCGGCTCGTGTGCGGCGACTTGCGGCGCTGGATCGACGGGCCGGCGCTCGTCGGCAGCCGCGTGCTCGGCGGCGGCAAGGTGTTCTGCGACTGGCATGTGCGCGACGACGGCTTCATGCGCTTTCTCGTCGTCGACGAGGATTTCCGCGAGGAGCAGGGCGGCCGCCTGTTGCAGCGTCTGTATGAAATCGAGACGTACCGGATGATGGCGCTGCTTGCGCTGCCGGTCGCACGCCGGATGAGCCGCGAGCTCGACGAGATCCACGCGGCGCTGCATGCGTTGATGCAGCGGATGGACGCGAGCGGCGCCGACGGCGACGACGCGGCGCTGCTCGTCAGGCTCACGCATCTCGCGGTGCGGGTCGAATCGTTGTCGGGATCGGGGGCGCGCTTCAGCGCGTCGCGTGCGTACGAAAAGCTCGTACTGGCGCGTATTCAAGAGTTGCGCGAGGAGCGTATCGAAGGGATGCCGACGATCGCCGAATTCATGGAGCGGCGCTTCGCGCCGGCGATGGAAACGTGCCGCAGCGTGTGGGCACGCCACGAGCAGATCGCCGCGCGGATCGCGCGCGCGGTCGACCTGCTGCGCACCCGCGTGAATCTCGCGCAGGAAAAGGACGTCACGCGGCTGCTGGCCGGCATGGAGCGCACCGCGCGCAACCAGCTTCATTTGCAGCATGCGGTCGAAGGGCTGTCGGTGGCCGCCATTTCGTACTACGTGCTGTCGCTTGCGACGGCGGCGTTCAAGGCGCTGCACGTGATGAACCTGCCGGTCGATCCCGAACTGGCGGAAGGGCTGCTGATCGCGCCGGTCGTGTTCGCGGTGATCCACATCACGCGGCGCACGCGTGCGCAGCTGGCGCGGTCCGAGGCGGCGCATGGCGGCGCGCCCGTGCAGGTAGCAGCGTTGAAGCAAGTCGGTTAGACCATCAAAAACATAATCAAGGAAAGGAGTGGAGATGACTTTTTCGCAGAATCAAGCGGGTTTTTACAGCGGTTTCGATGCCGCGTTCGACGAGCCGGCACAGGACGATGCCGGTGCGCCTGAAGCGGCGCGCGTGACGTCGTATCAGGCCGTGCTGCAGGAACCGATGACGTCGCTCGTCGGGAATACGCTCGATCGGCCGGAAGTCGCGGCGGTGGCGATTCTCGGGTATAACTGACGCGCGTTCCGTTCGCGTCGTTTGGATGTCACGCCGGCGTTTCGTTCGAGTGAAACGCCGGCTGTTCGCGCGGGACGCGGGATCGACGTGTACCGGCGCGGGAAGGAACTGAACGCGAGGTGGCGCGATCAGTTCGCTGTGATCGTTGTGGCCTGACGCGCTATAGTCGTGCGACGCCCGCGGCAGGTGCCGCATACCCGGCGGTCTTTTCACGTACACGTTCGCTTCGATGACAGCCCATCCCGACGTCACCCTTCAACTGACCGACACCGAGCAGCCGGCTGCCCGCGACTTCATCAGCCGCAAGCTCGGCGAATTCAACCATGCGATGACGGGGCGCGCCGATGCGGCCGCGCTCGACGTCTACGTGACCGATCCCGCGACCGGCGAGGTCTTGGGCGGCCTCACCGGCCGGACGTCGCTCGGCCTGTTCTTCATCGACCTGTTCTATCTGCCCGAATCGCTGCGCGGCGGCGGCTTCGGCAGCCGGCTGCTGCGCGAGGCCGAAGCGGAAGCGAAGCGGCGCGGTTGCGCGCGTGCGGTGCTGTACACGATCTCGTTCCAGGCGCCGGACTTCTACCGGAAGCACGGTTACGAGCCGTTCGGCGAAGTGCCGTGCGAGCCGGAAGGCGCGGCGCGCGTGTTCATGGTCAAGGTGCTGTGAGCGGCAACGGGCAGCGTCCTGACATCTCGTGACACGCCGGTCGCCCCGTATCGCTCTCGCATCACCGCCCGGGCGCCGCACGCTCGACGATCATGTCGTACAGCGCCCGCGCGGCGGGCGACAGTTGCGCGTTCCTGCGCGTGACGAGCACGAGCGCGCGCGACACCGACGGCTCGACGAGCTCGATCGTGCGGATCATCGGATACGCATTCTTCTGGATCGCGAGCTTCGGCACGACGGCCGCGCCGAGCCCTTCCGCGACGAGCCCGAGCGCCGTCGAGCTGCGCTGCACCTCGTAGAACGAATGCAGCGATACGCCGCTCGTCTTCAGCGCGCCGTCGAGCAGCCCGCGATTGCCGCTCACTTCGCCGGCGAAGATCAGCGGATGCGGCTGCAGCGCGGCCCAGCGGATGCGTCGCCGCTTCGCGAGCGGATGATCGTCGCGGCACACGAGTACGTAAGGGTCGTGCGTGAGCGGCACGCTGACGAGTTCCGGGTGCTGGTCGCCGGCGATGCTGATGCCGAATTCCGCCTCGCGCCGCAACACGGCCTGCAGCACCGACGCCGACGCGTGATCGAGAATCTTCACGCGATCGTGCGGCCGGTGCCCGGAGAACGCGCGCAGGATGCGCGGCAGGTACTGCACGCCGACCGTCGGCACGCACGCGATCGTGACGTCGCCGCGCTGGCTCAGGCCCGTCTCGCGGATTTCGGTCAGCGCATCGGACAGTTCGTTCAGCAGCCGGCGCGCCTGCGGCAGGAAACGTCGGCCGATCTCGGTCAGCGTGGTGCGGCGCGTCGTACGCTCGACCAGCGCGACGCCGAGATACGCTTCGAGCTTGCGCAGCCGCTGCGTGATCGCCGTTTGCGTGACGTGCAGCGTATCGGCTGCCTGCCTGAAGCTGCCGCCGTCGGCGATCGCGACGAAAGCCTGGACACCGAGCGTATCGATCTTCATCAGAATCTTGAATCAATCACGATATTAAATTCATTTTACTTAAGGTCGGCGGCAGTCGCAGAATGCGCTGAATCGACGGCCGATTGCATCCCGTGCCCGGACGCGCCGCAGCCGCTCATGCCGACAAGGAGACCTATCGTGACGACCCCGCTCGATCAATACGCGACCCAGTACGTGCAATTCGAGGACGAACGCACGCGGCCGGTGCGCGACCTGCTGGCCGCGGTGCCGAATACGCCGATCCATACCGCGATCGATATCGGCTGCGGGCCCGGCAATTCGACGGAAGCGCTGATCGCGCGCGCACCGGACGCAACGATCCACGGGATCGATGCGTCGGCGGACATGATCGCGGCCGCGCGCAAGCGCCTGCCGGCGCTGCGTTTCGACCTTGCCGATGTCAGCACATGGGACGATCCGGGCGGCTATGACCTGATCCTGTCGAATGCGGTGCTGCAATGGGTGCCCGGGCACGACACGCTGTTCCCGATGCTCGTCGGCCGCCTCGCGCCGGGCGGCCATCTCGCGGTGCAGATGCCCGACAACCTCGACGAACCCGCGCACCGGCTGATGCGCGAAGTCGCCGCGGCCGGGCCGTGGGCCGACAAGCTGAAAGGCGCGGCGCGCACCGAGCGGTTCGATGCGCGCTATTACCATGCGCTGCTCGCGCCGTTGTGTTCGCGTGTGGACGTGTGGCGCACGACCTATTACCACCCGCTGCACGGCGGCGCGGACGCGGTCGTCGAATGGTTCAAGGGCAGCGCGCTGCGGCCGTTCCTCGCGGCGCTCGACGCGTCCGAACAGCGCGCGTTCCTCGCGCGCTATCGCGACGCGCTGGCCGGCCCGAACGGTTATCCGGTGCAGAACGACGGCACGGTGCTGCTGCCGTTTCCACGCCTGTTCATCGTGGCGACGCGCAAGTAACGCGGCAATGACGCGGCATTGATGCGACGGATGGCGGTGCGTCAGCGCACCGGCGGCACCGATGCCGGGTCGACCGTGCGGCTTCGTGCGGTCTGACCGTCGCGCAGGTCCTTGTACCAGAACAGCGCGACTTCCCCGGCGTTCTCGCCATCGGCGTACAGGAAGCGGTCGTGGCCGCCGAGCGCGAAGCCCGCACGCGCATACGTCGAGCACGCCGCGACGTTGTTCGCCTGCGTTTCGAGCCGCATGAAGCCGAACCCGTGGCTGCGCGCCCACGCTTCCGCGGCCGCCAGCAGGAACTGCCCGATACCCTGGCGCCGGCAGTGGCGGTCGACGGCCAGCTCCGCGATCTCGGCCATGCCGTTCCAGCTTTCCTCGATCGCGACGAATCCGGCGAGCCGTTCGCCGGCCGTCGCGCGAAAGAGCGCCGTTCGGCCCGACACCTGGCTCGCCCGGCCGGCCGGATCGAAGCCGTAGTCCTTGCGTCGCACCGGCAGCGCGCGAAGATCGAGCAAGTCCTGATACGGCGCGTTCAATTCCCACGCGATGTCGAACGAGAAATCGCATCCGTCCAGTTCGTCGGCGGCAAGCGCGATCGCCGGTTCGATGCTGATGTGTTCGGCTCGGTCCATAGGTCGGTGTCCTGTCTTCGGCGGGATGGCGGGGTGGTGTCCGTGATGCGATCGTCGGCGCGATGATGCGCGCCGAATCGCGTTCTTGTCCTTGCTTCGTTCACTGCACCTGCGCAATTCGCCGCGCGTGGAGCCGGCACGGACCGGCCGCGCGCATCATGCTCGCGCGCCGGCCGGGATGGATGGCCGCGACCTCAGAGACTGATCGCAACAGGGCCGGCGAGCGGCGTGTAGCCGTCGTCGAACAGATACCACGCATCGTACTGGCCCGATGCGAGCGTGCCGTTCGCGGTCGACGAGAACAGCAGCGAGCCGGTGCTCTTGGGCAGGTACGCCCACGACTTGTAGCCGCCCTTGGTTGGCTGCGCGCCGCGCGGATAGATGCCGACCCAGTTCTTCGGGCTGTGACGCCACGGCGGCACGACGTAGTCGAACCGCAGCGTGCCGTACGACGCGCCCTGCGACGAAAGCGCCGCGACGAACTTGCCGTTCGTATTGGCGATCGCCGAATCCGTCAGCAACGTGCCCGATTGCACCTGGACGCAGCCGGCGATACGGCGCAGGAAAGTCGGGTCGTTCGCGTCGCGGATGCTCGCGTCGTACCAGCCGGCGTCGCCGTACCACGTGATGGTCCGCGTCGCGCCGGCCGGTACGCTGACCGACTGCGCGCGGTTCATCCCGTAGGCGTTGTCGACGAGCTGGAACGTCGTCGCGCTCGCGCCGGCGGTATTGTCCAGCGTGATCTGCACGTTGCCGTTCTGCACGTCGTAGCAGAGGCTGACTTCGGCCGTCGACCCCGCGTTGCCCGACGCGCCGATGTTGCCGCGGAACGTCTGCAGGAAGCCGTTCGGGCCGTAGATCGAGTAGTCGTAGCCGCCGCCCGAATTCAGCGCGAGCGCATCCGTGAGACACGTGCCCGTGCCGGCGCCGATCGTGTATTGCCGCGGCGTGGTGCTCGTGCCGTCGATCCACGCTTGCAGGTGCACGGCGGCCGCACCCGTGTTCGTCATCGTCAACCCGAGCGTCTTGCCCGAGCGGTTGACTTTGCCCTGGACGAAGAACTCGTACGGCAGCCGGCACGCGGTGTTGCGGCCGGTGGTCTGTGCCGGCACCGCCGTGGTGGTGGCCGGGGGAATCAGGACCGTCGAACCGTTCGGGTCCATGTTGCTGGTCGCGGCCGGGATCGCGGGAATCGTCTGGTCCGCATTCGCGAAATCGAATGCCGACGTCAGATCGCCGCACACGGCACGTCGCCACGGCGTGATGTTGGTTTCCTGCAACCCGAAGCGCGCTTCCAGGAAGCGGATCACCGACGTGTGGTCGAACACCTGCGAATTGACCTTGCCGCCCTTCGACCACGGCGAGATCACGAACATCGGCACGCGCGGGCCGAGCCCGATCGGCGCGTCGCCGCCCGCCGAGCCATCCGATGCGGCACCGCCGCTGGCGACGAATTCAGCGGCGGTCGAGACCGTCGAGCGGCCGGTGCCGGCGGCGGCGCTCGCCGGAACGGCCGGCGGCACGTGATCGAACAGGCCGTCGTTCTCGTCGTACATCACGAGCAGCACGGTGCTGGCCCACACGGCCGGATTCGACGTCAGCGCATTGAGCACGTTGCTCACGTACCATTCGCCGCCGCTCGCGGCCCACGACGGATGCTCGCAATAGGCGTAAGGCGCGGCGATCCACGACACCTGCGGCAGCGTGCCGTTCGCGACGTCGGTCCGCAACTGGCTGAAGAGGGCCGTGTCGTATTCCTTGCCGCCGCCGGTCGGATCGATCTGCGTGCCGTTGAGCGCCGGCGCGAGCGGATCGTTGGCGCCGAGGTTCTGGTACTGCCTGAAGTTCAGGATGACGTTGTCGCCGTAGTTGCCGTTCCACCAGAGATCGCGCTTCGAGCCGTTGTATTCGCCGTAGCCGTGGCCGGCATCGAGCCCGTTGCCCTTGTCCTGGTAGAACTTCCACGTGACGCCGGCCGTGTTCAGGCGTTCCGGCATCGTGGTCCAGCCGGTGCCGGTCATCGTGTTGGTCGTGTAGGGCGAATAGCCGGCGACGTTGCCGCAGCAGCCGGTCCACAGATACAGGCGGTTCGGGTCCGTCGGGCCGAGCATCGAGCAGTGGTACGCGTCGCACACGGTGAACGCGCTCGCCAGCGCGTAATAGAACGGAATGTCGTTCTGCGTGAAGTAGTACATCGTGCCGCTGCTCTTCGCCGCGACCCAGTTGTCGTAGCGGCCGTTGTTCCATGCGCTGTGCGTGCCGCTCCAGCTGTGATCGAGATCGCCATAGTACGTGTCGCCGTTCGCGACGCCGGAAACGGGCGGCGACGGGTTGAACGGAAACACGTAGGACAACGGCGCCGGCTGGCGCCACACCGGATAGCCGCTGGAAATCACGACCGGCCGCGGGTCGCCGAAGCCGCGCGCGCCGCGCAGCGTGCCGAGATAGTGGTCGAACGACCGGTTTTCCTGCATCAGGATGACGACGTGCTTGACGTCCTGGAGGGTGCCGGTGACGCTCGCCGCCGGGATCGACTGCGCGCGCAGGATGCTTTCGGGCAGCATGCCGGTCACCGCGGTGGCGCCCGCGAGTTTCAGCGCATCGGCGAGGAACTGACGTCGTGTCGTGGGTTTGTTTTGCATGATCGCTCTCTGTCGTGGATGACGGATGGGGCGTGCGTCGGTCAGTGGCACGCGGTCGCGCAATGCACGACCGGTGCGGACGTCGAGGCCGGTGCCGATGCCCGCGCGGCGGCGACGTTGCCCGCCGGGCTCGAGTCGCCGTCGCCGCAACCGGCCAGCGTGCACAGGAGCGCGATCATGAAAACGCCGCGCCAGTGCGGAATACGGCTTCCCGCATGGCAAGGCGGTACGGCTTGTTGACGATCCGAATCGAGTCGGATTCCTGAATGATCGGAATGAATGCTGCGTGCGCTGTATTTCATTTCCCCTCCAGACATGAAAATGGACAGCAGAGAGTATCGCCCGAATCAGAACAACTTCATGACAGGCCGGCCACGCGCGCCGGCCAATCGGGAAAGCTTCGAGTCGGGATGGGTCGCGACCGGATGCGTGACGTAGTCGAGCAGCGGCACGTCGTTGATCGAATCGCTGCAGAAGTAGGGTCGTTCTCGGGCGCCGACCTGCTGCCCGCGCCGCGTCACGTGAAGCGGCTGGCGGGCATCGTCGCGCGCGTGCTCGAGATCTGGGCGCGGCTGGTGTGCTGCCGGCGTTCGCCGCGTCGGCCATCGTGTATGCTTGCCCGCATCGATCTAACGGCGGACAACATGAAGACTTCGGCACACCCCAAGCCTGAGGTGCGGTTCAGGATGCGTATCCAGCAGGCCGACACGATCGCGCTCGGCCCGGGCAAGGTCGCGCTGCTCGAAGCGGTGCGCGAGCATGGGTCGATTTCGGCGGCGGCGCGCAGCCTGAACATGTCGTACCGGCGTGCGTGGCTGCTGATGGACGAACTGAACCGTTCGCTGAAATCGCCGGCGACGGTGTCCGAGCATGGCGGGCAGAGCGGCGGCGGCAGCGTGCTGACGCCGGTCGGCGAGAAAATCATCCGCCTTTATCGCGGGATCGAGGAACAGGCGTATGCGGCTTGCGCGGACGAGATCGCCGCGCTCACGAAAATGGTGCGCCGCTGAAGGGCAGGGTGCATCAATCCTCGTGCAGGCTTACCCGTGCCGCAGGCAGAAGCGTGACGACGTGTCGCCCGCGGCGGTATCCGGCACGATGACGTCGCGCGCCTGCGCGTCGAGCCGCCCGATCAGTTCGACGAAGCTGGCCACGCTGGCGGTCCGCAGCGGGTAGTACGCGACGTGGTGTCGTTCGCAGATGCGCTTGAGCAGGTTCATCGAATCGTGGTCGATGCAGTCGACCGGAAACACGACCATCTGCGCGCCCGGCAGCGCTGCGGCCAGCAGGCCCTTGCGATCCTCGATGCCGCCATCGTGCAGCGTCACTTCGCCGCCCGCCGTTTCGACGATCCGCCGGATCGTGCGATTCGAGCCGGGCCGCCCGCCGACATAGACAACGCGCGTGCCCCGCAGCATCGACAGCGAATTCGCTGCATGTCCGGCCGGGTCGTCCGTTGACGCCTGCACCGCCTGTTCGAGTGCGCTTGCCTCGGCGCGCAGCGTCTTCACCATCGCCATCAGGTCGTCGAGCCGCGCGCGCATCGCGCGGGCGCTCGCCTGTTCCGCGGCGATCCGCTGCTCGGCCGCCTCGCGGCGGCTCGTGTGCAGCGCGAGCCGTTCGTCGCGCGCAGCCAGCGCTTCGCGCAGCGCGTGTATTTCGTCGCGCAGCAGGCTTTCGTCCGCCGGCGGTTGCGCGTTCCGGTGCGCGTGGAGCGCATCCCGTTCCTGCAGCGCCGCGTCGCGCTGCATGCTCATCTCGTGCAGGCGTGCCTGCTGCCGCTCGATCTTCGCGTGGAGTTCCGCATTCTCTTGTTCGAGCGCGACCAGCCGCCGGATATCGGCGCGATTGGCCGCGCCGACCAGGTGCGACAGCATGTGCAGATCGCCGAACGCGGCCTGACGCACGGCCATCGTCGCCCGCGGATGCGTCATCAGCGCCCAGTATGCGGGCGGAATGTCGCCGCTCGCGAGCGCGTCCTTCCAGCGCGCGAGGAGTGCGTCCGCGTCTTTCGCGCCGTCGAACGCGCGGATCGCTCCGGCATAACGCTCGTCGAGTGTCTTGTGCAACGCCTTGGCGCCGGCCGTGCCGCCGATCGCGAGCTCGACGGCCGCGTGATGAATCTCCAGATCGGTCGCGCGCTGGCGGTCGACATCGGCGAATTTCGGCACGAGCTTGCGCAGTTCATGCGTGGTCAGGCAGGTGCCGATGATCGAGCAGTGCAGGTTCGCATCGAGTTCGGACAGGCGAGCGCGGCGCTTCAGCTCGACCTGTTGCGCGCGGGACGGCGCGCAGCAGGCGTCGATCCGCGCGCCGGTTGCCGCGGGCGAATGGCCGCCGGACGACGAGAGATCCGCCGTGCGGGCCAGGCGAAAGGGCGGAGCGTGCATGTTGACCTCTATCCGGCACGATCGAGCCGGAGACGGATGCGCGAAAGATGGAGCGAAATATACCACGGAATATAACGACGGAAATGCCGGGGGCATGCCGGACAACGCGGGATCGCGCGGTCAGCACGGCGCCGTCGAACGGCCCGTTTGAGGCAGGGCGGCAGGTGTCGTGGGCGGAACAGGGTGCAATGCCGGCGCATGACGCGCCATCACCGATTCGACGCACAACCCGACGAACAGCACGTCGACGTGCTCCAGCGCGATGACCGCGCGGTGCATCGCCGCCGGGTCGTTGCTGAACGCGTCGGAAAACACGTCGTCGCGCGTGCGTTCGAGGCGGCGCGCGTGGCCGATCGCGCGTTCGAGTTCGGGCAGCCGCGTGAAGCGGGCGGTGCGGGCTTCGTGTTCGAGCACCGACAGGAGTTCACGAAAGCTCATGGCCGACAGCGCGTCGTACGGCATGGCTTCGGCGTGCGCGGCCGAGAACATCCGGATGAAACGCGCGACGCTGCCGCGCAGGCGGCGGAACGCGTCGACGACATCGGTGACCTGCTGCGCGCGCGCGTCGCTCGACAGCGGCTTGAGCGCACTGATCTTGCGCGCGAACGGCTGTTCTCGAGCGCTGGGCAGCGGGGCGCGATCCGTCGACGGGCGGGGCATGACGTTTATCCGGATAGGCAGATGGCGATATATTATAATGAATATATCGAGCGCGTAAAAACGGCGATGCCATACCGCAAGACACGATGTCGCAAACGGCCGTAATGGCCTCGCTCGTCAGTCGATTGCTCGACGGGGCTCGATGCGAGCGGCACTGCCGCATCGACACGGCGTAGCGGGAGGCGGCCGCGCGGCCAGGGCGGGTCAGGTTCCGGCAGAAGGGAGCGCGGTCGTGGCCGAGCCCCACGCGGCGAGTTCACGCTTCGTGCGCACGCCGAGCTTCGCGAATGCGCGCTTCACGTACGACTCGGCCGACGCGACGCGCACGCCGAGAATCCCGGCGGTTTCCGGCACGGTCTTGCCGGAGAGCAGGTGCTTGCAGGTTTCGTATTCGCGCTTCGACAGCTTCACGCCGTCGGCCGCGAGCCGCGCATCGAATTGCGCGAGCGGATGGACGTCGGGCGTTGCGTGCGCGATGCGCCGCGCGGCGGTGGTCGACGCATGCAGTTCGAGCAGCGGAAACAGCATGTCGCTGATGTTGCGGAAGCGGTTCATCTCGGCGAGCGTGAACGGCGGCCGGTCGCGGCCGCGCTCCAGTGCGATCGAATGCTGCGAATAGCGCGTGCCGCGTGCGAGCACGCATTCATGCCCGATATGCACGTCGTCAAACAGCCGCTGGCGGAATTCGCCAGGCGGGATTGCCGCGATGTCGCGCACGACGAGCATCGTGCCCGTCTTGCCGCGCAGCCCCGCGAACAGCGGGTCGCTGTCGAGAAAGCGCTCGTAGTAAAGCGTCATCACGTCGGAGATTTCGGTGGACGCGGCGCCGATGCCGCTGCTGCCGATCCATTCGCAACGGTAGCCGGTGGGCATCGTGCCGTCGACGCGCGAGCGTTCGACGTGTGCGACGTCGAGCGGCACGATGTCGTTCAGCAGTTGCGTGAGGCGCGGCACGAAGTGCGGCGTGCCGACCGTCTCGATCAGCTCGCCCAATGCCTTGAACGACACGTTGAAGCGATCGTTGTCGCGGTGGAAGGAGTTCACGTTGAGCAGCATGCGGTTACCCAGGGCCTATTTCGCCCATTGACGCGCGTTCCCCTGATACGGAAAAAGCATGTGTGGGGCTGGCCATCGGAACGGCCGACCACAAGCCCGTTGTCAGCGGGAGCAGGCCCTTGAAGCGGCTGGATTCTAGCGTTTGCCGCGACGGACGTCATCAGGGGGAAATACCGGCAGGCGTCCTGCCGATTCGTTCGCCCCGTAAAACGTCGCGTGTCACTCCGAAGAGGGCATATCGAGGCAGTGTAAACGAGTCACTGCGTCTCCGACTTTTTCAATCGAGTGACAAACGATTCCGATGACCGACCTGATCACGGACATCCTGCCGCCGGGCGCACGCATGGGCGAATTGAAGACGCTCGACTTCGGCAGGGACGAAAGCGACTGGCGGCCGACCAGCGCACCTTCGGCATCGATACCGATACATGTGCGCCCGACTACGCAACCGGCCATCCTCACGACCTCGCGCGTGACGGGTTTCGGCGGTTGTGACGCCGCACGGGGGTAGCGATCAAGCAGGGCGGCGCAAGTGTGCCGCCCTTGTGCGTCTATGCGTCGATGCGCTCCACCTTGCCGACGAGCAGCCCGTACGACAGGCTGCCCGCGAGCGCCATCGCGGCGATATAGGTGATCGCGCGCGAGAAGTCCGCGCCGTCGACCAGCAGCCCGATCACGATCGGCGTCGCGATCGCGGACAGGTTGCCGATCAGGTTGAACATGCCGCCCGTGAGGCCAAGCAGCCGCGCGGGCGCGAGCCCCGACACGAGCGACCACGTGATCGACGCGAAGCCGTTGCCGAAGAATGCGATCGTCATGAACGCGATCACCCAGCCGGTGGAGCTCACGTAATTCGCGCCGATGATGCAGGTCGAGATCAGCAGCCCCGAGATGATCGGCAGCTTGCGCGCGAAGCCTTGCGAGGCACCGCGTCGCATCAGCCAGTCCGACAGCACGCCCGAGCAGAGCACGCCGACGAACGCGGCGAGGAACGGCAGCGACGCGAGGAAACCCGACTTGATGAAGTCCATCCCGCGATACTTGACGAGATAGGTCGGGAACCACGTGAGGAAGAACCACAGCGTCGAGTTCAGCGCGAACTGGCCGAGGTAGATGCCCCACAGCTTGCGCCGGCCGAGCACGACGCCGAGGTCGCGCCACGTCGACGGCGCGCGTTCGCTGCGCGCCGCGATGCGGTCCTCGAGATCGACGAGGCCGCCGCCGTCGCGGATCAGCGCGATTTCGGCCGCGTTGACGCCGCGAAACGCGCGCGGCTCGCGATACACCGCATACCAGATCGCGGCCCACGCGATGCCGGCGAGGCCGGTCGCGACGAACACCATGTGCCAGCCGAGATGCACCTGCAGCCACGCGAGCACCGGCGTGAGGAACGCGAGGCCGACGAACTGGCCCGACGTGTAGCCGCCGATCGCGCTCGCGCGTTCGCGGGTCGGGAACCACGTCGTCACCACGCGGTTGTTGATCGGGTAGGCCGGCGCTTCCAGCGCGCCGACCGCAAGGCGCAGCACGATCAGCCCGACGAACGAACCGGCGAAACCGAGCAGCAGCGTCGCGGCCGACCACAGGGCGAGCGCACCCGCATACAGCACGCGCGGCGACACCTTGTCGACGAGCCAGCCGCCCGGAATCTGCATCAGCGCATAGGTCCAGCCGAATGCGGAGAACACGAGGCCCGCGCGAACCGGATCGATGTTCAGTTCCTTGAACAGCTCGGGCGCCGCGATCGACAGGTTGCTGCGGTCGAGATAGTTGATCACGACCGTGACGAACAGCAGCGCGAGGATCAGCAGCCGCTTGCGGCTCGGCGGCGTGGCCGAGGCCGCGGCTGCGGCTGCGGCTGAGCGCGTGGCGGATTCGGATGAGGCGCCGGTGTGCGCGGATGAGCGCGCCGGCGGGTTGGCATGGGTGCGTGACGCGGATTGGGCCACGGTCGTCTCCTGTGTTCTATGCCTCGGCCGGTGCTCGCGAACGGGGCGGCCGAATCGAATGGCGTTGGGGCGAACGTTAGAGCCGTGGCGCGGCGTGCGTCAACATTTGGGCAGGCATCCCTATTAATGGGACGTCGGACGCTCAGTATGTGGGAAACGCGGCGAGCGGCAGCGCGGCGAGGCGAGGGAGCGGGTGAAGTCGCGGGGAGCGCGTCATGAGCGGGCGTCTAACGATGGTCGTGGATGAGGACGGAGCCGGCAGGTCCGCCCGGTTTCCCGATGCCGAAATTTCATGAGGGAGCGGAGGTGCGCGCCGGACGCTGCCGGGTAGCCGTGATACCAGTACCTTTGCTCGCCTTGTTGCGGATCCGCATGAACGCAAGAATGCCCGTTCCGATTCTGCTCACTGATGAGATGTTCAATGAAAATGAAAATATTCGAAGCCGGTTTCGCCCTCTGTGCCGTGCTGAGCGTCGTCGGCCCGGCGCGCGCCGCAGATTTCTCGATCGATAGCGCGGAACTGGCCGGCCGCACATTCGGTGACGCACAGGTATCCGACAGTTTCGGGTGTCGCGGCAACAACATTTCGCCATCCATCCAATGGCGCGGTGAGCCCGAGGGGACGCAAAGCTACCTGCTGACGATGTTCGATGCCGACGCACCGACCGGGTCGGGATTCTGGCATTGGGTCATCGCCGACATACCGGTGTCCGTTCATCGCATTGCGCTGCGTTCCGGCAATGACGTGTCCCGATTGCCGGCGGGTGCCGTCGAGATGAAGAACGACACCGGGCATGCCGGCTATCTTGGTCCGTGTCCACCGCAAGGCGCCACGCATCGCTACGTCATTACGCTGACGGCGCTCAAGGTCGCGAAGTTGCCGGTCGATCGGGACGCGACGCCGGCGGTCGTCGGCTTTGCTGCGCACGATCAGCAGCTTGCGAAAGCGACGATGACCGTTCGAATGAGCCGCTAGCCGTGCGTGCTGTCGTCGCGATAGCCGCTCTTGCCGACGAAGATTTCCTTCAACGCGGCGCGCAGCGCGACCGGATCGTACTGACCGGGCGCGAGATGGATCACGTAACGCGTCTGGCCGTCGAGACGCGCGGCGATGCCGGGCTCGATCTCGACGTCGATCGTATCGTCGGTCAGCCGCACCGACAGATCCTTGACGCGCAGGTTGAGCTGGTCGCGCACCATCACTTCGATCAGCGTGTCGTCCGGAAAGCGCGACAGCGCGAAGCAATAGTCCTGCTCCGCGTCGTGACAGTAGATGTTGGCGAAGCTTTCGTCGTCGTCGAGGTCGGACGTGGCCGCGCCGACGGTAGCGTGAAGTTCCATGAACGTAGTTCCTGCTGAAGGGTTATTTGTGAGCGTGCATCGTCGTTTCGATCGCGGCCGCGGTGTCGGGCATCGCGTCGGCCTGCGCGTCGCGCGCCTTCAGCCACAGCCCGAATTCGCGCATCACGTCGACCACCGGCCGCAGCCGGTCGCCGTCCGCGGTGAGATCGTACTCGACGCGCACCGGCACTTCCGGATAGACGGTGCGCCGCACGAGCCCCGCGTCTTCCAGCGCCCGCAGGTCGAGCGTCAGCATGCGCTGCGAGATGCCCGGCATGTCGCGCCGCAGGTCGCTGAAGCGGCGCGGCCCGTCGAGCAGATACGACACCAGCAGCAGCCGCCAGCGGCCGCCGAGCACGCGCATCGCTTCTTCAACGGAACATCCTGTCGCACTCGTTTTCATCGTGGCCGAATCCTGGTCGGTAAATTTTTTGTGACTACGGCACAAACGACTGCCGTCTTCCCGGCGCTGCGCCGATGCGAGATATTAGCGCCCGCGTCGCGGCGAATCGATACATGGACAACCCACGAAGGAAACGCATGAAGCTCTATCACGCTCCCGGCAGCTGTTCGCAGGCGATCTGCATCGTATTGCGCGAAGGCGGGTTCGACGCCGAGATCGTCAAGGTCGACACGCGCAAGCATGTCGTCGAAGACGGCCGCAACTACTACGACGTGACCGAACTCGGCTACGTGCCGCTGCTCGAACTCGACGACGGCACGATACTGCGCGAAGGGCCGGTGATCGCCCAGTATCTCGCGGACCAGCGCCCGGAAGCCGCGCTTGCGCCCGCTTACGGCACGCTCGCGCGCTACCGGCTGATGGAATGGCTCAACTTTCTCGGCACCGAGATCCACAAGGGCTTCATCCCGCTGCTGTATGCGGTGCAGGCGGGGAAGTACGTGGAGCCCGCGCGGCAGAAGCTCGACAGCCGCTTCGCGTGGATCGACCGCCAGCTCGACGGCAGGACGTTCGTCACCGGCGACACGTTCACGGTCGCCGATGCGTACCTGTTCGCGCTGACCGGCTGGGGCAAGGCCGACTGGATGCGCTCGGTGTACAACGCGGATATCGACCTGAGCCGGCATGCGCATCTGCGTGCGTGGTACGAGCGGGTGCGCGAGCGGCCGGCGGTGCAGCAGGTGCTGGCGGCGGACAACCTGCTGCGATGACGCGCGGCGGCCGCGGCAGGGAACGCGCGTCGTTTCGCCGTAGCGACGCAGCGTCATGTCGCAACGGGCCGCGCTATAATCGCCGCCATGAAATGGCTTCGGACCTTCATCCTGCTGCTGCTGTGCGCGGTGCTGCCCATCAGCGGGCTGGCAGCCAGCGGCCTGACCGGTGAATGTCCGATGCAGCACACGATGTCGATGGGGGCGGACACGGGCATGAACATGGCCATGTCCGCCGACATGAGCGGCTGCGATTCGATGCAGCCGTCATCCGCCGATCACGCGAAGGCCAAAGCCAAGGGCATGGCCTGCAAGGTGACGGCCCAATGCCAGTTCGGCAGTCTCTACCACCCGGCCGCCCGCGCCGACGTCAGCCGTCCCGCTGCATTCGCCAGCACGATCGTCTTCCACTACACGCAGTCCGTCCCGGTCCGCGACCCGAACGGGTTGTGGCGCCCTCCACGCATCAGCTGATCCCGATTTGACCGGTTCGCCGCGCATGCGGTGAGGTTCGTCCTGTGCGCAGGACGTGGAATCCCTTTGGGTTCCGATTTGGGGTTACACCATGTCATTCGCTTTCCGCACGCTGCGCATGCCGCGTGCATGTCGGCGCACGCCCGTACCGTGGGCCGCGCTGCTGGTGGCGGGCGCCGTACACGCGCAGCAGTCGCCGCTGACGCTGGACGCCGCGCTGCAGTCCGCCACCGATCGTTCCGCGTCGATGCAGGCCGCGCAGGCTTCCGTGCTTGCGCGTTCCGAAGCGGCCGTCAGGGCCGGGCAGTTGCCGGACCCGATGCTCAAGGCCGGCATCGACAACCTGCCGGTCAACGGCGGGCAGCGCTTCACCGTCGGCCAGGACTTCATGACGATGCGCCGCATCGGCATCGAGCAGGAATGGGTGTCCGGCGACAAGCGGCGGCTGCGTACCGCGCTGGCCGACGAGCAGGTTGGCCGCGAGCGCGCCGGCTATCTCGTGCAGCTGGCGGCCGTGCGCCGGCAGACCGCGACGGCGTGGCTCGATGCCGTCTATGCAAAACAGGCGCTCGCGCTTCAGCAGGCGCTGCTCGGTCACATGAACCATGAACTCGACGCGACGCAGGCGTCGTATCGCGGCGCGAAGGCGAGCGCGGGCGACGTCGTGCAGGCTCGCGCGATGCTCGCGCAGACGCAGGACCAGATGCTCAAGGCGCAGCAGGCGTATCGCACCGCGCTCATCGCGTTGGGCCGCTGGACGGCGGCGCCCGTGACCGACGTGACGGGTACGCCGCCCGCGCCCGAATCCTTCGTATCGTCGTTGCCGCCGGACGAGCTGCGCCTGTCGCAGCCGGCACTCGTCGCCGCCGCGGACGATATCGCGGTGGCCGAAGCCGACGCCGCGGTCGCGAACAGCGAGCGCAGCCCCAACTGGACGTGGGAAATCGCGTACCAGCAGCGCGGCGGCGCGTATTCGAACATGGTGTCGGTCGGCGTCTCGATCCCGCTGCCGCTCAATCGCAAGAATCGCCAGAACCGCGACGTCGCCGAAAAGGCTGCGCTCGCGACGAAGGCGCGCCTGATGTACGAGGACACGCTGCGCCAGGTACAGGCCGACATCCGCACGCAATCCGACACGCTGGCGAGCGGCCGCGAACGCCTCGCGAACCTCGGCGCTGCGCTGTTGCCGGCCGCCGACCAGCGCGTGCAGCTCGCGACGGCCGCGTACCGGGCCGGCACGGGGTCGCTCGCCGACACGTTCGCCGCGCGGCGTGCGCAACTCGAGGCGCAGTTGCAGGTGCTCGATCTCAGGCGCGAGGTATCGCAGACCTGGGCGCAGCTCGAATATCAGGTCGTGCCGTCGGCGATGGCCGCCGCGCAGTGAAGGAGACGCTCATGACAAGACAATCACTGACGCGGGCGGCGCTGATCGCGTTCGCCGGCGCGACGCTCGTCGGCGCCGGCTATTTCGCGGGCGTCCGCCATGCGACGGGCGGCGCGGCGACGGCCGGCATGCCCGCCGCTGCGCCGCCGGACATGCCGGCGCCGCAGGCCGCACGCAAGGTGCTGTACTGGCACGACCCGATGGTGCCGAACCAGCACTTCGACAAGCCGGGCAAATCGCCGTTCATGGACATGCAGTTGCAGCCGGTCTATGCGGACGAAGGCGGTGCCGCGGCGGGCATCCGGATCGATCCGGGCCTGCAGCAGAACCTCGGCATCCGCTATGCGACCGTGCGCCGGCAGCAAACGGCGGCCGGTTTCGACGCGGTGGGCACCACGCAGTTCGACGAAGCGCGCGCGGAGGTCGTGCAGTCGCGCGTCACGGGCTACATCGACCATCTGTATGCACGCGCGCCGATGCAGCGCATCGCGAAGGGCGCGCCGGTCGCCTCGTTGTTCGTGCCCGACTGGCTCGCGCCGCAGGAGGAATATCTCGCGCTGAAGCGCGGCGGGATGGACGGCAGCCTGCTCGATGCGGCGCGTGCACGGATGCGGGCGCTGTCGATTCCGGACGGCATGATCGCGAACCTCGACCGTACCGGCCGCGCGCAGACGCACGTCGTGCTGAGTGCGCCGGAGGCCGGCGTCGTCAGCGAGCTGAACGTGCGCGACGGCGCGATGGTCTCGCCCGGCCAGACGCTCGCGAAGATCGCCGGGCTGGCGACGCTGTGGCTGATCGTCGAGGTGCCGGAAGCGCTCGCTTTGAGCGTGCAGCCGGGCATGTCGGTCGACGCGACGTTCGCGGGCGATCCGGCCCGGCATTTCAGCGGACGCATCCGCGAAGTGCTGCCCGGCATCAGCACGGGCAGCCGCACGCTGCAGGCGCGCGTGGAGATCGACAACGCATCGCTGAAGCTCACGCCCGGCATGCTGATGCGCGTACGGGTTGCCGCGAAGGAGACGGTGTCGCGCCTGCTCGTGCCGTCCGAGGCCGTGATCGCGACCGGCCAGCGCACGATCGTCATCGCGAAGCACGGCGACGGCCGGCTCCAGCCGGTGTCGGTGACGGTCGGCAACGACGTCGGCGGCGACACGGAAGTGCTCGACGGGTTGAACGAAGGCGACACGGTCGTCGCGTCGGGGCAGTTCCTGATCGATTCGGAGGCCAGCCTGAAAAGCGTGTTGCCGCGGCTGGAGCGGGCGGCAGGGGCAAGCTCGGCCGCATCGTCCGCGACGGCAACCGCGCCGGTCTACGAAACCACCGGCAAGGTGGAGAAGGTCACGGCCGACGACATCACGTTCTCGCATCAGCCGGTGCCGGCGCTCGGCTGGGGCGCGATGACGATGGCGTTCGGCAAGCCGTCGGCGCACGCGTTTCCGGACGTGAAGCCGGGCCAGACCGTGCGCTTCGCGTTCACGCAGACCGACGACGGTTACCGGCTGACGAAGGTCGAGCCGCAGGGAGGTGAGCGATGATCGCGCGCATCATTCACTGGTCCGTCCATCACCGGTTTCTGGTGCTGCTGGCCACCGTGCTGCTGGCGGCATGGGGCGTGCATTCGCTGCGACAGACGCCGCTCGACGCATTGCCCGACCTGTCGGACACGCAGGTGATCGTGAAGGCGTCGTATCCCGGCAAGGCGCCGCAGGTCGTCGAGGACCAGGTGACCTATCCGCTGACGACGACGCTGCTCGGCGTGCCGGGCGCGAAAACCGTGCGTGCGTACTCGTCGTTCGGTGACGCGTTCGTCTATGTGCTGTTCGACGACCACACCGATCCGTATTGGGCGCGCTCGCGCGTGCTCGAATACCTGAGCCAGGTGCAGAGCCGCCTGCCGGCGGGCGCGACCGTGTCGCTCGGCCCGGATGCGACCGGCGTCGGCTGGGTATACGAGTACGCGCTCGTCGATCGCACCGGCCGTCACGATCTCGGGCAACTGCGCGCGCTCAACGACTGGTTCCTGAAGTTCGAGCTGAAGGCCGTGCCGGACGTATCGGAAGTGGCGAGCATCGGCGGCATGGTGCGCCAGTACCAGGTCGTGCTGGATCCGGACAAGCTGCGCGCATACGGCATCACGCAGGCGGCGGTCGCCGAGGCGCTCGGCAAGGCCAACCAGGCATCCGGCGGCTCGGTCGTCGAGTTGGCCGAGTCGGAGTACATGGTGCGGTCGTCAGGCTACCTGCGCACGCTCGACGATTTCCGGCACGTCGTGCTGCGCACCGACGACACCGGCACGCCGGTCCTGCTCGGCGACGTCGCACGCATCCAGGTCGGCCCGGCGATGCGGCGCGGCATCGCGGAACTGAACGGGCAGGGCGAGGTGACGGGCGGCGTCGTCGTGATGCGCTCGGGCAAGAACGCGCTGACGACGATCGACGCGGTGAAGGCGAAGCTCGCCGACCTGAAGCGTTCGCTGCCGGCCGGCATCGAAATCGTCACGACCTACGACCGTTCGCAACTGATCGCGCGCGCGGTCGACAACCTGACGGACAAGCTGATCGAGGAATTCGTCATCGTCGGGATCGTCTGCGCGGTGTTCCTGTTCCATCTGCGCAGCGCGCTGGTCGCGATCCTGTCGCTGCCGCTCGGGGTATTGGCCGCGTTCATCGTGATGCGCTACCAGGGCGTGAACGCCAACCTGATGTCGCTCGGCGGGATCGCGATCGCGATCGGCGCAATGATCGACGCCGCGATCGTGATGATCGAGAACGCGCACAAGCATCTGGAAGCGTACGACCGCGCGCATCCCGGCGAGCCGATCACGGCCGCGCGCCGCTGGGAACTCGTCGCGGCGTCGGCAGTGGAAGTCGGGCCCGCGCTGTTCTTCTCGCTGCTGATCATCACGCTGTCGTTCGTTCCGGTGTTTTCGCTGGAAGGGCAGGAGGGCAAGCTGTTCGCGCCGCTGGCGTTCACGAAGACCTATACGATCGCGGCCGCCGCCGGGCTGTCGGTGACGCTGGTGCCGGTACTGATGGGCTATCTGGTGCGCGGCCGCATTCCGCACGAGCACGCGAACCCGATCAACCGCGTGCTGATCCGCCTGTACCGGCCGCTGCTCGAAGCGACGCTGCGGCGCCCGTGGGCCGCGATCGGCGTCGCGGTCGTCGCGCTCGTGCTGACGGCCGTGCCGTTGTCGCGGCTCGGCGGCGAATTCATGCCGCCGCTCGACGAAGGCGATTTGCTGTACATGCCGACCGCGCTGCCGGGCATCTCGGCGGACAAGGCGAGCGAGCTGCTGCAGCAGACCGACCGGCTGATCAAGACCGTGCCCGAAGTCGACACGGTGTTCGGCAAGTCGGGCCGCGCCGATACGGCGACCGACCCGGCGCCGCTCGAGATGTTCGAGACGACGATCCGCTTCAAGCCGCGCAGCGCGTGGCGGCCCGGCATGACGCCGGAGAAGCTCGTCGACGAACTCGACCGGACGGTGAAGGTGCCGGGGCTGTCGAACGTGTGGGTGCCGCCGATCCGCAACCGGCTCGACATGCTGTCCACCGGGATCAAGACGCCGGTCGGCGTGAAGATTTCCGGGCCGGACCTGGCGGGGATCGACGCGATCGCGACGCAGGTCGAGGCAGCCGTGAAGCGCGTGCCGGGCGTGACGTCCGCGCTCGCGGAGCGGCTGAACGGCGGCCGCTACATCGACGTCGACATCGACCGGCTCGCCGCCGCGCGTTACGGGCTGTCGGTGGCCGATATCCAGGCGGTCGTGTCGTCGGCGATCGGCGGCGAGGACATCGGCGAAGTGATCGCGGGGCGCGAGCGCTTCCCGATCAACATCCGCTATCCGCGCGAGATCCGCGATTCGCTCGAGAACCTGCGGCAACTGCCGATCGTCACCGCGCGCGGCGCGCAGATCCGCCTCGGCGACGTCGCGCATGTCGCGATCGCCGACGGGCCGCCGATGATCCGCAGCGAAAACGCACGGCTGTCCGGCTACGTGTACGTCGATCTCCGCGGTGCCGACCTGAGCACGGCCGTCCGTGCGATGCAGCAGGCCGTCGCACGGCAGGTCGCGTTGCCGCCCGGTTATTCGATCGCGTGGTCGGGGCAATTCGAGTATCTCGAACGCGCGGCGGCGACGCTGCGCACCGTCGTGCCCGTCACGCTCGTCGTGATCTTCGTGCTGCTGTTCGTCACGTTCGATTCGGCGGCCGACGCGCTGCTGCTGATGTCGACGGTGCCGTTCGCGCTGGTCGGCGGGTTCTGGCTCGTGTGGGCGCTCGGCCATGCGGTGTCCGTCGCGACGTCGGTCGGTTTCATCGCACTGGCGGGCGTGGCCGCCGAATTCGGCGTCGTAATGCTGCTGTACCTGAAGGGCGCGCTGCAGCGCCGGCTCGATGCCGGCGACCCGCTGACCGATGCGTTGCTGCTCGACGCGATTCGCGAAGGCGCGGTGCTGCGTGTGCGCCCGAAGGCGATGACGGTGGCCGTCGTGCTCGCCGGGCTCGTGCCGATCATGATCGGCCACGGCGCAGGCTCCGAGGTCATGCAGCGCATCGCCGCGCCGATGGTCGGCGGCATGGTCACGGCGCCGCTGCTGTCGATGTTCGTCATTCCCGCCGCGTGGCTTCTGCTTCAGCGCCGTCGTGCGCGAAGCGCGGGCCGCACGCGGCATTCCGATGCAGTTCCTTCCGGCACGAACGTGCCATCCATTCCCACCGGAGAATCACGATGAAGATGAATCAATTGATCGCCACTGCCGCCGCCGTTCTCGCGTGCGGCGCTTTCGCCGTCCCGGCCGTTGCCGCCGGCGACATGTCGGGCATGGACATGTCCGGCATGAAGATGTCGTCGGACGGCGCGGCGGAATCGAACGCCGCGCTGACCGACGCCGAGGTGAAGAAGGTCGATGCCGCGAGCGGCAGGATCACGTTGAAGCACGGCGCGCTGGAGAACGTCGGGATGCCGCCGATGACGATGGCGTTCAAGGCGAAGGACGCGGCGATGCTCGCGCAAGCGCATGCGGGCGACAAGGTCAAGGTGCGGATCGAGAAGGTCGATGGCACGTTGACGATCGTCAGGCTCGTCAAGGGTTCCTGATCGTCTGGATGCGGGCGTTGCCGTCGCCCGCATCCGGCGCGATGAAACGCGCCGCACCGACGTGTCCGCCGGTCGGCGCGCCCGACCGGCATTTATCGCGTCAGCGTCAACACCAGATACCCCGCATAACCCGCGCCGTTCGCGAGCAACGCCCACAGCACGAGCCCGCGCGTGCGCGCATTGACGCGCAGCCAGGCCGCCGCCGCGAGCGTGATGATCACGCCGGTCAGCACTTCGGGGCGCGGCTCCCACGGCGTCAGCATGATGCCGATCGCCGGCAGCAACGTACCCTGGAACACCATCGCGCCGGTGATGTTGCCGAACGCGAGCGTGTCCTTTCCACGACGGATCCACAGCACGCTGTTGACCTTCTCCGGCAGTTCCGTCGCGATCGGCACGATGATCAGCGACAGCAGCAGCGCCGACACGCCGAGTACGTGCGATACGCCTTCCACGCCGTGAATGAAGCCCTTCGCGCCGCCGACCAGCAGCGCGACGCCGATCAGCAGTTGCAGCACGATCGTCGCCAGGTTGGTCGGCAGGCCGACGCGCGACAGGAACATCGCGTGCGGCGCCTCGGTGCCGTGCCCGGCATCGACGAGCTGGGTCGACGCGCGGAACGTCATCACGACGTACATCACGTAGAGGCCGACCAGCATCGCGGCGAGCAGCGCGCGCACGGCCCAGTTGTGATGCGGGACGAACATCGCGACGGTCGCCAGCGAGAATGCGGCGAGGAAGGTGTTCATGTCGCGCACGAAGCCCGTGCGTTCGGGCGCGATCGTGCCGCGCAGCCCGCGCGAGCGGATCACGGCGAGCGTCATCAGGAACGTGGTGAGCGTCGCGAGCATCAGCGGCGCGCCGAGAATCGCGCCGACGCCGATCTCCTCGTTCACGGCCTGGTTCGACGTGCCGCCGGCCAGCGCAAGCAGCGGCACCATCGTTTCGGGCAGCGCGGTGCCGACGGCCGCGAACAGCGAGCCGGTCACGCCTTCGGAAATCTTCAGGCGTTCGCCGAGATGTTCGAGCGCATTGGTGAAGACTTCGGCCGCGACGAGGATGACGATCAGCATGAACGCCAGTTCGACGAACATGAACGTCATGCGGCACCTCCGCAGGCAGCGGTGGCGTGGGAGAGGCGAGCGGGGAGGAACATGGGGACTCCGTGGTCGGACGCTGACGAACCATGGCACATCCGCCGCCGTCCGACCAGGAACAACGCGATGTGCCGATGGTCTCGCCAAGCCGATCAGGCTGAACGCGCCACGGCCGCAGGCCGAGTGTGTTGACACGTTCGCTTTCCGTGGACGGAAAGCAGGCTACTCCCCAAAGACGGAAAGCAGTCTAGCCGAGCGGTTTTCTTTCGACAAGCCTTCGTCTCGAAAAATATACCCCTCCACCCTATAGGGGCAGCCTTCCGGAGATATACTCCCCTACCCTATACAGGAGCCATCGATGAGTCATACCGTTCGCGAAAAACAGAAGCTGCTGAACCGCGTGCGCCGTATCAAGGGACAGGTCGAAGCGATCGAGCGGGCGCTGGAAGACGAGCGCGGCTGCAACGACGTGCTGCAACTGATCACGAGCTGCCGCGGCGCGATGAATGGCCTGCTGGCCGTCGTGCTGGAAGACCACATCCGGTCGCATCTCGTCGATGCGGACACGCCCGACGCCCACGAAGGCAGCGCGACCGAGCAGCTGATCGAGGTCGTGCACAGCTATTTCAAGTAACAGGAAGGATCGGTACATGAACGAATTCAACGGCACGTCGGCCGGCGGCGTGCACAGTCACGCGTTTCTGGGCGCCGCCCACGCGCGCAACGAGCGGAAGACGTGGATGGTCATCGGCCTGTGCACGGCGATGATGATCGCCGAGATCGTCGGCGGCACGCTGTTCGGCTCGCTCGCGCTGGTCGCCGACGGCCTGCACATGTCGACGCACGCGGGCGCGATGCTGATCGCCGCGCTGGCCTATACCTATGCGCGCCGCTACGCCGACGATCCGCGCTTCGTGTTCGGCACCGGCAAGCTCGGCGACCTGGCCGGCTTCACGAGCGCGATCGTGCTGGCGATGATTGCGTTGCTGATCGGCTATGAGGCGATCGCGCGCCTGCTGGCGCCGGTGCCGATTCACTTCGACGAAGCGATTCCGATCGCCGTGCTGGGGCTTGCCGTGAACCTCGCCAGCGTGTGGCTGCTGAGCGGCGATCACCATCACGGGCATGGGCACGGCCATCATCATGCGCATGGGCACGATCATCATCACGAAGACGAAGACGAAGACCACGACGACGCGCACCACGCGCATCATGGTCACGGTTCGCACTCGGCCGCGCATCGCGACCACAACATCCGGTCGGCCTACGTTCACGTGATCGCCGACGCGGCCGTGTCGGTGCTGGCGATCGTCGGCCTGCTGCTCGCGCGCGCGTTCGGATGGGTCTGGATGGACCCGCTCGCGGGCATCGTCGGCGCGCTGGTGATCGCCAACTGGGCGTACGGGCTGATACGCGATACGGGCGGTGTCCTGCTCGACGTCAACGTCGATCGCAAGCTGACGGACAACGTGCGCCGCGCGATCGAGGCGCTCGGCGACACGGTCAACGATCTCCATGTGTGGCGCGTGGGCCCCGGGCACATGAGCGCGATCGTGTCGGTCGAATCGGGCGACACCGCGCGCGATGCGCGTTTCTATCATGCGCTGGTCGCGGGCTTCGACGGCGTGTCTCACGTGACCGTCGAAGTGCTGACACCCGCGAAGGCGGCCTGATCGTGGCCGTGAAATCGCCGTGTATCGATCTCTGCGCGTTCGACGGCCGCACTGGCTTTTGTGTCGGCTGCCTGCGCACGCGCGACGAGGCGCGCGACTGGAAGAAGCTGACCGACCATCGCCGGCACCAGATACTCAACGACCGGACGCGCCGGCAGGCGAAGCTGCGGCGCGACACGGCGGAATAGCAAGGGCGCACGCGTTCCTGCGGCGTCCGATCAGGGTCACGGGCGTGCGGTAGCATCACAGGCATTCAGCTTCAGGATTCCTGAATCGGGGAGCGACCCATGCAGACCGACTCATCGACCGGCATTCTTCGCCAGATTCCGCGCAGCGTGTGGGTGCTCGGCTGTGTCAGCCTGCTGATGGACGTGTCGTCCGAAATCATCCACAGCCTGTTGCCGATGTTCCTGATGGCGGGTCTTGGCGCAAGCGCGACGACGATCGGCCTGATCGAAGGGATCGCCGAGGCGACGTCGCCGGTCGTCAAGGTATTCTCCGGCACGCTGAGCGACTACCTGCGCAATCGCAAATGGCTCGCGGTGACCGGCTACGCGCTCGGCGCGCTCAGCAAGCCGCTGTTCGCGATCGCGCCGACGATCGGCGTCGTGGTGGCCGCGCGGATCGTCGACCGGGTCGGCAAGGGGATTCGCGGCGCGCCGCGCGATGCGCTCGTCGCCGACGTCACGCCCGTTCACCTGCGCGGCGCCGCGTACGGGTTGCGCCAGTCGCTCGACACGGTGGGCGCGTTCCTCGGGCCGCTGCTGGCCGTCGTCATCATGCTGGTGTGGCGCGACGATTTCCGCCTCGCGTTCTGGCTGGCCGTGATTCCCGGCGTGCTCGCCGTTGCGCTGCTCGCGTTCGGCATCGACGAACCGGCGCATGCGCCGGGCGAGAAGCGCGTGAACCCGATTCGCCGCGAGGTCGTCGCGCAACTCGGCGCCCGCTACTGGTGGATCGTGGCCGTCGGCGGCGTGTTCGCGCTGGCGCGTTTCAGCGAGGCGTTTCTGGTGCTGCGCGCGATGGGTAGCGGCGTGCCCGTCGCGCTCGTGCCGCTCGTGATGGTTGCGATGAACGTCGTGTATGCATTGTCGGCTTACCCGTTCGGCAAGCTCGCCGATACGACGAGCCACACGAAACTGATGGTGGTCGGGCTCGTCCTGCTGATCGCCGCCGATATCGTGCTGGCGCACGGCGCGCACTGGCCGACCGTGCTCGTCGGCGTCGCGCTGTGGGGGCTCCATATGGGGATGACGCAAGGGCTGCTCGCGACGATGGTCGCGCAGGCCGCGCCGGCCGAATTGAGAGGGACCGCGTTCGGCGTGTTCAACCTGATCAGCGGCATCGTGACGCTCGTATCGAGCGTCGTCGCGGGCGTCCTGTGGGACCGGGCGGGCGCTGCCGCGACGTTCTACGCGGGGGCCGTATTCAGCGCGACGACCATCGCGCTTCTCGTTTGCGTTCGCAGGTCGTTTAGCGCCGTGCAGGATCGCCAGCGCTGAATGCGGCGGCGCATGGCCTATCTGCCCGTGCCGCGCGGAAAGTAGAGCGCGAACGTCGTGTGCCCGTCGCGGCTCGCGACCTCCACCTTGCCGCGATGCAGCTCCATGATCGACTTCACGATCGCGAGCCCGAGCCCCGCGTTGCGCGCCGCGCCGTGCCGTGACGAATCGATCCGGTAGAAGCGCTCGAAGATCCGGTCGACCTGTTCGGGCGGAATCGCGACGCCGCGATTCGTGACTTCGACGACCGCGTAACCGCCCTGGTTCGACACGGCCAGCTCGATCGTCGACGCGGCTTCCGCGTGTTCGAGCGCATTCGACGCGAGGTTGCTCACCGCGCGCCGGAACAGCGTCGCGTCCGCGACGACCGGCGCTTCGCCATGCACGTCGATACGCACGCCGGCTTCGTCCGCCAGCGCCTGGAAATACGACGCGAGCCGGCGCAATTCGCTGCCGGCGTCGAGTTCGGCGGTCTTCAGGTGCTGCCGCGCGTTGTCGGTGCGCGCGAGAAACAGCATGTTCTCGATCATCCGCTGCAGCCGCTCGCATTCCTCGATGTTCGATTCGATCAGCGCTTCGTATTCGTCGGACGTGCGGGCGCGCGACAGCGTGACCTGCGACGAGCTGATCACGTTCGCGAGCGGCGTGCGCATGTCGTGCGCGAGATCGGACGAGAACTGCGACAGCCGCACGAACGCGCGCTCGAGCCGGTCGAGCATCCGGTTCACCGACGTGGCGAGCTCGTGCAACTCGACCGGGCCGCCGCGCGCGTCGAGGCGCGCGTTCAGGTTGTGCGCCTCGATGCGCGACGTCTGCCGGCCAAGGCTTTCGACCGGGCGCAGGCCGCGCGACGCGACCGCATAGCCGAGCGCGCCGACCAGCAGCGCGCCGACGGCCGCCGCGAGCCAGATGTCGACACGATAGCTTTCGAGCAGCGATTGCCGATCGGTTGCCGTGCGCGCGAGCGCGACCTGGATCGCTTCGCCGGACGGCAGCGTTTCGCGTGCATACACGCAGCGCGACGAGCCGATACCGGGCGGCGCGCACGTGAACGGGCCGCTGGCGTGGCCTGCCGGATGCGAGGCTGCGATCACCGACGCGAGCGTGTTGCCGGCTTCGTCGGAATGCTCGACGAGCGGGCGGTGTTGCGCGTCGTAGATGCCGAGATAGACGCCCGGATGCGACAGCAGCACGTCATGGAACACGGCCGGATCGGCGCGCAGCGCGGCCGTCGAGCCGCTGGCGCGTGCCAGTTGCAGGAACTGGTTGAGCTTGCCGGAAATCTCGATGTCGTCGCGCCGCGTCAGCTCGGCGGACAGCGAGCGGTAGAGATACGCGCCGGTCAGCGCGAACACGAGCGCGGCGACGGCGGCGAACGCGAGCGTCAGGCGCCGCAGCAGCGAATACGAAGCGGGGCTCGCGGTCACGAACGATCCTCGAGCACGTAGCCCATGCCGCGGATCGTATGGATCAGCTTCGTCTCGTACGCGTTGTCGATCTTCGCGCGCAGGCGCTTGATTGCCGCGTCGACGACGTTCGTGTCGCTGTCGAAATTCATGTCCCAGATCTGCGACGTGATGAAGGTGCGCGTCAGCACCTCGCCTTCGCGTTCCGCGAGCAACTGCAGCAGCGCGAATTCCTGCGCGGTCAGGTCGATGCGGGCGTCGGCACGCCGCACGCGGCGCTTGAGCAGGTCGATTTCGAGATCGGCGACGTGCAGGATGTCGCGCACGTTGCGCGGCGCGCGCCGCAGCAGCGAGCGGATGCGCGCCAGGAATTCGGCATATGCGAACGGCTTGAGCAGGTAATCGTCGGCGCCGAGTTCGAGCCCGGCAACCTTGTCCTCGATCGCGTCGCGGGCCGTGAGCAGCAGCACGGGCGTCTGCTTCTGCGCGCGCAGCCGCCTGAGCACCTCGAAGCCGTCCAGCTCCGGCAGCATCACGTCGAGCACGACCAGGTCGAAATCCTCGTGCAACGCGAGGAACAGCCCGTCCTGGCCGTTTTCCGCGACGTCGACCGTGTAGCTCGCCTCCATCAACCCCTTGCGGAGGTATGACGCCATCTTGGGTTCGTCTTCGACTATCAGTATCCGCATGGTGAGGCAGGCTGTCCGTGATTCCAGCCGGTCAGTGTAACGCCAGAGCGTACGGTGTCGCGCGTGCGCGAAGGATGACCGGCGGATGACGGAATTGTCATGAAAACGCGGTCATGTTTCGGCCATGTCGCCGTCACCGCGGCGGCGATAAGCTGCGGCCGTCTTGTCCCCGGAGCGCGCCGTCGTGCGCCGCGCCGGCCCAACGGTCGCTATTTGCCTGATTTCGCATCCATGTCGTACTGGCGCACCTTCCTCGTCGTCGTGTTGCTGGCGCTGAGCCTGCCGATCCAGTCGTTCGCGGCTGTGTCGATGCAGTGCGCGGGCGCTGCCGTGCCGCATGAGGAGAAGGCACCGCATGCGATGCCGGCCGCGCAGGACGGCCATCACGATCACGGCGAACACGCGCGGCATGCGTCGTCATGTGCCGCGTGCGTGTCGTGCTGTTTCGGCACGGGGATGTCGGGTGCGCCCGCGGTGCCCGCCGCGGCGAGCGTCGGCGTCACGATCGTCGCGCCGCCGCCTTCGGCCGGGGGCGTGTCGTTCCTGACCGGCGGCATCGACCGGCCGCCTCGCCGGATGCCTGTCTAGTCCCTGCCCGCGGCCGACCCGCCGCGATCCGCCATTTGCTCCGGCAGCCGCATCACGCGCGCCGGACGACTTACGACGAGACATGTTCATGCGATTGATCATTGCGGCGCTATGGGGCGCGGCGGCCCTCGTGCCGTTGCTTGCGCCCGCGCAAACCCCGTTTCCCGATCCGGCGGACGCCGCCGCGTCGGTGCCGGACGTCACAGTGACGTCCGCGTTCGACGGTTACCGGCCGTATCGGGACGACGCAGGCCCGGGCTGGAAGCAACTGAACCGGGACGTGATGGAGCGGCCCGCGAAAGGGCGCACGACCGGTGCGGCCGGCAACGGCGCCGCCCATTCGACGCACGGAGGGGCCGCGCGATGACCACGCTCGCGATATCACCGAGGATTGGCGCGGCCGCAATTGCGCTGGCGTTCCTCGCGGGCTGCACGACGTTTTCGAAGGACGGCGGGTTCGACGCCGTGTCGTCGGTTGCATCGGAACGCATCGGCAAGGACGCGGTGGTGGTGCGGACCGACGCCGACCGCGAAGCCGTCGACCAGCGGACGAAAGAGCTGCTCGGCAAGCCGCTGTCGATGGACGACGCGGTGCAGGTCGCGCTGCTGAACAACCGCGGCCTGCAGGCGGCGTACGCGGAGCTCGGGCTGTCGGAGGCCGACCTCGTGCAGGCCGGCCGGCTGCCGAACCCGCGCTTCGCGTTCAGCCGCACGCGTGCCGGCGATGGCGAACTGACGCTCGGCCGCACGTTCTCGGCGAACGTGTTCGCGCTGCTGACGATGCCGCTCGCGACGCACATCGAGCGCCGCCGTTTCGAGCAGACCAAGCTCGAAACGGCCGACGCGATGCTGAAGGTCGCGGCCGACGCGCGCCGGGCCTACGTGGAGGCCGTCGCCGCCGAACAGGCCGCGAACTATGCGCAGCAGGTGCGCGAGGCCGCGAGCGCGGCCGCCGAACTCGCGCTGCGCATGCGGCAGGCCGGCAACTTCAGCCGTCTCGACTACGCACGCGAACAGGCATTCCACGCCGACGCGGTCGCGCAGCACGCGAAGGCGCGCCAGCAGGCCGTCGCCGCACGCGAGAAGCTCACGCGTGCGATGGGGCTGTGGGGCGAGCGCACACGGTATGCGCTGCCCGAACGCTTGCCGGATTTGCCGAAAGCACGCCCGGACCTGCCCGATCTCGAACGCTTCGCGATGAGCAACCGCCTCGACATCCAGGCGGCGAAGCTGCAGACGCAGGGCGTCGCGTCGTCGCTCGGCCTGAGCAAGGCCACGCGCTTCGTCAACGCGGTCGATCTCGGCTACGTGAACGACTACGAGACCGGCAAGGGCCACGAGCACGGCTACGAGATCAGCGTCGAGATTCCGCTGTTCGACTGGGGCGGCGCGAAGGTTGCGCGCGCGGAAACCCTCTACATGCAGTCGGCGAACCGGCTCGCGAAAACCGCCATCGATGCACGCTCCGAAGTGCGCGAATCGTACGCGTCGTACGTGACGAGCTACGACGTCGCCACGCACTATCGCGACGAAGTCGTGCCGCTGCGCAAGACGATCTCCGACGAACTGCTGCTGCGCTACAACGGGATGCTCGCGAGCGTGTTCGAACTGCTGACCGATGCGCGCGAACAGGTCGGCGCGGTCAACGGCTATATCGACGCGCTGAAGGACTACTGGCTCGCGGAAACCGATCTGCAGATGGCCGTCGGCGGTCGGTTGCCGTCATCAGGTGCTGCACCGCGCGTGACGAATTCCGCCGAATCAGCACCCGAATCCACACCCAACGCCGACGCTGCACCGCAGCCGGCTTCCCCCTCCGCGGCGCCGTCGGCGCCCGTCACGCAACCGCATCAGGAAGGTCATTGACATGGTGTCCCGTCGACAATTTCTCAGCGGCTCGGGCGCCGCGCTGCTGGGCGCCGCGATGGTCAGCCGGGCCGGCGCCGCATCGCTGCCCGACGCGCCGACGATGGCGAAGTCCGGCACGCAGCCGCCGCTCGTGCCGCCCAACGGCCACCCGTACACGCCCGTCGCGACGCTGAACGGCTGGTCGCTGCCGTGGCGGATGAAGAACGGCTGGAAGGAATTCCACCTGACGGCCGAGCCCGTCGTGCGCGAGATGGCGCCCGGCATGAACGCGAACCTGTGGGGCTACAACGGCCAGTCGCCGGGCCCGACGATCGAGGCCGTCGAAGGCGACAAGGTCCGCATCTTCGTGACCAACCGGCTGCCCGAGCACACGACGATCCACTGGCACGGGCTGCGGCTGCCGAACGGGATGGACGGCGTCGGCGGCCTCACGCAGCCGCATATCCCGCCCGGCAAGACCTTCGTCTACGAATTCCGGCTCGAAGCGCACGGCACCTTCATGTATCACCCGCACGCCGACGAGATGGTGCAGATGGCGATGGGGATGATGGGCATGTTCATCGTGCATCCGAAGGATCGCGGCACGATGCCGGTCGATCGCGATTTCGTGTTCCTGCTCGCGGCATACGACATCGATCCGGGCAGCTACACGCCGCGCGTGAACGAGATGACCGACTTCAACATGTGGACCTTCAACTCGCGCGTGTTTCCGGGCATCGACCCGCTGCCGGTGCGCGCCGGCGACCGCGTGCGGATCCGGTTCGGCAACCTGACGATGACGAATCACCCGATCCACCTGCACGGCTACAGCTTCGAAGTCGCGGGCACCGACGGCGGCTGGATTCCGCCCGCCGCGCGCTGGCCGGAAGTGACGGCCGATGTCGCGGTGGGCCAGATGCGCGCGATCGAGTTCACCGCCGATCGCCCGGGCGACTGGGCGTTCCATTGCCACAAGTCGCACCACACGATGAATGCGATGGGCCACCAGGTGCCGAACCTGATCGGCGTGCCGCAGAAGGATCTCGCGAAGCGGATCGGCAAGCTCGTGCCCGACTACATGGCGATGGGCAGCACGGGCGGCGCGATGGGTGGCATGGAGATGCCGCTGCCGGATAACACGCTGCCGATGATGACCGGTACGGGCCCGTTCGGGCCGCTGGAGATGGGCGGCATGTTCACGGTGCTCAAGGTGCGGCAGGGGCTTGGGCGCAACGACTATCGCGATCCGGGCTGGTTCCGGCATCCGAAGGGCACCGTCGCATACGAATACACCGGCGAATTGCCGGACGGCTGAAGCAGCACGCGGCGGCCGCACCGATGCGGCCGCCGGTTTCCATTCACTCACACGGGAGTCGACACGATGAAGAAGGGACTGGTTTTGATGGTGACGGGCTGCGCGCTGGTGTTCTCCGCCGCGTCGTACGCGGCCGGCGACATGGCCGGCATGGACATGAGCGGCGGCGCGAAGCAGGGCGCCGCGACGGCGCCGCGCATGTCGCACGGCGAGATCCGCAAGGTCGACACGGCGGCCGGCAAGCTGACGATCAAGCATGGCCCGCTGGAGAACCTCGGGATGGACGCGATGACGATGACATTCAAGGTGAAGGACCCGGCGATGCTGTCGCAGGTGAAGGCGGGCGATACGATCGACTTCGTCGCCGAGGACGTGAACGGCGCGCTGACCGTCGTCGAACTGAAGAAGCCGTGACGCGGAGCGGGAACATGAAGATGATCACGACACTCAAGCGGCGGGCCGGCTTCATCGCGGCTGCCGCATGCTTCGCGATGGCACCGGTCGCGGCCTCGGCGCACGGCAAGCTGGAAAGCGCCGCACCGGCCGCCGGCAGCACGGTCGACGCGGCGCCCGACACGGTGCGGCTCACGTTCAACGAAGACCTCGAACCGGCGTTCAGCTCGGTGAAGGTGTCCGACGCGAACGGCAATGCCGTCACGCAGGACAAGGCGAAGGTCGATACGTCGAACCCACGCGTGATGATCGTCGCGATACCGAAGCTCGCGGCAGGCGCGTACACGGTGCAGTGGGCGGCGATGACGGCCGATGCGCATCGCACGAAAGGTACTTATACGTTCCGGGTGAAGGGGTGAACGACGGTATCGTCGGCCTGCTGCGGCTCGTATCGGTGGCGATTCAGAACGCCGGGTTCGCGGTCGTCGTCGGCGCGCTGCTCGGCCGGCACTGGCTGGCGCGCGGCGCGTCGGCGTGGCAGCACGACGTCGGGCGGCGGCTCGTCGCGACGCTGCGCATCGCGTCCGTCGTATCGCTGCTCGCGAGCATCACCGCGTTCTGGGCGCATTGCGCGCTGATGAGCGAAGTGTCGCTGCTCGACGCGGGGCCGGCGGTGTGTTCGATGCTCGCGGGCACCGGGTTCGGCCATGCGTGGCTGGCCGGCACGGTGTTCATGCTCGTCGTCGTGTTGCTGTCGTTCGTCAGGCAAGCGAACGATATGCGGTTTCCGTTCGCGATGGTGGCCGCGCTCGCCGGTGTCGCGCTGGCTCGCAGCAACGGCGGGCATCCGGTCGATGCGGGGCTGTTCAGCGTGCCGGTGTGGATCGACTGGCTGCATCTGCTGGCGATCAGCGCGTGGGTCGGGCTCGTGCTCGTGACGGCGTTCGGCGTGATGCCGCGGCTCGCCCGCATGCCGGCGAGCGAACGCACGACGGGCGCAGCGTTCGTGCAGTCGCTGTCCGATGCGTCGACCTACGCGCTGGTCGTGCTGTTCGCGACCGGCACGTACAACGGCTGGCGCGGCGTCGCTACGCCCGCCAACCTGCTCGCGTCGACGTACGGGCAGATCCTGCTGCTGAAGCTCGCGCTCGTGCTGATTGCCGCGATGCTCGGCGGGCACAACCGCTTCTTCGGGATGCCGAAGCTGCTCGCCGCGTTGCAGGACCCGGCCGCCGCGATGCCGGCCGGCGCGTTGAAGCGGTTCGGCACGGTGCTGCGCGTCGAGGCGGTCGTGCTCGGCGGCGTGCTGATGGTGGCGGCCGTGCTCGTGTCGAGCGCGCTGCCGGGGACGGTCTAGCGCGGCGGGGCGAAGTTTTTATGGAATCAACATGCATCCTTTCGCGCTGTTGCGAAACACGAGCAACACGTCGGAAGGATGTTCAAAAGTAACTGGTACTTGCATCCTGCGCTCCGGTTCGGCCTCCGACAACGCTCTTGAAAATGCAGAGGCGGAGTATCTGAAGACGTGAATCTTCGGATTTTTTTCTTTGTGCGATGTTCTGCCGGTTGGGCATTGAAAATCGATGTGGCCGACTACACCACGTGTTGCATCGGCACCGACTCGGACCGGTAACGGCGAGTCGGGCGTTTCGATCATTCGAAAACTGGATTGAGTACTCGTTATATAACGGGGGCCGACAAAATCGGAAGCTTCATCGAACATGATCGCCAGATGCACAGTGATCTTGTCGAGGAAGATCGTGCCATTTGCATTGTGTGGACGTATATAAAGCGTGCAAGCGCCGTTGTCCGGTGCACCGCATGCATCCGATGTTTGAAGCATGATGCGCGAATCAAAATGATCGTTAGTCCAGGCTGCTGAACAAAGTACGGCAAAGTTGATCAGGACTGGTGTGAGTAGGGAGTAGGCGAGGGGTGCGTCGTCGTTCCTGGGGCCTGGTGCTCCGCGTCGACGTGAAGTACGGTTCGCAAGGTGCGACCACGCGAAACATGCGAAATAGGTGAGCAACACGATGCTTATGAATATGACGGGACTCGATGAGAAGTCGAAGTCCAGCCATCGCGCAATACAAACTAGGATTGTGATCGATAGTGTTACCGCTGAGTATCGAATCAAACAGAGTGACGCGATGAAAGACGAAAAAACCAATTGCTGATACCTACTTGCCGTCGCGGATCCACGCCGTACTCCGAGAAGGACGATCAATCCGTAGTACAGACTTGAAAGAATAAGTGCGATCGAGAAGGCGAGTGTTTGCCGGCTGACTGTCGGGTTGCTCAGCGATGTGTGAGGAAAGACAGACGCCCAATCCTCGATAACAGCCAGTGCAAAACGGTTGATTCCGGCATAACCATTGATGCCGTGACTTATATCGAGAGCATTCAAACTCAAGGACATCATCAGGAGGATGGATGCCACCACCGCTAGCGTCAACCCAAAGCCAGAGAAGTATCGACAACGGTTGATGGGCTCCGGTACGAGATTGATGTCGTCAAAGCGAGTGAGGCGACTTGCCCATTTGTAGGTTGTCCAAAACCGTCTAACTTCAACGCTGATGGCGGAGATCATTCGAGGGAATTCTTGGAAGTTCACGAGGTTCTTGATGAGAGATCAACGAGGTTCGGAGCGCGTCGTGAAACGCAGTGGTCATTGGTCGTCATGGCGACCAGATGGGTGATCGAGGCTCGAGAAAAAGGCTTCGCAAAAAGCTCTACGAAGCGACATCGATGAATTGATGTGACACTTTTAATAACGGACGGCTGTCGAAATTCTTGAGCATGTCTGTATCACCTGCTATTAATCGGTCGCTCCTACGCAACATTGTCGATTTTCGCTCGCAGCATTCGTCCTCGTCCGAACGTTACTTGCGGGTTGAACGGTAGGATTCCATGCAAGGAATTTGGTAGTCGTTTTGCGAAAAATGGTAAAAATTACATTAATCTGTCTCTTCATTACCAAAAACTGTCATTGAGCGCCGCTAAGCTTTCGCCACCCTCACAACCGGGATTCCCCGCCATGCGCTCGACAATCCGCCTGTTTGCCCCGCTATTGCTGCTCCCGACGCTTGCCGCGCCGGTCTTTGCCGCGACCGCCGCGCCCGTCAGCCCGAACTGCGGCGGCAGCACGACGCCGATCGCCGAGATCCAGGGGCCGGGCGCGCCGTCGCCGCTCGCCGGCCAGAACGCGTCGATCGAAGCCGTCGTCACCGCCGATTTCGGCGGCACGGACGGCTTCGGCGGCTTCTTCGTTCAGCAGGCCGACGCGCAGCGCCGCAACCAGCCGGGCGTGTCCGAAGGCCTGTTCGTCTATGCGCCGAAGGCGCGCGCGAAGGCCGGCGATCTCGTGCACGTGACGGGCAAGGTCGAGGAGAAATACGGGCAGACGCAGCTCACGCTGTCGGGCGCGATCGCGGTGTGCGCGAACGGCCAGACGGTGACGCCCGCGACGCTCACGCTGCCGGTCGACAGCCCGAACGCGTTCGCCGCGTACGAAGGGATGCTCGTGCGCCTGCCGCAGACGCTGAGCGTCACCGACAACTACGAGCTCGGCCGCTACGGCAGCGTGATGCTCAGCAACGGCCGTCTGCGTACGCCGACGAGCGTCGTGCCGCCCGCGCAGGCGCAGACGCAGATCGACGCGAACGCGCGCAACCGCCTGATCCTCGACGACGGCTCGAACAAGCAGAACCCCGCGACCGTGCCGTATCCGGCGCCAGGCCTGTCGGCCGCGAACACGCTGCGTGCGGGCTACACCGTGCGCGACGTCGAAGGCGTGCTCGAAGTGCGTTACGGCGCATGGCGCGTGCAGCCGCTGCCCGGCGCGGCCGTGCCGGCGTTCGACGCGCGTGAGAACCCGCGCACCAACGCTCCGGCGCGCGATCCGAAATCGAACCTGCGCGTCGCGTCGTTCAACGTGCTCAACTATTTCAACGGCAACGGTCTCGGCGGCGGCTTCGACGATCCGAACAACCGCGGCGCGAAGACCTTCCAGGAATTCCAGCGCCAGGAAGCGAAGATCGTCAGCGCGCTGAAGGCCATCGACGCCGACGTGATCGGCCTGATGGAAATCCAGAACAACGGCTACGGCGAACTGGGCGCGGTGCGCCAGCTCGCGGCGAAGCTCGGCAACCAGTGGCGCGTGGTCGATCCGGGCACGTCGCGGCTCGGCGGCGACGCGATCGCGGTCGCGCTGATCTACGACAGCCGCAAGGTCGAACCGGTCGGCCGTGCGGCGACGCTCGCGATCGACGACAAGAACCGCCAGCCGCTCGCGCAGTCGTTCCGCTTGATCGGCGGCAACAAGCAGGCGCTGACGGTGGCCGTGAACCACCTGAAGTCGAAGAACTGCCCGGACGCCGCGAACGACGATCTCGACCAGGGCGATGGTCAAGGCTGCTGGAACCCGACGCGCACGCGCGCGGCGGCGAAGGTGGCCGACTGGCTGGCCGGCAACCCGACGGGCGTCAAGAGCCAGGGCGTGCTGCTGATCGGCGACTTCAACAGCTACACGTACGAAGACCCGATCCGCACGCTCGAATCGCGCGGCTACCGCAACCTCGTCGCGCGCTGGATCGGCGCGAACGCGTACAGCTACGTGTACAACGGCGAAGCCGGCTATCTCGACCACGCGCTCGCGACGCTGCCGCTCGCGTCGCATGTGAAGGCCGTGCATGAATGGCACATCAACGCGGACGAGCCGCTCGCGCTGCAGTACACGCTTGCGTACAAGTCGGCCGAGCAGCAGAAGACGTTCTACGCGGCGGATGCGTATCGTTCGTCGGATCACGATCCGGTGCTGATCGATATCGCGCTGCCGGGTGGCGGGAAGTGATGATGGTTTGAGTTTTTGCGACAGGCGCGATGTGCGGCAATGCTGGACGTCGCGCCCGTCCCGGAAAGCCGCTCGAATGCCGGGTAAATAATGCCGTGAATAATTAATCGAGCCGGTATTTTATGGATGATGCAGTGCACATCGATGCTGCAATTGAAGAATGATTGAGGTGAATCGAATCATCGAGTGATGTGCGCATGCCGCTGTATTGCATTAATCGATCGACGATAATAAAAATGAAAGAAAAATCCTGTCGATATGAAGGCTTGCGATGCGTTTCGCCAATGCGGGAAAGGTCTCTGCGTTGTACATGAAAAGTAAAATATTCGACGCGACATTGCCGACAAAGCCCACCTTGCACGAATAATTCCTTTTTCTTTCAAATTCCAGACACTGTCCGCCCTTCGCATCATTGCGGGATTTTTAATATCCGAATGATCTTTGACAACGCGGCGCAGCACCGCCTATTTTTGTCATGGCTCAAGTTTCAGTCATACAAAAGTTGTCCAAACTGCAGGGGGCGCGTCCGGGCATCATTCTCGCCAGCAGTTTGCTGTGTCTGTATCAAGTTCAGTCTCTGAGAAGTCCGATCCCCAACCGCCGACCTGCCGACCGTGCAATGCGAGTGGCGGGTAGGCCTGCGCGTGTCGCAGGCGTTGGCGGCCTTTGTGATGCGGTATCCGAAGCCAAAGGAAAGAGATGAAACCAGACAGGAGCAGTACCGGCAGCCGCCGTGTTCGTCGTGGCCGGCTGGCCGGCCTAGGCGCAATGACCGCCATGACACTGGCGCTCGCGGCATGCGGCGGCGACGATTCGTCGTCCGTCGGCGCGTCGAGCCTCGCGCAGGCCACCGCGAGCCAGCAGGCCAGCGCACAGGCGGCCGGCACCCAGGCGCCGACGGCCAACCAGCCATACGTCGACCTGGTCGCGTATTCGATGAACGCGACCGACGGCCTCGCGCCGTCGCAGGTGTCCGAGAAAGCGGCCGTCATGCATTACCAGTGGAAAGGCGGCGGCAAGACGATCGACTATACGACGACCACCGGCCACCTGACCGCGCAGGACGCGAACGGCAATCCGGAAGCGTCGATGTCGTATGTCGCGTACACCGCGCCCAGCACGAACGGCAAGCCGCGCCCGGTCACGTTCGTCTATAACGGCGGGCCCGGCTCGTCGTCGATCTGGCTGCGGCTCGGCTCGTTCGCGCCGACCCGCGTGGCCACGCCCGATCCGCTGTTCGGCAACAACTGGCCGAACTATCCGCTCGTCGACAATGCGGAGAGCCTGATCGACACCACCGACCTCGTGTTCATCGACCCGCCCGGCACCGGGCTGTCGGAAGCCGTGTTGCCGAACACCAACCAGAAGTACTGGGGTTCCGACGTGGACGTGAACATCATGCGCGACTTCATCCAGCGCTACCTGAACGTCAACAGCCGCGGCACGTCGCCGATCTACCTGTACGGCGAATCATACGGCACGCCGCGTACCGACATGCTCGCGCTCGCGCTCGAATCGGCCGGCGTGCACCTGACGGGCATCGTGCTGCAGTCGGCGATCCTGAACTACTTCGCGGACGCGGTGGAAGCGGTGGCGATCACGCAGTCGACCGAAGGGCTGCTGCTCGATACCGATACGGTGGCCGGCTATCTGCCCGGCTATGCGGCGGTCGCGGCGTACTTCAACCAGGTCTCGCCGGCGCCGGTGAACCAGGATCTGTACGCACTGCAGACGGAACTGTTCACGACGCTGATCTACAGCCAGTTGCAGAAGTACTCGCAATCGTGGGTGTTGAGCCAGCTCGGCATTCCGGACGCGCTCGGCACGCCGGTGTTCCCGAGCGATGCGACGCTCAGGCTGTGGTCGATTCCGTCGAGCCTCACGCAGCAGGCGCTGCGCGGCTACTTCAACGCGAATCCGTTCGGCACGAGCCTGCTGCCGGGCACGACGATCGGCCGGTATGACGGGCGCGTGTCGTTGCCGAACTCGGACCCGCGGCTGCAGAACGACGGCGATCCGTCCGACATCCTGATCTCGCAGCCGTTCACGAACGCGCTCGCGACGCAGATGCCGGACTACCTCGGCTATACGGCCCCGAACGCGACGTACCTGCCGCTGAACGACAACATCATCGGCGTCTGGGACTTCTCGCACGACGGCCAGCCGATGCCGGACACGATCCCCGATCTGCTCGGTGCGCTGCAACTCAACCCGAAGCTTCGCGTGCTCGCGGAGAACGGCTACCACGATCTCGCGACGCCGTTCTTCAGCACCGAGAAGCAACTCGCGCGGCTGCAGACGGTGAAGGGCCTGAATCCGAAGCTGCAGGTGAACTTCTTCCAGGGCGGTCACATGACTTACCTGGACGACGTCGCCCGTCCGCTGATGAAGCGGGACTTGCAGACGTTCTACAAGGGCGCGCGGATTCCGACGGCGCTGACGCTGCACACGCTGCCGCCGCCGTGGCCGGATGAAAACCCGCCCAGCGTGCCGACAGGCAGCGTCCCGGGCGCGACGGCCGCGACGACGCTGGCGGCAGCCCCGTGAGCGACGGACTCCTTATCAAAGGAACCCTCTATTCAACCATTGAATGCGAGCGATCATGTCCCTAATCCAATTGATGCGGCGTATGTTTCCGTTGATCGTGCTCGGTGCCGTGATGAGCAGTGCCTACGCGTTGCCGCCGCAGGCGGTGGCGCCGGTGAAGCTGCCGCACGGCGGGCGCGGTGTCGACGGCCCGTTCTTTCCGGCCACGCGGGCGGCGCCGGTGTTGCCGTCGACCGGCGCGGCGTTGCAGCAGCAGGCGCAGCAGCGCGTCGACGCGAGGCTCGGCGGCAATACCGTGCTGAGCAACGGCGCGGCCGTGACGAAGGCGCAGGCGCAGAGCAGCGGGCTCGGCTTCGTGTCGAAGCACTTCGACGAGATCGATGCGAAGCACACCGGCCGCGTGACGATGAGCGATGTGCGGCAGTTCATTCGGCAGCGGCAGGCGCAGGCGCAGCAGGAACAGCAGGACGAGTGACGTAGCAACGCAGGGCGGCGGCCGGCGCGGTTTTCCATCGCGCGGGCCGCCGAATCGTCGGCGGCGCGTGCGCTGGATCGCGTGGCGTCCGCTACCCGAAGTAGCGACCGTCGTACGCGCGGTGCGGACAATGCCCGTCGCGCTTACTTCATGAACGCCGCGAGCTGGGGATCGGGATAGGGCAGCAGGTCCCGTGACTCGGTGGGCTCAGCCACCCATTTCTTTCCGTTCCAGTGGAAATCGGCCTGCGTTTCCGACCCGCGGCCATTCGAACGGATGGCAACGGTGCAGGCAGCCTGGCCCGGGTAAGTCGGGTTTTTGGCGCCGATGCAGGACCCGAGAAACACCATGACGTCGCCGAGGCCGAACCGCTCCTGCATCGCGTAGGTCGCGTCGGCGTCCGAGAGCCGGTCCGGTACCGGCGTCGCGTCGCACGCGGCGACGCTCGCGGCAAGCAACAGCGCGACGGCCCGGCTGGTACGGCGCCGAGTGCACGGTCGGTTGGCGGAAGGTGCGTCGGTGTCGGCGCGTTTCCATGTGCGGGAATTCGACGGGCGGGGCATTCGGGTTTCGCGTGAGGAACACGCCGGCCATTGTGACGGATTTCGCCGGCGCCAGGGCTGGGTCGATCGACGCCCGGGCGCGCGCTGCGGGCTAAGGCGCGATCACCGTCATCCTGAACGGCCCGCCGTGCTCCGCCGCATGCGCGACCGCGTCGTTCGCGTCGTCGAGCGCGAAGACCGTCACGTCGAATTGCCCGAGGTCGAGCAGCCCGCCGCGAACGAGCCCGGTCATCAGCGTCACGGCTTCCGTCGGGTACATCCATTTGCCGCGCAGCGTGATGTCGTTGCGCATGATCCACGGATACGGCAGCTCGAGCCCGGCCCCGCCGAGCATGCCGACGCCGCCCATCAGCACCACGCGCCCGTACGGACGCACGGCCATCACGGCCGCCCGCACCGTCGTCGCGGGCACCGACGGCGGCATCAGGTCGATCACGCAGTCGATCAGCCCCGGTGCCGCCTGCTGCATGCGGATGCGGTCCGCGGTTTCGTCGCCGGTCAGCGCGACCGTGCGCACGCGTTCGCCGAAGCGGCGTTCGAGATCCGCCAGCACACGCGCATTGCGGCCGGGCGCGATCACGCATTGCGCGCCCATCGCCAGCGCCACCGCGATGCACGCGCTGCCGAAATTGCCGGTCGCGCCGCTGACGAGCAGGATTTCGCCGGCGCGCAGGTCGGACGCCAGCAGCCCGCCGTAAGGCACGAGCAGCGTATTGAGCGCGCACCAGCGCGCGGCGTCGGCCGGCGCGATCGCGCCGATGCGCACCGCGTTCTCGGTCGGCACGCGCAGCCGCTCGGCGAACGGGCCGTCGTGAAAGTAGCGCTGCAATTGCTTGCCGCCTTCGCCGCGCGCGCTCCAGCCCTGCAGCACGATGTCGGGCATTCGCGCGTCGTCGCGCGAGCGCACGGTCGGGTCGCAGAACACCCAGTCGCCCGGCTGCAACTGCGTCGCGTCGGGGCCGGTTTGCCGGACCCGGCCGATCGCGCCGCAGCCGGGCACCATCGGCAGCTCGATCGGATAGCGGCGCTCGCCGCTGAACACTTCATGCGCATAGGACAGCACCGGCGTCGCGACGACGTCCACGACGACTTCGCCGGTGCCGAGCACGGGATCCGGCATCGTTTCGATCGCGAGCGGCTGGCCGAGCGACTTCAGAATCGCAGCTTTCATGACGCTTCCCGAGGGGTGAGGACGCGTCGATTCTGGCAGGCTTAGAATCGGCAACAAGGCCCGGCGCGAGCCCAGGATGGGCCGATACCACCCTGCTCGGAGCGAACCCGATGACCGTCACCACGCGAACCCCGTTCGGCGATTTCCTGCGCTCGCGGCGCAAGAAGCTGCGCCCGGACGCTGTCGGCCTGCACGACGGCCCGCGCCGGCGCACGCCCGGCCTGCGGCGCGAGGAAGTGGCGGAACTGGCGGGCATCGGCGTCGACTGGTACGTGCGGCTCGAGCAGGGGCGCGACGTCAACCCGTCGGATACGACGCTCGACGCACTGGCGCGCGCGTTGCGGCTCGACAAGGCCGAAGCCGCCCACCTGCGCACGCTCGCACGGCGCGACGGGTCGCGCGCGTTCGTGCCGGAACGCGTGCCGCCGACCATCGCGCGGCTCGTCACGCATCTTCAGCAGCCTGCCTACGTGACCGGCCGGCGCTGGGACCTCCTCGCGTGGAATGCCGCCGCGGCCGATCTGCTCGGCTTCGACCGGCTGGCGCCAGCCGATCGCAACATCCTCGTCTACATGTTCGAGACGCCGCACGCGCGTGTGCTGTTCGCCGCGAGCTGGGCCGACGAGGCGCGCCGGATGATCGCGCTGTTTCGCACGAACCACGATCTCTATGCGAGCGATCCGGCGTTCGTCGCACTGGTCGCGCGCTTGCGTGCCGGCAGCGGCGAGTTCGCGCAATGGTGGGATGCGCATGACGTGCGCAGCGGCGTGTCGGGCGAGAAGGTGCTCGTGCATGCGCAACGCGGCACGCAGCGCTACGAGTATGCGACGTTCCAGGCGAACGACGATCCCGCGCTGAAGCTGGCGATCTATACGCCGGTGAACGGCGATGAAGAGACTTGATGCGGCAGTGACCGGCGCCACCAGGCGGCCACGCAGCGAAGCAGCGGCTTCATGCGTGAACGCAGGTGGTCAGGCGTAATGGTGGTGGGAGCGGCGGCTCAGGCCGCGCGTCGAGCGGACAGCCGATTCCACAGCATGCCGGAGCGGCTGCCGCTGCGGCAATACGCGAGCACCGGTTTCGGCAGCGTGTCGACCAGTGCGCCGAACGCGTCGACTTCCGCGTCGCCGATGCGGTCGCGTTCGACCGGCAGATAGCGCGCGTCCATCCCGAGTTCACGCGCGGCAGCGGCGATCTCCTCGAACGCCGGCTGATCCGCGCCTTCGCCATCCGGCCGGTTGCAGATCACCGCACGGAAGCCCGCATTGCGGATCGCCTTCAGGTCGGCCGGCGTGATCTGCCGCGACGCGGTGAAGCCGGTCGTCGCGGCCGCTCGACATTGCTCGATCGCCCGCGCGAAACAGCCGATCGCGAAGTCGACGTCCTGCTCCGTCGTGAAACGCCCGAAACTGATGCGCACGGTACGCCCGGCCGTTTCCGCATCGAGGCCGATCGCGGTCAGCACGTGGGACGGTGCGCCGCTGGTCGAATTGCACGCGGAGGTGGACGACACGGCGAGCGCTTCGCCGAGCATGAACGGGAAGAAGCCCGGCGCATGCACCGTCAGGCTCAGCGTGTGCGGGATGCGTCGCGCGGCGGCCGCGTTCTGCGTGACGTCGCCGAGCGCGAACAGCGCGTCGGTGAGACGCGCGCCGAGCGACGCGATCCGCGCGGCTTCGCCGTCGAGTTTTTCCGCGGCGAGTTCGCACGCGACGCCCATGCCGACGATCTGATGCGTGGCGAGCGTGCCCGAACGCAACCCGCGCTCGTGGCCGCCGCCGTGAATCTGCGGCGCGATCCGGCTCGCGATCTCGCGGCGGACGAACAGTGCGCCGATGCCCTTCGGGCCGTACACCTTGTGGGCGGACATCGACATCATGTCGATGCCGAGCGCGCGCACGTCGATCGGCGTCTTGCCGAGCGCCTGCGCGGCGTCGACGTGGAGCAGCGCGCCGGCGGCGTGCACGATGCGGGCGATCGCGCCGATGTCGGTCAGCGTGCCGATCTCGTTGTTCACGAGCATCAGCGACACGAGGCCGGTGTCGGGGCCGATCGCGGCCGCCACCGCGTCGGCGGTGATTTCGCCGTGGGCGTCGGGCGTCAGGAAAGTGACCTGCATGCCGTGCTTCGACAGGTTCGCCATCGTGTCGAGCACGGCCTTGTGCTCGAGGCGGCTCGTGATCAGGTGGCGCTTGCCGGTCGCGTTTTCCGCATAGCCCTTCAGCGCGAGGTTGTTCGATTCGGTGGCGCCCGACGTCCACACGATCTCGTCGGCGTCCGCGCCGATGAGGGCGGCGACCTGCGCGCGGGCGTGCTCGACCTTGTCTTTCGCGAGCCGGCCGGCCGCGTGCGAACTGGATGCGGGGTTGCCGAAGATGCCGTCGAAGCCGAGGCAGGCCGTCATCGCTTCGATCACGCGGGGATCGGCGGGGGTCGTGGCTGCGTAGTCGAGGTAGTGCAGCGGGGTGGGTTCGCTCATGTCCGTCTCTTGCTCATTGCGTGGTGACGGAAATGATACGGGGGACAGAAGGGAAAAAGGATCCAAAGTTGGTTGGAGATTCGGCTTGCTGTGGAATTTTATTTTCTTTTTATGGTGAAATGGGGAATTGGTTTCCCCATGGATTCGCTGGACCGGAATCGTCGCGGTTACGTCGCCGTATCGGGGCCGGGTTGGGTCGATAACCGGTGTGCATCCCGCACCCATGCCAGCAGCGCGTGCTCGTACTTCGACGGAATTGTGACCGTGAGCGTCGTGAGGCGGGTGGCGTTGCACGGCAGTTCCAGATAGCGTCGCCAAGCTTTTCGCACAAGTTGCGACATCGCGGAGTGCGTCATGCCGAGTTCGGCGGCCAGCGCCCGTTGTGATCTGCCCTTCACGAAAATCTCATGCAAGGCCCACTGGTTCAGCGGCTTGATCCGCGTATCCTGCATCCGCAACAGCCGGAACTGTTCGGCGGTCATGCGTCGGGTCGTCGGCATTCAGACCCGCCCCGAATGTTGAAGCGACGAGATCAATTCCGCGCCGCACGAAGTCTTGTGACCGTCGAACGCGGCGGCCTGGCCTTCGATGTCGAAGGCCGGGTCGCCTTCGGCAATCGTGCAGGCGCCATGAATCGGACACGAGCACGCGTCGCCGATACGAGCGACCGCACGCCCCATCACCGTGCTTTTCCGGGCGCCGGATTCGACCCGGCCGCCGTGAGTATGCGTATCGTCTACCCGAATAATTCCCCGCATGGGATTCCATCCTCCAAATGGTCTGACGCGGCGATCACGTTCGGACGAAGCGATTTGCCGCGCCGGTGTGCGTCACCACGAATAGCCCTGCATGCCGTAATTTGTATCGTGTTGGCGGCCCCACCACGGCAGGTTGCCGCCAAAGTGATTGATCCGGCCGATGGCGAAACGCAGACGATCCGACACAATAATTATTTGGCATCCAGACTATTGAATTGGCTCGCAATTCTTCCGATCTTCCTCCGATGGTCCGCGGTGTTGGGCCGCATCCATCCAACCCAGATTAAATTGGGTATAGCTGTAGTGACATAACAGCGTGGGCTTTCCAGCGACGCTTTTGTCATCGACGGTTAAGGCGTCAAGTGTGAGGGGCACAGAAGGAAATATAACATCAGCTAACGCGATTTGATGGGCTCTATACTTGATGTTGTAATTTCCAACCCAATATTCCGCCGCCTTGCCTGATACGACGCGATAGCCGATCGGCACTGTTTTTGGTGAAACATAATACAAGGCCATCGATTGATGTAGCCGCACATCGTCGCCCCCAGAAAATCGAAATAGGTCACTAGGAACAAATAGATCGGTCGGATAATCCTTTCTTTCCGAATTCGGCTTCGGTTGTCTGGCAAAAATCCATTGATGTTCGTCATCGTAAACGACCAACTGAATATCTATAGCCACAGGGCTAGCGAGAGAGTTGTAATCTTCAATCTGCCTGTAACGCCGCGCCCAGCCCGGATCGCGATTCCTTTTATCGGCAACAAGGTCATTGGGAATTGCAAACACGATTTCTGGGTAGTTATCGAATGCACCCATGAAACGATATTTGGTGCCGGGTACATAGGCGGAGATCGGGCGGCGCATGGGTAAATTCGTACCTTGGACTTTCCAACTAATCGGACGTGCATCCAGAAGGATTTTCCAATCGGGCTTTGTTCCGCTCTTCAAGGCGACCAGATTTTGCCATTTACAGTCGCTGCTCCGATCATAGCAAGTATTATACAAATAAAGACTGATGCCCTCGCTTTCCAGCGTCAACCACGGACGTGGTTCAGCCGGAAAGCTATAAATTTTCTCGTAAGATTTCGTTGAAAAGTGCGGCACAATCATCGGCGGGCAACCGGCTAGCAACACACTTATCGGCAGCGCCACGATCAATTTTATATTTTTAAAATATTTGTATTTTAATGTCCGGGGCTTGCTATTCATACCATTCCGCTATTTTCATATCGTCATTGTTAATCTGGAATCATGGTGGTGACGAAAGGAAACACCATGAGCGCCACCAAACCGGGCGCGATAGCAAATGGCTGCACTCGATCTTCTGTTACTAGACGCGGCGGTTACGTTCACATGCAGCGCGCCGCCAAGCCGATGTGCATCACCATGAATAGCCTTGCATGCCGTAATTTGTGTCGTGTCGGCGTCCCCACCACGGCAGGTAGGCATTGTTGCCGCCGCGCGCGCGGAACCAGTCCTTGTCGGGGTCGATCGGCGTGAGCTTCGACGGCGGCAGGACGACGACCGCGACGGGATGCTCGGGATCGGTCGTGCCGGCGACGAGTGCGTTGCCGCCAAAGTGATTGATCCGGCCGATGGCGAGCGCGACGTCGGTCAATGCGCTGCCTGTTCCCATGTCGCCGAGTAGGGCGGCCGTGTTGAATGTCTGTTTGCGGTGGTCGTATTCGGGGAGGGTTTCAGTCAAGGTCTGCCCGAGCACGGCAAGACGTGCCGATGATGCGTCGCTGCCTTTACCTGCGTCGTGAACGATGTAGTTGAGGTCAGGGACCGTGATGCCAGCATTGCGTGCCGCTTGGTCGATGGTGGCTTTCCACGCTTGCACGGTGCGCTTCGTGCCGACCTTCTGCGGAAAATCATGCGTGTTGCCGGTTGCAGCCTTGCCGATCCAGGCGAGGGGCTCACGCTCGGTGTTGAACGTCGGACCGGCGAGGAACAGCACGACAAGGTTCTCGTTGATCTGTGCATCCGTGGGCGGGAAGTTGGGCGCGTCCCAGTTCATCACCCAGACGCTCTTGTCGGGGTTCGCCTGCAAGTAGTCCAATGCGTTGTTCAATGAAGTGAAGCCGGCGTTCGCACCGCCTTGCGTGATTTGTACGTCGGGGAGCGCACTGCGACTCCACATCGTCGGGAAATGTGGGTTGCCGATAAAGAAGGTTTTTCGGATCGGCTCTGCCAGGTATTCGCGCGCGATAGCCGGATCAAGGCGCTCAGGAACTGCACCCTCGATGCGAATCCCGGAAAGTTCGCGCCAATCCCTCTTGTCATCCGGTTTTACTGTGTAGAAATACTTGGCGTTCATCGCGTAACGACTACTCAGCAAGCGGGGAAATTTTTCCATGTACTTGTGGTAGAAGCCCTTGAATGTCTCCGTGCCACGATTTCCATAAGCGATTCCGGCTACCGATTGCAACGTAGTGAAAGACTTCGGATCTGTGCGCACCATGTCGTCATTCTTGTTCGGCGAGGCAAGCCCTTGCGTCCACAGCAGTTGCCATTCGGTCGGGTAGTCCATGCGTTGCAACGGATTCAGCCAGATCAACCCGACAACCTGTGCCACAACCGGCTTCACCGATTCTTCGGTGGTCGGAGTTGCATTTCCTACTGGCTGCGGGATAGGGGTGGAATGTGCGGAACGCACCATGGCCGTGGTGAACAGAAACACCACGAGCGCCACTAGGCTGGGTACAACGACAAATCGTTTCATCCAATCTCCTATTTCCAATTGTGCGGGGTCCGGTTGTTCTACGTGCGCCATCAGGGAGGCCATGAGTAGGGCTGCGATCATCCATGCCGCCACCGCAACGGCAACACGGCGCGGCCATTCGGCGATCAGCGCCTTCATATCGCTCCCCCGACCTTCAGGTAGAACTGATCTTCTCGTTCATTCGTGATCGCGTCCGGCATCTTGCCTTCACTGCTCTCCGCATGTACCCACTCATGTATCGGTATGTCGTCAATTGCACCACTGGCAAAGTACTCTCCATATTTCTTGTTCGGATGGTCATCTGGAATCCCGTCGCACATCCGCCAATCTGCCTCAATCCGTAGGTCGTAGAGTTGCTCGGGCGTCAGATAGCAAACCCCGATCGCCACGTCGTACGCAAGTGCCTTTTTGGCATGCTCCGAATTGGTCATCGTCGTGGAGTGATTTGTCGGGCTATTGGTCGAGCCACGATCGAGCCAATCGACAATCTGCTTGTCGCGCCATTCCTTGTAGCCCTCCGGCATTTCGCTCTTGCCGTCCTCGCCGATCACGTGGCCGTCGCCATCGAGCCATTCCGTATTCAGCGTGCGCCGCGCTTCCATTCGCATCAGCGCGCGATCCTCATAACGCTGTCCGGCTTCGCTCTCTGCCGTCCCTTGCGCGACACTGTCCGCGTTCTTCGCCTCGTACTGATCGTAAGGATCGTCCGCGCGCTTGTCTGCCTCGCTCTTGCTTGCGTCGCGCCACGCGGCCGGCGGATCGTTGCCTTCGTTGAAGTCGCTTTTCGCATTGCCGTCCTTCGTTTCGATGGGCTTGCCGAACCGCAACGCCTTCGGCGGGAACGGTTCGTCGAGTGCCGGCGCGTCCGCCACCACGGTCCAGCCCTCCGGCGGAACGGCGTTCACGCGGAACATATTCAATGCCGAGCTGATCTGGGTCACGAAAAACATGATCGGCGCGGATGCAAGCGTGGCCGCCACCCCGAACACGGACTCGTTTCCCTTGAGCGCACCGATGAGATTGAACTTGGCCGGCGGCGAAGGCGGATACCAGAATCCCGACGTCGTTCCCTTTTTGCCATGCCGCCAGTCATCTTCCCAATACCGATAGCGCTTCTGCACGCCAACTTGGAAGCCGGAGGCAAAGACGCGCTGCGTCAGCACGCCGGGGACGCTGATATCGTTCAGCTCGTTCTCGTCGATGCCGCGCCAGCCGATGCCTTGAACCGTGACCGCCGAAATCACCTGGTCGTGTGGACAGCAATACGCGGTAACGCGACCATATGTCGATTCGTTCAGGCCGTGGCGAGCCCGATCCTCTTGTGCCGCATAAGACCGCTTGCTGGTCGGCGATACCCGCTCGTTGGCCATATCTTCGTCGATCTTGCCGGCGGGCAGTTCGTAGGCTTTGCGGGTGCCGATGATCGACAGAAACTTGCCGAACGTTTTCGTGCGGGCGGTGTAGGTCTGCCGTCCGCGACGGCCGCCACCGTCCCTGGTCGCGCGTTGCGACCATGTATCCATGAACGTATCGGATGGATTTGGGCCGTCTGCGCGCGCAAGGCTGTACGGCGCATTCGCCAGTACGTAGGCATCCGCCACGCAATGCCCGCTACGTCCCCACGGATCTTCGACGTCGGGCAGTGCATCGCCGAAGAACGCCGCCGTCAGGCCCACGATGTTGCCCTGGCTATGGCATACGACGGTAATCGGCACGTCGGCCTGCATGCGACGAATCGACTCGATCAGCTTCGCGAGGCGCAAAGCTGCGAGCACGCCATACGCACGGGGCGGCGCGCGATACAGCGGCCGGTTGGTCGGGTTGATCCCCTGGACGGTCAACCATCCGGCCGCGCGATCGTCGAGGCCGCCATGCCAGAGATCGGGCAGGCTCGCGCAGCCGTTCGTGAACGGACCGCCGCCCCAATAGTCCTTCTCGTTCAGGAAGATCTTGTCGCCGTACTCTTTCAGCTCTGCGCCGGTTGCCCGATAGCCCCATCGGAAATGAATGACGGGCGAGAAGGACGGATCGGATTTGATGTAGTTGCCGGGCCAAAGCTTCGGATTCAGAAACCCGTCCGGCGTCACGCTTTCCGTGTACTTTGCCGGCACCAACTGACCGGCATCGATGCCGCGATACTTCAGTTGATCGTCCAGCCGCCCGAGCCGGCGGTTCAGGCCGTCGCATAGCCCCTGCTCGGTGGCTTCGAACCATTCGCCTTCGGAGTTCACCCCGTGCACGAAGATGACAATGCCGGGCAACGGCATTTGCTTGATGCAGATCAGCCGGGTGTCTTTCGTCCACATCGAGACCCCGTCGCTTCGTCCGACGACGATTTGAGGCGGCGCCGGCCGCGGCACAGCCGCATCGGGCACATCGGTCTTCGCGGTGTGCTCGTTGGTGCGTGCTTCCTCTTCCGGCCGAGAATCGAGAGATGAATCAATCATCCGGACTCCTGCGCTTGTGTTAAACATTCTTCTTGATAAACTTCACCGCCAGCCTCTCGAACCGGTCGGTATCGACCGCCGGCAGTTCCCCGGCCGAATCGGTCGTCAAACTCGACAGCGTTCCCGATGCCTTTTGAACCTGTCCTTCGAACCCCGGCGCCGCGTTACCGTCCGTCGGGCGAATCAGCTTCGGGACGCGGCCGAGCGGACTTTGATCGAATGTCGGCAGATCGACGCTCATGCTGGCGGGGCCGTCCCACGCATGGCCATCGGATTTCACGGTGAACTTGCCGGGGCATCCCAGTTCGATATCGCTGCCATGCAGCTTGAGATACGCGCCGCCGGACGTGACGAATACGATTTCGTCGCTCGCCGTGCCGGCGAGCCTGCCGTCGGCCGCGGTCAACTGGATGTTTTTGCCGGACTCGATTTGCGTGTCGTCGTGCTGCGATTGAAGGGCCACTTTCCCCTGATGCGCGATCGCCGAGACACCGTCGCCGTGCGCGAACATCGCGACGCCATGCCCGGCATGCAGATTGATTCGCTCGCCGCTCGTGATTTGCATGTGTTGCTGCGCGATCTGATCGATGTTCTCGCCCGCATACGTGACGTGCGTTTTCGGCGTGACGTTCAGCGACCCGGCTTGCGCGCCGAACGCCATGAACGCGGATGCGTCGCCAGTGGCGCCGGATTCCGATCCGCCGGGTTTCCAGTGACGGAATGCGTTGGCGATGTTGTCCTGGCCGGCCGTGTCGGCCGATTGCCCGCCGTGCTGGCCGGCGTGATCGCCGAGCGACTTGAACAGCGTCATGCATTGATCGAGCAAGCGGATCAATTCGTCGCGATCGAGTTGACCACCGGTTGCGTGCGAACGCGCATAGGTCGTCAACAGCATGCCTTGGGCGGCGCGCAACGCCGCAGCGGCGTCGGTGCGCAGCTCCGCGCCTTCGCCCCGATCGCTCCCGTGTCCGTCCTTGCGCGGCTGCGTCAGGTAGCCGAGATTCAACTGGGTATACGCATGTTCGCTTGCCAACTGCGCGGAGATTTGCGACGGCGTATCGTCCAGGCGAAGCTGGTTGTGCCGGCGGCCCCTGATTTCCCGCGTCTTGATCCCGGACACGTAGCGATTGCCCGGAAGCGCGCCGGTATTGCTGAAAGTCGCGGGCGGGTTCGCGCCGTTGCTCAACACGCCGATGATCACCAGACGGTCGGGGTCGCCGGACAGGTTCCCCAGCAAGACCTCCATGCCGACACGCGGCAGGAACAGCGCACCGAAGCATTCGCCGGCGAGACTTGCCACGACGCGAAGCGGTGCGCTGTCGCCGGCCAGACCGTTCGTTCCGGCGCCTTGCGCGTGAGCATGATCTGCCGGATCCAGCCCGTGAATCAGCACACGCACGCGGCCGGCCTTGTCGCAAAACACCTCTTCGCCCTGCGTGCCGACGATCGTCCCGGTCAGCAGGTGAACCGGCGGCACGTCGATCGTCGGATCGTAGGCCGGCTTGAGCGGCACGCCGCGTTGCACGCACGTGAAACTGTTCTCGTAGCGCGTGTCCGTTTGTCCCGATGCATCGGGCGGCGGGACGGTTGGCGTCAGGTTGCGGCTTGCCGTGAACAGCCCGCTCGCGCGGCTCGACAGGTCTGTCGGCAGGTTGTTCCAGATGGCGTGTCGAATCGACGTGACGACGAACCGACGACGATCGATCGACTTCATATCCAGCTCGGGGTCGCCCGCCAGCGTGAACCCGTGTCCCACCAGCATGTCGCGCACGGTGCCGATGCCTTCGAAGCGCGCGGCTTCGAACTGATGGGCCAGCATCCGGTCGTGCGCGATGCGCGCGTGATCGTTCCACGAGTCGCCGACGTGCGGGATGTCGATCGCGACGTCGGTCAGAAGGCGTGCAAGATCGTTCCCCGACTCGCCCTGGTCGAGGCCGGTGACAGCCTCGAAGTCGTCCATGCGAGCGGTCTTGTAATCCCACGACGGGCGGCGGACCTTGCCGGGCGACAGGCTCTGGTCGTACGCAAAGAGGGTCACGGTGTCACGTTGCTCGACGCCGGCGTCGAGCGGGTGAAGGCGTACGGTGCCGGCCGGTGCGTCCGGCAGACGATGCGGATCGTCGCAGAACACGAGCGTGTGAATCGGCCGCTCATCGGTCACGCCGCGTCTCCCATCGACCGGGGCGGCCTTCGCAAAGACCGTGATGCCTTCCCGGCGCAGCAGACGCCGGATGAAGCATGCGTCGGATTCGTTGACCTGCCGCGTCAGCTCGCGTGCCGGATACCGATCGGCCTGCAATGCCGACAGGTCGAAATCGAACGCTCGCGCGAGTGCAGGGCTACGCTGTTTCCACTCGTTCATCAGCGTCGCCAGAATCTCCGGCACGCTGCGCGAGCGGAACAGGCGAGCGTTCGTGCGACGGTCCATCAGCGACAGGGCGTCGCACACATGCAGCTGATAGACGGTCAGTTCGCCGTCGGATTGACCGGTTCGCACTTCGCGCACGATCGCGTTGATGGCCTGGATGCTGCCCCGATCGGTCGTCAGCCGGACCGATACGGGCAAACCGAGAAACAGCGCAGGCGGCAGATGATCATAGGTCGACACGCAGGTCAGTTGCCCCTCGATGCCCGACATCAGCCCCTCGCGGATATCGGCGTGATGGAGCACCAGCAGATGGCCGACTGCGCGTTGCGCCTGCCCGAAATGGAGATCGACCGGCCGCTTGTTCCCGACGGCCAGACCGGACGCAAAATTCCGGAATGTTTTTGTTATCGACATCAGTGCAGTCTCATGATTGATGTTCTTGATTCGTATTAGTTCGAATTGGTCTCTCAGGGTGATAAACGAATGCACTCGTAAATTCGCGGTGAAGAATATCAATCTCGAACCGGATGTGAAATGAATTTTTATTTTTAGATAGGTTTTAATATGGGGTGAAACGGTTATTGACGTTTTTGATAATTATTTTATTTGATGAAGGTCTTAATTCGGCGCGTGTTGGTCGCGTCTGGTAGGTGGGTGTGGCAATCGAAAAGGCGTTTTTCTGTTGACTAATCGAAGGTGGGTTATTCAGAAATAGTATTTGTCCCGTATCGAATAAATCACGCCGCGTTGCGGGATCCGAAAAGATGCGAATGGGAGCGTCGCTGCCCGCGCTCGGCACCGGCTTCCTGCCGCGCGTGATCGCGTCGTTCGACGCGCGGCGTGTTGTCAGGCAGAAAGGGGGGGCGGGGGGAGTCGGCAGCGGCCGCGTGTCGTCAGCCGGCCGGTCGCGCGGTGGCCGCGCAGACGCTATACGAGCGATGCGCCGTGCGTCCCGAGCCGCGTCGGCGATGACGCGTGAAGGCCAATCAAATCAGTTGTGCACCAGCACTTTCCCGATGACCTGGCCGGATTCCAGCGCCTCGTGCGCGTCGACCACCTGTTCCAGCGGCACCTTCATGCCGATGCGCGGCGTGTAAGCGCCGGCGGCTACGCATGCGTTGATGTCCGCGATGGCGGCCCGTTTGGCTTCGGCGGCCACATGATAGATATAGACGAAACGCAACACGCAACCGTGTGTCATGGCCTTCAACAGCGGCACCGACAGTTCGTCCGTTGCATGGGCCGTTGCGTAGGCGCTGATCACGCCGCCCTGCGACAGGCACGCGAGGTCGATGTCGAGGTTGGATTTCAGGTCGACGTCGACTATACGGTCGACACCGAGCCCGCCGGTCGCGTCGCGAATGGCACGCGCCAACGCCGCGTCGTGTCGGTCGAGCACCAGATCGGCGCCGTTTGCTGTCGCGATGGTTGCCTGTTCGGCGGTTCTGACCGATGCCGAGACCCATGCGCCCGCCCATTTCGCCAACTGGATCGCCGCGCTGCCGACCACGCCCGCGCCACCGTGCACCAGCACATGCCGCCCCGCCAGGCTGCCGTCGGCGAACAGGCAGTGATGCGCGGTCAACGCCGGAATGCCCAGTGACGCGCCCACGTCGAACGACACGTGGTCGGGCAGGCGCACCGCATGGCTCGACGGCACCACGACGAACTCCGCCGCCGTGCCCGCGGCGCGGCCATATTGCGCTTCGTAGATCCAGACCCGCTCGCCGAGCCGGTCGGGCGATACGTCGACGCCGACGGCATCGATCACGCCGGCGCCATCCTGATGAGGCGTGATGCGCGGGTAGGGCATCGCGGACGAGAACCCGCCACGCGCTTTCACATCGGTCGGATTCAGTCCCGAGACCGCGATGCGAACGCGCACCTCGTTCGGCCCGGGCTGCGGCATCGGCAATTCACCGACGCTCAGGACATCGCGGGCGGCACCCTGGCGCTCGTAGAACGCTGCTTTCATCTGTTGTGCTCCATTTGATTTGGCAAAAGGGGCATGCAACGCGGTCTCGACTGCAGCCCGGGAAAATTCTGGGCTGCAGGGATATCGATGGCAAGTAAGTACGACTTTGATATATAGGGCAAATTTTTATACTATCGGCCTATGGAAAAAACCGATACGAACGAATACCGATGCACGGTGGAGGCGACCGTCGACGTGATTGGCGGGAAGTGGAAACCGTTGATCATCTACTACCTGCTCGGTGGGACGAAGCGCTTCGGCGAGTTGCGTTCCGTCATCGGCGGCGTCACGCAACGCTCGCTGACGCTGCAGCTTCGAGAGCTTGAAGCGCACGGTATCGTGTCCCGCGAAGTGTTCGCAGAGGTCCCGCCTCGTGTCGAATATTCGTTGACGGACGTGGGCCGCACCCTCGCGCCCGTGCTCGATGCGATGAAAAACTGGGGCGACCGCTACGTTGCGCGAGGCGAGTCGCGGTAAGTGCATGCGGATACGGGCCGGCCGGCGCCGATGGCCGGCGGCTTGCCGCGTCGCGACCGAAGGGCGACAAGCGCCGGCGTGAACTATGCGCTGGGGCCCTTCGGCGTGGGCGCGGCTTATACGAACGAGAAAGATGGCCCGGCGCCGGACGGCTGTCGCATGGCCCGCGCGAGCGCGGCCCTGCGTGGATGCTCGCAATGTCCATGCGGGATTTCCCCGTCACGCACGAGCGCACACCCCATTCACCTCGCGTACATCCGCCCGACGCTTTCCCGCCGCCCCATCCCGCCCACGCCTCCCGATTATTTGCGTTTCGCGAATGGCGCGTTCGCCGGTTGTTCCATACCCGATTGGCGGCCTAGCACCTATCGTGGTGGCGTCGGCTGAGCCTGTTCGATGCGTCGAATCCGAACGCCAGCCGGCACTTCCTCGCGATTCGCGTCGCACACAAAAACCATCGGACCCGCCCATGCGCAGGCGCTGCGGCGCGCGCAGGCGAACCGGCGTCCACGGAGACGGACATGAAAGCAAACGAGTGGGATACCTCATACGAGTGGAAGGCGGTGACGCTGCTGGCGCTCGGTTTCGGGCTGGTCGGCCTCGACCGCTGGCTCATCGCGCCGCTGTTTCCTTCGATCATGAGGGACCTCAACCTGACCGCGCAGGACGTCGGCAACTGCATCGGCGTGCTCGGCCTGTCGTGGGGCATCTTCGCGGCGCTGATGGGCGGCATCTCGGACAAGATCGGCCGCCGGAAGGTGCTGATTCCGGCCATCGTCGCGTTCTCGCTGCTGTCGGGCTTCTCGGGGCTCGCGGGCGGCCTGCTCGGCCTGATGGCGATTCGCGGACTGATGGGCGTCGCGGAGGGCTCGTTCTGCCCGACCAGCTTCGCGGCGACGGCCGATGCATCGCATCCGCGGCGGCGCGGCCTGAACCTCGGCCTGCAGCAAAGCGGCTTCGCGCTGTTCGGGCTCGCACTGTCGCCGATCATCGCCACGCAGTTGCTCGGTTTCGTGTCGTGGCGCTGGGTCTTTGCGCTCGTGGCCGTACCCGGCCTGATCCTCGGCGCGATCATGTTCTTCGTGATCCGCGAGCCGAAGGTCGCGAAGGACGTCGCGTCGGAGCATGCGCCCGCGTCGCTCGGCCATGTACTCAAGAGCCGCAACATTCTCGTGGCGATGGCCGCGCTGTGCTGCGCGATGACCGGCGTCTTCGTGCTCGGCGCGCTGCTGCCGCTGTACCTGACCGATTACCTGTCGCTCGGCACGCAGAAGATGGGCCTCGTCGTATCGGCGATCGGCTTCGGCGGCTTTCTCGGACAGTTCGGGTTACCGGGCCTGTCCGACCTGGTCGGCCGCCGCATCGCGAGCATCGTCGGCTTCGCGGGCACGGCCGTGATGCTCTACGTCTTCCGTGGCCTCGGCCCGCAGCCGCTCGCGCTGTTCGGCGTGCTGTTCGTCGCATCGTTCTTCACGCTCGGGCTGGTGTCGCTGCTGTCCGGGCCGGTGGCGACCGAGGCCGCGCCGGTCGGCCTCGTGTCGACGTCCATCGGCGTGGTGGTCGGCGTCGGCGAGATCTTCGGCGGCGGCATCGCGCCGGCGATGGGCGGCTACGTTGCCGCACACTTTGGGATCCAGAACATTCTGTGGCTGCCGATGGGCTCGGTGCTGCTCGGCATCGTGGTCAGCCTGTTGCTGAAGGAAACCGCGCCGGCCGTGCTGCAACGCCGCACGGTCGTGCAGCCGGGGCTGGCCACCGGAGAGCAATCGCGGTAATGCCGGCGCGGGCGTACCGGCGCGGGCATACCGTCGAATGCCGGTGTCGGTGCGTCCGTCGATTGACATCGATTCGGTGACACAGTGACGCCGTTCGCATGACACAGCCCTTTGTTCGCACAGGTAAACTGCCGGTTTCGCTGTCGAAAAAGGGCGCGGTATGGACCGGTTCCTGAGCATCGAGGCATTCGTGAGGGTCGCGGAGGCGAGCAGCTTCGCCGAGGCGGCGCGGCAGCTGGGTGTGACGAGTTCGGTCGTGACGAACCGCATCCAGCAGCTCGAGAAGTTCGTCAACGCGCCGCTGTTCCACCGCAGCACGCGCCACGTGCGGCTGTCGGAAGTCGGCGAGACGTTCTATCGCGAGTGTGCCGAGGTGGTGGGCCGCGTCAACGAGCTGACGGACCAGATGCGCGAGCTGCGCGCGACGCCGACCGGGCGGCTGCGCATCCAGATGCTGCCCGGTTTCGCGCTCGATCACTTCGGCACGCCGCTCGCCGCATTCAATCAGCGCTACCCGGGCATCCAGCTCGACATCATCGTCAACGATCGCGTCGTCGACCCTGTCGAAGAAGGGTTCGACATCGCGTTCCAGATCTTCCCGCCGATTTCCGAGTCGCTGATCGAGCGACGGCTGTTCACGGTCAGGCGCCTCTTCTGTGCATCGCCCGCGTATGTCGACGCGCATGGTGCACCACAACATCCGCGCGATCTGCTGCAGCACACGACGGCGCTGTATTCGGGCTACCCGTCGCGCAACCGCTGGACGATGACGCGCGGCGACGAGATCGTCGAGATGGAGTTGCCGGGCATGATTCGCTCGAACTCCGTTCATCTGTTGCGCGAGTACGCGCTGACCGGCGGCGGCGTCGTCTGCCTGCCGACGCTGGTGGCAAGCGATGCGCTCGTCGCGGGCCGCCTGGTGCCGATCCTGACCGACTACCAGCTCGCGCCGCTGAGCTTCGCCGCCGTTTATCCCGCGACGCAGCGACAGGCGTTGAAGGTGAAGGCGCTGGTCGAATTCCTCGCCGAATACATCGGCGACGAGCCCCCGTGGGATCTGCCGCTGCTGGCGCGCGGCTGGGTGCGTTGACCCGCGCGGATTATTCGCGAAACGCAAATGCCGTAATCGCCATCCGTTGTCTTGTTGCCGCTGTTCGTTGCCCCTAGAGTGGAATCCAACAAGCGGTTCAACTCAGGAGACAGCAATGACCAGCACGGCATTCCATACCGTCTTCGGCTCGCTCGATGGTTACCGGAAGGGCGAGATCGAAATCACCAGCGGCAGCGCGCAGCATTACGCCTTCTCGAACGTCTTCGAGGTGGCGTCGAAGTCGGCCCCTTACGAAAAGGTCGTCGCCGGCAAGAACCTCGAATACGTGATCGAAGTGTTGCGGACCGACGGCCAGTCGCCGTGGTTCGCGTGCGCGCATGACGAGTTCACGATCCAGATGGACGGCGAAGTCCGGATCGACTTCATCAAGCTCGACGATCCGCCGCAATCGGGCCGCGGCACCGTGCGCGCGGGCGCGCATCCGGCCGGCCGAAACATGGGGTACGTCGTGTTGCGCCAGGGTCATCAGGCGCTGCTGCCGGCCGGCTGTGCGTATCGCTTCACAGCGAGCCGCCCGGGTGTCGCGCTGGTGCAGACCGTGCTCGGCGAGCTGTCCGTCGAGAAGTGGGCCGAGATCTGCCTGCACTGACCTTCCGACCGCATTCGACTATTCCAGGAGACACGTTATGGCCACCCTCGAGACCCTCGACCTTTCCACGGGCTTTGCCGCCGATCTGGTGCGATCGACCGAAGCCGATGCCGTCACCGGCTACCGCCGCTTTCAGCTCGGCGAATTCGCGTTTCAGCGCGACGAATATTTCGTGAAGATCAGCTGGCCCGCGAAAGGCCGGACGCGCACGCATGCGATGCCGGCGGACGCATTCCTGCGCGCGATGATGCGCGACGTCGCGTGGGGCTTCTTCTACGGCTGGGTGAATTTCGATCACGTATTCGGCACGCGCAATCACTACGGCAAGGTCGACATGTATGCGGGGACCTTCAACGGCATCCTGAAGGACGCCGGCGTCGACTACACCGAGACCTTCGACACGCCGACGATCATGGCGACCTTCAAGGCGATGCTGCACGACTGGACCAACGAAGGCTTCGACCCGTTCGCGGCGCCCGAGGAAACGGGCACGGCATTCGGGCGCAAGCACGGCGAGAACGGCTCGGCGATCGAGCGCACGCGTATCGCGACGCGCCGCATGCCGGGCCTCGAAGGCGACTCGCCGCTGCGCGACGAACTGCCGGTCAACCGCGCGTTTCTCGACGTGGTGCAGGACGAGCCGGAAGTGCATGTCGAGCCGGGCTTCGAAGGCGAGCTGCACGCGTTCAACCTGTTCAAGTACCTGTCGCGTTCCGACGTGACGTGGAATCCGTCGGTCACGTCGGTGTGCGGGCGCAGCCTGTTCTGCCCGACCACCGAGGAATTCATCCTGCCGGTCTTCCACGGCAACGACCGCGTCGAATGGTTCCTGCAACTGTCAGACGAAATCGTATGGGACATCGGCGACAAGAACACCGGCGCGCCGCGTGCGCGTATCACGATGCGGGCCGGCGACATCTGCGCGATGCCGGCCGACATCCGGCACCAGGGCTATTCGACGAAGCGCTCGATGCTGCTGGTCTGGGAAAACGCGACGCCGGATCTGCCGCAACGCTACGAGAGCGGCGAGCTCGCGCCGTACCCGATCGCGTTCTAGGCCGCGCTTCAGTTTCCGCTGCAGCTTCCGCTTCCGCTTCCGCATCCCACCGAGGACGATTCATGCAAACCCAACTCTTCATCGACGGGCGCTTCGTTGACGCCGTCGATCGCGGCACGATCGACGTGCTGAACCCGCACGACGGTTCCGTCATCACGAAGATCGCCGCGGCCACCGCGGCGGACGTCGATCTGGCCGTCGAAGCCGCGACGCGCGCATTCCCGGCATGGTCGGCGATGCCGGCTGCCGAGCGCGGCCGTCTGCTGCTGCGCCTGGCCGATGCGATCGAAGCCCACACGGAGGAGCTGGCGCAGCTCGAATCGCTGGACACCGGCCACCCGATTCGCGATTCGCGTGCGCTCGACGTGCCGCGCACGGCAGCCTGCTTTCGCTATTTCGGCGGCATGGCCGACAAGCTGCAAGGCTCGGTGATTCCGGTCGAGACCGGTTTCCTGAACTACGTGCAACGCGCGCCGATCGGCGTCGTCGGCCAGATCGTGCCGTGGAATTTTCCGCTGATGTTCACGAGCTGGAAGATGGGCCCGGCGCTGGCGGCCGGCAACACGGTGGTGCTCAAGCCGTCGGAAATCACGCCGCTGTCGACGCTGCGGATCGTCGAGCTGATGGCCGAGGTCGGGTTTCCTGCCGGCGTCGTCAACATCGTGCCCGGCTACGGGCATACGGCGGGCCAGCGGCTCGCCGAACATCCGGGCGTCGGCAAGATCGCGTTCACCGGATCGACGGCGACGGGCCGGCGAATCGTCGAAGCGTCGCAGGGCAACCTGAAGCGCGTGCAACTGGAACTGGGCGGCAAGGGCGCCAACATCGTGTTCGACGATGCCAATCTCGACGCGGCCATCAACGGCGCCGCGTGGGCGATCTTCCACAACCAGGGGCAGGCGTGTATCGCGGGGTCGCGGCTCGTGCTGCACGAACGCATCGCGGACGCGTTCCTCGAGCGCTTCGTCGCGCTCGCGTCGTCGATCCGGATCGGCAATCCGCTCGACGCCGACACCGAGATGGGGCCGCTGACGTCGAAGCAGCACCTCGATCGCGTGCTGTCGTATGTCGACGTCGCGCGCGAGCAGGGCGGCCGCGTGCTGACGGGCGGCAGCGCACCGCAGGACCCGGCGCTCGCCAATGGCTACTACGTGCGCCCGACGATCATCGAGGCGAGGCGTGCGACCGATCGCGTTGCGCAGGAGGAAGTGTTCGGCCCGTTCGTCACCGTGCTGCGCTTCGGCAGCGACGAAGAGGCGCTGGCCATTGCCAACGCAACGGAATACGGGCTCGGCAGCGGCCTGTGGACCAACGACCTTTCGCGTGCACACAGGATGGCGGCACAGATCAACGCGGGCATGTGCTGGATCAACTGCTACAAGCGCGTCAATCCGGGCAGCCCGTTCGGCGGGGTGGGCAAGTCGGGCTACGGCCGCGAGATGGGCTTCGAGGCGATGCACGACTACACGGAAGCGCGCTCGGTGTGGGTCAACGTCGACGGCAACGTGCCGCCGCATTTCAAGCGCTGAGGCTCGTATGGAGCGCTTCGTCTATCAGGGCACCCCGTCGCGCGTGGTCTTCGAATGGGGCGCGCTGGCCCGGCTGCCGGACGAGCTGTCGACGCTCGGCGCCCGCCGTGCGCTCATTCTGTCGACGCCCGAGCAACGGCATCTTGCCGATCGCGTGAAGGACGTGTTGGGCGAACGTGCGGCCGGCGTGTGCGCTGAGGCCGTCATGCACGTGCCGGTCGAAGTCGCACGCGCGGCGCGCGAGACGGCCGCCGAACTCGGCGCGGACTGTTGCATCGCAATCGGCGGCGGCTCGACGATCGGGCTCGGCAAGGCCATCGCGCTCGAATCGTCGCTGCCGATCGTCGCCGTGCCGACGACCTACGCGGGCTCGGAGATGACGCCGATCTACGGACTCACCGAAGGCCGGTTGAAGCGCACCGGGCGCGATGCGCGCGTGCTGCCGCGTACCGTGATTTACGACCCTTCGCTGACGTTGTCGCTGCCGCCGGGCATTTCGGCGGCGTCCGGTGTCAATGCGATCGCGCACGCCGTCGAGGCGCTCTACGCGGAAGACGCGAACCCGGTCATCAGCTTGATGGCGGAAGAATCGATTCGTGCGCTCGGCGAAGCGTTGCCCGTCGTGGTCCGCGATCCGCAAGACCGCGCGATGCGCAGTCGCGTGTTGTACGGCGCGTGGCTCGCCGGCACCTGCCTCGGTGCGGTTGGCATGGCGTTGCACCACAAGCTCTGCCACACGCTCGGCGGTACGTTCAACCTGCCGCACGCGCAGACACACGCGGCGATGTTGCCGCATACCGCGCATTACAACCACGCCGCGGCGCCCGACGCGCTGCGTCGCGTCGCGCGGGCGCTAGGCGGGCACGACGCGGCGGAAGCCGGGCCGCTGCTGTTCAGGCTGAACGCGCAGCTCGGCATCGCGCCGGCGCTCGCCGATATCGGGATGCCGCAGCAGGGGCTCGACGAAGCGGCCGATCTTGCGTGCAGAAATCCATACGCGAACCCGCGGCCGATCGAACGCACGGCGATTCGCGCGTTGCTTCAGCACGCATGGGAAGGGCGCGCGCCGCAGTGAGCGGCCGGATGGGCCAACGGAGAACGACGTGATGAATGACCAGATCGGCGTGAACGGCTTGCACCGCGAAGCGACGCTCGGCTTCGTCCTCAATCGGAGCTGATCGCCATGGCGCGTTTTTTTGCGGTGTTTGCCACCGACCAGCCGGGCATGCGCGACGTGCGCGACCGCATGCGGCCGATTCACCGGACGTATCTGCGCTCGGCGGCCGAGCATGGCGTGTATGTGCGGCTCGGCGGCCCGACGCTGGACCCGCAAGGCGATGCGATGAACGGCACGCTGCTCGTCGTCGAGGCGGACGACATCCACGCGGTGATGCGGTTCGTCGGCAACGACCCGTATGTGAAGGAGGGCCTGTTCTCGCATGTCGAAGTGCGTCCGTGGGACTGGAGCCTCGGCAACCCCGAGCAAAGGGTGTGAGCGATGGAAGCGAAACAGCTCTGCCGCGTGTCCGATGTGCCCGACGGCGGCGCGCGGGTCGTCGACGAAGCGTGTATCGGGCGGCCCGTCATCGTGGTGCGGCGTGGCGAGCAGGTGTGGGCGTACGTGAATCGGTGTCCGCACTTTTCGGTGCCGCTCGATTTTGTGCCGGGCCATGTGTCCTGTTATCGGTCGCAAGTGTTGATGTGTGCGCATCACAGTGCGTTGTTCCGGTTCGATGATGGGGTGTGTATCGACGGGCCTTGCGCGGGGGCTGGACTGGAAACGGTGGCGGTCGAAGTGGATGCCTCGGCGTGGATCGTTTCTCGGGGCGTTTGATCCGCCGGCTTGAATCGTGCGGATCGGCACCGGGTCATCGGGGAATTCTTCGAATTTATAAATCAGTAAAACTAATTATTAGCGTTGATGTGACTGCCTGAATCAACGCGATTTTCTACGAAGCAATGAGCAAGCACCCGCCCCGCAGCGGGTGACGGACGCGTATTTTCATAAAAAGATGGAGACGACATGAAACTCAGGTTTGGCGTATTCGCAGTGCTTGCCGTGGCGCAGGGCGCATGGGCGCAAGGCAGCGTGACGATGTTCGGGCTGATCGACTCCGGCATCACGTATGTCAGCAACGAGGGCGGCGGAAAGAACGTCAAGTTCGACGACGGCATATTCGCGCCCAACCTGTTCGGCTTGCGCGGCACCGAGGATCTCGGCGGCGGGTATCGCGCGACATTCGCGCTCGTGAACCAGTTCTCGATGGCGAACGGCAGCATCATCGGGACCGGGATTTTCGGGCGCAACGCATACGTGGGCCTCGAGAGCGACCGGTTCGGCAGCATCACGCTGGGCAATCAGTACGACTTCATGGTGGATGCGCTCTTTTCAAAGGGCAATGCGATTTCGCGGGACATTTCCGGGTTGTACGGCTTTCGGAACGGCCCGTTCCAGCGTCTTGCGCTTCCGGGCAACCCGACCGGCGCGTTCGACTGGGACCGCACGGCAGGCAGCAAGCCGATCGCGAACTCGGTCAAGTACAGCTCGCCGACGGTGGCCGGTTTTTCCGGCGGCGTGATGTATGCGTTCGGTGGCGTGGCCGGCTCGGTCGGCGCGGACAACGCCGTCAGTGCCGGCGTGAACTATGAGCTGGGGCCGTTCGGCGTGGGCGCGGCCTATACGAACGAGAAGTACGGCCCGGCGCCGGGCGTGCCGTCGACCAGCGTGCGCAACTGGGGTGTCGGGATGCACTACGACTTTGGGGTCGTTGTAGCGAAGGCGCTGATGACGACCGTGCGCAATTCGTTCAACGATGCCGGCGTGTGGATGGCCGAGGCCGGCGGCTTGTGGCGGATCAGGCCAGACGTCGTGCTGGGCGCGAAATACATGTACATGAAGGGCAATGAAGCGGTGAACGACAACCATGCGCATCAGGTCAGCGTCGCGCTTCAGTACCTGTTGTCGAAGCGGACGATGGTGTATGTGTCGGCGGATTATCAGCGGGCGAATAGCGGCGCGAATGCGCAGGTGAACGGGGTGCTGGATCCGAACGGGGCATCGAGTTCCGCGAGTCAGGCGGTGGCGCGGGTGGGGTTGCATACGGTGTTTTGACGACGCGCATTGCCACGTTCCTCGAGGACGCAGGGCGAAACAGGCTCGCCTTGCGTCGATATTTCCCGCCATTTGATTTTCCCGCACCGTCCGCAGTGCGTCGATATTTTTCCTGGTAAGTGAGCGGTAAGTCGACTGGTCCTACAGTAGCCCCCGTTTCGACCCTCGACTCCAGGAAACGATTGTGAAAATTGCCTCCCGCCGCGAACGTCCGCTATTGCTGCTTGCCGCTTCATTCGCACTTTCATCTGTTTCCGCGTGGGCGGACGAGGGCATGAGCCCGCCCGACCCCGACAATACGGGGCTGACCATCCTCAACCACGCGACGAACGTCACGCATTGGGGATTGGGCGCCGGCGTCGGCATCGAGCCGTCGGCCTACAAGGGCGACGGCACCCGCGTATTGCCTTTTCCGCTGCTCTACCTCGACAACAAATGGGTGCAGGTCATCGGCACCACGGTCGATCTGAAAATCGGCAGCTGGAGCGGCGTCAATGTCGCGCTGCGTGGCCAGTTCTCGCTGTTCGACGGATACAAGGGCTCCGACGCACCGATCCTGAACGGCATGGAAAATCGCAAGGGTGCGTTGTGGTACGGCCCTGCACTGTCATGGAGCACGAGCTTCGGCACGTTGTCGGGCAGTTTCCTGCTCGGCGGAAACAAGGGCGAGCGCGCGAAAATCGGCTTCGAGAAGGCATTCGCTCTCGGCGCATTCTCGATCACGCCACACGTCGGCGCGGAATGGCTGAGCAACAAATACGTCGACTACTATTACGGCGTGCGACCATCGGAGGCGCGTGCCTGGCGCGCCGCATACAGCGCGGGTTCGGCCGTGAACGTGTCGGCTGGCACCCGTATCGACTACCAGATGACGAAGCAGCAGACGATTTTTCTGGACGTGGGCGTGTCGCGTCTCGGTGACGGCATCACCGACAGTCCGCTCGTCGGCAGGCGGTACGTTCCCGAGGCAAGGATCGGCTACATGTATCGGTTCAAGTGAGTGCGAGTATGCCAAGAGTGGCGATTGTCGAGGATCACGAGCGCCTGGCCGGCCTGTTGTCCCAGGCGTTGGCCGCGGCGGGCATCGAATCCGATCGGTTCGGCAATGCCCGGGAGGCTGCTTACGGTATCGACCAGGCCGATTACGCGCTGCTGATCGTCGACCGCGGATTGCCCGACGGAGACGGCCTGACGTTCCTGCGCACGCTGCGCGCGGCGGGGCGCATGATGCCTTGCCTGATGCTGACGGCACGCGACGCGTTGCATGACCGCATCGACGGACTCGAAAGCGGCGCCGACGACTATGTGACCAAGCCGTTCGAAATGAGCGAACTCGTTGCACGCGTACGCACGCTGATGCGGCGCCCGGCGCTGCTCACGACGCTCGTCGCCTCGTTCGCGGATGTGACCGTGGACCCGGCCCAGCGCGCGATGCGCTGTGGCGACCGGATGGTACTGCTTGCGCCGGCCGAACTGCAGGTCATGCTCTGCCTGATCGAAGCCGGCGGCCGGACCGTCCGGCATTCGATACTCGAGCATGCCGCATGGGGGCTCGCGGAGGCGGTCACGCCGAACGCGCTCGAGGTGACCGTGCACCGCTTGCGCAAGAAACTGACGGCGATTGGTGCAACGATGCGGCTCACCAATATCCGCGGCGCCGGCTTCGCGCTGCGGGACGCGTGACGATGCTTCGCCGCGTTTCGCCAGTTGCCGCTCCCTGGTAAAAAAACCGCCATGTTCCGTCATTGGATCCTGCGCCTGTCGACACGTCTGTGGGTGACCAACGTCGCCGCGTTCGCCATCAGCCTGGCGCTGCTGTCCGCGCTTTCCGTCTATTTTCTGGATCGATATCCCGAGTTCCTGGGAGGGCGCCAGCAGATGGAAAGCATCCGTCATATCGTGGCCGGGATGCGTTTCGATGCGGCCGGGCGCCCAGCGTCCGTGCGATTGGGCGAGCATCCGGCAGTGATGTTCCGACTCTTGCCGGCCGACGTGAAGTATCGCGTGCTCGATGCGACGGGGAAGGTGTTGCTGGCGTCGATGCCTTCGAGCGAAGATCGACCGTGGCTGACGGAGGACCTCGCGACGGTGGCAGGCAAGGTGCTGCCCACCACGATCGACGGCAAGGCGTACGCGGTCGCGACGCAGCGCGCGTTGAACGGTAGCGTCGTCTATTACGTGCAGGTGGCGCAAAGCAGGCAACTCGTCGATGCGCTCGTCAGGACGCGGATCGATCCGATACCGAAGACCGTCGCTTATGTGCTGGTCATCGCGACCGTCATTTTCGGACTGACGCTGCCGTTGACGATCGGTCACGTGCTGAAGCCGTTACGGGAGGTATCGCGTGCCGCGCGGGAAATCGAGCCACGCAACCTGAAGACGCGGCTGTCGTCGGCCGGGATTCCCAGCGAGATCAAGCCGCTGATCGATGCATTCAACGACGCGCTGACCCGGCTCGAGAACGGCTTCGCGGTGCAGCAGCAGTTTCTGGCCGACGCTGCGCACGAGTTACAGACACCGCTCACGCTCGTCAGAGGGCAGATCGAGCTGCAGCCGGACATCAGCCAGAAGGCGCTTTTGCTTCGCGAGATCGATTTGATGGCCCGGCAGGTCAAGCAACTACTGCATCTGGCTGAAGTCAGCGAAGCGCAGAACTTCAATTTCGGCGACGTGAGCGGTGTCGACGTCGCGCGAGATGTCGTGAGCCTGCTGGCCGGCAAGGCCGATGCGAAGCAGGTGACGCTTCATATCGAAGCGCGCGACTCCGCGTCGCCGATACGCGCGGATAGCGGGGCGCTTTTCATCCTGCTCAAGAACCTTCTCGAGAATGCGATCAATGCGTCGCCGTCGGGCGGTGTCGTCGTGCTGACCGTTCTCGAGACGGTGATTCATGTTGAAGACGAAGGGCCGGGTATTCGGCGGGAACATCTGCCGCTGCTTTTCGACCGATACTGGCGGGCGCCGGATTCGCGCTATGACGGTGCGGGCCTCGGGCTGGCAATCTGCAGGGAGATTGCCGTGGCTCATCAATGGAAGCTGACGGTTGATGTGCTGATGACGGGGACGCGGTTTAGCGTTTGGTTTTAGTCTGAGGGGTGGTTGTGCGTGGCCGGGGTTCCCGGCGGTAAGAGGGCTGGATCGGAGCGGCCATCCCGGTCGGAGCGTGGTTTTCCCGGGGCGCCTTGTCCGATGTCGAATTTTCGGTATAATGAACCCACGTTCGGAATGTCGAACGTGAGAAATCAAGCATCCAGAGTCGGGTCATCCGACGCCAACCTGCCCTCCCGGGCAAGGTGGACGCCCTTGGGGCGATGCGGCCGATTGACGGCAACGAAACGGGAGCAGCATGGCTGGCACCGGTTCGATAACCATTCATCCGGAGCAACCATGAGCCAAGTTTCCTCCGCTTCCCGCCCGACGGTCTGTGAAGACTGGTCGCACTTCCTTCCCGGTTTCACGGTGACGCATACGGTTCATCTCGTTTCGAGACGGATTCCGGGCATCGTTTCGACCGCGGAGGCCGTACTCGAAGGTGAAACCGCCACGGTCGACCGTTGGGCCATCACCCGCTGTGGTGACGTTCTCGAACAAAAGATCGTGCTCGGCGAAATGACGGAAGGGCAAGCGGTTCGGCTGCGCGAACGGCTTGCGGCGCTGGAGGGGGTGCTCCGGACGAGGGTCGAGCATCATTTCGTGCGGGCGGGTTAAGCCGCCGTCGCAATGAACCGGAGAGCGGCCGTTAGACGACGCGTTCGCGTCGACGTGCCGCGAATCCGAGCTTCCCTTCGAACGCGTGCGCGCCCTTTTTTGCCTGAGCGCAGCCAAGAATGAGCTATGTGGCGGCCGCGTGTTAGCGAACGACTACCTGAACGGAGTCATCGAGTGGAAATCATCGTTGAGACGTATGTGCCCTCTGGCGAATCTTCGTCGGCAGGCTTGCGCGTGAGGCCACTTCCTGGGCAGGGGTAGACCCAAAGCTCAAAGTCGAGTGCAGTCGGTCCATGCGGCAACAATATCCGGCTGGCTCGTTGTTCCGGCTTACGGTGAAACTGACTGACCGTGAAAGCACACAATTTCTGTACGCTGCACCATGCAGCGCCGTTTGAGCATGTAAGCCGCGAAGAAGCGAAACGATTCATTTCGACCATATTCGGCACTTGACAAGTCGAAGCGCCCGCATGGGAAAACGCAAATGATGTGGCAGACTATCGGTTACGTGCTATGGGCCACGCCATTGAGCAATAGGGAGAGGTTTTCTCGCAGCCAGGCGATATGCCGCGAGCGGGACGATTACTCGGGAGCGAAAATTCGTTGAAGCTCAAGAGTTCTCGGTGGCTTCTATACCGACGAGGAGGCGCAGGACTCTCGTGGGGGCGCGCGTGGGTCGACTCGCATAGTTAGTCTGACTTGGCTACCTCATTGACCCGATACATACGTCGGGTGCAACAGTACACGGGGGTAACGTTGAGAGAACGCGAAACAAGCTCGTCCACCGTTTGCCCTTTCGCCAGACGGCGAGCTTTAAATATTGACGCGGAGAGAAAACGCCGCCAAAGAGCTTGGTCTTCTGCAATCTTCGGTGCCTCCACCGGATGGGCTCGCTTGGGATCAAACCCGGTATTCACAATCTGGGCAATGCGCAACTCGATTGAAACATGAACGCGGTCGGCGTCTGCGTCCCCACGCGCGAACAGCAGAGGCACGAAGGTTTCGATAATTCGACGTAACGCAAAAAGCGTTGCACCAGCCACCGCCATGCGGTTGAGCGACTCACCGACGAACAGCACAACGCTTCTCCAGTCAACAGAGGGGTTGGCAATATATTTCAGTAAAGCACGCATCGCAAAATGTTGGAAGTCCATCGGCTGCGACAGTAGCCAAATGAAATCTATCGCGTTTATTGCAACGTGCGACCGACGCTTGACAAGGCTCGTAAATACAAACTGCGCATACTCGCCGGTTGAGCACAAGCCGGCGTTACCTGCGGCAGCGATGTATACCTGTGGCCAAACTCCTTTGATGCCGCCGACGATATTGGCCAGTTCCCGAAGACGACCGTCGAGCGTAAGGAGGACAGCATTCTTCTCCAGAGCAAGAAGGAGCGCATCGTATGACTCTTCGTCGATTAATTCGCGGAATTTTAGAAGGTTGGGCGGTGGGTCCTCGACTCCGTAGACAGGAACAACTTGGCAGTATTTTTCCACACACTCGCGCAGGCGAACGAGATACGCGCGCTGTTTCTCATGATAGGCGTCGTCGAGTTCCGTCAGAACGATACGACCATTTTGCTCTGCCATATTCGCTCTGCTCTTGTTGCCTTCTTCCTCTGAGATAAGGTTGTCGAGGACGCCTGATGCCGAGGCGGCAAGATATACAGCGGAACTGTAGCTCAATACCTTCTCAAGACCCACCGCCACCAGCTCGTTCACAGTCGCAAGGTCAACTACCAAGGCTTGGTCTCTATCCTTCAGATGAGTCTCAGCCTCCAGACGCTCTCTGGACGTTCCGTTGCAGACATACAGATTTGTTTCAACGCTCTGGGGCCAATCTCCAGACACCACGGCGGCCGATGTTCCTAAGAGTTTGGCCACAATACCCACGGTGGCCTGGCCGCGCTGATACGCATCAAACACGTCGCGTACGCGGTCGCTCCGTTGTTTGAGCATTTCCAAAATGCGTGAGAGGTCGTATTCGCCATCGGGGGTTTTATGCAGGTCCACGGATGTCAGACTTCCACTCTTCCCGACCGATTTGCGTATGAGTTCCTGCGCAAGGTGCGCCAACCAGCGGAAAGACGACGTGATGCCGGAGATGAGGTATTCCTGTGGAGCGCCTATCCCGTCGGACACAACGACTATGCCACCGACACGCTCTCCATTGAGCGACTCGAAAACTGGCGAAGACGTCGAGAAAAAATTGCTAGCGTCCGACACCTTACCAAGCCCGTCTGGGTCGACGACTACGGTCTTGGTCTCACCAAGCTCATCCGCAAGCGTGACAGCGCAGCCGCTGGAAACCAGTGTGGGCTCGGGCGGCATGCTCTCAGGTGGCAACATGAGGATGTGACTGAGGTAGGCCGATGCTGCTTCCGTGCTGTTTAAGGCCTCCCGGAAAGCGAGATACAAGCGCTTGAAGCCTCGCTCCTGGGCGCCGAATTCGATTTCGAGCCGAGCCAATTGGGTTCGATACCGAAGCGGGCCCTCCAGCATCAGGGGAATATCCTGTGAGAGGAATTCGCGCAAAGCGCCGGCGCGCTTTTGGGCGATGAAGACTGAGGCCCTGAATCCCCAAGCGTCTACGCGCTGAGGATGCGCCGCTAGATGCAGTTCCGCCAGCTTAGACAACTGTTCCCAATCGCCTGCGTCACGCGCTAACTCCACCGCGTCCTCTCTGACGCTTGAGTCTTCGAGTGCGGTTTCCGGGAAAGAGTTGAGCATTTGCAGCGCGCGCTTTCTCGAGCCACGCTGAACCAGTGCGCTGAAAAGTAACCGGTGAGGCTCGCTGAAATACCCTGCCGGAAGCCGCTTTTCGAGGGACGAGACGACGTCGTCGAATCGATTCGCAAAGAGGAAAAGCTGCGCAGACATGACTACATCGCGTGTCGGAGTCGCGGCTGTAATGTCTTTGGACAGCGCTTCAATCGCCGCGTCAGCCCATGGCATTTGCTCACGCTTCGCAATAGTTAGTGCTGTGACTTTCGCGCTAGTCGACTCCAATTCTTGTACGCTCGCCTCGGTGAGGGCACCCGCCAGTTCCGCAGTCTTACCTTGCCGAGCAAGAAGGAGCCATCCGAAAGCTTGAACGTCTTCAGGGTAACGCTTGCCTTCCTCCTCTTCATTCAACGCGCGTACAACCGCTTCGAAAACTGGCGCATCGCCACGTCGTGCGGCCATCTCAGCGACAATAAGCCGGCCCTCGCTATCGAGGTTGGCGATGTTTTCCTTGCCGAAATTGAAGGCATCGTTACCTGACCCGGCGCGGAAGCAACTCTCAAGGCAAACCCGTCCAAGCTGACCGTCGCAGGGGAAACGCTTCACAGCTTCAAGCAAGACTTCACGCGCTCGGTCGGCACGGTCAACCATCATGTACGCATAACCGAGGCAACCTGCGGCCTGACTCAGCGAATGAACGCTCTGCCTGCTCCACAAGACCTTGTCGACTGGTTCGAAAGATGGAATTTGCTCCGCCAACGAGGCTTTAATCGCGGGCGCGATGATGCCGTTGCTCGCGAGGACGCCGTCTTCCGTTGCCTCGTTGACAGTCGCAAGCAGCCTTAGGGCGTTGACTTCAAAACTCCGGTCTCCCTTTTGCTGGGCAGCGGCAGCCAACCGACTTGCTTCAGCAAAGTCACCAGCAAGGACTGCAAGCCAAGCGAAGACGTGCAAGACGTCTGCTGACTCCCGCATTTCAGGTGGTACTGCCTTCCATTGCGGCGTTGTGCCGCTTCTGTCACTCGCTTGCGCCCAAGCAGTGAACACTCCTTCCGACGCGGGAAAGCGTTGACGCAGTTCGTCACCGAGAGTTAGCGCGGCCGCGAAATCCTCGAGGAGCAGCTTGCCTCGGATAGCGTTGCCGGCAATCTTCTCGTCATCTGGCGTGAGGCGATAGGCGGCAGCGAATTCTTCGGCGGCCGCGGCAAAATCATGCTTCTGCCAGTAGCAGTGAGCGCGTTGGGTATGCCAGCGGGCGCGTTGATGAATGTCGAGAACAGTCAGGTCTCTTCCGAGAATGCTGAGATTGGCGAGCGCGTCATCGAACTTGCCGGCAAGCAACTGCGCCTTTATTCCGTCGAGCTGCGCGTCCATCACCTTATCGAGAGAGCCTGCACGAGCCTCCGGGATGGCCCGCGCCAACGATTCGGCGGATTGGAACATCGTCCGCATTTCGCCCGCGAACTTCTCGAAGGTGACCTGTTGGTCAGTGAAGGCCTGACGTTGTTCCCAAAAAGCTCCTCCCGGCATGTGCGGAGCGAGCATGGTCTGCAGTCGAGGAAACCGCCGTACGTAAGACTCAAGCGTGTCCCAAAAGGCGACGCTGACGCGGAATTTCCCTTCCGCGTCCCGAGCGTCTGACAAGATCGCTGCGTATTCGACCAGCGCCACATCATTGGGCGCAGTGGTCGCGATAATCAGTTCTTCGATTTTTACGTTACCACGGTCCGCGAGTGCGACTTCCTCGTCAACGATTTTGGTCGTCAAGGAGCCATACGTCTTCCGCTTGCACTGCACCCCGTAGCGTTTCTCCTTGCGCATCGCGAAGATGTCGACGCCGTTCTGTTTTTGCCCGGAACGTCCGTTCTTAATCGCAGTAGGGTCGTCAAAAACCTCGCTGTAGACTGTAAGGCAGAAGTCCTCGAAATCTTCGGCCGTGCGAGGCGGCTGTACTCCGGTGCTGTACGGAATCATGGGCCCTTATAACGCATATTTATCTGGTTAATCTTACCGCGCTTCGTTGCAAACTGGGAGGTATCCGCGCTCGAAATTGTCCGGGCGGGCTTTAATATGCTGCAGCAATTCCGGCGGCTTCACATGAAGCCGCCAATTGTCTCAACTGAGCGTCGAGAATTCAGCGTGCGCGTGCCGGAACTCGTTCAATATTACATCGTCTCCAGTTTTGCTTTCCATATACGCGATAACTTCGCTGGCGCACGAGGCAGGGGCGCCGCCCAGCGCTCGCTCGATCAGCGCCTTCTTGAGCGCCAGCGTCGCGGCATTGATGGCTTCTGCTGTCATCGGACCGTTGCCAAACTGCTCAAGCAGTTCGGCCGGAATTGCCGGCAGCTCCACCGGCTGGGCCTTCGGTTTGCGAGGCATAAACTCTCCTTGAGAGCATGTTATGCCTTAAACACGAAATTCCTGACTGGCCCGTTTTCGATGTAAAAACAACGGCTTGGCACACAATTATCTCAAAATAGGTGAGAAGCCTTTGCGTGTAAATACTTTTAATCCGGATTGCCAATGGAAAGGGTAGAGGCGCCCCCTCACTCCACCGTCACCGACTTAGCCAAATTCCTAGGCTTATCAATATCCGTCCCCCGCGCCAACGCCGCGTGATACGCGAGCAGTTGCATCGGCACCGTATGCAAGATCGGCGACAACGGCCCGTAATACTCGTTGAGCCGAATCACCTCGATCCCTTCACTCGGCACCAACCCGCAGTCCACATCCGCGAACACGAACAGCCGCCCATTCCGCGCACTGACCTCATGCATGTTCGACCTGAGCTTCTCGAGCAGCATGTCATTCGGCGCAACCGCGATCACCGGCATTTCATTGCTGACGAGCGCCAGCGGCCCATGCTTCAACTCGCCGGCCGGATAAGCCTCCGCATGAATATAGGAAATCTCCTTCATCTTCAGCGCGCCTTCCAGCGCGATCGGATAATGCATCCCGCGCCCGAGAAACAGCATGTTGTCGCGTCGCGCGAGCAACTCCGACCAAGCCATGATCTGCAGTTCCAGCGCGAGCACCTTCGACATCGCATCGGGCAGATGCCGCAGCGCGCGCAGATGTTCCTTTTCTTCATCGTCACTCAACCGCCCGCGCACCTGCGCCAGTGACAGCGTCAGCAGGAACAGCGCAACGAGCTGCGTCGTAAACGCCTTCGTCGAAGCCACGCCGATCTCGATCCCCGCACGCGTCACGAACTGCAGCGCACATTCGCGCATCAGCGCACTCGTCGCGACGTTGCAGATCGCGAGCGTATGCATCATCCCGCTGCGTTTCGCGACATGCACGGCCCCGAGCACATCGGCCGTCTCGCCGCTCTGCGACACGGCAACCACCAGCGTGCGCGGATTCGGCACGCTGTCGCGATAACGAAACTCGCTGGCAATCTCAACGCTGGCTGGCAGCTTCGCGATGCTTTCGATCCAGTACTTCGCGGTCAGCGCCGCGTGATAGCTGCCGCCACACGCGAGCAGCAGCACCGAATCGACGTCATTGAACACACGCCACGCGCCGTCGCCGAACAGCTCGGGCATGATCGACGAAACGTCGAGCAGCGTATCGGCCACGGCCTGCGGCTGCTCGAAGATCTCCTTCTGCATGTAGTAGCGATACGATCCGAGATCGGCCGCGCCGCTATGCGCGGCGACGCGTTGCACCGCGCGCTCGACGCGCTGGCCGTTCGCATCGACGATCCAGTAGCGATGCAGTTGGATATCGGCGACATCGCCGTTCTCCAGGTAGGCAATGCGATCGGTGATACCCGACAGCGCAATCGCGTCGGACGCCAAAAAATTCTCGCCTTCACCGACCCCGACCACGAGCGGCATCCCGTCGCGCGCGCCGACGATCCGGTGCGGCTCGTCGCGGCACATCACCGCGATCGCATAGCTGCCGCGCAGTCGCGCGACCGCTCGCCGTACCGCGTCGAACAGGTCGCCGTCGTACAGGTGATCGACCAGGTGCGCGATTGCCTCGCTGTCGGTCTGGCTCGCGAACACATAGCCGTGCGCCTGCAGTTCCGCGCGCAACTGGTCGCAGTTCTCGATGATCCCGTTGTGCGACAGCGCGATGCGTGCGTTGGCGTCGCTCGGCGAGAAGTGCGGATGTGCGTTGAGCGTGACGGGCGCGCCATGCGTCGCCCAGCGCGTATGCGCGATGCCCGTGTAACCGGACAACGCTTGCTCGGCGATCTCGCGCTGCAGGTTCGCGACACGATCGACGCTGCGGGCGCGCGCCAGCGCGCGGTCGCGGTAGACCACGACGCCGCACGAATCGTAGCCGCGGTATTCGAGCCGCTTCAGGCCGTCGACCAGGTTCGGCAGGATGTCCCGCTGGGCAACCGCCCCGACAATTCCACACATATCGCGCTCCGTAAATGTCCTGTCTGGATCAGTGAGAGCGATGGTAGAACCATTGAAATGGAATTAAATTTCAAAAAATGGCAACAAGTGAAATGAACGGTAGATCATTTATCATGTTGAAATTAAATTTCACCCGCTAACCGGAAGGAGTGGCCGATGGCCGGCATCACCCTCGACGATCTCGACCTGCGCATCCTCGCGATCCTTCAGGACGACGCCTCGGTGTCCAACCTGCAACTCGCCGAGCGCGCGCTGTCGTCGCCGCCCACCTGCATGCGGCGCGTGCGGCGGCTGACGGAGGCCGGTGTGATCCGCCGGCAGGTCGCGGTGCTCGACCCGGTCGCGATCGGCACGGCCGTCACCGCGCTGATCGAGATCAGCCTCGACCGGCAGACGGCCGAGGACTACGACGCGTTCGAAGCGTACGTGTGCGCGGAGCCGGCCGTCACGCAGTGCTATCGCGTGTCGCCGGGGCCCGATTTCGTCGTGATCGCCGATCTGGCCGATGTCGCCGAATACGACGAATTCGCGCGGCGGCTCTTCACCGGTGCGTCGAACGTCCGCAACGTGCGGACGTTTTTCTCGACGCATCGCGCGAAATTCGAAGCGAACGCGCGGGTCGCGCATGCGATGCGCAAGCGCACGTAGCGTGAGGTGACCGCGCCGTTCGTCCGGCATCACGCAGCGGCGGCCGCGTCCGCCAGTTGCAGCGGCTTGCCGTATCCGAAGCAATGCGCGGGCTCCGGAAATACGCGCTGCCGCACGTCGTGCGCGTACTGGCGGATCGCGTCGCGCATCACCGCATTCGCATCCGCGTAGCGCTTCACGAAGCGCGGCGTGTACGCATCGAACGCACCGATCATGTCCTCGGTCACGAGCACCTGTCCATCGCACGCGGGCGATGCGCCGATGCCGATCGTCGGGATCGTCAGCGTTTCGGTCAGGTGGCGCGCGAGCGCTTCGGCGGTGCCTTCGATGACGACGCTGAATGCGCCGGCCCGCTCGGCCGCGCACGCGGCGTCGAACACCTGCGCGGCCGAATGCGGGTCCATCCCCTGCGCGCGGAAGCCGCCCGTTGCGTTGGCCTGCTGCGGCATGAGGCCGACGTGCGCCATCACCGGAATGCCGCGATCGGTCAGGAAGCGGATCGTGTCGGTCATCTCGCAGCCGCCTTCGAGCTTCACGGCCTGCGCGCCGGTTTCGGCGAGCAACCGCGCGGCGGAGCGATAGGCTTGCGCGGGCGATTCCTGGAACGTGGAGAACGGCAGGTCGACGACGACGCACGCCTGCGCGGCGCCGCGCACGACGGCCGCCCCGTGTGCAATCATCATGTCGAGCGTGACGCGCAGCGTGTCGGGCATCCCGTACAGCACCATGCCGACGGAGTCGCCGACGATGATCACGTCGGCCACGTCGTCGACGAGTTTCGCCATCGGTGCGGAATACGCGGTCAGCGACACGAGGCTGCCGATGCCTTTGGTCGAGCGGATCGCGGTGACGGTCTTGCGGGTGATGCGGGTATGAGCGCTCATGTGCGGAAGCCGTGTGAAAAAGGGAGCCGCCACGGTAGCATCGCGCTCGTTCGCGCAATGACCTTCGGAGGACGTTTTATGCTGCTGGCGGGACAACCCGGCGACCCTTACGCGGTGCCACCGATGGCGCGCCTGCCGAGGCCGCTGTACGTGCGCGCATTCGGCATTCCCGGCAACGTGAGCGTCGACGCGCACAGTCATCCGTGGGCCCAACTGATGTATGCGACGAGCGGCGTGCTCGAGGTGTCGACGCCATCGGGCCGGCAACTGTTGCCGCCGCACTACGCGATGTGGATTCCGTCGCACGTGCCGCATGCGGTATCGACGCGCGATTGTGTCGCGTTCCACAGCCTGTATCTCGATGCAGCGATCGCGCGCAGCGACGCGAACGACGACTGCACGATTCTCTGCATGACGCCGCTACTGCGCGAACTGGTGATCGCGACCGGCGAATTGCCGGTGGACTACGACGAGGCGGGGCCGGACGGTGCGCTCGTGTGCCTGCTCGCGGACCGGATCGCCCGCATGCAGCCGGCGCCGCTCACGGTGCCGCTGCCGCGCGATCCGCGCCTGCTGAAAATCGCGCGTGCGTTGCATGCCGCGCCGGGCGATCCGCGCAGTCTCGACGAATGGGGTCATCAGGTCGGCGCGACGCGGCGCACGCTGTCGCGGCTGTTCCGGCAGGACACGGGGCTGTCGTTCACCGAATGGCGGCAGGCCGTGCGGCTGCTCGCGTCGCTGCCGCTGCTCGATGCGGGCGAGCCGATCGGCACGGTGGCCGCGCAACTGGGCTACGACTCGACGTCGTCCTTCATTGCGCTGTTCCAGGCGAAATTCCGCGTAACGCCCGGCGCGTACGCGAAGCGTGAAGCACGTCGGCCGCTGTTGAGCGCGTGACGCGCATCCCCCATCAGAACGCGAGGGCTTGCTGCATCGGATGATGGGCGCCGCGTGAGCGTTCCGCGCCTTCGAGCGACAGCAGCGCGCGCTTGCGCTCGATGCCGCCCGCATAGCCGGTCAGGCTGCCCGATGCGCCGACCACGCGATGGCACGGCACGATGATCGATACCGGATTGCGGCCGACCGCGCCGCCCACGGCGCGCGCGCCGCTCATCGGCAGCCCGACGCGTTCGGTGATGTCGCCGTACGACACGAGTTCGCCGAACGGAATCGCGAGCAGTTCCTTCCATACCCGTCGCTGAAACGCAGTGCCGCGCAGGTGGATCGGCACCGAGAACGTGTCGCGCGCGCCGGTGAAGTACTCGGCGATTTCTTCCGCGACCCGGCGTGCGACCGGCGACCTGGCGAGTGCGTCCGCGTCGTGCACGACCGCAAGCGGCGGGAAGTATTTCTGGCCGACGAAGTACAGGCCGGTCAGCACATCGTCCTCGATGCGCACGGCGATGTCGCCCAGCGGGCTCGGAATCAGGTGAGCGGGAGTCATCGCAGAGCGTCTCCATGAAGGCGCCACACATGCAGTGCGGCATACGCGCGCCACGGCGCCCAGCGCGCCGCGTGCGGCGCAGAGGACGGCAGGCGCGCGGGTTCGGTGCGGGCGGGCAGCCACGCTTCGTCAGCGGGGAACGCATTCGGCCAGGCCATCGCGCGCATCGCGACGTACTGCACCGCGCGTTCGTCGAAACCGGGCATTGCGCGCAACGCGGCGAGCGTCGCGTCGAGCGGAGCCATCGGTTCGAGCGCGAGCGTGCCGTCGTCGACGGCGCGGGCGAGCGACACGATCGCGCGTGCCGTGTCGTGCTTGATGCCGATCGTCTCGAGGGCCGAAGGCGGCAGCGCAGCCAGCGTCGCAGCACCGGGTAGAGCGTGCGTGAGGCCCGGCGGCGCGCCGTCGACCGAGTTGCCGAAGCGTTCCGCGAGGCGCGCGAGCAACGGCGTATCCGCGTGCGCCGCCGCAAGCTGCTCGCCCACGATTGCACGGATCGCGATCTCGAGGCCGTCGAACGCGCCGGGCACGCGCAGGCCCGGCGAGCCGTTCGCGAGATCGCCGAGATGCGCATCGATCACGTCGGGTCGGCTGTCGAGATCGAACAGCCGGCGCACGCGTGCGAGCACGGCCGGCACGACCGGCGTCAGCGCGGGCGACACGGTGACGGCCAGCGCGAAGCGCTGCGGCACGTGCGCGACGGACAGCCAGCCGGCCACGCGGCCGCCGTCGTTTCGATTCGGCAGTTCGACGATGCGCGCATAACCCTGCGCGTCGATCCGCTCGACGCCGTCGATCTGCCGCTGCGCGAGAAAACGCATCAGGTCGGCCCACGCGAATGGCGGCCGGTACGGCAGCGGGAAGGTCATGTCGCCGTCGGCCGATGTGCCGGCGCCTTTGCGCAGCCGCAACGGATTGAGGCCGTAGCGCTGCCGGAACAGGTCGTTGAAGCGCCGCACGCTGCCGAACCCGGCCGTCGACGCGACGACGGCCACCGGCAGCGCGGTATCGGTCAGCAGCCGCTTGGCCATCAGCAGCCGCTGCGTCTGCGCGAACTCGACCGGCGACACGCCGAACTGCGCGCCGAAGATCCGCCGCAGATGGCGTTCGGTCACGCCGACGCGCCGTGCGAGCGCATCGACGGAATGCGCGTTCAGGAAACCGTCGTCGATCAGCGTCGCGGCCGCGTCGGCGAGATTGCCGGACAGGTCGAGCAGCCCGTGGCCGGGCGCGAGCTCGGGGCGGCAGCGCATGCAGGGCCGGAAGCCGGCTTTCTCGGCTGCCGCGGCGGTCGGGTAATAGCTGCAGTTTTGCGCCTTCGGCGGCTTCACCGGGCAGACGGGGCGGCAGTACACGCCGGTCGTCGCGACGCCGACGAAGAACCAGCCGTCGAAGCGGCGGTTCCGCGAAAGCAGGGCGTCGTAGCAGGTGTCGGGATCGAGGCGCATGCGACGACTGTAAACCATCCTCGCCGTCAATTTTGGCTGGAATCGGACATGTGTCTCGCCGGCCGCGCGCCTGCCGCACCGCAGCAGGAAAATCAGGGGAAAAACGGTTAATGCCACTCTGCGAAACAGTCGTCTCTTTTGCCGTGACTAATTTGAGATGACTCATCGAAATCCCCGACTGACACGGCCCCGGCAGACGCCCTATCCTTTGAAAAACGTTTTCCAGATAGGTTGGTGAAAGGGCCGGTGCGTGAGCGCGCGGGCCGTTCGCCCCGGCGCCGGTCGCCGGTCAACGAACTTCGTGCGGCGCGACGGGCGCGACCGCGCATCGGAGACATTCATGCCCACTGCCGTCGTCGGCGCCGTGCGCGCGGCCGCCAGCCGCTACCGCTGGACCGTCTGTGCACTGCTGTTTTTCGCGACCGTCATCAACTACATGGATCGGCAGATCCTCGGCCTGCTCGCGCCGATGCTCCAGCACGACATCGGCTGGACCCAGGTGCAATACGGCCGCATCGTGATGGCGTTTTCGGCGTTCTATGCGCTGGGCCTGCTCGGCTTCGGGCGCATCGTCGACTGGCTCGGCACGCGCGTGTCGTACGCGGTGGCGATGCTGATGTGGAGCATCGCCGCGATGCTGCACGCGGCGGTCGGCTCGGTGATGGGCTTCGCGGCCGTGCGCGCGCTGCTCGGCATCGGCGAGGGCGGCAACTTCCCGGCGGCGATCAAGACGACGGCCGAATGGTTCCCGCGTCGCGAACGCGCGCTCGCCACCGGCATCTTCAACTCGGGCGCGAACATCGGCGCGGTGTTCGCGCCGGCGATCATCCCGGCGATCGCGGTGGCCTACGGCTGGCGCGCGGCGTTCGTGATCATCGGCGCGATCGGCATCGTGTGGCTCGCGGTATGGCTGGTGATGTATCGCACGGCCGACACGCGCGCGCTCGCCGCGGAATACGACGAGCCGCGCGACGAAGCCGAAGCGCTCGACGCGGCGAACGCGAACGCCGGCGCGCCGCGCTGGGGCGAACTGATCCGCAAGCGCGAGACGTGGGCCTTCCTGGTCGGCAAGTTCCTGACCGATCCGGTGTGGTGGTTCTACCTGTTCTGGCTGCCGAAGTGGCTCAACGAATCGCGCGGGATGGACATGCAGCACATCGGCTTGCCGCTCGTCTGCATCTATGCACTGACGACGGTCGGCAGCATCGGCGGCGGCTGGCTGTCGTCGATGCTGCTGCGCGCCGGCTGGAGCGTGAACCGGGCGCGCAAGACGGCGATGCTGATCTGCGCATGCTGCGTGCTGCCGATCGCATTCGTGTCGCAGGTGCAGAGCCTGTGGATCGCAGTACTGATCGTCGGGCTCGCCGCGGCCGCGCATCAGGGCTGGTCGGCGAACCTGTTCACGACGGCGTCCGACCTGTTCCCGCGCCGCGCGGTCGCGTCGGTGGTCGGCATCGGCGGGATGGCCGGCTCGATCGGTGGCGTGCTGTTCTCGGAAGTGATCGGGCAGGTGCTGCAGCGCACCGGCCACTACTGGGTGCTGTTCGCGATCGGCGCGTCGGCCTACCTGATCGCGCTGGCCGTGATGCACGTGCTCACGCCGAAGATGAAGCCTGCGAAACTCGACGCCTGATTGCGCATCGGCAAGCGAAAACGCCGCCCTCGGGCGGCGCTTCTTTTTGCTTCGGGGAAGTGACGCGTCGCGACCGCGTCAGCCGGCCGAGGCCGTCGATGCGCGCATGATCAGCCGCGGCTCGAACGTCGAATAGCTCGCGTCGGTGCGCCCGGCGAGCGCGTCGATCAGCTTCTGCATCGCGAGTTCGCCCATGTTCTCGTTCTGGATGTCGACGGTCGTCAGCGCGGGCGCCGCGTATGCGCCGTACGGCACGTTGTCGATGCCGGCGACGGACACGTCCTGCGGCAGCCGGAAGCCGAGCGACGCGGCTTCCTTCATGAAGCCCAGCGCGATCAGGTCGTTGTAGCAGATCACGGCCTGCGGGCGCTGCGGCCCGAGCATCACGCGCGAGCACGCGCGCTCGCCGGCTTCGGCGGTCGGCGCATGCGCATCGTGCACGTCGAGCGTGAGCCCCGCTTCGGCGAGGCAGTCGCGCGCGCCCTGGATCCGTTCGTCGTTCACGCGCGCGGTGCCGAAGCCGAGATACGCGATGCGCGTGTGGCCGAGGTTGAGCAGGTGGCGCGCAAGCATGTAGGTCGACAGCCGGTTGTCGATGCCGACGCTCGGAATCGGCAGGCCCGGGCTGCGACGCAGCAGCACGAGCGGCTTGTTGAGGTCGAGCATCCAGCCGGCTTCCTCGTCGGGCATCCGCGTGCTGACGATCAGCCCGTCGACGCGCTGCGCGAGCGCCTCGATCAGCGAGCGTTCGCGCGCCTGGCTCTCCTCGGTGTCGACGAGCAGCAGTGTGTAATCGTGCTGCAGCGCGACGCGGTTCGCACCTTTCACCACGTTCGTGAAGTGCGGGTTGCTGATGTCGAGGATCACGAGGCCGATGGTGCGCGTGCGGCCGGTGATCATCGAGCGCGCGAGCGGATTCGAACGGTAGCCGAGCCGCTCGATGGCCTCCTTCAGCCGTGCCTCGACGGTCGGCGAGAAGCGCTGCGTGCCGTTTACGTACTTCGATACCGTCGCGACCGACACGCCGGCTTCCGCGGCCACGTCGCGGATCGTCGAGGAAACTTTTTTCATCGGAAGGGTAACGTTTTCGTTCGATAACGCCGGATTGTGGCAGAAAAAGCCGGCGCGCAGATAGCCGTCGATATCGGGAAAGTGCGGATGGCTGCGAGCAGGTTCGACCATTGACGTTCGGCGCCGCGTCCGCGTATAGTTGGAAAACGTTTTCCGCTTTAGGTAGATTCAAGGAGATTCGATGAACGCCTCATCCACCGCCGCGCGCAAACCGTTCGGCCGCCTGCTGCTGACGGGCGCGGCCGGCAACCTCGGCCGCCAGTTGCGCGGCGCGCTGGCCGACTGGGCCGACGTCGTGCGCGTCAGCGACATCGCGGCGCTGGACGACGCGGCTGCGCATGAAGAAATCCGCGTGGTCGACCTGGCCGACCGGCCGGCCGTGATGCAGCTCGTCGACGGCGTGGACGCGATCGTCCACCTCGGCGGCATTTCGGTCGATGCGCCGTTCGACGATCTGGTCGGCGCGAACATCACCGGCACGTACAACCTGTACGAAGCCGCGCGCAAGCACGGCGTGAAGCGCGTCGTGTTCGCGAGCTCGAACCATGCGATCGGTTTCCATCCGGTCACCGAAGTGCTCGACGCCGATGCGCCGCTGCGCCCCGACAGCCTGTACGGCGTGACGAAGTGCTTCGGCGAATCGCTGTCGCGCTACTACTTCGACCGCTTCGGGATCGAGACGGTATGCCTGCGGATCGGCTCGTCGTTCGAGGTGCCGAAGAACCCGCGCATGCTCGTCACGTTCCTCAGCTATCGCGACTTCATCGAGCTCGTGCGCTGCTCGCTGCTGACGAACCGCGTCGGGCACGCGATCGTCTACGGCGCGTCGGACAACCCGGTGAAGTGGTGGGACAACACGAAGGCCGGCTTCCTCGGCTTCCGCCCGCGCGACAGCTCCGAGCAGTTCGCCGGGCTGTTCCCGGTGACGGCGCCGACCGCCGAGTACGACGATCCCGCGCAGCGGTTCCAGGGCGGCGGGTTCGTCGTCGGCGAGCCGATGGAGCGGAAGGCTTGAGCAGCACGGCCCGACGAGGGCCGCTTCATTGACGACGGATTTGCGGTTGAGGCCGTGCTCGATCAACTGAAAAACGCCGGGCCTCGAGAGTCGAGGTCCGGCGCATCGGATCACTTCTTGCCGTAGGTCGCGTCGTGATCGGGCTCGATCGTGAGGAAGCGGAGCGTATTGCCGTCACGATAGGCGGTCGCGCGACGCGCCTGCGTGATGCGTAGCGAATACAGCGCATCGATGCCGGCCGGCGGCGCTACACTCGTGAGCTTTTCCCACTTCAGCCCTTGGTCCCGGTACAGCTGGTCCCAGTTCAACTGCAGCAACTTCTTGAGGGTCGCGAGCACTCGTGACGCCTCCGTCTTGTCCAGGTCGACCCACTGACGCTGGAAGACCGGATTATTCAGATCTACCTTTACGACGTCGTTTTTCTTGTGCATGTCGCAGCTCTTCGAAAAGGGCGTCAGGGTCTGATTCGTGCGGCGGATTGGCTTGAGCCCACGCGAGTGCTTCCTGCAGGTCACGTTGGGCCTGAGGCGCATGCAGCCACGCTTCGTTTTCGGGGATCACGACGGCGGTGCGGATGAGCCACACACCCGGCTCGCGCTCTTCGATGAGCACTTGCCGGCCGGCGAATTCCTTGCCAAGCGAAATCTGACCGCTCGAACCGACGACCTTGACACTGGTCTTGTGTTCAAACGTGTTCATAGCCGGTTTCGTCCTAGTGATTTATTAAGTAGGCGCACGCTCAAGCTTCCCTCCTGTATGCCCAAACGGTGCGCGGCGTTTCGGCGGTTGACGACCTATAGTGTTTTGTTACGTTGACGCTGAAGCATCGGATGGTGCTTCGATTTGTATAAACAGGCACCGGCTAGTGCCTGCATTCACTATAGCACAATCGCACGATTGCACAACGGCATGAATGCATGATTGCGCGGCGGCGCCGAAGCGAGACCGCGGAAGGGGCCGTTGAGGATTGATCTATATGTATCACCGTAGACAACTTCATCGCATTTCTGCCACTGCACGTCAAACTTCGGAAAGTCGAGTTTCCATTCCCGCAGCGGACCGAGCAATGGCCCGTCTGGGGTGATGTCCCACTGCTGGCCATCCTGCTATCACTCAGAAAGAATCTCTATCTCACGGCCATGCGGCTGCACGGCCTGACTGAGCAATCCCCCGCGACCATCGACACAACCACGGATTTCGCATAATTAGGTCGAGCATGCCGGAAAAAAGATTTGTCTGATGAATGGCGCGTATACAGGCCATCTCGGCGTCGTTACTGGACTCATGATGGATGAAGGCGGAGCGCGAGGCGTCGTAAGCATCGCCTGCGTCGCCTGCATCGAGCCTCAACGCAGAATGTCGGTCGCCTTATGCCGTTCGTCGACGCCGTCGATCAGGATCAACGGGCCGCTCGCGTGCCGTGCGCGCAGCGGCTGGATCTGCCGGTACGCAGCCGATTCGTACCACGCGCGCGCCGTGTCGAGATCGGGAAACGCGATCGCGATCAGGTCGCCGCGCCACACGCCTTCGCGTACCTCCGGCCGTGCGCCGTGAATCACGAAATGGCCGTCGTACGGTGCGAGCGTGCCGTCGATGCGTTCGAGGTACTCGACGATGTCGTCGCACATCTCGACGTCGTGCAGGTGGGCGATGGCGTAGGCGGTCATGGCGGGCTCCTTGGCGTGATGCGGTGCGTGAGTCGATGGAGCCATGATCGCGGCGCGGGCGGCGCGCGTCGATTACCTGCGACGTAAGCAAATCGGGACAATCGTGCCGTATCGCACTTCAGCGACGACTGGCGCGCACCGTCGCCGGCCGTATTGCCATCAATGCTTGCGGCAAGCCGGATCACTTTCGCGCTGCTCCGCCGAATCGCACCAGTAACTCGGTCGCCACGCTTCGAATGTGACGGGCTTGGCCGCATTGGCGCGCGTGACGCGCACCGGGTCGGCCGTCAGCGCGTCGCCGCCCTGCTCATAGTTGAATCGCCAGTTCCGGAACACTTCGCGATGAAACACCCATGTGCGATGCGCAGCCTCGTAGCGAAAGGTCACACGGTCGCGCCAGTGGTTATGGCCTGCGAATACGCCTTGCTCGATCGTGAACGTGCGAGGCTCGACCGTGAGCGCATGGTCGGCGACGCCATCGAGATACGGGTCGTCCATGCCGCCTTCGTCGGCTTTCATGATCACGGTATCGTTGCGCGCGGCCAGCCGGTAGCGCCCGTCCTTGCCCTGCAGGAAGATCATCAGCGGACGCAGCGATGCGTTGCGCATCGAGTCGTCGGGGCGGTGCGCGACGACGACATAACCGTTGCGTGTGCTGTCGGTCAGTGGCCCGGACGCGGCATCCATCGCTTCGTAGCCGGCCGGAAGCTGCGCGACGATGTCGTCCGGCAGATCGGGTGTGTCCGGGCAAGCGAACGATGCAGGCGTGTCGGCGCACGTCCTGGCGAACGCGCCGCCGATGCCGAACGTCAGCAGCGCGGCGAGGAGACATCCTTTGATGCGGGGGATCGTCATGCGGATAGGGTCATGAGATTGCGCCACGGCAGCCGACGCATAGGCGTCGACCCGTCTCGCCACGGCGCGAATGGATGGATAGATGGACGACGCAGCGCAATCCCGCCGCGCAATCCCCCAATGCAATCGATCACGCACGCTTGCGCGCCGGCCGCACGACCGGCGTCGCCTCCAGCGGCTCGCTGGCCTGCTCGCACAGCCGGTCGAGCATCCGTTGCGCGGCGCCCGCGCAATCCTCGCCCGCCGGCTTGTTCTCGATCTCGTCGATCAGCGTTTCCAGATGCTGCCGGTTCTGCGCGAGACGCCGTTCGAGCAGCGCGATTTCGTCGACCTTGTGCCGCAGCGCGACGAGCAGTTCGTCGTGCGGCCATGCGCCGAGATCCGGCGGCAGCACCGCGCGGATCTCGTCGAGCGAGAAGCCCGCGCACTGCGCGCGGTCGATGATCGCGAGCCGCGTCAACGCTTCCGGCCCGTATTCCCGATAGCCGTTCGCCTGCCGGCGGGCCGGTTCGAGCAGGCCGCTCGCTTCGTAGAAGCGGATGCGCGACGCCGCAAGGCCGCTCGCTTTCGCCAGTTCGCCGATTTTCATGATGGGCTCCAAAAGGGCTTGACCTTAAAGTTGACTTTAAAGTTATCGTTGGCCATCGTCAATCGAGGATGTCCCCCATGAATCTGTTTGCGCCCCTCACACTGCCCAACGGGGCGGTGATTCCGAACCGTCTGGCCAAGGCCGCGATGGAAGAAAACATGGCCGATGCGGACCACGCGCCGTCCGATGCGTTGCTGCGCCTGTACCAGGCGTGGGCCGACGGTCAGGCCGGCCTGATCCTGACCGGCAACGTGATGGTGGACGGCCGCGCGATGACGGGGCCGAACGGCGTCGTGCTCGAAAGCGACACGCATCTCGACCGTTTCCGCCGCTGGGCGCAGATCGCCCGTTCGGGCGGCGCGCACGTGTGGATGCAGATCAATCACCCGGGGCGCCAGATGCAGGCGGCGCTCGGTCAGACGACGCTCGCGCCGTCGGCCGTGCCGCTCGCGCTCGGCGCGCTGTCGAAGCAGTTTCCGGTGCCGAAGGAAATGACGGCAGCCGATATCGCCGACGTGCAGCAACGCTTCGTGCGCGCCGCGCAGCTCGCGGAGCAAAGCGGCTTCACCGGCGTGCAGGTGCACGCGGCGCACGGCTATCTGCTGAGCCAGTTCCTGTCGCCGCTGACGAATCGCCGGCAGGATCAATGGGGCGGCAGCATCGAGAATCGCGCGCGCCTGCTGCTCGATATCGTGAAGGCGGTGCGCGCGGCGGTGTCGCCGGCATTCGTCGTCGCGGTGAAGCTGAACTCGGCCGATTTCCAGCGCGGCGGTTTCAGCGCGGACGACGCGAAGCGGGTGGTCGAACTGCTGAATCCGCTCGGCGTCGATCTCGTCGAACTGTCGGGCGGCAGCTATGAAGTGCCGGCGATGCAGGGCGAGGCGCGCGACGGCCGCACGCTCGCGCGCGAAGCGTATTTCCTCGAATTCGCGCGCGACATCACCGCCGTCGCGCGGATGCCGCTGATGGTCACGGGCGGGATCCGGCGTCGTGCGGTGGCCGAGCAGGTGGTGAGCAGCGGCGTGGCGATGGTCGGTATCGCGACCGCGCTGTCGATCGATCCGAACCTGCCGCGCGACTGGCGCGCCGGCAAGGACAGCGCGCCGGTGCTGCAGCCGATCCGCTGGAAGAACAAGGTGCTGGGCGCGCTGGCGAACATGGCCGTCGTCAAGTTCCAGCTCACGCGGCTCAGCGAAGGGCGCCGCACGCACCCGCGGGTATCGCCGCTGCGCGCGCTGGTGGGTCAGCAACTCGCCACGCAGTGCCAGACGCGGCGCTACCGGAAGTGGATGGCCGGCCCGCGTGCGTGACGGGCTGTTTCGGATTGGCAGTGGCCAGACCGGAGACTGACCGACCCGCCGCCGTGCACGCGCCGGCGGGCGCGTGGCGCGGCGGCGCGCCGCATCAGAACCGGTAGTTCGCCAGCACTTCGAACCGCCGGTCGTTGCCGAGCAGATACTGCGTCTCGTTGTAGTACGCGGACTGCACGTAGCGGCGGTTGAATACGTTGTACGCGCGGGCGGTGATCGTCGTGTCCTTGCGCGGCTTCCACGCGAGGCCGAGGTCGACGGTCGTGTACGACGGCATCACGAGCTGGTTCGCGGTATCGGCGAACCGCTTGCCGACGTACTTGACGCCCGCGATACCCGTCCAGTCCGGCGCGAAGCGCCAGCTCACCCACAGGTTCGCGAGCCGCTGCGGCACCGATACCGGCACGTTGCCCGCGCGCGACACGGTCGTGCCGCCGGACGACTGCTGGAAATCGTCGTATTTCGCGCGCAGGATCGACACGTTCGCATCGACGCGCCAGTCCTTCGCGATCTCCGCGCCGACCGTCGCCTCCAGCCCGCGCGACGACTGCTGGCCGACCTGTATCGACTGGTTCGGGTTCACCGGGTCGGCCGTCAGGAGGTTGCGCTTCACGATCCGGTACGCGGCGAGCGTCCATTCGGCCTTGCCGTCGAGGAACGACTGCTTCACGCCGATCTCGATCTGCCGGCCGGTCGCGAGCGTGAAGTTCGCCTTCGACGCATTCAGCGACAGCAGCGAGCTGACCGGATCGGCCGCGACCGAATACTGGCCGTACACGGCGAGACCGGGCCGCACGTCGTACACGGTGCCGATGCGCCAGCCGGTGTTCGCGAACACCTTCGTGAACGCGCCGCCGTTCACGAGATCGTCGCGGTTCACGCTCGCATGGTCGTAGCGCAGCCCGCCGATCACCGACCAGCGCGACGTGATCTCGAGCCGGTTCTCCGCGAACAGCGCGTACTGGTTGGACTGGCTGCGGTACTTCGGAAACGTGCCGGCCGTATTGATGAAACTGCCCGGGTCGAAGTTGAACGGATCGACCGTCGACGTGCCCGAATACGGCGAATTGTTGTCGTGCTGGAACGTCGTGTGGTTGAACTCGAAGCCCGCTGAAAATGTGTTGCGCATCCCGAACAGCGCGCTGCCGACGGTGGCCGTCGTCACGTTGCCGTACTGTTCCTGGTCGTGAAAGATCTCGGTGTAGCTGCTGCGCCGCACTTGCGCGCTCGACGGCAGGTACGTGTAGTACTCCGCATCCTTCCAGTGACGGTTGCTCTTCATCCGGTACAGCGTGCTCGTCACGTTCAGGCTGTCGCTCGGCTGCCAGTTCGCCGATACGGTGGCCCAGCTGTCGCGGAATGCGATGTCACTGTCGCCGACGTTGTAGTTCTTCTTGTCGAGCGCGCGATCGCGCGCCCCGTTGACGAGCGGCGCGCCGAAATACTGCATCGGATGCATGAAGCCCTGCGCGTACGATGCCGTGACGGACAGGTCGGGCGTCACGTCGTAGCGCAGCGCGCCGGAGACCGACAGGTTGCGCGAATCGCCGCGATCGACCCAGTTCGACGCGCGGTTGCCGCTGATGTCGAAGCGGTACGACAACTTGTCGTTGATCGCGCCGCCGCTGCCGAACGCGGCGCGCGCGGTGCCTTCGGTGCCGCCGCCGACCTGCAGTTCGTTGCGGATCGGCGTGCGCGTCGGCTTCTTCGGGACGATATTGACCACGCCGCCGATCGCGCCTTCGCCGTAGATCACCGAAGCGGGGCCGCGCAGCACGTCGATGTGGTCGACCGACCACGTGTCGAACGGGAACGTGACGCCGATCGCGCCATACGGGCGCACGCCGTCATAGAGCTGCGTGACCGACGACGCGCCGACGAAGCCGCGCGCGGCGAGCTCCGAGTTGCCGTTGCCGGGATGCGGCGACGCGCTGATGCCGGCGGCGCGGCTCACTGCATCGACGATTGCGCTGTCGCCGCGCGTGTCGAGTGTCGCGCGGTTGATCTGCTCGACGCTCGCGGGCGTTTCGAGCGACGACAGCCCGAGATGGCTGCCGGTGTCGAGCGGTTGCGTCAGTGCGGGCGCCTTCTGCGCGTCGACGCGAATCGGTGCGAGCGTGGCGCCGGTGCTGTCAACGCCACTTTCCTGTGCCTGCCCGGCCGGCGAGAGCGCCGCGAGCACGGCAGCGGGCAGCATCAATCTGAACTTCATTGTTCGGTTTCCTTCGAATGGGGGAAGCGCTTGCGTCGATCACGCCGCCGCGCGCGCCGCGCGGCCGAACAGCAGCCGGTCGAGCAACCAGACCGCGACGATCGTCAGCCCCATCAACGGGAACACGATGCCGAGCAGCACGAGCCCGGCGATCCAGCCGCGCATCGGCGGCGTGCCGCGTTCGCGCGACGGTGCGCCCAGCGTCCCGGCCGGGCGGCGCTTCCACCACATCACGGTGCCCGTGACGGCCATCGCGGCCAGCCCGAGCGACAGCACCGCGCAAATGATCTGGTTCGCGAGCCCGAAGTAACGGCCCATGTGCAGCGACGTGCCGTACGACACCGCTTGCGATACCGCGCCGTAGTCGTCATAGCGGATGTCCTTCAGGACCGCGCCGCTGTACTGGTCGATGTAGATCGTGCGTTCGGCCTTCGGGTCGGCCGGGAAGTACGACGCGGTGAACACGCCGTCCGCGCCGGACGGCAGCGCGAGCGTGTAGCCGCTCGTCACGCCGAGCCCGGCGACGATCGCGATCGCGCGGGCCAGCGGCAGCGGCGCGGGCGTCGGCGTGGACTGCGCCGACGGCGAATGCGGTACGGGCACGTTGCCGACCGCCCACGGCGTTTGCGGCAACGGCAGGTCGTCCATCACCATCCCCGGCATCGATTCGCCGGAATCGTGATGATGGCCGGACGGTGCGGCGGCCGGTGCACGCGCAGTCTCGGGCGTCGCTGCGGCGCCCGGGCGCGTCGAGCGTACCGACGCGCCGCCCCATGCGCCTTCCGGCGCGCCGAGGTTCACGGTCGCGGCGAGCGCCTTGAAGTTCTTGCCCCACGAGCCCGACCACGGCAGCCCGGTCAGGATGAACGCGACCGTGCCGGCCGCGAGCCAGATGCCGGCCGTCGCGTGAAGGCTTTTCCACAGCGGCCGGCCGCGCAGCGACAGGTCGGGCCGCAGTGCGCGCCCGACGCGCGCTGTACCGCGCGGCCACCACAGCGCGATGCCGGTGCCGATCATCACGAAAGTCCAGCAGGCGGCGAGCTCCATCAGCCACTCGCCGGTCTTGCCGAGCAGCAGCTTGCGATGCAGCATCCGGTCGACCTGCATGAAGCGGTTCTCGACGCTCAGCGTGCCGAGCACGCGGCCGTCGTACGGGTTCACGTACACGCTCTCGCGGCTGCCGTCACGCAGCCGGAAAACGTACTCGGCGCTGCGGTCCGGCGCGGTGGCGACCTGCACGGAAACCGGCGTTGCGCCGGCCGGCATCGCGGTGCGGGCGCGGGCGAGCAGCGCGTCGGCATCGAGCCGCGGCGTCGCGCGCGGTTCGACGACCAGCCGGTGCGGATACAGCAGCGGCTCGATCTGCGGCTGGAAGCAGTAGAGCGTGCCCGTGATCGCGAGGATCACGAGGAACGGCATCACGAACAGGCCGGCATAGAAGTGCCAGCGCCAGAGCGTCCGGTAACCGGCGCTGGCGGAACGGGCGGGCGAGACGGCCCGATCGACGGTGGTCGACATGGTGTGAGCTCCTCAAGTTCGTCGAGCGGCGAGGCCGGCGCGGGCCGGCTGCCGTCAACGTGCGTTGCACCCGCGTGCGTGCATCGCCGCAACAGGCGGCGCGACACGCTGCGCAAACGGTGCGCAGGGCGGCGTCGCCCGCGCGACGCGGGCATGCGGGTGAACGCGTGAATCAGGTCGGATGAAACGAACGGCGTGAACGCGCATGCACATCGACGTGCATGCGCCACAGGGCGAAACGTTCAGCAGAACCGAGGAGGAGCGCGGGAAGGCGGGCGATCGTCGAATATCGATCGCACGAAAGGAAGACTGTCGACGTGAACGCGGAAGCGCCGCGGCGCCGCCGCGGGAAACAGCAGCACCAGCAGCACGAACGATGCGAGCGCGGTGAACAGCGCGGCGCCGAATGCGCACAGGCTGTCGCCGTTGCCGGAGGACGCCGCCTTGTCGGCGTGCGCGTCATGCTTGAGCGCGTCGACGAGCGCGAGCGCATCGTTGGCCGGCGTGATCGGCGCGCTCGCGTCGAAGCGGGCGGCCAGTGCAGCGCCCGTGATGATCAGCGGACCTTGGCCCGAACACAGCACCACCGAGCCCGCATCCGGACCGTCCGGATCGAGCATCACGGCGCCCGACATCAGCGCGCGGGACAGCAGCGTCACGAGGAGGAACCCCCACAGCAACTGTCGCGCGACGCCTGGCCGGAGCAGGAAGCGGCGAAGTGCGTTCATGGCGCGCGATTGTACCTCCGTTTGCGCGGAGGGGCAGGCGGGCCGTGCGTGTGCGGAGTGGGTCAGGTCAGGCGGAAGCGGGGGAAATTATTCAACATTCGCGCCAATCGCGAATGACCGGCGTTGCCGCGACGGCCGTGCGCGGCCCCCGATCCGTTGCGCCGGCTCACACCGGATACGCATCGTCGACCTTCAGGTTCGCGAGCCGGAACAGCGTGCGCAGCGTCTGCGGATGAATGTCGCGGTGCGCGGCGAGCGACGTCAGCATGAAGTCGAGCACCTTCGCGTAGCGAAGCAGCACGAGGCAGCGCGCGAGATCGGGCGTGCGGCTGCGCATGTCTTCGGCGAGCGTGACCATGTGCGTCGACAGCGTGCGCGCCATCTCGAGTTCCATCTGCTGTTTTTCGGTCCAGTCGGGCAGCGGCTGTTCGAGCACCTTGGCGAGGAAGAGCTGGAACGACGAATCGGACGAGTTGGGCTGCGCATCCATGGAGAGCCTCGTTGCGTGTGCATATCGTACGGGCGGATCCGTGGAGCGCCCGAGGGTGAATTCATGTCCGCGCGGTACCGCGCGCGGCTTCTGCCTGAACCGAATGCAGATTCCGTACCAGCGCCGCCGGACGATTGTTGAGGAATGTTGAGCCGCGATCCGGCATCGGTCGGCGAGTCCCGTCGGCACTGGATCGCGCAGGCGGTCGAGGCGGGCGTCTACGGGCGGGAGGTAGGCGTCGTCGCGCGCCTGAAGCGGCGCGACGACGCGAAATGCTTCACGGATGTAACGTAACGCGGGCGTCCGGTGCATTGCGCGTGTGTGCCGGCGAACGGCCGGAGCGGCGCGTGCGGTGCGGTTCGGCCACGCCCGCCGTGCGTCCGCCGACGGGAAACGCCCGCACGGGACGCGCGCCACTGCATCGCGCGAGCCGGCGGTGAATGCGCCGGTTGTTTCAAAACAGAGACAGTCCGGCGAGCGGCGATCGGTTGCATGGTCACGCAACTGGCCCAGCGATTGGCCGCGCAATTGTCCATGGGCAGACGGCGCAGGTTTGCCAACAATCTTCGGATCATCCCCGCGAAGTTCGACATGAGCGTCCACGCCTTCTTCTCCGCCAACCTGTTGCTTGCCTACACCGCTTATTTCATCGGCACGGCCAGCCCCGGGCCGAGCAATCTCGCGATCATGTCGGTCGCCGCGAACCAGGGCCGCAAGGCGGCGTTCGCGTTCGCGCTCGGCGTGATTTCAGGGTCGATGTTTTGGGCGACGGTGGCGGCGCTCGGCGTATCGGCCGCGCTGCTCGCGTGGTCGAAGCTGCTGGTCGCGATCAAGGTGTTCGGCGGGCTGTACCTGCTGTGGCTCGCGTTCAAGTCGGCGCGCACGGCGCTGTCGGGCCCGCCGGCGGCAGCAGCGAACGCGGCGCGCGAGCAGCGGCTGTCGCGCTTCTACGTGCGCGGCGCGATGCTGCACCTGACCAATCCGAAGGCGATTCTCGTGTGGGTGTCGATCGTCGCGCTGTCGTCGAACGGCGCGGGCGGGGCGCACGGCGCGGTCGTGCCGGGCTGCCTCGCGATCGGCTGCGTGGTGTTCGGCGGCTATGCGCTGGTGTTCTCGATGGACGGTGCGCGCCGGCTGTACGTGCGCGGGCGGCGTGCGATGGAGGCGTGCCTGGCCGTCGTGTTCGGCGTGGCGGGGATTCGGCTGCTGGTGACGAACGTGTGAGGTATCGCGCGCCGAAACTGCATTGGCTGCGAGAGGCAGTCAACCGGGCAAGGGTCGCGCCGATGACGGCGTCACGCGTGGCCGTCGCGACCGTCGTGGCCGAAGTGCCGGTTGACGTGCAGGTATCGGGGCCTCGCACAGCCACGCTGCTGCGCGACCCCGGGCAACGGCGAATGCCGCGTATTTCCGGATACAGTGTGGCGCAGGCCATGAAGAATGCACGAGGTGCCGGAAGATGCCGATGATTCGTTTCTTGCGCTTGTTCTGTGTGCTGGCGGGACTGTTGGCCTGCGCTTCGGTGTTTTCCGCCGATCCGGCGACCGGCAATCCGCTGCTGTCCAAAGTACGTCCGTGGTGTATCGGCCGCCTGGTGTTCGATCGGCCCGTTTCGAGCGAGATCTCGAATCAGCGTTACGCGTACCGCGGGGAGACACTGCTCACGACGCACGATGTGCCGCCGGACGCCTACCGTGCCGCAGTCGCCGCTCGCGAGCAGGAGATGCGTACCAGGCCGCGCTTGAATCCGGTCGAGATGGATTGGAAGACGCGTCACGTCTGGCTGGAAAAGGCCTTTTCCCCCGTGCCGAATTCGCGTGTTTTCGTCTTCAACGAAGCGGCGGCGAAATCCGTCACATTGCCGTTCGATACTGAAGGCTATCTGTACTCGAACCGCACGCTCGTCCGCACGACGGGCAGCATCGGCGCCGATGCGCTGGATCGTGCCGAAAGCATCTATGACGACACGTTCCGGCGCGTCCGGTTTCGCGACAACTGGGTCGTTCCGACCGAACCGGGTTTCTGCTTCGACGGCGGGATCGTCACCGGATCGTCGGCCTACCCCGAGGAAGTCAGGCAATCGTTCGCGTTGATGCCGGGCCGACCGGCGCTGCTCGTGATCCAGTTGCGCAATGCCGTCGACGATGATCGGCAGCCGCCGCTCAGCCGTGCGCTGCCCGCGTTGCGCGCGACATTGGACCGCCTGCCCGGAAGCTATCGCATCCTGCGCCAGGGAAAACGGTCGATTGCCGGCATGGATGCCGAGGAAGTGCTGTTCGAGCTACAGGACGGCGCCGTCACGGCTTATCGTTTCTACCTGCTCGCGCCGGGCAATGCCGCCACGCTCGCGCAACCGTATACCGCGATCGAGATGCTGCTGGGCGTGGCCGTGCGGAGCGACCTGCCACCGGCTCAGGCGACCTCGCCGGTCGATGAGACGGGCGCGCTGCAGGCATGGGATACGCTACTGAACGGCCTGCACGCGCGACCGGGCGCGATCTGACCGGAGGCGGGCGACGGGGTACGCGTTCGACCGGATGCCCCGCCGCACCGACGTGCGACGGAGGCGCCGGCATCGATCAAGACGGCTTCAGAAAATGAAGCCCGTATTGATGAACTTCGAGTGGTGATCCGACACGATCGAGTCGAGCAGCTGCTTGCTGCTGTCGGTCTGCTTCGCCGCGACCATCGAGCGGATCGAGAACGCGCGCAGCGCGTCGCTCACCGACAGCGTGCCTTCCGCCGAATCCTTGCGCCCCGCGAACGGGAACACGTCGGGCCCGCGCTGGCACTGGCAGTTGATGTTCACGCGGCACACCTGGTTCACGAGCGGATCGACGAGCGCGCCGATCTGCGCCGGATCGGAACCGAAGATGCTGACCTGCTGGCCGTGCTCCGACGTCGTCACGTAGTCGAGCGCGGTTTCCACGTCGTCGAACGGCGTGACCGGAATGATCGGTCCGAACTGTTCCTCGCGATACAGCTTCATCCCTTCGGACACCGGATATACGACGGCCGGGTAGAACAGCGTCTTGCTGAATTCGCCGCCCGAATGATTGACGACCTGCGCGCCCTTCGCCTTCGCGTCGTCGATCGCGTCGGTCATGTACGCGGTGCGATGCATGCCGGGCAGCGGCGTGATGCTGACGCCCTTTTCCCACGGCATGCCGATCTTCAGCTGTTCGAGCGCGGCGGTGAAGCGCTTCAGGAATTCGTCGACGATCGAGCGATGCACGAGCAGCATCTTCAGCGCGGTACAGCGCTGGCCGTTGAACGACAGCGCGCCGAGCAGGCACTCCTTCACGGTGAGGTCGAGATCGGCATCGGGCAGCACGATCGCCGCGTTCTTCGCGTCGAGGCCGAGGATCGCGCGCAGCCGATGCGACTTCGGGTGCTGCTTCTTCAGGTGATCGGCCACCTTGCTCGAGCCGATCAGCGCGAGCACGTTGATCTTGCCCGACGCGAGCATGTGCGGCACGACCACCGCGCCCGGCGCGTAGATCGTGTTGATCACGCCCTTCGGGAATGCGTCGCGGAACGCCTCGAGCAGCGGCTCGAACAGCAGCGTGCCGTACTGCGGCGGCTTGAACACCACGGTGTTGCCCATCAGCAGCGCGGGGATCAGCGTCGCGAAGGTTTCGTTCAACGGATAGTTGTACGGGCCCATGCACAGCACGACGCCGAGCGGCGTGCGGCGGATCTGGCCGATCGTGCCTTCCGCGATCACGAAGCGCGAGTTCGCGTTGTCGAGCTCCTTCAGCGCGTCGATCGTCTGCGTCATGTACGTGACGGTGCGGTCGAATTCCTTCTGCGAATCGGCGAGGCTCTTGCCGATTTCCCACATGATCAGGTTCACGACGAGTTCGCGCTGCGCGACCATCCGCTTGATGAAGTCCTGCATGCACGCGATGCGCTGCTCGACCTTCATCGTCGGCCACTCGCCGCGGCCGGCGTCGTACGCGCGCACCGCGGCGTCGAGCGCCGCATCGCTTTCCGTCTCGCCCATCACCGGGTAGCTGCCGATCTCGACCTGCTCGACGCTGCCGTCCGCCTGCCGCACGCACACGGGCGACAGCACGGTCTTGGTCGTGCCGTCCCACGGTCGCAATGCGCCGTCGACGAGCGACACGCGCTGGTGAATCGGCGAAGCCAGCCGGAATTCGGCGGGGATGTCCTGTAACGCGGGAAACAGGTGCTGCAGGGAGGCGGAATCGGGCATGACGGTCTCGTTTGACGGGGTGTCCGGGAAGGACGGGCGATGCGAATCCTGAGCTGAATGATCCTCGATCCTGAATCGGCATCATGACGCGCACGCGGCGGCGCGTCACGCGCGAACATGGCCGATTCAACGAATGGAACCAGTTCCATTTAAAAGGAACGCCGCAACGAATGCAATATGGGTCGAATCGCGTCGTCATTACCGTAAGCATTTGGAAAGAGTGTTTCCGAATCGCCGGTATAACAGCCTGGGTGCAACCGCAAACGTTTTACTTCGGCCGAATTGAGCGGATAATGGCCCGACGCGGTGAGGAAAAAAATGCAGTGAACCTGAGAGCAGACGTAGTGAAGAACAGAAGAAGATCCGCCGCGCTGCCGATACGAGGTCGGCTGCCCGGAGCGCCGGGTCGGGGTTGCCCGGTCCGGCGCGCACCGGACCGTTGAATCCGTTCCGTCTGCTTGCCCGATCCTTCGTGATCCTCCCAGTTCCTCCGTCGTCCTATCCCGATTCCCGCCTTTTACCGATCGTTGCCGCAGCAGGCGACCGATTCAACGCTTTCGTTTTCATTACGAATCAAGCCGCTCGATGGCCTGAAACAGAAAGGCATTCGTCAGGAATGCAGAGCGCCATGCGCGTTCACGTTGCGGGCAGGCGACACGTTGAAAATTAATTAAAAACACGAATCATTCTCGTTTATTATTTCGCCGCATTACGAGCCGTGAGGGGACGTCACGGCTTTTTTCGTGCCGGTTGCGCCGGCCGGCATCGACCCGCGCCGGCCGTTCGCCCGCCGGCCTGCGCGACGGGGCGATCCTCCACGCGCGTCGTCGTCTTCACGAGAAAGGGCTTCGCCGGCCGATTCGCCGCGTGACAGGCGCGCGGGCCGGCGGGCGCTCGTTCGCCGTTTTCTTCACCACCTTCTACGTTCACGATGAAACTCAACACGAGCGCGTGCCATGCGCTTCTGATCGCCACGTCGCTGGCCGGCGCCCGCACTTCGTTTGCGCAGGCGGCCGACGCCGCGGCGACCCTGCCCGCGATTTCCGTCAACGCGGCCGCCGAGCATGCGTCGTACGACGGCGGCCATTCGCGTGCGGCGACCAAGACCGACATGTCGCTGATGGACGTGCCGCAGACCGTGAACGTCGTGCCGCATGCGGTGATCGAGGATCAGAACGCGACGTCGCTGCAGGACGCGTTGCGCAACGTGCCGGGCGTCGGCTTCTCGGTCGGCGACGGCCAGCGCGACCAGATCACGATCCGCGGCTTCAACAGCATCACGGACCAGTACGTCGACGGCATTCGCGACGATGCGCTGTACTACCGCGACCTGTCGAACGTCGATCGCGTGGAGGTGCTGAAGGGGCCGGCGGCCGTGCTGTACGGGCGCGGCTCGGCGGGCGGCATCGTGAATCGCGTGCTGAAGCGGCCGCAGGCGAACCCGGTGAACGACGTCGGCGTGACGCTCGGCACGCGCGGCGAGCGGCGCGGCGAATTCGACCTCGGCTGGAACGCGAACGACGCGGCGCGCTTTCGCATGACCGGCGCGGCCGAGAATTCGAACAGCTTCCGCGACCAGTTCCAGCTCAACCGGCAGGCGATCGCGCCGTCCGCGCAGTTCAAGCTCGACCGCGACACGGTGCTGAACGTCGAATTCGACTACCTGCACGACCGCCGCACGTCCGACCAGGGCCTGCCCGCGTATCGCGGCCGGCCGGTCGACGTGCCGATCAACACGTACTACGGGTCGGCCGACGGGGTGAACAGTTCGTACAACGACGTCTCCGCGAAAAGCGCGACGGTGTCGCTCGATCACCGCTTCAACGATTCGTTGTCGTTCCACGGCGCGATCCGCGCGTACGACTTCTCGCTCGAGCGGAAGAACTACGTGACGTACGAGCCGATCAAGACCGCCGCGCATCCGGTCGTCACGCTCGACCAGTCGACGCGCCAGCGCACCGATCACGGCATCGACGGGCTATTCGAACTCACGCAGAAGACGTCGCTGTTCGGCATGCGCCACGAGCTGCTGTACGGGCTGGAGCTGTCGCAGCAGCAGAAGTTCGACACGATCTACACCGTGTCGAAGGTCGCGACCTACGATCTCTTCAATCCGCAGCCGGTCGTCCTGCCCGGCGTGCCGACCGGCACGCGTGCGAAGACGAACGCGTCGACCGTCGTCGGGCTCGCGGGCGTCTATGCGCAGGACCTGATCTCGCTGACCGAACACTGGAAGGTGCTCGCCGGCCTGCGCTTCGACTACCTGAACCAGATCCGCCACGACTACACGTCGTCGAACGTCAATCTCGACCGCACCGATCATGCGTGGAGCCCGCGCGTCGGCCTGATCTACGAACCGCTCGACTGGCTCACGCTGTACGGGTCGTTCAGCCAGTCGTTCTCGCCGCTGGCCGACACGCTGATCAGTTCCGGCGCGTTCTCGAACGGCGCCGCGCTCGCGCCGCAGAAGACCACCGCGTATGAAGTCGGCTCGCGCTTCGACCTCGGCGGCAAGGCGACGGCCAGCGTCGCGTTGTTCGACATGCGTCAGACCAACCAGCAGATCGGCGACCCGGCGAATCCCGGCTATGCGCTGCCGATCGGCACGCAGCACGTGCGCGGGATGGAGCTCGGCTTCACCGGCGAGATCGCGCCGAAGTGGTCGGTGTATGCGGGTTACGCGTACCTGAACGGCACGGTGGACGGTTCCGCGCAATCGACGGCGGCCGGCCTCGCGGTGTCGAGCAACACGCCGGGGCTGATGCCGCGCCACAGCGCGAACCTGTGGCTCAAGCGCGAGCTGCCGTACGGCTTCTATGCGGCGGCCGGCATGCAGTTCCAGTCGGCGCGCTACACGTCGGCGAGCGATCTCGTCACGCTGCCGTCGTTCACGGTGTTCAACCTGGGCGCAGGCTATCGCAGCAAGAAGGTCGACGTGACGCTCACGCTCGACAACCTGTTCAATCGCCGCTACTTCATCGCCGCGCACGGCAACGCGGACCTGTACAACATGCCCGGCGATCCGCGCACGCTGACCGCCACGGTGAAGTGGCACATGTGACGCACGCGGTGCGCGACAATGCGGGTTTTCGTCACGATGACCCGCACTGCGCTGCCCATGATTCGCCCCGCGATTGATGTATCGACCATGACCAGCCGCGCCCGCGCGCTGCTTTTATCGTTGCTGGCGTGCTGCCCGGTCGTTTCAGCCGACGTGCCGGCGCGGCACGCATGCAACGCCACCGCGCGATGACGCCGGCGCGACGGCGCCGCTACTCGACGTCCTCGTCGTCTTCCTCATCGGCGTCGTGCGCGTCGCGCTCCGGCGCCGCATACGCGCTCGCCTGTTCGAGCAGCCAGCCGCGGAACGATTCCAGCGGCTTGCTGTGGCTGAACTCGGTCGGATACACGAGGTAGTACGCCGAATCGCCGACGGTTGCCGCATCGCACGGCACGACGAGCCCGAGCTGCTGCAACTGTTCCTCGACGAAGAACTTCGGCACGAGCGCGACGCCGAGCCCGGCCGCGGCCGCGCTGATCAGCATCGTATGCAGTTCGTAGCGCACGCCCTGCATCGTGCGGATGTCCTCCACGCCGTGCGTCTCGAACCACTGCGCCCACGCGCCGGGGCGCGTCGTCGAGTGCAGCAGCGGATAGGCGAGCAGATCCTCGACGCGCTCGACCGGCCCGTTCAGCAGCGCCGGCGAGCAGATCGGCACGACTTCCTCGCCGAACAGATAGTCGGACGACGTGCCGGGCCAGGTCGGCTTGCCGTAGTGGATCGCGGCTTCGAAATGCGTGTCCTCGAACGAGAACAGGTCGGTGCGGCTGCCCATGTTCACGCGCACGTCGGGCGTGCGGTCGTAGAAGCTCTTGATGCGCGGGATCAGCCAGTGCGACGCGAAGGTCGGCAGCACCGCGAGTTCCAGGTAACCGCCGCCGCTGCCGTGCGCGATGATCGACAGCGTGTCGCGGTCGAGCGTTTCCAGCGCGCGCCGTACCTGCGTGCCGTACAGCTTGCCGGCGCGGGTCAGCACGACGCGCTGCTTCACGCGCGCGAACAGCCGCACGCCGAGGCTCGCCTCCAGCGTCGCGATCTGCCGCGACACCGCGCTTTCGGTCAGGAACAGCTCCTTGGCCGCGTGCGTGAAGCTCTCGTGGCGGGCGGCGGCTTCGAAAGCCACGAGCGCGCCCATGTTGGGGATCTTGAATTTGCGCATGATGCTCGATTTTTCTGACGAATGGACCCGTACGGCGCCGGGGTGAAGCTCAGGCGAAGAACGGCTGATAATTCCAAAAACTCATCACGTATCAATTTAATCTCGCTTTACGCCCCGCTGCAACCCTTTGAATAATGCTTCCCGTGCAAGGTCAGGCGCCCGCTGGGCGGCCGGCCGACGAGTGGCCGGCACGTTTGCCGGCGGGCCCCGAAACGAGAATCCAGATGCGCAATCCGAATATCGACAGCTTGCTGACGAAGCTGCTGGGACAGGCGAAGACCGACGCCCTGTTCTCGACCCTGAACATGCCGGCCATCCTCGAAGAATGGGAAGACGGCGTCGTGACGCGCGCGGAAATCGCGCAGGCGATGAACATGGCGCTGTTCGAAGGGCTGCTCGAGCGTTCGGCGAACGGCCGCGCGTACACGGCCGACGCGATCGAAAGCGGTGGCTCGGTCTATTTCGACCACGGCGCGCTGCGCACGGTGCGCTGGCCGCACACGGGCGCGCTGCCGCCGGGCGAGGCCGCGTTCACGCGCATCCTGCGTCCGCTCGGCTTCCGCCTGAACGGCCGTTACCCGCTCGACAAGCTCGGCATGACCGGCCGCGCGTATGCGCATGAAGACGCGCCGGACGAGATCGCGCAGTTCTTCGTCAGCGAACTGCATCCGGAGCGCTTCTCGAAGGAATTCCAGCAGGCCGTGACGAACGTCGTCAGCTCGTCGCGCGACCCGCTGTCGCCGGCGGCCGTCGCGCTGCTGTGGGAAGTCGAGCGCGAAGGCTGGCTGTCGCTGGAAGCCGCGCACGCGCTGTTGCCGGAAATCGTCGGCGCGTTCGCGCGCCAGCACGATCTGCCGAACGAGCTCGACTATGAAACGCTGTTGATGGAATCGGCGGAAATGGCGTGGATCGCGACCGAAGGTAACGCGTTCAATCACGCGACCGACCGCGTCGCCGACGTGTTCAAGCTGTCCGATGACGAGAAAGCGAAGGGCCGGCCGATGAAGCCGGAAGTCGAGCGCTCGCGCTCGGGCCGCGTGTTCCAGACGGCCTATCGCGCAGATACCGTCGAGCGCGAATTCCGCACCCGCGACGGCGGCACGGTGAAGCGCAACGTGCCCGGTTCGTTCTACGAGTTCATCACGCGCAAGCGCACGTTCGACCAGGCGTCGCGTCGCTGGGTAACCGACCTGCGCTTCGACGCGGGCAACGCGCAGGGCATCTTCAAGATGACGGCGAACGCGGCGAAGTAAGCGCGACGCATAGCGTACCGCATGCAAAAACAGGCGGGCCGGCGGCTGGTTTCAGCCGCCGGCCCGTTTTCGTTCGTTGACGGGGCGTCGCGTGCGTCAGAAGAGGTGCGTGACCAGATAAAACAGCACCAGCAGCCCGATCGGTACGCCGAGCAGCCATGCGATCAGATACTTGCCCATGTCGTTGTCCTCCTCGTGGCCGCGACGCAGCGGGCGTCGCGGTGGGGTGAGACGACTGGCGCGTTACAGCTCGCGGTCGAATTCCTTCAACTGTTTCTCGGCTTCGTCGCGGGCGATCCCGTAACGCTCCTGGATCTTGCCGGCCAGATAATCGCGATTGCCTTCCGCGACCGCGAGATCGTCGTCGGTCAGCTTGCCCCACTTGGCCTTCAGCTTGCCGGTGAGTTGCTTCCACTGGCCCTTGATCTTGTCCTCGTTCATGGTGTGCTCCTTTCGTTAGGGGAGAAAAGTGCGGCGCTCGGCCGCGTGATAATTCAGGCCTTCGCCTTCAGGCCGGATGCGTCGACGTGCTTCACGCCCTTGATCGCGCGCGTCACGGCGATGGCCTTCTTGACGGCGGTCTTCGTCGGCAGCACGCCCGTGAGCGTGACGACGCCGTCGACCGTCTTCACGCTGATGTCGGTGCTCTTCACGCCCTCGGTGGTCGCGAGCTCACCCTTCACCTTGGTCGTGATCCATGTGTCGGTGACAGGCTGGTTCGATTCGGTTGCCATGCCGCTGTCGGTCGACGAAGCCTGGGCGTGCGCATTCGTGAGCGGGGCAGCGGAAAGCAGGAAGGCCGCGCTGATGGCGAGCAGTGTCGAAAGGTGCGAGGTCTTGTTCATTGATGTTCTCCTTCGATTGGCGGGGTGAATCACTCAGTGGGTGAGCACGGCTCATTCCCGTGCGTGCATTCCCGGGCCTTAGCGGGCGATCGGCGTGTCGTAGCCGGGCTCGCGCGGCGGCATGTCCGGGCGCGGCACGTCGGGCGGCCGCGGTACCGGCGGGTCGGTGCCGGGCGCCGGTTCGGGCGGATGGTCCGGGGGCGGTTCTGGCCGCGTCGGATCGGGTGTCTGATGCAATTTCATCCGGGTGTCCTCCCTCTGCGGTATGAAAGGGCAGCGCATGAGCGCCGATGCAGTACCAGCGTACCGACGCGAACGCGAGCGGACATCGCGCAAATTCACCTGATTGGCTAGTGCGTTTGCACCGGGGGACGGAACGCACGGGCGGGCACGCGACGTGCACCATGACCCGGGCAACGCGGCACGAAGGGCGCGCGGGCCGCGTTGCGCCGTTCGGCGGGGCATCGCACGATCGCGGGCGGCGTGCGAATGTACTATTTGAGATAGTGCATCCGCGCCTGTCGCGCCGTTGCGCGGCACGCGATCATCGCCGCACGCGCCGGGCGGGGCATACCACTGCACCGGGCGCTCGGCCGGCGCTCATGTTGACCGCTCATGTCGACGACAGGGACAACGATTCTATGAACGAACAAGTAGACGAACAGGCGCTCAAGTCGCATACCGACCGGCGTCAACTGCACCAGATCATCGCCGGGCTCACCGAGGGCGTGATCCTGATCGAGCCCGACCAGCGGATCGTCTGGGCGAACGAGGCCGCGCTCGCGATGCATGGCGTGACCGAGCTGAAGGCGCTCGGCGCGGACGTCACCGAATACCGCGAGCGATTCCGGCTGCGCTACCGGAACAACCATCCGGTGCGCGACGGCCACTATCCGATGGATCGCGTGATCGCCGGCGAGGAGTTCAGCGACGTGACGGTCGAAGTCGAATCGGCCGCCGACGAGACGGTGAGCTGGGTTCACCGCATCCGCAGCCTGGTGCTGACGAACGCGGCCGGCGCACCCGACTGCCTCGCGCTCGTGCTGCACGACGCGACCGAATGGGCGAGCGCCGAGGAACGCTTCGAGCGGACCTTCAACGCGAATCCGGCTCCGGCCGTGATCTGCCGGCTCGACGACTTGCGCTACGTGAAGGTCAACCAGGGCTTTCTCGACATGACGGGCCACGCGCGCGACGACGTGCTCGGCCGCTCGGTGTACGAGATCGACGTGCTCGAACAGGCCGAGCGGCGCGAGTTGGCGATCGAGCGGCTCGGCGAAGGCGCGACGATCCCGCAGATGGAGGCCGTGCTCAAACTTGCCGACGGCAGCACCAAGGCGGTGGTCGTCGCCGGGCAGCCGATCGACATGAACGGCGAGGCGTGCATGCTGTTCACGTTCATGGATCTCGAGCCGCGCAAGCAGGCCGAACGTGCGCTGATGCAAAGCGAGGAACGCTTCGCGACGGCCTTCCGGATGGCGCCGGTCGCGACCGCGATCGTCACGGCCGAGCGCTTCGAGCTGCTCGACGTGAACGATGCGTTTGCCGCGATGACGGGCCACGCGCAAGGCGACCTGCTCGGCAAGTCCGCCGACGAGATCGGGCTGTGGGCCGAACGCGGCGTGTGGCCGCGCATCGAAGGCAGGCTCGCGCGCGACGGCCACGTGCGCAACGCGGATGTGCAGATCCGCACGCGCGACGGCGACGTACGCGATTGCGTCGTGTCGGCCGACCCTGTCGCGATCCACGGGCGCGACTGTCTGCTCGTCGCGCTGCTCGACATCAGCGACCGCAAGCGCACCGAGATGGAGCTCGTCTATGCGATCGAGACCGCGATGCAGGATGCGTCGTGGTTCAGCCGCACGCTGATCGAGAAGCTCGCGAACGTGCGGCGCGCGAATGCGCCGGATGCGGGCGCGCAGTTGTCCGACCTGACCGCGCGCGAGCGCGACGTGTTCGACCTGCTGTGCCACGGCCTCGCCGACAAGGAGATCGCCGGCCGCCTCGGGCTGGCGCCGAACACCGTGCGCAATCACGTCGCGACGATCTACGCGAAGCTCGACGTGCACAGCCGCGGCGAGGCGATCGTATGGGCGCGCGAGCGCGGGATCGTCGGCGCGGCCGAAGCGAACGGCGCGCGCGGCGACAAGGGCGGTGCGAAGGGCAAGGACTGACCGCGGCGGTACGAATGCACCATGCCGATTGGTGCATCCGCATCTGCCGCCCGCGGCGCCCGCTTGCGATCCTGTCCACTCGGCGGTGCCGCGCAGGCCGCTGCATTGCCGGCTTTCCTCAACCATCGCAGGAGAAGACCATGGACAGGAATCGCATCGAGGGCAAGCTCAAGCAGGTCAAGGGTTCGGTCAAGGAAGCACTCGGCAAGGTGACGGGCGACCGCGAGACCGAAGCGGAAGGCGTGGCCGAACAGCAGGCCGGCAAGCTGCAGGAAAAGGCGGGCGAGGCGGCCGATGCGGTGCGCAAGCACACGGGCACCGATCGGCACTGACCGATGACGCGGCGCCCCCCGCGGGCGTCGCGAAGGCCGCCCGGGCCGGCGTCGCGACGATGATGCGTTGCCGGCATGACCACGGGCGGCCTTTACCCAGCGGCCCGGCCGCCATTCCCCACGGAAGACCTCCATCCACGGCCCCCGGCGTACGGGCCGTGGATCGGCCATGACCTCGGAACTTGATGACAAATCCTCACAACATAGTTCCGATATTTCGTTTGCTGCACGGGTATTGGCTACCCACAATCCATTCACCTCTTTCGCGATGAAAGGTTCTTCGGAGACGGAACCGCGGTGATCGTCCGGCCGGATCGGTGCGTTGCATGCGCCCTCCGCACGGAAAGGCATCACCGGCGCGCAGGAGGTTGCCGACGCGTGCCCATCGCGCGTTGCATCCCGATCCCCAGAAGAAGGACTGCCATGACGTTTCGCATTCGCTCGCTTTCCGGCGTTGCACTGACCGCCGCGCTTCTCGCGTTCCAGACGGGCGCGGCCCATGCGCAGGAGACGATCGTCAAGGTCGGCGTGGCCGGCCCGCTGACGGGCGGCGGCGCCGCGTACGGCAAGGACATCGAGAACGGCGTGCGCATGGCGGTCGACGAAGCGAATGCCGCGCGTACGACCGTCGGCGGCAAGCCGGTGAAATTCGTGATCGCGTCGCAGGACGACCAGAGCGATCCGCGCACCGGCGTGCAGGCCGCGCAGCAGCTCGCCGATGCGCAGGTGGCCGTCGTGATCGGCCACTTCAATTCAGGCACGACGCTGCCCGCGTCGAAGATCTACGCGAAGGCCGGCATTCCGATGATCACGCCGTCGGCGACCAATCCCGACATCACGCGCGCCGGGCTCGACACCGTGTACCGCGTGATCGCGACCGACACGCAGAACGCCGGCAACGCCGGTGCGTATGCCGCGAGCGTGACGAAGGCGAAGCGTATCGCGATCATCGACGATCGCACCGCGTTCGGCCAGGGCGAGGCCGACGAATTCGAGAAGGCCGTGAAGGCGAACGGCGGCACGATCGTCGCGCGCGAATTCACGAACGACAAGGCCGTCGACTTCAGCGCGCAGCTCACGAAGATCAAGAGCACCAATGCCGACCTCGTGTTCTTCGGCGGCCTCGACGCGCAGGCCGCGATGCTCGTGAAGCGCATGCGCCAGCTCGGCATCCGCGCGCAGTTCCTCGCGGGCGGCGGCGTGATGAACGCGAACTTCATCAGGCTGGCCGGCAATGCGGCCGAAGGCGCATCGGTGTGGGAATACGGGCAGCCGCTGTCGCGTCTCGCGAAAGGCAAGCTGTTCGAAACGAAATTCAAGCAGAAGTACGGCGTCGACATGCTCGCGTATGCGCCGTTCGCGTACGACGCGACGTGGATCGCGATCAACGCGATGCAGAAGGCGAACTCGACGAAGCCGGCCGATTTCAACGGCGCGCTGAAGGGCACGCGCTACGACGGCATCACGGGCACGGTCGCGTTCACGAACACGGGCGACCTGAAGAACCCGAGCTCGACGCTGTATGAAGTGAAGAACGCCGCGTGGCAGCCCGTCACGACGAAATCGGCGGACTGAACGCAATACGCGCGAGCGGGCTTTCGCGGCGATGCCGGACGTGCTGAAATAGCCGAAGCGATCGTCGAGGAAGCCTGCCCGCGCGACGCCGCGTGCGACGCGGCACGAATCACCCACGGGCCCTGCGCCTTTTACGTGCAACCGGAGTCAGTCGTGAGTTCTCAAGTCGTCATCGTCGGCGGTGGTGTGATCGGCAGCTCGATCGCCTATTTCTTGCGCGCCACCGATCCCACGGTCGCCGTGACCGTCATCGAACGCGACCCCACCTATGCAAGATCGTCGTCGGCGCTGTCGGCCGCGTCGATTCGCCAGCAGTTCTCCACGCCGCTGTCGATCGAGATGTCGCTGTTCGGCATCGACTTCCTGCGCACGATCGGCGAGCGGCTCGAAGTGGACGGCAACCGGCCGTCGATCGATCTGCACGAAGGCGGTTACCTGTTTCTCGCCACGCCGGCCGGCGACGCGACGCTGCGCGAGAACCATGCGCTGCAGACACGCCTCGGCGCCGATATCCGGCTGATGGACGGCGACGCGCTGCGCGCGAAGTTTCCGTGGCTGAACGTCGACGATCTCGTGTCGGGCGCGTACGGCGTGAGCGGCGAAGGCTGGTTCGACGGGTATGGCCTGGTGCAGGCGCTGCGCAAGAAGGCGCAGGCGCTCGGCGCGCGCTACGTGCCGGCCGACGTGAAGGACGTCGTGCGCGACGGCCGCAGGATCACGCATGTCGTGACGGGCGACGGCGAGCGCTACGCATGCGACACGCTCGTCAACGCGGCCGGTGCATGGACGCGCACGCTGTCGTCGATGATGGGCATCGACATTCCCGTGTATGCGCGGCGCCGCAGCATCTTCAACGTATCGTCGCCGGCGAAGCTCGCCGATTGCCCGCTGCTGATCGATCCGACCGGTGTGTATTTCCGGCCGGAAGGGCGCACGTATATCTGCGGCACGTCGCCGAGCCCGGATCGCGACCCGGACGACCTGCCGCTCGACGAAGTCGACCACGACCTGTTCGACGACGTGATCTGGCCGACGCTCGCGCATCGCGTGCCGGAATTCGAGGCGCTGCGCGTGGAGAATTGCTGGTCCGGTTACTACGAGTACAACGTGTTCGATCACAACGCGATCATCGGCTACCACCCCGAACTCGACAACGTCGTGTTCGCGAACGGCTACAGCGGCCACGGGCTGCAGCAAGGGCCGGCGACGGGGCGGGGCGTCAGTGAACTCATTCTGGGCGGGCGTTACGACACGCTCGACCTGTCGTCGCTCGGCTGGGCGCGCGTGCTCGAAAACCGGCCGATCGTCGAAAAGAACGTCGTGTAGTGCGGCGTGACCGCCCGGTATGGGGTGGGCGGGATTCTCCTTGTGTCTCAAACCCGTTGGCCCGACTGAGTCGGGCCTTTTTTCATTGTCGGCGTGCCGCACCGTGCTCGAAGTCGTCGATGCCGGAATGTGGCAACATCGCGGAGGTTTTTACACACGATCTCTACTTGAGCAACGGGGGCTTGCCGGGATGAGCGACATCGCTATCGATATACCGTGACCGGTCATGATGCTGATTTTGGGCACCAGCTATTGGCCGTTGTGGCTGCTTGTCGGAGCAGGGTTGATGTATTTCGGTGTGACGCGTCTGCGCGGGATCGGGCGTGTTGTCTGTATGGTCGTTGCCGTCTTGTTCATCGTTTATACCGGCTTGGCCTTGTACGCGATCCTTGCCAGGTAGGGAAAACGTCAGCGACGGATTGCGATAACGATGCGGTCAGCCGGAAGTGGCGTTACGGCGATTCAGGGATGTCACGACACGTCATTCGCGATGCTGGACGCGAGGACGTGATCGATCTGCGCGGAACGATACTGGCCCGGCTTTGCCGGGCCTTTTCCATTCCGCGCGCTACCGCACGCCATAAATCGCGTCGCGCAGATCGAGCGTGTACTGCCCGTTCATCCCTTCGTAGAGCGTGTTCGACAGCGACACGACGGTGAGCCCACGGGCGCGATCGACGAACCACGAATGACCGTAGACGCCGCCCCAGCGCCACGTGCCGACGGATTCCGGCGACGCGGCCGCCTGCGGGTCGTGCAGCACCGAGAAGCCGATCCCGAAGCCCGCGCCGGGCAGGTCCGGCAATTCGAAATCGCCGGTCTGCACGCGGCCCATCTCGTCGACCAGTTCGGCCGGCAGGATCGCGCCGCCGCCTGCGCGCAGCGTGTCCAGCACCGTCAGCACGTCGCCGGCGGTGCCGACCATCCCGGCGCCGCCCGACGGGAACGCTTGTGCATTCAGCGCGCGCGACGGCGAGTACGTGACGCCGACGAAGCCTTCGTCGATGGGCACCGTCTCGTTCTCCGCGAGCCGGTGCGGCTGCGGCGTGTCGTTCACGTACGGCGTGGCGAGCCGTGCGGGATCGCGTGCGACGAAGCCCGTGTCGCGCGCACCGAGCGGGCGCAGCACGAGCGCATCGATCGCGTCGGCGAGCGGCACGCCGCAGACGGCCTCGATCAGTGCGCCGACGACGTCGATCGACAGCGAATAGTTCCAGCTGGTGCCGGGCGCGAACAGTAGCGGCACGCTCGCGATCCGGCGCAGGTTTTCGGCGAGCGTGATCGATGCGCCGTCGAGCCCGTCGGAGACACCCGCACGCGCATAGGGGCCGTTCGCGTCGGTCTCGTTGAAGCGATAGTCGAGGCCGGCGGTATGCACGAGCAACTGGCGCACCGTGATCGTCGGCACGCGGCCGTCGGGCAGCGCCGGACGGAACGCGGGCAGCCAGCGCGTGATGTCTTCGTCGAGCGACAGCTTGCGTTGCGCGACGAGCGCCATCGCGGCTGCCGAGACGATCGGCTTCGTCACCGATGCGAGCCGGAACAGCGTGTCCTCGCGCATCGGCGTACGCGATTCGCGGTCTGCGAAGCCGGCTGCGCGGCGATAGACGAGTTCGCCGTCGCGGGCGACGAGGACGACCGCGCCGACGAGGCGCTGCGTGTCGAGCTGGCGGGACAGGACCGCGTCGATGCGCTCGGCGAGCGCCGGATCGGTTGACGACTGCAGTGACGATGCGGGAGAGGAGGTCATCGAAGTTTCCGTCGTGAAGGGTCTAGTCGACATGTTATGAGGCTGTTGCCGCACGCGTCGTTAACCCTTACACCGAACAGGGCGATGTGCGCGGCACGGCCGGCGTCGACGAATACCGAGCCCGGCAGCAGACAAAATATGCGCCAATCGACCGACGGCGTTCGCTAGAATCTGCTTTCGTCGAGGAAATGACGCATTTGCATGGTGCAGAGCAGTATCGAATCGAAGACGCTGCTTGTCCTGATTCCATCGTTCATCTTTCACCGGAGGCGAGCATGCCAGGTTTACTTCCCGATGTTGACCGCGAGGGGCTCCTCGAATATTCGGTGGTGTACACCGATCGTTCGGTCAACCATATGTCGCAGCGCTTTCAGGGCGTCATGCGCGACATTTCCGCCACGCTGAAAAAAGTCTACAACGCGAAGTCGGTCGCGATCGTGCCGGGCAGCGGGACGTTCGGCATGGAAGCCGTGGCGCGACAGTTCGCGACGAACAAGAAGTGTCTCGTGATCCGCAACGGCTGGTTCAGCTTCCGCTGGTCGCAGATTTTCGACATGGGCAGCATTCCGTCCGAAACGACGGTGCTGAAGGCGCGCCCGGTCGAAGCAGGCAGGCAGGCCGCCTACGCGCCGGAGCCGATCGACGAAGTGGTCGCCGCGATCCAGAAAAACAAACCCGATTTCGTGTTCGCGCCGCACGTCGAAACCGCGTCCGGGATCATGCTGCCGGATGCATACCTGCGCGCGGTGGCCGATGCCGTGCATGCGGTCGGCGGCATGTTCGTACTGGATTGCATCGCGTCGGGCACCGTGTGGGTCGACATGCAGGCGAGCGGCGTCGATATCCTGATCAGCGCGCCGCAAAAGGGCTGGAGCGCGTCGCCGTGTTGCGCGATGGTCATGTTGAGCCCGCTCGCGCGTGAGCGCATCGATTCGACGACCAGCACCAGCTTCGCATGCGATCTGCGCAAGTGGCTGCAGATCATGGAAGCGTACGAGGGCGGCGGGTTCGCGTATCACGCGACGATGCCCACCGACAGCCTCACGACGCTGCGCGACGTGATGAAGGAAACCGACGCGTACGGGTTCGACAAGGTGAAGGCGGAACAGCTCGAACTCGGCGAGCGCATTCGTGCGCTGCTGACGGAGAAGGGGTTCAGGAGCGTGGCCGCGAAGGGGTTCGAGGCGCCGGGTGTCGTCGTGAGTTACACGGACGATGATGGTATTCGCACCGGGAAGAAATTCGCCGATGTCGGTTTGCAGATCGCGGCAGGCGTGCCGTTGCAATGCGACGAACCGGAGGATTTCAAGACGTTCCGGCTCGGGTTGTTCGGTCTCGACAAACTGCATGATGTCGATGGCGCAGTGAAGCGGTTCGCCGATGCGTTGAACCGGATTCTTTGAGGCGGTTGTGCGGAATGGAGTGCTCCGGTGGTCGCCGCTCGTTCGTTGAGTGGCGACTTCTGAGTCGTTGAAAACGCAACCATTCGGGATCGTGACATGACCGAAGGCGCTCTAACGTTTGCCAGTCAGGCTGAATGGGAGAACTGGTTGGGGCAGAACGGCGGCACGTCGACCGGAGCATGGCTGCGGCTCGCGAAAAGAGGCGCGGGGCAGCGAACCGTCAGCTATGAAGAGGCGGTGGAAAGCGCCCTCTGCCACGGCTGGATCGATGGCCAAAAGAAGGCCGAGAGCGAGCAATACTGGTTACAACGCTTTACCCCGCGTTCGGCGAAAAGCATCTGGTCCAAACTCAACAAGGACAAGGCCGAAGCGCTGATCGCCGCTGGCAGAATGCGCCCGGCGGGCATGGGCGAAATCGAGAAGGCGAGGAAGGACGGCCGCTGGGAGGCAGCTTATACGTCGGCCAGCAACTCGACCGTGCCGGATGACCTGCAGGCGGCTCTGGACGCCAATCCAAAAGCCGCGAAGTTTTTTGCAACGCTGAACAGCCGTAATCGCTATGCGATCCTGTTTCGGATACAGAACGCCAAGAAGTCGGAAACAAGAGCGCGCAAAATCGCGGAATTCATCGACATGCTCAAGCGGGGCGAGACTTTTCATCCGTAGGGCTTGAGTTTTTGGCCGAGATTTTGTCAAGCGGGGCGTATAGCTCGTAGTGATCGCTCGTGCTCAGCAGCCGTCATGCGCTGGGCATGACCGACGGGCAGGCATCCTTCGAACCACGGCATGACAACACCAAGCACCATGAGCGATAACGAGAGCTTCCCCTTCTGGCTCAAGCAGCCCTACGAACACTGTCGTCGTGCCGTGCCGGGCGCAATGCAATCCGAGACGATTCCGATCGAGGATGCGCTGACGCGCGTGACTGCGGCGGACGTGTTCGCCCTCGAGAATGTTCCATCAGTTCCGCTCGCTGCGGTCGAAGGCTATGCATTGCGCGCATCCGATACCGCGCAAGCGACGCGTGGTGCGCCGGCCGAACTCGATTTCGAGTTTAGCCGGCGTGCGCTGGCTTCGCCAGCCGGCAGCCCGGCGGCTCGCGCAATCGGCGCGCAGTGTGCGGTCGATGTCCCTCCGTATTTCCCTCTGCCGGAAAACGCCGACACCGTCGTCCCGAAAGGCGATCTCGAGATTTCGTACCGTGGCACTCGTTCTTTTCTGCTGCTGCACGCGCCGGTACCGGCCGGTCAACATGTGATCCCATCGGGCAGCGAATTCAGGCAAGGCAGCCTGCTTCTGCCCAAGGGCAGCAGGATAACGGCCGAATGGCAGATCGCGCTGACGGCCGCAGGCGTGCGCGACATCGAGGTGACGAAACGGCCGCGCATCGGCGTGGTGATCGTCGGGTATGAGCAGTGCGCGAACCGCACCGGTCGCGAGCGCTGGCAGCGGCCCGACACGAGCGGCCCGTACATCCGTGCGGTATTGCAGCGCTGGGGATACGAGGTACGTTCGATCGAGTACATCGAGCCACCAGACATGACACGGCCACCGCTTGAGGTGCAACAGAACGAATACGCGTTCAAGAAGAAACTGACCGAGCTCGCGCAACGTTACGATCTGATCGTTGGCGCCGGGCTGCCTGCTGTGCCACCATTTCGGGATGTGGGGCTGAATCCGCCGCAACTGATGTACTCCTACGACGCAACGACTGTCGACATCAAGCAAGCATCGGCCGATCGCTTCAACTTCGGACGCAGCGACGATCGCTCGCCGCCGAAGAAAACCACGCTGCTGTTCACGCGTCCGGACGGTACGCAAAGCGGGATGACGGTCCTGACCAGCTACGATCAGGCCACGCTGATCAATCTCCCGGGCCACACGAGCGCGGTGGCGATGCTGATGCACGCGATCATGCCGCGCGTGCTCGATTCGCTCGAGCACGCCGCAGCGCCCGGGCCCCATTGGGAAACCGGCATCATCGACCACAGCGTCGAGCGCGATGCTCAACTGAACGCGATGCGATGGGGCAACCTGCATCGTGGCGCCGACGGAAACCTGGTCGTCCGCCTGCTGCCGTCCGAAGGCGACGGGTTGATCGGCGGCGTCGTCCGTGCCGATGTGCTCGTCGCGATCCCCGCTGCGGAATATCCGATGTCGGCAGGTTCGTCCGTGCTGTTCCTGCGTCTCGATCGCGATCTTTCCAGCGAGCCGCCGCGCCAGGTGATGGCGGTATCCGCCGAGGTAGCCTCACACTCATTGCCGGCGGTCGAAACCCGCACGACAACTGTCGATATCGACGACGCACGCAGCATCGATCTGCGCGCAACATGGCAACGGCTCGACGCGGCATTCGCCGCCGATGCATCACGCTTGCCGGGCGGGCTCAACGGGCCTGCGTCCGACGATGAGATCGCTGCGTTGCAGGTCGCGCTGGGTACGACGCTGCCTGACGCACTCGTCGACAGTCTGCGCATTCACAATGGCCAGGCGGCGTCGGGCGATGCGTTTTCCGGAAGCGACGCGCTGCTGAGCGCCCACGAGATCCTCGTGCAATGGCGCATCTGGAAAGGTCTGGTGGACGGCGGCGACTTCGACGACATGACATCGGAACCGGACCCCGGCATCGCTGACGACTGGTACAACCTGAAGTGGATTCCGTTCACGCATGACGGCAGCGGGAATCATTTGTGTGTCGACCTCGATCCCGCCGAAGGCGGTGTCGCAGGCCAGGTGATTCGTGTCTGGCATGACGATGCGCGGCGCGAGCGTATCGCGGGGAGTTTCCCGGCGTGGCTTGCCGGCATCGCCTCGGCGCGACGATCAAGCTGAGCACTCGTCGAGCATGCAGTGCAGTGGGTTTCTGACGGGGTGGGTCGCGCGGTTGAACATCGCGCGTTCGCGAAGGTTCGACGTCGTTTGAAGCTGCGTCACCGTTGCACTGCTACGCCGGCAAAAGCCCCGCTTTCCGATAATTGTTGATCAGCACGTCATAGAGCGAGAGATCGCCGCGACTCCGCGCGATGAGCTGGGCGCCGGCGATCGCGGCGAAGATGGCCCGCGCCCGTTGCTTGCTCTCCCGAGAGCTGACTACCGCCGCTGCGGACAGAACCTTGCTCAGCCACGCGACGTTCACGTCGGCGAAGGCCAGGACTTCTTTCATCACGACTTCCGGCAGATCGTTGGTTTCGGCGGCCATGAAGCTGCACAGGCACAGGCGGTTGCCGGTCTCGAGCGCCTTGCGAAAGGTATCCGGATAGCGACGCAGGCAATCCAGCGGATCGCGCGATCGGGCCAGCATGTCGTCCAGCGCCGCCGCTGAATCCTCCCAATAACGCCTCGCTACCGCTGCGCCGAGATCGGCCTTGCTTTCGAAGTGGTGATAGATGCTCGCGGCCTTGATCCCCACCTCGTTGGCGAGATCCCGATAGTTCAACCCGCCGTAGCCGTGCGTCTGCGCGAGCCTCGTGGCGGCTGCCAGAATTCTTTCTCTCGAGTTCGAGCTCGCGTCGTTCGTCACTGCTTCAGTCTCCGCGCACGGGAAATGGATGTTGACACCCAGGATTGTACCTTATATGGTTAACCTAACAAACGTTAGGTAGATTTATGGGCAGCGTGTGTTCACGTCGTCCGATCCCGTGCAACCGACTACGGAGCGCCTTCGCAATGACTTCCAGTAACGTCGATTTCGACACAGCCCGACTGCCCCTGATGAAGATCCACGATTTCCCGACAGGGCCCTATCCGACGCGGGTGCGCATCGCGCTGGCCGAAAAGGGGCTGCAATCGCGCGTCCAGTTCGTGATGGTCGATCTTTACAAGGGCGAGCATAAGAAGCCCGAGTTCATCGCCGGCAAGAATTATTCGGGTACGTTGCCGGTGCTGGAACTCGATGATGGAACCTGCATTGCCGAGTGCACGGCCATTACCGAGTACCTCGACACGCTCGATGGCGTACCCGTGCTCACCGGCAGCACGCCGCGCGAAAAGGGCATCATCCACATGATGAGCAAGCGCGCCGAGCTGGAGTTGCTCGACGCCATCAGCGTCTATTTCCATCACGGCACGCCGGGGCTGGGCCCGGACGTCGAGACGTATCAAAACCCGGAGTGGGGATTCCGTCAACGCGACAAGGCGCTGAGGGGCATGCGCTACTTCGATGCCGTTCTGCAAAGCCGACCGTATGTCGCGGGCGAGACTTTCTCGATGGCCGACATCACCGTCATCGGTGGCTTGATCTTTGCGATGCTTGTGAAGTTGCCGGTGCCTGAGGAATGCGAAGCGCTTCGCGCCTGGTACGCGAGAATGCTGGAGCGTGAGAGCGTCAGGAACCAGCCGGTGTTTGCGATGCTGAACTGAGCTGGCCCTGCACTGGTCGATAACGGGCGGATGAGGGGAGTGGACGGATGGCCGCGCTACCGCGTCAAGCGGTACAAAACATCGGGACAACCCTCCTCGTTTCTGCTCCCGTCGCTGTACGCAATGGCAACGAACCCGTGCTGCTCGTAAAACGCAGCAGCATCGTGGTTCATTTGGAACGTATGGAGCTGGAGCGTACCTCCGTTTGCGACTTCACCGACTCCAGCAGGGCAGTGCCGATCCCTCGCCGTTTGAATTCGGGGCACACGTACAATTGCTCGAGCCATGTCACGCCGTCAGTAACAGCGTGTGCGGCCATGCCGATGATGTGGTCATCGTTCACGGCAACGGTAACGTTGCCCGACGGAACCAGCATGTTGGCAACCCAATCGCGGACGGCCGCTTCGGCGTGCGCGAGTGGCGCATAGGATGCCAGCGTGTCGCGCGACCGAAGATAGACGTCGGCCACCGCCGCGGCATCGGCCATAGTCGCTCGACGCAAGATCAGGGGCATGTATCGGCCACTCCGAAGTCAGCAAGGAATGCTCGACGATAGCAGCATACGGGACCCATATGTTCACACCCGAATTTGTAAACGAAGAATTACGCCAGTTTGTCTTAGTAGCCAACCATAGCTTGGAATCGGCGGAGGCCGCTTGTCTAAGCATCGAGTACAACCGGGCGCGCATCGTGCACGGTCGACCGCACCTGCCTTCGGGGCCCTGGAAATGTCAACTTGTCTATGATGTTCGCGGTCAATCGGTGAGCGAAGTGACGATTGACCAAGTCCGGGCAGCGCTCTGTGACGTAGCTACCGTGGAGTTCAAGCGCTGATGGGCATTCAAGTCATAGTTGCCGCCGGGAGCCGAGCAGAGGTGGTCGAGAAATTGGGAAATGCGGCTCCGTTCACCGAGATCTTTCCATTGCCGGGAGGCAATTGGGGGATTTCCATCCCGTTCAAAGTCGTCGACGATATTGGCGAACAGGTCGTACTCGGCCGCATCTCGGCTCTCAAGTATTTCGATCTCTGGGTGGGCGAGTGGAAGCCACCGCAGTAGAGCCTACGCTCGCTTGCGAAAGAACAGCAATAGCTCGTACGCCACATCATGAGGGTCCGCTTCCGGATACCAAAACGGCCGTCGGCATTCTTGTTATTGAACGGCAGCAACGGGCCGTTCTGAGCCGCTAACGAACCCCCGCCGCATGTGGCAACATTGCGGTCATCGCTACATCACATCAGCGTGCTGACTGGCCCATCCATCGGAGGGAACTCATGTTTGACCACGTCAAATTCGGCGTCAGCGACTACGCCGCCAGCAAGGCGTTTTTCCTGAAGGCACTTGAACCGCTGGGTGGCGAAATTGTCGGGGAAAGCGACCCGTCGTACGGCATCGAGATCGGTCTGCCCAGCAAGTCTTCGCTGTGTCTGTTCCCGACCGACGAGAAGCCGGCGCCTCTCCACATCGCGTTCGTTGCCGACACGCGGCAGCAAGTCGATGCGTTCCATCGCGCGGCGCTGGAGGCCGGCGGGCAAGACAATGGCGCGCCGGGGCTGCGGCCGCGTTATCACGCGAACTACTACGCTGCGTTCGTCATCGGTCCGGATGGACACAATATCGAGGCGGTGTGTCATCGGGCGGAGGGGTGATGCGCTGGATCGGTAAAACGCTTGCCGTGATGTCAGGCATTGTGGTCGTCGGCATCGCCTATGTTCAGGCAGCGCCCCGCGAAACGGCATTCCCGCGCTTCACGCAGGCCGAAGGCCGGCTCGATGCCGACGGGCTTCCACTGTCCGGCGTGAAGCTCTGCGTGCTTCCCGACCGTGCGCCGTGCTTCGAGATGCCGCCGGCGCCGCTTCCCCATTCTTCGAAGGAGTGGTACCAGTTCGGTCTGAATCCACGGTCCGAGCGGTTGCCGATTGCGTCGGGTGGCTCGTGGGTGTTCTTCTCCGGGATGTTCTCGGGTGGCGGCAGCGGGATGCTGGAGCGTGTGGCCGTCCTGCGGGTCGGCGCGAACGGCAAGATCGAGAACCTGATGCCGAAAGTCACCCAGACGGAAATGGCCGACCGCGCGATGTGGAATTTGCCGGAGGTGTCGCCGTATCCGCTGTTCGTCCGGGCCGATTACGAGTGGGGTAAGGACGAGGATCATTTCGGCCCGCACTTCTTCGAAGTCGACGCATGGGTGTTCGATCCCGCCGCCAATCAATACGCGAAGCGCTTTGCTTACCGTACGAGCAAACGCTACGACAGGGGCGAGGGCGGGGACCACGTGCTGAGTGCCGAACGTCCGGAGATTCTGCGCCGCCTCGCCGCCGGCAAGTAGCGCCTTATCGCTGCGCGTCCCCGTAAGTCTCCTTGCACACCTCGCGTAGCGCGTCGACGAGCAGATCGCGCGCGGGCGATTGCGAATCGGCGGAGCGCGTGAACAGTGCAATCGGCGGCAGCGTCCACACCAGCGAATAAGGCACGATCGCCACGCCGGCGATCCGCACCAGTTCTTCCGCGATATCGGCCGGCACGATCGACACGGCCTCGTCGCTCGACGCGATCATTTCGCCGATCAGCTTCGACGAGTAGCTTTCGACGATCGGCACGGGCGGCGCGATGCCGGCCGACAGGAACAGGTCGGTCACCTGTTCGCGCATCGGCGTATGCGGCGCGCCGAGAATCCAGTCGAGCGCGTGCAGCTTGTGCCAGTCCAGCGGCGTGCGGGCGAGCTTGGCGGCAAGACGCCGGCTCGCGATCATGCGCGGCTGCTGCTGGTACAGCACTTCAAACGAAACCTGCCCGAGATCGATCGCCGACGATGCGCGCCCGATCACGATGTCGACGCTGTGATCCCGGAGTTGCAGCAGCAACTGGTCGCTGGTGCCTTCGTGAATCGTCACGGTCAGACGCCGCTCCATGCGCGCTTGCAGCCGCTTCAGCGCGGCCGACAGCATCTGGCCGGAGATGAACGGAATCACGCCGATGTGCAGGTGGGCCGCATGCCCGGCGGCGACGGCCTCCATCTCGCGGGCGAGGTGGTCGAGATCCTTGATCATCGCCTTCGCCCGTTCGAGCACGACCGCGCCGAGCGCGGTGGGCCGCATGCCGCGCGACGAGCGCTCGAACAGCGGCGTGCCGAACATGCTCTCCAGTTCGGACAGCGCGTTCGTCACGGCCGGCTGGCTGCTCGCCATGTGCTCGGCGACGCGCGTCAGCGATCCGTGCTGCTGGATCTGCAACAACAGCACCAGATGCCGGATCTTCAGACGCGCGCCGAGCCGCCTGACCACGTCGTTTGCATCGAAATTCATTGACTGGTCATGCATTCATTATGAAAAAGTGATGGACCGATATTAAAACAGAATCATCGCGTTATGGCGGATCCCTAGAATCACCTTCATGGATCGCGCCGGGACTGGCCTGGCGCTCACGCCGGGACGAAAACATGAAACAGACAGAGACACAGCAGCAGGCCGCGTTCGACTATCACGAGTTTCCGACCCCCGGGAAAATCTCGGTCGTGGCGAGCAAGCCGCTGGTGACCCAGCGCGATCTGGCGCTGGCCTATACGCCCGGCGTGGCGAGCGTGTGCGAGTCGATCGCCGCCGATCCGCTGCAGGCGCATCGCTTCACGAGCCGCGGCAACCTCGTGGGCGTGATCACGAACGGCACCGCGGTGCTCGGCCTCGGCAACATCGGCCCGCTCGCGTCCAAGCCGGTCATGGAGGGCAAGGCTGTCCTGTTCAAGAAGTTCGCCGGGATCGACGTGTTCGACATCGAGATCAACGAGACCGACCCGGACAAGCTGATCGACATCATTGCCGGCCTCGAACCGACGTTCGGCGGCATCAACCTCGAGGACATCAAGGCGCCGGAATGCTTCACCGTCGAGCAGAAGCTGCGCGAACGCATGAAGATTCCCGTCTTCCACGACGATCAGCACGGCACGGCCATTACCGTTTCCGCCGCGTTCATCAACGGGCTGAAGGTCGTCGGGAAGTCCATCAAGGAGGTGAAGGTCGTGACGTCGGGCGCCGGTGCGGCCGCGCTGGCGTGCCTGGACCTGCTGGTCGACCTCGGGCTGCCGGTGGAAAACGTCTGGGTGACCGATATCGAAGGCGTCGTCTATCGCGGCCGTACCACGCTGATGGACCCGGCCAAGTCGCGTTTCGCGCAGGAAACCGATGCGCGCAAGCTCGCCGAAGTGATCGGCGGCGCGGATGTGTTCCTGGGGCTGTCGGTCGGCGGCATCCTCACGGCGGAAATGCTGAAGGCAATGGCGGCGCGTCCGCTGATTCTCGCGCTGGCCAACCCGACGCCGGAAATTTTCCCGGAACTGGCGCACGAGACGCGCGACGATGTCGTGATCGCGACGGGCCGCTCGGACTACCCGAACCAGGTCAACAACGTGCTGTGCTTCCCGTACATTTTCCGGGGCGCGCTGGACGTGGGCGCGACGACGATCACGCGCGAGATGGAGATCGCCGCGGTGCACGCGATCGCGGGGCTGGCCGAGGAAGAGCAGAACGAAGTCGTCGCGGCGGCCTACGGTGCGTACGACGTGTCGTTCGGCGCGCAATACCTGATTCCGAAACCGTTCGACCCGCGCCTGATCGTGCGGATCGCGCCGGCCGTGGCGAAGGCGGCGATGGAAGGCGGCGTGGCGACGCGTCCGCTCGCGAATCTCGACGCGTACGTCGAGCAGCTGCAGCAATTCGTCTATCACTCGGGCGCGTTCATGAAGCCGCTGTTCGCGACCGCGCGTCAGCTCGTGCGTGACGGCGGCAAGGCTCGGATCGTGTTCACCGAAGGCGAGGACGAGCGTGTGCTGCGCGCGGTGCAGGTGATCGTCGACGAAAAGCTTGCGCGGCCGATTCTGGTCGGGCGTCCGGAGGTACTGCTTGCGCGCATCGAGCGGTTCGGCCTGCGTTTGCGACTTGGTCAGGATGTCGAAGTGACCAATCCGGAATATGACGAGCGTTTCCCGCAATACTGGACGAAGTATTGGGAACTGCGCTGCCGCGATGGTATTTCGAAGGAAATGGCGCGCGTGGAAATGCGCCGCCGCCTGACGCTGATCGGCGCGATGATGGTGCAGCTCGGCGACGCGGACGGGATGATTTGCGGGACGGTGGGCGAGTATCACAATCACCTGCGGTTCGTGGACGAAGTGATCGGCAAGAAGCCCGGTGCGTCGACCTACGCGGCGATGAATATCCTGTTGCTCGATCAGCGGACGGTGGCGCTGGTGGATACGCACGTGAACGACAACCCGGATGCGGAGCAGATCGCGGAATTCACGATCGCGGCGGCGCGGCAGATGGAATGGCTCAACTTGACGCCGAAAGTCGCGCTGCTGTCGCGGTCGAATTTCGGGTCGGGGAGTGCGGCTTCAGGCGTGAAGATGCGCCGGGCGCTGGAGATCGTGCGGGAACAGGCGCCGGATATCGAGGCGGACGGCGAGATGCATGGCGACTGTGCGCTCGATGAAGGGCTGCGGGCGAAGCTGCTGCCGATGTCGCCGTTGAAGGGGGCGGCGAATTTGCTGGTTTGTCCGAATGTGGATGCGGGGAATATTGCTTACAACCTGCTTAAGACGGAGGCGGGGAGTAATGTGGCGGTGGGGCCTTTCCTGTTGGGCGTTAATGCTCCTGTGAATATTCTTACTTCCAGCGCTACCGTGCGGCGGATCGTGAATATGGCTGCTTTGACGGTGATTGAGGCGAATCGGGGTGTGGCGGGCTGATTGATTGGCGGGGGCGGTTGCGACCGCCCCTCGTTTGTCGGCATTCGGCTGCGGATTCAACCCGTCGATGCAACGCATTGATGACAATGTCGCGAGAGCAATGAGCGAAAGGTCGGCTCGATGGTGGTGCGATCAGACCTTCACGGCCTTCGCCGCCGTTACGGTCACTTCGACCAGCCAGCCGGGCTCGACAAGGCCTATTACCTGGGCACGAGTCCGGGTAGGCAGGTGGGGTTGCGCTGCCGAGCCGAAATAGTCGGAATAGACGCTCGAGAAACTGCTGTAGTCTGGCGGACTGTTCGTCGCGGGCTCTGCAACGAAAAGAGCAAGCATGGCAATTACATCGCCTAACGCATATCCTTTGGCTTCGAGGATGCGCTGAATCTGGTCGAACACGCTTTTCGTTTGCGTTTGCAAATCTCCGAAATAGCTTACCGTGTGTGGTTCGGCGTCGAGATTCGATGGCAGTGCACCTACCCCACTCAACGTGATGGTTGTTGCACTTGCAGGGACTTCAATTGCTTCCGAAAATTCTCGCGCCCACGATGCTTCGAGGTGCGCGGGGGTATGGTGCCGCACAATGGGGTCGCTCATTAGGTGCTCCAAAGGTGAGTTGGTCGCCTGTCACGTGCACCAACCACGTGCAACGAGCCCGCTCGATGGTCAGTCGGAATATCGAGGTGTGTCAGCGCATGATGGTACTTAGATATCGATGATCGTAAAAATGAATTAATTCGATAAAATCATTCGACGATGTCGATCGATATCATTGCGTTGATCACTGATCCAGTGGGAGACATATGGAACTGCGCCAGCTTCGCTATTTCCAAACTATCGTCGAGCTCAACAACCTTTCACGCGCAGCCGAGAAGATGTGCGTTGCGCAATCCACGCTGTCGCACGCCCTTCGCCAACTCGAGGAGGAATTGGGTATCGCGTTGTTCGACAGAGTAGGGCGAGCCATGCGCCTTACACAGGCAGGCCGCGTTTTTTACGATTATGCGGTGCGCACATGCAATGAAACGATGCGAGCCAAGCGAGCCATGCAGGAACTCAACGAGCTCGACGCCGGGACCTTTACCTTGGGCACTATCCCGGTATTTCCGCTTTCATTTCTGCCTCCGGCTGTCTCGTCGTTCAATCAGATGTACCCCAAGGTGCGGATCGTGGTCCAGGATCTTCTCGCGGCAGAGCTTGAGGAAAAACTGGCATTGGGAACACTCGATCTCGGTATTGCGTTCCATCCGGCTTCACGGAGCGATGTCGAATCGGAGTATCTTTTTTCGGAGCGGCTCGTTCTGGCCGTTGGCTGGGGCCACCCGTTCGCACAGAAGCGTCGGGTTCAGTGGAAAACGCTTGGCTCGATTCCCCTTGCCCTACTCACGCCAAAGTTCTCGACGCGCATCCTGATTGAAGATGCGTTCAGAGCGGCTAGCGTGCAATCGCAGATAGTCGTAGAAATGGACAACACGGAGTCGCTTTTGGCTGTCGCCGCGGAAGGGCAGCTTGCAACTATCGTTCCTGAGAATACCGGTACGAGAATCGAATGCATCAGCCTGATACCCATAACGCATCCGGAATTATCCCGAAAACTCGGGTTGCTATGGCCGAAGGGAGCCGGACGGACTCGCGTCGCGACGACTTTCGCAGATATGCTCAAAGATGTGTCCGCGAATGTCCGAAATGATCAAAAAACGTGATCTGTGGACAGATCGACCGTGTAGCCATCGAAGGCCAAGTGACCGCTGTCGGTCGGTAGCGATCACATCATTCAATTCTCCTTGATGTGGTAAGTGCGACTGCGTCATTTGATGCGAAGAAACATACCCGCTTTCTCGGGAAGTACCGACGGCTGGAAACCGTAGCGTTCATAGAACTTCGGCGTCCCGTGATCTGCCATCAGGCTGACATAGGCGGTCGGCGGGGCGTTCTCGTGAATGTAGTTCATGAGTGCTCGCATGATCAGATCGCCTACGCCCTTCTTCTGGTGAGTCGGTAGTACTGCGATATCCACGACCTCGAAGAAGCAACCGCCGTCGCCGATAACCCTGCCGATTCCGACCGGAGCGCTACCTTGGTACGCCACGACACTAAAGAGGCCATTCCTCAACCCGATCGTTGCAGCTTGCTCAGATTTTCGGCTCAACCCCGCAGCAAGGCGGATTTCGATATATGTCGATACCGAGGGCACTTCCTGATGGATGATGTATTCCATGTAGCTCTTCAGGGTGGATGTGCGAGGGGGGATGTGCGATGTGCGACGCGCATCGGCAAGTCAGACAAACTTGGTCGAAAAACGGCATGCCTGCCCGCAACCAGTCAGCAGGCGTTGGTGAGAAGATTATCTTGAATTCCTTGCCATCGCCAGTGTTGCGGTACCAAGGCGGGATAGACCAATACGGGCGACGCAGCATGCCCTTTGAGAATTGTCCTAATCTTCACGACTTTCTCGTACTCGGACAGATTTAACAGTTGTTTTCATTACTATTGCGGACGTACTTGGGTATCGATTATTTTGGCGCGGATTCATTCGGAGGCGCCATCCACCCATGTCAATTGTCAAAAAAGTCACGTATTACCAGATGGAGCCGAGGCTTTTATATTCCGGAAAGCATTGGAAATGCTATTCGGGCGTCGTCGGGTGCGTTCCCATCGACACGCAGCAAAAGATCTCGTTCGCCAGGCTTGCGCCAAATGAGCCGCCACCGCCACCTCCGCCCAAGGTAGCCGATACAGTCGCACCGCAGAAGCTGCCAGCTCCTGCTCCTGCTTCGGCATCGGCCAAGTCGCCCGCCAAGCCACAGCCGAGCGACAAGCCCCGAGACGCAGAGCCAGCCGACAAGCTGCCCGAGTTCGATCTGCAGGACATCCCCAACGCGATGGACAAGGAGGGCTGGCCAATTTCGGCCAAGTTGGCGCGAAAGTGGCTGGCGAGCCCCACGCATGTCTACAACAACAATCTCAACTCGCTGCAGCCGATCGACGATACGACAGTCACTCGGGAATGGGCGTTGAGGTTCCGCGGAGTACGGGGGCGTTTCAAGCAACGTGGCGACGACTTCGTGGTCTACAGCAAGCCCAAACTCATCAAGCTGGACAAGCCGATCATTCTGAAAATTGACACCGTATGCAGAACCATTCCGGCCGAGCAATGAAGGCGGCCATGACCATCCTCAAAGTAGTCTTGTCCGTGATCGCCATATACCTGGTCGTCGATATCGGATGGCTGTTCGTGCCGGTTGACGTGCATAACGCGATCACGATTTTCGCGCTCCTGAATACGAAGCTGGCGATCCTCGTCATCACGTCGATCATCTTCGGGTTCTTCCTGTACCGGCTTGTCAGAAATTTAAACCGTTTTAGCCGAGCGAAGCGCGTAGGCCTTGCGATCGTCACGCTCGGTTTTTTGGCGTTCGTCTACCTGGTCGGCTTTCGCGGGATCATGACTGACGATACCGATTGTCAGCGCTTCAATTACAACGCCGAGCTGAACGGCGGTGTCAAACAGGTCGACGGCAGGATCTACATCGTGAATATCTGCGGAAGTGGTAGCCAGCGTGGTGGCTTTTTCGCGGACCAAAATGAACAGGTCAAAATCGTCGTAGCCGATGCTCACGGATCGACGTTGGCCACTAGGTTGTCGTTCGTTTTCTGGGGCGGGCGACCGGGCTACGAGCCGATCGAGGTCCGCGATGGCAAGTTGACCTACTTCGACGCGTCGGATCAGTATGACGGCATGCGGTCGATCTCGCTGCCACCCACCACGCTCGATTGGGTCGCGGCGAGAATTCCGATTGGGCTTCGTTGAGATCGGTCCCGCTGCCCGGGTGGTCGTCGCGTTGATGTGGCGTCACCTCTCTTCCTCAAGCTGCTTCAGCCGGCGCAGCTCTGAGGGTGATAGCCCGCCGTACTTCGTCCGCCAGTTGTAAAACGCCGCGTCGCTGATTCCCGTCTTGCGGCAGGCCTCCGCGACAGGCGTACCCAGCTCGACCTGCTTTAACACATATGCGATCTACTCTTCGGTGAACCTGCTCTTCTTCACGGCATGACCTCCTGGTCTCGATGACAACGTCATGCCGGAATTTTCCATTTTCAACTGGGATAGTTTTGTGGGCTAGGATCACGTTTCTAGCAGCCCAGTTCGGCACCGAGCTGCATCGCTCGCACTTTCGCCGCGAGGGTGCCGCGTATGATGCTCGCGGCTATATCGGCATTCTCGAATGCATCCAGGGCAGCGGCCGTTGTACCGCCCTTCGACGTCACGCGTTCGCGCAACATGCCTATGGGATCGGACGATTCAGATGCAAGTTGCACCGCGCCTTTGAAGGTCGCGAGCGTCAGCGTGCGCGCCTGCTCCGGCGAGAAACCCAACGCTTCGGCCGCCGCCTGCATCGCTTCGATGAAGTAGAAGACATAAGCAGGCCCGCTACCCGAGATCGCCGTCACCGCATCCAGCCCATCTTCGGCACTGAGCCAGACAACGACGCCCACGGCGCCGAGAATGTCCGACGCGCACTTGCGATCGTCGCTGCCGACTTCCGGCAAAGCAAAGAGACCTGTAGCGCCCTGACCAATCAAGGCGGGCGTGTTGGGCATGGCCCGCACCACGCGCGCATGTCCGCCCAACCAGCGCGATAACGTTCCCACGCGAATACCCGCAGCGATGCTAATAACGAGTTGCCCGCGCAGCAGTGGCGCGATTGACGCACACGTCGCCTTCATCTGCTGCGGCTTGACCGCGAGGACGATCACATCGCTCTGCGACAAACACACATCGATGCTCTCACGCACCTCAATGTCAAACGTCGCACGGCACTTCGTTCGGGCGTCCTCGTCCGGATCGACAGCCGCGATATCGCCCGCAACGACGCCCCTGTTGATCAATCCTCCGATAAGCGCACCAGCCATGTTCCCTGCGCCGATAAATGCAATCTTCACGAGTCACTCTCTTTCTGGATGTTGTGTCAGGTATACCTATCCATCCTTACACGACGCTACGCTCAATCTGTCCCCGCTCGTGGCATCGCGGCCGGTTGTACACAATCGCGGTCAAGACTTGCAACGTCGGTTCGACCGAGCAGCTTCATCGTCGCGTTCATTTCCGACTTCATCAGCGCGAGAACATGAGCGACGCCACCCATCCCGCGTGCGGCGAGCCCGTAAAGCGGCGCGCGTCCCAGAAACACCGCCGTCGCGCCGAGAGAGATCGCCTTCACGACGTCGGTGCCGCGCCTCACGCCCCCATCGACGAAGACGCACAAATCGCGCCCTACGGCCCGATGCACCCGCGGCAGGAGGTCGAGGGGCGCAGGCGCGCTCGCCAGTTGCCTGCCGCCGTGATTCGACAGCACGATGCCGTCTGCACCGGCATCGCGTGCCAGCATTGCATCCTCTACGCCCAAAATGCCTTTGACGATCACACGCCCACGCCAATGGCGTCGTATCCACGCGAGATCCGTCCACTGCAGCGCAAGGTCCATCTGCCGGCTCAACAAGGCCGCGTGCCGGTCCAGGTTCTCGGTTTCGCCGACGCTTTTGGCGATGTTGCGCAACTGCGGCACGCCGTGCATCAGCATCCGACACGACCAGCGCGGGTGACGCATGCAATCCAGCATCAATTTCACCGACGGCCTGAGCGGCAAGCGAAAGCCGTTGCGCACGTCATGATCTCGATTGCCGTGAACCGGCGTATCGACCGTCAGGACCAGCGTGCTGAAACCCGCTTCGTTCGCACGCCGCATCATGTCTTCCGCAATGGCGCGATCACGCTGCACATAGAGCTGAAGCCACAGATCCGCGTCCGGCGCCGCGGTGCGCACGTCCTCCAGCAGCGACGTCGCCGCCGTGGATACGACGAACGGCAGGCCGGCGTCGGCCGCTGCCGCCGCCAGCAATTCATCGGCTTTCGGCCAGAACAGTCCGTTGAGCCCCGTGGGCCCGACGATCATCGGCGCGGCGGCTTCGCGATCCCATAACGCCGTGACCTGCGAGCACGCCGAGACGTCCGCCATGACGCGCGGGCGAAATTGCCACCGCCCATAGCTGTCGCGCGCAGCGCGCATCGAATCGCCGTCTTCGGCCGCGCCTTCGAGATAGTCCCAGGCGATCCGGGCAAGACGCCGCTGCGCGGCCGTACGGTAATCGTCAACGCAAGCAAGCATGTCGGTCCCCGCGAAAATATACGTACAGAAATAATTTCATTACAATTATGTCGATTGAAAAGCGATGCCTCGCTATCGACCCTCCATGCCGAAAATCACTCCCGAATCGCCGCGCAAAGCCGATACGCCCCGTAAGTCCGAGCGCTCGTCGCTGTTCATCGGCTCGACAGAAAAGACGTTTCGCGTGCTGCACGCGTTCGATGGACCGAGCCGTCACATGACGCTCGGCGACATCGCACGCGCTGCGGACCTCGATCGCAGCGCGACCCAGCGGGTTGTCCATACGCTGGAGGAACTCGGCTATCTCCAGCGCGTACCGGAAACCCGCAACTACGGCCTCACGTCGAAGGTCTTGCAGTTTTCGTACAACTACATCCGCGCCAACGAACTGGTCGACAAGGCTTCGCCGTATCTGCTCGAAATCAGCCGGCAACTCGGCGAGACGACCAATCTCCAGGAACTCGACGGCATCGAGATCGTTTTCGTCGCGCGCTTTCCCGGCCGCCATCTCGTCAACGTCGATATCGTCGTGGGCGCGCGCCTGCCCGCAATGTTCACCGCGTCGGGCATCGCGATCCTGTCTCGTCTGCCGGAGCCGCAGGTCAAACGGATCCTGGCCCAAACACGTCTCGAACCGATGACCCCCTATACCGAGATCAACCGCGAAAAACTGCTCGAACGAATTCGACTCGCTTCACGTCGCGGCTATGCTGTCGTCGAAAACGAAACGGTGCTGGGTGACATCTCCGTGGCCGCGCCGATCACAGATCATGGCGGCACGGCCGTCGCGGCCATCAATATCGCCGTACCCACGTCGCGCTGGTCCATTGAACGTGCAGAAGCCGAACTCGCCAAGCACATTCAGGTCGCCGCAACCTCGATTTCGAAGTCGCGGCTATCCACGTTCCGTCGCTGACGTCGCCCAGGACGACTGCGTTCAAGCGCCCTGTTCGAATACGGCAAGCTGCTTTGCGAGTTCCGAACGCAGGCTCGCCGCGAGCGCGGGATCGGGCCGGACGAGCGGTGCAAGCAAATGCGGTGCATCGACGCCGATCAGGTCCATCACTGCCTTCATCGGGCCCGGGTTCGTTTCGGAGAAGGCCAGATTCATGAGCGGAATCAACGAACGATGCAGTTCGATGGCCGCCTGAATTCGGCCATTCGAGACGTGCTCCTGAATCTTGCGCCACGCGCTCGGCAACAGCGTCGCGGTCACCACGATGCCGCCGCGCGCGCCCGCCGCAAGATGCATCGGGAACAGCGTGTCCTCCCCACTCAGCACGGCAAACGATTCGTCCACGCCTGCCACCGTCCGCAGGAAATGCCACATGTCCGTATTGCACGCCTTCATGCCGATGATGCGTTCATGCCGCGACAATTCGTGCAACACCTCCGGCGCGATCGCAATTCGCGTGCGGTACGGAATTTCGTAAATCAGGATCGGCGCCGGCGACGCATCGGCATAGCGCAGGAAGTAATCGCGAATGCCTTGCTGCGTCGGATTCGTGTAGTACGGCGTCAGCACGAGCAACCCGTCCACGCCCGCCGCGGCGAATTCCTTACCGGCCTGCAATGCGTCGTGATACCCGGGGTCGAGTACGCCGGCAATGACCGGCACCTTCCCGTTCGTTTCCTTGACTGACAAATCGGCCATGCGGATGCGTTCTGCCCGCGAGAGCGCACCGTATTCGCCCGTGCCGCCGAGTGGAACCAGACCGTCGATGCCCTGTTTGAGCAGGTAGCGCAGCAGGTTGCGTGCCGCATTGACGTCGATCGTGTCGTTCGCGTGAACAGGCGTCGGGATCGCGGGCAGGATGCCGCGCAGATTTTGTGAAGTGATCATTCAATCAATCTCTCAGGTAATACCGATCAGGAGGCAAGACTGCGGCGGCGCAAGCGGTCGGCGACCGCGATCAGCACCGAAATGAAAACGAAGAGACACGTCGACACTGCGGCGATCACCGGCGAGATCTGCATGGTGGTTTCGTCCCAGAACTGTTTAGGCAGCGTCGTGTTCAAACCGCCCGACGCGAACAGCGCAATCGTCAGTTCATCGAATGACGTTGCGAACGCGAACAGGAACGACGACATCAGGCCGGCGCCCAGAATCGGGAACGTCACCCGGCGCAACGTCGTAAAGCGACGTGCCCCCATGCTCTGCGCCGCGAGGTCGAGACGCACGTCGTAGTTGCGCAACACCGCCATCATCGTGATCACCACGTACGGGACGGCGACGACCGTATGCGCGAGCATCAACCCGAATGACGAGCCCACGAGGCCGATGCGGGCGAAGAAGTAGAACACTCCGACCGCCAGAATCATGCGCGGCACAACGATCGGCGCGAGCACGAAGGCGAGCATCGCCGCATTCCACTTGAGGCCGCCGCGCACGAGCAGGAAAGCGGCCGGCGTACCGATCGCCATCGACAGCACGCCCGTCCCCACGCCCACGACGAGCGAACGCGTGATGGCTTGCATCCAGAGCGGCGAGTCCGCAACCTGCTGATACCACTGCAGCGAGAAGCCATGCGGCGGCCACGCGAGGCCCGACATCGAGTCGAACGACAGCGGAATCATCAGGAAGGCGGGCGCGCTCAAGAAAATCAGGATCAGCCAGACGACTACGCGCAGTGCACGTTGTTTGTCGCCGCTCGCGCTGCGGCGCGGCGTGGGCACGAGGCGCAGCATGGCATCCGTGACATTACCGAGTACGGTCAGCACGCTGTCGCCGGCCTGTCGGATCCAGCGACGGCCGTTCTGCGGCGCGCCGGCGGCAGCATTGCCGCCCGCCATCGTCGACAGACCTACCATGCGGTCATAGACAACAAACACGACGAGCACGACGACGAGCAGCAGTACGGAAATCGCGCCGGCGAAGCGCCAGTTCAGCGCCTGCATCACCTGATCGATGATGAGCTGCGTGATCATCGTCTGGCGGCGGCCGCCGAGCAGCGTCGGCGTGATGAAGAAGCCGATCGCGGTGACGAACACCATCAGCGCCGAGGAAGCCACGCCCGGCATCGACAACGGGAAATACACCTTCCAGAAGACCGTGCCGGGGCGCGCGCCGAGCGTCGACGCGGCCGTCGGCAAGCGGCGGTCGATGTTCTCCATCACCGACAGCATCGTCAGGATCGCCAGCGGCATCAGCGCATGCACCATGCCGACGACGACCGCCGACTGGTTGTAAAGCAGGTTCAGCGGCTGATCGAGGCCCAGTTGCATCAGCGCCCAGTTGATCACGCCATTGCGCCCGAGCAGGACGACCCACGCGAACGTGCGCACGAGAAAGCTGGTCCAGAACGACAGCAGTACCCAATACAGCACCTTGCTTTTCCGGTCGCGCGTGAGGGTGGAAATGAAGAACGCGACCGGATACGCGATCAGCACTGAAAAGAACGTCGTGAGCAGCGATATCCTGAGCGTCGTCCACAGGACTTCGACGTAAACGGATGATGCAAAGAGACGTCGATACTCGGCGAGCGAGAAGCCGCCATCATCGCGAATGCTCATCAACAGCAGTTGCCCGACCGGATAGATCAGGAACACCGTCAGCAACACGACGATCGGTGCGGCCATGGCGGCGACGCGCAGCGCGCGCCGCCAGCGCAGACGCTGGTAGCCGCCGCGATCCGCTTCGGCAGGAACCGTGAGCACGGAAGGATTCATGGCTTACCCCGCGATCGCAACGGCGTCGGACGGCGACCAGCGCAGCCGCAGCGACTGGCCGATTTCATACTGCTCGCCGAGGCGATGGGTCGGAAATGCGGCGATGATTTCGGTGCCGCCGTTCATGGGCTCGACCGCCTGCAGATAGAGTTTCGTCATGCCGCCGGTCACCATGATGTCGGTAAGCCGTGCCTGCATCGATCCGACGCGATCACCGATGGCGTGGCCGGTTTCCACATGCAGGTTTTGCGGCCGGATCATGACCTTGGCCTTGCTTCCCGGGTGCAGGCTGCCGTCATACACCATCGCGTAACCGCAATCGCGCCCGCCGATATCGATACCCACTCGTTCGACGTCGCGCGACGACACCGTGGCATCGAGCAGGTTCGATTCGCCGAGGAAATCGGCCACGAACACGCTCGTCGGACGGAAGTACAAATCAGCAGGCGTGCCGATTTGCGCGATCGAGCCGGCGTTCATCAGGCAGATACGATCCGACATGGTCATCGCCTCCTCCTGATCGTGCGTCACGTAGACGATCGTGGTGCCGAGATCGCGGTGAATGCGCTTGATTTCGAGCTGCATGTGATCGCGCAGCTTCTTGTCGAGCGCACCCAGCGGCTCGTCCATCAGGATGATCGACGGGCGATACACCATGCAGCGCGCGAGCGCGATACGCTGCTGCTGTCCGCCCGACAGTTCGCGCGGATAACGGCTGGCCACGTGCGGCAGGTGAACCATCTCAAGTGCTTCTGTTACGCGCCGGCGCATCGCGGTGGCGTCGACCTTGCGCATCTGGAGCGGAAACGCGATGTTTTCGGCCACCGTCATGTGCGGAAACAACGCATAGTTCTGGAACACCATGCCGATATCGCGTTCGTACGGCGCGCCGTACGTCACATCGACACCGTCGATACGGATACTGCCGCCGTCCGGGTGCGACAGCCCTGCGATCAGGCTGAGCAGCGTGGTCTTCCCCGAACCACTCGGCCCCAGCAGGGTAAGAAACTCGCCCTGAGCGACGTCGAGATCCGTCGGCGCGAGCGCGACGAAATCGCCATAGCGCTTGCTGAGCCCTTTGATGGTGAGATTGATGGCTGACATGGGCGTCGAAGTCCAAGAGATGCTGAAAGATCAGGAAAGAATCCAGCTGTTGAATCGTTCCAGCGCCGCGCTCTGGTTTTGCACCCAGTACTTCGCATCGATATGGACACCGGTTTTGATGTTGTCAGGATAAGTCGGACAGTTCTTCGCGACGTCGGGCTTCACGTAGTTGAATGCTTCCGGAAGCGTGAGCCCCGCCGGAAAGTAATTGACGAGCTGGGCCTGGCGCTTCGCATCGCTCGCGAACCTGATGAATTCGCGGCATGCGTCCGCATTGGGCGAGCCCTTCAGGATCGACCAGTTGTCGCAGCCCCAGATGTTCTGATTCCAGACGATCGATACGGGGGCGCCGTTGGCCATCGCCGATTGCGCACGCGACGCCCAAGTCGCAACCATCGCGACTTCGCCGGAGCCGAGCATCTGCTCGACCTGCGCGCCCGTTGTCCACCAGACGTCGACGTGCTTCGCAACCCTGCCGAGACTGGCGAATGCGCGATCGAGATCGCAGGGGTAGACTTGCCCGGGCTGCACACCGGCGGCCATCAGCGCTGCCTCGATCGTGTCGAACGGATATTTGCGCATGGCGCGGCGGCCCGGGAATGCTTGCACATTCCAGAGATCGGCCCATGACGACGGCGCCTTGCGCCCCTTGAACGCGTCGGTGCGATAGGCGAGGACTGTCGAATACACGTTCGTGCCCACGCCGAACGGCGACATGTACTGTCCCGGAATCTTCGACACCGCCGGATCGGATTCGAGGCCATGCCGCTCGAGATACGCCTTGCCGCCCGAAGTGAGCATCAGCACGGCGGGCTGGCTGATCTTCGCCATGTCCCAGGTGTAGCTGCCGGCATCCACCATGCTCTTGATCTGTGCCGTGGGCTCGGCGGTCGCCTGCACGCCAATCACCTCGATACCGGTCGCTTTCGTGAACGGCCCGTAGAAAACAGCGTTGTATGCCTTCGAGTAGATCCCGCCGTCGTCGCGCACGACGATGCGCTTGTTCGCCGCGCGTGCCGGCGTCCAGACAAACGGAAATGCGACCGACGCCGCGCCGGCGACGGCGATTTTCATCACGCCTCGGCGTCTCGGATTCTCGATCGTGTCTTGTCCGGATTTCTTCGATTTCATCGTGATCTCCTAAATTTTCTACAACGTATTAATCGCCCAGCGTAGAGGAACGACTGTCGCGAGAACCCCGGCGTGTCGATGGCAGCGCCGCGCTCAGGGGATGAGGCGCCCCGGATTCATGATGTTTCTCGGGTCCAGTGCCTGCTTGATTGCGCGCATCGCGGCTAGTTCGACCGCCGACTTGTAGTGCGCCATTTCAGGCAGACCGGTTTCGCCAACGCCATGTTCAGCGCTGAACGAGCCGCCCAGCCGGTAAGCAACGTCGTTGACGGCGCGCCGCAGCGCACCGGCCATCGATTGTGTATCGGCCAACGCCTGCCATGCGGGAAACGAGAACATCGGGATGAAATGGATATTGCCGTCGCCCATGTGCCCCACGATCGCGATGTCGAGTTCCGCAACGATGGAGCGAACGGCGCGCGTTGCGCCGTCGATGAAGGCCGGCACGGCGGAAATCGGCACCGAGCAGTCGGTCGTCAGACCGACGCCGGCGCCCTTGTTCGCTTCGGTCACGCTATGGCGAATTTCCCAGAGCATCGCGCGCTGCGCATCGCTCATGGCGACGACGGCGTCTTCGATCAAATCCTCACCGGCCGCTTCCTCGAGCGTGTGCTGGAGCGCGGCGGACATTTCTACGCCATCGCGCGTATCGGACAATTCAACCAGCACATGCCATGCGTGCGAATCGACCAGCGGATTGCGGCGATCCGGCATACGCTCGACGACGAGCCGCAACTGCCGTTCATTCATCAATTCATAGGCGGAAAGACGTGCCCCGCAGTTCGCCTGAAACATCCCGAAGATGCGCAAGGCCGCTTCGGGGCTAACCGGTGAAAACCACGCGAGCGCATGGTGCGTGGGCAGCGGATGAAGCTTGAGGGTCGCCGCAGTGATGATGCCGAGCGTGCCCTCGGCACCGATGAAGACCTGCTTCAGGTCGATGCCGGTATTGTCCTTGCGCAGACCACGCAACCCGTTCCAGACACTCCCGTCGGCAAGCACGACTTCCAGGCCGAGCACGTTGTCGCGCGTATTGCCGTAACGCAGGACGCTCGTGCCGCCGGCATTGGTCGAAAGCGTTCCGCCGATCTGGCAGGAGCCTTCCGCGCCCAGGCTCACGGGATAAAGGCAGCCGACCGCCGCCGCTTCGTCCTGAACCGTCTTCAGAATGCAACCCGCTTCGACTTCGATCGAACGATTGGTTGCGTCGACAGCGCGGATGCGGCGCATGCGCGACAAGCTGACGATCACCGGAGCAGGTCCGGCGGCGCGCGGCACCGCTCCCCCGCACAGGCTCGTGTTGCCGCCCTGCGGCAGAACGAGAGCGCCACGCTCCACGCAGCGGCGAACGACGAACGCCACCTGATTGGTCGACGCCGGCTGAACGACGCACAGAGCGCGGCCCTTGTACCGGCCGCGGAAATCCTCGACAAAACCGGCCATGTCCGCTTCCGCGGTCAGAACCGCATCAGCGCCCAGCTCCGCTTGGAGTACTGCGATCAGACTGACCTCGCTATCCATGTCCCCGTCCTCATCTATTTGTGCCGACTGCGCCTGTATCGGTTCGTGTTGCCAAGGATAGGATCATAAAAATCGCAATGGAATGGAAGTAATTGAAATACGATTAATTTAGGTGGGGCGGCGGGAGAAATTCTTTCAGATCAATGGTCTAGGATGTGCAATTTGTCATGGCCCTGTCGTCAATCGAGCAATTTCTCGACCTTTATGAAAGCCCGGGCTGCGGGCGATTCCGCCATGAAGGACTGAAGGTTCGGCACGAAACCAAAAGCGGCCTTGGTGCCCTCGAGCAGGGGCTTGGAGTCGGCCGGTGCGGTTTCAATGGTGTAGGTATTGAAGGTGTTGGGCCGGCCCCCGCATCACCCCCGCATACCCCCGCATACCCCCGCATACCCCCGCATACCCCCGCACCGCCAACACGCGCCCAACCGCGATTTAATGACCAAACCGCAAGACCTAGTGCATAGATATCGTTTGCCGAGCCCTTAATGACTATCGACAATCGTGGCTCGAATTCACCGCCGCGGCGCCAGAAGCGCCTTGGCGGCCGGCACTCGACGGCTATCCCGGCCGTCCGCGCCCACCCGCTCACGACGACATGTACGCGTTCACGCCCTCATTCCAAAACCCTGCCGGCTCGCCGATCCGCGAGTTGTTCAAGTACCTGTCCGAACCGGGCATGATTTCCTTCGCGGGCGGTTATCCGGCCAGCGACCTGTTCGACGTCGACGGCCTGAAGGCGGCCGCCGAACGCGCGTACGCGCAGCCCGTTCGCTGCCTGCAATACGGCCCGACCGACGGCCTCGCCGAACTGAAGCAGCAACTGATCGCGCTGATGGCGCGTCGCGGCGTCGCGTGCACGCCGGCCGAACTGCTCGTCACGACCGGTTCGCAGCAAGGCCTCGACCTGCTGCTGCGCGTGATGGTGTCGCCCGGCGACGTCGTGCTGACCGAACAACCGGCGTACCCGGCCACGCTGCAGGCAATGCGTTTGCAACAGGCGCGCATCGTGACGATTCCCGTCGACGGCGAAGGGCTCGACGTCGATCGTCTCGGCGAACAACTCGCGTCCGGCGCGATCGCGCAGCCGAAGCTGCTGTACACGGTCCCGACCTTCGCGAACCCGACGGGCGCGACGCTCACGCGCGAACGCCGGCTGAAGCTGCTGCGTCTCGCGGTGCAATACCGTTTCCTGATCGTCGAGGACGATCCGTACGGCGACCTGCGTTTCGCGGGCGAAGCCGTGCCGTCGATGCTCGCGCTGGCCGGCGAAGTGGACGGCGCGCGCGACTGGCTCGTGCATTTCGCGAGCCTGTCGAAGATCGTCGCGCCGGGGTTGCGCGTGGGCTGGACGATCGCGCCGGCCGAAATCGCGCGGCGCTGCGTGATCGCGAAGCAGACGGTCGATCTATGCAGCGCGCCGTGGACGCAGGCCACCGCTGCTGAATACCTGGCGGACGGCGCGCTCGAACGCCATCTGCCGCGCATCACGGCCGCGTACCGGCGAAAATGCGACGCGATGTGCGACGCGCTGCGCGACGGTTTCGGCGATGCGATCGAATTCCATCGTCCCGAAGGCGGGATGTTCGTATGGGCGCGGATCGGCGCGGTGTCGTCGGACGTGCTGCTGCAACAGGCGATCACCAACAAGATCGTGTTCGTACCCGGCAAGGCGTTCTTCGCGGACAACGTCGACGCAGCGTCGCTGCGCCTGTCGTTCGCCGCGCCGGACGTCGATGCGATCCGGGAAGGCGTCGCGCGCCTCGTGCGCGCGTATGGTGCGGCGCGGGCCGTGTGAGGAGACATCGACATGACGATCACCGTCAACGAAACGGCATCGATGGGCGCAGCGTCGAGCGCCGGCGACAAGCGGCCGGCGAAGCATCGCTCGTCGCAGATCAGCGCGGGGCCGCAGTATGTGGCCGACGTGCTCGGTCGCTTCGGCGCGGAGCCGGCGACCGATGCCGACGATGCGGCGCCGGTCGTGCTCGGCTACAACTGAGCGGCGCACGGGCGGCGGCGCATCGCATGCGAGCCGTCGCCGAAACAAACGGTTAAGCTTGCGCGATCGAAACACCGACGATCGCCGCCGCCTCATGTCCGACTCGACCTCCGAATCGCTCGCGCAAACCTACGACCGCCTGTGGTCCTGCCTCGAATCCGGCGTGAGCGTGCAGCGCTCGCCGTTCACGATGCTGCAGGCGGCGACGCTCGGCCTCGATGGCGCGCCGAAGGTTCGGACGATCGTGTTGCGCCAGGTGAATCGCACCGAGCGCGTGCTGTCGTTTCATACCGATGCGCGTTCGGAGAAGGTTGCGGAGTTGTGTCGCGATCCGCGGATCTCGATCGTCGCGAACGATCTCGACGCGCTCGTACAGATTCGTGCGGAAGGCGTTGCGTCGATCTGCGACGACGAAGCGCAACGGCGTGCGATCTGGGAAGCGAGCCGCCCGCATACGTTGCTGTTGTATCGCGCGCCGTTGCCGCCCGGCACGCCGGTCGCGTCGCCTGAAGCCGCGCATATCGACAGCGTCGCACCCACGGCCGACGGCTACGAAAACTTCTGTCTGATCCACATGACGGTCACGCGCATCGACTGGCTCGAACTCGCGCGCGCCGGCCATCGTCGAGCGGTATTCGACCTGACCGAAAGCGGCTACGAAGCCCGCTGGATCGCGCCCTGACGCCGGCCAAGCGCGCTCACGCCATTCAAGGTCGCCCGTCCGACGCGGCCCGGATCATCCACTCGCGCATCGCCACGATCGCATCGTCGTCGCGGCGCTCGGCCGGATACACGAGATAGAACCCCATCGACAGCGGAAACGCGAAGTCGAACGGCTTGCACAGCCGTCCGGCGGCGATGTCGCGCTCGACGAGCGGCTCGGTCGCGAGCGCGATGCCCTGGCCGGCGACGGCCGCATCGATCGCGAGCGACGTCTGGTTGAAGCGCAGCCCCTTGTGCGGATCGACGTCGACCGGTTCGGGCATCGCAGCGAGGAACTCGGGCCACAGGTCGTGCGCGTCGTGTAGCAGCACCTGGCCAGCGAGCGCACGCGGCGAAGCCGGCGCGGTCAGCACCGAAGGGCTGCACACCGCATACACGTCGAGCGGGAACAGCGCATGGGTGGCGAGATGCTTGCCGAACGGCGGCTTGCCGTAGCGGATCGCGAGATCGACGCCGTCGTGGCGGAACGTCGCGATGTGCGGGTCGGCGATCACGCGCACGTCGTAGTCGGGGTGCGCATCGGTGAACTGCGCGAGCCGCGGGATCAGCCACTTCGACGCGAACGACGGCGTCGTGCTGATCGTCAGCGCCGCGCGCCGTTTCACGAGCTTGTCGGTCGCGTCGGCGATCGCGTGCAGTGCGCGCTGCACGTCGGAGAAATACGCGGCGCCGTCGTGCGTGAGCGCGAGGCCGCGCGGCAGGCGCTCGAACAGCTTCAGGCCGAGCACGTCTTCGAGGTGGCGCACCTGCTGCGCGACGGCGCCCTGCGTGACGCCGATCTCGTCGGCGGCGGCGCGGAAATTGAGGTGCCGCGCGGATACTTCGAACGCACGAAGCGCATTCAGCGGCGGCAGGCGGGAAGGGCGTGGCGGCATCGTCAGGCTGTAGAAAAACTATCGGCTGGCGGCAGAAATACTGGTTCGACAGTCGGAATCGATGCGCCTACATTACCACCATGGCGCGCCGAATGGCGGCTGCGCGGCGGCAGAATCGGAGCGAGGAGCGGATCGTGACTGTAGAAAAAGTGGCGTTGATCACGGCGGCGGGCAAGGGCATGGGCGCGGCGATCGCGCGCGAACTGGCGGCGACGGGCTATCGTGTCGCGCTGATGTCGCCGTCGGGCAGCGCGGTGGCGCTCGGCGAGGAATTGGGCGGCTTCGGCATCAAGGGCTCGGTGACGGAAGAAGCCGATATCGACAAGCTCGTGCAGGAAACAGTCGCGCGCTACGGCCGGATCGACGCGGTCGTGAACAATACCGGCCATCCGCCGAAGGGCGAGCTGCTGGCGATCACCGACGACAACTGGCACGCGGGGCTCGACCTGATCCTGCTGAACGTGGTGCGCGTGATGCGCCGCGTGACGCCGATCTTCCAGAAGCAGGGCGGCGGCGCGGTAGTGAACATCTCGAGCTTCGCGGCGGACGCGCCCGAGCAGCCGATGCCCGTGTCGTCGGCGCTGCGCGCGGCGCTGAGCGCATGGACACGCCTGTACGCGGAACGCTATGCGGCCGAGAACATCCGGATGAACGCGGTGCTGCCGGGCTTCATCGACAGCTGGCCGGAAACGCCGGAGATCGTCGCGCGCATTCCGGCCGGCCGCTTCGGCAAGACCGGCGAGATCGCGAAGACGGTCGCGTTCCTGTTGTCGGACGGCGCGGGCTACATCACCGGGCAGAACATTCGCGTCGATGGCGCGATCGTCAAGGCGCTCTGAGCGTCACACGGGCGAGCGGCCGCGCAAGCGTGTTCGCTCGCCGCGTAGCAGCTACAAACGCGTACAAATCAGACAAATCCGGGATACGTCAGACCTTTCAAATGGGCGACGCCGCGTGACGAGGGCGCTCCGGATTGAAAGCGAAGGCGCGACCCCGCGCGCGGCATGTTCACTTTCCACTTCACGAAAGGAGATGCCGAACGATGTCTTCCACTCCGTTTTCCCCGATGCGTCGCCACCTGCTGGCCACTTCCGTGGCCGCCGGGGTCTCGGCGATGCTGCCCACCGCGCTGCATGCCGCCACCGGCGCGAGCGGCATACGCCCGTTCACCGCGCACATTCCCGATGAAGCCGTGGCCGACCTGCGCCGCCGCATCGCCGCGACGCGCTGGCCGGGCCGCGAGACCGTCGCCGACGAGTCGCAGGGCGTGCGGCTCGCGCGCATGCAGGCGCTGCTGCGCTACTGGGGCACCGACTACGACTGGCGCAAGGGCGAGGCGCGCCTGAACGGTTTCCCGATGTTCATCACCGAAATCGACGGGCTCGACATTCATTTCATTCACGTGCGGTCGCGGCACGAGAACGCGATGCCGATGATCATGACGCACGGCTGGCCCGGTTCGATCTTCGAGCTGCTGAAGGCGATCGGCCCGCTGACCGATCCGACCGCGCACGGCGCGAGCGCGGACGATGCATTCCACGTCGTCGTGCCGTCGCTGCCGGGCTTCGGTTTCTCGGGCCGGCCGACGAAGACCGGCTGGGGTTCCGACCACATCGCGCGAGCGTGGGGCGAACTGATGGCACGGCTCGGCTATACGCGCTTCGTGTCGCAGGGCGGCGACTGCGGTTCGGTGATCTCGCATCGAATGGCGATGCAGCGCGTGCAGGGCCTGGCCGGGATTCACGTGAACATGCCGGCGACGGTGCCGCCGGATATCGCGACGCTGCTCGCGACCGATGCGCCCGCGCCGGCTTCGCTGTCGCCGAAGGAGAGGGCCGCGTACGAGAAGCTCGCGACGTTCTATCGCGACAACTGCGGCTACTCGGCGATGATGGTCACGCGGCCGCAGACGGTCGGTTATGCGCTTGCGGATTCTCCGTCAGGGCAGGCTGCGTGGATGTACGACAAAATCTCGCAGTGGACGTACAGCGGCGGTGTGCCCGAACGCTCGATCCCGCGCGACGAGATCCTCGACGACATTTCGTTGTACTGGCTGACGAACACCGCGACGTCGGCGGCGCAGATCTACTGGGAGGATCACTCGAACAACTTCAACGCGGTGGATATCTCGCTGCCGGCGGCGATTACCGTGTTTCCGGGCGAGATCTACCAGGCGCCGCGCAGTTGGGCCGAGCGCAGTTATCACAACCTGATCTACTTCAACGAAGTCGACAAGGGTGGACACTTCGCGGCATGGGAGGAGCCGGAATTGTTTGCGCGTGAAGTGCGGGCGGGGTTCCGGCCGTTGCGGCGCGTGTAAGCGGGGTTGCACGACGAACACCGGCCGGCCTGTTGCGCGGCCCGTGTTCGTTTCTACGCAACCGCTGTAACGCTTGCGAAAACCGCTTGCTCGCGAGATGCGCAACGTTGAAGCGGCAATACGCGGACAGACGATCGGCCTGTTCGGTGGAATGCTGTCGCGCCTGTTCGCGTTCAACACGGGCGTGCAGTTCATGGGCTATTACGTTGCGGTGCTCAGCGTGCCTGCAATCGCCAGGCTGTTTCGACGCAGCGGCGCAGGGGGCCGCGGGTGCCGCGCGGCAGCTCCCAAGCGTCGTTTTCTCGCGATTTTTGAATCGCCGTGTGTCGTGTTCGCAGACAGATACGTTGGGATACAAAGCCTCCAGATGGTTCGGATATAAAACCGGTGAAGCGATTCACAAGGCGGCGCGGTGCCATGCGCTGCCGCTGCGAATGGCGACACCCGATTGCCCGCACGTGCCGCGGGCCCCTTCCTTAGCGATCGACAATGGAGAAACGAGTCATGCCTGATACCGTGAACACCCGCCGCCGCCTGATCCTGGGCACCACGCTGGCAAGCCTGAGCCTGGCCGACCTCGGCTTTAGCGCGCTGGCGCATGCGCAGTCGGCGCCCGATGCATCGACGGCGAAGCGCCCGGCCGGCGCCGCGTCGCTGGGCACGATCCACCAGATCGACGCGGGCGTGCTCAACGTCGGTTATGCGGATCTCGGGCCGAAGCAGGGCCCGGTCGTGTTCCTGCTGCACGGCTGGCCGTACGACATCTACAGCTACGCGGAAGTCGCGCCGCTGCTCGTCGCGGCCGGCTATCGCGTGATCGTGCCGTACCTGCGCGGCTACGGCTCGACGACGTTCCGCTCGGCCGACACGGTGCGCAACGGCCAGCAGGCGGTGACGGCCGTCGATATCGTCGCGCTGATGGATGCGCTGAAGATCGACCGCGCGGTGTTCGGCGGCTACGACTGGGGCGCGCGCACGGCCGACGTCATCGCGGCGCTGTGGCCGCAGCGCGTGAAGGCGCTGGTGTCGGTGAGCGGCTACCTGATCGGCAGCCAGGCGGCGAACGCCAAGCCGCTGCCGCCGCAGGCCGAATTCCAGTGGTGGTATCAGTTCTACTTCACGACCGAGCGCGGCGAACTCGGCTACGCGCAGAACCGCGATGCGTTCAACAAGCTGATCTGGCAACTCGCGTCGCCGAAGTGGCAGTTCTCCGACGAGACCTATGCGCGCTCGGCCGCATCGTTCCGGAATCCCGACCACGTGGCCGTCGTGATCCACAACTATCGCTGGCGTCTCGGGCTCGCGAAGGGCGAAGCGCAATACGACGACATCGAGCGGCGTCTCGCGGCCGGGCCCGCGATCACCGTGCCGACGATCACGATGGAAGGCGACGCGAACGGCGCGCCGCATCCGGAGCCGGCCGCGTACGCGAAGAAGTTCACCGGCAAGTACCAGCATCGGACGATCACCGGCGGCATCGGCCACAACCTGCCGCAGGAAGCGCCGCAGGCATTCGCCGATGCAATCCTGCAAGTGGAGCATCTGTGATGCGGGCCCGCGTAAGGGTGTGGCGGCGCGGTGCGCGCCGTGGGCTCGTCGCGGGTGTGCTGCTGGTCGGCGCGTGGTCGGCAAGCGGCCAGGCCGCGTTCGCGGAACAGCCGAAGCCGGCCGCGGCCGCGTCGCCGATCTACGGCGTGACGATTCCGCCCGGCTACCGGAAGTGGGAAATGGTTGCGCCGGCCGAAGAGGCCGCACCGCTCGACGAGCTGCGCGTGGTGCTCGGCAACCCGGTTGCCATCCGCGCGCTCGAACAGGCGACGCTGCCGTTCCCGGACGGCACGATCCTCGTGAAGCTCGCGTACAAGCGCAAGCAGTCCGACGAGTTCGCGCCCGCGACGGTGCCCGGGCAGGCGACGACCGTGCAGGTGATGGTGAAGGACTCGCGCCGCTATGCCGCGACGGGCGGCTGGGGGTTCGGGCGCTTCATCAACGGCGTGCCGGCCGATATCGGCCAGCATCAGACGTGCTTTGCGTGCCATCAGGCGCGGGTGAAGAACCACGACTACGTGTTCACGCGGCTCGCGCCGTGACGTGATACGACGGTGTGAAGGTGACGGAAAGGCGTGCCCTGCGAGGCACGCCTTTTTTCGTGGTGCGCAGGGAACGGTGGAGCGCATCGGCAAGCGGGTTTGTATCGCACTGTATCTGCGGCCGTTCCTGAAAAACTGGCATGCAGAAAGCCCGGTTTCGGAAACATGCCGGATACGTGCGCGGGTTCTACTGTCGACATGCAGCAAACGTTCGGTGCAAGACGTTCACACCGGATGCCCAGTGATCGACACCTCAACTTTGTTCCAGGAGAACCTTCATGAAAGCCGCTCGAATCCTCGCCGTTGCCGTCCTCGCCGTCGCCCCCGCGCTGTCGTTCGCCGATACCGGCCACAGCCTCACGCGTGCTGAAGTGCGCGCCGACCTCATCCGTCTCGAGAAGGCCGGCTACAGCCCGGCCAGCAGCGAAGCGCATTACCCGGACGATATCGCCGCCGCACAGAACGCCGTCGCGGCTGCCGAGCAGGTCGCGCGTTCCGACCAGAACGGCCCGTCGAAGTCGCAAGGCGACAACGTGGCCGATGCGTCGACGCCGGCCGGCCATCGCGATGCCGCGCGGCCGCGCGCCGCGCGTAACGCCGCCGACGACCTGTACGCGCATTCGTGATCTCGCGCCGCGCTTGCCGCATGCAGGCGCGGCCGCTAGGGCAGTACTTCACTTCAACAACACGACAAGGAAAGGAGCATGACGATGGCCGGTTTGATGAAACGCGTTCTGGTATCCGCCGCGATGATCGGCGGACTGTTCGGTGCGGTCGCGGCGCAAGCCGCGCCGAGGGAAGACCTGAAGGGCACCAACGTCGTGCTCGTGCACGGCGCGTTCGCCGACGGGTCGAGCTGGAACCGCGTGATTCCGCTGCTCGAGGCGCGCGGGCTGCACGTGGTGTCGGTGCAGAATCCGCTGAGCTCGCTCGCCGACGACGCGGCCGCGACGAAGCGCACGATCGACGAACAGAAAGGGCCGGTCGTGCTGGTCGGCCATTCGTGGGCCGGCGTCGTGATCAGCGACGCGGGCAACGACGACAAGGTGAAGTCGCTCGTGTACGTCGCGGCGTTCGCACCCGACAACGGCCAGTCGATCGCCGACGTCACGCAGGGCCTGCCGGCGCCGTCATGGGCCGGCGAACTGCGCAAGGACGCCGGCGGTTTCGCACGGCTGTCGGACAAGGCGATCGCGCAGGATTTCGCGCCCGATTTGCCGCCCGCGCAGCAGCGCATCGTTGCCGCGACCCAGGGGCCGTGGTATAGCGGGTGCATCTCGGAGAAGGTCACGCAGGCAGCCTGGCATGCGAAGCCGTCGACGTTCGTCGTCGCGGCGCAGGACCGGATGATCGATCCGACGCTACAGGAAGCGATGGCGAAGCGGATCGGCGCGACGGTCGCGCGCGTGAACGCCAGCCACGTCGCGATGCTGAGCCAGCCGAAGGCCGTGGCCGATGCGATCATCGCCGCCGCCGAGCGCGCGAAGCAGGATACGCAGTGAGCGAATGCGGCGCCGCGCTTTCGTGAGGAGGCGCGGCGCCGTGAGTGATTGTGATGTCTTTCCCCCGAGGAGAAGTCATGACGCAACTCTGGCAACTGTCGGCAACCGAACTCGCGAAACGCATTCGGCAGCGCGAAGTGTCCGCGCGCGAAGTGGCGGACGCCGTGCTCGATCGTCTCGATGCAGTAAACCCGGCGATCAACGCGGTGGTCGAACACCGCCCCGACGACGTGCGGCGGCAGGCCGACGAAGTCGATCGCGCAATCGCGCGCGGCGACGATCCGGGGCCGCTCGCGGGCGTGCCCGTCACCGTGAAGATCAACATCGATCAGGCCGGCTTTGCGACGACCAACGGCACGCGCCTGCAGGACAACCTGATCGCGCATGCCGACAGCCCGGTGGTCGCCAACATCCGCAAGGCGGGCGGGGTGCTGCTCGGCCGCACCAATTCGCCGACGTTCGCGTTGCGCTGGTTCACGTCGAATCTCGTGCATGGCCGCACGCGCAATCCGCGCAATCCGTCGCTGACGCCGGGCGGATCGAGCGGCGGCGCGGCGGCGGCCGTGGCCGCCGGGATCGGCCCGCTCGCGGTCGGCACCGACATCGGCGGCTCGGTGCGCTACCCGGCTTATGCGTGCGGCGTACACGGCATCCGGCCGTCGCTCGGTCGCGTGCCGGCGTTCAATGCATCGTCGCCCGAGCGGGCGATCGGCGCGCAACTGATGTCGACGGCCGGGCCGATCGCGCGCACGATCGACGATCTCTCGCTCGCGCTGCGGGCGTTCTCCGCGCCGGATCCACGCGATCCGTGGCACGTCGCGGTGCCGTTCGACGGGTGCGAGGTGCCGAAGCGCGCGGCGCTGTGCGTGCGTCCGCGCGGCCTGGAGGTCGTGCCCGAAGTCGAGGCCGCGTTGCGCGATGCCGCGCGCCGGCTGGTCGATGCCGGCTGGGCCGTCGACGAGATCGACGATACGCCGCCGATGCGCGAGGCTGCGCTGTTGCAGGAACAGCTGTGGCTCGGCGACGGGTTCGGCGCGCTGGCGAACGCGGTCGAGCAAGACGGCGATCCGGGCGCGGCTGCGGTGATCGCCGCCGTGCGCGGCAAGGTGCGCGATCTGCCGGCCGACGTGATCAGCCGCGCGCTGGTCCGGCGCACGACGCTGACGCGAGAGTGGCGGCTGTTTCTCGATGAATATCCGGTGTTGCTGCTGCCTGTTTCATCGGAACTGCCGTTCCCCGACGATCTCGACCGGCAGGGGCCGGACGGCTTCGAACGCGTGTGGGAAGCACAACTGACGTTGCGCGCGCTGCCCGCGATGGGGCTGCCGGGGCTGGCCGTCACGACGTCGATCGCGAACGGCGTGCCGGTGGGCGTGCAGGTGGTGGCCACGCATCATCGCGAGGATCTGTGTTTGCTTGCCGGGCGCGATATCGAGGCGCGTGGCGTGCCGGTTGCGGTGGTCGATCCGGTGGTGTGATGTGTTGAAGAACGCGTGCATCGGCGATGCCGCAGGGCATCGTGCCGATGCATCGCGACGGTCGATCCTGCTCGTACTTTCCACGTCGGAATTCACGGCTGACTACGAGCCGGCCACGCAGATCAGCATGGCCGTTTGGAACGCGGGATTCCGGAGATTCCCGACGAAAGCGAGCCGGTGCGGAAATCAGCGGCACAGCTGCTCCCCGGCCTCCATCAAGGCAGTACAGGTTTAAAGTATTTTGAATATGGATCGGTATATCCAACCTCGTAATTCCGCCAGGATGTTTTGAGATGTTGAGTGGGGCGTTAATAAACAGCTTGCTGTAACCCATGCCATCTGTCTTTGCGACTGACCGAATAGGATGCCTAGTCTGCGGATCGTGATTATCGGTCGACGTATTGGTCGCTGGTACGGATACGAAAGAGCTTCAACGAACAGTAATACTCGTCACATATCGACCACGCTTAACAATTGTTGACGCTGATCGACCAGGTTTCGTGCGATGTTCGATGCTCGTGAGAGCGGATCGGACGAATCGCGAGTAGACCAAGGTCATGAATAAAAACCATTATCGGCTGGTATTCAGCCGCGTACGCGATATGTTGGTTGCGGTGGAAGAAACCGCCAGTGCATCAGGTAACGCAGGGCGGGGCGACATTGGTTTCGCCATTCGCTCGCCGCACGCATTTGCGAGATTCGCGCTTCGTCATGTGGCACTCGCAGCACTTGTTGCGGCCGGCGTGATGCCGATATGGGCCAATGCCCAGGTTGTTGCGGGCGGCGCGCATGCGCCGTCCGTGATCCAGACGCAGAACGGACTCCAACAAGTGAACATCAACCGCCCCGGCTCCTCGGGCGTGTCGATGAACACGTACAACCAGTTTGACGTACCCAAGCCAGGCATTATTCTCAACAACTCGCCGGTTAACGTCCAGACTCAACTGGGCGGCATTATCGGCGGCAACCCCAATTTCCAGGCAGGCGACGCGGCGCGTTTGATCGTCAACCAGGTCAACAGCAACAACCCTAGCTTTATTCGCGGCAAAGTCGAAATCGGTGGCGCAGCCGCACAGCTCGTGATCGCGAATCAGGCCGGGTTGTTCATCGATGGTGGCGGCTTCCTGAATACGAGCAGAGCCACGCTGACAACCGGCAATCCGAACTTCGGGCCTGATGGATCGCTGACGGGTTTCAACGTCAACCAGGGCTTGATTTCGGTTGTCGGCGCGGGGCTCGACACGGCCAATGTCGATCAGGTGGATTTGTTGGCCCGCGCCGTGCAGATCAACGCGAAGGCTTACGCGAAGACCCTGAACGTGGTGGCGGGTTCGAACCAAGTCGACTACAACACCCTGAACGCCACGCCGATCGCGGGCAACGGCCCCGCGCCCACCATCGCGATCGATGTTAGCCAGCTCGGTGGCATGTACGCGAACAGGGTGTTCCTCGTGAGTTCCGAGAATGGAGTAGGTGTTGCGAACGCGGGCGACATCGCGGCACAGGCTGGTGATCTGACGCTGCAAGCGAACGGTCGTCTCGTGCTCTCGGGCCGGACCAATGCGGCCGGCAATATGTCGCTGTCGGCCTCGGGCGGCATCCAGAACAGCGGCGTCACGTATGGCAAGCAATCGGTCACGGTCAACACCGGCGCTGCTGATCTGACCAACAGCGGCGCGCTGACCGCCCAGCAGAACCTGACCGCCAACGTCGGCAGTCTCAACTCGACGGGCACGCTCGGCGCAGGCATCAACGCCGACAGCACGGTCGGCACGAGCGGCGATCTGAGCGTGACGGGCAGCGGCCAGTTGACCGCGACGGGGACCAACAGCGCGGCCGGCAACGCGACGTTCACCGGTAGCGATGTGAATCTGTCGAACAGCGCGACGGCCGCCAACGGCAACCTCGCGTTGACGGCGACGGCGGGCGACGTGAACCTGACCGGATCGACCGCCAGCGCCAAGGGGGCCGTGAACGCGCAGGCGAGCGGCACGGTCATCAACGACCGGGGCAATCTGTCCAGCGGCGCGGGCATGACGCTCGGCGGCGGCAACCTGTCGAACCAGGGCGGCCGTGCAAATTCGCAAGGCCCGCTGTCGGTGCAGATGGCCGGCACCGTGTCGAACCAAAACGGCATGCTGAGTTCCCAAAGCACGGCCGACGTTCGCGGGAGTGCGATCCGGAACAATGCCGGGCTGATTCAAAGCGCGGGCAAGCAAACGATTGCTGGCGCATCCGTCGACAATAGCGCGGGCCGGCTGATTTCCCTGAACGCAGATGGACTGTCGGTGGCGGCAACCGGCGCGATCACGAATGCGGCCGGCACGAACGTGAGCGGCGATCCGGGCGGCGTCATCGGCGGCAAGGGCGACGTGATCGTACAGGGCAACACGGTCACGAACAGCGGTTCGGTGTCGGCCGACGCGAACCTGCATGTGATCGGCCAGAGCGTCGACAACGGCAACGGTATCCTGCACGCCGGGCAGACCGAGACAGTCGACGCCGGCAATCATTTTGCGAATGCCAACGGCCGGGTTGAGGGCCAAAGCGCCGTGCTGAATGGCGCGACGCTCGACAATTCGCACGGCACGATCAACGCCACCCAGGTTTCGCTGACCGGCACGACCTTGCTGAACCACGGTGGTACGGTCACGCAGACCGGTACCGGCCCGATGACGGTCGCGATCACCGACACGCTGGACAACTCGAACAACGGCCTGATCCAGACGCGCAGCACGGATCTGTCGCTCACGCCCGCTGCGCTGATCAACGACAACGGCGGCACGATCACGCACGTCGGCACGGGCACGCTGACAGTCGGCAACGCTTCAGGCACGGTCAGCAACAAAGCAGGCTCCATCGCCAGCAACGGCCGAACGGTCCTGCAAGGCAAGACGATCGATAACTCGGCGGGTTCCGCCTCCGGCCAAACGGGCCTGAGCGTCAATGCGGCCGACTCGATCACGAATACGAGCGGCAAGCTCACGTCGAACGCCAATGTCGACGTGACCGCAGGTGGTGCACTGGTCAACGACGGCGGCGAACTCGGCTCGAAAGCCGCGACGACGATTCATAGCGCCTCGCTGTCGAACCTCGGCGGCAAGGTCGTCTCGCCCACGCTGACGGCCACTGTCGCCGGCCTGATCGACAACAGCCAGGCTGGCGATATCGAAAGCAACCAGCTTTCGTTGACGGCCGCGAACCTGACAAACCAGGGCGGCCGCATTTCGCAATGGCAGAGCGGGCCGACCAAGCTCGCCATCTCAGGCACGCTCGACAATTCGAACGGCGGCGTCATCCAGAGCAACAGCACGGACCTGACGCTCGCGCCGGCCGTCCTGAACAACTCCAAGGGCACCGTCACGCACGGCGGCACCGGCACGCTGACGCTCGCGCCCGGCAACGGTGCGGGGGCCTTGCAAAATATCGGCGGCACGATCGGTACCAACGGGCAGGCCATCGTGAAGGCCGGCACTCTGGACAATGGTAGTGGCGTCATCGCTGCGAAACTGAGTCTGTCGGCCATGATCGCCGGGGCAATGAACAATGCTCAGGGCCTGATGCGCTCGAACGCGGCGCTGTCGATCATCAGCAACGGCGCGCTGTCGAACCAGCAAGGGCACATCGAGGCGGGCACGGCCGGCGACACGAGCACGCTGTCGATTCAAGCCGCGTCGATCGACAACACCGATGGCGCGGTGCACGACTTCGGCGCGGGCAAGATGACCGTGCAAGGCGGCAGCCAGATCGTGAACAGCCATGCGGGCGGCGTTACCGGCATGGGGCAGATGGCGGGGCAAGGCGATGTGACGATCGCCGCGAGTGCGATCTCGAATACGCAGGGCGGCCAGTTGATGGGCGGATCGCTCCATGTCAAAGGCGATACGGTCGACAATTCTGGCGGGCAATTAGGCAACGTCGCGAACTCGACCGGCGACGTGGATGTCACGACGACGGGGGCGATCTCGAACGCCAATGGTTCGATCAGCTCGACGCACGACCTGACGGTAGCGGCCTCGACGTTGCTCGGCGGTGGCGCATACAGCGCGGCGCACGACGCGACGATGAACCTGCAAGGCGATTTCACGACCACGCCGCAAACGCAGTTCAACATCGGTCACGACCTGACCTTCACGTTGCCGGGCACATTCACGAACAACGCGAACCTGCAATCGGTCAACAACCTGACGGTCAACGCCGGCAATATCGTCAACACGGGCGCGATGACGGCCGGTAGCCTGCTCAGTACGCATTCGGGCGACCTGATGAACTATGGCGCGATGGTCGGCGGTAGCGTCGCCATCCAGGCAAGCGGAACGGTGTCGAACCTCGGTCCTGTCGCTTTGATCGGCGCATCGGACACGTCAGGCCTGCTGGAAATTCTCGCGCACGACATCGAGAACCGCGACGACACGACGCTGGGCGATTCGATGCCGACCACGACGATCTTCGGGCTCGGCAAAGTGGCTTTGGCAGGCGGCAAGGATGCGAACGGCAACTACGCGAATGCGGCGTTGATCAACAATTCGTCGGCGGCGATCCAATCGGGTAGCTCGATGGAACTGCATGCCGACAAGGTCACGAACACGCGGCGCGTAATGCAGACCTCGGGCAACACGAGTCAGGTCGATCCGGCATTGCTTCAACAGCTCGGCATCAGCATGTCGGGGTGCGCCGCTTACTACATCGCGGCCTGTAGCGGTCAGGACGTGCACTGGATCAACCTGTTCCACGATCCGAATTTCCCTGATTACGATCCCGCGCCAATCATCGCCGCGCTCAAATTGCAGCCCGGCGGCGTCTTCACGGTACCGCCGAACGGCGGCCAGTGGAACAGCGGTTATCAGTACACGACCTACGAGGGCAAGGCGGTCGCCAATACCGTGACGAAGCTGAGCCCGGGCGCGCAGATCGCATCGGGCGGCGATCTCGACGCGTCGACTGTCAAGACGTTCCAGAACTACTGGAGCAGCGTGACGGCGACCGGCAACATCAAGCAGCCCGCGAGCCTCGACATGGATGGCTGGGGCGCAACGGGCCAGCAAGCGCCGGGCGTGACGGTCGCGTATTCCGGCTACTACCACTACAACAACTACGACAACACCGAACACAACTGGACCTTGCCGTTCGGCGACAAGCCGTTCGTCGGCGGGCCAGGCGGCTATACGCAGGCAGCGCCTGCCGACGTGCGGCAATACAGCTTGCCCGACTATCGCTCGACGTGGGGCGCAAACGGCACGATCTCGGGCAACGGCGTGAGCGTGAACAACACGGCGGCCAATGCGACCATTCCGTCGCTCGGCCTGCTGCCCGGTCAGGCCGTGCCGGGGCTGACGATCGGTACGGTGAGCGGTAACGCGAGCGGCACGCAATCGGGAGCCGCCGCGATCAAGAGCGGTACGCCCACCTGGATCGACCCGGTCATCGCGAGCGCGACCGCCGTGAACGTGTTGAACAACCTGACGATTCCGCAAGGCGGCCTGTACCGGCCGAATCCTGCCCCGAACCCGACATACCTCATCGAGACGAACCCCGCGTTCACTCGAATGAACAATTTCCTGTCGAGCGATTACTACCTTCAGCAGATCGGCGTGAATCCACTGACGACCGAAAAGCGTCTCGGCGACGGGTTCTACGAGCAGCAGCTCGTGCGTAACCAGGTCACGCAACTGACGGGCAAGGCAGTATTGGGCCCGTATACGGACCTTCAGGGCATGTATCAGTCGCTGATGGCCGCGGGCGCCGAATTGTCGAAGTCGCTGAACTTGCCGCTCGGCATGAGCCTGTCGGCGCAGCAGGTGGCCGCGCTCACGACCAACGTGATCATCATGCAGACCGAGACGGTCGGCGGCCAGCAGGTATTGGTACCGGTCGTATATCTGGCGAAGGCGGATCAGCAGAACGCGAACGGTCCGCTGATCACAGCCGGCAATATCGATTTGAAGAACACGCAGGTCTTCACGAACAGCGGCACTGTGAAGGCGGACTCGACGCTCGCGCTTCAGGGCAAGCAGATCGACAACGCGTTCGGCGCGCTGCAAAGCGGTGGGTTGATGTCGCTCGACACGACGGGCAACGTGGATCTCACCTCGGCCAACGTGAAGGCCGGCAGCCTCGACCTGAACGCAGGCAACAAGCTGATTCTGGATACCGCGACGCAGACGACGCATCAGGTGAGCCGCGACGGCGCGACGAGCGACAAGACGACGCTCGGGCCGGCCGCGAACCTGAACGTGGCAGGCGACGCGTCGATCAAGACCGGCGGCGACTTCCAGCAGAACGCGGGCAACCTGAACGTCGGCGGGAACCTGAACGCCAATATCGGTGGGAACTGGAATCTCGGCGCGCAGCAGACCGGCGAGCACAAGGTCGTGCAGCGTGCTAACGGCGTGTCGGATACGGACCTCAACAGCGCAACCGGGAGCACGGTGAATGTCGGCGGCAAGTCGGCCATCGGTGTGGGCGGCGACCTGACGGCGCAGGGTGCTCAGCTTAACTTCGGGGAGGGCGGCACGGTCGCGGCCAAGGGTAACGTGACCTTTGGCGCTGCGAGCGTCACATCGACCATCAACGCCAATAGCTCGGGCGACCAAGGGAATCGTAGCTATGCGGAAACCCGGCATGGGTCGGACCAGGCGCTGACGGGCACGACCGTCAAGGGCGGCGATACGCTGAATGTGGTCTCGGGCAAGGACGTCAATGTCATCGGCAGCACGATCGACCTGAAGAAGGGCGATGCGAACCTGCTGGCGGCCGGCGATGTGAATGTCGGGGCCGCGACCGAAACGCACGTGTACAACTCGCACGAGACGCATAGCCGTAGCGGCGTCGTGAGCGGCACAAAAATCGCCAGCAGCCAGGACGCGACCAGCACCGTTGCGAACGGCAGCCTGATTTCGGCGGACGGCGTGTCGATCGGTAGCGGCAAGGACATCAACGTTCAGGGTAGTACGGTTGTCGGCACTCACGATGTGGCGCTGAACGCGGCGCACGACGTGAACGTGACGACTTCGCAGGACACGATGCAGTCGTCGACCACCTATCAGGAACAGCACTCGGGCCTGATGTCGGGCGGCGGCCTGTCGTTCTCGGTCGGCAGCAGCAAGCTCGCGCAGCAGAATCAATCGTCGAGCGTGACGAACAACGCCAGTACGGTTGGCTCGGTGGACGGCAATCTGTCGGTTCATGCGGGCAATACGCTGCACGTTCAAGGCAGCGATCTGGTCGCGGGCAAGGACGTGACCGGCACGGCCGCGAATATCGTGATCGATTCGGCAACCGATACTTCGCATCAGGCGCAACAGCAGCAGACGAGCAAGAGCGGGCTGACGGTCGGCCTGTCGGGCTCGGTGGGCGATGCGATCAACAATGCGATCAGCGAGACGCAGGCCGCGCGCGAATCGGCGAAGGACAGCAACGGCCGCGCATCGGCGCTGCATAGCATCGCGGCGGCCGGTGACGTGGCATTCGGCGGTATGGGTGCCGCAAAACTGCTGGATGGCGCCAAGGGGACGCAGGCCCCGAGCATCGGCGTGCAGGTCAGCGTCGGTTCGAGCCATAGTTCGATGCAGTCGTCGGAAGACCAGACGATTCAGCGGGGTTCCAGCATCAATGCGGGCGGAACCACGAAACTGATTGCGACTGGCGACGGTACGCCGAAGGACGGCAATATCACGATCGCGGGCTCGAACGTGAACGCGGCCAACGTGGCGCTGATCGCGAACAACCAGGTCAATCTCGTCAACACCACCGATACGGACAAAACGCAGAGTTCGAACTCGTCGTCTGGGTCGAGCGTCGGCGTGTCGATCGGCACGAACGGCATCGGCGTGTCCGCGTCGATGCAGCGTGCGCACGGCGACGGCAATTCGGACGCGGCGATCCAGAACAACACGCACATCAACGCGAGCCAGACCGCGACCATCGTGAGCGGCGGCGACACGAACGTGATCGGCGCGAACGTGAACGCGAACAAGGTCGTGGCCGACGTGGGCGGCAACCTGAACGTGGCGAGCGTTCAGGATACGACCGTGAGCGCCGCGCACCAGTCGAGCGCGGGCGGCGGCTTCACGATCAGTCAGGCGGGTGGCGTCGGCGGGAGTTTCAGTGCGCAGAACGGCCACGCGGACGGCAACTATGCGGGCGTGACCGAGCAAGCCGGCATCCAAGCGGGTGCGGGAGGGTTCGGCGTGACCGTGAAGGGCAACACCGATCTGAAGGGCGCGTATATCGGTAGTACGGCCGATCCGTCGAAGAACAGCCTGACGACCGGCACACTGACGACGAGCGACATCGAGAACCACTCGCACTACAGCGCGAACAGTGCGGGCTTTAGCGCCGGCGCATCGGTCGGGCCGAGCAACAAGGCTGTTGGTCCGTCGTCGGTATCGGGCTCGGGCGGCGTCACGCCGATGGTGTTCCAGAACGACAGCGGCGACCAGAGCGCGACGACGAAGAGCGCGGTGAGCGCCAGCACGATCAACATCACGAAGCCGGGCGAGCAGACGCAGGACGTCGCGAACCTGAACCGCGACGCGACGAATCTGAACGGGACCGTTTCGAAGACGCCCGATGTGCAAAAGACGTTGTCGCAGCAGGCCGATACGATGAACGCGGTGCAGGCTGCCGGGCAGACGGTTTCGCAGGCAATCGGTCTGTATGCGGACAACAAGCGCGATGCGGCGCTGAAAGCAGCCCAGGCGGCGTATGACAGCGGCGACCTCGCCGGCGCGCAGGGCGCGTTGAACGAGGCCAAGGGCTGGATGGAAGGCGGGGTGTCGCGGGCGGAATTGCAGGGCGTGGGCGGTGCACTGATTGGCGGGCTCGGTGGTGGCAGTGCACTCACGGCGTTCGGCGGCGCAGCGGGTGCCGGCGCGTCGTCGCTCTTGGCCGGACAGGCCGAGAAGATCAGCAAGTCGGTGGGCGATACGACCGGCTCGTCGCTGGTCGGCAATATTGCTGCGAACGTGGCCGCAACGGTCGGCGGCGCATTGGTAGGCGGAAGCGCCGGTGCGTCGGCTGCGTCGAATGTGCAGCTTTACAATGCGGGTAACGATTCGAACAATCAAACGTCAAACGACGTATTTGCATCGTTGTCGAAGAAGGTCGCCCAAGCCATCGTCATGACGGCAGATGCCAAGGCCGGTGTCTGGAACGGGATGGTCAACATCGCGGGCGCGATCGTTAATATCCCGAACGGCGGACCATTCGCGTCGTCTGGTGATCCGGGATACGTTTCGCTCGATGGGTTGAAGAAGCCGTATAAGTCTGGAACATCGGCCGGGCCTGACGCGGAGTTCCTGACGCCTATCTTGGCGACGCTGGGTCTCGGCGGGAAAGCGGCAGTCGGAACTGATGCGGCAACAACAAGCAACGCAACCAGACAGATCGTTGAGACACCTAGTCAGACTATTTCGAATGGATCCGCGAGTGTTTCCCAAGGTGGGAAAGTTGCTTCCACCCCAAGTTCTACGGCCCCCAATTTTTCTGGCTCAGGACCCGTTCCAGGTGTTATTGCAATCACCGACAATACGTCGGTGGGCGCGCTGCGAAATTACAACCCATCGGGTGGAGGCGTGGAATTTGTATTTGATCCTACAACTAACACATTTGCTGTCGGAAAGCCCAAGGCCGGCTTGTTTGATGGTTCCCCACACCAACAACTCGTTCAATCGATTGGGGCAAATGATAAAAATATTGTTGGGGGGACATTTAGTCGCGCTCCAGACGGATCAATCATTACGACCGAAAATAGTGGACACTACGGTCAAAACTGGACGCCTCAGATATGGAATAAATTTCAACAATGGCTTTCGGATCGAGTTGGCGTTCCTGTCAATCACCAACCCTGGAGTGGGAAATGAAGGTTGAGTTGCTTTTTCCTCCAATTCTGGAGAATTCATCGGTCTGGATCGTGCGTGTTGGGAATGTTCAACTCGGCATTAACTTTGGTCATCGGTGGTGCATTAATACTGGCGGAGAAGGAAGGCTGATACAGACGCCAAACGACATGATGCCTATGCTCCCTTTGCTTGAGATCGGAAGAGGAGATTTTTATGAGCACTTGCTCCATATCGAGTCGAGTTGGGGAAAGTTGCTCGAGTTGACTGAATCATTTCCGGAGTCACTTTTGCTTCGGTTTGCATTTGATTCGTCATTTTCTGACTATTGGCCTATTAAGGCCTTGGATTGGCTTGACAATGAATCTTCGATTGACTCTGAGGTGATGGAGAGTTTGCGTAGAATTTCAGGGCAACGGTGGGTGTCGCAAAATTTAAGGCAGCGAGTAAAAAAGAAAATAGGGAAATGAAAGTTTATTGATGTGAAAATGACGTTGAGTGGGGTGCCGAATTGGTATGTCTCCCTTGGTTTATGATTAAGTGGGATTTTTTGTGAAAAATGCTCGCTTTGCAAGGGTAATTATTGATGTTTCTGTATTTTTATAATATTCCGGGATGCCGTGTATCGAGAAGCGCTGGCTCGTCTTGGGTGAGTAGCGATGGTCTTTGGATATATCGTCCGCCGTCAGCGAAGCCGAACAGCTCGTATGCCACAACCGGCGTGCAGGCCAATTTCGAATCGAAGCTCACGCCCGGTAGTAGGCCCATTAGTAACGGACACTTAAATATTAAGCCATGAAGGCAGAAATCAAATCGCTGCACTCCTTGCAGCTGGAAGACACGCTGATTAACTACCAGCCGGACGATGTATCGAACTTCGGCACTTGGATTCGTGCCTACATTGGTCCGCAAGGCGAGGCAGGTTCAGAGGCGTTCGACATAGAGGTTTGCTAAATCGCAATGTGCCATCAAGGGGGTAATATGGGGTAGACACATGCTAATTGTTGAAGCCTATGATTACGAGACCATCAAAGCGATCCTTGAGCACTACGTTGAAACTAGTCATGGTGATAATTGGTCTGTGATTGCCGCCAAGTTGAGTCGAATGGGGCATGGGAATTTGAAGATTATCAGGAGTGATGGTGCCTCTTGAGCAGTGTTGAGCGTGTGGTGACTGATTGCTCCAAGCAACAAAACAGATTAATGCTGAAAGTCTTGGCGTAACCAACATCAATGTGAAGGTGGTCCCGTCAAATGGAAAATAAGTACCTCGCGAGAATGGTTGTCGATGTTTCGATATTTTTGGAATATTCCGATGAGAACATCATTGATCCGGATGCGTCAATGGAGTTGTTGGAGCAAATTAGCAGTGAATTGCAAAAAATGACAGATGCTGAAAGAGCTTCTCTGTCGAATAGTATCCGTGAATTGGCACCGCAATATGGTCCGAGAGCGAATTTCGTGGCCGATCTTCCGTCAAATTTGGGACTTTCAGCGTAGCGATGAGCTCACGGTGCCTATCAGAGTGACGCCGGTTCGCCGCCATCGGTTGCTACCGCATATCCAATACGAGGTGCGAAATGAAGTGGGGCATGTGCATGAAGTCGAGGGACCCGAGCAACTACTTTATTGGGTTCTTACATGGGTGGTCGCACAGTCAGTGCCCCTAGATCATTGGCTGACTCCCATATTGCAGCCTAATGGGGGATTGGGGGGCGATCCGGGATGGGAAATAGACCATATCCCGAAAATAGATCACCCTGGGAGGTACAAGGTGTGGGCTGATCCCGATATGAGCGGAATTGAGCCATCTGAACGTATCTTTGACGCCCAGGTGTTTAGAAATGCATTGAAGGTGACATTGCTGGCCTTTAGGGATGAATTCCCTGAAAGAGCAGAAGAGGTTCGCGATGCTATTGTGAGATTTGATTTGTGAATTTAGGTTTCATCGATTTCAATTCTGATCAAGCGAGCTCGAAATGGCGGGATCGATAGTTATTTCTAAAGACGTTCGCGTTCCGGTGAGCACGGATCAATTCGATTATTTGATCGGCCGAATCGGTGATCAGTTTGATTCGTCAGGGATGCAGATTAAGAATGAGGTTTATCTTCCTGTGGAAGAGGGAGGGATGAGCTTCATCTCGACAGAATCGTTGGATTCTAACGATCTGGCAATTTTTTTGACGGCTGTGATGCGGGCTAGAACCGCTGCTCAGGCTGAGGGGTCATTTCTCTTATACGAGAATGTCTGGAATCAACTGGTTGAGAAATTGCGACAGGATGCTCGGCTCGGGATTTCGGGGGGCTGATTGAAACCTTGATCATAGTTGAGGCGCTGATGCTGATTGATGATCAGTGTTGTATCGATAACGGGGATGTTTGTTGTCTATTTCCGTCAATTCAAAACATAACTAAATGAAAATGACCAGACGGCTGGCGGTTTTGCCAATCACTACTTTGATCACGCTTGCTGCGCAAGCACAACAGGCGCCGTCTCCCAGTGACCAGGCCGCCGCTGCCCGCGCGAACGCCGAGCAGAATCAGCAAGCTCAGCAGCGCCGTGACGCGCAGCAGCGAGACGCCACGGTGCAAGCGCCGGGCATGCGTTCGGACGTGCCGCGCCCGGAAGCCTATCCGGTACTGCCGACCGAAACGCCGTGCTTTCGAATCGATCGTTTCGAGCTTGACGTGCCCGACTCGTTACCGGCTGCGTCAAAGGCGCAAGGCGCATCCGCCTTGCCGATGGATCGCTTCGCCTTTGCGCGCGACTGGCTCGCGCACTACGCCGGCCAATGCGTCGGTAAGCAAGGCGTCGACCTGATCGTTAAGGGACTATCGCAGGCCATCCTCGCACGCGGCTACATCACGACCCGCGTACTCGTGCCAGAGCAGGATTTGTCCTCCGGCACATTGAAGCTTGCCCTGATTCCGGGCGTCATCCGGCACGTACGTTTCGAGGACGAGAAGTTGCGCGGCACGTGGAAGACTGCGTTCCCGACTCGCGACGGCGACGTGTTGAACCTGCGCGACATCGAGCAAGGGCTTGAGCAGATGAAGCGCGTCTCAAGTCAGGATGTGTCGATGCGGATCGCACCGGGCGACATGCCCGGCGAAAGCGATGTCGTGCTCGACGTGAAGCGCGGCAAGCCATGGACCGTTGTCGCGTCCATCGACAATTCCGGCACGCGCGCGACCGGCAAACTGCAAGGTAACGTATCGCTTGGCATCGACAACCCGCTGGGCCTGAACGACATCTTCAACGTCGGTTTCAACCAGGACCTAGAGTTTGGTGACAAGCGTTTCGGTTCGCACGGCTGGAACGCGTTCTACTCGATTCCTTGGGGATACTGGACCGGTACGCTATCGGCCTATACCAGCACGTACTTTCAACCTCTCGCGGCTGTGAACCAGACATTCGTTGCCAGCGGCAACATGAAGACGGTCGACTTCAGGCTCAATCGCGTGTTGGCACGCAGCCGGAACGACGTGTTCGGTGCGCAGGTTCGCCTGACGCGCCGTTTCGGCGACAGCTACATCGAAGGCACGACGATACCGTCGTCGCACCAGAACGCGACCTTTCTCGAATTCGGGCTGAACGATCGGCACTATTTCGGCTCGTCGCAGTTCGACGGCTCGCTTGCCTATCGTCAGGGGCTCGGCTGGCTTGGCTCAACCGACAGCATGTTCGCAGCGGAGGGTGGACAGACTTACAGATTCAAGATGGTCGTGCTCGATGCGAATCTGTCGACGCCGTTCGTCATCGGTACGCAGCCGTTCAAATATGTGACGACCTTTCATGGTCAGTACACCGGCAACACGGTTTCGTACCTCGATAGCGTAACGATCGGCAGCCGTTATACCGTGCGGGGATTCGACGGTGAAACGCTGCTGGCGGGATCGCGTGGGTTCTACTGGCGCAACGAATTGCAGGTTCCCATCGCGCAGACCGGGCTATCGGCCTATGCCGGTCTCGACTATGGTCGGGTCTGGGGACCGGAGCCGGTTGCCTTGGTTGGCACGCAACTGGCAGGAGCGGTGATCGGCGTCAAGGGCAGCGTCGCGACGCGGTTCGGCGGATATGGTTACGACCTGTTTGCCGGCACGCCCGTCTACAAGCCGTCGGCGTTTCCGACTGCGCGCGTGACGGTTGGCTTTCAGGTGACTGCGCAGTTCTGAATACGATGATCTGTGGCATCTCACCCTCGATACGTAGTAAGCCTGATGTCGCGTTTTATCGTCTGGGTGGTGGTGAATAAGTTTCGGGACTTGGTCGAGATGATCATAGCTTTGTTCGATGTGACAGGAATTTGTGTCGGGGGAGCGAAATGGCAATTGATTTGTTTTGTTATCTCTCAATGGATCATGACGCGGTGAAGTCAGCTCTTGTCCGAATTGGTTCGAAGTATTCTGATATATTTGGTGGGAAATTTATAATTTCCCCTTCTCGTGATGCAGGTTGTGTGCTCAAAGGAATCGCGGCAGAGTATGGGGTGGTGGCTGAATCATTTTTCATGGTTTCATTGCGAGATAAGGGTTCGGCGAATTTGATTCCGATTGTTTCAAGAATTCTTGCTGATGAATTTAATGGATTAATATTAATTCTTCGGGATAACGAATATAGACGGTAGATGATTTCCGGTTTTGCAAGCGCGATGTCATCCGTTGCGCAAATGATCGAGATTTAACAACGATCATCTTCAAGCGGCCACTGTCGAGTGCCAAGCGAAGCACACCGGATTGATCGTCTTCCGTACTTCCTTTCAAATCCCTTCGATGCACCACATCGAACGGTCATCGCCTTTCATCTCCACCCCGCCAGCGACCGCGCATCGATAGCGCGCGTCTGCTATTGCATTCCCCGCGGCGCTGATTAGGAAATGAATTTTTATTGGTTCTGCTTCCCCGACCGCACTCGCATAGTGGCGCTGACGGCTATAGACAGCACGCAAGCTGCAACAGCCGCATTCCCGGTGTCTTTGTTCATACGAATCTGCGAAAACGAGGAAGTGTCATGACGGTTGAACTGCAAGAACGAACCGCTGCGCAGCAGGCGCTCGAAGACGCGCGCGCGGCAGCCGTGGCGGCCGGCATGCCCTATGCGGGCGGCGTCGCGCCGGCAGCCGCGTGGGCGCTGTTCTCGGCGGGCGACGCATTGCTGGTGGATGTGCGCACGGCCGAGGAACGGAAATTCGTCGGTTACGTGCCGGAGTCGCTGCACGTGCCGTGGGCGACCGGCACGAGCCTGACGCGCAACCCGCGCTTCGTGCGCGAACTGGAAGCGAAGACCGGCAAGGATGCGGTCGTGCTGCTGTTGTGCCGCAGCGGCAACCGCTCGGCGCAGGCGGCGGAGGCCGCGGCGAAGGGTGGTTTCACACAGGTATTCAACGTGCTCGAAGGCTTCGAGGGCGACCTCGACGAACGGCAGCATCGCGGCGGCCAAAACGGCTGGCGCTTTCGCGGCCTGCCATGGGCGCAGGATTGATTCACGGCCGTTACGGGGAGAAAGCTGCATGGCCGCATTCGATATCGACGACATCGTTCAATCGCTGCAGACGGTGCGCCGCGCATGGCGCGAAAAGCAGCGGCGCTCGCTCGAACCAGGCGGGCGCGATTTGCCGGCGCGCGAGGCACTTGCGCAGATCGTCGGCGCGCTGAAGGGCGTGCTGTTCCCGATGCGGCTCGGGCCGCCCGACCTGCGGCAGGAAAGCGAGAACTTCCACGTGGCCCACGCGCTCGACGCGGCGCTGAATGCGCTGCTCGCGCAGGTGACGCTCGAATTGCGCTACGCGGCGCGTCAGCGCAATGCCGACGGGCCGCCGCTCGATCGCATCGATGAAGTCGCGTCGACGGCCGTGCAGGCATTCGCCGCGCGTTTGCCGGAGATTCGCCGGCTGCTCGACAGCGATGTGCTGGCGGCCTTCCACGGCGATCCGGCGGCCGGCAGCGTCGATGAAGTGCTGCTGTGCTATCCGGGCATCCTCGCGATGATCCACCACCGGCTCGCGCATGAGCTGTACGGGCTCGGCCTGCCGCTGCTCGCACGGATCATCGCCGAGCAGGCGCATGCGGAAACGGGCATCGACATTCATCCAGGCGCGCGCATCGGCGCGGGCTTCTTCATCGACCACGGCACGGGTGTCGTGATCGGCGAGACGGCGATCATCGGCGAGCGTGTGCGCGTGTACCAGGCCGTCACGCTCGGCGCGAAGCGCTTTCCGCGCGATGCGGCCGGCCATCTGGAGAAAGGGCTCGCGCGCCATCCGATCGTCGAGGACGACGTCGTGATCTATGCGGGCGCAACGATCCTCGGCCGCGTGACGATCGGGCGCGGTGCGGTGATCGGCGGCAACGTATGGCTCACGCAGGACGTGCCGGCCGGCGAAAACGTCACGCAGGCCGTGCTGCGCAGCGAAGCGAACGCCGTGCCGCGCACGGCGGCGCGCGTCGCCTAGGAGGCGCGATGAGCGACCTCATCCATCACTTCGGCGCCAACGTGCGCAAGCTGCGCGAAGCGCGCACGTGGTCGCAGGAGCAGCTGGCCGAGCACGCGGGGCTGAACCGCTCGTACGTCGGCGAGATCGAGCGCGGCGAGGCGATCGCGTCGATCGTCACGGCCGACAAGATCGCGCGCGCGTTCGAGGTGTCGATCTCGACGCTGCTGCCGGGCGCGTACGTCACCTGAGGCCGCTTCCCCATCGTTTTCCCCTTTCGGGTGCACGACCTGACGGCTATAGCATGTTGAGCCGGCAGGGGCGTGCTTCCGATAATCACCCAGCGTCATAAGCAATCCCGTTTTTCATCTTAAGAACCCGGAGCCACACATGTCGACCGTTGCAAGCGGCACGGCCGCGCTGAGCGATCACGCCGCCCGCCAACTAGCGAACGCTACCAAGACCGTCCCGCAGCTTTCCACGATCACGCCGCGCTGGCTGACCCATCTGCTGCAATGGGTGCCGGTCGAGGCCGGCATCTATCGCCTGAACCAGGTGAAGAACCCGGAAGCCGTGCGCGCCGCGTGCACGCAGCTCGAGGACGAAAGCGTGCTGCCGCAGACCTTCGTGCCGTACGAGGAACAGCCGCGCGAGTACTTCCTCAACGCGGTGAGCACGGTGCTCGACGTGCATACGCGGATCTCCGATCTCTACAGCAGTCCTCATGACCAGATCAAGGAACAGCTGCGCCTGACGATCGAGACGATCAAGGAGCTGCAGGAAAGCCAACTGATCAACAACCCCGACTACGGGCTGCTCGCGAACGTGACCGACGAACAGCGGATCTTCCCGCTGACGGGCGCGCCGACGCCGGACGATCTCGACGAGCTGCTGACGAAGGTGTGGAAGGAGCCGGCATTCTTCCTCACGCACCCGCTCGCGATCGCCGCGTTCGGCCGCGAATGCACGCGGCGCGGCGTGCCGCCGCCGACGGTCAGCCTGTTCGGCTCGCAGTTCCTGACGTGGCGCGGCATTCCGCTGATTCCGTCGGACAAGGTGCCGGTCGCGGACGGCAAGACCAAGATCCTGCTGCTGCGCGTCGGCGACAAGCGCCAGGGCGTCGTCGGCCTGTATCAGCCGGGCGTCGCGGGCGAGCAGGGGCCGGGCCTGTCGGTGCGCTTCATGGGGATCAACAACCAGGCGATCGCGTCGTACCTGATCTCGCTGTATTGCTCGCTTGCGGTCCATTCGCCGGATGCGCTGGCTGTCCTCGATGACGTCGAAATCGCCAAGTTCCATGACTATCCCGACACCTACCGTTAATCCCGGCCTGGCCGGCGGCGACGCGCACGCGTTGCCGCATGCGCCGCTGCCGGCCGGCTTGCCCGACCCGGCGACGCTCGCGCGGCTCGCGTCCGAGTTCTTCGCGACGCCGCCCGGGCAGGCCACCGCGCCCGGGCTGTCGGCGGGCAGCGGCGCGGTCGGCGGCGTGCCGTCGGCATTGCCGGCGGCGGCGCCGATCCTCGCGTCCGTCAGCAATCCGGTGCCGGGCGGTTCGCCGCTCGCGGGCCCGGGCGGAGCAGGCACCGGCGTGCCGGGTCTTGCGTTGCCGCAAGGCAAGGTACCGGGCGCGAACCTCGCGCCGTCCGCGCCGACGCACGTGCTGTCGCTCGGCAACCGCGCACCCGCGCTCGCGCCGCATGCGGCTGCACAGAACGGGCTGCCCGACAACGCCGTGTCGATCGCGCCCGCGCTCGAACCGCGGGTCGGCGGCGCGGCGCTCGGCGTGCCGCAGGTGAACGCGGCCGCACCGGAAGGCGCGACGAAGGCGTCGCCGTACTACTTCACCGACGGTTCGCTGCAGGGCTGGCAGGCGACGCCGCAGGACATCGTCGTGCCGTCGAACGGCCTCGCGTCGCCGGAAGCGTTCGGGTTGCCCGGCGACGACGCGCTGCGCGCGCTGCTCGCCGTGCATCGCGACGTGCCGGTGTCGCGCGCGTCGGGTGCCGACGTGCCGCGCTACTTCATCGACGATGCGCAGGCAGCCGAGCCGCAAGGCCAACTGCATCGCGGCGCCCATCCGCCGTTCGACGTGAACGCGATCCGCCGCGATTTCCCGATCCTTCAGGAGCGCGTGAACGGCAAGCAGCTCGTCTGGTTCGACAACGCGGCGACGACGCACAAGCCGCAAGCCGTGATCGACCGCCTCGCATACTTCTACGCACACGAGAACTCGAACATCCACCGCGCGGCGCACGCACTGGCCGGCCGCGCGACGGATGCGTACGAGCATGCACGGGAAACGGTGCAGCGCTTCATTGGCGCATCGTCGCCCGACGAAATCGTGTTCGTGCGCGGCACGACCGAGGCGATCAACCTGATCGCGAAGACGTGGGGCGTGCAGCACGTCGGCGAAGGCGACGAGATCGTCGTGTCGCATCTCGAGCATCACGCGAACATCGTGCCGTGGCAGCAGCTTGCCGCGCAGAAAGGCGCGAAGCTGCGCGTGATTCCGGTCGACGATTCGGGGCAGGTACTGCTCGACGAATACCGGAAGCTGCTCAACGATCGCACGAAGATCGTGTCCGTCACGCAGGTGTCGAACGCGCTCGGCACGGTCGTGCCGGTGAAGGAGATCGTCGAGCTCGCGCATCGTGCGGGCGCAAAGGCGCTGGTCGACGGTGCGCAGTCGATTTCGCACATGCGTGTGGACGTGCAGGCGCTCGATGCGGATTTCTTCGTGTTCTCCGGGCACAAGATCTACGGGCCGACCGGGATCGGCGTCGTGTACGGCAAGCGCGCGATCCTCGACGACATGCCGCCGTGGCAGGGTGGCGGCAACATGATCGCGGACGTGACGTTCGAGCGCACGGTGTTCCAGCCGCCGCCGAACCGCTTCGAAGCCGGCACCGGCAACATCGCGGATGCGGTGGGGCTCGGCGCGGCGCTCGACTACGTGAACCGCGTCGGCATCGAGAACATCGCTCGCTACGAGCACGATTTGCTTGCGTACGCAACGAGTGTGCTCGCGCCGGTGCCGGGCGTGCGGCTCGTCGGTACCGCGCGCGACAAGGCGAGCGTGCTGTCGTTCGTGCTGAAGGGCTATGAAACCGAGGAAGTCGGGCAGGCGCTGAACGAAGAGGGCATCGCGGTGCGCTCGGGGCATCACTGCGCGCAACCGATTCTGCGGCGCTTCGGGCTCGAAGCCACGGTGCGGCCGTCGCTCGCGTTCTACAACACGTGCGATGAAGTCGATGCGCTGGTGAGTGTCGTCAGGAGACTGGCGGCGCGACGCTGACGTCGTTGCGATGTCGATGCTTGCCCGCTTGCGGCGGCCTTCGCGGGCCGCCTCAAGCGTTTTCATGCTACCTATCAGAAGCGCACGACCGGCTTCTGCTCGACACTGAACCCGTCGCGCAGCACGCACGCCGAATCGGCGAAGTAGCGGCGGATTTCCGACAGCAGATCGGTGTTGCCGCGCCGGCAGAACACTACGCCCGATCCTTCCTCCGTCAACAGTTCATCGATCAGCGATTCGGGTTGTCCGAGATCGGCGAGATGGACGTTCTGCACGCCGTGCGCGAGCGCATCGAGCGCGTCCCGTACGCACGGCGCTGCCTCGGCGGCCGGATGCTCGGCGAGCCATTGCTCGAGCTCCGTGATGCCGTACAGACCGGCAAGCTCGCCGAGTTCGCGCAGCAATGCGCTGCCGACCATCATCACCAGCGTGACGGCGCCCGTGCGTTGCGCGAACAGGCTGCCGAGCCGTTCCGGGCGCAGCAGGCGATCATGGCCCGCATCGTCCGGTGCGACCGGCATCACGACAGGCACCAGTCCGTGGTCGAGAAACGCATTCAACGCGGCGCCGTCGAACCGCGCGACCGCGCGGTCGGGTTCCGCGCTGGCGATCAGCAGACCACCGTCGTGACCGTCGATGCCGATCGCCCGGGCGCCGTGGCTGCCGATCAGGCGTACCAGTTCATGATTGACGCCGGCCATGGCGGCGTGCACGGTATGGACCGATTGCGTGGCGGACGCGGTCGGAATGCTTTGGATCACGATCGGGCGGATACCGGTGAGCGCGAGCAGCGCGACATCCTGCGCGAAGGCGGTGCGCCTGCGGGCGTCGCTCGCGGCACCGCCGTCGACGATGACGACGGTCTGCCCATGCAGCGCCTGCATGAACGGCAGCGAGCGGGTCAGGCTGGCCACGCGTCGGGCGGGAGTTTCAGGGTCTGGGAACATGGGAATCCAAAATGATGAAGGGGATACCTGTCGTCGCACGATGTTGGGTCAAACAGTGCATTGCAGGAGCCGGTGAATCTCATCGGGCGTCTGCGCGTTGCGCGACACCTGTCGGGTCGCGCGTTCGCTGAACCATCGCGCGGCATCGGCGAGCAGTTCGAGGTGCGCGCGGTCATCCGCTTGCGGCAGCACCAGCACGATGAACTCGCGCACGGGCTTGCAGTCCGGCGCGTTGAACGCGAATGGGTACCGAGCGCGAACGAACAGCGCGGCGGCCGAGCCGAGCCCGGCGACGCGTGCATGCGGAATCGCGACGCCTTGCCCAAGGCCGGTCGAGCCGAGTTGTTCGCGCTTGATCAGTTCGGCCTGGATCCGTTCCGCGGATACGCCGCTGCTGCGCGCGACATGGCGTGCGGCGAGGTCGAACAACTGGATCGCGCTTTCCACCGGCACGTCGAGCAGGATGTGGTCCGGCGGACAGGCGTCGGCGAGCCGAGCCGCGAACGACGTGCTACTGCGTCGGTGAGGGAGGTCGGATTGGCCGCCGACGGCGGCCTGCTGCGTTTGCATGCGGATCTCTCCGTGTCGGGATGACAGGGAAATCCTAGACAAACCCGCGTAAAGACGGTGTCAGATACGTGGGGGCCGGGCATTAAAATTTCGTATCGAGCGCCGATGGAGCCGCGCCCGATCCGGATGGCGTCAGGTGCCCGACAGGATGAACGGTAGCGTCGTCAGCAGAAACACCGAAATGCCGACGACCGGTGCACCGAACGCGATTGCCGCGAACGCCACCGCCGCGCTCGCCAGCATGAGCGTTCTCGACATCCGGCGATGCCGGTCGTGCGCCGTCGTTCGGTCCTCGCGGATGGCATGGGTCCGCGCGCCGATCACGTGTTTCCAGAACGTCAAGCCAAGCATCATTTCATTGCTCCTGTATGAAAGACGATCGAGGCGGGGCGTGCGATGCTCCGCTATCGAAATTTCCGTGAATGAAATCAGTAATGCAAAGTAACTGGATCGTCTCGGTAGATCGATGACGTGTCGTTACACGGAATGTGTCGCATGCACGTGCTCGAACGCGCGCATGGCGATGCATGACCACCGCATCGACACCGTGTTCAAGCGTGCACGGGAAGGACTACGGCGCGCACCGTTCGCGTGGCGGCAGGACGGTGGCTCGGGAAGGAGACGCAGGCGTCCGGCCTGTCAGGCGGAAAAGCAACTCGGAGGGCGAGGACTTCGAATGCGCATGGCGCGTGCTCGGAGGTGGATGGCGAACCCATTCTAGTGAACGGATGCGCGGGCGCAAGTAAAAAGGTCGTAAAGGCGTGTGAATCGCCGGTTACGTACACTGCCATAGATGTGCGCTAGTGCGGCAGGGCGCGCACCAGAACGTGTAGTTCGCGCCGCCGCTGCCCCACAGCCATGCGCTGCCATCGACCTGCGGAAGATGTGAATCGAGCTGCATCGCGAAGTACATCGCGCGGCCGCAATCGGGGCAAGCGGGATACCACGCAGACTGCACCCACGACGGCGGACCGCCTATACGGCTCAGGTTTTGCCGGTCGTTCGACTCGCCCCAGTCCTGCCAGGCCCAGCGCGCGGGGGCGGCAAAGAGCGTGACGTCGGATTCCACAAACGTGGCGGCCGGGTAGTCGGGCTGGATCGCGGTGTCGCGCTGCTGCGATGGATGAGCGGTCGGATGGCCCCACTCGTCGTGCCGGTAGAACAGCGGGCCGTCGCTCTCCCAGCCGAGACACGACAGGCAGGTGTCGAACGACACAGGTGTTGCGCTGTCGATACCGGCTTCGGTCGGTTGCGGCAGTGTCACCAGGCGGTGCAGCGGCTGATGGCACAGGCCGCATCGGTGCGTCGACACGCCGCCGAAGTGCGCCATCCATCGATGCGATTCGCCTGCGTGCCAGGTTGCATGATTCGCCTGAATTTCGCGTTTCCACTTCGGCATCTCGCGAAGCGCTGGCGCCCGCAACGTTCGTCCGAAGTCGATATGCAGCGGCGACGCGCCGTGCAATGTGCGCAACGTGCCGTGCTCAAGCGTGTAGCCGGTGGACATGAGCCAGTTAGCGGCTTGCTGTGGATTGTCCGGAAAAAGCCGGGCCACCGCGTCGAGCACGGCTGCAGGTTGTCGCGAATGGAGCAGTGCGACAGCGCGTGCGCGCGCCGCATCGTCAAGGGCAGGGGCTTCCGCAAGCCGTTGGCGCCACGCGTCGATCGTCGCAGGATCGAGCGCCCGCCACGCGTGCTCCGAGAGATACAGGCTCGGCGACCGCGGGCCGAGGACTACGTCGAGCAGTGTGTTCCAGTGACCGGAAAACACCTGCGGCAACCGTAGCGCCACGCTCGACAGGACATTCGCGAGCCGCTCGTTCCACGCGCCTTCGAGCACCCGTCGCCACGCTTCGGCGGCAACTTTCTCGAACGAGGTGTCGTCCATCAGATCGAGTGCAGCGTCGATGAACGTCGCATGCGGCAACGTGCGCTCAAACGACGCGATGACGAGATCGACGAGCGCGGCTGGTTCATCGCGCCGCAGTGCGAGCATCTGCGCCATCGGGTCGTTGCCGGTCCAGCCGAGGCGTTCGTAATCGTCCAGAATGGTTTGTGCGGTAGGCATGGGAGCTGAACGGTGGTCGTTCGCTTCATCTTACCCGAGCACGGTAACGGCTCCGCAGATGGTCGATTCCAAAGAAAAACGCGTGACGATTTTCGTCGCCACGCGTTTCCTTTTTCTGCATGACTGCGTGTACGCCGACGAACCGGCGCGCACGTTGCCGCGTCGTCAGAAATCGAACCCCGGCCCGCCCGCGCCGGGGCCGCCCGGCGCGGCGGACGGCGCCGCATCCTTCGGTGCTTCGAACACGGTCGCATCGGTCGTCAGCAGCAGCCCGGCCACCGACGCCGCGTTCTGCAGTGCGGTGCGCGTGACCTTGGTCGGATCGAGCACGCCCGATTCGACAAGATCGCCGTACTCGCCCGTCTGCGCGTTGTACCCGAAGTTGCCCGTGCCTTCCGCGACCTTCGCGACGACGACGCTCGCTTCCTCGCCCGCGTTCGTGACGATCTGGCGCAGCGGTTCTTCCAGCGCGCGCAGCACGATCTTGATGCCTGCGTCCTGATCGGCGTTCACGCCCTTCAGTTCGCGGATCGCCTGCCGCACACGGATCAGCGCGACGCCGCCGCCCGGCACGATGCCTTCCTCGACGGCCGCGCGCGTGGCGTGCAGTGCGTCGTCGACGCGATCCTTCTTCTCCTTCACCTCGATTTCGGTCGCGCCGCCGACCTTGATCACCGCCACGCCGCCCGCGAGCTTCGCGACGCGTTCCTGCAGTTTTTCACGGTCGTAGTCGGACGTCGCTTCGTCGATCTGCACGCGGATCTGCTTCACGCGGGCTTCGATATTCTTCGCATCGCCCGCGCCGTCGATCACGGTCGTGTTTTCCTTGCCCACCTCGATGCGCTTCGCCTGGCCGAGCTCGGCGAGCGTGGCCTTCTCGAGCGTCAGGCCCGTTTCCTCGGCGATCACCTGGCCGCCGGTGAGGATCGCGATGTCCTCGAGCAGCGCCTTGCGGCGATCGCCGAAGCCCGGCGCCTTGACCGCGACCGTCTTCAGGATGCCGCGGATGTTGTTCACGACGAGCGTCGCGAGCGCTTCGCCTTCGACGTCTTCCGCGATGATCAGCAGCGGCCGGCCCGACTTGGCGACCTGTTCGAGCACCGGCAGCAGGTCGCGGATGTTCGAGATCTTCTTGTCATGCAGCAGGATGTACGGGCTTTCGATCTCGGCGATCTGCTTGTCCGGATTGTTGATGAAATACGGCGACAGGTAGCCGCGATCGAATTGCAGCCCTTCGACGACGTCGAGCTCGTCGGCGAGCGACTTGCCGTCCTCGACGGTGATCACGCCTTCCTTGCCGACGCGGTCGATCGCCTCGGCGATGCGCTGGCCGATCGATTCCTCACCGTTCGCGGAGATCGTCGCGACCTGCGCGATTTCCTTGCTCGTGGTGGTCGGCCGGCTGATCTTCTTCAATTCGTCGACGGCCGCTGCGACGGCCTTGTCGATGCCGCGCTTCAGGTCGAGCGGATTGAGCCCGGCCGCGACGTATTTCTGGCCTTCGCGGACGATCGCCTGCGCGAGCACGGTGGCCGTCGTCGTGCCGTCCCCGGCCGCGTCGCTGGTGCGCGACGCGACTTCCTTCACGAGCTGCGCGCCGATGTTCTGGAGCTTGTCCGCGAGTTCGATTTCCTTCGCGACCGACACGCCGTCCTTCGTGACGACGGGCGCGCCGAAGCTGCGTTCGAGCACGACGTTGCGGCCTTTCGGCCCGAGCGTGACCTTCACCGCGTTCGCGAGGATGTTCACGCCTTCGGTCAGCTTCGACCGTGCGACGTCGCTGAAAATGATTTCCTTGGCTGCCATGATTGCGCTCCGTTATTGATTGACGACCGCGACGATGTCTTCCTCGCGCAGCACGAGAAACTCGTTGCCGTCCACCTTGACGGCTTGCCCCGCGTACTTGCCGAACAGCACGCGTTCACCGACCTGAAGGTCGAGCACGATGCGCTGGCCGTCCGCGTCCTTGCGGCCGGGGCCGACGGCGATCACTTCGCCCTGGTCGGGCTTTTCGGCGGCGCTATCGGGAATCACGATGCCCGATGCGGTGGTGGTTTCCTGGTCGAGTCGCTTCACGATCACGCGGTCGTGCAAGGGGCGTAGGCTCATCTTTTCGTCCTGTGCTGTTCTGTCGAAATGGGCTGGCACTCTTTAACAGAGAGTGCTGACGAGTATAAAAATGCGCGGCCGCTCGATCCAATAACGGATTTGCACAAGCATTCGCGCCGTCGTGCAAAGCGCCGTGAACCGTTATTGCGACACGGCTGGCTGCGCGACCGGCGAGCAGACCGGGCGGATCGTCTCGCCGGCCAGCACGCGCTTCACGAACGGAATCGAATCGGCGAGCGATGCGTTCACGGTGCCGTTGTGCTCGTGGCCCGCATACAGATGCGCCTCGACCGTCGTGCCCGCCGCGCACGCGTCCCTGGCGAGCGCGAGTTCGAGCGGCGCGAGCCCGTCGTCCGCGCCCGCACCGATGAAGACGGGCGTCGCGATCTTCAGCGTCGGGTACTTCAGGTAGTCGTTCCACCACGCCTTCAGCCGCGCGTCGCCGCCCGGCTTCACGGTGGTCGCGTGCGTGAGGTGCGCGAGCGCCGCATCGTCTTCGAGCGACGCGAGGCAACTGATGCGCGCCTGTTCGAGGATCGGCAGCGCGGTGTCGGTCAGCACGTCATCGGCGCGCAGCGACGGGTCGATCTGTTGCGCGGACAGCACCGAGTAGAACTGGTACGCGAGCGTCGGATCGACGCGCTCGGGGTCGCGCCGGTAGGCCGTCTCGAACTTCGGCAGCGACGCGAGCGTCGCATGCGACGCGTTGTAGATCGTGCCGGTCGCGACGGTCGCGCGGATCGCCAGTTCGGGCGCATAGACCGGCGCGTAGCCGGCTGCCGCGATCACGGCCGAGCCGCCTTGCGACTGGCCGACGAGCACGACTTCGTTCGCGAGGCCCGGCACGCCGCCGAGCACCGCGCGCACGCTGTCGAGCAGCGTGTAGCCGTTCGAGCGGTTGTTGAGCTGCGGATTCGGGCCGGGCGTGCCGAGCCCCTGATAGTCGGTTGCGACCACCGCGAATCCTTGCTGGAGCCACGCGTTCAGGTAGCGCACGTCGCGATACGAGCGGCCGAACCACGACGGCGCGCAGATGTCGGCCATCCCGAACGTGCCATGCGCCCACGCGACGATCGGCCAGCCGCCGGCCGGCGGCGTGCCGCGCGGCACGAACAGCGCGCCCGACACCGCGATCGGCGTGCGGCCGCCGATGCCGTCGGTCGACGCGTACAGGATGCGCAGTTGCCGGCCGGCGCTCGCGAGCCCGAGCGTCGCGGGCAGCGGTTCGGTGCGCAACAGCGCGCCGGGCGTCGCCGGAATGTCGCGGTCCCACGTGTAGAACGCGGAGACGCGGCCGTCGCCCTGCGACGGGTCGGGGGCGGGAACATGGCCGGGCGAAGCCGCGAGCGAAACGACGGAGGGCACGGCGAGTGCCGATACGAGCAGCGTGCGCGCGGCGAGGCCGTGCAGGGAAAGAAGCGTCATGGTCGGATGGAGGTCGATGAGAGCGGATGCGCCGGGCAATGCCGGCGCGGGCCGAGAGCGATGCAAGTTTCGAACCAGCGGGGGCGTTGCGTACGCGACGCGCGGCACGGCAGGCAATCGCTCCGTGCCGCGCGCATCGCGCACGGGCGCCGGCTGCGTGTCGTGCAGCAATCTCGGCCGACACGTTGTTGCTTCCGCAACAGACACGTATGCGCGGGCTGCATTGCGCAAGTCGAGCATCGGGGGCCTGCGCCGCGCCAGCCGGCCTTCGATACGCGCGTCGCAGCGCTGGCACGATTGCTGCTGATTCGTTGACCGTGCGTCGCGGCGTTGCGACGCGAGCCCATCCGTTCAACCAATCAAGGAAACTTCCTCATGTCCGTCACCCAAGCCGTCGACAGCGGCGAACTCGTGGCATTCGTCGAGCGCGCCACGCGAGAATTCGCGCAGGCCGCGCGCGTGCTGAAGGAAACGCGCACGCTGTCCGCGACCAACACGTTCCAGGCGTTCCAGCGCGTGCCGGGCACGGAGCTCGTCGTCGCGCTGTCGGCGCCGAGCCCGTGGGCCGCGTCGCAGGAGGTCCAGCCGGTCGTCGTGACGCTCGACGGCGACGTGCTGCACGGCGACGCGCGCGCGGGCGGCAACGGCCCGCGCTACGCGGGCGTGTTCCGCGAGGCGCCGGAAGTCGATGTCGTGATCCATGTGCACGGCCCATATCTCGGCGCGTGGGCGAGCGCGCATCGTCCGCTGCCGATCCGTTATGCGCCGGCCGCCCGCTACACGCGGGCGCGCGAAATCCCCGTCTATGTCGATCGCCGCCCCGGCGAGCCGCGTTTCATCGTCGACACGATCCGGCGCGATCCCGACGTGCCGGCGATCATCGAGGCAAACGGCGGCGCGACGTTCTGGGGCAAGTCGATCCTCGACGTGTCGAAGTACATCCTGATCCTCGAGGAAGCCGCGTATTTCCAGGCGCTCGCGGAACCGCTCGGCGGCTCGCTCGAATTCGGGCCGGGCGCGCTCGAGCAGCAATGGAAGATGACCGGCCTCGCGTGACGCCGCGTGACGCCGCGCGGCGGCCGGCGCAATCCGGCCGCCGTCATACCGATAGCTCGATGAATTGGTTCGTGGCCGGCGTGCGCCTTGCTATCGTCGAACCTTCCCCGTTCAACACGCCGGTCGTGCCATGGCCATCTTCAGCTTGCCGGACCCGACTTCGCACGCGATCACGATCCGCGCGAAGGCGCTGACGTTCGACGATCCCAAATCGCGGGTGCTGCTCGAACGCATCCAGCTCGTCGCGCCGAGCGATGCGACGGTACTCGTCACCGGCGAGAGCGGCACCGGCAAGGAGCTGATCGCGCGCCTCGTGCATTCGCTGAGCGAGCGTCATGACGGGCCGTTCGTCGCGGTGAACTGCGGCGCGTTTTCGGAAACGCTGATCGAAAGCGAGCTGTTCGGCCACGAGCGCGGCGCGTTCACCGGTGCGATCAACAGCCAGCCCGGCTGGTTCGAATCCGCGAATCGCGGCACGCTGTTTCTCGATGAAGTGGGCGACCTGCCGCTGTCCGCGCAGGTCAAGCTGCTGCGCGTGCTGCAGGAGCGCGAGGTGACGCCGGTCGGCTCGCGCAAGACCGTGAGGATCGACGTGCGGCTCGTCGCGGCGACCAACGTGAATCTCGAAGCCGCGGTGCGCGCGGGCAATTTCCGCGAGGACCTGTACTACCGGCTCAACGTCGTGAAGCTGAGCCTGCTGCCGCTGCGGGAGCGGCCGGGCGACATCGCGCCGCTGATCGAGCACTTCATCGACACCTACGCGAAGCGGCTGCGCGTGGCCGCGCCGACGCTGACCGACGCCGCCCGCGCGCGGCTGCATGCGCACGCATGGCCCGGCAACATCCGCGAACTGGAGAACGTGATTCACCACGCGGTGCTGATCTGCGCGGGCGGCGCGATCGACGTCGGCGACCTGCAGTTCTCCGCGCTGTCGCTCGCGCCCGACCCGGCCGACGCTCCGGGCGCGGCCGCCGCGCCGCCGCGCCGCGCGCGCGACGTGGCCGAAGCGACCGACGCACTGCGCCACGCGGTGATCGAACTGCTGGATCTCGGCACGCCGGCGCTGTGGCAGCACATCGAGGACACCGTGTACCGCAGCGTGTTCGACTACAGCGAGCACAACCAGTTGCGGATGTCGCGCCTGCTCGACCAGTCGCGCAACATCGTCCGCGCACGGCTCGCGCAGCTCGGCATCCTGAAGCCGCGCGACGCGGGCGACGGCGGCGACGCCGACGCGCGGCTGCGCCGTCAGGCGTGATCGCGCCAGCGCAGCGCGCGCTGCGCGATTCGCTCGCATAACGCACTCATGCCGACGGCCAGCGCCGTCACGCCCAGCACGCACACCAGCAGCACGTCGGCGCGCGCGCCGGCCTGCGCGTTCTGCATCAGGCTGCCGACGCCGGCGCCCGTGTTGAACAGCAGCTCGCTGCTGGTCGCGGTGATCCATGCGAACGGCACGGCCTGCAGCACGCCCGCGAACAGGTCGGGCAACGCGCCGGGGATCAGCACGTCGCGCCACAGGCCGACGCGGGTCAGGCGATACGACTGCGCGAGTTCGACATAGCGCGGATCGACGCGGCGCAACCCGTCGAAGCTGGCGGTGGTCATCGGGTAGAACGCGGCGAGCGCGATGATGAACACCTTCGCGAATTCGCCGGTGCCGGCCCACAGGCTCAGCAGCGGAATCAGCCCGAGCAGCGGCACGTAGCGCAGCGCCTGGAACGCCGGCTCGCCGAGCTTGCGCGCGAGCGGCGAACGCGCCATCGCCGCGCCGAACACGAGCCCGAACGCAACGCCGAACCCGAGCCCGAGCGTCGTGCGGCGCAGGCTCGCGCCGAGATCGGTCGCGAGTTCGCCGCTGCGCGCGAGTTCGAGCAGCGCGGCGCCGACCTGCTGCAACGGCACGAACGCATATTGATGGGCCGCGTCGCCGGACGATGCGGTTTGCCAGGCCGCCAGCAGCAAGGCCGGTACGACGAGACCGCGCGCGCGGCGGCACAGCGGGGCGAACGGGAAAATGCGGGGCACGAAAGTCATTCCGAAGCGGTTCCGATCGGGTCAGCGCGCGGGCGTCTGCCAGCGCAATGCGTAACGCTGCACGAGCGCGATCGAGCGGTCGAGCGCGAAGCCGATCAGCCCGATCGCCGCGACGTCGACGAGCACGACGTCGAGCCGCAGCATCTGCCGCGCGAGTTCCATCATCTGGCCGATTCCGCTATCCGCACTGAGCAGCTCGACCGCGACGAGCGCGAGCCACGCACGCGCGAGCGCGATCCGCACGCCGGTCAGCAGCGGCGGCAGCGCGGCCGGCAGCAGCACGTCGCGCAGCAGTGCGAAGCGGCCCAGCCCGTAGTGGCGCGCCATCTCGACGAGATCGCGCGGCGCGTCGTGCACGCCCGTGTACGCGGCCAGTGCGACCGGAAAGAACACGGCCTTGCCGACGACGACGAGCTTCAACGGTTCGTCGACGCCGATCAGCAGGATCAGCAGCGGAATCAGCGTGAGTGTCGGTAGCTGCCGCAGCAGGTCGAAGGTCGGTCGCAGGTAGTCGGCAAACAGCCGGCTGCGCGCGAGCAGGATGCCGAACGCGGCGCCGCTGGTCGCGCCGATCGCGAAACCGAGCGCGAGACGATGCAGCGTGATCGACAGGTTGTCCCGCAGTTCGCCGGTGTCGAGCAGCGTGCGCAGCGTCGCCGCGAGGCGGCCGGGCGGCACGACGAGCTGCGGCGGAAACCAGCGCTGCGCGCTCGCGAGCCACCACAGTGCGGCGAATGCGACGGGCGTGATCCACCACAGCGCGTGGTCGCCGAGCCGCGCGACGCTCGGCAGGCGGATGGCGCGCAAGCCGTTCGGCGCGAGGGCGCGCATCGGCATCAGCGGCTCGCGACGCGCGGGGCGTCGGCGCGCCAGTAGCCGTCGAGGCCGAGCTGCTTGAGCGCGGTCGACACGAAGGTCGGCGCGAGCAGCGCATTCACGTCGACCGGCGCGGACGTCAGCCCGGCCTGGCGGCTGTACGCGACGACGTCGCGGTAATGGCCGGTCAGCGCCGGCGTGAAGAGCGGCGTCCATTGCTCCTTCCACGGCGTCGCTTCGTCCGCGTATTCGCGGCGCACGACGCTTTCCGGCTGGCCGGATGCGCTCAGGATCTTCACGTACGCGTCGCGGTTCTGCGGCTGCGAGATCCAGTGCGCGGCGCGCACGTAGGCCGTCGCGACGAGCTGCGTGATGTCGGGGTAGCGCCGCACGAAATCGTCGGATGCCCACAGTTCCGCGCGCATCTTCCAGTCGTCGGGGGCGGTCTTGGTCGACCAGATGATCTTGCCGACGTGCTTGTCGACGAGCGAATACGCGTCGGACAGCGTGAAGAAGCCGTCGACGCGGCCGGCCGCGACGGCGGCTGCGCCGGCTTGAGGATCGAGGTTGTAGATCCTGAAGTCGGACAGCTTCAGCCCGTTCTCGGCGAGCAGCTTGCTGAACGGGACTTCCCACGGCCGGCCGCGATTGAGCGCGATGCGCTTGCCCTTGAGATCGACGATCGACTTCGCGGTCGAACCGGCCGGCACGACCAGATATGTGTTGCTGCCGACGCCGCCCGGCACGATCAGGCGCGTATGCGTGCCCGACGCGTTGACGACCACCGACGGCAGGTCGCCGTAGCCGGCGAAATCGATGCTGCCGTTCGTGAATGCCTCGTTGACGAGCGTGCCGACCGCGGCGGTCGACACCGGCACCCATTGCAGCGTCACGTGTCGCGCGGCGAGCGCTTTTTCGAGCGACTTGTCGGCGTCGATCAGCGCGGAGGCGCCCGCGTATTGCGTCTTGCCGCCGCTCGAATACGCGACGACGGCGATCCGCACGACCTTGGGCGCGTCTTCCGCGTGGGCGGCGGAAGTGGCGAGCGATGCGACGGCCAATGGCAGCGCAGCGAGCAGCGCGCGCAGCGGGCGACGCAGCGACGCGAGGGAGAGGGTGGGTTTCATGATGGTCCGGAGCAATGAACGGTAAAGGGGCTCACGCGCGTTTTTGCAGCGAGGGCCGCAACACGTCGGCGAGCGGGCGCGGATCGATCCAGTCGGCGACGTCGAAGTCGGCTTCCAGAAAACCGTGGTCGTGCAGGAACGTCTTGAACTCGTCGAGCGCGGCGACCGATTCGTCGTCGAGATTGACGCCGAGGTGCCGGTGCAACTGGTTGCCGTACGCGGCGCGCACCCAGTCGATCGACGATGCGGTTTCGCCGGCCACGTAGTGCGCGGTTTCGTCGGGATGCGTGCCGGCCCATTCGCCGGCGGCGACCACGAGTTTCAGGAAGCCGGCGACGATGTCGGGATGGTTTGCGAGCACGTCCGCGTTGACGGTCAGCGGGCGCGGCGTGCCGTTGTTGTTGCGGATCGAGCGCTCCGGATGAAAGCCGATGTCGATCACGACGTGCGCGCCGATCAGTTGCGCGATCTCGAGGCCCGTCGAGCCCTTCACGTAGATCGCGTCGACTTCGCCGCGCAGCAGCGCGCCGGCTTCGGCCGCATACAGCGCGCGGCTCGAAAAGCCGTGCGGCGACGCGAACAGGTTCGCCGCGCGCGCGGGCCCGACGGCCTGCAGCGTGCGGGCGCGCACGTCGACGCGTTCGACGTCGCGCAGCGTCAGCCCGTCGAGGCTCAGCGCGTTGACGAAGCCGCGCAGCGCCGACGCGCGAAAGATGTCGATGCGATCGTCGGGGCGGCTCGGGATCGCGATCCGGCGCCCGCGCAACGCCTTCACGGAGCGGATGCCCGACTCGGGGCGCACGAGGATCAGTTGCGATTCGTCGACCCACGACAGCCCGATCACACGCGTGTTTGCGTCGTTCGAGCGCGCCCACATCGCGGGGATGCTGCCGCCCTGGCGAAACGACTGCGCGAGCGTGTGATCGCTGATCGACGACACGTCGTGCCGCGTGGCGCCGCGCGGCGAACGGATCGCGACGCCGTCGGCCGAGGTCTCGCCGTTGAGCCAGCCGAGATGCACGGCGATGCCGAGCGGCGTCGGCACCGGCGATCGGGCATACCAGAACGTCTGCTGCTTGTTCGATGACGAATCGGGCCTGTCTGTCATGTGTGAGATTCCCCTGTCTGGGTAAGCGTGGTCGAGGCGCGGTGTCGCCCGCGCGGGCCGTTCCACGTTGCAAGTTCCGGGCCAGTGAACGGAAACGGCCGGGCGGCCGGTGGCGCGGGCATCACGGGCGATGCACGGCACGGCGGCGGGCAAGCAGGCTGTTGCGTGAGCAACAGTCGCGTCGGGCGCTGTTGCGCGCGCAGCACCGGTGCGGCCGGTGCAGCAGCAGAGCGTGTGCGTGTCGAGCGATGTCGGAGAGCAGTTGATGCGCGCGATTCGAGCGCCGCACACGCCCGGCCTGCAAGGCGTCAAGCGCATTCACCAGCGGCCCCGCGAGCGTCGGAGCGAGCACGTTGGCACACCGCGTGCTTTACAGCGCTGCATACGCGCGGCACGCCGGTGCCGCACGCAATCCGAACGGGCCGACAAGGAGAATCCCGATGGCTGTTGAATTTCTGTGGCGCCTGCCGATGCACGGCGACGGCCGGCGCGCACACGATCTGCATACGCGCGGCGAATGGAATCGCCAGCGCGCATCGCGCGTCGCGCCGAAAGTCGACGACGACGATTTCGGCTACATCGACTATCTGTCGCAGGTCGCGCGCGCGGCCGACATCGCGGGCTTTCACGGCGCGCTGATTCCGATCTTCCGCTTCACCGAGGAGCCGTGGGTCGTGGCGGCCGCGCTGGCACGCGAGACGCGCCGGCTGCGGCTGCTGATCGCGCTGCAGCCGCATTTCGTGCATCCGGTCTATGCGGCGCAAATGGCCGCGAGCCTGCAGCGGATCAGCCGCGGCCGCGTCGAGTGGAACGTCGTCACGGGCGGCGGCGGTCCCGATCAGCGCGCGTACGGCGACTTCATCGATCACGACAGCCGCTATGCGCGCACCGACGAATTCCTCGACGTCGTGAAGGGCGTCGCGGCCGGCGCGCCGTTCACGTTCGACGGCCGCTTCTATCGCGTCGAAGCGGGCGGGCTGCTGCCGCCACTGAGCGGCCAGAAGCCGCCGCGGATCTATCTGGCCGGCGCGAGCGACGCGGCGCTCGCGGTCGCCGCGAAGCACGGCGACGTGCATTTGAGCTGGGGCGAGCCGCTCGCGAAGCAGAAGGAAGTGATCGATGCGGCGCGCCGCGCGCTCGATCGGCAGAACGCGGAACGCGACCTGCGCTTCGGCATGCGCATCGACATCCTGGCGCGCGAGACCGAGGAGCAGGCGTGGGCCGAGTTGCGGCAGATGTTCGCGACGGTGGGCGACACGACGCGCAACGGCTTCGGCGGGCGCGGCGGAGCGTCGGAATCGGTCGGCGCGAAACGCCAGTTCGCGCTGCACCAGGGCAACACGCAACACTTCGATGACCTGATCGTCGGCCCGAACCTGTGGGCCGGGATGTCGCAGATCCGCGGCGGCCCCGGCTGCGTGATCGTCGGCAGCCACGAGCAGGTGGCCGAACGGCTCGCGGAATACGTCGAGATCGGCGTGTCGACGTTCATCCTCGCGAGCAACCCGCATCTCGAAGAGGCGTACCGCGTGGGCGAAGAAGTGCTGCCGCTCGTCGACGGCGCGCTGAACGCGCGCGGCACGCAGGCAGCGCTGCGCGTGGCCGGCGCCTGAGCGCGGCGGCCTGCCGCCACGCATCCACGACAACGACAAGGACACTCACCATGACGACACTCGCTGCGCAGGCCACGGCCTGCGACGCACTCTGGTACACGCGCTGCCCGGTGCCGACCGCGCTCGGCATCGCCGTGCATCGCGGCTGGTTCGACGAAGAGTTCGGGCCGGACGGCATCGCGCTGCATTCGCTGCAGGAGACGCCCGACGCGGACAAGCGCGAATCGCACTTCGATCACAGCCTGCCGCACTCGTTCCGGCAGGGCGGCAACATTCCCGCGCTGTGGGCGCGGGCACGCGGCGCCGATACGCGCGTGATCGGCCTGTCGTGGACCAACGAATTCCAGGCGATCGTCACGCTGCCCGAGCGCGGCATCCGTACCGCGCGCGACCTGCGCGGCCGGCGGCTCGGCTTGCCGCGCCATCCGATCAGCATCGACTTCTGGCGCGCGGCCGCGCTGAAGGGCTTCCTGAGCGCGCTCGAACTGGAAGGGCTCGGCCACGGCGACGCCGAATGGATCGACCTGCCCGACACGCGCGAACGCCGCACCGGGCCTGCGTCGTTCACGCGCGGCCCGCATGAATACGGGCTCGAAATCGCGGCGCTCGTGCGCGGCGACGTCGATGCGGTGTTCATGAAGGGCGTGGCCGGGCTGGAAACCGTGCATTTGATCGACGCGCAGGTCGTCATCGATCTCGGCGCGCATCCCGATCCGCTGGTGCGGATCGGCAACGGCACGCCGCGCACGCTGACCGTCGATCGCGCGCTGATCGACGCGCGCCCCGATCTCGTGAGCCGCTTCCTGTCGGTCGTGGTCGGCGCGGGCGACTGGGCCGCACGCCATCCGGCGGAGACGGTCGCGTATATCGGCTGCGAAACGCGTGCGTCCGACGAGTGGGTGCGCTACGCCTATGGCGCGGACGTGTACCGGCATCTGGAGACGGGGCTCGCGCCGACGTCGATCGACGGGCTGGTCGCGTTCAAGGATTTTCTCGTCGAGTGGGGCTTTCTCGAACACGATTTCGACGCGCGCGCGTGGATCGATCCGGCGCCGTTCACGCAGATCGACCGGCACCGCCATGCGTGGGTCGCGTAGCGCGCCGCGGCGCGTCATTGCAAGGAGTCGAACATGACAGGGCTGACGATCGAATACGGCGTGCCGCCCGCACGCCGGCATGCGGCGCGTGCCGCGCCGCGCGCGGTGGCGGCAGTTGCACGGCCGCCTTCGGTGCCGCCGTCCGCGCAGGTTGACGCACGGCCGGCACCGGCGAACGGATGGCGCGGCGCGACCGCGATCGCGCTGGCCGTCGCGGCGCTGCATGCGGGCGTTGCGCTGCTGGCTGCCCGCGTGCCCGCCGCACCGCCCGTGCAGCCGCCCCGGCCGCTGCCGATGACGGTCGAGCTGACGCGGCCGCCCGAACCACTGCCGCAGGCTCCGCATCCGCCGCCGCCGGTCGTGCCGCCGAAGCCGTTGAAGCAGGCGCCGACTCCGCCGAAGCCGCGCGCGGCCGTTCCGCGTCCGGCGCCGGCTGCCACGCCGCAGGCGACGCGCGCAGCCGCACCCGCGCCGTCGACGCCGGCCGTCGCCGCGCCCGCCGCCCCGGCTCAGGCACTTGCACCCGCACCCGCCGCGCCGGTGCGCGAAACCGCACCGATCGGCGACGCGGCGTACCTGCGCAACCCGGCGCCCGACTATCCGGCGTTCGCGCAGGACCAGGGCTGGGAAGGGCGCGTCGTGCTGCGCGTGCACGTGCTCGCGAACGGCTCGCCCGATTCGGTCGAGGTCCGCACGAGCAGCGGCCGCCGCATGCTCGACAACGCAGCGGTGGCCGCCGTGAAGCGCTGGACCTTCGTACCCGCGAAGCGTGGCGACGAAGCGGTCGACGGCTGGGTCAACGTGCCGATCGATTTCAAGCTGGGCTGACCCGCCGGGCCGCCCGCCTATTTTTCAAGGAACTCACATCATGAACGCTATCCCGACCACCTTCATCGTCCAGGGCGCGCTCTGGCTGCTCGTCGTCTTCTCCGTCGTCACGTGGACGCTGATCGTCGTGAAGGCGATCCAGAGCCTGCGCTCGCGCGCGCGCAACCGGCGCTACGTCAGCGCGTTCTGGGCCGCGAACAGTTTCCACGACGCGGCCGCGCTCGACGGCGCGAACAGCCCGGTGGGCGAACTCGCCGCGACGGGCTTCGACGCGCTGCGGCGCGCCGACGAGAGCAGCGCGCACGATCTCGAACACAGCTGGAGCCGCCACGACCTGCTCGAACGCCATCTGCGCCAGCAGATCCACAATGCGCGCCGGCGCGAGGAAGCCGGGCTCGCGGTGCTCGCGTCGATCGGCAGCACCGCGCCGTTCGTCGGGCTGTTCGGCACCGTGTTCGGCATCATCCACGCGCTGACCGCGATCACGCACAGCGCGTCGGCGAGCATCGACGTCGTGGCCGGACCGATCGGCGAAGCGCTCGTCGCGACCGGGATCGGCATCGCGGTCGCGGTGCCGGCTGTGCTTGCGTACAACTTCTTCGTGCGCCGCGTGAAGGCCGCATCGGCCGATCTCGACGCGTTCGCGACCGACTTCGTCACGCTCGCGCAGAAGGCCGGCTTCCGTGTGCCGGCCGCCGTGCCCGCCGCCGCCCCGGCGCGCCGTTCCGACGACACCCGCCAGGAGGCGTTCGCATAATGGCCTTCTCGTCCTCCTCCGACCACGACGACGTGCTCAGCGAAATCAACATCACGCCGCTCGTCGACGTGATGCTCGTGCTGCTCGTCGCGTTCATCGTCACCGCGCCGCTGCTGAACAACGCGGTGCACGTGAATCTCCCGAACACCGTCGCCACCGCGCCGGCCGACCGCAAGCCGAACGTCACCGTGAGCGTCGACGGCAAGGGCGTCGTGTATCTCGACAAGCGCGCGGTTGCGCTCGCCACGGTGCCGGCCGAGCTGGCCGCGCTGAAGGCCGGCCGGCCCGACGTCGCGCTCGACCTGCAGGCCGACGAGCACGTGCCGTACGGCACCGTCGCGAAGCTGATGGCCGCGATCGAGCACGCGGGCATCACGCGGCTGTCGGTGCTCACCGCGCCGCGCGGCTGACGCGCCTTTCACGACTCCTTTTTGCGAACGCATTCATGAGCACCACGGCTTCACACAACGTCCAGTCGATCTGGTACACGCGCTGTCCGGTGCCGACCCCGCTCGGCATCGCCGCCCATCTCGGCTGGCTGGATCACGAATTCGCCGGCGACGGCATCACCGTGCGCGCGCTGCAGGAAAGCCAGCACGCGGCGCTGCATCACGCCCACGTCGACCATTCGCTCGACAACGCGTTCCGGCAGGGCGGCAGCATTCCGGCGCTGTGGGCGCGCGCGTCCGGCGCCGACACGCGCGTGGTCGCGCTGACCTGGGTCGACGAGGCCCAGGCGATCGTCGCGCTGCCGGAAGCCGGCCTGGCGCGGCCGAAGGACCTGCGCGGGCGCCGCATCGGCCTGCCGCGCCGCGACGGCGAGCGGATCGACATCTTCCGTGCGGCGGCGCTGCGCGGCTTCGTCAGCGCGCTGTCGCTCGACGGGCTCGGCCCCGGCGACGTCGAATGGGTCGACGTACCGGCGTCGAACCTGCGCGCGCCGGTGTCGACGCCCGCGACCCGCGACGCGGCGTTCAGCCATCCGGCGAGCCTGTCGAGCCGGCGGCTTTATGCGGCCGAGGCGGCCGCGCTGGTGCGCGGCGACGTCGATGCGATCTACGTGAAGGGTTCGCTCGGGCTCGAAACCGCACATCTGATCGGCGCGCAGCCGGTGGTCGACATCGGTTTCCATCCCGATCCGCAGATCCGCATCAACAACGGCTCGCCGCGGCCGCTGACCGTCAATGCGTCGACGCTCGAGCGCCATCCCGACATCGTCAGCCGCTTCCTCGCACGCGTGACCGATGTCGAAGGCTGGGCGCGCGAGCACGAGCAGGAAGTGCTCGGCTATCTCGGCCGCGAGACGGGCTCGGGCCACGACTGGCTGCGGCTCGCGTACGGCACGGACGTGCACCGGCGGCTGCGCACGGATCTCGACGAAGCGTCGATCGCCGCGCTCGACGATTTCAAGCGCTTCCTGGTCGACTGGCGGTTCCTGCCCGCCGACTTCGACGTGCGCGCGTGGATCGACCGGCGCGCGCTCGACGGCATCGCGACGCTGTCGCGGTGAGCACGCCGGCACGCGTCGCCGACGCATGGCGGCGCGAGCGCTTCACCGGCGGCTTCATGCTGCTCGCGCTCGCGAGCGGCACGACCATCAGCATGGCGCAGCTCGCGACGACGCTGTATGCGCTGGCGCTCGGCGTCGACGACGCGCGGCTCGGCATCATCGCCGCGATGGAGCCGCTCGGCATCGCGCTGATGACGTTGCCGGCCGGGCTGCTCGTCGCGCGCTACGGTGCGCGGCGCGTGTACTTCGCCGCCAGCATGGGGCCGATGCTGCTCAATCTCGTCGTGCCGTTCACGGGCGCATGGCCGCTGATCGCGCTCACGCAGGGGCTGATCGGGCTGTGCATCCCGTTCCGGATCGTGTCGATCAACGGCGTGTTTCTCGCGCGTCTCGCGCAGATCGGCCTCGCCCGCGCGGGCTGGTATCGCGCGGCGATGTCGATCGGAACGGGAATGGCGGGGCCGTGGCTCGCGAGTTGGCTGATCGGCACGCACGGTGCGGTCGCGACGTTCTGCGCGGCATCGGCGAGCTTCGCGGGCATGGCGTTGTTCAGCCGCGCGTTGCTCGGCGATGCGGAGCCGCCGCCGGGTGGTGCGTCATTTCAAACCGGCGGCCTGCGCGCGTTGCTTGCGCTCGCGTGGAGTCGCGACATACGCGAGCAGCTCGTCGTGGAAGCGGTGAACAGCGCGACGCGCGCACTCGTCGGCACCTATACGGTGGTGCTCGCGATCCAGTCGCTCGGCCTCACGCAGACGCATGCCGTCGCGCTGCTGACGTGGCAGGGCGCGGTCGCGGTGATCGCGCTGTTCGGGCTCGGGCACGTCGCGCAGCGAATGACCGAGCGCCGCTGTCATGCACTCAGCCTCGCGGGCGGCATGGCCGGGCTGCTCGCGCTAGGCCTCGGGCGCGATGCATGGACCGTCGGCGCGGGGCTCGCCGCGCTGTGTGCGGGGTCGTCGCTGCTGCATCTCGTCAACATGCAGCATCTCGGCCGTCATCCGGCCGACAAGAGCCAGGTGTCGAGCCTCTACAACCTCGCGTCGATGACCGGCGCGTTCTGCGGCCCGCTGGTCGGCAGCGCGCTCGCGCCGCTCGTCGGGTTGCGGGCCATGTATCTGTGCTGGGTGCCGGTCGTGGTGCTGGTCGCGCTCGCGCTTCGGCTTGCGCACAGGCGTCGCGGCGCGACGCAGCCGCTGCCTGAGAAGCTGTCCTGACGATTTCGGAATCGAGCGGTGTTGCGTGACCAGCAATTTGCTTCCGTTCACAGATGCGCATGCAGCAACACCGGTGCGGCATGCACGCCGCAAGCCCCGTGCGACGGGCATGTCGATGCTGGCATCCGAATTGCATGAGAGAACCGTGCGTCGCGCACGCACGTGCGTTCAACCGATCAAACAGGATGACTCATCGATGTTCAGGAAAAAACTAATCGTCACCGCGCTGGGGGGACTGCTGACGGGCGGCGCCGTATCGTTGCCCGCGTGGGCAGAGGGCGGCGCGGCGACGGCGGGCGCGCCGGACGCGAAGCCGGCGCAACCGGCACCGGACGACGCGGCTGCGGCCGCGCCGAAGGCGGTGCGTGCGACCCGCGGCACGGCCGCACGCGAAACGAATCTCGGCACGGTGACCGTGACGGCGCGCCGGCGCAAGGAGCGCATCCAGGACGTACCGGTCGCGGTCAGCGCGCTGAGCGGCGATGCGATCAAGAACAACGAACTGCGCGTGATCAACGACGTGACGAAGTACGTGCCGAACTTCACCGGGCAATCGACCGAGGGCCGCGAGCGGCCGCGCTGGTTCCTGCGCGGCGTGGGCAGCAACGATCCGTCGGACCTGTCGCTGAGCCCGATCGGCGTGTACTTCGACGACGTGTACATCAACAGCGTGTTCGGGCAGGGCTTTCCGCTGTTCGACCTCGACCACATCGAAGTGCTGCGCGGGCCGCAGGGCACCCTGTGGGGCAAGAATACGGTCGGCGGCGCGCTCAGCATCACGTCGCAGAAGCCGACGTTCGACGTGAGCGGCTACGGCAAGCTCGGCCTTGGCCAGTACAACAGCCGGCTCGCGGAAGCGGCGATCGGCGGGCCGATCGGCAAGAACGACGTGCTGGCCGCGCGCGTGTCGGTGTATCACGAGAATGCCGACAGCTTCTACACGAACACGGTGCAGCAAGGGCGCTTCGGCGGCTTCCACGACAACGCGGTGCGCTTCCAGGTGCTCGCCGTGCCGACGTCGGATACCGATTTCCTGTTCAACATCCACGGCCGAAACTACACCGGCGGCGGCAACGCATGGCACGCGGAAGGCGCGGGGCGCGGCGGCACGAACCAGTTCGGCTTCGTCGGGTCGAGCGATCCGTATACGGTGTCGCTCAATGCGCCGTCGAGCGATCACATCTCGTCGTGGGGCACGTCGCTGACTGCGCACTGGCGCATCAACCCGGCGGTGTCGCTGACGTCGATCACCGCGTTCGAAGGGCTGCACCGCTGGTACCAGGACGACGCGGACTATTCGCCGGTCGATGCGGCGCGCTCGCACGACCGCCTGTCGAGCCGGCAGTTTTCGCAGGAATTCCGGCTCGAATCGCCGCAGAACGACCGGCTGAGCTGGATCGTCGGCACGCACCTGTTTACCGAGCAACTGGCTGAGCAGGGCGCCGGCGGCGGGCTGCCAGGCTCGCCGTCGCCCGCGTACTACCATCTGACCGACCTCACGCAGCACACGCAGAGCGCGGCGATCTTCGGCAGCGTCAAGTACCGGTTCACCGACCGCTTCAACGTGACGGGCGGGCTGCGTTACACGATCGAGCGCAAGACCATCAACCTGACCGGGCTGCAGGATACGGGCAACGTGACGTTCAGCGATCCGAACAGCTGGTGGTCGCCGTCGTCGGTATCGTCGCCGCTCGCGGTCAGCGCGCGGCAGAACCAGACGAACACCTGGCGCGCGCCGACCTGGGACATCACGCCCGAATATGCGCTCAGCAGCAACGTGCGCGCGTATTTCCGCTATGCGCGCGGCTTCCGCTCGGGCGGCTACAACGGCAACGCGTATACGCAGAGCACGGTGTCGACCGTGTCGCCGGAGTTCCTGACCGATTACGAGGTCGGCATCAAGAGCGAGTGGTTCGACAAGCGGCTGATCGTCAACGCGAGCGTGTTCCACTACGACTATCGCGACATCCAGGTGTTCGCGCTGGCGCCGAACCCGTTCGGCGGGCCGCCGGTGTCGACGCTGTCGAATGCAGGGCAGGGGCGCGCGGACGGCTTCGAGCTGGAGCTGAAGGCGCAGCCGGTCAACAGCCTGTACCTGTTCGCGAACCTCGGGATGCTGAACACGCGCTACACGGAATTCCGCAACGTGCCGACGGCCGTCGGCAACTCGTTCGCGCGTTCGCCGCATACGACGCTGAACGCGGGCTTCGACTATCGCGTGCCGGTGTCGTTCGGCACGCTGACGGCGGGCGGCGACGTGAACTACCGCAGCCGCGAGTACTTCAGCGCGACGCGGCAGACGATGCCGCAGCTGTGGCAGGGCGGCTATACGGTGCTGAACGCGCATGTGTCGTACACGACGCCGAACCAGAAGTACATCGTGACCGGCTACGTGACGAACCTGACGAACAAGGTCTACAAGAAGCTCGAGCTGTTGCCGTCGTATGGCGCGTATCCGGCGCTGTACGGCGATCCGCGCACGGTCGGGATCACGCTGACCGCGAAGATCTGACGGGCGGTGCCTGCCGCGGTGCCGGCGCGTGGCGCGTCGAGCCGCGGCAGGCCGCCCCTTCAGGCGTCACGATGCGACGCGAATCACCACCTTGCCGAAGTGCTGCCCCGATTGCAGGTACGCATACGCTTGCGGCGCCTCGTCGAAGCCGAACACGCGATCGACCACCGGCTTGATCCGTTTCGCGTCGACGAGCCGCACGACGTCGTCGAGCATCGCGCGGCTGCCGACCATGAGGCCGTGCAGTTGCTTGATGCCGCCAATCAGCGACAGCAACCCAAGGGCCGGCCCGTCGAAGCTGCTGACCCCGCCGATCACCGACACGATGCCGCCGATTTTCGTCGCGGCGACCGAGCGCGGCAGCGTGTCGCGTCCGCCGACTTCGACGACGAGATCCGCGCCCGCACCGCCGGTGAGCCGCAATACTTCATGTTGCCATTCGGGCGTCGCGCGATAGTTGATCGTTGCATCCGCACCGAGTGCGCGGGCGCGTTCGAGCTTCGCGTCGCTCGACGACGTGATGATCGTGCGCAACCCGGCGGCCTGCGCAAGCTGCAGCGCGATGATCGACACGCCGCCCGTGCCGAGCAGTACGACGGTCGCGCCCGGCCCCAGTCCGCCGTCGACGAACAGCGCGTTCCAGGCGGTGACGCCCGCGCACGACAGCGTCGCCGCCTCGTCGTAGTCGAGATGCGCGGGAATCGCGACCAGCGCGGCTTCGTCGGACACGAAGCGTTCGGCGAGCACGCCGTCGAATTGCGCGCCGGGCGAACCCGATACTTTGTGCGGCGTCGGCGGCCCGTCGATCCAGCGCGGGAAGTAGGTATTGATCACGCGGTCGCCCGGCTTGAAGCGCGTGACGTCGCGGCCGGTCTCGACGACTTCGCCGGCGCCGTCGGCGACCGGGATCAGCGCGTCGGGGCCGATGCCGAGATAGTCGCCGCGCGCGAACATCAGGTCGCGATAGTTCAGCGCAGCCGAATGGATCTTGACGACGACGTCGGTCGGCCCGACCGGGCGCAGCGTCGCGTCGATACGCCGGAGCCCCGCAGTGCCGTCGCCCGGTTTGATTTGCCATGCATGCATGTCGACTCCTTTTCGAGATAGTCAGGACTATCATAGTGTTGCGCAGGCGGACGCATTGGCGAGAATTCGGCCAATGATTGTCGCCGGTACGGATACAACTCTGTCATCCCATCGGAGCGGAACGGCATGGACGAACGGCTGAGAGGCGTTGCCGAATTTGTCGACGTCGTGGAATCGGGCAGCTTTGCGGCGGCGGCGCTGCGCCTCGGCATGACGCGCTCTGCCGTCGCGAAGATCGTCGCGCGGCTCGAACTCCGTCTCGGCGCGCGGCTGCTGCAGCGCACGACGCGCCAGCTCGGCCTGACCGACGAAGGGCTCGTCTATTACGAGCAATGCCGGCGGCTGCTGGCCGAACTCGGCGAGACCGAGGCCGCGCTCGACGCGGGCCGCCGCGAGCCGGCCGGGCGCGTGCGCATCAGCGTGCCCGTGCTGTTCGGGCGGCAGTGCGTGGCGCCCGTCGTGCGGCGTCTCGTCGAACGCCATCTGCGACTCGAAATCGACGTGTCGTTCAGCGATCGCGTGGCCGACCTCGTCAACGACGGCTTCGACCTGGCGGTGCGCATCGGCGAGCTGGCCGATACGAACGCGCTGGTCGGCCGGAAGCTCGGCGTGCAACGCATGGGCATCTGCGCGTCGCCCGCGTATCTCGCGCGTCATGGCCGGCCGGCGGGGCTCGATGCACTCGGGTCGCACGTCGGCATCGCGTATTCGCGCGGCGGGCAGCCGACGCCGTGGCGGATCATCGGCGCGGACGGCGCGGTGCACGACCATCGCGCGGCCGGCCGGCTGCGGTTCGACGACCTGCAGGCGATCGCCGAGGCGGCTGCGGCCGGCGCTGGCCTCGCGTGGCTGCCGTGCTGGCTGATGGCGCCGTACGTGCGCGACGGCCGCCTCGCGCTGGTGATGGACAGCGACAGCGTGTCGGGCGCCGAGGTGTTCGCGGTGCGGCCGGCGTCGCGTCACGTGCCGTCGAAGGTGCGTGTGGTCGTTGATGCGCTGGTCGACGAGATTCCGCACATGCTGGCGTCGGACGACGCGAACGGCGAGCGCGGATGACGGCGACCGATTCTCCGGCGACGACGCGACAATCTGGTTGGATGCGCATCGCGCTCGCGCGCGTCTCGCATAGTCAGCCTGAACCGAGGGAGGAAAAGCCGGCAAGTCGCTTTTTTCGGGAGACTAACGCTTGCGTCGTCGCGGATCGATGCCGTTTTGCTCAAGCAGCTTGCGCAGCCGCGAGTTTTCGATCCACAGTGAAGCGAACGCGGTCACCGTCATCAGGATCGGAAACCATTCGCCTGTCGCGCTGATGATCGCCCAACCTACGGCCGTGACAATCAGTGCCGTGACGATGAGAAGCAATCGGTCTGCAAGCCACTTCATTGCGCACCCCGGATCGCAGTGTTCGTCTTCAGGCCGAGATAGCTGTGCGAGCCAGGTGCAAGCACTTCGGGATGGCGCAGAATTTGAGCCATGACCAAAGGGTGAACCGCGAGTCCGTAACGTGTAGCCCATCGAGCGACCGCCAAAGACATATTGATTCCTCGCTTGCCGACTCCGCATGCCAATGACGCATCGGTTGCGACCATCAAGCTGCCAATGACTGCGCCCAGATAGATGCTGGCAAGAATCGAACTGCCGATGGTGACGCCTTCCAACTTCGTCGTGGCGCCAATCAGTTCACCGACCGTTGCATCTGCACCTAATGCTTTCAAGACATCCATCATCGCGGCAACGCTGACGATGGACGTTTGTAGTGTTGCGAAAAGCGTTGTTGGAACGGGCATGTGCAACGCGGTCATGTTTGCATGGAAGGCTGTGGAAAAACTCGGACATTTCGACATCTGGATTTTCTCGGGATAAGTCGTGAAATTCTTACATATCCCTTTCTCTAGATTGACCGGCAACTCTGGCAGGTTGTCGAGCAGGCCGATCGAGTTTAGATCGGATGATGGCGCCGGTGATATCCCCACCAATCGTGCCGGGTGGCGTTGATGCTGACATGCCGACCGATCGCGCCAGCCTCCGCGATTGTCGCGATCGGCGTAGTTTTGTTGCTCGCCTTGACCGTCTTGAGACCTTTTCTAACGTTTTCACGCCAACGATGGCGGGGGTATGGAGAACGTTGTAGCGACTACTCGACGCAACGCCGCCGCCGACCGCACGACGCGCAGCGCATATTCCCCCACCCCGTTAGCATGTGACGAATCCGACTTTGGGCGCCGCGCGAGCGACGCTAAGATCGCCGATCCCGTAGATCGAGCGTCAACAATAATGAAAAAGTCCGCGTCGCCGTTGCATGCTTTTCGTTTCCGTGTCGTCTGCGCCGCGATTGCCGGCGCGGTGTCGCTCGCGTCGTGCGGCGGCGTCGACAGCGATCCGCCGCCGCAGGCCAGCGCGACGCCCTCGGCCAAGCGCCCGAACATCCTGTACATCATGGCCGACGATCTCGGCTATTCCGACATCCATGCGTTCGGCGGCGAGATCAACACGCCGAACCTCGACGCGCTCGTCGCGTCGGGCCGCATCCTGTCGAACCACCACACGGGCACCGTCTGCGCGATCACGCGCGCGATGCTGGTGTCGGGCACCGATCACCATCTCGTCGGCGAAGGCACGATGGGCGTGCCGACCGACGAGCGGCGCGGGCTGCCCGGCTACGAGGGCTACCTGAACGACCGCGCGCTGTCGTTCGCGCAACTGCTGAAGGACGCCGGTTATCACACGTATATCGCGGGCAAGTGGCACATCGGCTCGGGCATCGTCGGCAGTACGACGGGCAGCGGGCAGACGCCGGACCAGTGGGGCTTCGAGCGCAGCTACGTGCTGCTCGGCGGCGCGGCGACGAACCACTTCGCGCACGAGCCGGCCGGCTCGTCGAACTACACGGAAGACGGCCGTTACGTGCAGCCGGGCCAGCCCGGGCAGCCGGGCGGCGCGGGCGGCAGCCCGGCCGTGTTCTATTCGACCGATTTCTACACGCAGAAGCTGATCTCGTACATCGATGCGAGCAAGCAGGACGGCAAGCCGTTCTTCGCGTACGCGGCCTACACGTCGCCGCACTGGCCGCTGCAGGTGCCCGATCCGTGGCTGCACAAGTACGCGGGCGTGTACGACGCCGGCTACGACGCGATCCGCAACGCGCGGATCGCCCGGCAGAAGGCGCTCGGCCTGATTCCGGCCGATTTCAAACCGTTCGACGGACTGCCCGAGACGACGGCCGCATCGCCCGCGACCGCGAACAACGGCGCCGCCAGCGCGAAGTACATCAGCGCGGTGCATTCGGCCGCGGACGGCTACAGCGACTACGGCCCCGGCAAGGTCGACAAGCTGTGGTCGAGCCTGTCGCCGGCCGAGCGCCGTGCGCAGGCGCGCTACATGGAGATCTACGCGGGGATGGTCGAGAACCTCGACTACAACATCGGACTCCTGATCCAGCATCTGAAGGACATCGGCGAATACGACAACACGTTCATCATGTTCCAGTCGGACAACGGCGCGGAAGGCTGGCCGATCGATTCCGGCGCGGACCCGACGGCGACCGATACCGCGAACGGACAGGACCCGATCTACTCGACGCTCGGCACCGACAACGGCAAGCAGAACGCGCAGCGCCTGCAGTACGGGCTGCGCTGGGCCGAAGTGAGCGCGGCGCCGTTCCGGCTCACGAAGGGCTATTCGGGCGAAGGCGGCGTATCGACGCCGACGATCGTGCACCTGCCGGGCCAGTCGCAGCCGTTGCCGACGCTGCGCGCGTTCACGCACGTGACCGACAACACGGCGACGTTCCTCGCGGTCGCGGGCGTCACGCCGCCGTCGCAGCCGGCGCCGCCGCTCGTCAACACGCTGACGGGCGTCGACCAGAACAAGGGCAAGGTGGTCTACAACAACCGCTACGTGTATCCGGTCACCGGCCAGTCGCTGCTGCCGGTGCTCACGGGCTCGGCGACGGGCGAAGTGCATACGACGCCGTTCGGCGACGAAGCGTATGGCCGCGCGTACCTGCGCAGCGCCGACGGCCGCTGGAAGGCGTTGTGGACCGAGCCGCCGCTCGGGCCGCTCGACGGTCACTGGCAGCTCTACGATCTGGCGGCGGATCGCGGCGAGACGACCGACGTGTCCGCGCAGAACCCGTCGGTGATCGGCACGCTCGTCGACCAGTGGAAGGCCTACATGAGCAACGTCGGCGGCGTCGAGCCGCTGCGTCCGCGAGGTTACTACTGAGCGCGGGGGCGACACGATGCGGTTGCGCTTCTGGACGATCGGCGCGGCGCTTGCCGCCACGCTGTTCGCCGCCGCGTTCGCGGCGGGCTATGCGAATCCGGCGGCGCCGGCAGGCGGCGCGTTCGACGACCTGAATCGCGGCCGCGCGCTCGCGCCGCTCGGTTCGGAGCGCCAGTGCGAACGCTATGCGGGGCTGCCGTCGAAGTGGCGCGACGATCCGCAGGCGGGGATGGTGCACCTGCGCGGCGGCGCGTTCGTGTTCGGCAGCACGCGCGGCTATGCGGACGAGCGTCCGGTCGGCGACGGCAAGACGCGCGTCGGCGGCTTCTGGATCGACCAGACCGACGTGACGATCGCGCAGTTCGCCGCGTTCGTGCAGGCGACCGGTTACGTGACCGAGGCCGAGCAGCAGGGCGGCGCGGCGGTGTTCCATGTGCCGACGCGCGACGAGATGAATGCACGCGACCTCGCGTGGTGGTCATGGGTGAAGGGCGCGTCGTGGCGGCATCCGCGCGGGCCCGGCAGCGATGTAGAAGGGCTTGGCAACCTGCCGGTGACGCTCGTCACGCAGCGCGATGCGCTCGCGTATGCGCACTGGCTCGGCCGCGACCTGCCGACCGAGGCCGAATGGGAATACGCGGGCAAGGCCGGCCGCGACGACGCGTCGCTCGATGCGGCGCCGCGCGATGCGCAGGGCAAGCCGGCCGCGAACTACTGGCAGGGCGCGTTTCCGGTGCTCGACTCGGCCGAGGACGGTCACGCGGGGCTGGCGCCCGTCGGCTGCTATGCGGCGAACGGCTTTCGTCTTTACGACATGATCGGCAACGCATGGGAATGGACGAAGGACGCGTACACGGGCCCGCATCAATCGCACACGAACGGCGACACGGCGGCCGTCGCACCGCCGACGCGCCGGCACGATACGCCGATGGTGATCAAGGGCGGCTCGTTCCTGTGCTCGCGTGATTACTGCGTGCGCTATCGCGCATCGTCGCGCGAACAGCAGGAAGCCGATCTCGGTGCGTCGCATATCGGGTTTCGCACGATCCTGAGGGACGCGTCATGACAGCGGGCATCGGGCGTTTCGCTGCGGCATGGCTGTTGATTGCGTGCGCGGCGATGCATCAGGGATCGGCGATGGCTGCCGAAGCAGCGGCACCGGCCGTGCGCGTCGGCGTGACGCGCGGCGTGCATGCGCAGATTCTCGACGAAGTGAAGCGGGTGGCCGCCGCGCGAGGGCTCGGCATCGACGTCGTCGAATTCGACGATGCGTCGCGCATCGACACGGCGCTGGCCGGCGGGCGGATCGACGCGGCCAGCTTCGAGGATGCGCAACAGCTTGCCGCGACCCGCGCGCAGAAGCGCTACGCGTTGACCGAAGTCGCGCCGACCGTCACGCTGCCGATGGCGCTCTATTCGCGCAAGCTGAAGAACCTGAACGAACTGCAACCCGGCGCGACGGTCGCGCTTCCCGCCGATCCGCGCGGGATGGCGCGTGCGCTCGTGCTGCTGCAGAACGACACGCTGGTGACGCTGCGCGAGAGGGCCGGCCTGCATCCGACGTTGCGCGACGTGACGGGCAACCGGCTCGGGCTGAAGTTCGTCGCGCTGCGCCGCGACCGGCTTTACGCGGCGCTCGATACGGCCGCGTTCGTCGCGATCGACAGCGACGACGCGGCGCGCGCCGGGCTGCAACCCGCGCGCGACAGCATCAGCCTCGAGGACGCCCGCTCGCCGTATGCGAACGTGCTCACGGTGCGCGACGCCGATCGTGCGAAGCCGTGGGTCGCGCAGCTCGTCGCCGCGTATCACTCGGACGACGTCGCGCGCTTCATCCTCATGCGCTACCAGGATTCGGTGCGGCGGCCGTGGTAGACGCCTACCTGCTCGCGTGCAACGCGTGCGGACGCTGCTGCAGCGCGCCGACGCTGTCGTTGCGCGAACTGTTCCGGCATCGGCACCGCTTCGTCGGCGCATTGACGATTCGCCGCGTGCCGACGCGGCGGATCGGCGAACGCTGGCAGGCCGGCGGGCGCGAGCATGCGCTCGGTGCGGACGACGTCGCGGCGGCCGATGCGCTGGCGGCCCGGCTGTTCCATCGCGGCGGCGTGCAGGGCGAATGGCTCGCGCTGACGCTGCAAGGCTACGACTATCCGTCGCTGGGCCGTTGCGCGGCGCTGGCCGACGACGGCCGCTGCGGCGTGCACGCGAACAAGCCGTCGATCTGCCGCGCGGTGCCGCTCGATCCGATGCTGCCCGACCGGTTGCAGGCCGGCGTGCTCGCGGCACGGCGCGACGATGCGGCATGGCTGGGCGCGAACTGCATCGTCGAGGCAGGGAGCGTGCAGTCTGCCGACGAATCGGCGTTCCCGATTCCGCTGGTGACGGCCGGGCAGGTCGCGGATCGTGCGGCGCTCGATGCGCATCGCGATGCGCTCGTGTTCGAGCGCGCGGTGTGGCGCGACGCCGTGTTCGCGTCGCTGGCCGACGGCGGGCCGGGCGTGAGCCATACGCTGTCGCGGCTTGCGCCCGGCGGCTACCTGACCGTGTCGATCGTGCCGGTCCTGCTGGCCGTCGCTCAGGTTTCCGCGCATTGCCGCGCGCTGTGCATCGACTTCATCGATACCCAACTGGCGTTGATCGGCACGACCATCGAAGCAGCGCTCGTGCGCCGGCATGCCGACGACCGGCCCGCGACGCACGAATTGCGCGGTTTCGCGCAGGCGCTGGAGCGGGCGCGACGGGCGCTCGCGGCAACGCCGGCACCCGCCGCTGTCACGCGTGACGACGCGTCGCGCATCGAAGCCTGGCTCGACGATCGCGTCGACGCCGCTCCGCTCGCCGCGTGACGATCGCGGCACACCGCGTGTGCCTTACACTTCGCGCTTTTTCAATCGTTCGGATGGAGCGCATGTACGCGTCGACCTTCATTTTTCGTGCCGGGCAGTACGACGACGAATTCCACCGGCTCGACCGGCAGATCGCCGACATGGCGCGTGCGACGCCCGGCTATCTCGGCGAGGAAACGTGGGAGAACGCGGAAGCCGGCCTGATCCAGAACGTCTATTACTGGGAATCCGAGGCGGCGCTGCGGCAGCTGATGCAGCATCCAGCGCATCTCGAGGCCAAGGCGAAGCAGGCGCGCTGGCTGGACGGGTATCGCGTCGTGATTTCGCAGGTGCTTCGCGAGTATGGCGACGGCAAGCTGACGCCGCCGCATGCGGGGCCATCCGCGTAAGGGTTGCCGGTCAGGCAGCCGCCCCGGCTTCTCCGGCGGCGGCCGGCTTGCCCGCCGCGCGTTCCCAGATCGGGAAGGTCGCGTTCTCGACCGACGTCTGCGCGTCGATGACCTTGCGGTGATCGATGCCGGGCAGGTCGAGCAGCCGGTCGACCGCCGCCTTCGCGCCGTGTGCATCCTGCGGGAATCCGCACGCGAACTGCTTGTTCGTATCGAACAGGACCCACCAGACATCCGACACGAACGGCCCGTGGTCGCTGGTTTCGATCAGGATCGCGCCGAGGTCGGACAGCGCGATGCCGCGCGTCGTCCCGGTCTGGTCGGTCGACGCGATGCGCGTGTCGGTCGCCGTCACGGTCCAGCCGCTCTGCCGGGTAAACGGCCGGGCCGATGCCGGCGCGGCATTTGGCCGGGCCGGGCTGCCGGCGCCTGTGCCCGCGCCGGTCGGTACGACCCCATCCACGGCACCGACGGCAAGGCTCGACGCCACGCCGTCCTGCCGCCCGCGCCCGTCGATCCACGGCAGCGCGGCGGCACCCACCATCGCCGCGATCCATAAGTAGTATCCGGCCCCGAACGTGCGGATCGTTTCATAGTTCGCGTCGGTCGGGATCGTATGCCACCCGAGCGCAAAGACCACGACCACGGCGAGCAGCGCCGACGCGGTACGGCTCGGCCTGAGCAGCGCGACGACGAGCAGCGGATTGCCGAGCCATGCGAATTGCAGGTCGAGGATCGCGAGCCCGCCGAGCGCGAGCACCGTGTAGCCGTGCCACCAGCTCACCGCGCCGGCCGCATTCGGCGGTTCGGCCGCGACGGGCAGCAGCAGCGACGCGGCATACAGCGCGATGATCACGACGCGCGCGAGGTTCAGGCGGGGCGAAGCGGAGCGAATCTGCATGTTGCCTTCCTGTCGTGCACGGTCATGCGAAGCGACGAATGCCGGACGGCCCGGCCTTCATTCACGAAGCGCGGCGCCGACGTGGCGATGCGCCGAACGCGATTGTGGGCGATTCGCGCGGCGATGTCGAACGCACGTGGTTCACCGCTGCGAAGTCAAAGCGCTTCGACCAGCAACCGCGTGCTCTTCTCGCAATACTCGTGACACGCCGCCCGCGCGGCGATCGACGCGCCATGCACGAACCGCGGCGCGTCGGCCCGCCGCGACATCGACACGACGATCGACGGCGGCGACGGCTGCAGCGGCAACTCGACGACTTCGCCGCTTTCGATCAGCGCGTCGACGAACAGCACCGGAATCGCGGCGACGCCGAAGCCGTCGCGCACCAGTTGCACGATCACCGAGATCGACGGCGACCCGGTGATGCGCGTTTCCGACAGCGGCACGCCGTGCGCGTGCGCGAGCGTGCGGACGATGTCCTCCAGCGCGCGGTGGGGCGCGGTGCCGCGCCCGTAGGTGAGGATCGGCTGGCGCAGCACCTGCCGCGCGAGGCCGGTGCGCGTGTTCGGCAGCAGCCCCGCGCGCGCGACCCAGCGCACCGGGTAGTTCGCGAGCGCGTCGCACACGACCGACGCCTCGTCGCTGCCCTCGACGCGGATGATCAGGTCGAGCTCGCCGGCCATCAGCCGGCGCTGCAGCACGACGCTGACGTCGACGGTCAGGTCGATTTCCAACTGCGGATAGTCGGCCGCGAGCCGCCGCATATAGTGCGGCAGCCAGCTGTGCACGACCGTCTCGATCACGCCGAGCCGCAGCTTGCCGCGCAGCGCACGCTCGCCGGATGCGGCGGCCTGCAGTTCCTGCGTCGCCTCGACCACGGCTTTCGCATAGCCGAGCAGGTATTCGCCGTTCGGCGTGAGCCGGAACCCGCGGCTGTCGCGATCGACGAGGACAGTGTGCAGTTCGTCCTCGAGCGCCTTCAGGCGCTGCGAGATCGCGGCCGGCGTCGCATGCAGCGCAGCCGCGGTCGTGCGGAAGTTGCGCAGCTTCGCGAGCGTGACGAATGTTTCGAGAAAACGCGTGTTCATGGCGGTCGGGCGAGCAGTGGATGCGCAGCTTGCCGGCGACGAAAAATGAACGGGACCGGGGAAAACCCGCGGATCCGTTAAGAAATTCTATACAGCAGACGCAAAAAAACTCGTTGGCGACAAAATTTTTTCCTTTCTATTCTTCGCCATAACCGATGACACACCACCGTCGTCGCCCCGCCATCCCGTTTCTGCGACCGACCATCATGACGCCTTCCGAATTCCGCCAGTCCGTGCGCCGCGGCGCGTTTCGCGGCCCGACCGCCGGCCATTGCGGCCCGTTTGCCCAGGCGAACCTGGCGATCCTGCCCGACGCGTACGCGCACGATTTCCTGCGCTTCTGCCAGGCCAACCCGAAGGCCTGCCCGCTGCTGGGCGTCGGCGAACCGGGCGCGTTCCGGATCGACGCGCTCGGCGAGGATCTCGACATCCGCACCGACGTGCCGAGCTACAACATATATCGGGACGGCCGCCTGACCGAGCAGGTCGAATCGCTCGACGCGCTGTGGCGCGACGATTTCGTCGTATTTGCGATCGGCTGCTCGTTCTCGTTCGAGGACATGCTCGCCCGCGAAGGGATCGGGCTGCGCCACGTCGAGGAGGGGCGCAACGTGCCGATGTACCGCACGTCGATCGCGAACCGCCGCGCGGGAATCTTCGGCGGCCAGCTGGTCGTGTCGATGCGGCCGCTGCGCGGCGCCGACGCGATCCGCGCGGTGCAGATCACGAGCCGGTTCCCGGGCGTGCACGGCGCGCCGGTCCATATCGGCCACCCGCGGGAACTGGGCATCGAGGATCTGAACGCGCCCGAATTCGGCGACGCGGTGACGATCCGCGACGGCGAGCTGCCGGTGTTCTGGGCGTGCGGCGTGACGCCGCAAACCGCGCTGATGGACGCGAAGCTGCCGATCGCGATCGCGCATACGCCCGGCCACATGCTGATGACCGACATCACGAACGCGTCGCTGGCCGTGTTCTGACCGGCCGACCGCCCCGTACGCGACACACCTGCGACACACCGCACCACACGCCATTTGACGACGCATCACGACAGGAGCACCACCATGGAAAGCAAGACCCTCGCGGCGAGCGCCGCCGAGCCCGCGAGCCGCGAGCGCAGCGGCCTGTTCTCGTGGTACGCGGATGCGCAGCCGCGCGAGCGCCGCGCGTTCTGGAGCTGCAAGGTCGGCTACATGCTCGACGGGATGGACACGCAGATGCTGTCGTTCGTGATCCCGACGCTCGTCGCGACCTGGGGCATCTCGCTCGCCGACGCAGGCTTCATCGGCACGGTCACGCTGCTCGCGTCGGCGCTCGGCGGCTGGCTCGCCGGCATCCTGTCCGACCGGATCGGCCGCGTGCGCACGCTGCAGCTCACGGTGCTGTGGTTCGCGGTATTCACCGCGCTGTGCGGGCTCGCGCAGAACTACCATCAACTGGTCGCGGCGCGTGCGCTGATGGGCTTCGGCTTCGGCGGCGAATGGACGGCCGGCGCGGTGCTGATCGGCGAAGTGATTCGCGCGCGCGACCGCGGCAGGGCGGTCGGCCTCGTGCAGTCGGGCTGGGCGATCGGCTGGGGGCTGTGCGCGCTGCTGTATGCGCTGCTGTTCTCGGTGCTGCCGGCCGAGCAGGCGTGGCGCGCGCTGTTCCTCGTCGGGCTCGCGCCCGCGCTGCTGGTCGTCGCGATCCGCCGCTACGTGAAGGAGCCGGACGTCTACGAGAAGGAGAAGGCCGCGCAGGCGAAAGTGGCCGATGCGCCGCGCCTCACCGAGATCTTCGCGCCGAAGCTGATCACGACGACGCTGCGCGCGGCGCTCCTGACGACCGGCGCGCAGGGCGGCTACTACGCGATCACGACGTGGCTGCCGACCTTCCTGAAGACCGAACGGCACCTGACGGTGATGGGCACCGGCGGCTATCTCGCGATGATCATCTTCGGCTCGTGGGTCGGCTACCTGACGAGCGCGTACCTGACCGATCGCCTCGGCCGCAAGCCGAACTTCATTCTGTTCGCGGTCGGCTCGATGGTGATCGCGTTCGCGTACACGTCGCTGAACCTGACCAACGCGTCGATGCTGTGGCTCGGCTTCCCGCTCGGCTTCTTCGCATCGGGTATCTTCTCGGGGATGGGCGCGTTCCTCACCGAGCTGTTCCCGACCCGCGTGCGCGGTTCCGGCCAGGGCTTCTGCTACAACGTGGGCCGCGCGATCGGTGCGCTGTTCCCGTTCCTGATCGGCGCGCTGTCCAAGCAGTACGGGCTCGGCACGAGCATCGGCATCTTCGCGGTCGCCGCGTACGGCGTGGTGATCGTCGCCGCGCTGACGCTGCCCGAGACCCGCGGCCGCGAACTCGACGCCGCCTGACAGACGGCACGGCAGCGGCCGGCCGGCCCTGCGTTTTTCTTCCCCTTTCATCGACACCGTGACACGGCGCGCGACGCGCGCCGTGCGGCGGCGCTCGTCCCTCGATTCTACGACGCACGACCCGACATCATGACTGACCGACACCTTTCCCCCGTTCCCTCCGACGCCGCGCGCTGGCAATTCTGGATCGACCGCAGCGGCACCTTCACCGACATCGTCGCGCGGCGGCCCGACGGCACGCTCGTCACGCACAAGCTGCTGTCGGAGAACCCCGAGCAGTACCGCGACGCGGCCGTGGCCGGCATCCGCCACCTGCTCGGCCTCGCGGCCGGCGAGCCGATTACGCCCGCGCTAGTCGACATGGTGAAGATGGGCACCACGGTCGCGACCAACGCGCTGCTCGAACGCAAGGGCGAACGCACCGCGCTCGCGACGACGCGCGGCTTTCGCGACGTGCTGCGCATCGCGTACCAGAACCGGCCGCGCCTGTTCGATCTCGACATCGTGCTGCCCGACGCGCTGTACGAAACGGTCGTCGAGATCGACGAGCGCGTCGGCGCGCATGGCGACGTGGTCGTGCCGCTCGATGTTCGGGGTGCCGAAGCATCGTTGCGCCGCGTGTTCGACAGCGGCGTGCGTGCGCTCGCGATCGTGCTGATCCACGGCTACCGCCATACCGCGCACGAACGCGCGCTGGCCGAACTCGCGCGCCGCATCGGCTTCACGCAGGTGTCGGTGTCGCACGAGGTGTCGCCGCTGATGAAGATGGTGTCCCGCGGCGATACGACCGTGGTCGACGCATACCTGTCGCCGATCCTGCGCCGCTATGTCGAGCAGGTCGCGCACGAGATGCCGGGCGTGAACCTGCAGTTCATGCAGAGCAGCGGCGGCCTCACGCGCGCCGATGCGTTCCAGGGCAAGGACGCGATCCTGTCGGGCCCGGCCGGCGGCATCGTCGGGATGGTGCGCGCGGCGCGCGCGGCCGGCTTCGGTCAGGTGATCGGCTTCGACATGGGCGGCACGTCGACCGACGTGTCGCACTACAACGGTGAATTCGAGCGCGCATTCGAGACGCAGGTGGCCGGCGTGCGGATGCGCGCACCGATGATGAGCATCCACACGGTCGCGGCAGGCGGCGGCTCGGTGCTCGGCTTCGACGGCGCGCGGCTGCGCGTGGGGCCCGAATCGGCCGGCGCGAACCCGGGGCCGGCCGCGTATCGGCGCGGCGGCCCGCTGACGGTGACCGACTGCAACGTGATGCTCGGCAAGATCCAGCCCGATCATTTCCCGCGCGTGTTCGGTCCGCAGGCGGACCAGCCGCTCGACTGCGACGGCGTGGTCGCGAAGTTCGCGGCGCTCGCCGATGAAATTCACGCGGCGACCGGGCGGCGCGAGACGCCCGAGGCGCTCGCCGAAGGGTTCCTGGAGATCGCGATCGGCAGCATGGCGAACGCGATCAAGAAGATTTCCGTGCAGCGCGGCCACGACGTGTCGCGCTACGTGCTGACGACGTTCGGCGGCGCGGGCGGCCAGCACGCGTGCGGCGTGGCCGATGCGCTCGGGATGACGCAGGTGTTCGCGCATCCGCTCGCGGGCGTGCTGTCCGCGTACGGGATGGGCCTCGCCGACCAGACCGCGATGCGCGAGCGCGCGGTCGAGGCCGTGCTGACCGACGCGTCGCTGCCGGCGCTGAACGCGGCGCTCGACCGGCTGGCCGACGAGGCCATCGGCGCGCTGCTCGAACAGGGCGTGCCGCCGCAGCGGATCGCGACCGAGCGACGTGTGCACCTGCGCTACCAGGGCACCGATTCGGCGCTCGACGTACCGGCCGGCAGCGTCGACGCGATGCGGCAGGCGTTCGAGGCCGCGTACCGGCAGCGCTACGCGTTCCTGATGCCCGGCACGCCGCTCGTCGCTGAGCTTGCGTCGGTCGAGGCGATCGGCCGCTCGGACGCGCCGGTCGACCTCGCGCCGCAAGCGCACACGGCCGTGCGCTTTTATTCCGGCGGCCAGTGGCACGACGCGGCGCTGTACGTGCGCGACACGCTGCGCGCCGGCGACGCGATCGACGGCCCGGCGATCGTCGCGGAGCAGAACGGCACGACCGTCGTCGAGCCCGGCTGGCGCGCCGCGATGACCGCCCAGGGCAACCTCGTGCTGACGCGCACGACGCCGCTGCCGACGCGCCGCTCGCTCGGCACCGACGCCGATCCGGTGCGGCTCGAGATCTTCAACAACCTGTTCATGTCGATCGCCGAGCAGATGGGGCTGCGGCTGCAGAACACCGCGTACTCGGTGAACATCAAGGAGCGGCTCGACTTCTCGTGCGCGATCTTCGACGGCGACGGCAACCTGATCGCGAATGCGCCGCACATGCCCGTGCACCTCGGCTCGATGGGCGAAAGCATCCGCACGGTGATCGAGCGCAACCGCGGCCGCATGCGCGACGGCGACGTGTTCATGCTGAACGACCCGTATCACGGCGGCACGCACCTGCCGGACGTGACGGTCATCACGCCGGTGTTCGCGGACGGCTCCGACGCGCCGCTGTTCTACGTCGGCTCGCGCGGCCACCACGCGGACATCGGCGGCACGACGCCGGGCTCGATGCCGCCCGATTCGACCCATATCGACGAGGAAGGCGTGCTGATCGACAACTGGCAGCTCGTGTCGGCCGGCGTGCTGCGCGACGCCGACACGCGCGCGCTGCTGGCATCCGGCCGCTATCCGGCGCGTAACGTCGAGCAGAACATGGCCGACCTGCGCGCGCAGGTCGCCGCGAACCAGAAGGGCGTCGACGAGTTGCGCCGGATGGTCGCGCAGTTCGGCCGCGACGTCGTGCTCGCGTTCATGGGGCACGTGCAGGACAACGCGGAAGAAGCCGTGCGGCGCGTGATCGGCGCGTTGCAGGACGGCGCGTACCGCTACCCGCTCGACAACGGCGCGGAGATTCGTGTCGCGATCCGCGTGGATCGCGCGGCGCGGTGCGCGGAGATCGATTTCACCGGCACGTCCGCGCAGCTCGACAACAACTTCAACGCGCCGAAGGCCGTCTGCATGGCGGCGGTGCTGTACGTGTTCCGCACGCTGGTCGGCGACGACATCCCGCTGAACGCCGGCTGCCTGAAGCCGCTGACGGTGATCGTGCCGGCCCGCTCGATGCTGAACCCCGAGTACCCGGCGGCCGTCGTGTCGGGCAACGTCGAGACGTCGTCGGCGATCACCAACGCGCTGTACGGCGCGCTCGGCTGCGTCGCGTCGAGCCAGGGAACGATGAACAACTTCACATTCGGTAACGAGAGAGTCCAGTACTACGAGACGATCGCGGGCGGCAGCGGCGCGGGCGACGGCTTCGCGGGCGTCGGCGCGGTGCAGACGCACATGACGAACTCGCGGCTCACCGATCCGGAGGTGCTCGAATGGCGCTACCCGGTGCGGCTCGATTCGCACCGGATCCGCGCGGGCTCGGGCGGCGGGGGGCGCTGGCGCGGCGGCGACGGCGCGGTGCGGCGGATCCGCTTCCTCGAGCCGATGACCGCGTCGATCCTGTCGAACAACCGGATCCACGCGCCGTTCGGCGCGGCGGGCGGCGAGGCCGGCGCGCTCGGCCGCAACACGATCGAGCGGGCGGACGGCACGGTCGAGGCGCTCGCCCACATCGGCCGCGCGCAGATGGCGCCGGGCGACGTGTTCGTCGTCGAAACGCCCGGAGGCGGCGGCTACGGCGCGGCAGACTGAGCCATGCACCCGGCGCGGGCACTCCGCGCCGGGTGCCGGGTGTGGGTGAAAGACATTGCAACGAAGCATGGAATAAAGCCGCGCATTCACGCACGAACGGAATCAAAAATGGCGGAAACCCGGATCGCGGCATACGATCCGACCCTGCCTGCCCAGTCTCGCCGAAGATCAGGCCCCATATCCTTCAATCGGCTTCAAACGCCCACGCGGCGGGGCTCCCGGCCCGGCGCGCCGCCCCCGCTGCGCAGCGCGTCATCCGCCCATTCGCAAGCGGCCAATCATGAAAAATCCGGCTTGCCAATCGAGTCCCGATTCCTTGACACTCTTCTCTAAATGTGAGTGCCAATCTTCATTGTCATTTGATAAGATGGCTCTCATCATTCGTAAGGCAGAACCTGCGCGCATCACGCGCGAACGCCGGTCGCATCAGCTGCAAACAAGTACGGGACGAGATCCGCTGTCACGGCATCACGGCCGCCCTGCCGGGCACGCGCACTGCGCGGCCCGGGAAGGCGGTGGGCCTGCTCGCCTCCGTCTACACTGTGCGTTTTTTTTGGATCGGGGCGTGTCCATGGATGACGAAAACGATAGCGCGGTGCTCGAGGCGCATGTCGGTACGCGCAGCCCCTGCTGGCGTCTCGGCAGCGACAGCAACGCGCTCGAACTGGCCGCGGTCCGCGGCCTGACCAACGTCGCGATCGCGCTGACGGTCGAGCAGGCCGCGCGCATCCGCGCGCTGACCGGCGTCACGTCGCACGTCGTGCTCGAGATCGTGCTGTTCGGCAACCCGGTCAGCCTCCATCTCGTCGGCAGGAAGGTCAATACGGTCGACTGGGCCGGCACGGCGTCCGCCTATTCCGATACCGAGTCCGTCGCCGGCGACCTGTCGCACGGGCTCGCGTTCGCCGAGCAGGTCGTGTCCGAAGTGAATTCGCTCGTCGTGATCCTCGATCGTAACGGGATGGTGCAGCGCTTCAACCGCCTGTGCGAGGAAGTGACGGGCAAGCGCGAGGTCGACGTGATCGGCCGCAGCGCGTTCGAGCTGTTCATGAGCCCCGAGCAGGGCGCGCAGTCGCGCAGCAACATCACGGGCTTTTTCGCGAGCAACCACTCGTTCGCGGTCGAGCGCTACATCAACACGGTCAACGGGCCGCGCCTGTTCCAGTTCCGCAACAAGTTCGTGCAGAGCGGCAGCGGCGTCGAAGAGCAGTTCCTGATCTGCTCGGGCATCGACATCACCGAGGAGCGCCACGCGCAGCAGCGGCTCACCGAGCTCGCGAACACCGACGTGCTCACCGGCTTGCCGAACCGCCACGCGATCAGCGAGCGCATCCATACGGCGATCGCCCAGGAGAGCGAGCAGGCGCGCGGCCAGGTCGGCATCCTGTTCCTCGATCTCGACAACTTCAAGCGCGTCAACGATCACTACGGGCACATCACCGGCGACCGCCTGTTGCAGGACGTGTCGGCGATCATCAGCGGCTGCCTGCCGTCCGGCGCGACGCTCTCGCGGCTCGGCGGCGACGAATTCCTCGTGCTGTTCGAACACAGCACGCGGCCGTTGCTCGAAGCGACCGCGCAGATCATCCTCGAACGGCTGCGCACGCCGATCCATCTCGGGCTGATGGAGGTCTACACGAGCTGTTCGATCGGCATCGCGATGTATCCGCTGCACGGCGATTCGCTCGAGACGCTGATCCGCAGCGCCGACACCGCGATGTACGTCGCGAAGGAAGAGGGCAAGCATACGTATCGCGTGTTCTCGCTGGAGATGAACCAGAAGGTCGCGAAGTACATGTGGCTCGACACGAACCTGCGCAAGGCGCTCGAGGAGGAGCAGTTCGTGCTGCACTATCAGCCGGTCGTCGATATCGCGACGGGCGACGTGCACGGCGTCGAGGCGCTGATCCGTTGGCAGTCGCCCGATCGCGGGCTCGTCGCGCCGATCGAGTTCATCCGCTTCGCGGAAGAGTCGGGGCTGATCGCGCCGCTCGGGCGCTGGGTGATGCGCACCGCGGCCGCGCAGGCCGCCGCATGGAAGGCGAAGGGGCTCGGCATCCGGATCGCGGTGAACGTATCCGCGCGGCAGTTGCAGGACATGAACATCGTGCACCAGTTCGCGTCGATTCTCGACGGCGCGGGGCTGAAGCCGGGCCTGCTCGACATCGAGCTGACCGAGAGCTGCTTCATCGAGGACGAGGAGGCGGCCATCGGGCTGATGCGGCAGTTCCGCCAGCTCGGCGCGGAGATCCATCTCGACGATTTCGGCACCGGCTATTCGTCGCTGTCGCAGTTGTCGCGCCTGCCGCTCGACGCGATCAAGCTCGATCGCACCTTCATCACGGCCATCGACCGCAATCCGCGCTCGCAGGCGCTGGTGCGCTCGGTCGTGTCGCTCGCGAAGGCGCTGAATTTCGCGGTGGTCGCCGAAGGCGTCGAAACGCATGCGGAAGCCGAATTCCTCAAGCAGCTCGACGTCGATTACGCGCAGGGCTACTACTACGCGCGGCCGATGCCGGTGCAGGCGTTCGAGGCGTGGCTCGCGGAGACGAGAAAGCTCAGGCTGATCGCCTGAGCGTCGTTCCGGAAAATGGCGCCGCCGGCCGTCGGCGGCGCCCGTCGCATTACACCGTGCGCAGTTTCGACACGCGCCGGTTCTGCAGCATCACCAGGCGTTCCATGTATGCGAGGTCCTTCGGCTCGATCGTGAACGCCGCATGCACCCACGCTTCCGTGATGTCCATCAGCTCCGAGCGCGACAGCTGGAACACGCGATCGCGGGCGCGCAGCATCGCACGGATGCCGTTCAGCTTGGGCTTCACCACGTCGATGAAGGTGCGCGTCGCCAGATACGCATCACCGGCGTCGAACGTCTCGTCGATCAGCCCCTGGTCTTCGTACCACTCGGCCGCATGCGCTTCGCCGGTCGCGATCAGCGATTCCGCGAGGCCGCGGCCCGCCTTGCGCGCGACCAGCGAATAGCCGCCCATGCCCGGGAACAGGTTGAACGCGATCTCGGGGAACCCGAGTTTCACGCCCTTCTGCGCGAGCACGTAGTGATGCGCGAGCGCGGCCTCGAAGCCGCCGCCGAGCGCGCTGCCCTCGACCATCGCGATCGAGATCGCGCCGGTGCCGAAGCCCGTGTAGATCTCGTACACGCCATCGATGCACGAGCGTGCGTAGGCCATCAGCTGGTCGCGCCGGCCGCTGCGGATCGCGTCGACGAAGAAGCTCAGGTCGCCGCCGACGTTGAACAGCTCGGGGACGAGCGAGCCCGTCACCCAGAAGTCGAACGTGAGGCCCGAGTCGCGTGCGACGCGCGCGAGATGGATGATGTCGGTGACGAGTTGTTGGTTGAAGCACGGCCGCGGCTCCGATCGCAGCATCATCCACATGACATTACGGCCTTCTTCGTAGAAGGCGGTCAGTTGCGAGAGTTCGCCGGCTTCGTAAAACGGGCGGCATGCCGGATGAGATTGGAGTTGCATGGTATGTCCTCGTGAGATGTGGTTTTTAAAGCGCGCCGCGCCAGGTGCCATGCGGGAATCGGGTTGCCTGCATGGCGCCTGGCGCGAGGCATCGCCATTGTTGCGCGCGCACAAAAGTCGAAATGCGGGGAACAACGCACGACGGGGACGTGGGCGAGGGCTGCGTTCGGCGGACGTGGTGCGCGGCGACGGGCGAAGAAGCGGCGCGAGTGGGGCGGCGGCCGGTTTGCCGGATCGCGACGGGCGGGGCAGGGATACGGTCGCGGGCACACGTCGGTGCGGGCAGCCGGTCCAGCGTACGATCGCCGGCGCTGTTCGCTTACGCGCTGAAAGCGGCGTCGGCCTGCCGGGCGCGGCCTATGGAATGTGCGGACTGGCGCTGCACCGGCGCATCGATTAGCTTTGCAGGGTCACGCTGCGCGCACCCGGCGCCTCGGGAGCAGACCATGACCACCTTCCAGAAGGTGTGGCAGTTGCTGGTCGGAAAACCGCTGGATCCGCTCGATCCGCGCACGCGGCATGCGATCGCCGTGACGCCGCTGCTCGCGTGGGTCGGGCTCGGCGCCGATGGACTGTCGTCGTCGTGCTACGGCCCGGAAGAGGCGTTTCTCGCGCTCGGCCAGCACCATGCGCTCGCGCTGTTCCTCGCGCTCGCGACGGCCGCCACCGTGTTCATCATCGCGCTTGGCTACAACCAGGAGATCGAACTGTTCCCGACGGGCGGCGGCTACCGCGTCGCGACGTCGCTGCTCGGGTCGAAGCCGGGGCTGGTATCCGGCGCTGCGCTGCTGGTCGATTACGTGCTGACCGTCGCGACGTCGCTCGCGAGCGGCGTCGACGCGCAGGTGTTCAAGCTCACGACCGAGATCGTGCTGATCCTGTTGATGACGGGGCTCAACCTCCGCGGGATGCGCGAATCGATCATGGTGATGCTGCCGATCTTCGTCGGCTTCGTTATCCTCCACTTCGGGCTGATCGTGTATGGCGTCGCCGTGCACGGCAGCAGCCTCGCGATGGTCGTGCCCGACGCGGCGCACGAGGCGCACGGGATGTCGCAGTCGCTCGGCCTGTTCGTGATGCTCAGCGTTGCTGATGCGCGCGTTCTCGCTCGGCGGCGGCACTTATACGGGCCTCGAAGCCGTGTCGAACAACGTGAACATGCTCGCCGATCCGCGCGTGCCGAACGGCAAGGTCACGATGTGGTACATGTCGACGTCGCTCGCGTTCACGGCCGGCGGCATCATCCTGCTGTACATGCTGTGGCACGCGCGGCCCGTCGACGGCCAGACGCTCAACGCGGTCGTGTTCGACAGCGTGATCGACCATCTCGGGCTCGGCTCGGCGTTCGCGCATCATGCATTGCTGGCAGCCGTGCTCGCGTTCGAAGCCGGGCTGCTGCTGGTCGGCGCGCAGACGGGTTTCCTCGACGGCCCGACGGTGCTGTCGAACATGGCGTCGGATTCGTGGGTGCCACGCCATCCGCGACCTGTCGACGCGCCTCGTGCGGCAGAACGGCATCGTCGTCGTCGGGCTGTCGAGCCTGCTGATCCTGTTGTGGACGCACGGTAGCGTCGACGTGCTCGTCGTGCTCTACAGCATCAACGTGTTCCTCACCTTCAGCCTGTCGCTGCTGGGGATGTGCGCGTACTGATTGCGTCATCGCCGCGAGCCGGGCTGGTTCAAGCACTTCTTCCTGTCCGTGCTCGGGCTGAGCGTGACGGCGACGGTGCTCGTCATCACGCTGATCGAGAAGTTCACCGCGGGCGGCTGGCTCACGGTGCTCGTGACGAGCGCGGTGATCGCGCTGTGTTTCGTGATCAACCGCCACTACGCGGATACGCGCGCCCGGCTCGCGAAGGAGGACGAACTGTTCTCCGGCAAGCCGCCCGTCGTGGACGAGGCCACCGCGCCGGGCAAGCCCGATCCGTCGCAGCCGACGGCCGTGCTGCTGGTCGGCAAGCACCGCGGTGCGAGCATGCACGCATTGCTGTGGGTCAACCGGCTGTTCCCCGGGCATTTCCGCAACGTGATCTTTCTCGCCGTCGGCGAGGTCGATGCAAAGGCATACGACGGGCACGAACATCTCGAACGGCTGCGTCACACGATCACCGAATCGCTCGATTACTATGTTGCGCACTGCCGCCGCAACGGCATCGCCGCCGACTACCGGATCGCCTTCGGCACGAACCCCGTTGTCGAGTTCATGAATCTCGCGTCGGCGACGCTCGACGAGTATCCAAACGCGGTGTGCTTCGCGAGCAAGCTGATCTTCCGGCGAGTGAACTTCCTGACCGCTTGGCTGCACAACCAAACGCCGGTCGAGTTGCAGGCGCGCCTGCATGTCGAGGGCAAGCAGATGGTGCTGCTGCCGATGAATGTCGGGTAGCGATCCGCGGCGGGATCGCACGCGGTTTTTTTGTTGCGCCCGCTGCGGGTCGAACCTCCGCCGGCGGTCTCGCGTCGTACGCTCGAACGACGCGCGCATGACGGCCGGCCTTCCGTGCGGCGCACTGCGTCGGCGCGTTACGGATGACGATGCGTATGCGAGCGCGGCCGCCGTGCGGACTTGCGCTGCAACTGGCCGCGAATCCGGTTGCGGCTGCGCCCTTCCGCGAAGAACAGCACGGCTAGCATGAGCACCGCAAGCAGCACGAGGATCGAGACGAGGTCGTGTTCCACCATGTCGCCTCCGATTGGAAGGAGATTGCGCTCCGGTGAGCGCCGCGGTTGCGGTCAGCCTGCGGGGATGAAGCCGCCGGCGCGCGGGCGTTGGTGTCCGACCTCACGGATCGGATGAGCGGGCCTGCGCGGCATTTGATCGGATGAATGAAGGCCGCGCCGCGCATCCCGCCGTGCGCGGCGGATCACCGTCACGTCAGCATCGGCACGGCTTCGACCAGCAGGATACCGATGAGCGCGCCGATCGCGGCGCCGATCAGTTTCGGATGCCACCGCCCGAGATGCAGCTTCGTCAGCAGCGCGCCGAACAGGATCACGCCCAGCAGCGTGAACAGCACCACGAGGAAGCCGGTTTCGAAATCGCTGTTGATCACGGCCATGATGCCTCCTTGCCCATGTCGGGCACGCCGCGTTCGTCGAGACGGCGCTTGTCCTGGCGAGATCGCGCACGCAATGTGACCTGATTTGATTATAGGTTGCGCCAGCGGTCAATCGCGCGTCGCTTGACGCTCGCCGATGCGTCACCCACACTGGGCTGCAAGGCGGCGCGCGACAGGCGCGCGTGAGCGCGGCGCGGATCGTCCGTGCCGGTGTGTTGCCGCCATGTTCCGAAACGAGCGCGACGTGGTGCGTTTTCTTTCCCGACCGACCGGTTTTGCGTTTGCGTGCGCCGTCGCATTCGGCGTCGTCGCGGCCGTGCGGTCGGCCGCAGCCGATACGGTCGATGCCGGCGACGCAGCGCCCGTCACGCTCGTCAGCGACGTCCACGAATTCGTGATCCAGCACGACGGTTCGCTCGACGAGCACGGCGATTCGACGCTGCGCGCGAACGACGCGAACGGTATCGACGCGGTCGCGCAGCGCTACGTGTGGTTCGACAAGAATCTCGAGAAGGTGGAGCTGCTCGCGGCCGAGACGATCGACCGCGATGGCGTCGCGCATCCGGTCGGCGCGGACGGCATCCGCGACGTGCAGGAGCCGCGCTCGGCCGGCGCGCCGACGTTCCAGGACGGGCTGCTGCGCACCGTCGTGTTCCCCGGCGTCGAAGCCGGGTCGAGCACGCGCGTCGCGTTCCGCAAGACCCGCACGAAGCCGGTCAATCGCGGCTACTTCGGCTACACCGTCGAGCCGTCGCGCGAGCCGGTCGACAGCCAGCGGCTGATCTTCGACGTGCCGGCCGACCTGCCGCTGTATGCGGATGCGCGCGGCTACGTCGCGCTGCCGCCCGTCACGGCGAACGGCCGCACGCGCTACGAATTCGATTACCGGCACGGCGCGTACGATCGCATCGAGAGCGGCGCGGTCGGCTACCCGACCTACGGCGACCGGCTCGTCGTGTCGACGCTGCCCGACTACGCGGCGTTCGCCGCGCGCTACCGCAACGCGGCCGTCGACCCGAGCGCGAACGATCCGGCGGTCGTGCAACTGGCGCGTGCGCTCACGGCGGATGCCGTCGATCCGCGCGACAAGGCGCGCCGTCTGTACGACTGGGTGCAGGCGAACGTGCGCTACGTCGGGCTGTTTCTCGGCGAAACGGCTGCCGCGCCGCATCGCGTGACCGACATCCTGCGCAACCGCTACGGCGACTGCAAGGATCATGTCGCGCTGTTCGGCGCGTTGCTCGCGGCGGTCGGCATTCGCAGCGAACCGGTGCTGATCAATCTCGGCGCCGTGTACACGCTGCCGTCGGTGCCCGGTTACGGCGGCGGCGCGATCAATCATGCGATCACGTGGCTGCCCGATCTCGCGCTCTATGCGGATACGACGACGGCCGGCATCGCGTTCGGCTATCTGCCGCCGATCGTGATGGATCGCCCCGCGCTGCTGGTCGATACGGGCGTGCTGTCGCGCACGCCGGCCACGCAGCCGCGCGTCCGCACCGCGCGCATCGCGATCGATGCCGCGCAGCCCGACGCCGCGCGTTTTCACGCTTATGTCGAGGACGACGGCTGGACCGCCGAACTCGAACGCAACCTGTTTCGCCGCGCGTCGCGGGACCGCATCGCGCAACTGGCGAACGAGCGCCTGCGGCAAAGCGGCCTGCGCGGCCGCGCGCAACTGTCGACCAGCGACCGGCGCGTGACCGACGGGCCGTTCGACGTGACGGTGACCGGCACGCTCGATCATGTCGTTTGGCCGGACGGCACGACTGCATTGCCCGCGCTGTCGAGCCTCACCGGGGGCATCGCGACGCAGGTCGAGACCTGGCTGGCCGAGCCCGTGCGCACGCAGCCGTGGGGCTGCGTCGGCGGCGCGTTCGACGAGACCGGCCAGATCGCGCTGCCGGCGGGCGTCGCCGTGACCGACCTGCCGGCCGATGCGGCGGTGCACGACCGTTTCGTCGACTTCACGTCGCATTACGTGTTCGATGCGGCCGCGCGGGTCGTGCAGGTCACGCGGCGGATGAAGGCGGATTTCGGCCGGCAGGTGTGCACGCCGGACGAGTTTGTCGCGCTGCGCGCGTCGCTCGAGCGCATCGAGCGCGATACGCAGGCGCAGATCGTCGTGCGGGCGAAGCCACGTTGAGCGGTGCGGGCACGGCATTCGCTCCGAACGGGTGAACGACCGCAATTGCCGACGCGCAGGAGGACATCATGACCGAGCGGGATCACGAGATCGCCGAACTCTCGAAGGAATTGCTGGGCCGGATCGTGCAGGGCACGATTGCGACCGGCGCGGCAGTCGATGTGGAGCAGTGCGCGGCGCTCGCCGTGCAGTGCGCGACAGCGCTGGTCGACAGGCTCGACACGTTGAAGTGACGCCCGGGAAGTGACGTTCGGCGCGCCGTCGCCCCGGCCGCCGCCGTGCGTCGGGCTTACGCTTCGGCGGGCACGTCGCCGTCCGCGCGCACGGCGCCCGGCGGCTTGCCGACCACGCGCTTGAACGCACGGCTGAACGCGGCGAGCGAACCGTAGCCGAGCCGGTACGCGACCGCTTCGATCGCTTCGCGGTCGCGGGCGATCCACTGCGCGGCGAGCCGCATCCGCAGCTCGGTCAGGTAGCGCACGGGCGTCATCCCGGTCGCCGCGAGGAAGCGCTCGGCGAACACCGAGCGCGACACGCCCGCTTCGGTCGCGAGCTCCGCGACGCTCCAGTTGCGGCCCGGGTCGCGATGCAGCGCGACGATCGCGCGGCCGAGCTTCGGCTCGCGCAGCGCCTGCACCCAGCCGGTCGCGTCGCCGCATCCGCATTCGACCCAGCCGCGCACGATGAACGCCGCGACCACGTCCGCGAGCCGCGCGAGGATGCCCGCGAAGCCCGCGCGCGCCGTGCACGCTTCGCGCTCCATCGCGTCGAGCATCGGGCGGATTTCCGGGTAGCGCGCGAGCAGCGTGCCCACGTGCATGAACTTCGGCATCGTACCGACCAGCGGCTGCATGCCGCCGAGATCGAGTTCCATGCACGCGCTGAAGATCAGCGCCTCGCCGGCGCCGGGCTCCGTCGTCGCGCAGGTCGCGGGCGAGACGCCGGCCGACGCCACCGACGCGACCGTATCGCAGATCTTCGCGACCTCGAAGCCGTTGATCTCGCGGCACGGCACATCCGGATCGGACACCAGCGCATGCATGCCGCCGTGCGGCAGCAGGATCGCGTCGCCGGCCTCGAGCCGCATCGTCTCGCCCGACGCGTCGCGCAGCAGCACGGGCCCGCGCACGACGAAATGGAACTGCGCGCGGCCCGGCGCATGGCCGAAATTCAGCCCGAACGGCCGCGCGACCTGGATGCGGCGGTACTGGACGCCGCTCAGGCGCATCCCCAGCAGCAGCTCGCTGACGAGGTCGTGCACGTCGGGAATCGGGGGCAGAAGGGGGTCGGACATATCGAGATGCGGACGTTCGATCAACAAGAACGGATTGTATGTCATAGACCGTCCTGTCGCTGTTCCCTACGATATGCCCTCATCAGTACTTTCCCTAACCGACACGGAACCCCGCATGAATCCCGGAATCTCCTCGGCCGCCTCGACGGCGGCCCCCCGCGAACCGGCCTGGGGCGCGGTATTCGCGATGGCGCTCGGCGTGTTCGGGCTCGTCACGGCCGAATTCCTGCCGGCGAGCCTGCTGACGCCGATGGCCGACAGCCTCGGCGTGACCGAAGGCGTGGCCGGACAGGCCGTCACGGCCACGGCCACGGTCGCGCTCGTCACGAGCCTGCTGATCTCGGCGCTCACGCGCACGATCGACCGGCGGCGCGTGCTGCTGGTGTTCTCGGTGCTGCTCGTCGCATCGAACCTCGCCGTCGCGTTCGCGCCGAACTTGGGCGTGCTGCTGATCGGCCGCGTCGTGCTCGGCATCGCGCTCGGCGGCTTCTGGACGATGGCGACCGCCACCGCGATGCGGCTCGTGCCGACGGCGATGGTGCCCCGTGCGCTATCGATCATCTTCAGCGGCGTGGCGGTCGCGACCATCGCGTCCGCGCCGATGGGCAGCTACTTCGGCCACCTGATCGGCTGGCGCAACGTGTTCCTGATCGCGGCCGTGCTCGGCGCCATCGCGTTCGTGTCGCAGATCGTCACGCTGCCGTCGATGCCGCCGAGCGGCACGACGCGGCTGCGCACGCTGATCGACGTGCTGCGCCGGCCGACCGTCGGCCTCGGGATGTTCGCGACGATCCTCGTGTTCACCGGGCATTTCGCGTTCTTCACGTATCTGCGGCCGTTCCTCGAACAGGTGGCGGGCGTCGGCGTGAACGGGCTGTCGGCGATCCTGCTCGGCTACGGCATCGCGAACTTCGTCGGCACGTCGCTCGCGGGCCGCGTGCTCGAACACCGGCTGCGGCCGATGCTGATCGGCATGCCCGCGTTGATGGTCGTGCTCGGCATCGCGCTCGTCGTGCTCGGCCGCGCGCCGATGATCGACGCAGTGCTGGTCGCGTTGTGGGGGATGGCGTTCGGCGGCGTGCCGGTCGCATGGTCGACGTGGGTCACGCGCACCGTGCCCGACGAGGCCGAGAGCGCGGGCGGGCTGATCGTCGCGGCGATCCAGCTCGCGATCGCGACGGGCGCGGCAGTCGGCGGCGTCGTGTTCGATGCGAACGGCGCGGCCGGCGTGTTCGTCGGCGCGGCGGTCGTGTTGGCGGTGGCGGTCGCGACGATCGTGACCGGTGTGCCGAAGCGCGTCGGCGTGGTCGCGTCCTGACCGGCCTGGCGGCCCGCGAGGCACGGGCGGCCAGGCGATCGTCCGCGCGTCAGGCGGCGCCGGCGCCCGCGATGCGGTCGAGTTCCGCGAGCGCGTCGGCCGGCAGATCGAGGTCGGCTGCCGCGAGATTCTCGCGCAGATGCGCGACCGACGACGTGCCGGGAATCAGCAGGAGATTCGGCGCGCGGCGCAGCAGCCACGCCAGCGCGACCTGCATCGGCGTCGCGCCGGTACGGGCCGCGACGCCGGACAGCGTCGACGACTGCAGCGGCGAGAAGCCGCCGAGCGGAAAGTACGGCACGTACGCGATGCCGTCGCGGGCAAGCGTGTCGATCAGCGCATCGTCGCCGCGATGCGCGATGTTGTAGTGGTTCTGCACGCAGACGATGTCGCAGATTCGCCGGCCTTCGGCGACCTGCGCGGGCGTGACGTTGCTCAGGCCGACGTGCCGGACGAGCCCGCGCCGCTGCAGCTCGGCGAGCGTGGCCAGCGGCGCTTCGATCGATCCTTCGGCCGGCCCGTGCGTGTCGAACATGATGCGCAGGTTGACGACGTCGAGCACATCGAGCCCCAGGTTGCGCAGGTTGTCGTGCACGGCCCGTTCGAGTTCGTCGGGCGCGAAGGCGGGCAGCCACGATGCGTCGTCGCCGCGTCGCGCGCCGATCTTGGTGACGATCACGAGATCGTCGCGATACGGGTGCAATGCGTCGCGAATCAGCTGGTTCGTCACGTGCGGGCCGTAGAAGTCGCTGGTGTCGAGATGGTCGACGCCGGATTCGACGGCTTCGCGCAACACGTTCAATGCGGCTTCGCGATCTTCCGGCGGGCCGAATACGCCGGGGCCCGCGAGCTGCATCGCGCCGTAGCCGATCCGTTTGACGTGGCGGTCGCCGAGCCTGAAGGTGGCGGTGTGGCGAATGTCGGGCATGCCGTGCTCCTGTCGATGGGATGAATGCGTTCAGCATAGGGATGAGTCATCTGCGCGATAAGCCGGCATAATTCGCACGGGTTGTACGAAAAGGCGAACAATGCAAACCGATCTGGGCGATCTGAACGCGTTCATGGCCGTGGCGCGCGCCGGCGGATTCCGCGACGCAGCACGCAAGACGGGCCTCAGCGCGTCGGGGCTGAGCGAGGCCGTGCGCCGGCTGGAAGCGCAGCTCGGCGTGCGGCTGCTGCACCGCACGACGCGCAGCGTCGTGCCCACCGAAGCCGGCGAGCGCCTGCTCGCGCGGCTCGGGCCCGCACTGACCGAAGTGGCGGCGGCGCTCGACGGTATCGATGAATTCCGCGGCCGACCGGCCGGCACGCTGAAGCTCAACGTGCCGGTCAGCGCCTCGCGGCTCGTGTTGCCGGCGATCGTGCCGCGCTTTCTCGATGCGTATCCGGATATCCGGCTGGAAGTGATCGCCGACGAAAATTTCGTCGACGTGCTGGCGGCCGGATGCGACGCGGGCATCCGCTACGACGAACGGCTCGAACAGGACATGATCGCGGTGCCGATCGGCCCGCGCATCCAGCGGTTCGCGACCGCGGCGGCGCCCGGCTATCTCGAGCGGCACGGCCGGCCGCGGCATCCGCGCGACCTGCTCGACCATCGGTGCCTGCGCGGGCGCTTCGCCAGCGGCGCGATGCCGCCGTGGGAGTTCGAGCGCGACGGCGAGGTCGTGCGGGTCGAGCCGGCGGCCGGCCCGCTGCTGGTGCAGATCGGCGGGGCGACGGACCTGCTGGTCGATGTGGCGATCGCCGGTACGGGCATCGTGCATCTGTTCGAAGACTGGCTGCGCCCGCATTTCGACAGCGGCGCACTCGAACCTGTGCTCGAACCGTGGTGGCGGCCGTTCTCGGGGCCCTTTCTGTACTATCCGGGGCGGCGTCTCGTGCCGCCGGCGCTACGCGCGTTCATCGATTTCATCAGGGCGTCCTGAGCGTTGCTCAGCGCACCGGCGCGTGCGCGTCGAGCAACTGGCGGTGGTACGTGTCGGTCGCATCGTCTGCCGGAAACATGCATTCCATCCGTAATTCCTGCGCGGCCGCGCTTTGCGGCGCGCCGACCGTCGTGACCAGCGAGAAGTAACGCAGCACGACGCCTTCGTGGATGAAGCCGATCGGGATGACCGGCAGCGATGGCGAGGCGGCCGGCGCCGGCGGCGTGTTCCAGTCGCGCGGCGTATCGGGGCACGCGAGCAGGTCGTCGAGCAGGCGCCGGGTTTCGTCGTCGATCACGCGGCCCACCGATTCGCGATGCACGCGCTGCAGCAGGCTGCGCGACACGGCGCCCCAGTCGGCCACGAACGGCTGCATGCCGTGCGGATCGAACATCAAACGCAGCAGGTTGCGCGGCCCGTCGCGCGCCGCCATGTCGATGAAGCACCCGAAAAAGCGCGGCGCCGCCTCGTTGGTCATCAGCACGTTCCAGTGACGATCCATCACGATCGCCGGAAACGGCTCGTGCTGCCGCACGACCCGTTCGAGCGCGCGGATCACGCCTTGCATCTCCTGCGCGTCCCACGGCGCTTCCGAATACATCGGCGCATAGCCGGCCGCGAGCAGCAGCGCGTTGCGTTCGCGCAGCGGCACGTCGAGCGCCTGCGCGAGCGTCAGCAGCGTGTCGCGGCCCGGCACGCTGCGCCCGCTTTCGATGAAGCTGATCTGGCGCTGCGAGATACCCGCGTCGAGCGACAGATCGAGCTGGCTCACGCCGCGCACGTCGCGCCAGTCGCGCAGCAACCGGCCCAGTTCGTGCGGCGGCGGGTTCGGGGCGCGGCGGCGGGCGTTCATCGGCGTTTCCTGGTCGTTCCGTGATCGACGCGAACGACTATATCGGGCTCATGCGGCGTGCGCATGCCATGCGTATGCGTCGAACGGCGCTTCGAGCGCCGGCTGCGCGACGCTGCCGACGTAGTTCGTGATCGTCGACGCGGCCACCACGGCGATGACTTCCAGCAACTGCTCGGCGGTGAAGCCGGCATCGACGAACGCCTGACGGTCGGTATCGGCGAGGCGGCCGCGGGTGTCGATCAGCGTGCGCGCCGCGGCCGACAGCGCGGCCAGTTTCGCGTCGGCGGGCAACTCGCCGCGCCGGATCGCGTCGACGTCGGCGGGCCGCACACCCTGTTTCAGCGCGAGCGCCGTGTGGAACGCGACCGGCCACTCGCTCGCGTTCGTGACCGCGTTGGTCAGCAGCAGCGTCTGGATCTGCGGCTCGGTGAGGCTGCTCGCGTGCACGCGCTCGAACAGGCCGATGAAGCCGTTGATCAGCACCGGCGACGCGGCCATCGCCGCCGCGATGTTCGGGACCACGCCGAACGCTTGCTGGAGTTGCTGGAGGACGGGCTTCGATTCCGCGGGTGCGGAATCGATCGTATGAAGCGGGTAGGCGGGCATGATGTCTCCGGGCGATGAGCGCTGCCGGAAGGGCGGCGCGACACCCGAAGCGTAGGAGCGGGCGTGCCGCGCGCCAATTACATGCGATGTAATCGGGTGACGCCCGTTGCTCCGCGAATCCGTTAGCCGCCTTGCTTGACCAGCGCCGCCAGCGTCTTCATCGCCTGCAGGTACGGATACGGCCCGTGGCTGATGCGCGCCACGCCGTAATCGGCGAGGTCGGCGAGCGTCGGTGTTTCCGACACGCGCATCACGTTCACCGGCAGCGGCGACGCGGCCGTCAGTGCGCGAATCAGCGCCGGCGAGCGCAGGCCCGGCACGAACAGGCCGTCGGCGCCGGCTGCCGCATAAGCGCGGGCGCGTGCCAGCGTTGCATCGAGCAAGCGTTCGTCGTGCGTATCGGCTGCTGCCTTGAAGAACACGTCGGTGCGCGCGTTGATGAAGTAGTCGGCGCCCGCGCGATCGGCCGCCTGCCGGGCGGCCGCGAGACGGGCCGCCGCTTCGTCGACGTCGCGCAGTTCGCCCGTGGCCGGAAAACTGTCTTCGAGATTGCAGCCGATCGCGCCGGCCTGGATGCTCATCGCGATCGTCTCGGCGACATCCTCCGGCCGCTCGCCGTAGCCGCTTTCGAGATCGACCGTGACGGGCAACGCCGTCGCGCGCACGATCCGCTCCAGCACGTCCATCATCAGTGCGCGCGGCATCTGCTCGCCATCGGCGAAACCGTTGGCTGCCGCGACCGACCAGCTGCCGGTCGCCAGTGCGACGGCGCCCGCGTCGGCCGCCGTGCGCGCACTGCCGGCGTCCCACACGTTGAACAGCGCCAGCGGCTGGCCCGCGCGGTGAAGCGATCGGAAAATCGCGCCTTTCTCGTTGTTGCCCATGCTCGTCTCCTCGTGGATACCGGATCGGTTGTCGTGCCGAGCGATATTGCCACCGAATCGGGCGGCGCGACGGGGGCCGGCAATGTCTGCTGACAGCGCGTGGCAGGAAGTGCGCGTGACCGCGCGGGGCGATCCGCGCGCCGGCTCAGTCGCGCGAACCCGGCTCGACCGACAGCGTGCGCAACTGGCCGCGCAACTGATCGACTTCGCCCGGCGCGAATGGCCGCTCGATCTCGGCATGCGCCTGCTGCCACAGCGGAAACGCTTCGGCCAGCAGGTCGTGACCGGCCGGCGTCAGTGCGAGCAGGCGGCTGCGTTTGTCGTCCGGATCCTGCACGATCGTGACGAGACCGCGCCGCTCGAGCGGCTTGAGCGCCGCGGTGAGCGTGGTGCGGTCCATCGCGAGCAGCGACGCGACCGATTTCATCGGGGCCGGTTGCGGCCGGTTCAACGACATCAGCAGCGAAAACTGGCCGTTGGTGAGGTCGAGCGGGCGCAGCACATCGTCGAAGATGCGCGCAAGATTGCGCGCCGCGCGCTGCATGTGCAGGCACAGGCAGCAATCGCGCACCATCAGCGTCGTTTCGAAGGGAAGCTTTTCTTTTCGTGCCATGTTGCAATTGTGTTGATATCAACCTATCTTGTCAAGGTCGAGGCGCGGCAACCCGCCGCGTCCGTCATCGGAGGAGAAGGCATGAGTGCGCAACAACAGTTGTATCTCGCCGTATTTCTCGGGACCCCGGATAGCCCGGCGATGCAGGCCTGGCTTGCGCTGCCGGAGGATGAGCGGCGCACGCGCGAGCGCGACGGCATCGCCGCATGGCATGCGTGGGTCGACCGGCATCGCGACGCGATCGTCGAGCTGGGCGGGCCGCTCGGCAAGACCAAGACCATCGATGCAGACGGCATCCACGACACGGCCAATGCGCTGAGCGGCTTTACCGTCGTGCGGGCGGCGTCGCACGACGCGGCCGCCGCGCTGTTCGAAGGTCATCCGCATTTCACGCTGTTCCCGGGCGTGTCGATCGACGTGATGCCGGTGCTGGCGATTCCGGGCGCATGAGCGACGCGTGATGCCGGGCGACGCGTGTCGCTTCGTTCGAGGCGCGGTGGCCCGCATGCGGCAGACATTTTCCCGACATTCTCGATGGAGACTGGCGATGAAGCTTTACGGATTTGCCGGCACCCGCTCGCAACGGGCGCTGTGGGGTCTGAAGGAACTGGATGCGGATTTCGAATTCGTGTCGGTCAACCTGCTCGAGGGCGAGCACAAGCGGCCCGAATTCCTGCACCTCAATCCGGCCGGCAAGGTGCCCGTGCTGGTGGATGGCGACCTGGTGATTCCCGAATCGGCCGCGATCGTGCTGTATCTCGCGGACAAGTACCCGGAGAAGGCGCTGCTGCCCGTCGAACCGGCGCTGCGGGCGGAGGCCTATCGGTGGGTCATGTTCGCGGTGACGGAGCTGGAGCAGCCGCTGTGGCGGATCACGCGGCACACGTTCCTCTATCCGCCGGAGAAGCGCTCGCCGGCCGATATCGAACTGGCGCGCGAGGATTTCGCGACGATGGCCGTCATTCTCGACAAGCATCTCGAAGGGCGCGAGTTCATCGTCGGCGATTCGCTGACGGTGGCCGATTGCGTGACGGCCTACCTGATCGACTGGGCGAGCGAATGCCACCTGATCGAACCGTTCCCGCAATTGCGCGCGTATCTCGAACGGCTGTATGCGCGGCCGAAGGCGCCGCAGCGGATCGCGGAGGCGAGGAAGGCGGCGTGAAACGGGTGGGGGGTCATGCGCCGCATCGGCACGACCCGCCGCGTCCGCCTGCGATCACGAAACCGTATCGGGCGCACCCAGCGCACGGCACAGCATCGCCAGGTCGCGCAACGTGAGATGCGGCGTCGCCGGATGCAGCGAAGCCTGTTCCCCTTCCGCCCGAGGCTCGCGCACGACCCACGCGGCCTGAAGCCCCGCATTCAACGCACCGACGATATCGAGGTGGAAGTCGTCGCCCACATGCAGCAATTCGGCCGGACGCACGTCGAGTGCGTCCGCCGCCGCATGGAAGATCTCGGGTTCCGGCTTGGCGAAGCCGAAGGCACGCGCGCTGAGCGTCGTGCGGAAGAATTCGCCGCCGCCGGTCAGCCGGAGATCCGCGTTGCCGTTGGTGACCGCGATCAACGGAAAGCGCGCGCTCAACCACGCCAGCGCCGGCAGCGCGTCTTCGTAGAACTCGACGCGGTTGCGCGCCGCATAGAAGACGTCGTAAGCACGATCGGTCAGCGAGACATCTTCGTTCGCGCGCTCCAGTGCGAGCCGGATCGAGCCGATTCGCATCGCGCGATAGTCGCTGGCGAGATTCGGGCACAACCGTTCGTATTCCTCACGTAGTGCACTGAGTGCCTGTTGCGTGGGCAGCACGCTCTCGGTATTCGGCGCGTGCTCGATCAGCCATGCGCGAAGCGTCGCCTCGGCCCGGACGACGGACGGCCCGAATGGCCACAGGGTGTCGTCGAGATCGAACGAGAGGGCGGAAACTTTGGCGAGACGCATGGCGGTTGAAAGCAGGAAGTCGTTTTACCAGGGCCACGGAACGGAGGTTCCGGTGCCGTTGTCGAGGGCGTGCCGATACAGGAAGCGCGCGACGGTCAGGTCCTGAAGCGCGAGGCCCGTCATGTCGAAGACGGTGATCTCGTGCGCGGCACGATCGACGGATGTCGCACCCGCGAGGATGTCACCGATTTCGGTGCGCGGCAAATCCGGCGCCCATTGGCACTCGCCGATGCTGCGCGCCTGGTCGTGATCGTCCACGACGATGCGCGCGCGTTCCAGCACGCCGGCCGGAAGTTCGCGCTTGCCCGCGGTATCGGCGCCCACGCAGGTCAGGTGGGTGCCCGGCTGAACCGCATCCGCGTCGAACAACGGGCCGCCGCCGGGCGTGGCCGTGATCACCACATCGCTATTGGCCACCGCGTCGTTCCGGTCGCGCGCCACGCCGATCGTGCACCGTTCGACGAAGTGCGATTCGAACGCCGGCTCCGGCTCGCCGCTGACGTTCACGTACTGCACCGTGCAGCGCTGCGGCAGCAGCGCGAGCGCATAGTCTAGCTGCACGCGCGCCTGCACGCCCGTGCCGAACACGCAGAGCCGCGTGCTGTCGCGGCGCGCGAGCTGTTGCAGCCCGAGGCCGCCGGCGGCGCCGGTTCGCGCGGTGGTGATCGCGTTGCCGTCCATGATGCACAGCGGCCTGCCCGTCGCCGGATCGAACAAGGCGACGGTGGCCTGATGCGGCTCGCCGCCGCGCGCCCGGTTGCCCGGCCAGAACCCGGCCGCCTTGAAGCCGAGCAGATCCTGGCCGGCGACGTCGCCCGACTTGATGCCGAACACGCCGCCGGTATGCAGCTTCTCGCGCACCACCGGGAATACGCGTCCGGCCCTTTGACTGTGCAGCACGAAGGCTTCGCGGACGGCCGCCATCACTTGCTCGGCCTGCAGGGCGGGCGCGATGGCATCGCGGTCGAGGAGAAGGAGGCGGGCGTCGGTCGGCATGGTCGGGGGTGCCTGGTCGGCACGAGACGAATCGAGAATGTTTAAAGTTTGTCCAGATATGGACAAATAGTCAATGCGCGAATGACACGGCATGGACGCCGGACGTCGCTCACCACCCGTAGAAGCGCGGCCACGTCTGCGCGGCGCCGTCATCACCGATCGCCTGGTACTCGGGATGTTGCGCGCCGGTGGCGCACGCGTGATTCGGCAGGATGCGCAGCCGCGTGCCGATCGGAAACCGTTGCGCGATGCCGGTATCCGGCGTACCCGCGCGCGACACGATCCCGTGTTCCTGGTTGGCGGCGCTCATCAGGTAGTCGCCGAGCACGTCGCCGGCTTCGGTGCAGACCTGCCCGTAGCCGAAATCGCGCGCCTGGCGCTGCGTGCCGCGGTCGCGGCTCATCGCCATCCAGCCCGCGTCGACGATCGCCCAGCCTTTCTCTTCCTGGTGGCCGATGACGGTGGTCAGCACCGACAGCGCGATGTCGGACGGTTCGCACACGCCGATGTTGTGCATCACGAGGTCGAACATCACGTACACGCCGGCGCGGACTTCGGTCACGCCGTCGAGCCGTTCCGCCGCCAGCGCGGTGGGTGTCGACCCGATACTCACGACCGGGCACGGCAGCCCGGCGGCCCTCAGGCGTTCCGCGGCCCGCACGGTGCGGCTGCGCTCCTGTTCGGCGATCGCGACCAGCGCTTCGTGCGTGTTGTATTCGTAGCTGGAGCCCGCGTGAGCCAGCACGCCGCCGAGCAGCATGCCGCCGTCGGTCAGCGCGCGGCCGACGTCGATCAGCAGGTCGGATTCGGGCGGGATGCCCGAGCGGTGGCCGTCGACGTCGACCTCGATCCATACGTCGTAACGTTCGCCGTGCTCGCGCCCGAACGCGGCGATCGCGTGCGCGGCCGGCAGGCTGTCGGCGACGATCTTCAGGTCGCAGCCTTGCCGGCGCAGCGCAAGCGCCTGGCCGAGTTTGGCGGGCACCATGCCGACCGCGTAGACGATGTCGCGGATGCCGTCCGCGAAGAACTGCTCGGCTTCCTTGAGCGTCGACACCGTGATGCCTTGCGCGCCCGCCGCGATTTGCGCGTCGACGACGTGCCGGCATTTGGTGGTCTTGACGTGCGGCCGGAACCGGACGCCGAGTGCGTCCAGATGCGTCTGCATCCGCGCGATGTTGCGCTGCATGCGGCCGACATCGATCAAGGCGGCCGGGGTGTTGAGGGTGCGAAGGTCCACGATGCGTCCGATTGCGAGGTTGCCGATGCGGACACTGTAGGGGAGTTGGCTCGCATCATGTTTAATGCGGAACTAATCTTCCATTAAGCACAATTTAATCGGCGGAATCTCGCGGAGAGCGGCCCCGGCTCACGCCTTGCCGCGCCACGGCGGCGGATCGAGAAACTGCCGCGCGGCGTCGAGAAACACCCGCTGCCGCGCGGAGCGGCCGGTACGCGACGGCAACAGCGCCGTCACCGGCGCGGGCGGCAGGCGCCAGCCGGGCAGCAACCGGACGAGCTTGCCGTTCGCGAGCAGCGGGGCGACGTCCCACTCCGAGCGTTCGACGATGCCGAGCCCGGCGAGCGCCCATTCGGTGATGACGGTGCCGTCGTTGGACGACAGCGCGCCGGTCACGCGGATGACGGTAGACCGTCGCGATTCGCCCTTGACGCCGCTCGCGGGCGAGAAGCGCCAGCGCGGAATGTCTTCGTCGTTCTCGCGCAGGCACAGGCAGTCGTAGCGGGTCAGGTCGGACGGATGGTTCAGGTCCTTGATGCGGCGCGCGTAGCCGGGGCTCGCACACAGGAAGCGCTCGTTGGGCGCGAGCGGATAGCCGATCCACGACGAGGATTTGAGGCCGCCGACATGGACGACCACGTCGGCCCCCGACGCGCTGGTCAGCGGGCTTTCCGACAGGTGGAGCGAGATTTCGAGCTTCGGATGTGCACGCTGCACGTCGCGCACGATCCGCGCGACGTATTTGCGGCCGAAGCCGAGCGGGGCGACGACGCGCAGCGTGCCCTGCACGTCGCCGTGGTCGCCCGCGATGCTGACCGGCAGCGCCTCCACGCGCTCGAGAATGCCGATGGCTTCCTGGTACAGCCGCTGCCCTTCGTCGGTCAGCGCAATCCCTTTCGGCTGCCGCACGGCGAGCCTTGCGTTCAGGCGTGCCTCCATCCGTTGCAGGCGAATCGTGACCGCGGGCGGCGTGAGGTCGAGCAGCCGGGCGGCAGCGGCCAGGGATCGCGACGTGCCGATCGCGCGGACGAGTCGAAGGTCGTCGAGGTCGAGCATTTCGTGGCTCTTAATGCGGGTGGTGTCGAGCATTAAACCGCACATCGAGACGCGAATCCATCGGCGCGGCGACGTGCCCGTGCCGCTGGCTTAAGGAACGGCCACATCGTGCCGATATAGAGGCGATGTCCGGTTCTTTGCGCGCCCTGTCCAGACCAGCGAGGCGCGCATGACCGAGGGCCGCGATCATGCCAACGAAAACAAAGGAGGGTCTCACCGTATGAAGTCCATCTTGTCCCGTCCCCTTGCAGGTCGTATCGCGATTGTCGTCGCGGCCGCTTCGCTCGCTGCATGCGGCACGTCGAATCCGCTGCAACAGGCTGGCCAGGGGATCATGGGCGCACTGACGTCCGACGCCGGTCGGACCGACGTGTCGAGCCTGAAGCCGATCGTCCTGAAGATTCCGAACGATACCGGCATCCAGCCGCGCAAGGTCGCGCCGTATTCGACGGTCATCGTCCGCGACGTCGGCTACGACAGCCGCAGCGTGCAGGTCATCGCGAACGCGAAGTACTACCGGCTCCGGTTCGAGAACCTGACGCCCGGCTCGTTCGTCGTGCATGCCCGCACGGACAATGGCGTTGCCGGTTCCGGCGTGAAGTACGACGTCAACTTCAATGTGCAGGAATCGCCGAAGGGCTATCAGGTCACCTTTCAGCCGACGACGCGCAATGCCTATCAGCAGGGGCTGATCGGCAAGTTTCCGGTGCCGAACTTCAACGATGCAGACCTGCGTACGCAACTGACGTCGCTGCAGATCGTCTATCGCTTCGAGGTTGATTCGCCGTACAACTCCGAATCGGTGACCGCGAACTTCATGCGTCTCGCGCGACCGATGACCGCGCAGCAGGGCTGGGCCGATCCCGTGACGGGCAAGATCTACAGCAGCTACTTCGTGTCGACGCTGCACGGCCGCGACATGACGTACGTCACGCAGGTGTACCCGTATCACAACGGGTCGAAGGCCGTGATTACCGCGGTGATCACCGGTGTCGAGACCGCGCCGGATACGGTCGATTTCAGCATGCTGATCAACGACGCACGCCGCATGCTCGAAGGCATCGCAAAGTCCTGATCGCGTGACGGGACGCTGCACGCGTTGTTACGCGTGCAGCCCCCAGATCAGCGACCGGTGCGCGGCGACCCCGGCCATCACGCCGGACGCCGATGCGAGCGTTGCGTTGCTCATCGGCGTCGACGCGTCCCCTGCTGCGAATACGCCGGCGATGCTCGCCTGCTTCAACGCATCGACGCGAACGACAGGGCCGAGCGGCCCTTCGTCGAACGCGCAGCCGAGCTGCTGCGCGAGGTCGCTCGCCATGCCGGTGCGCGCGCCGATGAACAACGCGTCGATCGGCACGACCTGACCGTCGGCGAGCCGCAGCGCGTCGATCCGCGGCGCATCGCCGAGGATCTCGACGACCGGCGAGCGCTCGATACGCACGCCGCGCGCCGCGAGCAACGCGGCTTCTTCCTCGTTCGCGTCGACCACGCCCTGCGTGAACCACGTCGTCGGGCCCCAGTCCGGAATCAGGATCGCCTGATGGACCGACAGCGGATGCGTGGCGAGCACGCCGAGCCGCTGGCCGCTGACCTCGTACCCGTGGCAGTACGGACAATGCAGCACGCTGATGCCCCAGCGTTCGGCGAGCCCCGGCAGCGCGGGCAGTTCGTCGCGGATGCCGGTCGCGAGAATCAGCCGGTCGGCGCTCGCGCGGCTGCCGTCGGCCAGCGTCACGTGAAAGCGCCCGTCCGCGTCGCGCTCGGCGGTGCGCGCCTCGCCGTCGATGCGCCGCACGGTCGGATACGCGGCGAGCTGCGCGCTCGCTTCGGCGACGATCTGCGCGGGCGGCTTGCCGTCCTGCCCGAAGAAGCCATGCGCATGTTCGGCAAAGCGGTTGCGCGGCCGGCCGGCGTCGATCACGAGCACGCGGCGGCGTGCCCGCGCCAGTTGCATCGCGGCCGACAGCCCCGCGAAGCTGCCGCCGATCACGATCACTTCATGATGGGAATGCATGCCTCAACTCCTTTCTGAACCTGCGTGAATGATCCACGTGCTCCGCTGGCGGCCAACTCATGAAACACGAGAAGTTGCATGATAAGGCGATGGTATCATTCATGCAACTTCAGAAGTTTCGAGAGAGGGGAGCACTGCCCGTGAGAACCGACAGCCGTTTGTCGCGCATGCTGCATGCGCTGATCCACATGGACCAGGCCGACGGCCCGCTGACGTCGGAGACGATCGCGACGATGCTGGCCACGAATCCGGTCGTCGTGCGGCGCCTGCTCGGCGGCTTGCGCGATTGCGGCTACGTGCAGTCGGAGAAGGGGCATGGCGGCGGCTGGGTGCTGAGCGTCGCGCTCGACGACATCACGCTGCTCGACGTCTATCGCGCAGTGGGCGAGCCGCCGCTGTTTTCCGATCTGGTGCCCGAGGACGAGCCCGAATGCCTGGTCGAACAGGCCGTCAACGCGCATCTGTCGGCGACGCTGAAGGAGGCCGAAGCGTCGCTGCTGGCACGCTTCGGCGAAGTCACGCTCGGCATGCTGTCGCGCGATTTCGAAGCGAAGGCTGCGCTGCGGGGTTACACGCGCTGACGCGGCACAGCATCACGATCGATCGCGCCTGACGTGCAATCCGGCACGATCCGGCGCGGCCGAAACCGTCGCGCCGCCATGTTCTGTCCCCCAACTTCTGCCCGGTTTGCCCGCCACAGGGCAAAATACGGGTTTTCCGCACCCGCGAGGGCGCGTTCGAATCACGCGCCGGGCGGCGCCAGTGCGCATGCCGCACGCTGCCGCCGGGCGCCCAGGCAAGATCGCTCGCCACGCTGCGAGCCCACAGGAGTCCAGACCCCATGCCCGAATCCAACCTGTCCTTCTTCGGCCGGCTGTCGCTGGCCGTCGGCACGTTCTTCTCCGTGCTCGGCAATCGCGAGTTCGCCGCCGGCGTGCTGCGCGTGCGCGACGGCGCCCCGGCCCCGGTCGCGCCGACCCCGGCACCGGCTGCCGCGCCCGTCGCACCCGCGCCGGTGAAGGCGCCGGCGCCCGAGCTGCGCGAAGCGAGCCCGCAGGCCGCACTGCAACTGCTCGGCCTGCTGCAACGCGACGCACGCTTCATCGATTTCGTCGAGGAAGACATCGCCGGCTACGCGGACGCCGACATCGGCGCGGCCGCGCGCCTCGTGCACGACGGCTGCCGCGCCGCGCTGCGCGAACACTTCACGATCGTGCCGGTGCGCGACGAAGCCGAAGGCAGCCGCGTGACGCTGCCGGCCGGCTTCGACGCGACGGCCGTGCGCGTGACCGGCAACGTGGTCGGCTCGGCGCCGTTCACGGGCACCGTCAGCCATCGCGGCTGGCGCGTGGCCGACGTGCGCCTGCCGAAGCTGACGGGCAGCCACGACGCCTCGGTGGTCGCACCGGCGGAGGTGGAACTGTGAGCGATCCGCGCTATTCGATCGGTATCGACCTCGGGACGACCCATTGCGCGCTGTCGTATGTCGACAGCAGCACGAGCGACGGCGAAAAGATCGTGCAGCAGGTGCTGCCGATCGCGCAGCTCACTGCGCCCGGCGCGCTGGAATCGCGCGACCTGCTGCCGTCGTTCCTCTACCTGCCGCATGAAAGCGAGCTGACGCAGGGCGACCTGACGCTGCCGTGGACAGACGCGCGCGGCTTCGCGGTCGGCGAGATGGCGCGCACGCGCGGCGCCGGCACGCCGATCCGCCTGGTGTCGAGCGCGAAGAGCTGGCTGTGCCACCCGGGCGTCGACCGCCGTGCGGCGATCCTGCCGAGCGATGCGCCGCCGGAAGTGGCGCGCGTGTCGCCGCTGGAAAGCTCGATCCGCTACCTGACGCACCTGCGCGAAGCGTGGGACCACGCGCATCCCGACGCGCCGTTCGTCGACCAGGACGTGACGGTCACGATCCCCGCGTCGTTCGATCCGGCCGCGCGCGAACTGACGGCGGAAGCCGCGCGTGCCGCCGGCTACACGCGGATGACGCTGCTGGAAGAGCCGCAGGCCGCGCTGTACAGCTGGATCCAGAAGAGCGAAGGCGGCTGGCGCAAGCAGGTGCAGGTCGGCGACCTGATCCTGTGCGTCGACGTCGGCGGCGGCACGACCGACCTGTCGCTGATCGCGGTGGTCGAGCGCGACGGCAATCTCGAACTGCATCGCGTGGCCGTCGGCGAGCACATCCTGCTCGGCGGCGACAACATGGACCTCGCGCTCGCGCACGTGGTCGCGCGCAAGCTCGCGCAGCAGGGCACGCAGGCCGATCCGTGGCAACTGCGCGCGCTCACCTACGCGTGCCGGTCGGCGAAGGAAACGCTGCTGTCCGACCCGACGACCGACGCGGTGCCGCTCGTCGTGCCGAGCCGCGGCTCGAAGCTGATCGGCGGTTCGATCCGCACCGAGCTGACGCGCGCGGAACTCACGCAGACGATCCTCGAAGGCTTCTTCCCGCAAGTCGATGCCGCCGCGCGCCCGGTGAGCCGCGCACGTGTCGGCCTGACGCAGCTTGGCCTGCCGTATGCGCAGGATGCCGGCATCACGCGCCATCTCGCGGCGTTCCTCGGCCGCCAGGTCGCGGCGCTCGACACGCTCGACGGCGTGCAGCGCACGCTGCCGCAGGGCGCGACGTTCCTGCATCCGACCGCCGTGCTGTTCAACGGCGGCGTGTTCAAGTCGACGCTGCTCACGCAGCGCGTGCTCGACACGCTCAACAGCTGGCTCGCCGCCGAAGGCGCGCCGCCCGCCCGCCTGCTCGAAGGCGCCGATCTCGATCTCGCGGTCGCGCGCGGCGCGGCGTATTACGGCTACGTGAAGCGCGGCCGTGGCGTGCGCATTCGCGGCGGCACGGCGCGTGCGTACTACGTCGCGATCGAATCGGCGATGCCCGCGGTGCCGGGGCTGGAGCCGCCGGTGCAGGCGCTGTGCGTCGCGCCGTTCGGGATGGAGGAAGGGTCGGACGCGGCGCTGCCGCCGCAGGAGTTCGGCCTCGTCGTCGGCGAGCCGGTGCAGTTCCGCTTCTTCGGTTCGTCGGTGCGCCGCCAGGACCAGGTCGGCACGCTGCTCGACTACTGGTCGCCGGAAGAGCTGCAGGAACTGGAAGAAATCCAGGCCACGCTGCCCGCCGAAGGGCGTACGGTCGGCGAGGTCGTGCCGGTGAAGCTGCATGCGCGCGTGACCGAAGCCGGCACGCTCGAGCTCGAGGCGATCCCGAGCGGCACGAACGAGCGCTGGAAGGTCGAGTTCGACGTGCGCGGTGCCGCCTGAGCGCGATGAAGCGTTATACGGTCGGCATCGACCTCGGCACCAGCAACACGGTCGTCGCATACGTCGAGGCCGGCTCCGACGCGATCCGCGTGTTCGACGTCGAGCAACTGGTCGGCCCCGGCGCGGTGGCCGCGCAGCCGCTGTTGCCGTCGGTGCGCTATCACCCGGCGGCGGGCGAACTGCCGCCGGACGCGCTGCGGCTGCCGTGGGCGACCGATGCGAAAGCGCCCGCGCACGCGGCCGGTGCGCCGCCGGCCGTGATCGGCCGCTACGCGCGCACGCTCGGCGCGCAGGTGCCGGGCCGGCTCGTGTCGAGCGCGAAGAGCTGGCTGTCGCACGCGTCGGTCGACCGGCTCGCGGCGATCCTGCCGTGGGGCGCGGCCGACGGCGTCGACAAGGTGTCGCCGGTCGATGCGAGCGCGAGCTATCTCGCGCATGTGCGCGACGCGTGGGACGCGCGCTTTCCCGATGCGCTGCTCGCGAAACAGGATGTGATCCTGACGGTGCCCGCGTCGTTCGACGACGGCGCACGCGCGTTGACGGTCGAGGCCGCGCGACGCGCGAAGCTGCCGGCGCTGCGATTGCTGGAGGAGCCGCAAGCCGCGTTCTACGACTGGCTGTACGGCCAGCGCGACACGTTGCGCGACACGTTCGCCGCGGCGCGGCGCGTGCTGATCTGCGACGTCGGCGGCGGCACGACCGACCTCACGCTCGTCGACGTCGCGCCGGGCGACGACGGCGAGCCGACCTTTACGCGCGTCGGCGTCGGCAACCACCTGATGCTCGGCGGCGACAACATGGACCTCGCGCTCGCGCGGCTGGTCGAGTCGCGGCTGACCGAGCCCGGTACGCGGCTGTCGGCCGCGAGCCTGTCGCAACTCGTCGAGCGCTGTCGCGCGGCGAAGGAGCGGCTGCTCGGCGACGACGCGCCGGCGTCCGTCACCGTCACGCTGCTCGGCGCGGGCAGCAAGCTCGTCGGCGGCGCGCGCTCGGCCGAGCTGACACGGCAGGAAGTCGAGCAGATCGTCGTCGACGGGTTCTTTCCGCAGGTCGATGCCGGCGAATTGCCGCGCCGTGCGCGCGCGGCGATCGTCGAGTTCGGCTTGCCGTATGCGAGCGACGCGGCCGTCACGCGCCACGTCGCCGCGTTCCTGAAGCGTCATGCGGAAGGCCCGCTGCCGGACACGCTGCTGCTCAACGGCGGCGTGTTCCGCGCGGGCGCGCTCGCCGGCCGTCTCGCGCAGACGCTCGGCGCGTGGCGCGGCGCACCGCTCGACGTGCTGCACAACGCGCATCCCGATGTGGCCGTCGCGCGCGGCGCGGTGGCCTACGGGCTCGCGCGCGCCGGGCATGCACCGCGCATCGGCGGCGGCTCCGCGCGCAGTTATTTCCTCGTGCTCGACGATGGCGCCGATGACGCAGCCGCACGCGGCGTCTGCCTGCTGCCGCGCGGCTCGGAAGAGGGCCATGAGATCCGGCTCGACGATCGCACGTTCGCGCTGCAGCTCGGGCAGCCGGTGCGTTTCCACCTCGTATCGACGGTGGCCGACACGAAGTATCAGCCCGGCGATCTCGTCGATCTCGACGGCGGCGATTTCGTGCGGCTGCCGCCGATCGCGACGGTCGTCGATGCGAAGGCGGGCGGCGACGCACGCGAAACGCCGGTGAAGCTCACCGCGTCGCTGACCGAAGTCGGCACGCTCGAAATGCATTGCATCGCGACCGACGACGCGGCGCGCCGCTGGCGGCTCGAATTCCAGTTGCGCGGCGATGCGCCGGTTCACGGCGACGATGCCGCGCCTACGCGGCATCCGCGGCTCGACCAGGCGATCGAGCTGATCGAGCGTTCGTTCGGCAGCAAGGCCGCGGGCGTCGCGCCGAAGGACACGCGCCGGTTGCGCGCGCAACTCGAACAGGTGCTCGGCGCGCGCGAAGACTGGGACGTCGCGCTCGCGCGCGAACTGTTCGACGCGTTGCTCGCACGGGCGCGGCGGCGCCGCCGCTCGGCCGATCACGAGCGCGCGTGGCTGAATCTCGCCGGGTATTGCCTGCGTCCGGGTTTCGGCCATCCGCTCGACGCGTGGCGTATCGAGCAGCTGTGGCCGCTGTTCGACGACGGCATTCAATACGTGACCGACGCGCAGGTGTGGTCCGAGTGGTGGACGCTGTGGCGGCGCGTGGCCGGCGGCCTCGACGACGCTGCGCAGACGCAGGTGCGCGACGCGATCGCGTTCCTCGAACCGTCCGACGACAAGCGGCGCAAGCTGCCGTTCGATCCGGCCAAGGTCGGGCCGGCCGACATGACACGGCTGTCCGCGTCGCTTGAACGGTTGCCCGTCGAGCGCAAGGTCGAGCTGGCCGAGCGCCTGATCGTGCAACTGCAGAAGCCGGCCGAACGCGCGTTGTGTGCGTGGGCGCTCGGGCGGATCGGCGCGCGTCGGCCGTTCTACGGCAGCGCGCACAGCGTCGTGCCGGCGGAAATCGTCAACGGCTGGCTCGATGCGTTGTTCGCGCTCGACTGGAAGCAGGTCGAGCCGGCTGCGTTCGCGGCTGCGCAGATTGCGCGGATGACGGGTGACCGCTCACGCGATCTGCCGGACGATACGCGCGAGGCCGTCATCAAGCGCCTGTCGGCCACGAATGCATCGACGGCGTGGATCGACATGGTCCGTGAAGCGATTGCGTTCGACGAAGCCGATACGGTGCGCGTGTTCGGCGAAACGCTACCGGCCGGGTTGAAGCTGCTGGCGGGGTGAGCGGCGCGGTGCGCTCCGGTATCGTTCGGATGCCGGAGCATTCCGCGGCGTTGCCGATTCAATACCCTTCGAACACGAGAACGGCTGCCGGTGCATTGCATCGGCAGCCGTTTGCGCTTTGCCAGCCTGCCGGTCAGATCTGCGGCGTCGTTTCGCGTGGCGATGCGGCCGATTCCACGGCGATCGCATCCGGCGCGGTTGCCCGCCGCGCGAGATGAATCCCCGCGAGCATGCAGCGCACCGATCCGCCGGCTAGTTCGATCGTCGGCACGTCGAGCGGCAGCAGCCGCGCGGAGCGCTCGATCACGGTGCGCTGGTCGCGCGTGAGGCAGTCGAACGCCCGCCGCGACAGCGCGAGCACGCGACCCTCCTTCCCCGACAATTCCAGCGTATTCCCCGCGAAATTCGCGATTTGAGACGGATCGAGCGCGATCACCGCGCGCCCGGTTTCGGTCAGCCGTTGCGCGATGTCGCCGCGGCGGCGGCTATCGGCGATCAGGTCGAGGCCGACCATCGCGAACTCGGTGGCCACGCTCATCATCACGTTCGTGTGATAGATCGGCTTGCCGTTCGCGTCGGCCGTGTCGAAGCAGATCGGCTCGAAGTTGAAGTGCGTGCAGAAGCGTTCGAGCGCGACCGGATCGGCACGGCGCGAGCGCGCGGTGTACGCGATCCGCGCGACGTGGTCGAGCACCATCGCGCCGGTGCCTTCCAGGAACACGTCGTCGTATTCGAGGCCCGAGTAATCGATCACGTCCTGCACGCGATACTCGGCCTTCAGCATCTCGATCACATCGGGCCGCCGCTCGCGGCGGCGGTTCGGGCTGTGCATCGGATACAGCGCGACATGGCCGCCCGGGTGCGTCGAGAACCAGTTGTTCGGGAACACGGAGTCGGGCGTGTCGCGCTCGCCGCGGTCGTCGAACACGTGCACGCGCACGCCCGCATCGGCGAGCGTTTGCGCGGCGGCCGTGACTTCGTTGCGCGCGGTGGCCGACACCGACCGCGTGTCGTTTGCGCCGCTGCCGGCCGTGCGCTGGAACGCGTTGTCGGCCGCGGTCTGCGGGTTCGGCAGGAAGCGGTGCGGCCGGATCATCACGACGGCGGACGGCGCCTGGATCGATACGAGATTCATGAAGGCGAGAGCGAAGGGCAGGGAAACGGGCGGCGCACGGGCCGCCCGCGCATGACGGTCAGCGCGCGAACGCGGCGACGGCTTCGGTCACGAACGCTGCGTGACCCTGCGCGATCGCGGCCGGATCGTCGATCAGCGCGAACAGGTTCTTCGGATCGACGGCCGGCGGAATCAGCGCGATCTCGACGCCCGCGTTGTGCTGCTGCGCGAGTGCGTACAGGTAGCGCAGCGCCGAGTAATCCTCGAGCGCGAAGCCGACCGAGTCGAACACCGTGACTTCGTCCGCGCGTTCGCGGCCGGTCGTCTCGCGTTGCAGCACGCGCCACAGTTCGGTCACGGGGAAGTCGGCCGGCATCTGCTGGATCTCGCCCTCGATGCGCGACTGCGGCTCGAATTCGACGAATACACGGCCCGCGTTCAGCACGCCCGCGTCGAGTTCGGTCTTGCCCGGGCAATCGCCGCCGACGGCGTTCAGATGCATGCCGGGCTCGATCATGTCGGCCGTGACGATCGTCGCGTACGCCTTGTCGGCGGTGACGGTCGTCACGATGTCGGCGCCGCGCACGGCGTCGGCCGTCGACGCGGCGCGCACGACGCGCAAGCCGGGGTACGCGGCGAGGTTCCGCACGAGCTTGTCGGTCGCGCGCGGATCGACGTCGAACACGCGGATTTCGTCGATGCCGAGCAGCGTGTGGAACGCGATCGCCTGGAATTCGCTTTGCGCGCCGTTGCCGATCAGCGCCATCGTGCGCGAATCGGGCCGCGCGAGCGCCTGCGCGGCGAGGACCGACGTCGCGGCCGTGCGCAGCGCGGTGGTGAGCGTGAGTTCGGCGAGCAGCAACGGGTAGCCGGTATCGACTTCGGCGAGCGCGCCGAACGCCATTACCGTATGCATCCCGCGCGCCGCATTGACGGGGTGGCCGTTCACGTACTTGAACGCGAACAATGACGCGTTCGCGACGGGCATCAGCTCGATCACGCCGTCGCGCGAGTGGCACGCGACGCGCGGCGACTTGTCGAAATCGGCCCAGTGCAGGTAGTCGGCGCGCAGCGTGTCGACGAGTTCGCGCAGGAACGTCGTGACGCCGGTTTGGGCGATCAGGCGGGCGGTGGCGGGAACGTCGAGGAAGCGAGTCATCGGTCTGTCTCCATATTCAGTGCCGGTACGGGTGTCCGGGCGTTCTGGTCGACCGGGCGGGGCTTCGGCGCGAATCCGGGCTTCCTGAAAAAGCAGCGGCGCGGCGGGTCGGCCGATCGATGGATTCATTATTTCCGTGAGTCGAGCCAACAAAAAGACGGCAAAAGTGGCAGATTTATCGATAGACTGAGCAAATTGCCAGCCCATTCCGGCAGTTTGAGTAGTTTGCTCTGGCCGGAATGCGCAGCCTCCGGCACGCTGGCGGCCGGTTCACGCTCAACAGGAAGGCCCGTTCATGATCACGCTCGACGACGTCGACCGTCAGCTCATCGCGCTGCTGCGCGACAACGCGCGACTGCCTGTCGTCGCCTTGGCGAAGGCATTGCGCGTGGCGCGCGCAACCGTGCAGAACCGGCTGACGCGGCTCGAGAAAAACGGCGTGATCGTCGGCTATACGGTGCGGCTCAAGCCGGCCGCCGAACGGCACCGGATCCGCGCGCTGATGTCGATCGCGGTGCAGGGCAATCGCGGCGCGGAGGTGGTGAAGGTGCTGCGCGGGCATCCGAACGTCGCGTCGATCCACAGCACGAACGGGCGCTGGGATCTCGTCGCCGAGTTGCATGCCGATTCGCTCGAACACTTCGATCGCGTGCTCGGCGCGATCCGCTTGATCGACGGGATCGCCAATACCGAGACGAGCATCTTGTTGTCGACGCACAAGGCGTGACGCGGGCCGGGCCCGCGCCGCGTCCTTCCGCGCGCTCAGGCGCTGGCCGTCGGCGCAGGGAACACCGGCTCACCGAGCGTCAGCATCAACCGGTTCGCCCACGCGAAGATCGCGACGGCGTGCGACAGGTCGAGCATCTCCTCATGCGTCAGCCCTTCGGCTTCGAGCGCGGCGATGTCGTTTTCGTCGATCGCGTCGGGCCGTTCGGTCAACGCGATCGCATAGCGGACGATCGCGCGTTCGCGCGCCGTGGTGCCGGCCGTCGCCGGATCATCGAACACCTGTTCGATCGCATCGGTGCGTTTCGCGAGCTGCGCGAAGCGCTGCGCATGCACCGACGCGCAATACACGCAGCCGTTCACGCGCGATACCGCCGTGCTCGCCAGTTCGCGATCGGCGCGCGACAGCCCGCCGGGGCCGTACATGATTGCGTTGAACACGCCCGAGCGCTGCCGCAGGATCTCGGGAAGGTGGACGAGCAGCAGGTAATAGTCGGACGTTTTCGCTTGCGGGTGGCTCGCTTCGAGCACCGCGAGCTGATCGGGCGTCGCCGCATCGAGCGCTACCGTGTCGAGCCACGCGCGCCAGCCGAGCGTGTCGAATGTGAAGCCGTGAGCGGCAGTCGTCATGCGGCCTCCTTGGCGGCGCGTGCCTGAAGTGCCCGTGCGGCCGCGGCGACGCGCAACTGATACGCGACGAACGCGACGAGCTGCGACAGCGCGACGATCGCGGGCGTCGTCAGCCCGGCCGATTTCAACGTGTCGAGATCGGATGCGCGCGCATCGGCCGGCGCGTGCGTCAGGCGCTTCGCGTGCAACAGGATCGCGCCGAGGCGGCGCGGCAGTGCGTCGAACGCGTCGGCATCTGCGTGCTCGATGTCGGCGAGCGTGCCGCCTGCGTCGAGCAATCGCGTGCGATAGATGTCGGCCAGCGCGTGCGCATTCGACTGCCGCGCAACATAGCGTGCCGCATGCAGCCGCTCGATCAGCGAAAGATCGGGCAACGCGGGACCGAACAGCGCGGCTTCGCTCAGTTGCGTATGCAACAGTACCTTGTCGCGTGCGCGGCGCAGCGCGGCGACGGTGTCGCCTTCCCGCAGGCCCGCTGCCGCATCGATCGTATCCGGCACGGCGGCCGGCGTGATGGAGTCAGTCATCGTTTCGGTTTTCCTTGGTCGTCAAAGTGATCGATGGCGTCGGCGTCGCGCCATTCGTCGCCTTGCAGTTCGGCATTCGCGTACGCGACGAGCGCGTCGTAGTGGCGGTCGCGATCGGCATCGAACAGCCGGCTCGCAATGCCGCGCGCCAGCCGCTTCGCGCCTGCGCTGATGGCCGGGATGTCGCCGGACAGCTTGCCGTGGCTCAGGCTCGCCGCATGGTTGAAGCAATGGATGCGCGTGACGGCCGGGCAGGCGTCGCGCTCGCGTTCCTGGAATGCGAACGCGGGGCCGAGGTCGGGCGACTCGGCAAGCTCGTCGAGCCACAGCGCCGGTTCAGGCCGATACCGATCCTTCCAGCGCCGCACGTGCGCGCCGAACGACGCGAATTCCTCGCGCGTCGTCCAGTCCGAATGAAAGCCCGTCGCGAAGATCAGGACGTCGACCGTGTAGCGTCCGCGCGGCGTCGTCACGTCGAGGCCATCCGCATGGTCGGCGAGCGTCTCGATCGGGCTGCCCGCATGGAAATGCGCATGGTCGTGGTGCGATACGCGCAGCACGCTGTCGCGCGGCGGCGGCGTCTGCGACGTCAGCGCGTAGTGCATGAAGCGCCACTTCGTCGCGTCGTCGAGATCGGCGTAGCCGTGCACGAGGCCCGGGCTGCCGATGCCGGTCAGCTTGTTGATGCGCGGAATGTCCGCGCGGCGAAAAAACAGGTCGACGCGTGCGGCGCCCGCTTCGAGCGCGGTGCCCGCGTTGTCGAACGCGGATGCGCCCGCGCCGACCACGCCGACACGCTTGCCCGCGAGCGCGGCGAAATCGATCGGCTCGGACGAATGGGCCCAGCGCGTGCGCGGCGCGCGCTGCGCGACGGGCGGCACGTACGGGCCGCCGAGCCCGTCGCGGCCGGTCGCGAGCACGACGTGCCGCGCGAGCAGCGTCTGCGCTTCGCCGTTGCCGCGCACGTCGAGCGCGAGCAGCCCGTCGTCGCGCGGGCGCAGCGCGACGAGCGTCGTGTCGTTGCGCACCTGCAGGTCGAGCACGCGCCGATACCAGCGCAGGTAGTCCATCCATTGCGGGCGCGGAATCTTGTACAGCGCGTCCCATGCGTCGCGGCCGTATTGCGCTTCGAACCACGCGCGGAACGTCAGCGCGGGCAGGCCGAGCGCGGGGCCCGCGAGCTGCTTAGGCGAACGCAGCGTCTCCATCCGCGCGAACGTGACCCACGGACCTTCGTAGCCGGCCGGCGCGCGGTCGATTACGCACTGGTTGTCGATGCCGAGCAGGCGCAGTTCGGCGGACGCCGCGAGCCCGGCCATGCCGCCGCCGACGATCGCGACATCGAGCACGCGCGCGCCGCCTACTTCGCGCGGCGGCACCCATGACGGCGCTGGCAGGTCGAGCCAGCGCAGATCTTGCGCGAGCCGTGCTTCGAGTGCGTCGAGCTGGGTCGTCATGCGGCCTCCGGGCGCGCACGGCTGGCACGGGTCGGGCGAGGCGGGCGCGCCGCGCGGTCGGGGCGCAGCCGGTCGCCGCGCAGCAGCGCGTCGTGCGCAGCGGCGTCGTGAAAGATCACGTCGTCGAGCAGCGCGCGCGTCGTGCGATGCAGCGCGTCGAGCAGCGCATCGACGGGCGCCGTGCGCGCCTTGCCGGCCGGCGTCGCGACGCCGAACGCGAACGGGATGTCGACGTCGAGCGCTCGCGCGACGACGCCGTCCACCGGCAGCGCGACGCCCGTGGCCGGATCGACGATGCCGATCCCGATGCCCGCGCGCGCGGCCATCACCGCATTCAGCGATGCATTGGTTTCGATGAACACGCGCGCATCGACCCGCGCGGCCGCGAACGCCGCGTCGATCCGCTGGCGCAGCCGGTGCCGGTTCGCGACCGTCACGATGCGGCGCCGCGCGAGGTCGTGCAGCGCGATACGCGGCTTTGCCGCAAGCGGATCGTCGGCAGGCAGCACGGCGACGCACGGCGTCTGCGCGATCCAGTGCACGTCGAGCCCGGCATGCGCCATCGGCAGCGTGACGACGCCGACATCGGCCGTGCCGGCCAGCACCTCGTGCACGACGTGCTCGGCCGATTCGCTGCGCAACTGGTAGTGCGGCGCATGCGTGTCGTCGGGCAGCGCGGCGAGCGCGGCCGGCACGAGCGTGGCCGCGAGCGACGGCGTGGCCGCGATGCGCACCGGTTCGGCGGTTTCGTCGCCGAGCGCGCGGGCCCGCGCCTCGATCGCGCGCAGGCCGACCAGCGAGCGCTCGACTTCCTCGTACAGCAGGAACGCGCGCCGCGTCGGCGTGACGCGCGGGCCATGCCGGTCGAACAGCGCGTAGCCGAGATCGGCTTCGAGTTCCTGGATCTGCCGCGTGACGGCAGGCTGCGAGCGGCCGAGCAGTTCGCCCGCGCCGGTCACGCTGCCGGCCGACATGACCGCGGAAAAGGCTTCGAGTTGATGCAGCTCCATGACGCGTTCCGATGATGCGATTTGCGCATTGTAGAAGTGCGAGCATGCGCAATTCATATAATGATTTTTGCTATCGACAGCGCGGAAACTGCGAAGCGCGCGATCGTCGCGGCGGCCCGTTGGGCGCGCATGCGCGCCGGTTGCGCGCGGTCACAAGAACGAAACGCCAATCGAATCAACGCGATGCGATGCGTGCCGGCACGTCGCTCGATGCAGGGCGTATGGATGACGTTCGCGAACGTCATCCGCTTCGCGCCGCGTGCGATATCGATATGCACAAAACTTCGTTGGATCGTCCGGAGCCGGATGGTTACATGCCTTCACTCTTTTCGACTGACTGAAGCTGGGGGACGCATGAACGTTTCGGGGAACGACGCGCGCGGCGCATGGCGGCGCGTGCTGGGCACGGTGGCGGCGCTCGCTGCCGCATGGGGCTTGTCGACGGGCGGCGCGCTCGCGGCCGGCGTGTCGGGCGAACCGGTGGTGATCGGCGTGAGCGGGCCGCTCACCGGCCAGGACGCGCAATACGGCGAGCAGTGGAAGCGCGGTTTCGATCTCGCGCTCGACGAGATCAACGGCAGCGGCGGCATTCACGGCCGGCCGCTCGCGATCGACTTCCAGGACAGCCGCAGCGACCCGCGCCAGGCAGTGGCGATCGCGCAGAAATTCGTCGCCGATCCGCGCATCGCGATCGAGCTCGGCGATTTCTCGAGCGCGACGTCGATGGCCGCGTCGCCGATCTACCAGCGCGGCCAACTGATCCAGTTCGGCTTCACGAATTCGCATCCGGATTTCACGAAGGGCGGCGACTACCTGTGGAGCACCGCGCTGAGCCAGGCCGAGGAGCAGCCGCTGCTCGCGCGCTATGCGGTGAAGGAACTCGGCTTCAAGCGCATCGCGGTGCTGTACCTGAATACCGACTGGGGCCGCACCAGCAAGGACATCTTCGCGAAGGCGGTGACGGGGCTCGGCGCGCAGGTCGTCGCGGCCGAAGGCTACCAGCCGGCGGAGAAGGATTTCCGCTCGACGCTCGTGCGGATCGGCGCATCGAAGCCCGATTCGATCGTGCTGATTTCGTACTACGCGGACGGCGCGCAGATCGTGCGTCAGGCGTGCACGTCGGGCGTCGCGCTGCCGATCGCGGCGGTGGGCTCCGTGTACTCGCCGAAGTTTCTCGAGCTGGGCGGCACGGCCGTCGAAGGCGTCTATACGGAATCGAACTTCTTCCCGGCCGAACCGCGCCCCGAGGTGCAGGCGTTCGTGCAGCGCTATCGCGCGAAATTCCACGCCGATCCCGATTCGTTCGTCGCGCGCGCGTACGATGCGCTGATCCTGTCGGCGGAAGTGCTGCGCCGCTACGGCACGACGCGCCAGGCCGCGCACGACGGTTTCGCGAAGGTCAGCGACGTGCCGAGCGTGATCTTCGGCAAGGTGCGCTTCGATCCGCAGACGCGCCGCGTCGCGGGCGCACGCACCGTCTATCTGGTCGTGAAGCAGGGGCAGTGGGCGCTGTGGGACGGCGCGAAGCCGCAGCTCGCCGCGCGCTGAATCTGACATGAACCGCATGCAAGTGACGGACGCATCGTGATGGCTTCCTGGCTCGACTACACGCTCAACGGCCTCATCGTCGGCAACATCTACGCGCTGCTCGCGGTCGGGCTCGCGCTGATCTTCGGCGTGTCGCACCTGATCAACTTCGCGCACGGCTCGGTGTACATGGTCGGCGCCTTCATCGGCTGGCTGTGCCTGACGCGCTTCGGGCTGCCGCTGCCGGTCGCGCTCGCGGCGGTCGTCGTCGGCTGCGGCGCGCTCGGCATCGCGATCGAGCGGATCGGGCTGCGGCCGCTGCGCCATGCCGCGCGCATCGCGCCGCTGCTCGCGACGATCGGCATCAGCTTCATCCTCGACCAGCTCGCGCAGCTCGCGTTCGGCGCGGACCCGCGCGCGGTGCCGACGCCGCTGCCCGACTGGCACCTGCGGATCGCCGGCGCGACGCTCGGCTCGCTCGACCTGCTGATCGCGGGCATCGGCATCGCGGCGGCCGCGCTGCTGTACGGCTTCCTGCGCTTCACGCGGCTCGGCTGGGCCGTGCGCGCGACCGCGCAGGATCGCGACGCGGCGCTGCAGATGGGTGTCGACGTCGACCGCGTGAACCAGACCGTGTTCGCGATCGCGTGCGCGCTCGGCGGCGTGAGTGGCCTGCTGGTCGGCATGTACTACAACAGCATCGATCCGGCGATGGGCTTCCAGGCGACGCTGAAGGGCGTCGTCGCGCTGCTGATCGGCGGGCTCGGCAACGTGCCGGGCGCGATCGCGGGCAGCCTGCTGCTCGGTCTCGTCGAAAGCTACGGCGTCGCGCTGTTCGGCACCAGCTATCGCGATCTGTTCGCGTTCGGACTGCTGATCGTGTTCCTCGTGTGGCGGCCGAACGGCTTGTTCAGCGCGAACCGTGCGCTGCCGCCCGAGCCGATGACGGGCACTTTCCTCGCCGCCGCGAAAGCCGTGCGCGTACCGCGCCCGGTGCTCGTCGTGCTGATCGCGGCGGCGGCCGTGCTGCCGTGGCTCGGCGCATCGCCCTACGTGTTGCAGACGCTGACCAACGCATGGCTGTACGGATTGCTCGCGCTGAGCCTCACGCTCGTCGCGGGCACGGTCGGGCAGATCTCGCTCGGCCATGCCGCGCTGCTCGTGATCGGCGCGTATGCGTCGGCGCTGCTGTCGTCGGATCTCGGCTGGTCGCCGGCCGTGACGATTCCGTGCGCGGGTGCGATCACCGCCGTGCTCGGCACGCTGCTCGTCTATCCGGCGTTCCGGTTGCGCGGGCATTACGTGTCGATCGCGACGCTCGGCATCGGTGAAGTGGTGGGCCTCGTGATCCTGAACTGGGACGGCTTGACGCGCGGCCCGCTCGGCATCACCGGCATCGCGCCGTTGCCGTGGGCGACGACCGCGCGCGCCGCGTACTGGTTCACGTTCGCGGTACTCGTCGTGTTTGCGCTCGTGCAGGTGCGGCTGCTGCGTTCGCATCTGGGCCGCACGCTGCGCGCGGTGCGCGAGGACGACGTCGCCGCGCGTGCGCACGGCGTCGCGCCGAACCGCTACAAGGCGATCGCGTTCGCGGTCGGTGGCGTCGCGGCGGGCGTGAGCGGCGGCATCGCCGCGCATCTGTACAGCTACATCAATCACCAGACCTTCGATTCGCAGGTGTCGATCCTCGCGCTGACGATGGTGATCCTCGGCGGGCTCGGCAACGTGCTCGGCGGCATCGTCGGCGCGATCGCGCTGATCGGGCTGCCCGAGCTGTTCCGCTGGGCGGCCGATTACCGGATGCTGATCTACGGCCTCGTGCTGCTGCTGCTCGTCCGGTTCCGGCCGCAGGGCCTGCTCGGCACGGTGTGAGGAGGAATGCGATGACGACCACTCGACCCCTGCTCGACGTGCAGGGCCTGACGCGCCGCTTCGACGGCGTGACCGCGCTCGACTCCGCCAGCCTGACGCTGGCGGACGGCGAACTGCTGAGCGTGATCGGCCCGAACGGCGCGGGCAAGTCGACGCTGTTCAACCTGATCGCGGGCGCCGACCGGCCCGATGCCGGCCGCGTGACGTTCGACGGCCGCGACATCACCGGCTCCGCGCCCGAACGGCTCGCGGCGCTCGGCATCGCGCGCACGTTCCAGCACGGCCGCGTGTTCGGCAACCTGAGCGTGCTCGACAATGTGCTGATCGGCGCGCATGCGCGGCTGCGCGCGGCACGGCCCGGCTGGCCTGCGCTCGGTGCGGCCGCCGAAGTGCTGCGTGCGCTCGTGCGGCCCGCGTCGGTGCGGCGCGAGGAAGCCGCGTTGCGCGAAGAGGCGCGCACGATCGTCGCGGGGTTCGGCGAACGGCTCACGCCGCGCATCGATCACCCGGCGCACAGCCTGTCGTATGCGAACCGCCGGCGCGTGGAGATCGGCCGCGCGCTCGCGCTGCATCCGCGCCTGCTGCTGCTCGACGAGCCGACGGCCGGGATGAACGAGACCGAGACCGCCGAGATGCTGCAACTGATCCAGTCGCTGAAGGCGCGCGGCCTGACGATCCTGCTGATCGAGCACAAGCTCGAACTCGTGATGCGCGTGTCCGACCGCGTGATGGTGCTCGACAACGGCGTGAAGATCGCCGAAGGCGCGCCGCGCGACGTGCGGCACGATCCGCGCGTGATCGAAGCCTATCTCGGCCGCCGCCACGCGGGCGGCACGCCGGCCGACCGCGCCGCGCAGGCGGCCGCATGACCCCGCAATCTTCCGGACCCGCCACGACGATGACCGACGCGCTGCTGAAACTCGAACACCTCGACACGTTCTACGGGCCGGTGCAGGTGCATTTCGACGTGAACTTCGAAGTCGGCCGCGGGCAGATCGTCAGCCTGCTCGGCGGCAACGCGAGCGGCAAGTCGACGACGATGAAGCTGATTCTGGGGCTGATGCGGCCGAAGCGTGGTGTCGTGCGTTTCGATGGCGACGACGTGACGGCGCTCGCGACGCCGCAGCGCGTGCGGCGCGGGATCGCGGCCGTGCCCGAGGCGCGGCGGCTGTTCGGCGACATGAGCGTGCGCGAGAACCTGCTGATGGGCGCGTACACGCGCGGCGATCGTGCGGCGGTGACCGAAGACTACGAACGCGTGCTCGACCTGTTTCCGCGCGTACGCGAGCGGCTCGCGCAGCGCGCGGGCACGCTGTCGGGCGGCGAGCAGCAGATGCTCGCGATGGCGCGTGCGCTGATGGCGCGGCCGAAACTGATCTGCATGGACGAGCCGACGATGGGGCTGTCGCCGCTGTACGTCGACAAGGTGCTCGAACTGATCGATGCGATCAACCGGCAGGGCGTGACGGTGTTCATGGTCGAGCAGAACGCGAGCCTCGCGCTGGAGATCGCGCACTACGGATACGTGCTGCAGACGGGGCGTGTCGTGCTGGAAGGGCCGGCGAAGGCGCTGCTCGACGACGAGCGCGTACGCGATGCGTATCTCGGTGGGGAGGCGGTGGCGGTGTAGGCGGCGCCACGGGACTTCATTCATGCGTGATCCGCGTGCGTCGTCACCGCACGCGGAAACGTCAACATCACCGCGAACCCGCCCGCATCGGGAAACGCGAACCCGACGCGTCCGCCGTGCGCCTTCATCACTTCCTGCACGATCGCGAGCCCGAGCCCCGACCCCGTGCGCCGCTCGCTGCCGTCCGGCGCGATCCGCACGAACGGCTGCAAGGCCGCGTCCCAATGCTCGCGCGGCATCCCGCGGCCGTTGTCGGTGACGGTCAGCGTCACCGCTTGATCCGCGTTGCCGGTGGTCGCGACCGACACGACGATGTCGTCCGCATGGCCGTGCAGCAGCGCGTTGTGCAGTACGTTCGACAACGCTTCCTGAAGACTGATCGCATCGCCGTCGATCCATGCCTGCGGCGCATCGCTCGCGAACGCGACGGCCACGTCGCGCTCGCCGGCGAGCGGAATCGTGCGGCCCAGGACCTCTTTCGCGAGCGCGACGAGTTCGACCGGTTGCAGCGGCACGGCCTCGGTGCGATGAATCACCATCGCATGATTGAGCAGCTGGCCGGTGAGCCGGCCGACGTCCGCGCTGGTCGCGCGCAGCGCATCGAGCCGCGCCGCGTGACGCGCGGGGTCGGATTCGCCGTCGAGCAGCTCGATCTGCGCATCGAGCCGCGCGAGCGGCGTGCGCATCTGGTGCGCGGCGTCGGCGATGAAGCGCTGCATCGCGTTGATCCGCTCGGCGAGGCGGTGCATCAAGCCATTGATCGACCCGATGATCGCGTCGATCTCGCTCGGCGTATCGACGGCCACCGGCCGCAGGTCGGCCGGGTCGCGCGCTGCGATGATCGTGCCGATCTGCGCGAGCGGGCGCAGGCCGCGCCGGATCGCGAGGCCGCTTGCGCCGATCGCGAGCACGCTCATCAGCAGGATCAGCGTCCACACCTTGATGCTCATGTCGTTCGTCAGCTGCTGACGCGCATTGGTTGTCTGCGCAACCGTCACGAGCGCCCAGCCCGGCGTGCTTTCCTCGGGCATGTAGCGTGCGATGGTCGCGGTGCGGATCCGGTGCCCCTGGTAGACGGCATTCGCGAACGCGGGGCCCTGCTTCGCGGCGGCGAGCGTCGCGGGGCTCGCGAGATCGTTGTAGCCGGCCACGACCACGCCGCGCGAATCGACCACCTTGTAGTAGACGAGGTCGTAGCGCGACAGCGTCGACAGCGCGGCGACCGGCGGATTCAGCGCGAGCACGCCGCCTTGCACGTAGAGGTTTTCCGCGACCTGGATCGAGGCGCCCGCCAGCAACTGGTCGTATGCGCGTTCGGCCGCGACGCCCGCGTAGTAGCGCGCGATCGCTGCAAGCGCGAGCGCGCCGGTCGCGACGACGAGCGCGATGAACAGCAGCGTGCGCCCGAACAGCGTCTTCGGGAACCAGTCAATGCGCGGCAATCTGATACCCCATCCCGCGTGCGGTGCGGATCTCGACCGAGCTGCCCTGCAGCTTCCGGCGCACGCGCGTCACGTATTGCTCGACCGCATTCGCGGTCGGCTCGTTGCCGAAGCTGAACAACTGGTTCAGCAGTTCTTCCTTCGAGAAGATGCGCTGCGGGCGGCTCGCGAGGATTTCGAGCAGCGCGAATTCCTGGCGCGACAGCGACAGCGGCTGGCCGTCGAGTTCCGCGAGGCGGCTGCTGCGGTCGATCACGAGGCCGCCGAGCGTCAGCACGTCGTTCGCGTGGCCGCTGTTGCGGCGCAGGAGCGCCTGCACGCGCGCGTCGAGTTCGCGATAGTCGAACGGCTTCACGAGGTAGTCGTCGGCGCCGAGGCCGAGGCCGCTCACGCGGTCGTCGATCGCCGAACGCGCGGTGACGAGCAGCACCGGCGTCGTGCTGCCCGACGCGCGCAGGTTGCGCAATACCGTGAAGCCGTCCATGCCGGGCAGGTTCACATCGAGCACGACGAGATCGAAGCGCTCGACGCGCAGCAGCCCGTTCGCGGTCGCGCCGTCGGTTTCGAGATCGACGGCGTGGCCGAGCCGGGCGAGGCGGCTGCGGATCGCCGCGCCGATTTCGGCATCGTCCTCCACGACGAGAATGCGCATGGTGCCGTTTGCAGGTAGGTGGATTAGGGGTTTTCCCGGGGCCGGGATGTCAGCATTTTCTCAGACTCGGTCGATAACCTGTGTCGAGCCGGAAGCAGTACGCAAGGACGGCATTAATACCAGAAATATTCAAGGAGACGGCAACATGCAGCATGTCACGGGCACGACGAACGCGCGTCGCGGCGCCACGCCGGCCTGCGCGTGGCCGCTGGCCGTCCGCCGCACGGCGGCGCGCGCATGACGACGTCGCCACGCCGCCGCGCACTGATCGCCGCCGGGCTCGGCGTGCTGGGCGTACTCGGGGCGCCGGCGCTGGTGCGCGCGAAGCCGCGCACGGTGCGGATCTCGAAAGGCTATGGCGTGCTGTACCTGCCGCTGCTCGTGATGGAGAAGCAGCGGCTGTTCGAGCGGCATGCGGCGCGCCACGGCGTGCGCGACGTCGCGGTCGAATGGGTGCTGCTCGACGGCGGCAATTCCGTCAACGACGCGATGATGGCCGGCACGCTCGATTTCGCGGGCGCCGGCGCGCCGGGTTTCATCGAACTGTGGGCGCGGGCGCGCGGCATTCCGAATGTCGAGGTGATCGGCATCAGCGGGCTGTCGACCACGTCGCTGTCGCTGAACGCGAACCGGCCGGGCCTCGTGTCGCTGCGCGACTTCACGCCGTCCGACCGGATCGCGGTGCCGGGCATCCGCACGTCGCTGTCGGCGGTCGTGCTGCAGATGGTCGCGAGCCGGCAGCTCGGCGCCAGGCATTTCGCGCAGCTCGATTCGATCACCGTGAACCTGCCGCATCCGCAGGCGATGCAGGCGCTGATCCGCCGCGAGAACGGCGTGACCGCGCACTTCACGTCGCCGCCGTTCTCGACGCTCGAATTGCGGCAGCCGGGCATCCATCGCGTGGTGAGCTCGGTCGACGTGCTCGGCCCGATGACGCTCGACGTCGTGTTCGCGCCGAAGCGGCTCGTCGATGCGGAGCCTGCGCTCGCCGCGGCGTTTCTCGGTGCGCTCGACGAAGCGAACCGCCTGATCGCGCAGGACCCGCGCGCGGCCGCCGCGCTCTACGCGGCGTCATCGGGTGTCGCCGTGTCGCACGACGACGTGATGCGGATGCTCGCCGCGCCCGACACGCGCTTCTCGGTGCTGCCGAACCAGCTGATGGACTACGTCGAATTCCTGTATCTCGCCGGCACGATCAAGGCGAAGCCGCGCGCGTGGCACGAGATGTTCGCGCCGATGCTCGACGATTACCGCTCGGGTTGAGCCACGCGGGCCGCGATGCGATTCCATTCATCGAACCACCTGACGCCGGCGCGTTCGTCACGCGCGGCGCCGTTTCAACCGATTCACGCAAGGAGCCTGAAGTGAACGCTACCGACACCCTGGACCCCGCGTCCGCCGAAGAACAGCGCATCATGTCGAAGATGGCGCGGCGCCTGCTGCCCATCCTCGTCGTGATGTTCCTGATCGCGTTCATCGACCGGCAGAACGTCGGTTTCGCGAAACTGCAGATGGTGCACAGCCTCGGGATGACGGAAGCCGCGTTCGGGCTCGCGTCGTCGCTGTTCTTCATCGGCTACCTGCTGTTCGAGGTGCCGAGCACGCTCGCGCTGCATCGTTACGGCGCCCGCGTATGGCTCGCGCGGATCATGCTGACGTGGGGGCTCATCACGGTGCTGATGGGCTTCACGACGTCGATGCCCGCGTTCTGCTCGCTGCGCTTCCTGCTCGGCATCGCCGAGGCCGGCTTCTATCCGGGCGTGATCTATTACCTGACGCTGTGGTTTCCGCAGAGCTACCGCGCGAAGGTGCTCGGCATCTTCACGCTCGGCAGCGCGCTCGCGAACATGCTCGGCTCGCTGGTCGGCGGCGTGCTGCTGAGCCTGAACGGCGTGTGGGGCCTCGCGGGCTGGCAGTGGGTGTTCATTGCAACGGGCATCCCGGCCGTGATCGTCGCGATCGTCGTGTTTCGCGTGCTGCCCGCGTCGTTCCGCGAAGCGCGGTTCCTCGACGAGCGCGAGAAGCAGATCGTCGCGGCCGCGCTGGAGCGCGAGAAACCCGCGCAGGCCGAGCACGGCCAGCCGTGGAAGGCGCTGCTCGATCCGCGCGTGATGCTGTTCGCGGCGACCTACATGCTGATGTCGACGTCGCTGTACGGCGTCACGTACTGGCTGCCGACGCTCGTGAAATCGTTCGGCGTGTCGAGCAGCACGAACGGGTTCCTGAGCATGCTGCCGTGGGCGCTCGCGGTGGTGCTGCTGGTGTGGCTGCCGTCGAAGCTGCGTCGCGCGAAGAGCATCCTGCGCACGATCGCGATCGTCGCGGCGCTCGGCGCGCTCGGTTTCCTGCTGAGCCTCGTGCTGCCGTCGACGCCGCTGCGCTTCATCGCGCTCGTGCTCGGCGGCGCGTGCATCCCACTGCTGTATCCGTGCTTCTGGTCGATGCCGCCGCGTTACTTCACCGGCGCGCGGGCGGCCGCGAGCGTCGCGGCGATCAACTCGATCGGCAACCTCGGCGGCTTCTTCAGCCAGAACCTGATGCCGTTCGCGGGTAAGGTGACGGGCAGCGCGTTCGGGCCGATGATCGTGCCGATCGTGTGCCTCGCGCTGCTCGGCGTCGGCGCGCTGGTCGCGTGGACGCGGTCGGAGCGGGGGATGGTGGCGGCGCGGGCGTGAGGGGGCGCGGCGTTACCGCCGCGTCGCCCGGTTTCCGATGATCCAGAAACTGCGCGACGCATGCCGGTTCGACGGCAAGTACTCGAGCACGCTACCATGCGGTGCAAATCCGACGAATGGAGCGTGCAATGAAGAAACTGACGACGATGAAGATGTCTCGTGATGGCGTTGTTCCCCCCAGTGTGCAGCGCGAGTTTGTCGCACGTGGACTGGCATCGCGTAACGAAGCACGGCGGACCGGCGAATACATCGAAGCGGCGAACGTCCACGCAGAACTCGAGCGCATGCTGAAAGCAGCGCGCTCGACGAAGGCGGCCGACTAGACCATCGTTGTTCGGCGTCGTCCGCTTCCCCCGATCTACCCTCGCGCAACCCCGCCCCCGCCATGCGCGACCGCGACGGGCGCCGGCGACAGCGGAATCTCGACCTCGACCGTCGTGCCTTCGCCGAGCGTCGTCGCGATCCGCAGCGTGCCGCCGACCAGATACGCACGCTCGCGCAACCCCACCAGCCCGAACGAACCCGACTTGCGCGGCACCGCGGGATCGAAGCCCGCGCCGTCGTCGCGTATCGTCAGCGCGATCGCTTCGCCGCCGCACACGAGCTCGACGTCCGCATGCGACGCGGCCGCGTGCCGGGCGACATTCGCGAGCGCTTCCTGCGCGATGCGGAACACGGCCGTCGCATACGGCTCGTCGAGTTGCAGCTCGGGCGGCTCGACATGCAGCGCGCACGCAATCCCGTGACGGTGCCGGAAATCCTCCACGAGCCATTGCATCGCCGCCGCGAAGCCGAGATCGTCGAGCATCAGCGGGCGCAGGTCCGACGCGATGCGGCGCGTCGCGGCCACCGCGCCGCGCGCGAGCGCATGCATCGCCGCGATCTTGCGTGCGAGCGACGCGTCGTCCTGCGGTACGCGGTCGATCAGCCATTCGAGATCGTTCTTCAGCGTCGCGAGCGTCTGCGCCAGTTCGTCGTGCAGTTCGCGCGCGATGCGGCGCTGCTCGGCTTCGCGTGCGCTGGCGCTGATCGCGGCAATCTCGCGTAACGCCTCGCGCGACGTCTGCAATGCGCGCTCCGCGCGCACGCGCTCCTCGACTTCGCGCCGCAGGTCGCGGTTCGACGTACTCAGTTGTGCGGTGCGCGCGGCGACGCGCTGTTCGAGCCGTTCGTTCGCATCGTTCAACTGCGCACTTTTCTGTACGACGAGCAGATGCTGGTAGCGCGCGCCGGCCAGCGCCCGCACCGTCTGCGCATGCAGTCGGCCGTTCTCGAACAGCATCGCGAACAGTACGACGCCCGACGCGACGAGGCCGTACGCGCGCCCCGCATAGAAGCCGAGATCGAAGCGCCCGTGATTCAGCATCGCCGACAGCGCGATGTCGAACAGCCAGGCGACGAGCACCGTCATCACCCACAGGTCGAGCACGGAATGGCGGCGGCGCCGCCGCCACATCAGCATCAGCGCGACCAGGTTCAACCCCCAGACCACCGTGATCGCGTTCGTCATCGTCGCGGTCATCCGGTTGCCGCTCATGATGCGCGGCAGCAGGTCGTGGCCGGCGGTCGCGAGCAGCGCGAGCGCGACCGTCGCGCCGACCGCGGCCGCGATGCAGAGGACGACCGGAATCGCCGCACGGCGCTGCGGGGCAGGGGCCGGGCGCCCGCGCGACGTCGCGCGCAGCAGCGCGTACGCGGCGACCGACAGCGGAAAGCCGCCATGCCAGAACAGGTACAGCCATGCGGTGGTCTGTTCGCCGGCGCCGAGCAGGCCGGTCGGCGCGAACAGCCCGGGGAAGGTCAGCATGTGCGTGCCGGCCATGAACGCCGTGAACAGGTAGCCGCCGGCCAGCACGAGCAGCGGTTTCTCGCGCAGGATCGCGTACTGGCCGAACAGCAGGCCGGCCGTCACCATGTCGTTGACGACGATCGCCGACTGGTACACGGGAATGAATGCCCAGCCCGGCGCGAGCGGCAGGGCCGCGAACGGCGCGAGCGCGGCGAAGATCACGGCCGATACGAGTACCGTCGCGAGCGCGAGCCGCCGCTCGCGCCGGCCCGGCGGCAGCGACGACATGAACAGGCGCGACGTGTCCGGATCGTCGTCGTCCGGCGGCGGCGCGGGCGGGGAGCGGAAGGCGGCCGTCATGCGTCGTCGGCCCCGAGGTCGAGATCGTGGCGCACCGTGTAGCGGACCAGTGCGGCTTCGTGCGGCAGTTCCATCTTCTCGAGGATCCGCGTCTTGTACGTGCTGACCGTCTTCGCGCTCAGCGCGAGTTCGGACGCGATCTGCGTGACGGTCTGACCCGCGACGATGCGGCGCATCACGTCGAGCTCGCGCGCGGACAGCCGCTCGTGCGGCAGGGCCTGAGCCGGCGCGTGCAGCGTGTGAGCGAGGCTTTCGGCCGCGGACGGGCTCACGTAGACGCCGCCCGCCGCCACCTTGCCGACCGCTTCGACGAGCTCGGCGGTCGCACTGTCCTTCGTCAGGTAGCCGGTGGCGCCGGCCTTGAACGCACGTGCCGCGTACTGCGCTTCCGCGTGCATCGTCAACACCAGCGTGCGCAGCGACGGCGCATGGCGCTTGACCAGCCGGATCAGCTCGATGCCGGTCGGCGCAGGCATCGACAGGTCGAGCAGCAGCACGTCGGCGGCCGCGCGCTCGGCCAGCGCGAGCGTGCCCGAGCCGTCGCTCGCCTCGCCGACGATCTCGAAACCGCCGGCCCTCTCCAGGATGTGACGCAGTCCGTCCCGCATGACTGCGTGATCGTCAGCCAGAATTACCCTGATCATCTTCCAGCGATCCTCTTCGGGATGACGCCGCGAGTTGCTGTCGTTGCTGTCCGGGTTGTCGCCGCGGCCGTTCTTCTGATCAATATATGCCCCCGAACCCGAAAACGGTACGCGTTCGCGAAATTTTCAGAATGGTTGGTCGCGGAATGTGCACTGAAACGAAATAATTTCAGGGACAGGGTACGGGGCGGAGCGCATGCGAATCAGGGTATTCCCGGATGGGCGTTGCAGTCGGCGCGGCCCGGCGCGCCTTCACCGGAACTGCCCCGCGAACCGCTCCATTTCGGGACTAAACTGGTGCCCGATGCCATCTACGCGAACCGAGGAGCCCCGCAATGATCGACCTTGCCGATATCCTGCCGTCCGCACTGCCCGCCGCCGTCGCGTGGGCCGAAGCCGAGGCGGCGCGCGGAATCGCGCAGGGCGCGCCGCTGACGCCGGGGCAAGCCGACGACGCGCGCACGGTGGGCGTCGCGCAACCGGAGCGGATCCGCGTGGTGGCGGTCGACCGCATGCCGTTTCCCGAGACGCCAACGCTTGCCGCGATCGCGCGCGATACGGGGCTGCTGTCGCCCGGGACGATCGGCCTCACGCTCGGTCATGCGGTGTACGTGCTGCGCGGGCAGGACACACGCCGCCTGCTGACCCACGAATTCCGTCATGTGCATCAATACGAGGCCGCCGGCTCGATCGGCGCGTTTCTTGCTCGCTATCTGCACGAGATCGCGACGGTCGGCTACCACGACGCGCCGCTGGAGGCTGACGCGCGGCAACACGAGTTCGATTGACACCTGCCCCCTGACCCAGACGCCGGCGCGAGCGTGCGCATGTCGCGATGAACGTATCCAATGCCCCTGCCGGCCCGGTGTTCGCGCACCGGGCCGCACCGTTCGGGAGTGTGCGATGAGCGACACGATCCATGCGTGGATCGGTGCGATCGGCGCGCATCCGCTGCTCGTGCTGGCGATCGTGTTCGTGGCCGCCTGCGCCGAGGCGATCGCGCTGATCGGCACGATCGTGCCGGCCGGCGCCGTGATGTTCGCGGCGGGTGCGCTGATCGGCGCGGGCGCGCTCGACGCGTGGGCGACGATCGGCATCGCGGCCGTCGGCGCGGTGATCGGCGACGGGATCAGCTACGAACTCGGGCGGCATTACCGCGGGATGATCCGCAACGCGTGGACGCGCTTCGGCTATGGGAGCGCCTACGCGCGCGGCGAGGAATTCGTGTTGCGTCATGGCATGAAGAGCATCGTGCTCGCGCGCTTTCTCGCGCCGGTGCGGGCGGTCGTGCCGGTCGTCGTCGGCTGCGCGACGCTGCCGCGCCGGTCGTTCTATCCGGTCAACGTGATCTCGGCGCTCGTGTGGGCGCCTGTCCATATTGCGCCCGGCATCCTGTTCGGCGCGTCGGCCGCGCTGGCCGCGGCGATCAGCGTGCGGGTCGCCGCGATCCTGCTGGTCGTGGCCGCGCTGGTCGCGCTCGTGTGGATCGGCGTGCGCGTCGCGCTGCGGCGCGGCTGGCCGTTGTTGTGCCGTGCGCTCGCCGAAGCCGTGCATGCATGCGCGCGCCGCTGGCCGCGGTTGGGCGCGCGGCTGCACGACGGGATCGCCTACCTGCGCGGGTTGCCGGGCGCGGTGCCCGTGCTCGCGCTGTTGTTCATCGGCTGCGTGTGGCTGTTCGCGAGGATCGTGCAGGACGTCGTCGCGAACGATCCGCTGATGCATGCGGACATCGCGCTGTACGCGTTCCTGCAGAATCTGCGCACGCCGCCCGTCGACGCCGCGATGAGCGCGCTCGCCGTGCTGCACGGACACGACACGGGGCTGATCGTCGCGGCCGCGTTTCTCGTCTGGCTGATGATCCATCGCTGCTGGCTGACGGCTGCATGGTGGCTCGCGACGGTCGGCGTCGCCGTCGCGCTCGTGCTGGTGTTCGGCGCGGGCGTGCCCGGCGCGACGCCCGCGAGCCTGCCGCCCGGCGCGCTGCACGTGCCGCTGCCCGACGCCGATGCCGCCTTCGCGATCCTCGCGAGCAGCGGCCTCGGCTGGGCGCTGACGCGCGACCGGCCCGCGCTGTGGCGCATTCCGGTCGTGACGGCGGTCGTGCTGTGGATCGTGCTCGGCGGCTTTGCGCGGCTGTACGCCGGCGATACCTGGCTGTCGGGTTTGCTGGGCGGATGGAGCCTCGGGCTCGCGTGGTTCGCGTTGCTCGCCGGCGCCTATGCGTACTGGCGCGTGCGTGAGCATGTGCAGCCGCGAGGCGCGCTCGTCGCGGTCGTCGTCGTGCTCGCGACGGCCGGCGTATGGACGGTGCCCGCCCAATGGCAGCTCGATCGCGCGGCGCGTCCGCATGTCGGCGATGTGGTCGCGATGACCGTCGACCAGTGGCTGCGCGGCGGGTGGCAGCGCGTGCCGACGCGGCGCACCGAGATCGGCGGCGACCGCGAGGAATATCTGCCGCTGCAATGGAGCGCGACGTCGGACACGCTCGACCGCCATCTCGCGCAGGCCGGCTGGCAGCGCGCGACGCCGTGGTCGCCGGCCACCGCGCTGCGCTGGCTGTTGCCGCAGGCGCCCGTCGACACGCTGCCGGTGCTGCCGCGCTACACGCATGGCGAAAGCACGCGGCGCGTGTTCGTCCGCGTCGATCCGGCCCGCCCGGAAAGCCGCTTCGTGCTGCGGTTGTGGCGTTATCCGTACGTGTTGCAGGATGCGCTCGGCATGCGGCCGCTGTGGTACGGCGCGCTGTATCGCGAAACGCTGCGCCGGCCGGCGCGGTTGATGACGATCGTGCACACGACGACGATCGACGATGCGGCGGCGATTGCGCAGGCGTTGGCGGTCGAGCCGACGATCGGGCATCCGCCGGCGGGGACGACGGCCGCGCCGGACGCGATGCTGCTGGTCTGGATGGTCACGCCGTGAGGGGGCCGGCGCGCGGTGCGCCGCTTACGCGTGCGACGGCTGCGCGGGAACGACGGACAGGCGCAGGCCGACCGTCTTGAGCACCGCGAGCAGGGTTTTCAGCGTCGGGTTGCCGTTCGGGGACAGCGTGCGATACAGCGATTCGCGGCTGATGCCGGCTTCGGCCGCGACCGCGCCGAGCCCGCCGTACGCTTCCGCGACCGTGCGCAGCGCGAGCAGGCCGGCCGCGCGGTTGTCGGGATCGTCGAGCGATTCCATCGCGACGCGCAGATAGGCGACCGCGAGCTCGCGGTCGGCGCCGAGTTCGGCGACTTCCGCATCGTGGTGCGATACCGCGCCTTTGAGCTTGTTCATGTTTGCCTCCGTTTCCAGTTCGACCAGTGTTCCTTGGCGCGCCTGATGTCGTCGGACTGACTGGCCTTGTCGCCGCCGAACAGCAGCAGCACCAAGGCGCCGCCGTGCCGGCCGAAGTACACGCGGTAGCCGGCGCCGACATGGACGCGCAGTTCGATCACACCTTCGCCGACCGGCTCGCAATCGCCGAAGTTGCCGGTCTGCACGCGGCGCAGGCGTTCGCGAATCCGTGCCTGCGCGACCTTGTCGCGCACGGCGTTGAGCCATTCCGTGAAAGGCTCGCGACCGTCGTCGCGCTGATAGCGAAGCAGTTCGAACTTGGAGAGCATTGTAACTTATAAACTACAAAAAGGGTAACTGAAACGAAACGGTTCGCATCGCAATGGCTGGGTGGCCGACGCGCATGCGGCGTCTTCTTGGTTCGGGATTTGACGGCGGGAGCGCTGGCTTCCCGGACGACGATCATTCTTTCATCCGGGATGGCGCATGACGATTCGGCCAAATGGCCGGTATCGATGGAGTGATGAGGGGAGACGTACGCCGAGACGGGGAGCGCGAGGGAATGAAGGATGGGGCGGAAAATCTGCCGGTACGCCGCGCGTGCTGCGAGCCGGCAGATGGTGTGAATTACTGCTTCGCCGGCGCGGCCGTCGCGACCTTGTCGAGCGCGGCCGGGATGTACGTGTCGAGTTGCGCGGTCACCGATTCGTAGAAGTCGATCGGCTTGCCCCATGCGTCGGGCACGTCGAGGTGTTTCCCGGTCGCGTACTCGGCCAGCGTGAACACCTTGCCGGCGGCCGCCGGATAGAGCGCGAGCACCTTTTCCCGGTGCTTGTCGGTCATCGTGAGGATGACGTCCGAATGCTTGACGTCGTTCGCGTTCAACTGCACCGAGCGGTGCGCGGACGTGTCGATCCCGCGCTGCTTCATCAGGATCACGCCGTTCTCCTCCGGCTTTTCGTCGTACGGATCCTCATCGACCGCGCGCGAGATCACCGCGACATGCGCGTGGCGCTGCGCGATCAACTGGCCGGCAATCGCTTCGGCCATCACGCTGCGCCCGGTGTTGCCGGTATCGACGAACGCGACCTTCTTCGGTTCGTCGGCGAATGCCGACGTTGCGCACTGGATGCCGACGCAGCAGAGCAGTGCAAGCGCGTTGAGGGTGTGCCTTCTTTTCATGATGTCTCCGCCAGGGTGGGATGGTTGTCGCCCCGGCGGCGCGCCGGGGTTTGCGGGAGATCATGACGGCCGCATGCGGCGGAAAAAAATAACCGACCGGTTTTCGCAAGTCGGTGTCGCTTCGTTGCAAGCGGGTACGACGATCGGACATGTGCTGATCGTCGTGCGTCCTCGTTTCATCGTCATGCCGTCGTGGCGACGCGTTCCGACGCAAACTTCGCCAACGTACGCAACGCATTCCGCGCCGAGCGCAAGTAAAACGCCTGCAGATGAAACACATGCCAGCGCGCCGCATGAATCTCCAGCCGGCACGGCACGCCGCACGCGTGTGCATGCTCCGCGAGCCGCTGCGCATCGGACAGCAGCACTTCCTGGTCGCCGGCCTGGATCAGCATCGGCGGCAGGCCGCGCAGGTCGGTGTCGAGCGGCCCGCGCGCCGCGGTGGAGCCCGTGCCGTGATACCAGCGCAGTCCCTGTTCGAGCCAGCCGCGCCGGATCATCGGATCGTCGTGGCGGCGTGAGGCCAGCGTCGCGCCGCCGAGCGCCGGGTCGGTCACGGGCGAGATCAGCAGCAGCGCGGCGGCAGCCGGTTCGCCGCGCTCGCGCAGCGCGATGGCGAGCGCCAGCGCCAGCGCGCCGCCGGCCGAGTCGCCGGCGATCACGATCCGGTGCGGCGCATGACCCTGCGTGCGCATCGCGTCGTATGCGGCCAGTGCGTCGTCGAGCGCGGCCGGGCTCGGATGCTCGGGCGCGAGCCGGTAATCGGGCACCCACACCGGCAGGCCCGCATCGTTCGCGAGGCGCGTCGTCACGCCGCGATGCGTATGCGGCCCGCCGAGACAAAACGCGCCGCCGTGCAGATAGAGGATCGCGCCACCCGTATCGCCGCGTTTCGGCGCGACGACTTCGACCGGCACACGCTGCGCCGACGTGCGGTAGCGCAGCGTGCCGCCCACGCCGGGCATCAGCGGCGACAGCAGCGCGACGACGCGGCGCTGGATGCGCGCGCCGAACGGCGGCCCGATCAGCGGCCGGAACGCGACACGCAGGAAACCGCGTAGCGAAGCGGCCGTGGCGGCTTCGAGTCCGCCGGCGGGCGGCGCGACCACCGCGCCGTGCATCGGCGCGACCGACCCGGGCAGCGGCTGCGACAAGCGGTACGCGGACATGCCGGTGAAGCGCGTGATCCACCGGTAGGTCAGCGTGAAGCCCGGCCAGTTCGTGCTGTTGTGCCCCGACGCATCGACGTACCAGCTCTTGCAATTGCTCCACACCGACCCTTCGAGCCGCTGCTGCACGTGCACGTTGAAACGCCGGTAGCGGTGCGCGTCGACGTCGATCTCGCGCGCGCCGTCGCGACGCATCGCCTGCACGCAGCGCATCACGTGCGCGATCTGGCTTTCGAGCATGTAGACGATCGAGTTGTGACCGAGGTTGGTGTTCGGGCCGTACAGCATGAAGAAGTTCGGAAAGCCGGGTACGGTGAGCCCGAGATACGCCTGCGCGCCGCGTCGCCATGCATCGTTCAGGTCGATGCCGCCGCGGCCCGTGATGCGCATCGGCGACAGGAATTCGGTCGCCGCGAACCCCGTGCCGTAGACGATCGCGTCGACGGGATGATGCACGCCGTCGACGGTCTCGATTCCGTCCTCGGTCACGCGCCGGATCGGCTCCGTGACGAGTGCCACATGGTCGCGGCTCATCGCGGCGAGATAGTCGCTCGACAGCAGGATGCGCTTGCAGCCGACCGGATAATCGGGCGTGAGCCGTGCGCGCAGCGCGGGGTCCGGCACGTCGCGCGCGAGCAGCTTGCGAAATGGCCTGCCGACCGCGACCTTCATCAACCCGTGCAGGCGCGTGAACGCGATCGCACGCGCTTCGTAGCGCAGGTAGATCGATGCGCGATGCAGTTTCATCGCCGCCGGCAGCCGGCGAAACAGCGTCTTTTCCCACGGGCGATACGCGCGGTCGGGGCGCGGCATCACATAGGCCGGCGAGCGCTGGAATACGGTCAGGCGCTGCACGTCACCGGCGATCGCGGGAACGAACTGGATCGCCGAGGCACCGGTGCCGACCACGGCCACACGTTTGCCGGCGAGCGCGTAATCGTGATCCCAGTGTGCGGAGTGGAACGCACGGCCGCGAAACGTGTCGATGCCGGGCAGGTTCGGCATGGCGGGGCGGCTCAACTGGCCGGTGCCGCTGACGAGCAGCGCGGCGCTCAGCGTCGTGCCGTCGCGCAGCGTGACGTGCCACAGCGCACCGGCTTCGTCGTAGCGTGCGTGTTCGACTTCGGCGCCGAAGCGCAGATAGCGTGCGAGATCATACTTGCGCGCGCAGTGTTGCAGGTACGCAAGAATTTCAGGCTGCGGCGCGAACACGTGCGACCACGCGGGATTGGGTTCGAACGAGAACGAGTACAGGTGCGAAGGCACGTCGCACGCGGCGCCCGGGTAGCGGTTGTCGCGCCACACGCCGCCGACGTCGTGCGAGCGTTCGACGATCACGAAATCGTGAATGCCGGCGCGCTGCAGCGCGACCGCCATGCCGATGCCGGCGAAGCCGGCGCCGATGATGATCGCCGCAAGCGGTGTGGTGGAGCCGGCGGAACGGGAAGGATCAGGCGACAGCATGGCGGGTTTCCTCGGGCTGGTGGGCATCGTGCGCGGCGTGGGTTGCAAGGGTAGGGTCGCAATCCGTCGATGTCCTGACGGTTTCTTCCGTATGCCGTTGCGCCGGCACGCGGCACACGCCGCGCATCAGGTCGACGGCCTTCTCGGCGATCATGATCGTCGGCGCGTTGGTGTTGCCGCCGATGAGCGTCGGCATCACCGATGCATCGACGATGCGCAGCCCTTGCAGGCCATGCACGCGCAGTTGCGGATCGACGACGGCGAGCGCGTCGTGCCCCATCCGGCAGGTGCCGACCGGGTGATAGACGGTGTCGGTGCGTCGCCGTAGCACGTCGCGGATCTCGTCGTCGGTCGTCACGTTCGCGGTGAACAGGTCGCGCGTGGCCCAGCTGGCGAGCGCCGGTGCATCCATCAGGCGACGCGTGATGCGGAAGCCCGCGACCATGTCGTCGAGATCGCGCGGATCGTCGAAGAACGCGGGATCGATGCGCGGCGCCGCGAGCGGATCGGCGCTGTTCAGCGTGACCGAGCCGCGGCTGCGCGGCCGCAACAGGCACACGTGGCACGACAGTCCGTGGCCGGCATGCAGCTTGCGCGCATGGTCGTCGACGAGCGCGACGACGAAATGCAGCTGGATGTCCGGCACGGCAAGATCGGCACGCGTTTTCAGGAAACCGCCGCCTTCCGCGAAGTTCGACGTCAGCATCCCGCGCCGTTCGCGGCGAAAGCGGGCGAATTCGCGCAGCATGCGCAGTCCGCCGCGGACGGACACGCCCATCGTGTCGACGCTGCGCGTGCGGTAGCCGAAGATGAAATCCGGATGATCCTGCAGGTTGCGGCCGACGCCCGGCAGATCGGCCTGTACGGCGATGCCGAACTGCTGGAGTTCGCGGCCCGGGCCGACGCCCGACAGCATCAGCAACTGTGGCGTCTGCAGCGCGCCGGCCGCGAGCACGACTTCGCGCCGCGCGCGCAGCGTGCGGACTTCACCGTGCTGCCGCACTTCGATGCCGGTTGCGCGCGTGCCGTCGAACAGGATGCGCAGCACCTGCGCATGCGTCTCGACCTTCAGGTTGTCGCGGCGCCCGACGTGCGGCAGCAGGTACGCGCGCGCCGCGCTCCATCGTTCGCCGTGCTTCTGCGTGACCTGGTAGATCCCGATGCCTTCCTGCTGCGCGCCGTTGAAATCGTCGGTGAGCGGCAGGCCGGCCTGTCGTGCGGCTTCCAGATAGCGCGCATGAAACGGGTTGCCGGTGCGCAGGTCGTTGACCCACAGCGGGCCGTCGCGGCCGTGCCAGGCATCGTCGAAGCGCTCGTTGTGCTCGCTCAGGCGGAAGTACGGCAGCACGTCGTCATACGCCCAGCCTTCGTTGCCGAGCGCGGCCCACCCGTCGTAGTCGGCGCGATGGCCGCGGATATAGACCATCGCGTTGATCGCCGACGAACCGCCAAGCGTCCTGCCGCGCGGCTGATAGCCGATGCGCCCGCCGAGCCCCGGCTGCGGCACCGTGTCGAACGCCCAGTTGTTCAGGCGGGTCGGCATCATCGCGACCGCGCCGATCGGCACGTTGACGGCCGCGCTGTCGCCGCGGCCGCCGGCCTCGAGCACGCAGACGGTCACGGCCGGGTCCTCGGTCAGCCGGCCCGCGACGACGCAACCGCCCGACCCGCCACCGACCACGATGTAGTCGAAAGTCTTGCTCATGGAATCGTCTCCTTTCTTTGGTAATCGGTGGGTCACGCGATGCGTGTCGGCATGCGGGCACCGGCGGCGCGCCGGCGGGCGAAGCGGGCGGCGGGATCGGTCGGGCGACTCGGTCGCATGGTGTCTCCTCCTGGGGCGATGGCGTCGTTCGGGCGACGACTGGATGACGCCGATGGTGCGGGCCGCATGGGAAAACACCAATGCTGCTTGGGGACAATTGTTTTAGTATTTGGGCCAAATCGGCGCTTCGAGGGTTTCTCCGCATGAGCTTCTGGGATTTCACCCGGAGTCCGGCCAGCGCCCGGTTGCTGGTCGATTTCGGCGACGAACGCGGCGTGCCGCATGCCACGCTGCTGGCCGGCACGGGCCTCGCGAGCGCGCAGCTCGACGACCCGAAAGTCGAAGTGACGGCCGCGCAGGAGCTGCGGCTGACCGCCAACCTGCTCCGCGCGCTCGGCCGGGCACAGGGCCTCGGGTTCGAGGTCGGTCAGCGTTATCACTTCTCCGCGTACGGCGTGTGGGGCTACGGGCTGATCGCGAGTGCGACCGGGCGCGATGCGCTCGCGCTGGCGATGCGCTTTTTGCCGCTCACGTATGCGTACACCGTCATCACGTACCGTGAGGCCGCTGACACCGGCGTGCTCAACTTCGGCGCGCCGGAACTCGACGCCGACCTGAGCCGGTTCCTCGTCGAGCGAGACATGACGGCCGCGGCCGTGCTGCTGCAGGAAATCGCCAGCGGCGATTTCGCGTTGTCGCGCTTCACGCTGCAGGCCGCGCGTTCGCCGGCGCTCGCCGCGCCGCGCATCGCCGGCATCGAGCCGACGTTCTCGGCGCGTGCGAACAGCCTCGCGTTCGATCGCGCGTTCCTCGACCGGCCGCTGCCGCATGCGAATCCGCTGACGGTGTCGATGTGCGAGCAGATGTGCGGACAACTCGTCGAAGCGCGGCGTGCACGCGTGGGCACGTCGGAGATGGTGCGCCAGTACCTGAACTCGACACCCGGCAGCGCGCCGTTCTCGCTCGAGGACATGGCACGGCTGATGAACACGAGTCCGCGCACGCTCAAGCGGCGGCTGCAGGAGGAGGGCACGACGTTTCGCGCGCTGCTCGCGCAGACGCGCGGGGCGATGGCCGAGACGCTGCTCGGCGATGCGCGGCTGTCGCTCGCGGACGTGGCCGAGCGGCTCGGCTTCAGCGATCTCTCCAGTTTCTCGCAGGCGTTCAAGCGCTGGTACGGCGTGCCGCCGGGCGCGTATCGCAGCACGGCGCGGCGAGAAGGCGACCCGCGATGAATCGCGGTACGATCGCTCGCTTGCTTGCCTTGCCTGTCGACATCATCCTCACGAGAGACCCCGCATGATCACGATCCGCCCGATGACCGACGACGATTTCGCGCGCTTCTGGCCGACCTACCGCGCCATCGTTTCTGCTCAGGAAACCTACGCATTCGATCCCGAACCGACGCCGGAAGCGGCACGCGCCCTGTGGCTCGACGCGCCGCTCTGCACGTGGATCGCCGAGGAGGACGGCGTGGTGCTCGGCTCGTACTTTCTGAAAGCGAACGCGGCCGGGCCCGGCAAGCACGTGAGCAACTGCGGCTACATGGTGAGCGAGGCCGCGCGCGGACGCGGCGTCGCGCGCCTGATGTGCGAGCACTCGCAGCAGGTGGCGCGCGAGCGCGGTTTCCTCGCGATGCAGTTCAATTCGGTGGTCGCGACGAACGAGGTCGCGGTCGCGCTGTGGCAGAAGCTGGGATTCGAGATCGTCGGCCGGTTGCCGCGCGCATACCGTCACGCGCGGCTCGGCTTCGTCGACTGCTTCGTGATGTTCAAGTGGCTCGGCGACGCGGCCGCCGCCGAAGCCTGAGCAGCCCGCCGCTGCGTCAGACGGCGAACGCGCTGTCGAACACGATCCGTTCGTCGAGCGCGAGCGTGCCGCGCGCGAAGATCAGGTCGAGATGGTGGCTGCCGTTTTCGCCGCCGCCGAGCCCGAGATGCAGCCCAGGGTGGCGTTCCTCGAACCCCGCGTTGCGGCCGTACAGGCCGCGGATGCCGAGGTTCGTGCCGATGCCGAATTCCTCGATCCGCCGGTGATTCGCGTGCCGGTCGAGATAGGTCGAGAAATCGCGCCGGAAGCCCGCATCGTCGGTGTCGAAATCGACGATCGTGCTGTGCTCGACATGCAGCGTCGCGAGCCGCTCGGCCACCTTGTACTTGATCGCGAACGGCACGGTGCCGAGAAACGTGCCGCTGAACACGACCGAGCCGTTCAGGTCGGTCACGTGCGTCGCGATCTCGCCGGGCACGACGTCGAGGTTGCCCATGCCGTCCACGCTCGTCCATTTCTGGTCCGGCGCGAGCGAGCCCGCGAGCGTGTTGCCGGCTTCGTCGATGAAGCGGATCTGCGACGCGCGTGCGGCGGCCTCGATCAGCCGGCCGTTGCGTGCGGCGATGTCGTCGAGCGATTCGGCGAACGCCTCGTCGAGGTGCGGGCCGTAATCCTTGAATAAAACCGACTTGCTCCAGTGCTCGACGATCGCGGGACGGATCGCGGCGAGGAACGGCGGCCCGCTCGGCGATGGCGTCGGCAGGCACGACGAGTCGTACAGCAGCACGAACAGGTCGGCGTCGTCGAGCGCGGCGGCGATGTCGGCGGGCGGGGTGCTTTCGAGGCAGAGGGTGGTCGCGTCGAGCGAATCGGGCAGGGCGGAAAAGGCGCGCAACGCGATGTCGCGGTTGCGGGTGTCGTAGCCGACCAGCAGTTTTCCCGATTCGCCGCGTGCCAGCTTGTCGCGCAGCGCCGGGTGAAAACCGAGCGCGCGGTGCAGGTTCAGCATGCGTATCTCCGGAAGCGGCGGAAGGGCCGCGGCCCTTCCGCGAGAACGGGTGGCCCGCTCAGACCGGCCAGAGCGCGGTGCCGAACGGCACCACGGCGTCCTCGACCATCATGTCGACGGCCTCGGGGTGTGTGTCTTCCTGCATCCAGTCAAGCAATTCGATTTGCTGGGTTTCCTGCATGTCAATTCTCCTGTGGTGAACATGAGTGATTCAACATGAAAGCGCGGCAAAAATAGTGCCGCTCCTCGTTCCGCATTTTGTGAATACCGGACGAGTGGCGTCGATATTAGTCTGATGATTTTGCGAATGCAATGCGTTACAGGATTTTTAGCAGAAGCGTGCTAAACACGGAGAGTTTGCGATTTTCAGATCGAAAGAGCCGAATAAAACGAGTGAAGATCGCGCATCATTTTTTTAGAAAATGGAATCCGGATCAACGAAATGGATGCGATTATTTTTAATTAAAATTCAATTGCCCGGATTGATGCGATTTATGTCATTCACGAAAGCCGCATGCGCGATCGTCAGGCGCTCGAACCGCTCCGCTGATTTCACGCGCCACGCAGTCGGTCCGCGTGCGCTCGTCAACCGAGCAGCGCCTTTCCGATCGCCTTGGTCGGTTCGGAGTGCAGCACCAGCGAAGTCGTGACCGCGCCGAAGCGGGCAATCGCGTCGATGAGGGTCTCCAGCTGGCCCGGTGTCGGCACCAGCACCTTCAGCAGAAAGCAGTCTTCGCCGGTCATGCGGTGGACTTCGATGACATGCGGCATCTCGGCGAACGTGTGCAGCGCCGGTTTGATGTGCTCGTGAGTCGTTTTGAGCCGGATGATGGCCATCATGCCCAACCCCAGCGCCGCCGGATCGATCCGCGCGCCATAGCCGGCGATGATGCCCCGTTCTTCCAGCCGCTTGACACGCTCCGAGGTGGCGGGCTGCGACAGCCCGATGCGCCTGCCCACTTCCGACAGCGGCGTTCGCGCGTTGTCCTGCAGCGCTTCGAGGATCGCAAGATCCAGGCGATCGAGTGCTTCGTCCGGCATGACGGTCCTCCAGTACCGTTGATTCATCGGCATTTTGTCTCAATAACCGATGACTTGCCATTCCATGCCGATCGGCGCCCCGTCACACTGCGGGCTTCCGTTGATGGAGGAGAGTGATGGATCAAGCGATCGTGATCGTGCCGGGTATCGGCAATTCGGGACCGGATCATTGGCAGAGTCATTGGGAGACGGCATTTCCCCGCGCCGCACGCATCGCGCCGGCTTCGTGGGATGCACCCGACCTGGCCGACTGGACGGCGGCGCTGGATGAGGCAGTCGCGAACGCCGGGGCGCCTCCGCTCGTGATTTGTCATTCGCTGGGCTGTCTGTTGTTCGCGCATTGGCATGCCGTGTCGGCGCGCGCGGTGCGTGGCGCGTTTCTCGTGGCCGTGCCCGACCCGGAAGGGCCGCGTTTTCCGGTGGCCGCCGCCGCGTTCGCGAACCTGCCGAGCAGTCGGTTCGATCGCTTGCCGGTGCTTGCGATCGCGAGCGCGGACGATCCGTACGACCCGTCGGGGCGCGCGCTCGAATGGGTAACGGAACGGGGCGCGACGCCGCTTCTGCTCGGCGCATACGGCCATCTGAACGCGGCTTCCGGGTTGGCGGGATGGCGCGAAGGGCGTGCGTTGCTTGCGGCGTTTGCGGCCGGACTCGGGCGGTAGTGCGTGCCAGCGCGGGCCGGTATTCCGCGTTTTCGGCCGTCGCGCGCGTCGCGCCGGAGAGCGGGAACCGGGCACACCGGCCGTCGGCTTTTTGCCGCCTGCGCGCGCCGGTTTCACGGCGGCTCCAGTATGATCGACCGACGGTGGCGGAAGCCCCGGAATCAAACAACGATGGAGACACCCCCGATGCGCGCAGTGCCGCAACCGGAGCCTGGCGGCCGCTCGCGGCCGGACGCCGGCACAACCGATCCCGGCCGCATGGCCGCATGGCGGCTTGCGATCTGCCTGTCGCTCGGCAGCGCGATCGCGCTCGGCCTCGCACGCTTTTCGTATGCGCTGCTGCTGCCGCCGATGAAGGCCGATCTCGGCTGGACATTCGCGCAGGCCGGCGCGCTGAACACGGCGAACGCGGCCGGCTACCTGATCGGCGCGCTCGCATTCCCGCTGTTGTCACAGCGCTGGCGCGCGGGCACGCTGCTCGCGGCCGGCTGTGTGCTGACCGCCGTGTTGATGGCCGCGGGCGGGTTCACGGCGGACATGCACGCGCTGCTCGCGCAGCGGCTGGCGACGGGTATCGGCAGCGCGTTGATCTTCATCAGCGGCGGCGTGCTGGCTGCGCGGCTCGCATCCGCATCGCCGCGCGATGCAGGGCTGCTGCTCGGCCTCTATTACGGCGGCACCGGATGGGGCATCGTCGCGTCGTCGCTGCTCGTGCCGGCCACGCTCGTGCCACGCGTGCACGGCTGGCAGCCCGCGTGGTTCGCACTCGCAACGGCGTGCGTGCTGTTCTCTGCGGCGGCCGTGGCGGCCGCGTTTCGCATCGAGCGCGTGCATGCGGCGCCGGCCGGACAGGCCAGCGGCGCGACACCGGTGGCGACCGCGAGCCCGGCCCGCTTCGCGCTCGCGCTGGCCGGCTACGGCCTGTTCGGCGTCGGTTATATCGGCTACATGACGTTCATCGTCGCGCTGCTGCGCGGCGCGGGCATGAGCGGCACGGTGGTCGCCGCGTTCTACGTGATGCTCGGGATCGCGACCGTCGTGTCGGCGCGGCTGTGGTCGGGGCTGCTCGACCGGATGCGCGGCGGCCAGGCGCTCGCCGTGCTCAACGCGCTGCTCGGCGTCGCGACGCTGATACCCGCGCTGTTCGTGCATCCGGCTGCCGCGTTCGCATCGGGCTTGCTGTTCGGCGCGACGTTCCTGTCGGCGGTCGCGTCGACGACGGCCTTCGTGCGGCACAACCTGCCGTCCGACGGCTGGGCGAAGGGGATCAGCGCATTCACGACGGTCTTCGCGTTCGGGCAGATCGCGGGGCCGGTCGCGATCGGCTGGGTGTCGGACAGTGCGGGGCTGGCGCGCGGGCTCGTGTACTCGGCGCTGACGCTGTTCGCGGGCGCTGCATTCGCGGCCGGGCAGCGCGCGCTGCGTCCGTCCGCGTAGTCAGGTGCCGGTCACCGCACGCATGCGGTGCGCGACACGCGATGAAATGCGCGGCTGAAGTAGATGAGGCTGTCGCCATCGTCGCGCACGCGAATCGACGTCGCCTCGATGAACATCACCGAATGCGAGCCGACTTCCTTCATCTCGGCAATCGTGCCCTGCAGGCTCGCGAGCGCATCGCGCAGCACCGGCACGTCCTGTTCGCCGCGATCCCACACGGGCAACTCGAAGCGTTGTTCCATCGGCAGGTCGGTGAGCCCCGCGAAGTGTCGCGCGAGCAGCTCGTGCTCGGCCGGCAGCACGTTGATGCACACATGACGGTTGCGCTCGAAGGTTGCGCGCATCGCGCTCGACCGGTTCAGGCACACGAGCAGCGTCGGCGGCGCGTCGGTGACGGAGCACACGGCGCTCGCGGTGATCCCGCAGCGGCCGTGCGGTCCCGCGGTGGTGATCACGTTGACGGCCGCGCCGAGGTGAGCCATCGCCTGGCGGAAGGCCTTCTGCGCGTCGGTCGGTTCGACGCGCGCCGGTCGCTGGATATCGGTCGTGGAAGACATGGGCGCTCCTGGTTGGACGAAAGCGGCGAACAGCGCGGCGCTGCCGGTGCAGCGCCGGATCGCCGACGATGACCCAAGCGTACGTCGCGAAAATGCGGCCGACCATTCGCACGATTGGCGATCAAGATGGCGTTCCTGCCGACGCATCTAAAGGTTCTACCTAGATGCGCGCCATCGCATGCGAAAAAAACCGCGATTGCGCGTTCGTGCGGTACGTGAAGGGGTGTTCAGCGGGTTTTCGGCTCGTTATGATGTGCCGCACACCCCCAGCGAACGACGCTCGCGACAGGCCGGCCACCGGCCTTGCGCGGCGCGTGCGATACCGATACCCATACCGATATTCAGCGAGACAGCCGCGATGACGTCACCCGCACCGATCGTATACATCGTCGACGACGACAGCGGCATGCGGACGTCGCTCGCGTGGTTGCTCGAATCGGTCGGCATCGCGTCCGAAGGGTTCGCGAACGCCGCCGACTTTCTCGCCCGCTTCGACGTGAGCCTGCCTGCATGCCTCGTGCTCGACGTGCGGATGCCGGAGAAAAGCGGCTTCGACGTGCAGGCCGAACTGAATGCGCGCGGCGCGACGCTGCCGGTGATCTTCGTCAGCGGGCACGGCGACATTCCGATGTCGGTGCGCGCGCTGCAGAACGGCGCGATCGATTTCGTCGAGAAGCCGTACAACTCGCAGCAGATGCTCGAGCGCGTGCAGCGTGCGCTGCGGCTCGCGCAGCAGCGGCACGCGGTGAGCCAGCGCCACCGCGAGCTGCGCCAGCGGCTCGATGCGCTGACCGCGCGCGAGAAGGAGGTGCTGCGCGGCGTCGTGGACGGCAAGGGCAGCAAGCAGATCGCATCGGATCTGTCGATCAGTGTGAAGACCGTCGACGTGCATCGCGCGAGCATCAAGGAGAAGCTCGGCGCGACGTCGATCGCCGCGCTGGTGCGCGACGTGATGGTCGTGTGGGGCGACGACGGGGCGTCGTCGCGATAGGGCCCGGCGCGTTCAGCGCATGTACAGCCCGCCGTTGATGTCCCAGCATGCGCCGTTCGCGAAATGCGCGTCGCCCGACGCGAGCAATATGGCTGCATCCGCAACGAATGCGGCCGACCCGAGCTTGCCGCCCGGCAGGCTCGCGAGCACCTGACGCAGTTTTTCGGGCGCGACGCTTTCGTACACGATCGGCAGATCGAGCGGCCCCGGCGAGATCGCGTTGACGGTGACGCCCTGCGCGGCGAGATCGCGTGCGAACACCTTGGTCAGCGTCAGCGTGCCGCCTTTCGCGGCCGCATAGTGCGCACCCGTCGCCGAGCCGCCGTTCTGCCCGGCGAGCGACGCGATGTTGACGATGCGGCCCGCGCCGCGCTGCGCGAAGTACTGGCCGAACACCTGGCAGCCGAACAGCACGCTGCGCAGGTTCACGTCGATCACCTGGTCGAACTGCTCGGCCGTGATCTCCATCGCCGGCACGACCTTCGATGCGCCCGCGTTGTTGACGAGCACGTCGATCGTGCCCCAGCGCGCAACGAGCGCATCGCGCGCGGCTTCGAAATCGCGTTTCGACGTGACGTCGAGCGGCAGCGCGATCGCGCGTTCGCCGCTCGGGTCGAGTTCGCGTGCATGCGCGTGAATGGCGTCGGCGGCGATGTCGGCCAGCGCGACGCGATAGCCGGCCGCATGGAAGCGTTCGGCGATGACGGCGCCGAGCCCGCGCGCGGCGCCGGTGACCAAGACGACTCGATCTGACATGGTGTGGGGTTCCGTGGTTCGCGGGCGCGCGCCGGTGGCAGCGGCGCCCGCATCGTGGTTCATGCGGCCAATGCCGCTTCGAAGTGTGCCGCGATCGCGCAGACCCGTTCGTCCGCGCCCTTGCGCCCGACGATCTGCAAGCCGGCCTTCAACGGCGAACCGGCGAGCGGCAGCGGCAGGCTGAGCGCCGGATGGCCGCTCAGGTTGAACGGACGGATCAGCGACGACATCGCGATCACCGATACGCCGTCGCGTGCCTGCTGCAGCGTGATCGGCAGCGCGGGCAGCGTCGGCAGCACCAGCACGTCCGCGTGTTCGAGCGCCGCATCGACCTGTGCGGTGAAGCGTGCGCGCACGGCTTCGGCTTCCGCGAGCGCGGCCGGTGTCGTCGTCGAGGCCGTGCGCAGTCGCGCATCGAGATCGGCGCCGAGCCGGCCCGTTTCGACCAGGTGACCGAACGCGCGCGACGTTTCCGCGTTGATCACGGTGAGCCCCGCCGCGAACGCGGCCGGCATTGCATCGAGCACGACCGTGTGCGAACGCAGGCCCGACGCGCGAACGGCCGCGTCGAGCGCGGCGGCGATCGCCGGATCGGCTTCGACGGCGAGTTGCGCGACCGTGCAGCCTGCCGCGGAAGCCGCCGCTTGCGCGCGATCGAAGCCCGGCGCGATCGCGGCCATCACCGCGACGAGCGTGCGGATCTCGCGGGCGAACGGCCCGACGCAATCGAGCGTCGTGTCGGCGGGCGCGACGCCGCGCCGCGACACGCGGCCGAACGTCGGTTTCAGCCCGGCCACGCCGCAGCACGCGGCCGGCCCGCGAATCGAGCCGCCGGTGTCGGTGCCGAGCGCCGCATCGACGGCGCCGAGCCCGACGAGCGACGCGGAGCCGCTCGACGAGCCGCCCGGAATGCGCGCGGCATCCTGCGGATTGACGGGCGTGCCGGTGTAATCGTTGATGCCGGTCATGCCGAACGCGAGCTCGTGCATGTTCGCCTTGCCGGCGATCTGCCAGCCGGCGTCGAGCAGCAGGCGGACCACGTCCGCGTGTTGGATGGCCGGCGGCGCATCGGCGAGCGCGCGGCTCGCCGCGCGGGTCGGATGGCCCGCGATGTCGATCGTGTCCTTGATCGCGATCGTCGGGCCGGGGCCGCCGAGCGTGAAGGTGTCGATGAAGCCTGTCATGGTCGGTATCGTGCGAAAGCAGCGGGAAACATCAGGACCGGGGCGCGGCGGCGAGCGGCCACGGGCCGTCGAGCACGCGTTCGGTGCGGAAATGGCGGATCAGCCAGGTGGACCCGTTGGCGGCCGGCGCGAAATCGACGGTCAGCCGCGCGGCGATCAGCTCGGCCGAGCCATCTGCATAGCGCGACGCCTGCAGCATGATCCAGCGGCCGCGCGCGCTGGCGTGGCCGGCGTCGATCTCGATCGACTCCGACGTCAGGAAGTGCAGGTTCGCCGAGAAATGCGGATCGGGCGGCAGATAGCGGCCGAGCATCGCGACGATCGCCGCGGTGCCTTCGAGGCGCCCGAACTTCTGCGCGTACTGCGGGCCGATGCCTTCCCATACGGCGTCGGCCGTGAACAAGTCGGCCAGCGACGGGCCGGCGCCGGCGTCTTCGGGTACGTCGCACAGCGCCATGTAGCGCGTGAGCGTCGCACGCACCGCGCGCTCGGCGTCCAGCGCCGCGACACGCTGCACGAGTGCGTCGATCGCAGCGGGTGACGGATCGGTCATCGCGCGCCTCACGCCGCGGGCTTCGCGGCCGGCGGCACGGTCAGCGCGCGGCCCACGCGTGCCTCGATCTTGCCGTAACGCCACAGGTTGTATTCGCCGACGGGCGTCGTGCGGTACAGGTTGCACACGGCGACCGTCGTGTCGAAATCGGCGACGTCGGCCATGATGTAGAAGGTCCACGGCGCGCCGTCGGCCTGGCCGACCACGAGGCGGTCGTCGTCCATCACGCCGAGCACGCGCACGCCGGGCATCGCTTCGACGGCCGCGAGCATCGCACCGTACGCCTGCCACACTTCGCCGATCTGCTCGCGCGGCAGGTCGAAGAAATTCTGCGACACGCCGCAGCAGAACAGGACGCGCAGCGGCAGCGGATTCGAATCGGACATATCGGGTTCTCCAGAGGAATCGGTCGGGCGCATGAGCCGGCCGGCGACGGTGCGACGGGTCCGGCTTCATGCGCGTTCGTCAAAAGCGTCGGTCGATGCCGGTTACAGATAGCCGGGAAACGGCGTGACGCCGGTGAACACCGCGCCCGCGCCGTCGAAGTTGCCTTCGGCCAGGAACGCGTGCTGCGTGACGACCATCGCATCGCGCAGCAGTCGCTGCAGCGGATGCGTGCGATAGATCGCCGCCGTGCCGCCGAGGCGGTACGCGCGCTCGACGACGCTCGCGCCTTCGCGGGCGATCTGCGTGGCCGCGAGCCGCAGCAGGCTGACCTGTTCGGGCGTCACCGGATTGCCGGCGAGGATCGATTGCCAGACCGAGTCGGTCGCATCGTAGAAGAACGCGCGCGCCGAGCGCAGTTGTGCCTCGGCCTTCGCGAGCTCGATGCGGAAATACGCGCGATCGGCGAGACGCGGTGCGCCGGTCGTCGTCTGGCGGCCGCCCGACATGCGGTTCACGACGTCGAGCGCCGCGCGCGCGAGGCCGAGGTTGACGACGGCCAGCACCTGCGCCGCATACGCGACGGTCGGGTAGCGGTACAGCGGCTCGTCGACGGTCGGTTCGCCGCCGCGCACGAAGGTCCACGCCTCGGGCACGAAGCGGTCGTTCACGCGCAGGTCGTGGCTGCCGGTGCCCTGCATGCCGACCACGCTCCAGTTCTCGACGATCTCGACGTCGGCGGCGCGGAACACGGCCGTGCGCGGCTTGTTCGGCGCGGCGTCGTGCGCGCCCGGCACGGCGATGCCGACGCCGAGCCAGTCGGCGCCCTTGCAGCCGCTCGCGAATTTCCACGTGCCGTTCACGCGCCAGCCGCCCGGCGCGGCCTGCGCGGGCTGCACCGGGAACAGGCCGCCCGCGAACACCTGATCGGGGCCGCTCGCATACAGCTCGGCCTGGGTGTCGAGCGGCAGCGCGGCGAGGTAGACGTTCGCGGAGCCGAAGCTCGCGACCCATGCGGCCGAGCCGTCGGCGGTCGCGATCCGTTCGATCATGTCGAGGAACGCGGTCGGCGCGAGCGCATCGCCGCCGAAGCGGCGCGGCGTGCCCGCGCGATAGATGCCGGCCTGCTTGAACAGCGCGATCACGTCGCGCGGCACGTGCGACAGGCGCTCGAATTCCTCGCGGCGCGCGGCGACGGTTTCGATCACCGCGTCGAGCGGCGACAACTGCCCGGCCGCGGCACCTGCCGCGGGCGGCGAGGTCGGTGCGGATTCGATGGCGAGGGCGGCTTGCGGCATGAAAGTCTCCTGGGGATGGGGGGCGGTGTCGAGGTCGGTTGCGGGGGGCAAGGCGATACAACCAGTCTAGAAACGCCGAAAACACGCAGCAATTGGTGCGTTGGGCCGCGCGACTGGTGACGTTCCGTGCCGGCCTAAAGAAATCTTCAGATGCGATCGGCGCGCGCCGGTGCTATGTTGGGTTTCCGGCCGCGCGATGCCGCGCGCCTTCCTCCGAATCCGATCATGAGTTTTCCCGACGAAGACGATTTCCACCGGCTGCTCGACGCGCTGACCACCTGCGTGCTGCTGCACGACGCGCGCACCCGGGCGATCGTGTGGGCGAATCGCGCCGCGTGCATCGCGCTCGGCTTTTCCGTCGAGGAACTGCTGCCGCTGAAGGCGCCAGACATGACGCGCCCCGAGCCGAAGTACCGCCGCGAGATCGCGGTGAGCGCATGGGATCGTGCGCTCGTCGACGGGCCGCAGGTGTACGAGTGGTGCTATCGATCGCGTACGGGCGTCGACATGCTGTCCGAGGCCACCGCGACCTACGTGCCGCTGCGCGGGCGCGACGTCGTGATGGTGCAGTTCCGCGACATCAGCGCGGAAGAGGCGGTGCGCCAGCAGTTGCGCCGCTACGAGGCGCGGCTGCGCGAGTTCATGCAGGATCTCGACGAAGGCATCGCGGTCGTGACGCCGCACGGCGGCGTGCAGTTCATCAGCGAGTCGGGCCGCCGCGTGCTCGGGCTCGCGCCCGACGAACCGCTCGGCGAGGTGCTCGACTACTGCTCCGCGGCCGATCGCGACCGGCTCGTCGCGCAGTTGCGCGACGCACCGTCGGCGTGCCCGTCCGCGCCGCAACGCTACCGGATCGTGCGGCGCGACGGCTCGGCATGCTGGCTGCGCCTCCTGTGCCGGCAGGTCGAGATCGAAGGCGATCTCGACGGGTTGCTCGTGCAGTTCCGCGACGTGAGCGACGAAGTCGCGATCGAGGACGCGCGGCGCGCCGAGGCGCGGATGCTCGAATATGCGGGTCGCTACAACGCGATGGGCGAGATGGCGACCGTGATCGCGCACGAGCTGAGCCAGCCGCTCGCGGCCGTGCGCAATTTCATCGAAGGCGCGGTGCGGCGGCTGAACGGCAACGGCGCCGTCGACGATGCGATCTGGGGGCTGCGCAGCGCGGACCGGCAGGCCGAGCATGCGGCGCTGATCATCAAGAGCGTGCGCGAATTCATCGTGAAGCGCGAGCCGGTCGTCGCGCGGGCCGACTTGCGCGATATCCTCGCGGACGTCGCGTACTTCATCGAGCTGCGCGCGAAGGAGGCCGGCGTGACGGTCGCGATCGTGCAGGCCGACGCGCCGCTGCCGATCCGCTGCGAGCGCGTGCTGCTCGGGCAGGTGATCCTGAATCTCGCGTTCAATGCGATCGAGGCGTTCGCCAGTTGCGAGCGCGTGCCGCGCACGCTGACGCTCGGCACCGCGAACGTGGCCGGCCACGCGGAGTTGCGGGCGATCGACAATGGCCCGGGCATCGAGGCCGGCGCGCACGACCGGCTGTTCGACGGCTTCTCGTCGTCGAAGGTGGGCGGCAACGGGATCGGGTTGTCGCTGTGCAAGAGTATCGTCACGCGCCACGGCGGGCGGATCGCCGCGAGCCCGGCCGCGGGCGGCGGGCTCGACTGCCGCGTGACGCTGCCGCTCGCCGACGGGTGAGCGCAACCGCGTCGGCGCGTCACCGTCACGGCAGGGCGGCGACGCGCGGCGCATGGTCAGCGCCCCAGCGCCCGCGCGGTCTGGCCGCCGATGCCGAAGTCCGTGTTCGGGATGTCCTTGATGATCACGCGGGTCGCCTGCAGCGGCGCGTCGAGCACGTTCGCGCCCGCGTCGGACAGCGCGGCGATCAGCGCGCGCTTCTGTTCGTCGGTGCGGCCGGCGATCAGGATCGCGACGATCACCGGCAGCGACGGCGGTGCGCCATCCGCGGCCGTGCGCCCGCCGAGGCCGATATGCGTCGCGGGCAGTTCGGTGAGCAGCACGCGCACCGATTCGATCGGTGCGCCGATCGCGTCGACGGTCGCGTTGCTGAGCCGTGCGATCAGTTCGGCCTTGCGCGCGTCGTCATGGCCGGCCGGCAGGAAAACTTCGAGTGTGGGCATGGTCGTCCGGAAAGGTGAAGGTAACTGGCTCACCATTGCGTGGGCGACGGCGAACCGGTGGGCCGCTCAAAGGTGAAGGTGACCGGCTCACCTTTGCGTTGGCGATGGCGAACCGGCAGCCGCTCACAGGTGAAGGTGTCTGGTTCACCATTGCGTTGGCGGCGGTGAACCGGCCACGGCTTACAGCAGGAAGCCGATCGCGCTGAGCGCTTCGGTCGAGTCGATCAGGCGCACGACTTTCTCGGCGATCCGCATCTCGCCTTCGGCATCGACGTGCAGCTTGTGCGTGACGTCGGCCGCGAACAGCGTCGCGACGCCGCGCTTGTACGCGACGACGACCTGCGCCGATTTCAGCTCGATGGTGTCGGCGCTGCCGCTTTCGATCGTGAAACGCGACACGGTGCGCACCGTGCGCGCCGCGTCGGTCGCCGACGCCGAATAGCCGGACACCATCCGCTGCACGCGCTTCTCGCGCATGTCCTGGTCGTCGAACACGTAGTTCAGCGTCGCCGCGAAATCGGTCGCGTCGGGATCGATCGGCACCACGTAGTGGCCGGCCGGATTCCACAGGTCGAGCCATGCGCGGTAGTCGCGGCGGTCGAGCATCTCGGCTTCGCGCCACACGAATTCGACCGCGCGGGCGAAGGTCTGCTCGGAAAAGAGGGCGTTGCGGTCGTCCATCACTGTTGCTCCATCATCTTGCGCCATTGCTGGTAGGCCTCGCGCATGCCGGTTTCGTCGGTCGCATGCGCGGTCTTTTCGCCGTTCGCGGCGGTCGTCTCGCGGTTCAGCCCGCGATTCACGAGGATCGGCACGTCGGGGCCCGCATGCGCGCCGCGCTGCACGCGCTCCCAGGCTTCCGCGTCGTCGGGGCTGCCGAAGCCGAACGGGCCCTGGAAATGCTCGTGAATGCGCAGCCGCTCGCGGTTCGCTTCGTCGGGGCCGCCGTCCATCGCGAGCGCGACGTGGCGGATCTCGGTTTCGTTCGCGGAGATCGGCCGCAGCACGCGGAAGAACGCCATCGACAGCGCGAGGTTCGGGAACAGGTTCAGGTTGAAGCCGACGCCCATCAGCGAGCGCACGATGCGGCGCACTTCGTCCGGCGAGTGGCGTTCGGCGAGCTTCGCCGCGAGCGGCGCGAAGCGTTCGGGCAGCGGCGCGCCGTCGTCTTCATCGAGATCGATCAGCTCGGGCATCAGCACCGCGAGGCTGTGGCCGTTGCCGAGCCCTCGGCAGAACGCGTGCTCGCTCGTCATGAAGCTGGTGATCGCGGCAGCCGTCTCGTCGTCGATCGACTTCATCCACGACTTGTGCACGACCGGGAAATGGTAGAGGTCGGTGGTGTTCTCGAGCTGGATCTTCCAGTTGCCCTTGAACTTGAACTTGTGCTCGCCGTTCGCCTTGATCGGGTAGCCGGCACCCTGTTTCATGAACAGGTCGATCCACGGCTTCGCGCCGCCGAGGAAATCCTCGAGCGGCTCGATCGCATCGTTGAAGCTCGCGAAGATCAGCCCCTGGTACACGCCGACGCGCAGCTTCACGAGCGGCAGGTCGCCTTTCTCGCACACGCCTTCGTAGCCGTCGCCGTACGGCAGCGCGCGCAGCGTGCCGTCGAGCGCGTACGACCAGCTGTGATACGGGCACGTGAAGCCCTTCGCGTTGCCCTTGTGCGCTTCGCACACGGTCGCGCCGCGATGGCGGCAGCGGTTCTGCAGCACGTTGATCTCGCCGGTCTTGTCGCGCACGACGATCACCGGCTGGCGGCCGATCGTCGTCGTGATGAAGTCGCCCGGGTTCGGCAGTTCGCTTTCGTGTGCGACCCAGATCCAGGTGCGGTAGAAGATGCGGTCGAGCTCGGCTTCGAACAGCGCGGGATCGTGATACATCGCGGGCGCGATGCGGTCGGGCTGCGCGAGACCATGCAACGCGCGGGTGTCGATCGTCTGGTAGGCAATGTCGCTCATTGTCGTCGTGGGGAAAGAGTCGCGAGGAAGTGCAAGGCCCGGTGGGGCGGACCTCGTGCGGATAGCAGAACCAGTTTCGTCGTCGCGATTTAATCCGTCAAATTGATCTAAAAAAGGCAATCAAATAAGCCGTATGGATAATTGAATGGTCGGCTCTCGGGAGGCGGCATGCTTCCGACGCGTGACGACGATGCCCCACGCACGTGCGTCAACATCCGCTTCACTGATTTAGAATGCGTTCACGCATCAATTTGACGAATAGCGGAGGCGGTCATGACGTCGGTCGATCATCTCGATCTGAACCTGTTGCGCGTATTCCAGGCGATCGTCGAGGAACGCAGCCTGACGAAGGCCGGCGAGCGGCTCGCGCTGTCGCAGCCGGCGGTCAGCTATTCGCTCGGCCGGCTGCGCACGCTGTTCGACGATCCGCTGTTCGTGCGCACGCGTTCGGGCATGCAGCCGACGCCGGTCGCGCTCGAGCTTGCGGGCATCGTCGGCAAGGCGCTCGACATGGTGCGCGTCGCGCTGCGCTACGCGGAGCGCTTCGATCCGGCCACCAGCACGCGCACGTTCCGGCTGTCGCTGTCGGATGCGGGCGAGATGGCGTATTTGCCGGCGATCTGCCAAGCGCTGCGCGAGCGCGCGCCGCGCGTGACGCTGAGCGTGCAGCCGTTGCCGGTGGAGGAGATCGAGGAAGCGCTACGCGCGAGCCGGCTCGATTTCGCGATCGGCAACCTGCCGGAGCTGATGCCGCGCACGCGCCATCAGGTGCTGTTCGAGGAAACCTACGTGTGCATGACGGGGCGCCGGCGCGGGTTGCCGGCCGCCGCGGCGCTGAGCCTCGAGCAGTTCGTGCGCGCCGCGCACGTCAACGTGAAATCGGTCGAGCACAGCCACCACGCGCTCGACGACGCGTTGCGCGTGCAGGGCGTGGGCCGCAACATCGCGCTCGAGGTGCCGCACTTCGTCGCGCTGCCGAGCGTGCTGTCGGTCACCGATCTGTATGCGACGCTGCCGAAGCGGCTCGCGCAGATCCTGAACCGCGACAACGCGTTCCGGCTGTACGACCTGCCGGTCACGCTGCCGCCCGCGCCGGTGACGATGCACTGGCACGAGCACTTTCACGAGGACGAGGGCAACGCGTGGATGCGCGCGCTGCTCGCCGAGATCGTCGAGCGTTTCGACGAATGAAGGCTGGGCCCGTGCGCCGCGTGCGGCTCGGGCGTTGCCATGGCTGAGTTTCAGCCGGTAGCGTACTGACGCATCAGCGCATCAGCGCATCAGCGCATCAGCGCATCAGCGCATCAGCGCACCCACGCGTCAGCGCATCAGAGATCGAGGACGAGCACCGCCGAACGCGCACGCGACACGCAGCAGCAGATCACCGTATTGCTCGCGCGCTCGGCCTTGCTCAGGCAGTGGTCGCGGTGATCGGGCTCGCCGTCGACGACGGGCACCATGCAGGTGCCGCATACGCCTTCGCCGCATGACGTATCGACTTCGATGCCGATGCGCGCGAGCGCGTCGACGATCGACGTATCGGGCGTCACGCGCACCGATTGCCCGCTGCGTTGCAGGCGCACTTCGAAACCGTCGGCAGGACCCGAGTTGGTTTCGGCATTGCCCGCATCCGCGGCGACGGGTTCCGCCGCGAAGCGTTCGAGATGGATCGCCTCGTCGGGTACGCGCGTGGCGGCTGCGGCGACGACCGCATCCATGAACGGCCCCGGGCCGCATGTATAGACATGTGCGTGCGCATCGATCGACTCGACGCAGCGGCCGAGTTCGGCCGAGAGCGCATCGGGCTCGACGCCATAGTGGAACGTCACGTGCGACGCGAACGGTTCGGCCGACAGTTCGTCGACGAAGGCCGCGTGGTCGCGGCTGCGCGCGAAATAGTGCAGTTGATAACGCGCGCCGCGCTTGTGCAGCGCATACGCCATCGACAGCAGCGGCGTGATGCCGATGCCGGCCGCGACCAGCACGTGCTCGCTCGCGTCATCCGTCAGACGAAACAGGTTGCGAGGCGTGCCGATCGACAATTCGGCGCCGACGCTCACGTCGTCGTGCAGCGAACGCGAGCCGCCGCGCGACTGCGCTTCCTTCTTCACCGCGAACAGGTAGCTGCCGCGCTCGTCGGGATTGCCGCACAGCGAGTATTGCCGCGTGATGCCGGACGGCGCGGTGACGTCGATATGAGCGCCCGGCTCGTACGCGTCGAACGGCTGGCCGTCGACGCGCGAGACCCGGAAACAGCGGATGTCCTGCGCCGCGTCGATCAGCGCGTCGATCCGGACCTGGTGGCGATTCGCTTGCATGGGAAATTCCGTGGGGTAGAGGAAAGCGGCGCGGCAGAGCCCCGCGCCGTCATGCAATCGAGAATAGGGACGGGCATCGCATAAATCAAATCGATTAAAAATCGATGGCGGAATAAGTGATATGGATGATGGTGGGCGTGCCGATTGTCGCCGGTCAGCGTTGCGGCGATCGCGCGGCCGGTCGCCGACCACGAGATCGGTGAACCGCGCGACTTCAGCGAGCGGCAATGGCGTTGCCGCCGTCGACGGCCGCGTCAGCCGAAGCCGCGGCCGACGCGTGACCGCGTTCGCGCTCGAGGCTGCGGCGATAGTGTCGGCAGCCGGCGGCGAGCAGCAGCGCGGCCAGCGTGGCCGCTGCGACGTTGACGATCGACATCGAATGGCCGACCGCGGCCGGCACGCCGAACACGCGATCGGTGAACAGCGCGACGACGGTCGTGCCGATCCCGAGCGCGATCAGGTTCGACACGAGCAGGAACAGCGCGGAGATCTGCGCGCGCATCTGGTTCGGCGCGAGCGTCTGCATCGCGGCGGTCGACGTCGGCATCGGGAACGACGCGAAGAACATCGCGACGACCAGCATCGCGAGCGACGCCGGCAGGCTGTCGAGCTGCGTGAACAGTGTCGCGGGGATCACCATGCACGCGGCGCCGATCGCACCGGCACGCATCGGCGCATCGCTGCGGCCGCGCCGCAGCAGCCAGTCGTTGAGCCAGCCGCCGCAAAACACGCCGGCGGTATTCGCAACCAGCAGCACGATGCCGAGCGTGTAGCCGGCTTCGACGGCCGTCATCCCGAAGCGGCGGATATAGAACGCGGGCGTCCAGCTCAGCAGGCAGTACAGCGCCATCGCGTAGAACGAGAAGCCGAGGTAGTGGCACGAGAAGGTCGCGCGATGCGTGCCGACGAAGCGCAGCGAATCGCGCATCGACACGCGCCGCACGGCGCCCGAACGATCCTGCGCGAGCCCCTTGCGCTGCGGGTCGCGCACGGTCGCGGCGAACAGCAGCGCAACGAGAATCCCCGGCAGCCCGACGATCAGGAACGTGACCTGCCACGCATGCACCTGCCCGACGACCGGCAGCGTGAATGCGCTCGCATGCTTGAGCAGCGCGATCACGTAGCCGCCGATCAGGAACGCGATGCCGCCGCCGATGAACGAGCCGAGCGAATACACGGCGACCGCGCGCCCGAGCTTCTCCTTCGGGAAGTAGTCGGCGAGCATCGAATACGCGCCGGGCGACAGCGCGGCCTCGCCGACGCCGACCCCCATCCGCGCGACGAACATCTGCACGAAATGCTGGCTGAGTCCGCACGCGGCGGTCGCCACGCTCCACAGCGCGATGCCGAGCGAGATGATGCGCGGGCGCGCATAGCGGTCGGCGAGATACGCGACGGGCAGCCCCATCACCGCGTAGAACAGCGAAAACGCGAAGCCGTTGAGCAGGCTGAACTGCGTATCGGACAGGTGCAGGTCGCGCTTGATCGGCTCGATCATCAGCACGAGGACCTGGCGGTCGACGAACGAAAAGATGTACGCGAGCATGCAGATGACGACGACATACCATTCGTACGTATAGCGCTTGCCGTCGGCAGCGCGGGCCGTGGATGCGGACATGCGGGTTCTCCAGGAGCGGGCGGTGGAAAAGCGCGGCATCGGCCTGGCGGGCCGGGCGCCGTCGCGGCGCGAAAGCGTGCGGATGACACGATCGGAGACGCAGCGTAGTCGGCCAAATTCGGCCGCCATAGCCGGAGTGACAGCCGCGCCACACGGACCTTTACCGATCCGGATAAAGAAAACACCGAGGCCGTGCGCGCGGGCCGCCGCGCAGCGCGCATGCGGCGGGGCCCGCGTGTCTCATGCGGCGCATCTATAAGCGTTATAGAGCGCATTGCGTCGACGTCCGAAATTGTCGTTCCTAGACTCGGCCCGGTTTTGATCGGCAGCGTTCGCATCTGAAAGCGAACGCGCTTCACATCAAGCGGCGCGATGCCGACAGGCGCCGCAACTTCTACGGGACGACGCAGATGAACCAACCGAACGGGCGGGCCGACCGGCTTGCCGTACCGCTTGCCGCGCTGCTCGCGTGCGTGACGCTGCCTGCCGTCGCGCAGTCGAGCGTGACGCTCTACGGCCGCATCGACACCGCGATCGAATACGCGAACGCCGGGCCGAACCACGTGACGCGCATGGGCAGCGGCAACCTGTGGGCGTCGCAGTGGGGGCTGAAGGGTGTCGAGAATCTCGGCGGCGGCTACGCGACGATCTTCAAGCTCGAGGACGGCTTCAACGCGGCGAGCGGTGCGTTGTCGAACAGCAGCGCGCTGTTCGGCCGCGAAGCGTGGGTCGGCATCACGGGGCCGTTCGGCGGCGTGCAGTTCGGCGAGCTCTACACGATCCTGCATACGACACTCGTCACGTACAGCCTGCCCGGGCTCGGCGCGGGGCTCGCCTGGGGCAACGCGACCAACAACTTCGTCGGGCCCGCGTTCCTGCGCGTGCGCAACTCGATGCGCTACACGTCGCCGCGCTACGCGGGCTTCCTGCTGCGCGCGATGGCCGCGCGCGGCGCCAACGGCGCGGCCGGGCAGCCGGCGACGCTCGGCGATACGTACGGCGCCGGCCTCAACTACGTGCGCGGCGGCTTGTCGGTCGACGTCGATTACATGCAGCAGAAGTTCAGCCCGGTAGCCGCATCGACGCTCGGCGCCACGAGCACGGCCGCGAACGGCAACTACACGCTCGGCGCGATTTCGTACGACTTCAACGTCGTGAAGGTGGCCGCTCTGTACATGCGCCATCGCGGCGGCCCCGATGTCGCGACCGCGATCGACAGCCAGAGCGCGTATCCGCACAGCGACATCATGGAGCTCAGCGCGACGGTGCCGATCGGGCGCGCGTCGCTGCTGCTGAGCGTCGGCCATTACCGGAAGGTGGCCGACAGCGACGGCAACGCCGATTCGTACGGCATCCGCTTCGACTATCCACTGTCGAAGCGCACGGTGCTGTACACGGGCGCCGCGATGGTGCGCAACGGCGCGCATGCGCGCTTCGTCGTCAATGGCGCAGCCGGTGGCGGTGTCGCGGTCGCCAAGCCGGGCGCGACCGCGAGCTCGCTCGTCGCGGGCATCCTCACGTCGTTTTGACCGTTTCGGCCGGCCCGCTTGCGCCGCTACGCGCAGGCGGGCGGCTGCGGCGCGAGCCATGCGTCGAACGGCGCCTGCGCGCCGATGTGGAACAGTTCGAGCAGCGGCGCACGCAGCCAGCGATGGCCGGGGTCCGCGTCGAAGCGGCGGTGCCAGTACGCGTTGACGGCCCATTCGCCGGCGCCGGCGATCTCGTACAGCACGCACGGCTGGCGCGCGGCGAACGTGATCGCGATCGTCTCCGGCAGGATCAGCGCGTAATCGCCATCCTGCAGCAACGCCGGCACCACCATGAAATCGGGCAACGCCGCGCGCACGCGCGGCATCAGTTCGTGCCGTTCGAGCAACTGCATCGATTGCGGATGCGACGAGACCGCGACGAAGCGCAGTGCGTCGGGCGCCGCGCCGTCGAGCACGAAATCGTCGGGCAGCCCGACGCGCTGCGCGGTGCGGCGCGGCATCAGCAGCACGCAGCGCTCGTGCAGCAGCGCGGTGCGCTGGAAGTGGCTCGACGCATCGGCGAAATGCCCGAGCGCGAAGTCGATGCGCCCCGATTCGAGTGCGACGTTGAGTTGGCATTCGTCGACGTGCAGCGTCTCGATCACGGCGCCCGGCGCGCGCCGGTCGAACGCGGCGAGCAGCGTCGGCAGGAATGCGCTCGCCGCGAAATCGCTCATGTGCAGGCGGAACACGCGCTGCGTGCTGTCGGGCGTGAAGCGCGAGCCTTCGTCGAGCACGTCCTGCAGGATCGCGAGCGCCTTGTCGACCGAGATCGCGAGCCGTTGCGCGCGCGGGGTCGGCTCGACGCCGGTGCCGGTGCGTACGAACAGCGCGTCGCGGAACATCAGTCGCAGCCGGCCGAGTGCGTAGCTGACGGACGGCTGCGTGACGCCGAGCCGCAGCGCCGCGCGGCCGACGTGCCGCTCTTCATACACCGCGCGAAACGTCTTCAACAGGTTGAGATCGAGATCCTGCACGCGCAGGCCGTCGGACGCGTCCGCGTCGTGCGGCGCAGGGTCGGAGCGGCCCGCTGGCCGGCTGGGGGCGGAGTGCGTCATCGAGCTTGCCTCGCGGTGACCGAAGGCGCATGGCCGTAACGCCGCGCATACGCCTTCGCGAAATGGCCGAAGCCATGGATGCCGTGCGCGATCAGCACGTCGGTCACGCTGCGCGCGTCGCCGCGTTGCAGCGCCGCATGCACGGCGGCGAGCCGGCGCTCGCGCACGTACGCGGCCGGCGTGGTGTGCAGGAACGCGCGGAACGCGTGCTGAAGCGTGCGCGGCGCGACCCCGGCGACGGCCGCCAGCGCGGCGAGCGCGAGCGGCTCGCCGAGGTGCGCATCGACGTGAGCGCACGCGCGCCGCACGTGGGCGGGCAGCGGCGGCGTGCCGCGCAGCAGCGCGTCGCTGTACGCGTGCGGCAGGTGTGTGAGCAGCAGCGACATCAGCCACGCGGTGAGGTCGGCGCCGAACACCGGCGAGGCCGCGCCGATGCCCGGCTGCGCGCCGAGCCGGCACAGGTATTCGAAGGTCGGCAGCACGAGCGCGGCGCCCGCGCCGCCGGCCGCGAGGTCGAATTGCAGCGGCCGCGCGAGCGTCGTGTGCAGCATGTCCTGCAACTTGCGTTCGAGCGCACCGCGTTCGAGCCGCAGCACGAGGTTGCGGCAATCGGGGCTCGTGCGCAGGCGGCTCGCGAGCGCGGGCGACGACACGGTCAGCGCGCCGGGGCCGGCGCGCGCGACGACGCTGCCGGCCTGCAGCTCGCACGCACCGGCGAGCGTCAGCCGGAACAGGAAGTGATCGGCGTCGTCGCCGAAATCGATGCGCGTCTCGCGGCCATAGCAGAGTTCGAGCAGCGCGCCGTGATGCAGCGGCACCTCGTACAGCTCAGCATGAAACGGATCGCGGCCGGACGCGGCCATCCGGTGCGGCCCGAGCCGGTGCGCGACCGCGCGTTCGACTTCGTCGGGCGCCTGCAGCGTGCCGAGCCGGTTCGGCGCATGGCGGGAAAGGGCGATGTTCATGCCTGGACCTCGTAGCGGATGCAGCGGAGCGGCGGTATGCGCATTGCCGCGATTGCGTTGCGCGAACGGGCGTGTCGTTGCGCGTTTTGAAGCGACGCGGCGCAGGCCGCCGCGTAGTCTCGGACAGACTCGATCACCAGGAGAAGACGATGAAGGTATGTGTTCTGGGCGGCGGCCACGGCTGCCATGCGGCGGCTATCGACCTGCTCGAAAAAGGCCACGACGTGACGTGGTGGCGGCGCGATCGCGAGCCGCATGCGCGGCTGCGCGAGCTTGGCGTGCTGAACGTCACCGACTATCGCGGCAAGCGCGCGGTGCCGCTCGGCGATGCGCCGGGCGCGATCCGTCTTACCGACGATCTCGCCGACGCGCTGCGCGGCGCGCAGCTCGTCGTGGTGCCGCTGCCGGCCACGTCGCACGACGCACTCGCCGCGCAGGTCGCGCCGCTGCTGGAGGACGGCCAGGTCGTGTTCCTGCCGCCCGGCACGTTCGGCAGCGTCGTGTTCGCCCGCGCGGCGGCCGACGCCGGCAACCGTTCGCGCGTCGCGTTCGCCGAAACGGGCACGCTGCCGTACCTGGTGCGCAAGCATGGCGACAACGACGTCGTGATCAGCGCGTACGCGACGCGCCTGCCGACCGGCGTGTGGCCGGCGAACGCGGCCGGCTGGGCGTTCGACGTGCTGCGCGCGGGCTATCCGTCGGTCGAACCGGTCGAGGATGCGTTGTCCGGCGCGCTGATGAACGCGGGCCCCGTGATTCACCCGCCGCTGATCCTGATGAACGCCGGGCCGCTCGAACACTTCGACGCGTGGGACATCCACAACGAAGGCACGCAGCCGTCGATCCGCCGCGTGACGAACGCGCTCGACGGCGAACGCATCGCGGTGCGCGAAGCGCTCGGCTACCGCGCGCCGCATTTCCCGCTCGCCGATCACTATGCGACCGACGGCGACGAGTGGATGTACGGGCGCGGCGCGCACGGCAAGCTGACCGATAGCGGCGACTGGCGCGAGAAGATCGATCTGCGCACGCATCGCTACATGCTCGAGGACACCCGGCTCGGGCTGTCGTTCATCGTGTCGTGCGGGCGCTGGGCCGGCGTGCCGACGCCCGTCGCGCAAGGGCTGCTGAGCATCGCAAGCGCGGTCGCGGTGCGCGACCTGTATGCGGAAGGCCGCACGCTGGAACGGCTCGGGCTCGCGGCGCTGTCGAAGGACGCGCTGCGCGCGCTGCTCGACGCGGGGTACGCGGCATGAAGGCGGCCGCCGATGTGACGCGCATCCACGTGCTCGGCGCGGGACGCATGGGGCAGGGCATCGCGCTCGTGTTCGCGTTCGCGGGCCTCGACGTGACGCTGATCGACTTCAAGCCGCGCGATGCGGCCGGCCGTCGCGCGTTCGACGATCGCACGCGCGACGAGATCGTCCGACCGCTGCATGCGCAGGTCGCACTGGGCCGCATCGATGCCGCGCAGGCCGACGCCGCCGTCGCGCGCATCGCGCTCGTGGCGCGGGACGGCGCGGCCGATGCGGTGCGCGATGCCGAGATCGTGTTCGAAGCGCTGCCCGAAGTGCTCGATGCAAAGGCCGACGTGCTGCGCTGGCTCGGCGAACATGTCGATGCGCACGCAACGATCGCGTCGACCACGTCGACGTTCGTCGTCACCGAATTGCAGCGCCACGTTGCGCACCCGGCGCGGATGCTGAACGCGCACTGGCTGAACCCCGCGCTGCTGATGCCGCTCGTCGAGGTCAGCCGCAGCGATGCGACCGATCAGTCCGTCGTCGACGCGCTCGCGGCGCTGCTCGAACGCGTCGGCAAGAAGCCGGTGATCTGCGGGCCGGCGCCCGGCTATATCGTGCCGCGCATCCAGGCCCTCGCGATGAACGAGGCCGCGCGGATGGTCGAGGAAGGCGTCGCGAGCGCCGAGGACATCGACACGGCGATCCGCGCCGGCTTCGGCCCGCGCTTCGCGGTGCTCGGGCTGCTCGAATTCATCGACTGGGGCGGCTGCGACATCCTGTACTACGCGTCGCAGTACCTGGCCGGCGAGATCGGCCCGCGCTTCGCGCCGGCCGCGAGCGTCGTGCGCAACATGGAGGCTGGTCGCGACGGCGTGCGCACCGGTGCCGGCTTCCACGACTATGCGCAGGTCGACGTGCCGGCCTACATGCGGCAGCGGCTCGGCGAGTTCGCGCGGCTGCTCGATCATCTCGGGCTCGCGCCCGAATTCGACGGCGCACGGCGGCCGGTCGGCGAGTAGGCGTTGCGTCGAGGCGTCGTGCGCACGCGTTGCCGCGGTCGCGGACCAGGCCGTGCGACGTGGCACGCCGCGCCGCGAGCCGTCGACGGTCCCGGGCCGCGCGAGCGCATGCCGCGGGGGCACGGTCATGCCGGGTCGCCGCGCGAACCGTCGGCGGGCGTGGTGCGCGTCTCGCGCATCACGCACAGCGTCGCGACGGTCACGAGGCCGAGCGCGACGAGGAACAGCGACACCGGCCACGACGCGTGATAGCGCGCGAGCAGCGCGGTCGCGATCAGTGGCGACATCCCGCCCGCGAAGATCGACGCGACTTCGTGGCCGAGCGCGACGCCCGAGTAACGCACCTCGGTGCTGAACAGTTCGCCGACGAGCGCCGGCAGCGTACCGATCATCGCGCCGTGGCTCACCGCCGTGCCGACCGTCAGCGCGAGCCACACGAGCGGCGTCACGCGCGTGTCGAGCAGCCAGAAGAACGGAAACGCGCACGCGACGAGGCTCAGCGCGCCGATCAGGTACACGGGCTTGCGGCCGATCCGGTCGGACAGCCGGCCCCATGCGAGCATCGCGCCCATTTCGACGATCATCGCGATCATCACGCCGGTCAGCATCGTGCCGTTCGGAATCCCGACGTACTTGCCGTAGACGAGCGAGAACGCGAGGAAGATATAGGCGCCGCCGTTCTCGGCCACGCGCAGCCCCATCGCGAGCAGGATTTCCTTCGGATGGCGGCGGATGCACTCGACGATCGGCAAATGCGTGTGCGCGCCGCGCTTGCCGGCCTGCTCGAAGTCGCGGCTTTCCGGCAGATGGCGGCGGATATAGATGCCGATCGCGAAGATCGCGATGCTCGCGAGAAACGGCAGCCGCCAGCCCCACGTGCGGAATGCGTCGTCCGGCAGCGCCTGCGCGGCGAGAAACGCGGCCGACGACAGCACGAAGCCGCCGCCCACGCCGAGCTGGCTCCACGCCGCGTAATAGCCGCGCTGCTCGGGCGGTGCGTTCTCGCTGATCATCAGCACGCCGCCGCCCCATTCGCCGCCGGACGCGATGCCCTGCAGCAGGCGCAGCACGACGAGCGCGGCCGGCGCCCACAGGCCGACTTGCGCATAGGTCGGCAGCAGGCCGATCGCGAAGGTCGACGCGCCCATGATCAGCAGCGTCCAGACGAGCGACGCCTTGCGCCCGTAGCGGTCGCCGACGTGGCCGAACACGATCCCGCCGAGCGGCCGCGCGACGAAGCCGAGCGCGAACGCCGCGAATGCGGCGAGGCTTCCGGCGAGCGGCGATGCGCCGGGCGGAAAGAACACGTGGCCGAACACCAGCGCCGCGGCCGTGCCGTATACGAAGAAGTCGTACCACTCCATCGCGTTGCCGGCGACGGAGGCGATGACGATCCGGCGCAGTTGCCGGTCGGCGAGCGGCCGGGCGGCGCTCGGGGATTGCACGGTGTCGGTCGGGTACATGGCGGACTCTGAAGGGGAGCGGGCGCGTGCCGTCTTGTGCGGCACTGCGGGCTAGTGTTGTCGGCCCCGCCGGCCCCGGTCAAATCCGCAGAAAAAGGGGAGTGTCATCACTCCGGCAAATGATGGTCGGCGTGCGATGCGGCGCTTTCCCGCAGCAGCGCGATCATCCGCTGCGCGAGCGGCGGCACGTACGCGCCCGCGCGGTGCATCGCGCCGATGCGGCGGTCCAGCTCGAGTTCGCCGGCCCGCAGGTCGAGCGCGCGCAGCCCGGTCACCTGGCCGAGCGCGTCGGCGCCGCCGACGCACAGCAGCGACGTGCCGCGCAGCAACTGCAGCAGCGACGTGTTGCCGAAATCGGTCTCCACACGCAGGCGCGGCGCCGGCAGCCCGCGCGCGCGGAACGCGTCGTCGATCCGGTGCCGCACCGGAATCGTCGTCTCCGGCAGCAGCCATTCCTGGTCGGCGAGATCGGCGAGCGTGAGCGCGCGCTTGCGCTGGAGCGGGTGGTCGGCGTCGGCAAGCACCGTGAGCCGGTCGTCGAACAGCGCGATGGTGTCGAGCGCGGGGTCCGGCTGCTGTGGCTCGGGCGCCACCACCAGGTCGAGCTCGCCGGCCGCGAGCAGGTCGAGCAGCTCGCGGGCGAGCCGGCAGCGCAGCCGCAGCCGCGCGGCCGGCCGTTCACGGATCAGTTGCCGGCACGCGCCGAGCACGAACGCGTTGGGCACGGTCGGCGAGTAGCCGACCCGCACGACGCCCTGTTCGCCGCCGCGGATCGCGCGCATCTCCTGCAGCGCATCGTCGAATTCGAGCGCGATCCGCTGCGCGCGGGCGACGAAGCGCGCGCCCGCCGGCGTCGGCGTCATCCCGTTCGCGGTGCGCTCGAACAGCGTCACGCCGACCTGCGCCTCCAGCCGCTGCACGGCCTTGGTCAGCGCGGGCTGCGACAGCCCCAGCGCGTCGGCGGCCTTGCCGATGCTGCCGTGCCGCTCCACGGCCAGCAGGTACTCCAGATCGCGGGTATCCATCGGGGGATTCCTGTCAGTTATGACTTTATATCAAGTAATGCATTGTGGTGATGCCTCGGCATCTTACAGACTGGCGGCACTGATCGACCAGGAGAATCGTCTTGAGCTTCGCCTACTTCCTGCGGCGCGCGGCCCGTTACTGGGGCAGCCAGCCCGCCGTGATCCACCGCGACCGCGCGGTCACATACCGTCAGCTCGACGAACGTTCGACGCGGCTCGCGAACGCGCTGCGCGGCCTCGGCTTTACGCGCGGCGCGCGCATCGCCGTGCAGGCGCGCAACTGCATCGAGCTCGTCGAGATCGAGTGCGCGCTGTACAAGGCCGGTCTCGTGAAAGCCGCGCTGAATCCGCGCTTCACGGCGGCCGAGGCCGCCGACGTCGTCGGCAACTGCACGCCCGTCGCGTTCATCGGCGGGCGCTGCTATACGGACTACACGCCCGATTCGCCGGGCTTCGGGTCGGTCGAGCGGTTCGTGTCGCTCGACGGCGCGGCCGCCGGCTATCTCGACTACGAAACGCTGCTCGCCAAGGGCGGCGATACGCCGCCCGACTACGTGCCGGCGGCCGACGACCTCGCGGTGCTGCACTTCTCGTCCGGCTCGACCGGGCGCATCAAGGCCGCGATGCAGAGCTACGGCAACCGGCTCGCGTCGCTGCGCAAGATCGTGCTCGGGATGGATCGTCCCGCGCAGCCCGGCGACCGGCTCGCGCTGATCGGGCCGATCACGCACGCGTCGGGGATGCTGATGCAGCCGTACCTGTTCTGCGGCGCGACGCTCGTGCTGTTCGACGCGTTCGAGCCCGCGCATTTCCTCGCCGAAGTCGCACGCCAGCGCATCACGCACACGTTCATGGTGCCGGCGATGGTCAACATGCTGCTGAACACGCCCGAGCTCGCGCAGGCCGACCTGCGCAGCCTGAAGGTGCTCGGCTACGGCGCCGCGCCGATGGCGCCCGCGCGCATCGAGGAAGCCTGGGCGCGCATCGGCCCCGTACTGTCGCAAGGCTACGGCGCGAGCGAATCGACGTCGGGCGTCACGCGGCTCGGCATTGCCGATCACGCGCATGCGCTGTTGCACGGCCGCGAGCGGCTCGCATCGTGCGGCCGGCCGCTCGGCGAAACGGAAGTGCGGGTGGTCGATGCGGACGGCCGCGAAGTCGAAGGCGATGCAATCGGCGAGCTCGTGATTCGCGGCGCGGACGTGTTCCAGGGCTACTGGAATGCGCCGGAGCTGACGCGCGAGGTGCTGGTCGACGGCTGGCTGCACACCGGCGATCTCGCACGCACCGATCGCGAAGGCTTCATCTACCTCGTCGACCGCAAGCACGACATGATCATTTCGGGCGGCTTCAACGTGTATCCGACCGAAGTCGAAGCGGCGCTGTACCGGCACGCGGGCGTGCTCGAGGCCTGCGTCGTCGGCGTGCCCGACGACAAGTGGGGCGAGGCCGTGAAGGCCGTCGTCGTGCTGCGTGCCGGCCATGGCGCGCAGACGGCCGACCTCGTCGCGCACTGCCGCGCGCAGCTCGCCGACTACAAGGCGCCGCGCTCCGTCGATTTCGTCGCGGAACTGCCGAAGAACGCGAGCGGCAAGATCGCCCGCAAGCTCGTGCGCGAGCCGTACTGGCGCGGCGTCACGCGCCGCGTCAACTGAAGGAGGCCGCCATGTTCGATCATCTGCAACGCCCCGAATTCGTCGCGCTGCGCGCGGCCGTGCTGCGCTTCGTCGACGACGAGCTGCGCCCGATCGAGCGCGAGCTGGAGCTCGACTCGGAAGACGTGTGGCCGCGCGACGTGCTGCGCCGCGTGTGGCAACGCTCGGCCGCGCTCGGCTTCTATACCGCGAGCCTGCCCGTCGAGATCGGCGGCCAGGGGCTGTCGATCGCCGAGGTGTGCGCGCTGAAGGCCGACCTGGCCGCCTGCGGTGCGGCGCTCGCGCCGCACGTGCTCGGCGAACTCGGCGGGCCGCCGCGCATCGGCAACATGCTGAAGTACGCGACGCCCGCGCAGCTCGAGCGCTATTTCAAGCCGGTGATGCGCGGCGAGAAATCGACGTGCTTCGCACTGACCGAGCCTCATTCGGGTTCGGACGCGATGAGCATCCGCACGACGGCGGTCGAGGACGGCGATTCGCTCGTCATCAACGGCACGAAGCACTACATCAGCGGCGCGCCGTTCGCCGATTTCGCGATCGTGATGTGCGTGACCGATGCAACCGCGACGCCGCCGCAGATCACGGCCGTGCTGGTCGATCTCGACCTGCCCGGCGTGAGCGTCGAGCACGAATACGTGCCGATGTCGGGCCAGCACATCGACGCGGACATCCGCTTCGTCGACGTGCGCGTGCCGCGCGAGAACGTGTTCGGCGGAATCGGCAACGGTTTCCGGCTCGGCATGTCGCGCATCAACGTGAACCGGCTGCTGCATTGCCCGACGATGCTGGGCCTTGCGATGTCCGCGTATCGCGCGTCGCTCGACCATGCGCGCACGCGCCGGCAGTTCGGCGGCCCGATCGCGCGCTTCCAGGCGATCCAGCACATGCTTGCCGACATGGCCGCCGCGCTGTGGGCGTGCGAAAGCATGATCGCGCACACGGCCGCGCTCGCCGACGCAGGCGCCGACCTGCGGATGACGGCGTCCGCGTGCAAGCTGTTCGTGTCGGAGCGCTGCTTCGAGGTCGCGGACAAGGCCGTGCAGATCCACGGCAACGTCGGCGTGACGCGCGGCCATCCGGTCGAGCAGACGTTCCGCAAGCTGCGGATGTTCCGGATCCTGACCGGCACGAGCGAGATCCAGCGCAACGCGATCGCGAAGGCGATTCTCGAACCGGCCGGCGCGGGGCGCGACGCATGACGGCCCGCGGCATGCACGACGCGTGGCCGGCAGGCGAGGACCATGCCCCCGCGTGGTCATGCCTGCGCGGCGTGCGGATCGTCGATGCAGGCCAGTTGCTGCCCGGCCCGCATGCGTGCGCGCTGCTGCGCCAGCTCGGCGCCGACGTGATCAAGGTCGAGCCGCCGGGCGGGGACGCGTTGCGGCAGGTCGGCGCCGACACGTTCGCGCAGTTCAACCGCGGCAAGCGCTCGCTCGTGCTCGACCTGAAGACGCCCGACGGCCGCGCGCGCTTTCTCGATCTCGTGCGTGATGCCGATGCGGTCGTCGAAGGCAGCCGGCCCGGCGTGATGGCGCGGCTCGGGCTCGATTACACGACGCTGGCCCGCGCGAACCCGCGCGTCGTGCTGTGCTCGATCACCGGCTACGGGCAGGACGGCCCGTATGCGAACCGCCCCGGCCACGACCTGAATTTTCTGGCCGATGCCGGCTACTGGTCGGTGCCCGCGCAACTGCACGACACCGTCGCGCGGCCGCGCGTGCGGCTCGCCGATCATGCGGCCGCGCTGCATGCGGCGCTCGCGCTGGCCGTCGCGGTGATGAGTGCGCGGGCGAACGGGCTCGGCCAGCACCTCGACGTGTCGATTCACGACGCGATGTTCGCGTGGACCGCCCCGGCCGCCTGGGCGCTGCGCACGGGCCGCGACGCGCCCGACGCCGCACGCTGGGTGATGCCCGACAACGACCTGTTCGAAACCGCCGACGGGCGGCATATCGTGCTCGCGACGTTCGAGGACAAGTTCTGGGCCGCGTTTGCCGATGCGCTCGGCGATGCGTGTCCGGCGCTGCGCGAGCCGCGCTATGCGCAGCGCGCGGGCCGGCAGCAACATCGGCACGCGCTCGGCGCGCAGTTGCGCGCGCTTTTCGCGACGCGCACGCAGGGCGACTGGATGCGCATGCTCGGTGCGCTCGGGTTGCCGGTGTCGCGCGTGCCCGATGCCGGCGAGGTGTTCGACGATCCGCACGTGCGAGCACGCGGCGTCGCGCGCGAGGTGGCGGCCGACCGCACGCTGGCGGTGCGCTTCCCGGTGAAATTCTCGCTCGGCCTGCCGGACGGCGACGACCGCGTGCCGATGCCCGGCGAGCACGGCGGCGGGTAGCGCGACGCGCCCGACCGCCCACGATAACGAAACAGGAGACAGCCATGACGAATGGTGCGCAGTACCGCCCCGGACGGGCGTGGTCCATCGCGACGATGCTCGCGCTGATGATGCTGGTGAATTTTCTCGACAAGGTCGTGCTCGGCCTCGTGTCGGTGCCGATGATGCGCGACCTGCATCTGAGCCCGACGCAGTTCGGGGTGATCGGCGGCAGCCTCAACTGGCTGTTCGCGGTCGCGGCGATCGCGGGCGGCATCGCCGCGAACCGCTGGCCCGCGAAATGGCTGCTGTTCGCGATGGCCGCCGCATGGGCGCTGCTGCAATTGCCGATGCTGGTCGCCGGCTCGATCTGGGTGGTCATCGCGTGCCGCGTGCTGCTCGGCATCGGCGAAGGGCCCGCGTCGCCGGTCGCGACGCATGCGATCTACAAGTGGTTTCCCGATACGCGGCGCAACCTTCCCGTCGCGCTGCTGCACCAGGGCAGCGCGCTCGGCCTGCTGATCGCGGGGCTGTCGATTCCGGTCATCACGACGCACTGGGGCTGGCGTGCGAACTTCGCGGTGCTCGCGCTGCTCGGGGCCGTGTGGTGCATCGCGTGGGCGGTGCTCGGCGAGGAGGGCACGCTGTCGCGGGCGCCGCGCGCGGCGGGCGGTGACCGCGTGCCGTACGGGCGGCTGCTGACCGATCGCACGGTGCTCGGCAACTTCCTCGGCCATTTCGCGGCGAACTGGATTCTTGCGATGACGCTCACGTGGATGCCGACCTACCTGCAACTCGGGTTCGGCTTCGGGCCGCACGAGGCCGGTCGCATGTTCGCGCTGTTCGTCGCGGTCACGTCGCCGCTCAGTCTTGCGCTCGCGTGGCTGTCGCAAACGCTGCTCGCGCGCGGCATGCCGTCGCGGCACGGCCGCGGCACCTTCATCGCGATCACGCTGGCGGTCGCCGGCGCGATGCTGGCCCTGCTGCCGGTGCCGGGCGTCCCGCGTGCGGCCAAGCTCGTGCTGCTGACGTTCGGCAGCGGGCTGACGCTGACCATGTACTCGATCGGCCCCGCGATGCTCGCCGAAGTGACGCCGGACGCGCAGCGCGGCGGCGTGCTCGCGCTCAGCAACGGCTTCGCGTCGCTGGCGGGCCTGGGCGCGCCGGTCGTCACCGGCATGCTGATCGAGGGCGCCGGTGCGTCGGTCGCGCGCGGCTTCGAACAGGCGAGCATCGTGTGCGGCGTCGTGCTGATCGCATGCGGCGTGCTCGGCGCGTGGTGCCTCGATCCGCAACGCTCGCTGCGGCGTCTTGCGGGCGAACCGGCGCGCGCCGCGCCGACGGTCGGCGCGTGCGGCCGCTAGCACGACGCGGCGCATCACATCGTTTTCGGCGTGCGGCCCGCTTGCCGGGCGGCGGCGCCTTTCGACGGCAGGCAGTACCACGATACGCCGCGCAACGACGTGGCAGGAGGAGACATGAAGAAGATGATTGCGGCGACGCTGGTCGGCGCGCTGTGCGCAAGCGTGCACGCGCAGTCGAGCGTGACGCTGTTCGGCCGGATCGGCGGCGGCGTGCGTTGGGTCAACGGGCTGCCGGGCGGCAGTCAGGTCGGCTTCAACAACAACATCATCGCGGGCAACGAGTTCGGCATTCGCGGCCGGGAGGATCTCGGCAACGGGCTGAAGGCGTTGTTCGTGCTCGACGGCGCGTTCAACAGCGGCACCGGCGCGTTGAAGACGTCGGGCACGCTGTTCTCGCAGGCCGCCTATGTCGGCCTCACAGGCGATTTCGGCCGCGTGACGTTCGGCCGCCAGTTCAACGTCGCGGAGGATCTCGGCATCGCGCTCGATCCGCTCGGCGGGCGCGGGCAGTCGCTCGCGGTCGAGCCGGGCGTGCTGTTCGACGGCAACTTCTTCACGCTCGATTCGCGTTTCAACAACACGATCAAGTATCTCGGGCAGGTGGGCGGCCTGCGCTTCGGCGCGAACTATTCGCCGGGCGGCGTCGCCGGCAGTTCGCATGCGGGCACCAGCTATTCGACGGCCGCGATGTACACGTATTCGGACCTGATGGGCGGCGTGTCGTATGCGAAGACCTACAGCCCCGATGGCTCGCAGTCGGCGCAGACGATCCAGGCGGGCGGCACGCTGCAACTCGGCCGCGCGCGCTTCTATTTGAGCTACGCGTCGCTGAACGTGCGTGCGAACAAGGCCGGCGCACCGTCGCGACGTGACGATATCCCGTCGTTCGGTGTCGTCGTGCAGCCGCTGCCGTCGGTGCAGTTGAGCGCGGCCGCGTTCTACGACCGCGCGCGCAATCTCGGCAACGTGCGGGGCGCGGACGGCCACAAGCTGACGACCTACGCGATCGCCGAGTATTTCCTGTCGAAGCGCACCGAGCTGTATGTCGAAGTCGACCGCAACGGGATGACCGGCGCGTACATGCGCGATCCGGCGACGATCGCGGCGCTGAACCTGCGGCGCGGCGCGAGCGCGACGACCGGCGTGTCGATCGGGCTGATGACGCAGTTCTGAGGTTTTCTGTCCAACGATTTTCAGGAGCGTGATCCGATCATGCGTACTTCATCCAGATTGGCCGCGGGACTGCTGATGGCAGCATGCTGGACCCTCACCGCCCATGCGCAATCCGATGCCGCGAGCGCGGCGGTTCGATCGTCATCGGCCCCGGCTGCTCAGGAATCGGCGCAAGTACCGGCATCGGCCGGCGTGCCGCCCGCGCAGCGCAACGCGGCCGACCGCAAGCTGAAGCGCCGCGTCAGCACCGCGCTCGCGCGCACGAAAAACCTGAACGCGACGCGCATCCTCGTGCGAGTGCGCGACGGCGGCGTGACGCTCGCCGGCTCGGTCACCGATACGGCCCAGGTGAATCTCGCGGCGGCGGTCGCGCGGCGCGTCGACGGCGTGACGTCGGTATCGAACCAGTTGCGCATCGATGGCCAGCAGCCGTGATGTCCGCGCGCATCGCCCGATCGCTTTCCACTACGAGGCATGATTCGATGCGAATTCATCGATGCTTTACCGCTACCCGGCACGGCCGCCGGCTGGCCCGGACCGTCGCGCTGGCCGGCGGGCTCGCGCTCGGTGCGACGACGCACGCGGCACCTGCCGCACCCGACGCCGCCACACCGGGCATGATGCAGGGCTTCCCGCCGCCGGCCGACCGGATCGTCAACAAGGCGAACGCGTTCACGCCCGCCCGCCTGCGCTGGGCGCTGACCAACACGCGGCTACTCGCGCCGACGGCCGGCATCCGGCACGCGGCCGCGCCGATGCCGCTTGCCGAGCAACCGGCGTCCGGTCTCGACGCGCTGCCCGTGACGATCGGCGGCGAAACGCTGATGCTCGACGCGTACTTGCGCGCGACCCACACCGACGGTTTCATCGTGCTGCAGCGCGGCCGGGTCGTCTACGAGCGCTATTTCGACGGCTTCCGGCCCGACCAGCAGCACGCATGGGCATCGATGACGAAATCGGTGACGGGGCTGCTCGCCGCGCAACTGATCGAATCGGGCGTGCTCGATGCCGGCGCGCCGCTGTCGCGCACGGTGCCGGAACTGGCCGACACGCCGTTCGGCAGTGCGACGCTGCAACAGAACCTCGACATGGAAGTGCCCACCGCCTATGCACCGGGCGTGCCGCCCGATCTCGGCCTGTTCGGCGCGGTCGGGCTTGTGCCGCACCGCGAAGGCGCGCCGGCGAGCATCGTCGATTTCCTGCTGACCGTGCGGCGCGTGCCGGACGTGACGCCGGGCAGCGCATGGTTCTATCAGAACGGTTCGCCGGAAGCCGTCTCGTGGGCGATGCAGCGCGCGACGGGGCAGTCGTGGAGCGCGCTGGTCGAGCGGTGGCTGTGGCGCGATTTCGCGGAAGACGATGCGTACGTCGCGGTGGACCGCAATGCGATGGCGATGGCGAGCGGCGGGCTGTACACGACGCTGCGCGACGCCGCGCGCTTTGCCGAACGCGTGCGCACCGGTCTGGGCGGTGCGCGAGGCACGCTGCCGGCCGCGACGATTCGCGCGGCGCTGCAGCCTGCGCACAACGCGGCGCTGTTCGCAAAGGGCAACGTGGTCCCCGGCAAGGACGGCTATGCGTATCGCGACTACTGGTATCAGGTGAAGGACGGCGATGGCGCGTTCGCGGCGGCGGGGCGCTTCGGCCAGGCGATCCTCGTCGATCCGAAGGCCGCGCTGACGATCGTCAAGTTCTCGTCGTCGCCGGATTTCGTGCCGCGCGCGCTGGAGGCACAGGGCGCAGCGTCGCGGCCGCGCGCCGCGCTCGAGCGCGGCGACGCGTTGAGCGCCGTGGCGCGCGCGGTCGCGGAGCGCTTGCGGTAAGGTAATCCGTGCAACCGCGCCCCGTGCGTGGTTACCGCTCGATCTGCCGGTTCCAGCGCGTATCCCACTGCGCGCGGCGCGCGTTGATCGCGGTCCAGTCGACCACCGTGGCCTTCCGCATCAGATCGTCGATGTTGCCGAGGCTCTGCTGCATCTCGGCGGGCATCTTCGCGACGCGGTTGGTCGGGATCTGCTTGCCGGCCTCGGCCGCCTTCGTCTGCGCGGACAGCGGGTTGCGTCATCTGTTCGACGAACCGAAGACGCTGTGGGGGCGAAGTCGCTACTTACTGAGTGATCGCGCGGATGCAGCCGCCACCGACGTACCGGGAATGATGTCTCCCGACGTCTCACCCATTCGCATCGAATGGCGTTTTTCGAGGGTTATAAGACCTTTGCGCCATTAACCTCCCGTTCCATACTTCACCTGGACGATCAAGCCGGAACAAGCACGCAAGCGTCATGGCGCGTCGCGTGTTCGGCCCGGTCAATCACGGACATGAAAAGGAACGGAAGATGAGACTCGAGAACAAATCGGCGTTGATCACGGGCGGTACCAGCGGCATCGGCCTTGCCACCGCGAAGCTGTTCATTGCAGAAGGTGCGCGCGTCGCGGTGACGGGGCGCGACGAGGCCGTATTCGAGCGCGTGAAGGCGGAGCTGGGCGAGCATGCGGTCGTGCTCAAGGGCGACGTGCGGTCGCTCGACGACATGCGCGCGATTGCCGCCGAGGTCAACGAGACGTTCGGCGGCCTCGATGTCGTGTTCGCCAACGCGGGCTGGGCTTTCCCGTCCGCCGTCAACGACATCGACGACACGCTCTACAACGACATCATGGATATCAACGTCAAGGGCGTGGTGGTCACGCTTCAAGCCGCGCTGCCGTACCTGCGCGAAGGTTCGTCGGTGATCCTCAATACTTCGTTCGTCGCGCAGACCGGCAAGCACGGCATCTCGTTGACCGCGGCGGCGAAGGCCGCCGTGCGATCGCTGGCCCGTAGCTGGTCGTACGAATTTCTCGACCGGAAAATCCGCTTCAACGCGATCGCGCCCGGCGTGATCGACACGCCTCTGCTCTCCAGGTGGGGCATGCCCGACGAATGGGTGCGCGAGCGCAAGGCCGAATTCGCCGAGGCGATTCCGGTGGGCCGCATGGGCAAGGCCGACGACATCGCGTACGCAGCGCTCTATCTCGCCAGCGACGAATCGTCCTTCGTCGTCGGCACCGAGCTGGTGGTCGATGGCGGTGCGTCGCAGCTTTAAGCCTGCGCTTCACGCGTCCTGAGCCCGGCACGTCATCCCGGCTCATCCCCATCCCGATTTCACGTCCGCCGCGCCGTTCGCCGTGGCGGTTATTCCATCCGGCCCGGCGGGGTTGCGCTCGCCCATGGGCCGAAGTGCAAGGAGCAATCATCTTGACCGACAGTAGCGATAACCCAGTCTCGGCCGGGCAACTCACGCGGGCAGGCCGTTCGCGTCGCGATGTCCTGAAGTTCGGCAGCGCCGCCACCCTCGGCGCCGTGCTGGGCGGCGGCGCGTTGCTCGGGCGCGCCACGCCTGCGCTGGCACAGACGGGCAGCGCAGGGCTGCTTGCGCCGAACGAGCCGCTCGACATCCTGATCGTCAATTACGACGGCGGCACGCTGCTCGACTTCGCGGGCCCCAGCGAGATCTTCCACCGGCTGCCGAATACGAACGTTCGCTACGCGAGCCTCGATGGCGGCAACGTGACGCTCGAATTCGGCGTCGTGTACGGCAAGACCGAACGGCTGGCCGATATCGACAGGACCGACGTGATCCTCGTGCCCGGCGGGTCCGATTTGTCGGCGCCGATGCGACCGGCGTATCAGGCGCAGATCCGGCGTCTGGCGGAAAGCGCGAAACACGTGACGTCGGTGTGCAACGGCTCGCTCGTGCTCGCCGCGACGGGCGTGCTCAATGGCAAGCGCAGCGCCTGCCATTGGGCGTTCGTCAACAAGCTGGCCGAGTATGGCGCGATTCCCGTTCCGGATCGCTTCGTCGAAGACGACAACGGCCGCTTCATGAGCGGCGGCGGCGTGACGGCGGGCATCGACTTCGCGCTGCGCGTGGCGGCGAAGCTGCGCGGCCAGCAGGCTGCCGAATACACGCAGCTCGTCATTGAATACGATCCCGCTCCGCCGTTCCACTCCGGGCATCCAAGAGATGCACGGCCCGAACTCGTCGCGATGGTCGACAAGACGCTGCCCGGCGCATCGAAGGGACTCGCACGCATTCCCGGCGTTCGCTGACACGCTTGGCGGCAACGCATGCAGGGTCGCCGTCTCTTTCATTCAAACCTGATTCGGAAATCACTCGATGCGACAGATTCATCTTGGTACGGCTGCGCTTGCAGCGTGCGTGTCCTTTTTTGCATTCACGGCGCCGGCTATCGCCGGGGGTGCGCAACGCCTGCCCGAAGCGGCCATCAAGGCCGAAAACGTGCGATGGGCGGATGCCTTTGCGCGCGGGGACTACGACGCGATAGGCCGCCTCTATACCGACGACGGCACGCTGTTGCCGCCGGGAGGCGACAAGGTCACGGGGCACCGTGCGATCACCGAGTACCTCGTCAAAGGGTATGCCGGATCGAAACCCGGCACCGTGGCGTTCAGCAATTACGAGTTCTACGGTAATGACCGGGTCGTGACCGAGGTGTCGGACGCGGAGGTGCGCGATCACGACGGAAAGCTCACGGTCCGCGCGAAGCAGACGCTCATCTTCCTGAAGCAGGGCGGCACGTGGAAGCTGCATCGCGACATGTGGAACGCTTACCCGCCCGTCAAGGATTGACGGTCATCGACGTCCGGCGAAATGGCGCGTTGCGTACCCACGCGCCAATCACTCGTTAGCGAGACGCCGACCCTGCAGCGCGCTGATCGGCAGACGGTCGATCAACGCGCTGCCGCTGCGTTCGATCTGCTCTCGCGTCGAATCGCTTGCGGCGGGTGTCCAAGCAGCTTGATGAAGGCTCGGCGCATCCGTTCCGGATCGGTGAATCCCACCGCCAGCGCAATCTGTTCGATCGGTTCGCTGCCGCCCTGAAGGCGCAGCCTCGCGGCTTCGACGCGTAAACGCTCGACGGCCCTCGCCGGTGTTTCGCCGGTTTCCCGGCGAAACGCGCGCCCGAACTGGCGCAAACTCAAGCTGGCCGCATCGGCGAGCCGTTCGACCGGCAACGCTTCGGCCAGATGTTCCCGGGCGAAATTCAGCGCGATGCGGATGCGATCCGATTCCGGCTCCATCTGCGACATCGCGGAGAATTGCGACTGCCCGCCGGGCCGCCGATACGGAACGACCAGAAGCCGCGAGACCTCGCGCGCAATCTCCGGACTCATGTCCCGTTCGATCATGCCGAGCGCCAGGTCGATGCCGGAGGCGATGCCCGCCGACGTCCAGACATGGCCATCGACGACATAGATACTGTCGCCGTCGACCCGCGTGAGAGGGAAGCGCGACTGCAATTGCGCGGCGTAGCGCCAGTGCGTCGCCGCTCTCAAACCGTCCAGCGAGCCGGTTTCCGCAAGCAGAAATGCGCCCGTACACACGCTTGCCACCCGCGACGCCTTGGCGGCGAGCTTGCTGGCCGCGGCGATATTTTCCGAAGTCTGCATCGGGGCGATATCGCCGCCGACGAACACGACGGTGTCGAACGCGCGCCTGCCGATCGGCTTCGTGTCGATCGAAAGGCCGGTATTGCCGAGAATCGGGCCGCCGGAGGGCGAGATGACGTGAAGATCGTATGGCGTATGGCCGGCGGCCGTGGCCACCTGATTGAAGGCCGATAGCGGCCCGCCAAGATCGAGCGCGTCGTAGCCGCGGCAGACGAAGAATCCAATTCGATGCATGACGAAGCAATGAGTCGATAACCCGGAATGGCGAATTTTACCGGGAACCCTCGAATCATGTCATTTGGCTCGAAACGAGGGAAAGACGTCGTTTACGCCGTCGTCGATTGGCTGTATTCGTCTGCGCCGCGCTTACACGATGCCGATAGGAGGCGACGATCAGCGACGGTAGATGAATTCCAGATCGGTCGATTCGCCGACCTTGAAATCGTACGTGCCGACACGCTTGAAGCCGGCCTTCTCGTAGAACGCGATGGCCTTCGCATTGCCCGACCACACGCCCAGCCATACCGGGCCGGGGCGCGTCGCGGCGAGGTACGCGAGCGCGGCGTCGAACAACGCCCGTCCGGCGCCGGTTCCCTGCGTGCCGCGTCGAAGGTAGATTTGATGAATCTCGCCCGAACCGTCTGCCACTTCCGGGTGCGGAAGCTTGCACGGCCCTGCTTGCGCGTATCCGACCAACGTGCCGTCGTCGCCTTCCGCGACCCACGTGCGGCACTGCGGGTCGCCGAGCTGCTCGGTGATCGCGGCAACCGAGTACGTCCGGGCTTCGTACTCGGCCAGATCGTTCGGCGGGTAGTCGATGCCGAACCCGTCCTGCAGAAAGGTTTCGCGAAACGTCTCGCGCTTCAATTCGGCAAGCGGAATGGCATCGGCCAGGGTCGCAACGCGGATCAACATGGTGCATCTCTCGGTTCGGTGTCGGGGCGACAGTTTATCCCGGGTGACCTCGAGAAGATGCATCGCCATCCCGCATCGCCGTCCGTTAACCGGCGACGGTTGCGGTCGGACGCACGACGATCTCGTTCACGTCGACATCGGCAGGCTGCGCGATCGCATACGCAATGGCCGCCGCGATCGCTTCGGGTTCGAGCGCGATGCTGCGGTAGCGCGTCATCGCTTCGGCGGCGACCGGGTCGGTAATCGTGTCGGCCAGCTCGGACGTGACGACACCCGGGCAGATGCTCGTGACGCGCAGCTTGTCGTTCTCCTGCCGCAAGCCGTCGGAGATCGCGCGCACCGCGTACTTCGTCGCGCAATAGACGGCGGCCGTCGGCGATACCCGCAATCCGCCGATCGACGATACGTTGACGATCTGGCCGAACCCCTGCCGATTCATCACCGGCAGCGCGGCCGCGATGCCGTACAGCACGCCCTTGATGTTGACGTCGACCATGCGGTCCCACTCGTCGACCTTCAGCGACGCCATCGGCGACAGCGGCATGACGCCCGCGTTGTTGACGATGACGTCGATCTGCCCGTACTCGGCGAGCGCGGCGTCGACGAAGGCGACGCTGTCGTCGCGCTGTGTGACGTCGAGTGCGCGCCAGGCCGCGGTGCCGCCACCGGCGCGAATGTCGTCGGCGAGCACGGCAAGGCGTTCGGTGCGGCGCGCGCCGAGCATCAGGCGTGCGCCGCGCGCGCCCAGATAGCGGGCGGTGGCCTCGCCGATGCCGCTGCTCGCGCCGGTGATCAGGATCACTTTCTGTTCGATGTTGTGGCTCGTCATATCCGTTCCTCGGTGCGGGATGAAGTACCGACAGCATCGCGCGGAAGCGGGCGCGACCGTTATCTCGCGAGTCCGCATTTCTTGCACGATTCTCCGAGAATGCGCGGAGCACGATCCGGTGCGTGGTTGCGTATGCGGTTTTCCCACCCGGTAAAAAAACGTCGATTTTGCAGCGCAGCGAAAGTCGGCGACGCCCGTCCGGCCCGGCCTCGGCAACGAACCGAAACCGCCGGTGTGGAAATCATGCGGATGCCGATGGTTGACCGCCGGCGGACATGCTAGGATTTCCATCAAACAACTCCGGAGACTGCGATGCCGTTCATCTGCGAAAACGTTGAGTGTCGTGCCGTGCTGGCTCGCGGGCAGGTCAGGCACCATCAGGAGGGCGCGGGCTGGTGCTTCTACTGCCCGGATTGCAACACCAGGAACGAGTTGATGAATATCGGCACGGTCAGCGGCCCGGTTGACCTGGTTCAGCCGGAGCGGGCGAGTCCGCCGCACAAGGTCGTCGCGAAGGCCCGCCCGCTGGACGACGGCCGATACGCGGCGCAGTTGAGCGTCCAGCGGGCGCTCGCCGTGAAAGGCACCTACGCGGCCGAAGAGCACTGGGATCAGCTCGGCGTATTCGGCGACGCGCAGCAAGCCGTCGCGCATGCGAGGTCTTTCGCCACCGACCTGCTGCAGCGCGCGGCGTAGCCGGCACTTTTCCGTGAATGAACAAGGGGCGTCGCGCATTCGCGCGCGACGCCCCTTTGCGTTTTCCGCTCCGCGTTCGTCAGTTGTGGATATCGAACGGGAAGTACTGTTTCGCGATTCGCTGATACGTGCTGTCCTGAATCAGGCTCGCCAGAAAGTCGTGTGCGGTCACACAGCCGGCGCCTGCGCCGCGCGCGCCTGTTCGCGGGCCGTGACGAGCGCCCGGATCCGCGCGCGGTCGGCCGGCGTCGCCGGCGTGAAGATCACGAGGCTCAGGTCCGGGCGGCCGGTGACCGAGAACGCCGAATAGTCGAGTGCGATCCGGCCGGCCTGCGGATGGCGGATCTCCTTCGTGCCTTCGTGATGCGAATGGATATCGTGGTCGCGCCACATCGCGTCGAATTCGGCGCTCGTCGCGCGCATCTCGTCGACGAACGCCTGCACGGCCTGCGTCGCGCCGCTGCGCGCGACGTCCGCACGAAACCCGCCGACCGCGAATCGCGCGATGCGCTCCCAGTTCGGCTGCGCGTCGCGCACGCGCCCGTCGACGAAGATCAGCCGCAGGATGTTGCGCGCGGCCGGCGGCAGTGTCGCGTAGTCGGTCAGCGTCGCGGCCGCCGCGTCGTTCCACGCGAGGACGTCCCACGTCGCCGTGCGGATGATCGCCGGGCTCGCGTCGAGCGAATCGAGCACGTGCTGCAGGCGCGGCGTCACGCTGGCCGGCGCGTGATAGCGCACCTCGGGCGGATGGCCGACGCCGATCAGGAACAGGTGCTCGCGTTCGGCCTCGTTGAGCATCAGCGCGCGGGCGAGCCGGTCGAGCACGTCGGCCGACGGCGCGCCGCCGCGCCCCTGTTCGAGCCACGTGTACCACGCGGCGCTCACGTGCGCGCGCTGCGCGACTTCCTCGCGCCGCAGGCCCGGCGTGCGGCGGCGCGCGGCCGGCAACCCGAGCGCGGCCGGGTCGAGTTTCTCGCGGCGGTCCCGCAGGTACGCGCCGAGCAGGTTGTCGGGGGCGTCAGCCATATCCTGTTAGTTCGTTTACTGGTAAACCGTCACGACTTCACCGCGAGCGGCGCTCGACAGATAGTAAGCCTCCATTTCATCCGGAGGTGCTGAACATGCGTGTCTTTGTTACGGGAGCGTCGGGATTCGTCGGCTCGGCCGTCGTGGCCGAACTTGTGGCGGCCGGGCACTCGGTGCTCGGGCTGGCGCGATCCGATACGGCCGCGGCGTCGGTTGCCGCTGCCGGCGCCGACGTCCATCGCGGGTCGCTGGAGGATCTCGACAGCCTGACCCACGGCGCCGAAGCCGCCGACGCGGTGATCCACACGGGATTCAATCACGATTTCTCGCGCTTCGCGGAGAACTGCGAACTCGACCGCCGCGCGATCGAGACGATCGGCGCGGTGCTCGCCGGCTCGGCGCGGCCGCTGGTCGTCACGTCGGGCCTCGCGCTCGTCGCGCCCGGCCGCGCGGCGACGGAGGACGATCCGCACGTGCCGGTGTCGGCGAATTATCCGCGTGCGTCCGAAGCGACCGCGGTCGCGCTGGAAGCGCGCGGCGTGCACGCGTCGGTCGTCCGGCTGCCGCCGTCCGTGCACGGCGACGGCGATCACGGCTTCGTGCCGCGCCTGATTGCGTTTGCGAGGGAGAAGGGCGCATCGGCGTTCGTCGGCGACGGCGCGAACCGCTGGCCGGCCGTGCACCGGCTCGACGCGGCGCGCGTGTACCGGCTCGCGATCGAACGCGGCGCGGCCGGCGCGCGCTATCACGCGGTCGACGATACGGGCGTGCCGTTCCGCGAGATCGCCGAGGTGATCGGCCGGCGGCTGAACGTGCCGGTCGTCGCGAAGTCGGCGGCGGAAGCTGGCGAGCACTTCGGCTGGTTCGCGATGTTTGCCGGGATGGATGCGCCGGCAACCAGCGAGCGCACGCGGGCGTCGCTCGACTGGGCGCCGACGCAACCGCGGCTGCTGGCCGATATCGACCGGCCGCGGTATTTCGAAAGCTGACGAGCGGCGCGCGCCGCTCGCCATGGGTGCGGCTCGGACAGCGGCTCAGACCGTGACGACGATCTTCCCGACCTGCGCACCGGCTTCCATATAGCGGTGCGCGCTCACGATGTCGTCGAACGCGAACGTGCGATCGATCCGCGGCTTCAGCGTGCCGGCCGCGAGCCCGTCGACGATGAAGCGCTTCGCGCGTTCGAGCCGCTGCGCGTCGCCGGTGATCTCGAACAGCTCGTAGCCGCGCAGCGTCAGGTGGCGCGCGAGCAGGTCCATCACCGGCACCGGGATGTCGCGTGTATCGAGCGCGCCGTACTGGAAGAACGTGCCGTTGGTGGCCAGCGCGCGCAGCCGCACGCCGAGTTCCTGTTCGAGCTGCTGCACGGCTTTCGTGACGGCCGGCCGATGCAGTTGCAGCGCATCGGCGGCCTGCGTGAAGTTGCCGCGTTCGGCGATCTGTACGTAGATCTGCATCGTTTGCAGGCGGTCCATGGCGTTCCCGGATGGCGTGGCGAGCGGCCATCTTCGCATACCGCCGGCGCCCGATGCGCGGCCGCCCGCCTGCCGTGCGTCATTCGACCGGATGCAGATCCTGTAGCAGCGTCGGCACCAGCTCCGACACGGTCGGGTGGATGTGCATCGCGCGGCTGATCGTCGTGTACGGCGCGCCGGCGGTCATCACGTCGAGCATCCCGTGCACGACCTCGTCGCCGGTCACGCCGAGGATCGACGCGCCGAGGATCGCGTGGCTGTCCGCGTCGACGATCACCTTCATGAAGCCCTGGCTTTCGCCTTTCTCGACCGCCCGGCCGACGCGTGTCATCGGGCGCGTGCCGACCAGCAGCCGGCGGCCCGTCTGTTTCGCTTCCGCGAGCGTCATGCCGACGCGGCCGAGCGGCGGATCGATGTACATCGCATAGGCCATGATGCGGTCGGACACCTTGCGCGGATCGTCGTCGAGCAGGTTGGCCGCGACGATCTCGTAGTCGTTGTACGCGGTGTGCGTGAACGCGCCGCGCCCGTTGCAGTCGCCGAGCGCCCAGATGCCGGGCACGTTGGTGCGCAACTGGTCGTCGACGGGGATATAGCCGCGCGCGTCGGTGTCGATGCCCGCGCGGTCGAGCCCCAGGTCGTCGGTGTTCGGCACGCGCCCGACCGCGAGCAGCAGGTGCGAGCCCGCGACCTCACGGCCGCCGCCCACGCAGTCGAGGCCGACGACGATGCCGTCGCCGTCGCGGCGCGCGCTCAGGCAGTTCGCGTCGAGCTGCACGTCGATCCCTTCGTTTTCGAGGATCTCGCGCACGGCCTGCGACACGTCTTCGTCCTCGCGGCCGATCAGGCGCGAGCCTTTCTCGATGATCGTGACCTTCGAGCCGAAGCGGCGGTACATCTGGCCGAATTCGAGCCCGACGTAGCTGCCACCGACGATCACGAGATGCTCGGGCAGGAAGTCGACGTCCATCATCGTCGAGTTGGTCAGGTACGGCACCGAGTCGAGGCCCGGCATCGCGGGCACCTGCGCGCGTCCGCCGACGTTGATGAAGATGCGTTCGGCTTCGAGCACGTCATCGCCCACGCGCACCGCGTTCGCGCGTTCGAACCGGGCATGACCCTGAAAGACGGTCGTGTTGTCGAGGCCGCGCACCCATTGCTCGACGCCGTGGTTCGAGCGGCCGGAGATCTGGTCCTTGCGTGCCTTTACGGCTTTCATGTCGACGGTGACGGGGCCGCCGACCGACACGCCATATTCGCCGGCGCGCCGTGCGAGCTGCGCGGCGTATGCGCTCGCGATCAGCGTCTTGGTCGGGATGCAGCCGGTGTTCACGCAGGTGCCGCCGAAGCGGCCGCGCTCGACGATCGCGACTTTCATGCCGGCGCCGGCGAGCCGCGCGGCGAGCGGCGGGCCGGCCTGGCCGGTGCCGATGACGATCGCATCGAAGTGTTGCGTCATGACGTCCTCCTGTGCGGGGGCAACGAGGAAAGGGGCAGGCGCAAGCCGCATGCCGTGCCGGCGGTCGCGCGGGCGACGAGCGCCTATGGTAGACCTGTTGGCGGACCGTCGCGAGCGGCGGGCGGGCGACGCGTCGCGTCGCGTTGAAAAACGGCACCGCCGCGGGCGTCACGGCGCGCAGCGTCTAGTCCTTGCGTTTCCATTGCCCGAACGACACCGGCCGGTGCGCGTCGGCGCGCGTGACGGTGACGTGGTCGGGCTTGTCGTCGAGCGGAAACGATTCGGTGACGATCTGGTTCGAAAAGAGCCAGCCGTGCGTACGCGGGTCGTAGCGGAACGTGATGTAGTCGGTCCAGTGCTGCCCGCACGCGACGAAGTTCTGCACGGTGAAATAGCGGCCCTTCACCGAAAGGCCGTTGTCGGCCGCATCGTCGGGGTCGAACGGATCGCACTGGCCGCCTTCGTTCGCGCGCAGCACGACCTGATCGTTGCGTGCGGCGAGCCGGTAGGTGTGGTCGGCCTGTTCCTCGTAGATCAGCAGCGGGCGCGGCGACGGCTGCTCGCGCGTATCGACCGCGCGATGCACGACGACGAGGAAGCTGTGCCGCCCGTTGTCGAGATCGGGGCCCGGGTGCTCGCTCAGCATCTGGTAGCCGGGCGGCAGTTGCGCGGCGATCGACTTCGGCAGGCCGTCGGCGCGGGCGCTGAGCGGGAGGGCGGCGAGCAGCGGGAGCAGCAGGGCGGAAAGGCGAAGAGCGCGCATGGCGGGCGGTCCGGTCGAAGGAAGAAAAGGGGGATGAGCCGCGCGGCGTTACAAATCGCGCCCGGGAAACTCGGTGCTGGGCGCCGGATTTCGGAGCGTATAGTCCTGGAAGGCGAGGCCGACGGTCGGGCTCGCGACGTACTCGCGAAAGATCGCTTCGACGGCAGCGGCATCGTCGGGATGGCGGGCGGCGCGGATCTCGATCATGGGGGCGGCGCGGAATGACGGGAAAGAGGGCCAGCATAGCAGCGCACGGCCGCTTTCGGCCATGCGCGAAGCGTGCCAGAATCAGCGGCTCGACCGTCGGAAACGACACGCAGGCGCCGGCGCAGCGGCGTCGCTGATCAAGGAGCCTTCGATGACCGCATCGGCTGCCGTACTCGCCATCCTGGCTGCGCTGTTTCTCGGCGCGATGATTCCGGGCCCGAGCTTCGTGCTGGTTGCCCGCAATTCGATCGGGCTGTCGCGCCGCGACGGGCTGGCCACCGCGCTCGGCATGGGTATCGGCGGCATCGTGTTCGGTGGCGTCGCGCTGGCCGGGCTCTACACGCTGCTGCAGGCCGTCGAATGGTTGTATGTGGGCCTCAAGGTCGCGGGCGGCGTGTACCTGATCTACATGGCGTCGAAGATCTGGCGCGGCGCCGACCGGCCGATCGCGATGGACGATCCGCAGGCGATGGCCGGCGGCAGCGCGCGCAAGTCGTTCTGGACCGGCCTCACGACCCAGCTCAGCAACCCGAAGACGGCGATCTGGTACGGCAGCATCTTCGCGGCGCTGCTCCCGCAGCATCCGCCGCTGTGGTGCTACCTCGCGCTGCCGCCGCTCGTGTTCGCGGTCGAATTCGGCTGGTACACACTCGTCGCGCTGTGCTTCTCGACGCGCCGGCCGCGCGAACTCTACCTGCGCGCGAAGAAGTGGGTCGACCGCATCGCGGCCGGCGCGATCACGCTGCTCGGGCTGCGGCTGATCCTGAATGCGCCGAAAGCGGGGATCTGAGCGCTTTCATTCCCGATCTGCGGCAGCGCGCGCGGCGGCCGATCATGGCCATCGTCGCCGCCGGCACGAACCGGCCGGCGACGGCCCGCCCGCCCGCTCGAGCGAGCGTCGGCGTTCCGCAAACGCGTTGCTTCCCGATGGCGCGGCCGCTCGCCGGCCGCCGCCGAACATGTTTTCCGCCCGTCACCGCCGCCCGCCGAGCCTTGCGCGACGGGCGTTCGCGTGGGGTCGCACGACGCGCCGGACCGCGCCGCTTCCCCGATTCTGGCGGTCGACCGCCCGACGACGTGTAAACTGCTGCCTTTTTTGACGGTTTGCAGCATGGTGCAAGCATCTCCGCGCCCGGCGTTGAGCGGTCCGACGCTCGTCCGGCTGCTCGCGCGCCTGGCCGATGCCGACGTCGCGGAATCCCGGCAGACGCTGTCCGACCGGCTGAGCCAGTGGCTCGGCTGGACCGACGCGATCACGCTGTCGTCCGCGCTGAATGCGAGCCCGCCGGGCGTCGCGGCCGGCGTGCGCGGCTACGACGCCGAGCGCGACTGCGCGCGCGTGCGCCACGACCTCGCGCAGGCGATCACGGCCACCCACCGGCCGCGGGCGCGGCGCCGGCCGGGCGACCTGCCGCCGCCGGCCGCCGACACGGCCGATTTCGCGGATTTCCGCCAGCGGTATCTGACCCTGCAGCAGGACATGGAAACGGCGATCGGCCAGTTGCGCGGCCGCCTGCGGGTCGCGCTCGCCGCGCGCTCGTCCGGGATGGCGCGGCTCGCGACGCTCGACACGATCATGGAGCGCGTGCTCGGCGCGCGCGAGCGCAGCCTGCTGTCGGCCGTGCCCGCGCTGCTCGGCACGCGCTTCGCGCGGCTGCGCGACGCGGAGCGGCAGGTGCTGGCCGAAGCCGAATCCGCGGCCGCCGCTGCGCCCGACGCCGCCGACGCATCCGCTCCGGCTGCTCCGGCCGCGGAAGGCGCGGCGGCCGGCACCCCGACCGTCGCGGCAATCGTGCCCGGCGCATGGCTCGACACGTTTCGCGACGAGATGCACAGCATCCTGCTTGCCGAACTCGAAGTCCGGTTTCAAACGGTAGACGGGCTGCTCGCGGCCCTTCGCACCAGCTAATCAACACGCTATGTCCAGAATTCGCCTTGATCTCGTTGTCTTCGTCGCCGGTCTGCTCGCAGTGGGCTGGATCGGTGCCGGCTATGTCGCGTCGAACCCGCTGGCGGCGGCCGTCACGCTGCTGATCGGCGCGTGCTACGTCGCCGGCGCATGGGAGCTGCTGCGCTACCGGCAGGCAACCGCCACGCTGTCGCACGCGGTCGCCGGCCTGGCCGAGCCGCCCACGAAGCTCGACACGTGGCTCGACACGCTGCATCCGGGCCTGCGCGGCGCGGTGCGCGCCCGGGTCGAAGGCGCGCGCGTCGCGCTGCCGGGCCCGGCGCTCACGCCTTACCTCGTCGGCCTGCTGGTGCTGCTCGGCATGCTCGGCACGCTGCTCGGGATGGTCGTCACGCTGAAGGGCACGGGCGCCGCGCTCGAGAGCGCGACCGATCTCGATGCGATCCGCGCGTCGCTGATCGCGCCGGTGAAGGGGCTCGGGTTCGCATTCGGCACGTCGATCGCCGGTGTCGCGACGTCCGCGATGCTCGGGCTGCTGTCCGCGCTCGTGCGCCGCGAGCGGATCGACGCGGCCCAGCAGCTCGACGCGAAGATCGCGACGACGCTGCGCGTGCATTCGTCCGCGCACCAGCGCGACGAATCGTTCCGGCTGCTGCAGCGCCAGGCCGATGTGATGCCGGCGCTGGTCGACCGGTTGCAGACGATGATGACGACGCTCGAGGCGCGCAGCGTCGCGCTGCACGATCGTCAGATCGAAAGCCAGCAGGCGTTTTTCGATCGGACCGAGCGGGCGTACGCGGGCCTGGCGTCGAACGTCGGCGACGCGCTGAAGGAAAGCGCCGCCGAAAGCGCGCGCGTGGCCGGCGCCGCGTTGCAACCGGTCGTCGCCGCGACGATGACGGGGCTCGCGCAGGAGATGGCCGCGCTGCGCGACACCGTGACGGGCGCGGTGCAGCGTCAGCTCGACGGGCTGACGGACGGCTTCGAGAAGACCACCGGCAACGTGACGGCCGTATGGAACCGCGCGCTCGACGAACAGCGCCGCGCGGGCGACACCGTCGCGCAGCAGTTGCAGACGACGCTCGGCCAGTTCACCGAGACGTTCGCGCAGCGTTCGTCGGATCTGCTCGACGGCGTCGCGACGCGCCTCGAATCGACCGAAGGCCGCCTGTCGGACGCATGGCGCGACGCGCTGGCGCGCCAGGAGCAGGTCGGCGAGACGCTGGCCGGCCAGCATGCGCGCGCGCTGGGCGAAGCCGCCGCGACGTTCGAACGCCATTCGGCCGCGACGCTCGCCGCGATGCACGAGTCGCACGCGGGTTTGCAGACGCAACTGGCTGCGCGCGACGAAGAACGTCTGTCGGCGTGGAACGATTCGCTCGCCGCGATGGCCGCGAAGCTGGGCGAAGAATGGCAGCGTGCGGGCGTGCACAGCGCCGGCCGTCAGCAGGAAATCTGCGACGCGCTTGCACAAACGACGCGCGACCTCACCGCACAGGCGTCGACGTTTGAACAACGCTCGAACGATCTGCTGTCGACGATTCGCGATTCGCACACCGGTCTGCAATCGCAACTGGCTGCGCGCGACGAAGAACGTCTGTCCGCGTGGAACGACTCGCTGGCCGCAATGGCCGCGAAACTCGGCGACGAATGGCAGCGCGCAGGCGTGCATAGCGCGGGCCGCCAGCAGAAAATCTGCGATGCACTCGCGCAAACGACGCGCGACCTTAGCGCACAGGCTTCGACGTTCGAGCAACGCTCGAACGATCTGCTGTCGACGATTCGCGATTCGCATACCGGTCTGCAATCGCAACTGGCTGCCCGCGACGAAGAACGTCTGTCGGCGTGGAATGATTCGCTGGCCGCGATGGCCGCGAAGCTGGGCGACGAATGGCAGCGCGCAGGCGTGCACAGCGCGGGCCGTCAGCAGGAAATTTGCGACGCGCTTGCACAAACGACGCGCGATCTCGCCGCACAGGCATCGACGTTCGAACAACGCTCGAATGATCTGCTGTCGACGATTCGCGAATCGCACACCGGTCTGCAATCGCAACTGGCTGCGCGCGACGAAGAACGTCTGTCCGCCTGGAACGACTCGCTCGCCGCGATGGCCGCGAAGCTCGGCGAAGAATGGCAGCGCGCAGGCGTGCACAGCGCCGGCCGCCAGCAGGAAATCTGCGACGCGCTTGCACAAACAACGCGCGACCTCACCGCACAGGCGTCGACGTTCGAACAGCGCTCGAACGATTTGCTGACGACGATCCGCGAGTCGCACGCCGGCCTGCAATCGCAACTGGCCGCACGCGACGAAGCCCGCCTGTCCGCCTGGAACGATTCGCTCGCCGCGATGGCCGCCGCGCTGCGCGACGAATGGGCACAGACGAGCGCGCAGGCCGCCGCGCGCCAGCAGGACATCTGCGACACGCTGGCCCGCACCGCGAACGACATCACCGCGCAGGCGCAGGTTCATGCGAGCGACACGATCAACGAAATCGCACGTCTCGTGCAGGCTGCATCGGAAGCGCCGAAGGCTGCGGCCGACGTCGTCGCCGAGCTGCGCCAGCGCCTGTCCGACAGCATGGTGCGCGACACCGCGACGCTCGAGGAACGCAGCCGCCTGCTCGCGACGCTGGAGACGCTGCTCGGCGCGGTCAACCACGCGTCGACCGAACAGCGCACCGCGATCGACGCGCTCGTCAGCACGTCGGCCGATCTGCTCGACCGCGTTGGCGCGCGCTTCAACGACACTGTCGATGCCGAAACCCGCAAGCTCGATTCGGTGGCCGCGCAGGTCACGGCCGGCGCTGTCGAAGTGGCGAGCCTCGGCGATGCGTTCGGGATGGCCGTGCAGGTGTTCGGCGAATCGAACGACAAGTTGCTGACGCATCTGCAGCGCATCGAGGCCGCGTTCGAGAAATCGCTCGCGCGCAGCGACGAACAGCTCGAGTACTACGTCGCGCAGGCGCGCGAGGTGATCGACCTGAGCGTGATGTCGCAGAAGCAGATCGTCGAAGACCTGCAGCAGCTCGCCGGCCGGCGGGCGCCCGTCGGAGCGTAACGCATGCACGACGAAATCGACGATGGCGCGCCATCGGCGCCGGTGTGGCCCGCGTTCGCCGACCTGATGTCGGTGCTGCTCGGCGCGTTCGTATTGATCCTGGTCGGCGTGATCGGCATGCAGCTTCAGCTCACGTCGAAGCTCGAGGAAGCGGTGCGTGCGCGCCAGCTCGAGGCGCAGCAGCGCAAGTCGCTCGAACAGGCCCTCGCCGGGCCGCTCGCGGCCGGCCGCGTGACGCTCGTGAACGGGCGCATCGGCATCAGCGGCAACGTGCTGTTCGCGCTGAACTCCGACCAGTTGCAGCCCGCGGGCCGCGACCTGCTGAAGACGCTGGCCGGCCCGCTGGCCACGTACCTGAAGACGCGCGACGAGATCCTGATGATCAGCGGCTTCGCGGACGACCAGCAGGTGCACGCCGGCAACCGCCTGTTCGCGGATAACTGGGAACTGTCGGCCAAGCGCGCGTTGACGGTCACGCGTGCGCTGATCGATGCCGGCGTGCCGGCGTCGTCGGTGTTCGCGGCCGCGTTCGGTTCCGAACAGCCGGTCAGCTCGAATGCGGACGATGAAGGCCGCGCGAAGAACCGCCGCGTGGAGATCGCGCCGGTGCCGCGCAAGTCGGCGTCGAACGGAGGAAAGGCCAAGTGACGGGCGACGCGACGCAGGTGCGCGCGACGCTCGACGCATGGCGCGAGCAGGGCGCCGACCGGCTCGACCCCGTGCGGTTTCACCGGATCGACGCGCTCGAACGGCGCGCGGCCGTGCTCGACGGCGCTGCACGCGCGCTGCTCGACGCGCGGCTGGCGACGCTGATCGAAGGGTTTGCGGAGATCGTCGCGCGCGCCGATGACGCCGACACCACGCGCGAGACGGCGGCAGCCGCGGCGGGTGCGCCCGCGCGCGGCGCGCTTGCCGCGCTCGTCGAAGGGCTCGCGCGCGATGCGCAGGCTGACCGGCGCGGGCTCGATCCCGAACTGGTCGACTACTTCCGTGCGATGTGGTCGAAAGTCCGCACGGAACAGCAATACCGCCAGTCGCTCGACCAGGTGCCGCGCAACGCGGGGCCGCTCAATTCGAACAGCCTCGTGCACCGCTCGCTCGCGACGATGCGCGAGCTGTCACCGGACTATCTGCAGCAGTTCCTGTCGTACGTCGATGCGCTTGCATGGCTCGAGGATCTCGCCGGCGGCGGCGCGCAGCCCGAGAAGGAAGCGCCGCGTGCGAAGGCTGTCAAACCGGCGAGAAAGACGACGCGCGCCAAGGCGCGATAACGCAACGGCGCACGCGTTCAGCGTGTGGATCGCCTAGCGGCCGGCAGCCGGGTCACCGATTGCCGCGCGGAGCGCGTGCAATGCTTCGACGAGCGCGGACGCGAATGGCGGATGCGCGGCGATGCCCGCCGCGTCGAGCCGACTCCCGAGGATCGGCAGCGCGATCGATGCATCTTCGACGATGCGCGCCGACATTACCGACAGCGTTTCGCGCAGCGCCGCGTCCGCATGTGTTGCGCGCGGCGACGCGTTCAACACTGCCACGGGCTTGTACACGACGGCCTCGCATCCCACGACCCAGTCCAGCGCGTTCTTCATCACGCCGGTTACGCCGTGCGCGTATTCCGGGCTGGCGATCAGCACGCCGTCGGCCGCGTTCAGGCGGTCGATCAGGTCGCGCACGGCGGCGGGCGTCGGGTATTCGGCATCGGGATTGAACAGCGGGAATTCGCCGAGACGATCGAAGCGTGCGATGCGCATGTCGCGCGGGGCGACGAGCGCGGCCGCATCGAGGAGTGCCGCGTTGTACGACTGCGCGCGGAGGCTGCCGCACAGCGCGACGATGTTGATGGGGCGCTCGGAATCGGTTCGGGTTTCGTTGGCCATCGCGGAACGTGTGGGGTAGGAGGCTCGCGCGGCGGCGCGCGGATCCGCCGAATTATCGCATCGGCGCGTGAGCCACCTGAGCCACCTGAGCCACCTGAGCCACCTGAGCCACCTGAGCCACCTGAGCCGCGTGAGCGACGGGCCGCGCGTGGCCGACGCTCCGCACGGGATGTCGTTCGTGTTCGCTGCGCCGCACATTCGCGTTCGCATATTCGGCGGCATCGACGCCGGTCATCCCGACCGCACGCGCGAATTCTCCGATTCCCCACCCATTCCCGAGCAACAGCCGCCGCGTATGCAGCGCACCGTGTACGTCGTCGGCCACGGTTTCGCCGAGATAACGTAGCACGCGGCCTTCGACATCGACGAAGCCATGCCCGTAATCCTGCGCGAGCGCCGTCCACAACTGCGCGGCGCCGACCGACTGGCGCGCGCCGCTGATCAGACACAGGCCCGCGTCGAGCCCCCATCGATACAGCGTCGTCGCGAGCCCCTTGCGTTGCGCCGAGCCGCGCAGCCGCGTATGCGGCGCGCGCAGGTAGCGGTCGGCGCGGCGCGGGATTTCGGGAAGCCGGTTGAACACCGTATAGCCGGCGAGCTGGCGGGCCGACGGATCCTCGACATACAGGAAGTATTCGCCGTCCGCTTCGCGGTGGCGGACGATCAGGCCCGAGCGGCCGAGCGCGACGGCCGGCAGGCCGTGCAGGCGATGGCCCGGCTGGTGGAGGCGTTCATAAAGGGTGTCGAGTTCGTCGTCGATGTCGTGCTGGGAATGCTGTACGTCGATACGCATGGCAAAAGCCGCCCGTTCCGGGCGGTTCGGGAAAGAGATTCATCGCAAAAGGGAACGGAAGCGGGTGCGGCCCCCGGGCTCGGCGAAGCGAGCCGGGGCCGCGAATCAGCTGGGGATGTGCTGGAAACCGGCGGCGATCGCGGCGAGGCCCGCGATGCAGAGTGCGAACAGGATCAGGACTTTGTGGATCATGCCTCTTTCCTCGTGAATGCGCGGCGCCGGCGGGCAGCGCCGCGGAGACGGTGAGCGGCGGGCACGGCCCGCACGGCCGTCGTGCGGGACGACGGTCGGGTGTCCGGCGACGGATCGTACGCGGACGGCCAGCACCATACGCGACGCGCCGGGGGCGGGCAATCGGACTGACGGAGAAAAGCGATGAAACGCGAGGAATCGCGGTGTTTCGCGACAATTGGCCGCATGGGGGCTGTGGGCACGCCACGATTCGCCGCGAAGATCCGGAATTGATCGCGTAACGGTTTCCGGCAGCAGCCCGCGTTCGTGCCGGGAAATCGCATACACTTCACCGCGAACGAACCCCACAAGGATCTGACCATGGGAGCGGGCCCGTCCACGGATCGCTGAGCCGCAACAACGTGCTTCACCCGGTTGTTGCGGCGATCTCCTCTCGTCGATGACTCAGCAGGCAGATTGCCGCCGGATTTCCCTTTTCCGAGCGGATGCTTCGTCATGCCTGATCAAACCCAAACTACGCCCGCATGGGCTTGCTCGCTGCCGTCGGCCTTGCTGCTGATGGCCCCTTTCGATCTCCTCGCGTCGCTGGCGATGGACGTGTATCTGCCGGTGGTGCCGGAGATGCCGTCGGCGCTGCGCACGTCGCCCGCCGTGGTGCAGCTGACGCTGAGCGTCTACATGGTCGTCCTCGGCCTGGGCCAGCTCGTGTTCGGCCCGCTGTCGGACCGGTGCGGACGTCGACCCGTGCTCCTGGGCGGTGCGCTACTGTTCTCGGCGGCGTCCCTGGCGCTCGCGACGGCGGGCAGCGGCGGCGCGTTCGTCGCGTTGCGCCTGCTGCAGGCGCTGGGTGCGTCCGCCGCGCTCGTGGCGACCTTTGCAACGGTGCGCGATGTCTATGCCGACCGCCCGGAAAGCAGCACCCTATACAGCCAGTTCGGGGCAATCCTGGCGTTCGTCCCGGCGCTCGGGCCGATGCTCGGCGCGGGCATTGCGCACGGTTTCGGATGGCGCGCGATCTTCATGACCCTCGGCGGCGCCGGATGTCTCGCGTTCGGCCGCGCGTTGTCGCACTGGTACGAAACACGGCCGCGGGCCGCCGGCAGGCCGCGGCAACCGCTCGTATCGATCCTGCGTAGTCCGTCTTTCCTCGTCTATTCGCTCGGTTTCGGCACGGCCATGGGCGCTTTTTTCGTGTTCTTCTCGATTGCGCCGCGCGTGCTGGTCGGCCAGGCCGGCTATTCCCGCACCGAATTCAGTGCGGCGTTTGCCACCGTCGCGATCGTGATGATCGTTGCCGCGCGTTTTGCGCGATGGTTCGTGTCGAACTGGGGGATTCCGGGTTGTTTCGTGCGCGGCGCCGGCGTCATGATGGCCGGCGCAATCACGCTGGCGGCATGCACGGTCTTGATGGCGCCGTCGTTCGTCGCGTTCGTGATGCCGATGTGGATCGTCGCGGTCGGCATCGTCCTGATGTCGTCAGTGACGGCAAACGGCGCGCTTCGGGATTTCGACGACGCGGCGGGGACGGCAGTTGCGCTGTATTACTGCGTCCAGAGCCTGATCGTCGGCGGGGCCGGCACGTTCGTGACGCTGGTGCTGCCCGGCGATACGCCGTGGCCGCTGGCGGCGTTTTGCTTCGTCATGCCGGCGGCATGCGTCGTCGCGCTCGCCGCATTGAAGCGCACGCGCGGATGAACCGGGGTGTGTGCGTTCCCGGCCGGGTCGATGCATCAGCGGCCCGGCCGGGAATCGCTCCGTCACACCGCCTGCCGCGCTCCGAACGCCTGCCTGATCCGCGCGAACAAGCCGTGCTGCGCGATCCATTCGGCATACGCGCGATAGTCGGGATCGCGCATCAGGTGACGCTCTTCCGTCTTCGCACGCGTGTAGTAGATCAGGTTGACCGCGACGAGCCCCGCGCAGTGCATGAGCCCGATCTGCCAGCCGAGCGGCTCGACGAACGGCACCGACACCATCCAGTACGACAGGTTCTTCGTGATGTAGGCCGGATGCTTCGTGAAGCGGTATGGGCCCGACGTGATGATCCCGCGGTTGGTGAGGTTCGAGAACCGCAGCCCGAACGAGATCGTGCACAGCGCGTAGGTCAGCAGCAGCAGGATGATCACCGCGCCCCAGACCACGCGCAGCGTCGGCGCCGACAGCAGCCAGTTGTCCCAGAACACCGAGCCTTCGTAGCGGATGTAGTTGTTCGAGATCAGCGACCAGAACGGCTGATAGCAGATCAGTGCGGCCACCCAGCCGAGCGTCGTCGGCTCGACGGTGCGCACGTGGCTGTCGAGGATGCGGAACGTGCACAGGTAGCCGACGGTGCCGAACATCAGGTCCATCGTGAACGACAGGTCGTACATGAAAACGAAGGTCGCGATCGTCATCGGCGCATGCATCGCGTTCGCGAGCGACGCGCTCAGGTGATCGGCGTCCTTCGACAGGTACACCGTCATCAGCGGCAGGAAGAACGCCTTCACGCCCCAGCCGGCCAGCATCTCGCGCACCGGCTTCCAGCTCGCGGGCTGCTCGCGGCGAAACAGGAAGCGGCCCCACAGCAGGTACGCGTCGTCGGTCTCGCGCTGATGGCGGTCCATCCACGCGAAGTAGAACGGCGCGGCGACGATCACGTACGGCGCGAGCGAGCGCAGCAGCGACCAGAACGGCAGGTAGAACGCGCCGTGGTATTCGGGCAGCAGCCAGTAGATCACGCCGATGCCCGCGTAGATCGACGTCAGCGCGCCGAGCCGCGTCGCGACGCGCGCGATGCCGAGCGGCCGGACGGCCTGCCGCGACAGCCCCGCGCTCGGGCGCAGGTAGACGCGCGAGATGAAGAGTTCGTGCAGCGCGATCGTGCCGATGATCGCGAGGCTCGCGATGACCGCGCGGGTGGCCGCGTCGAGGGCCGGGTGGTCGCGCGTGATCCACAGCGCGAAGAGTCCGGCCGCGATGCCGAGCAGGCCGGCGCGCAACGGCGTGGCGGAGCGGGGCGGACGGTCCGGGGCAGCGACGATGCCGTCGAGCGTGGAGTTCATGATCGGATCCTCGTAGGGATGAGGGCCGGCGCCCCCGCTTGGCGGGTGACGCCGGCCGTCGGCCGGGCTGTTTATGGATGCGCGCCCGGCCATTGGCCTGTCGTTCTGATACGTGATGCGTTGACGCTTACTTCTTGGTGCCGCCGCCCAGCAGACCGCCGAGCAGGTTGGTCACCGGCGACAGCAGGTTGCCGGTGCCGCCTGCGGCGGCGCCGCTCGTGCTGCCGGTCAGGCCCGTCACCACGGAGCCGCTGCCGCCCGGCGTCGTCACGGTGCCGGCTGCGCCGCCGGGGCTGACCGTGCCGGTGGCGCCGGCCGGCGTGCCCAGCGCACCCGTGAGCGTGCCGACCGGGCCGCTCGTCAGCACCCCGCCGAGCGTGCCGGACAGGTTGCCGCCCGGCGTCGTGACGGTGCCGGTGAGGCTTGCGCCGAGCGGCGTCAGCGAGTTGACGAGGTTGGTGACCGGCGCCAGCAGGCCGCCGACGCCTGCGCCGCTCGTCCCGCTCGTACCACTGGTGCCGCTGGTGCCGCCCGTACCGCTTGAGCCGATGCTGCCGAGCGCACCCGTCACCGTGCCGAGCAGGCCGGTGATCGGCGCGAGCGGGCCGCCGCTGGTGCCGCTGGTGCCGCTCGTGCCGCTGGTGCCGCCTGAGCCGCTCGAGCTGCCGCCGCCGAGTGCGCCCGTCAGCGAACCGAGCACGCCCGTGATCGGGGCGAGCGGATTGCTGCCGCTGCTGGAGCTGCCGCTGGACAGCAGGCCGCCGGCCGATGACACCGTGTTACCGAGCTGGGACACGCTGTTCCCGGCGCTCGTGCCGACCGGGTTGCCGGTTGCGCCGCCGACCTGCGAACCGGCGAGGCCGAGGCCACTGCCGAGCGTGTTCAGCAGGCTGCTGAGCGGAGCACCGAGCAAGGTCGTGTTGCCGAGCGTCTGCGTGACGCCCGGCGTCGTGACGCCGCCGGTCAGCGTGTTCGTGATCGGGTTGATCACGCTGCCGAGCTGCGTCTCGAGTTGCTGCACCGGCGAGCTGTTCAGCGCCGTGTTCAGCGCCGATGCGGTCGAGTTGACCGCGGTGCCGACCGTGTTGACGAGACTACCGACCAGGGTCGTCGCCGGTGCGAGCGGCGACAGCGGACCGGTGCCGAGGCTCGTCACTGCATTGCCGAGGTTGTTGACCGCACCGCCTGCGCCGGTCAGCAGGCCGGTGGTCGACGTGAGCGTCGGACCGAGCGGGTTCGGCGACACGCCGATCGAACCGAGGCCGGCCGCGACGCCGTTGCCGAGCGATTGCACGCCGTTGCCGAGACTGCCGACCGCGTTGCCGATGCTGGTGGCCGTCGTCGGGTTCGTGCCGGGAATCTGCACGCCGCCGATCTGACCGCCGCCGTTCACGATCGTCGTGCCGAGCGTCGTCACGACGTTGCCGGATTTCTGCAGGACGTTGCCGAGAGGGGTGACGCTAGTGCCGGAAGTACCCGACGTACCGGAAGTACCCGAGGTGCCGGAAGTACCCGAGGTGCCGGAAGTACCCGAGGTACCGGAAGTGCCCGAGGTACCGGAAGTGCCCGAGGTACCGGAAGTGCCCGAGGTGCCGGAAGTACCCGAGGTACCGGAAGTACCCGAGGTACCGGAAGTGCCCGAGGTACCGGAAGTGCCCGAGGTGCCGGAAGTGCCCGACGTGCCGGAAGTACCCGAGGTGCCGGAAGTACCCGAGGTACCGGAAGTACCCGAGGTACCGGAAGTACCCGACGTACCGGAAGTACCCGACGTACCGGAGGTGCCCGAAGTGCCGGAAGTACCCGAGGTACCGGAAGTACCCGAGGTACCGGAAGTGCCCGACGTACCGGAAGTACCCGAGGTACCGGAAGTACCCGAGGTACCGGAAGTGCCCGAGGTGCCGGAAGTGCCCGACGTACCGGAAGTACCCGAGGTACCGGAAGTGCCCGAGGTGCCGGAAGTGCCCGACGTACCGGAAGTACCCGAGGTACCGGAAGTACCCGAGGTACCGGAAGTGCCCGAGGTGCCGGAAGTACCCGACGTACCGGAGGTGCCCGAGGTGCCGGAAGTACCCGACGTACCGGAGGTGCCCGAAGTGCCGGAAGTACCCGAGGTACCGGAGGTGCCCGACGTACCGGAAGTACCCGATGTACCGGAGGTGCCCGAGGTACCAGAAGTGCCCGACGTACCAGAAGTGCCCGACGTACCGGAGGTGCCAGAAGTACCTGAAGTCCCCGACGACCCCGAACTACCGCCGCCCGAAGTCCCCGACGAACCGCCGCCCGACGTACCGGAAGTCCCCGAGGTGCCGCTCGTCCCGGACGTACTCGGCTTGATCGTCGGCGGGGTCGTCGGTCCATCGACCGAGCCGCAGCCGTACAGCGCGAGCAGTGACGAGACGGCCATCGTTACCGTCGTCTTCTTGAAGAGAGTGTGCATGTTGGCCTCGACATTGGAAGTGTGTCCAGGCCTTCACTGCAAATTCCGCGCCATGACAGGTTTCGCGAAACGGTGTCGCGATTTGTTGCGGGAATCGGGAATATCGACGCGATTTAAACGGAGGAATGGCGGTTTCGCGCGACAGGCACGCGCGGTGCGCGAACGTCGCGGCTGCGATGTTCCCGTCAGGCACCGTAACGCGCGGCCGGATGTTACGTAGCGTTCGGCCGCCCGTCACGCGAACGGCCGCGAACCGAGCTCCGCATCTTTGACGAAACCCGCCGCGCGCATGAACATGGCGCGACATCTCCCGGCTGCCGGCGACGCCGCAGCGGCCCCGACTCCAACCAGGACACCGACATGAGCGAACAGGACAGGGAATACGGCAAGGCGCGGCGGATCGACGTGATGGGCGAGGCGTTCGTCGAGCGCGCGATGCGCGACCTCGATGGATTCTCGCGTCCGCTGCAGAACTGGCTGAACGAACATGCGTGGGGCAGCACGTGGCAGCGGGACGGGATCGACCTGAAGACGCGCAGCCTGTGCACGTGCGCGATGCTGGCGGCGCTCGGCCGCAGCACGGAACTGAAGGGGCATATTCGCGGCGCGCTCAACAACGGCGCGAGCCTCGTCGAAATCCGCGAGGTGTTGCTGCACAGCGCGCTGTACGCCGGGGCGCCGGCCGCGGTCGAGGCGTTCCGCAGCGCGCGCGAGGTGCTCTCGGATCTCGGGCTGTCGATACCCGACGACGAAGCCTGATTCCGTCGCGGCACCGGCTGCCCGGTGCGGGATCGGAATCAGGCTCCGCTTCGCTGTCGCGACCTACGCGATGCGTACCGTCTGCGCGGCGACGTCGACCGGCGCGGCGGCGACTTCGAGCAGCCAGTCGGCCGTCGCGTCGGGAATCGTGACCGGCAGCATGTGCCCGCCTTCGACGACCTTCAGCCGCACGCGCGCCGATTTCTTCGCGAGCGCGTCGCCGTGCTCGCGCCAGTTCAGGATCGGATCGGCGCGGCCGTACAGCACGTCGACCGGCAGCGCGAGTTCCGCATAGCGACGCGCCATCGCGGGCAGGTCGACGGGCGCCGACAGCAGGTCCGTCGCCGTCGCGTAGAACACGTGCGGGCGCATCCCCAGCAGGCCGCCGCCCTTGACCGGGAAGTCGCGCGGCACGTCCTCCGGCGCGAACACCTGACGCACGGCCTTGCGGCCCGTCAGGATCGTCAGCGGGATCGCGAAGGTCCACGACACGAAACGGCGCACGAGCGGCGACGGCAGCATCAGCGGCTTGAACGGCGCAGGCGGCTCGGCCTGCTCGTGCGACAGCGGCGCGATCAGCGCGAGCCGGCTCACGCGGTCCGCATGGTTGAGGCCGACCGCGAGCGCGATCGCGCCGCCGAGCGAATGGCCGACCAGCACCGGCTTGTCGAGCTTCAGCGCATCGATGAACGCGGCGACCGTGCGGGCCTGCGCGAACACGTTCGCCTGCGAGGCCGCGCCGCGCAGCGAGCGGCCGGCGCCCGGCCGGTCGATCAGGATCACGCGATGCTGCTGCGCGAGCCGCGTGAGCGGCAGGTACGCGAAATTGCGCCATTGCCCCGCGAGCCCGTGGACGAACACGATCGGCGGGCCGTTGCCGTATTCGACGTAGTGGATGCGGTCGCCGTCGATGTCGACGAAGCGGCCTTCGGGCGGAAACGCGCGCGTCACGCGACGGGCCACGTAACCGGAAAACAGCGCGAGCGCGGCGAGCACCGCGACGACGCCGAGCAGCACGTTCTGGATCAGATGGAGCACAGGAGTCATGTCGGCCTCAGCGGGTTTCGAGTGCGGGTTCGGCAGCCGGCGCGGTGGCGGCCGGGCCGGTTTGGGCGCGGCGTTCGAAATGCATCGCGGAATCGGCGAGCGCGCTGAACTTCAGCGACGCGAGATCGAGCACATAGTTCTGGTGGAATTTCCACGGCTTGCGGTGCCCCTGCTTCGGCAGGATGCCGGCTGCGCGCTGGATATAGCCCGAGCTCAGGTTGACGGCCGGCACGTCGCCAAGGTCGCCCGCGCCGAGCCGCGGCACGCACGTGTCGTACCCGTTCGCGCGCATGTGGTTGAGCAGCCGGCACACGTAGCGCGCGATCAGCTCGGCCTTCAGCGTCCACGACGCATTCGTGTAGCCGAACGACGACGCGAGGTTCGGCACGTCGCTGTACATCATCCCCTTGTACGACACCGTTTCCGGCAAATCGACCGCGCGGCCGTCGACCGTCACCCGCGCACCGCCGAGCATCTTCACCTTCAGCCCGGTTGCGGTGACGATCACGTCCGCGTCGAGCTGCTGGCCGCTCTTCAACTGGAGGCCGGTCGGCGTGAAGCGCTCGATCTCGTCGGTGACGATCGACGCGCGGCCCGCTCGGATCGCCTTGAACAGGTCGCCGTTCGGCACGAGGCACACGCGCTGGTCCCACGGCATGTAGCGCGGCGTCAGGTGCTTCGCGACGTCGAAATCGGGGCCGAGCTGCTTGCTCGCCGCGCGGATGATGAATTGCTTCGTCCGGTCGGGCTTGCGGCGCGACACGTTGTACAGGTACATCGTCAGCAGCACGTTCTTCACGCGCACGAGCCGGTGCGCGAGCCGCGACGGCAGCACGCGGCGCAGCGCGTTCGCGATCTTGTCGCGCGCGGGCAGCGACACGATGTAGGTCGGCGAGCGCTGCAGCATCGTCACGTGCTGCGCGTCGGCTGCCATCGACGGCACCAGCGTGACGGCCGTCGCGCCGCTGCCGATCACGACCACGCGCCGGTTCGCGTACGACAGATCCTCCGGCCAGTGCTGCGGATGCACGAGCTTGCCCTCGAACGTCTCCATGCCTGCCCAGTCGGGCAGGTAGCCGGCGTCGTAGTCGTAGTAGCCGCTGCACATGAACAGGAAGCGGCAGGTGTAGACGAGCGTGTCGGTCGCGCCGTTTTGCGTGCGCTCAATGCGTACCGTCCAGCGCGCGCGGTTCGAATCCCAGTCGGCCGCGACGACCTTCTGGCCGTAGCGGATCGTCTTGTCGATGCCGTAGGTGCGCGCGGTGTCGCGGATGTAGTCGAGGATCGTCTGGCCGTCGGAGATCGCCTTGTCGCTGTGCCACGGGCGGAAGCTGTAGCCGAGCGTGAACATGTCGGAATCCGAACGAACGCCCGGATAGCGGAACAGGTCCCAGGTGCCGCCGATCGCGTCGCGCGCCTCGACGATCGCCACGCTCGCATGCGGGCAGCGCTGCTTCAGGTGATATGCGGCGCCGATACCGGACAGGCCGGCGCCGACGATCAGCACGTCGAGGTCGTTGTTGTCGCGGCGGGCGCCGGGAGTGGGCGGCGCGTCGCGCCGGTCGGTCGTCGTCGAGATCATGCGGGATCCTGGGTCGGCGTGGTCGGGCGCGCAGCGGGAGCGTGCGCGCGTTCTCCCACAGGGACTTCCTTCGGGCGGAGGTTGCGTGCGCGTGCGCGGCGCACGTGGCGCAGCATCAGCCACTGGTAACCGGCGCCGAGCAGCCGCGCGATCCTGTCGAGCCGGCGCGCGTCGGCGCCGACCAGCACGCGGCGCGCATTGCGCTCGACGCCCGCGAGAATCTGCCGCGCGGCCTCGTCGGCCGTCGTCGCGTTGATCAGGCGGTTCGCCTGGCGGCGATGGGTCGCTTCGTCCTGGCCCGTCAGCGCGTGGATGCTGGTATCGACGCGGCTTGCATCGACGATGCTCGTCGCGACGCCGCCTGGATGCACGCAGGTCGCGCTTACCGGCGCGCCGTCGAGTTCGAGTTCCATCCGCAGCGCCTCGGTGAAGCCGCGCACCGCGAACTTGGTCGCGTTGTACGCGCTTTGCGTCGGCATCGCGACGAGCCCGAACAGGCTCGACGTGTTGACGACGTGGCCGTTGCCCGACGCGCGCAGATGCGGCAGGAACGCCTGCGTGCCGTGCACGACACCCCAGAAATTGATGCCGACGATCCATTCGAGATCGGCGAGGCGTGCGGTTTCGGCGCTGGCGGCCAGCGATACGCCCGCGTTGTTGAAGATCAGATTGACCTTGCCGTGCTCGGCGCGCACGAAATCGGCCCACGCGAACACCGCCTCGCGGTTGGCGACGTCGAGCCGGCGCGTGCTCACGCGCACGCCGTGCCGCGCGCAGGTGGCCGCCGTGCCGGCGAGCCCGACATCGTTGACATCGGCGAGCGCGACCTCGCAGCCGCGCCGCGCGAGCTCGACCGCGAGGCTGCGGCCCATGCCCGAACCGGCGCCCGTGATCGCGGCGACCTTGCCGGAAAATCCCTTCATCCGTCGTCCCTCCCGTTCCGCTTGCGCTGTACCGGCGGCGCATCTATTGTGGTGTTGGTCGTCACCACTTTAGTTTTCGGGTGTCCTGATGTCAAATAGCGGAATGGAGAAAGCACTCGAAACGGAAAAAAAGGGCCGGTCGTATGGCGGCGTGGCGCCCGAGGTACGGGCCGCCGAGCGGCGCGACGCGCTGATCCGCGCGGCGACGCGCGTGTTCGGCACGGTGGGGTTTCGCAAGGCGACCGTGCGGTCGATCTGCCAGGAAGCGAAGCTGAACGATCGCTATTTCTATGCGGCATTCGACAGCACCGAGGATCTGTTGCGCTGCACCTACCTGCATCACGCGCAGCAATTGCACGACGCGGTCGCGCAGGCGGTCGCCGCGCGCGGCGGCGATCTGCGCGAGCGCGTCGATGCGGGGCTCGCCGCGTTCTTCGCGTTTCTGCGCGACCCGTGCGCGGCGCGCGTGCTGCTGCTCGAGGTGATGGGCGTGAGCGCGGATACCGACATGACGTACCAGCGCATGCTGATCGACTTCGGCAAGCTGATCATGGCGATCGGCGCGCCGGGCGAGGCCGCGACGCCTGCCGAGCGGACCGAGCAGCGGCTGATCGGGCTCGCGCTGGTGGGGGCGATGACGAACGTCGGCGCGGCGTGGCTGCTGACCGACTATCGCGATCCGGAGGCGCTGATGATCGCGAGTTGCAGGAAGGTGTTGCTGGGGACGTTGCAGGCGGCGGCGTAGATTCGCGGGAACGGGGCCGGTCGCCCGCGATCATGGATGGTTGTCAATGGATAACAAGGAACTTATGCAAGCACGGAACCGATGGGGGCGCCGCACGATGTCGGCGGGGATGGCTGTTTCCGTCCTGATGCTGACGGGCTGCGGCTGCTGGCCGTTGAGTGAGTCCACGCGCTACGAAACCGAGTGGAAATCGCAAACGGTCACGGCGCTGTTCAGGGATTCGGACCGGGCGGGCGACGCCTGCCTCGATGCCCTCTATACACAACACCTCAAGGACACGGTGTCGGCCTGCAAGGACGGGGCGTATGAAAAGATCCGCAACCGCATCAGCGGGGAGCCCGTCAGGCTCTCCTTCGCGAAGGCGACCTGTGCGGAAGCGCAAGCCCAACTGGACCGAGGTATTCCCGCCAACGTTCAGGACCGGATCTTCAATCTGAATCCGTTCCCGGACGAGTTTGCTTCGTGCATGAGCGAAAAGGGATTCAAGCGCGAGGAAGTCGCCAAAAAACAGTGCTACTTGAGATTCATGTGACGGACGGCGAAACGCTCAGCCCCCCGAGCGTTTCGATCGCGGCGCACGCACGGGCGGCGCTGCCGGCGTCTCCCCGAGCCGAGCCTTCATCGCATCGATGAACGCCCGCACTTTCGGCGACGGCAGCCGCGTCGACGGATACACCGCATGGATTCCGGCCGGCGCCGTGCGCCAGCCGGGCAGCAGCCGCACGAGCCGGCCCGCCGCGACGTCGTCCGCGCTCGAGAAATCCGTCAGCAGTCCGAAGCCGCCGCCCGCCAGCACGATCGCGCGGCACGCGGTCGCGGTGTTCGATACGACCGGCGCGACGCAGCGCAGCGACGCGCGGCCGCCCCGCACGTTATCGAGTTCGAGCGTATGCGGGCGCGGCAGCGACGACAACATCACGAACGGCAGCGCGGCGAGCGCATCCGGATCGCGCGGCAGCCCGTGTCGCGCGACGAACGCCGGGCTCGCGACCAGCCATTTCTCGTAGGTGCCGAGCTGCACCGCGCGATAGTTCGAATCGGCGAGGCGGCCGATGCGGATCGCGACGTCGAGGTTGTCCGCGACGAGATCGACGACGCGGTCGTTCGCGACGAGTTCGACGGCGAGCGCCGGATGCCGGTCGCGCAGCGCGACGACGGCCGGCGCGACGACCAGCGCGCCATAGTCGATCGGCACGCTCACGCGCAGCGTGCCGCGCAGCGGCCCGGCATCGGACGACACCGCGTCGAGCGCGGCTTCGGTGGCGCGCACGATGTCGCGGCACGCGTCGTAGAACACGCGCCCGGCATCGGTCACGCTCAGCCGCCGCGTCGTGCGCACCAGCAGGTTCGCGCCGACCTCGGATTCGAGGCGCTGCATGTGCGTGCTGACGACCGTCTTCGCGAGGCCGAGCCGCTCGGCCGCGGCCGTCAGCGAGCCGGCCTCGACCACCGCGACGAAGATCGCCAGCCGGTTCAGGTTCACGTCGCGCAGATCGGCCATCGTCGATTGTCCTATGGAAGCGGATAATGTTTCCGCGATTATCCGTCTTCTGGCGACGAACGGCGAGCGCTACGCTGGAGCCGTTCGTCGCCGATCCCCGGCGGCGCGAGATTCCGGAGTGTTTCCATGTCTGCCGCCAGCAAGCCTGCCTCGCCAATCCGCGTCTATTCGTTCCTGTTATCCGGGCACGCGCACCGTGTCCGGTTGTTCCTGTCGCTGCTCGGGCTGCCGTCCCGGACCATCGATGTCGATCTCGCGGCCGGCGCGCAGCGCGAACCGGCGTTTCTCGCGCTCAATCCGCTCGGGCAGGTGCCGGTGATCGACGACGGCGGCACCGTGATCGCCGATTCGAACGCGATCCTCGTGTACCTCGCGAAGCGCTACGGCGACGCGCACTGGCTGCCCGACGATCCGGTCGGCGCGGCCGTCGTGCAGCGCTGGCTGTCATACGCGGCCGGCCCGATCGCGTCCGGCCCCGCGGCCGCGCGGCTCGTGACCGTGTTCGGCGCACAGCTCGACCCGGAAGCGGCCAAGCGCACGGCCGCGAAGGTGCTCGACGTGATCGACCGCGAGCTGGCAGGCAAGCCGTTCGCGGCCGGCGCGCAGCCGACGATCGCGGACATCGCCGCGTACACGTACATCGCGCACGCACCGGAAGGCGGCGTGTCGCTCGAACCGTATCCGCACGTGCGCGCATGGCTGGCGCGTATCGAGGCGTTGCCGGGCTTCGTCGCGATGCCGACGACGCGCGCGGGCCTGCTCGCCGCTTGACACCCACCGCCACCTCGCCTGTTCAGGAAAACGCAATGAATGCGCCGACCGCCGTCGTACCGGGCTGGGAACTCGAGACCGCACCGTTTCACGCGGGCGAGCTCGCCGTGCAGCAGCGCGCAGGCGTGACGGACGCGGCGAGCGCGGCCGGCCGGCGCGGGATCCGGCGCTTCATGCCGGACCAGCACCGGACGTTTTTCGCGCAACTGCCGTTCTTCGTGCTCGGCGGCGTCGATGCAAACGGCCAGCCGTGGGCGACGCTGCGGGCCGGTGCACCGGGTTTCGTCACGTCGCCGGACGCCCGCACGCTGCGCGTCGCGGCGCGCGCGCTGCCGGGCGATCCGCTGGCCGGCGCGTGGCAGGCGGGCGCGCCGTTCGGCGGGCTCGGGATCGAATTCGATACGCGGCGGCGCAATCGCGTGAACGGCGTCGTGCGCGCGGTGGACGGCGATGCGCTGACGATCGCGGTCGAGCAGAGCTTCGGCAATTGCGCGAAATACATCCAGGGCCGCAAGCCGACCTTCGTCGCGCGGGACGTCGAGGCGTCCGTCGCGCCGGACGTGTCGGACGCGCTGAGCGATGCGGATCGCGCGCTGCTCGCGCAGGCCGATACGTTCTTCGTCGCGAGTGCGAACACGTCGGCGGAGGCGGGCGCAGCGCGCGGGGCGGACGTGTCGCATCGCGGCGGGATGCCGGGCTTCGTGCGCGTCGACGATGCGCGCACGCTGACGACGCCCGATTTCAGCGGCAACCGGTTCTTCAACACGCTCGGCAACCTGCAGCACGATCCGCGCGCGGGGCTGCTGTTCGTCGATTTCGACCGCGGCGATGTGCTGTATGTGGCCGCGCACGCGGAGATCGTGTGGGATGGGCCGGTCGTCGAGTCGTTCGACGGCGCGCAGCGCGTCGTGCGCTTCCATGTGCGGGAAGTGCGGCGCGTGCGGGCGGTGCTGCCGTTCCGGTGGTCGGCGGTCGAGCGCGCGCCGCAATTCGCGGCGATGGCGATGGCGTCGTCGTCGGGCGGCGCGGCGGCAACGGCCGGGCCGGCGCCGTCCGCGGCCGCGCCGGCATCGGCGCCCGCATGGCGGCCGCTGCGCATCGCGAAGATCGTCGACGAAGCGCGCGCGATCCGGTCGTTCCATTTCGAACCGGCGGATGGCGGCGCATTGCCTGCGTATGAAGCCGGTCAGCACCTGACATTGCGCGTCGCGCTGCCGGGCAGCGATGCGCCGACGATTCGCAGCTACACGCTGTCCGATGCACCGGGCGGCGCGCATTACCGGATCACCGTGAAGCGCGAGGGGCGCGTATCGGCGTGGCTGCACGATCATGCGCAGGCCGGCATGACGTTCGACGCGCAGATGCCGCGCGGCCGCTTCACGTTCGATCTCGCGAGCCCGCGCCCGGCCGTGCTCGTGTCGGCCGGCATCGGCATCACGCCGATGGTCGCGATGCTGCGCCGGGCACTGGCCGACGACACGCCGTCGCGCCGTGTCGTGTTCGTGCACGGCGCACGCGAAGCGGCCGACCGGCCGTTTGCCGAGGAACTGGCGCGCATCGCGGCCGCCGATGCACGCCTGTCGCTTCACTGGTTCGACAGTCATCCTCAAGCAGGGACGGCCGCGCGGGCCGGCCGCATCGACGTCGGGCAACTGAAGCGGGTCCTTTCATTCGACGATTACGACTTCTACCTGTGCGGGCCGTCGGCGTTCATGCGCGACCTGTACGACGGGCTGCGCGCGCTGAACGTGGCGGACGAGCGCATCCGTTTCGAGGCGTTCGGGCCGTCGAGCGTCTCGCGCAGTGCGACCCGCGCGGCTGCCGCGCCCACAGCGGCAAGCGTGCCGGTCGTATTCCGGCGCACGGCGCGCGAAGCCGCGTGGATGCCCGCCGACGGCACGCTGCTCGAATTCGCGGAAGGGCAGCGCGTGGCCGTGCCGTCCGAATGCCGCTCCGGCTCGTGCGGCACGTGCGCGACGCGCGTGTTGTCCGGCGCGGTGGACTACGAGCAAACGCCCGACGCGCCGGTCGAACCCGGCTGCGCGCTGCTGTGCGTCGCGCGGCCCGCGCAAGGGGCCACGGAGCCGCTCGTGCTCGACCGCTGACGCGCGTGCGACATGCCGCCGCAGATGGCCTGCTGCGCGAAAAGCGCGCGCAACTGCTTCTTTTTTCGAATGCCGTCCGGATCGACGATAGCGTCAACCGATTCGATAAAGGAGCCCATCATGAAACTGCTCGGCATGGTCCGCCTGGTCCTGTGGAGTTTTTTCGGCGTACGCAACAGCAAGGCGCATGCGACCGATCTCGCGAACGCCAACTTCACGCTGCTGCCGTTCGTGGCGCTCCTGCTTGCGCTGCTGGTCGGCGCGGTCATTTACGGCGTCGTGCATCTGGTCGTCGATCCGACCGTGACGATGCAGGGGTTCTGAGCGAACGGCTGGTGAACCGGTAGCGGGCCGCCATTTCCGCTCCGGTTCCCGGCCGCCCGAGACCGGCGCATGATGACGCCGGTGTCAGCGGCCGGCGCGCACGACGCGAATCGCCGTCGCCGCCGCGGCCGCCACCGACGTCGCAGCGTCGCCCGAGCCGCCTGCCCAGTTCCCGCCTTCTCCGTCCCCGTTCCGCCCGATTCCGCGGCCCTTCGCCCCGCCCGGGGTAAAATGCGCGCCACGCCGCGATGTCGCGCGCCGGGCAGGCCGCCGTTCCGACGAACGGCCGGCGCGAATGCCCGCCGCCCGCACCGGGGCGTTCGAAGCGTCCCCCGCATGACACGACCGCGCGAGGCAGCCGGCCGCCCGACAAGCCGTCGACGAACCTGTCGGCCGCTGCGTCGGTGCCCGGCGCGTCATCCGAATTCGATGTCCCATCCTGCGTTGTTCCGACCGGTCGGCCCGCTTGCACGCCGCATGGTCCGGTTCGTCTGATGAATATCGTGTCGCAGCACGCGTCCGGCGACGGGTGCGGCGGCGTGCGCGGGCGTACGCTTCGCAGCTTCGTAACGGGTTTCGACAGGGTCGAGTGGCGAGTTTTCCATCCAGAACAATGACGGTGAATAGAACAACAGCGGCGCCCGCACGGCGGCGGCGCGCGAAGGTCGGGCTCGGTGTCGGTCTCGGCGTCACGCTTTTCGCGGTGCAGGCTGCCGCGGCTCAGGGCGACGCGTCCACATCGGGCGCCGAGGCGGCCGGCACCGCGACGCTGCCCGCGATCACGGTGAGCGGCGAGCGCGGCCACCCGCTGTGGGCGCGCGAAGCGTCGGTCGCGGGGCTCGACGACGCGCCGCTGCGCGACACGCCGGCGTCGGTGAACGTCATCACGCGCGCGCTGATCGACGATCAGCTGGCGAAGCGCCTGAGCGACGTCGTGCGCAACGATGCGTCGGTCGTCAACGACTATGCGCCGGTCGGCTATTTCGAAGGCTTCGCGATTCGCGGCTTTCCGGTCGATCTCGCGAGCGCGATCCGGATCGACGGGCTGACGGTGTCCGGCGAGCAGAACGTGCCGCTCGAGAACAAGGAGCGCGTCGAGATCCTGAAGGGGCTCGCGGGCATCGACAGCGGCGTCGTCGCGCCGGGCGGCGTGATCAATTTCGTGACCAAGCGCTCCGCGAACGTCGCGAGCGTGACGGGCGGCGTGGATAGCCGCGGCTCGACGTCGGCGGCCGTCGATCTCGGCCGCCGCTTCGGCCCCGACCATCAGTTCGGGTTCCGGATCAATGCGGCGAAGGAGAACATGCACTCCTATATCGACGGCACGAACGGGCGGCGCACGTTCGGCTCGATCGCCGCCGACTGGGACATCAGCCCGCGCGCGAGCCTCCAGCTCAACGCCGAATTCCAGCAGTGGATCCAGCGTTCCGCGCCCGGCTACCAGTTGCTCGGCGGCACCGTCGTGCCGTCGGTCAAGACGACGTCGAAGGCGCTCGGCACGCAGCCGTGGGCGAAACCGGTGACGACCGATGCGCTGAACCTGAATGCGCGCTTCGACTACCAGTTCAACGACGACTGGAAGGCGTACATCGCCGCCGGCCGCAGCCGCACGATGATCGACGACAACAGCGCGTTCGCGTACGGCTGCTCGTATGCGGCGAGCTGCGCGGCCGGCGCGACATCGCCGTTCTTCTTCGGCGCGAACGGCGACTATGACGTGTACGATTTCCGCAGCCCCGGCGAATACCGGCGCAACGACGATCTGCGCGCGGTCACGACCGGCAAGTTCGCGACGGGCCCGCTGCGCCACGAGCTGACGCTCGGCGTGAGCGTGCAGCGCCGCGTCGTGCACATGGCCGACGCCGTGTATGACTACGTGGGCAGCGAGAACATCTACGGGCCCGACCTGACCTTCTCGCCGTCGCCGAATTCGCCCGGGCCGTCGTATCCGCGCCTCGACGCGTGGCAGTACGGCGTGTTCGGGCTCGACCGCATCAGCCTCGGCGAACACTGGCAGGTGCTCGCGGGCGGCAAGGAAGTGCTGCTGCGCCAGCGCAGCTGGAGCAGCCTCGACGGCGACACGACGCATACCGACCGTTCGGTGTTCCTGCCGCAGGTCGCGCTCGTCTACAAGCCGGTGAACGTGCTGTCGCTGTATGCGTCGTACAGCAAGGCGCTGTCGCTCGGCGATCAGGCGCCGGTGCGCGCGACCAACGCGTATGCGTTCCTGCCGCCGGTCGAATCGCACCAGTTCGAGGTCGGCGCGAAATACGACTGGCTCGACCGATTGAGCCTCACGGCCGCCGTGTTCTCGATCAGCAAGCCGTTCCAGTTCGCCGACCCGGACGCATCGGGCACGTCTTACACGTTCGTGCAGCGCGGCACGCAGCGGCACCAGGGGATCGAGCTCGGCGCGGCCGGGCGCGTGACCGAGCGGCTGGGGCTGACGGCCAGCGTCGCGGCGATTCGCGCCCGCGCGGTGGATTCGGGGTCGCCGGCCTACGAAGGGCACCAGATCATCAACGTGCCCGCGCTGCGCGCGTCGCTGTATGCGGACTACGCGGTGCCGGGCGTCGCGGGCCTGAACGTGCTCGGCGGCGTGGAATACAGCGCGGCGCGCAACGCGAACGAGGAAGGCACCGCGCGCGTGCCGTCGTGGTTCGTGTTCAATCTCGGCGCGCGTTATACGACGAAGATCGGCGGCCATCGCACGGTGTTGCGCGTGTCGGTGGACAATCTGTTCAACAAGTTCTACTGGCGCGACGCGGGCGAGCAGCAGGGCGATGCGTACCTGTTCCCGGGTGCGCCGCGCACCGCGCGCGTGTCGTTGACCTATGATTTCTGACCGACCGGCATCGGCCGCGTGACGCGCGGCCCCGGCAGCCCACCAGGAGAGCACAGACGATGTCCCCACTCGAAATCGCCGGCGTGATCGTCAGCGCGCTCGCGATCTGGCTGACCGCGAAGCGGCGCATGCTGTGCTGGCCGGTCGGTCTCGCGTCGGTCGCGTTGTACGGCTGGATCTTCTTCGATGCGAAGCTGTATTCCGACATGCTGCTGCAGGGCGCGTTCGCGGTGCTGCAGGTGTACGGCTGGCAGCGCTGGCTCGCGCAGCGCGCGAGCGAGGCTGGCGGCGGTGCGGCACCGGCCGGGGACGTGGCGCCCGTCACCGGCGTGCGGCCGCGGCAGATGCTGCCCGACCTGATCGCGGCCGTCGTCGGCAGCGCACTGCTCGGCGGGATGATGGCGCGCTGGACCGATGCGGCGCTGCCGTTCGTCGATGCGTCGCTGACCGCGGTCAGCCTCGTCGCGCAATACTGGACCGCACGGCGCTACATCGCGTCGTGGGGGCTGTGGATCGTCGTGAACGTCGTATACGTCGGGATGTTCGTGTTCAAGGAACTGTATCTGACGGCCGGACTCTATGCGCTGTTCATCGGGCTGGCCGTCGTCGGCTGGCGCGACTGGAGCCGGACGGCTGCCGCATTGCGAGCAGCCGCCGGCGGTCCGCTCGCATCGGGCGGCGGCGCGCGCTGATTCGCGCACGGATTCAACTACGGAGCAACGCCGTTCATGTCATTCCCTCTCGAGCCGGACGGCCCCCTTTCGCGCGACGTCGCGCCGCCGCAATTCGGCGTGGACGGCGAGCAGGACGAACGCGACTGGCCGCTGATGACGCACGACGAGGTGGCGGCCGTGCTGGCGCGGATCGACGGCGCGGGCGAGCCGGTGCGGCTGACGTGGCACAGCCCGCGGCAGTTCGCGGCGGCCGTGCTGGTGCGGATGGCGGACGGGCGCGGGTTGTTCGTCAAGCGTCATCACGCGAGCCTACGCGATGTCGCCGGGCTCGAGGAAGAGCATCGCTTCATCGCGCATCTGCGCGAACGCGGGATGCCGGTGGTGGACGTGCTGGCCGATCGCAACGGTGCGACCGCGTTTGCATCCGGCGAATGGACGTACGAGGTGCACGTGCTCGCACCCGGCGTCGACCCGTATCGCGGCGTGATGTCGTGGCAGCCGTTCATGCATCCTTCGCATGCGCATGCGGCCGGCCGCGCGCTGGCCGAACTGCATCGCGCGTCGGCCGGCTACGATGCGCCGGCGCGGCCCGTGCGCACGCTGCTGTCGAGCTTTCGCGTGCTGTCGTCCACCGATCTGGCGGGCGCGCTCGAACGCTGGGTCGACGCGCAGCCGCTGCTCGTGCGCGCGCTCGGCGCGCGCGACTGGCGTGGCGACGTGGCCGACGCGATCGGCCCGTATCACGCGCGCCTCGTGCCGTTGCTGCCGGCGTTGCCGCCGCTGTGGACGCACGGCGACTGGCATGCGTCGAACCTGTTGTGGACCGATGCGGGGCCCGGTGCGCAGGTGCGCACCGTGCTCGATTTCGGCTTGTCGGACCGCACCTGCGCAGTGATGGACCTCGCGCTCGCGATCGAGCGCAATACGGTCGACTGGATGGCGCCGGCCGATGCGCGGCGCGTCGAATACGCGCAGATCGACGCGCTGCTCGACGGCTACGAATCGATCGCACCGCTGAGCGACGACGCGTATGCGGCGCTGGTCGCGCTGCTGCCGATCGTACATACGGAGTTCGCGCTGTCGGAAGTCGCGTATTTCGGCTGCATCATCGATGCGCCGGCGATCGTCGACGTCGCGTACGACGGCTACCTGATCGGGCACGCGCGCTGGTTCGGCGAACGCGACGGGCGGCAACTGCTCGACTGGCTCGTGCAGCGGCGGCGGGCGAAGCAAGGGGCCGTTTGATTCGCGAGAATACGCTGATAGCTTCCCTGGTTCGGCGATTGACATATCGCTCGAATCGAACGTCGAAGTCTCGTCCGGATAGATTCGATGGATCGTCGCAAGTGAGCGTTGGAGGTGCGCCGTTCAATGCAAGCGCGGTGGCGATAAATGAGCCAACTTCATGTCAATGGCCCGTACAGCAGTTGTCGACGCAGCCGGGACTCACTTGAACGATGACCTCATGGGTTTCCGACGTTGATTCCGTTGTGCGATTGGCTGGATAAATTTGCGTTTTTATCTGAAGCGGGGCGTTTATCAGGCCATCGTCTATGACGACTTTCGCCGTCACGGAAGCACGTTTCGTTGCAAGTCGTTCGGGCTCGTCCTCATTTTTTGAAGCGCTGCCAATTACGTCGATCCATTTTTGAATTGGATGCTTGGAATTCATTGTTGAGATCCATTGTCCAATTCGTATTTGCTCGGATTCGGATATCTCGTGACTGTTGGGAGGAAAAGCCACGAAAAATTGTTGTGATGGCAGGTTTTGTGATCCCTGACATTCTGCTGCAGCATTTGTGGAGAAAAGAAGCGAGGCGGCGATAGGCGCGATTAATGCCGTGATAAAAATTCTCATGCAGTCTCGCTGTATAGGTTTTCAAGGGCGTCGCACGACCCGGAGTCGTAAAAACAGCATGATTCCGTTCGTGTTGCCGGAACCTTGAACATTCATATTTTCGAGCGAAGACGTCTATAGAATTCGTTCGAAATTTCGGAATGAAAAAATTGTTCCGATTTTGATGTGACCGATTTGAATGATCGAAGGCGCTGCGACGAGTCCGATGAAATGTGACGACATCATCGGATCGCACGCGAACGCCTAGACGTCGCGTACAGACGATTGTCCGGGCAGATATGCATGCCGGTTCGGCGGTACAACGCGCCCCACATGACGGAAATGTCATCTTCACCTCATGTTCGCACTGCGGCCGGTCCGTAGCATCGGTCGCAAACCGTTACCGCAGAACCGAACATGCTCAAGCTCAATCTCGCCGTGGCCGTCGTCTTCGCGATGGCCGCGACGGCTTATGCGCAGCCGTCGCCGTCCCCGATTGCCGCCGGCAGCGCGGCGCCGATCGGCGCATCGCCATCCGACGCACTTCCTGCCTCGTCATTGACGCTTCCCGATGCGCTCGCGGTCGCGTCCCGTAACAATCCGGCGCTGCGCGGCGCGCGTGCGGATGTCGATGCGTCGGCCGGCGCACTGATGCAGGCTGGCGTGCGTCCGAACCCGGAAATCTCGTTCCTGCAGGAGGGCTTCCGCCGCGCCGAGCGCACGTCGACCGTGCTGCTCAACCAGACGATCGAGCTGGGAGGCAAGCGCAGCGCGCGGCTCGATGTCGCGTCGTACGGACGGCAATCCGCCGATGCGTCGTTCGACGAGCAGGGCGCCGCCGTGCGCGCCGACGTGATCGCCGCGTTCTACGGATTGCTCGCCGCGCAGCGGCAGCTTCAGGTGACCGAGGAATCGGCGGCGATCGCCGCGCGCTCCGCGGATCTCGCGGGGCGCCGCGCGCAGGCCGGCAAGGTGTCGCCGGTCGAGGCGACCAAGGCACAGGTGGCGGCGGCCGGCGTGCAGATCGAAGTGGTGACCGCGCGCGGCCGTGTCGAGGTCGCGCGCGAAAAGCTGAACGCGGTGATGGGCGAAGCGCGCAACGACCGGCTCGCGGTGCGCGGCGACCTGGAAACTGTGCCGCCGGTCAAGCCGCTGTCCGCATTGACCGCGCAGCTCGCCGACGCGCCGCTTGCGCGGATCGCGCGCGCCGAGATGCTGCGCTCGAACGCGGCCGTGTCGCTGGAACGCGCGCGGCGCATTCCGGATGTGACGGTCAGCGCGGGCATGAAGCGCGTGACCACGGGCGGCGTGCCCGACAACCAGGCCGTGGTCGGCGTGTCGATCCCGATTCCGCTGTTCAACACCAACAAGGGCGCGCTGCTCGAGGCGACGCACAAGGCCGAGCGCGCGAACGCCGATCTCGATCGCGAACGCACGCGCCTGCGGCTGGAGCTCACGCAGGCGTACGCGAATTTCGAGGCCGCCGAACAGGAAGCGCAGCGGCTGAAGTCCGACATCCTGCCGGCCGCGCGCCTTGCGCTCGATGCGATGTCGCGCGGCTACGAACTCGGGAAGTTCGGTTTCCTCGACGTGCTCGACGCCCAGCGCACGCTGTTCCAGGGGCAGTCGCAATACGTGCGTGCGCTCGCCGACGCGCACGCGGCCCGCGCCGATATCGGCCGGCTCGTCGGCACGCCGCTCGCGGCCGCCGCGCGATAAGCGCCCCTCTTACCTGAAGGATCATCATGTCACGCAGCAGAATCTTCGTTATTGCGGCGGCCGTGCTCGGCGGCGCAGGGATCGTGATCGGCGCGCTCGCCGTCACGCGGGGCGGCAGCGGCGCATCGGCGCCGGCGTCCGCCGAGGCCGCGCAGCCGGCCGAGGGCGCCGGCGCGCGCGGCGGTGTCGTGCTGAAGCGCGGCACGCTGGCCGTCGAGATCGTGATGACGGAAAAGCCCGGCGACGCGCGGCTCGTCGTCTATCCGTTCGTCGACGGCAAGCCTGCGACCAAGGACGTGACCGTGTCCGGCACGCTGGTGCGGTACGACCGCACGCACGAACCGTTGCGGTTCGACGCGGCCGGCCAGAAGTTCGTGTCCGCGCAATCGATCGCGAAGCCGCACGTGTTCGACGCGACGATCGACGTGAAAGCCGGCAACGACGCCGCGTCGTTCCCGTTCGCGCGCGCCGACGGCGCGATCGCGCTGACCGACGCGCAACTGGCGACGTCGAAGATCGCGCTCGCGAAGGCCGGCCCCGCACAGATCGCGACGCCGTTCCAGCTTCCCGGCGAAATCAAGTTCAACGAGGATCGCACCGCGCACGTGGTGCCGCGCGTGGCCGGCATCGTCGAGCAGGTGTCGGTGTCGCTCGGGCAGAACGTCGCGAAGGGGCAGGTGCTCGCCGTGATCGCGAGCACCGATCTCGCCGACCGCCGCAGCGAGCTGCTGACGGCCGAGCGCCGGCTGTCGGGGGCGCGCGCGACCTACGAACGGGAACGCACGTTGTGGAAGGAACGCATCTCGGCGGAGCAGGATTACCAGCAGGCGCAGGTGCAGTTGCGCGAGGCCGAGATCGCGGTGCAGAACGCGCGGCAGAAGCTCGCCGCGCTGAACGCGCCGGTCGGCGGGGGCGCGCTGAACCGTTACGAGCTGCGCGCGCCGTTCGCGGGCACGATCGTCGAGAAGCATGCGACGCCGGGCGAGGCGATTGCCGCCGACGCGAGCCTGTTCGTGATCTCCGACCTGTCGACCGTATGGGCCGAGATGGCGGTGCCGGCGCAGCGGCTCAACGACGTGCGCGTCGGCCGCGATGCAACGGTGATCGCGACCGCGTTCGAATCGCGCTCGAGCGGCCCGATCGCGTACGTGGGGTCGCTGCTCGGCGAGCAGACGCGCACCGCGCCGGCGCGCGTCGTGCTGCCGAACCCGGACCGCGTGTGGCGCCCGGGGATGTTCGTGAACGTGTCGGTCGACGCGGGTAGGCAGGGCGTGCCGCTCGCGGTCGCGAGCGACGCGCTGCAGGACGTCGACGGCGCGCCGTCGGTGTTCGTGCGCTCGGCGAAGGGATTCGTCGCACAGGCCGTCGAAACGGGGCGGCGCGACGAACGCGCGACCGAAGTGCTGAAGGGGCTCAAGGCCGGGCAGGAATACGCGGCGTCGAACAGCTTCGTACTGAAGGCCGAACTCGGCAAGGGGAGCGCGGAACATGAATGAGCAGGAATACGCATACGCCGTGGCGCGACTGGCGGCCCGCTATGCGGCTCGCTTTCCGATCCGCCGCGTGACGGGCCGCGCGGCCCGCCCGGTGCGGGCGACCGTTCCCCGTTTCAAGGAATCCCGTCATGTTTGAGCGCCTGATCCGCTTTGCGATTGCACATCGCTGGCTCGTGATGCTGGCGATCGCGGCCGTGGCCGCGCTGGGCGTGTTCAGCTACCAGAAGCTGCCGATCGACGCGGTGCCCGACATCACGAACGTGCAGGTGCAGATCAACACGTCCGCACCCGGCTATTCGCCGCTCGAGGCCGAGCAGCGCATCACCTATCCGGTCGAGACCGTGATGGCTGGGCTGCCGGGGCTCGAACAGACGCGCTCGATCTCGCGCTATGGGCTGTCGCAGGTCACCGTGATCTTCAAGGACGGCACCGATATCTACTTCGCGCGGCAACTCGTCAACGAGCGCATCCAGGAGGCGAAGGACAAGCTGCCGGCCGGCATCGCGCCCGCGATGGGGCCGACGTCGACCGGCCTCGGCGAGATCTACCTGTGGACCGTCGAGGCCGATGCCAGCGCGCGCAAGCCCGACGGCACCCGCTACACCGCGGCCGACCTGCGCGAGCTGCAGGACTGGGTCGTGCGGCCGCAGTTGCGCAACGTGCGCGGCGTGACCGAGGTCAATTCGATCGGCGGCTACGTGAAGGAATACCGCGTCGCGCCGAATCCGGCGAAGCTGATGTCGTACGGGCTGACGCTCGCCGACGTCGTGCGCGCGCTGGAACGCAACAACGACAACGTCGGCGCCGGCTACATCGAAAAGCGCGGCGAGCAGTATCTCGTGCGCGTGCCGGGCCAGGCGCGCACCGTCGACGACATCGCGAACATCGTGCTGACCAACGTCGGCGGCGTGCCGGTGCGGATGAAGGACGTCGGCGTGGTCGACATCGGCCGCGAATTGCGCACGGGCGCCGCGACGTCGAACGGCGAGGAAGTCGTGCTCGGCACGGTGTTCATGCTGATGGGCGAGAACAGCCGGACGGTGTCGCAGGCCGTCGCCGCGAAGATGGAGGACGTGAACCGCACGCTGCCGGCCGGCGTGAAGGCGATTCCGGTATACGACCGCACGGTGCTCGTCGAGAAGGCCGTCGCGACGGTGAAGAAGAACCTGCTCGAAGGCGCGATTCTCGTGATTGCGGTGCTGTTCCTGTTCCTCGGCAACATCCGCGCGGCGCTGATCACCGCGCTCGTGATCCCGCTGTCGATGCTGATGACCTTCACCGGCATGGTCAACGCGAAGGTGAGCGCGAACCTGATGAGCCTCGGCGCGCTCGACTTCGGGATCATCGTCGACGGCGCGGTGGTGATCGTCGAGAACTGCGTGCGGCGGCTCGCGCATGCGCAGGCGGCGGCCGGGCGGCCGCTCACGCGCGACGAACGCTTCGCGGAAGTGATCGGCGCATCGCAGGAGGCGCGCCGCGCGCTGATCTTCGGGCAACTGATCATCATGGTCGTGTACCTGCCGATCTTTGCGCTGACCGGCGTCGAAGGCAAGATGTTCCACCCGATGGCGATTACCGTCGTGATGGCGCTCGCCGCCGCGATGGTGCTGACCGTCACGTTCATTCCGGCGGCCGTCGCGCTGTTCATCGGCGAGCGCGTCGAGGAGAAGGAGAATCGGCTGATGGGCTGGGCGCGGCGAGCGTACGAACCGGTGCTTGCCGTGTTCATGACGCGTCCGGCGCGCGTGATGATCGGTGCGGGCGCGATCGTGCTGGTCACGCTCGGGCTCGCCACGCGGCTCGGCAGCGAGTTCATCCCGAGCCTCAACGAAGGCGATCTGGCCGTTTCCGCGCTGCGGATTCCCGGTACGAGCCTGTCGCAGTCGGTCGAGATGCAGAAGTCGATCGAGAAGACGCTGAAGGCGCGCTTCCCCGAGATCGAGCGCGTGTTCGCACGCACCGGCACGGCCGAGATCGCGGCCGACCCGATGCCGCCGAACCTGTCGGACGGTTACATCATGCTGAAGCCGGCCGACACGTGGCCCGACCCGAAGAAGCCGCGCGACCAGCTCGTGCGCGAGATCGAGGCAGCGCTTGCCGAACTGCCTGGCAATGCGTACGAATTCTCGCAGCCGATCCAGCTGCGCTTCAACGAACTGATCTCGGGCGTGCGCAGCGACGTCGCCGTGAAGATCTTCGGCGACGACATGGCCGTGCTGACCCAGACCGGCGAGCAGATCGCGGCGGCCTTGCAGAAGGTGCCGGGCGCGTCGGAGGTGAAGGTCGAGCAGACCACGGGCCTGCCGGTGCTGACCGTCAACCTCGACCGCGACAAGCTCGCGCGCTACGGCGTGAGCGTCGCCGACCTGCAGGACTCGGTGGCCGCGGCCGTCGGCGGCCAGAAGGCCGGCACGCTGTTCCAGGGCGACCGCCGCTTCGACATCGTCGTGCGGCTGCCCGACGAACTGCGCTCCGATATCGAGGCGATCAAGCGGCTGCCGATCGCGCTGCCCGCGCCGGCCGCCGGCGCGAGTACGCCGCTCGCGGCGGCGCCGTACGTGCCGCTCGCGGAGCTCGCGACCATCGACGTGGCGCCGGGCCCGAACCAGATCAGCCGCGAGGACGGGAAGCGGCGGGTGGTCGTCAGCGCGAACGTGCGCGGCCGCGACGTCGGCTCGTTCGTCGCCGATGCGCGCGAGCAGTTGCAGCAGGACGTGCGCGTGCCGGCCGGTTACTGGGTGTCGTGGGGCGGGCAATTCGAGCAGCTGCAAAGCGCGAGCGAGCGCCTGAAGCTCGTCGTGCCGCTCGCGCTGTTCATGGTGTTCGTGCTGCTGTTCGTGATGTTCAACAACGTGAAGGACGGGCTGCTGGTGTTCACCGGCATTCCGTTCGCGCTGAGCGGCGGTGTCGTGTCGCTGTGGCTGCGCGGGATTCCGCTGTCGATCACGGCGGCGGTCGGCTTCATCGCGTTGTCGGGCGTGGCCGTGCTCAACGGACTCGTGATGATCTCGTTCATCCGCAACCTGCGCGATGAAGGGATGCCGCTCGATGCCGCCGTGCGCGAAGGCGCGCTCACGCGGCTGCGGCCGGTGCTGATGACCGCGCTGGTCGCGTCGCTCGGCTTCCTGCCGATGGCGTTCGCGACCGGCACCGGCGCCGAGGTGCAGCGCCCACTTGCAACGGTCGTGATCGGGGGTATCCTGTCGTCCACGGCGCTGACGCTGCTGGTGCTGCCGGTGCTGTACCGCGTCAGCCATGCGGTGTCGTGGCGCGCGGCGTTGCGTGGCGGCTTCGGTGCGGGCGTGCTGCGCCGGCTGGGTTTCTTCAAGGGAAAAGCGTAATGCGAATTCTGATCGTCGAAGATGAACCGAAGACGGGCGCGTATCTGCGCAAGGGCCTGACCGAGGCCGGCTACGTCGTCGACTGGGTCGAGGACGGCATCACGGGCCAGCACCAGGCCGAGACCGAGGAGTACGACCTGCTGGTGCTCGACGTGATGCTGCCCGGTCAGGACGGCTGGACGCTGCTGCAGAACCTGCGGCGCAGCAAGTCGACGCCCGTGCTGTTCCTCACCGCGCGCGACGACGTCGGCGATCGCGTGAAGGGGCTCGAGCTCGGCGCGGACGACTATCTCGCGAAGCCGTTCGACTTCGTCGAGCTGACCGCACGCATCAAGTCGATCCTGCGGCGCGGCCAGCCGCGCGATTCGAACACGCTGCGCGTGGCCGACCTCGAACTCGACCTGACGCGCCGCAAGGCCACGCGGCAGGGCGACACGATCCTGCTGACCGCGAAGGAATTCGCGCTGCTCTGGCTGCTGATGCGCCGCGAAGGCGAGATCCTGCCGCGCGCGACGATCGCGTCGCAAGTGTGGGACATGAACTTCAACAGCGACACGAACGTCGTCGATTCGGCGATCCGCCGGCTGCGCTCGAAGATCGACGACGCATACGACCCGAAGCTGATCCACACGGTGCGCGGGATGGGCTACGTGCTCGAAGCGCGCGGCGGCGCGGCCGCATGATCGCGCGCTTGCTGCCGCGCACGCTGCGTGGACGCCTGACCGCGCTGATCATCCTGTCGACGTCGGTGATTCTCGTATCGAGCGGTATTGCGCTCTCCGAAGCGCTGCGTAGCCGGGTCGACTCGTCGGCGTCGGAACGGGTGGCGGGCGTCGTCGACGCGTTGCGCTCGCACCTGGGCGCCGTGCAAACCACGGGTGACGTCATCCGGACCCGGGACGTGTGGGTCGACCAGCTTCATGGGCATCCGAACATGGAGCTCGCCATCTTCGATGCGCAGGGCAACCGGCTCGTCGGCACACCCGGATTCCAGTCGTATGCCCCGCTGCTGTCGATGAGCGTGAACCGCCGGCGTGTCGACGTCGCGCCGCCCCATTCGAAGCTCCGCTATGCCGTCGCGATCGTGCCGCTGGCGGGTCCGAATGCGCCGACGGTGCGTGTCGCGCTTCAATACGATCGAAGCCGGGACATCATTCTGCTGCACGCACACGCCTACACGATCGTCGTGATCGAGGTGCTCGGCGTGGCGCTTGCGGCTGCGCTCGCCTACGGCATTACGGCGCTCGGATTGAGACCGCTGCGGCGCTTCGCGGCGCGGGCCGAGGAGATGTCGACGAGTCGCCTGGCCCAGCCGTTGCCGGCGCTCGATACGTCCGGCGAGCTGAAGGAATTGGAGCATGCGTTCAACGGCATGCTCGCGCGCCTCAACGAATCGTTCACGCGGCTGAGTCAGTTCTCGTCGAATCTCGCGCACGACATGCGCACGCCGCTCACGAATCTGCAGGCGGCCGCCCAGGTCGTGCTGTCGCAGCCGCGCAGCGCGGATGAATACCGGAGCGTGATCGAGTCGAGCATTGACGAATACCAGCGGCTGTCCCGGATGATCGAGGACATGCTGTTTCTCGCGCGCTCGGAGCAGGCCGGCACGTCAATCGGCGTGCGGCGCCTGAACGCGGCGGAGGAGGCCGGGCGGGTCGCCGGCTACTACGAACCGCTCGCGGAGGATGCGGGCGTGACGGTGAAGGTCGACGGCCACGCGTGGGTGGATGCGGATCTGACGCTGTATCAGCGCGCGTTGAGCAACCTGCTGTCCAATGCGCTGACCTATGCGCCGCGCGGCAGCATCGTGACGATCGACTGTATCGAGCAGGGCGGCACGACGACGATCGCCGTGTCGGATACCGGGCGCGGCATCGCGGCGGAGCATGTCGGGCGGATCTTCGAGCGCTTCTATCGCGTCGATCCGTCGCGGCACAATTCCGCGTCGGGCACCGGGCTCGGTCTCGCGATCGTGCGGTCGATCATGGACAATCACGGTGGCGAATGCGGCGTCGACAGCGATCCCGGCCGGCGCACGACGTTCTGGCTGCGCTTTCCGCGACGGCAGGCCGAGCCGAACCGCCCGGCCGCCGTCAGCCCCTGACATCGCGGGCGCCATGCCCGCGATCGTGTCGCCAGGCGTCATTGCTTCGCGTTCAGGTTGTCGTGGTTGTCGGTCTGTGGCTTCTGCTCGCCGCCATGCACCGAAATCCCGTGAAGCTCCTTGTTGCGCGCAACGATCTCGCCGGTCGGCGGGTACTGCGTCTTGCTCGTCGGCACGACGCCGTCGTGTTGCGCCTGCTTCAGTTCGTTGACGACTTGCGAGCGGGACTTGCCCTGCGGTTGCGATTCCGCGAACGCGGCCTGCGTGGCGATGCCGAGCGACAGCGTGGCGGTGACGAACAGTGCTGCGAGTTTTGCCGTTTTCATCGAGTGCTCTCCTTGATCAGGGCCGCCGGGTGGCGAACCGTGAATCCAGTATGCGAAAGCAGCCGTGCGTCTTCGTGATCGCGCGATGAAAAATGCGTCAGATTGCATCATCCGGCGGTGCGCCGCTCGGCCCCGATCGATATGACGCAATCGTCATGTTCGCGTCATGCGCGCGATGAGCGGGAAGCGGAACATGAAGTCAGCCGAGGGATGACGTAGCCGCCGGCATTCGCGCCGTTCGCGAGAGCAGCATCGAAAGCGGGCGGTCCTGTTCAGACTTTCATTCCGGACCGAAACGTGCATCGTCCCGCCATTCGTCTAATCTTGATCGCAGTCCTGATCGTCCCGTGGTTCGCCGGCTGCGTATCGACGCGTTCCGACGCCACGGCGACCGCGCCCGCTGCGGCGCGCCAGCCGGTGCCGGCCGGCCTGATGCCGGGCGAGAAGATCGACTATGCCGGGCATCGCTGCGGCAACCCGAACCTGTATGTCAAGACGCATACCTGCCTGTTCCCGCGCCGCAATCCCGCGCCATGATCGTCGGGCAGGCGAAAAAAAGCCCGGCACTCGACGAGTACCGGGCCTAACGCGTGATCGTGCCGTACGGCAGCGACCCCGCTGCGTGGATGGGAACGGGCATAAACCCGCTACCGTTCCAATCGTAGCGACGCGACGCATCGCGAACCTGATCGGAACATGACATTTTCGTCACGCGGCGCGCATGCAGGATCGTCGCGATCAGAACTGGTGGCGCAGCCCGAGATTGACGATGCCCTGCGTGCGCGTGCCGCCGTAGCCATAGGAGCCGATCGACGCCTGCGCCGTCTGCGTGCCGCCGTCGAGCGTGCGTTGTTCCCCGTTTGCGCGCTGCCATGCGCCGACCGCATAGAGATCGGTGCGCTTCGACAGCACGTAGTCGGCGCCCGCGGACACCTGATGGTAGGTCGCGCTCGTATCGCCGCGGGCGCGCGTGTAGCTGTAACCGATGCCGACCAGCAGGCTGGCCGTTGCCTGATAGTTGAGGAACCCGCGCCCGGTGTCGTACTTCTGCGTGCTGCGAAACGCCGACATCGCATCGGCCTTGTACAGCGCATTGCTGTAGTCGATGCCGACCGCGAACGGCGCGAAGTTGTAGCGCAATGCGCCGCGCGCGATGCCGATCGATTTCGCGGAGATGTAGCCCCCGTTGACCAGCGATCCGTCGAACGTGCCGTCCGACGTGCCGTTCCAGCCGGTCCGCACGCCGTTGGCGAGCGACGAACGGTTGGCCGCGTAGTAGTAGCCGCCCGCGACATCGACCGGACCGTTGCTGTACGACAGGCCGGCCGACCAGGTTTGCCCGGCGCCGCTCTTGCCGGCCACACCGCCGAGGGCATACATGCCGACGAACTGGAGGCCGTCGATCATGGGCGACGTGTACTTCACCGTGTTGTCGGTTCGCGACGACGTGTCGTAGTTGTCGACGTCGCCGGGTGTCGCGTAGACGCTGCCGAAATAGAAATCGCCGGTGACCGGCCACGCGACGTCGGCGAGTGCGTCGTACTGGCGGCCGAGCGTCAGCGTGCCCCAGTGCTTGCTTTCGAGGCCGACGAACGCTTGCCGCCCGAACATCCGGTCGCCTTGTCCGAGGGCGCCGGTGTTCGGGTTGAAGCCGTTTTCCAGTGTGAAGATCGCCTTCAGCCCGCCGCCGAGGTCCTCCGCGCCCTTCACGCCGAAGCGGCTGCCGAGCAGATTGCCGTTGCCGAGGCCGACGAGATTCCTGCCTTCCGCATTGGCGTTCCATACATACGTCAGCGACGTATCGAGCAGGCCGTAGAGCGTGACCTCCGTTGCATGTGCCGCGTGAGCGATCGTCAGCAGCGCCCCCGACATCATGACAAGCCGAACAGGAGTTTTCATGGTGTGTCCCTGAAGTTCAAGATGATCGTTCCGCGCATCGTTCGATTTCGGCGCCGGGCCTTGTGCGGCCGGGCCGGAATATCACGATCGCGCTGGCGATTCTGGAAAGCGTTCGGATCGTGAAGGTGATGGACAAATGATAAAAATGTCATCGCGACGTCATGAGCGCTGCAACATGCCGTGAATTTCGTTCGTACTGCGATGCAGAAAAATTCGGGAGCGTGACGCAATCGTCATGAAGCGATCACGATTCCGCACCGCTGCCGGATCAAAGTGAAGGCTCCAGAAACGGATTTCGAGCAAGGAGGGACCCCCATGAAGATCCCGCGACCGATGATTGCCATGACCGTTGCCGCGCTGTCGATCGCGGCTGTTTCGCAGGCGATGGCCGCGCAATCGAAGACCCGGCAGGAGGTGCGTCAGGAACTGGTGCGCGCGCGTCACGACGGCGTGATCCCGAGCCCGAATCACGACTATCCGGCGAGCCCGGCCGCTATCGCGCGCAACCAGGAAATCCATCGCGCGACGGTTCATCGCGGCGAGCGGGCGCCGATGGTCGATGCGCACGACAACCGCTTCGCGGTTCGTTGATCGTTCATTCGCGGCCGAACGGCGCGATGCCCGCCGGCCGTATCCCCATGGAGAGGAGCGTGTCATGCGCAATTTCACGAAAGGAATCGTGCTCGCGGCGTGCCTGATGTCGACGGCCGCGATGGCGGCAGGCTGGCCGGAGCGTGCGCTGTCGCACGCGTCGGCGCACGACGTCGGCCGCCGCGCGAACGAGCGGATGCGCTGCGAGTTCGCGGCCGTGCCGACAGGCGAGTGGAGCGCGACGTTCACGCGCGGGCAATGCGAGGTCGACAACGGCCGGCTGACGTTCGTGCCGGCCGATGCGGGTGGCGACGCGCCGGTAGCGGAGAAGCGGATCGTGCTCGGCGATGTCCGTACCGCGTCGCATCAGTCGCGCAAGCTGAAGGAACAGTTGCAACTGACGACACGCGACGAAGTGATCGCGCTGAACGTGCTGACCGACGACGGCAGCCGCAAGTCGCGTGAACATGCGATCGACCTGTGGACCGCGCTGCGCAACGAGGGTGTCACGCCGGTCAACGGCACGCGCATCGTCGATACCTGGCCGACCGGCGCGACGACGTGGTAGCCGCCACGCCGGCGCGCGCGGCTTACCCGGCCTTCACCGATCCTTCGATCAGGAAGAACACGATGAAGCCGATGAAGAACGCAGCCGTCGCGAGCGGCGTTTCAGGCACCTCGTGCGCTTCGACCAGCAGTTCTTCGGTGACGAGGTACAGCAGCGCGACGGTGCCGAGCCCCAGCAGCACCGCGTAGATATTCGCCGGCAGCCCCGCGAACGCCGCGTTGCCGGCGACGGCCGCAAGGCTCAGCAGCGCCGCGAGCCCGACCGGCACGACGATCGACAGCGTGCGGCCGATGCCGGCCGCGGCCAGCGCCGCGCTGACCGACAGCGCGAGGAACAGCACCTCGAGCGTCAGCGCGACGGTCAGGATGATGCCGCTTTCGTCGCTCGCGGAGAACGCAATGCCGAGCACGAGGCCGTCGACGACGAGGTCGATCGCGGTGACGATGATCAGGCTAACCGGCAAACGCGCCTCCTCGAAGCGCGTCTCGATCGCGCCCGACAGCGCGCGAATGGCCAGCATCAGCGCAATGCCGAGCACGAAGCCGACGACGACCGGAAACAGCGCATGCGCGCGGTCCTGCGGCAGCAATTCGAGCGCCGCGGCCGCGAATACGATGCCGCCGGTGAAATGCTGGATCACGCTCGACGTTTTCGGGCCAGGCGCGCGCCACGCGGCCGCGAGCGCGCCGAGACAGGCCGCCAGCACGGGCGGTAACGTGAGCAGCGCAAGCTTCGTGGTCGGTGTCATGAGTCCTCTCGGCGGTTGGCGTGCGGCAGCGGAAGCTGCGTGACACGATCGTACGCGCCGGGCGTCGCCCCGGCATCAACCGGGGATTGAACACCTTGAAGCCGCTCCAGGGTCAAGCGATTCGATGCGGGCGCACCGGCGAGCCGGCGCGCCCGTTCCGCTCAAAGCTGCGCGAGCGCCTGGTCGAGATCGGCGAGCAGGTCGTCGATATGCTCGATGCCGATCGACAGCCGCACCGTTTCCTCCTTCACGCCGGCCTTCGCAAGTTCGGCCGGCGACAACTGACGGTGTGTGGTCGAGGCCGGGTGCGTCGCGAGCGACTTCGTATCGCCGATGTTGACGAGCCGGGTGAACAGCTTCAGCGCATCCTGGAACTTCGCGCCGCCGTCGCGGCCGCCCTTCACGCCGAACGTCAGGATGCCCGGTGCACGGCCCGACAGGTAGCGGGCGACGAGCGGATGGTCGGGGTGATCGGGCAGACCCGCATAGTTCACCCATTCGACGTGCTCGTGGCGCGCGAGATGCTGCGCGATCTTCAGCGCGTTGTCGCTGATTCGCTCGACACGCAGCGCGAGCGTCTCGATCCCCTGCAGGATCTGAAACGCATTGAACGGCGAGATCGCCGCGCCCATGTTGCGCAGCGGCACCACGCGGGCGCGGCCGATATAGGCTGCCGGCCCGAACGCTTCGGTATAGACGACGCCGTGATAGCTGACGTCCGGCTCGTTGAGCCGCTTGAAGCGGTCGGCGTGTTCGGCCCACGGGAACTTGCCCGAATCCACGATCGCGCCGCCGAGGCTCGTGCCGTGCCCGCCGAGATACTTCGTCAGCGAGTGCACGACGATGTCCGCGCCGTGCTCGAACGGGCGCAGCAGGTACGGCGACGGCACCGTGTTGTCGACGATCAGCGGGATGCCGTGGCGATGCGCGACCTCCGCGAGCGCGGCGATGTCGGTGACGTTGCCGAGTGGGTTTCCGACCGATTCCGCGAAGATCGCCTTCGTGCGCGCATCGATCAGCGATGCGAACGATGCGGGATCGCGCGGATCGGCGAAGCGCGTGGTGATCCCGTATTGCGGCAGCGTATGCGCGAACAGGTTGTAGGTGCCGCCGTACAGCGAGCTCGCGGACACGATGTTGTCGCCGGCTTCGGCGATCGTCTGGATCGCGTAGGTGACGGCGGATTGCCCCGATGCGAGCGCGAGCGCGCCGATGCCGCCCTCGAGCGCGGCGATCCGCTGCTCGAGCACGTCCGTCGTCGGGTTCATGATCCGCGTGTAGATGTTGCCCTGGACCTTCAGGTCGAACAGGTCGGCGCCGTGCTGCGTGTCGTCGAATGCGTACGCAACGGTCTGGTAGATCGGGACGGCGACCGCGCGCGTGGTCGGATCGGGACGATAACCGCCGTGCACGGCGATGGTTTCGAGGCGCCAGTTCGAATGGGCCTGATCGGTCATGGGTGCTCCGTTTGTTGTTGTGAAGGTCGAGGGTCCTGCCGTCCGGCGATTATAGGAGCACGTTTGCTGCTGCCTTTAGAACGAATGGTTGGTTGCTTATGGGGGCTCGGCGCATAGAATGCCCTTTTCCGCAGACGAGAGGTGCGCGATGGATCAGGATCGGTGGAACCAGGTGGATGCGTATTTTTCGGCGACGCTCGTGCCGTCCGACGCTGCGCTCGACGCCGCGCTGGCGGCGAGCGACGCGGCCGGGCTGCCGGCGATCAACGTCGCGCCGAACCAGGGCAAGCTGTTGCAGTTGCTCGCGACGATCCGCGGCGCGCGGCGGATCCTCGAAGTCGGCACGCTCGGCGGCTACAGCACGATCTGGCTCGCGCGTGCGTTGCCGCCGGGCGGCTCGCTCGTGACGCTCGAACTGAATCCCGAGCATGCGAAGGTCGCGACGCAGAATATCGCGCGTGCCGGGTTCGCGGCGGTCGTGACGGTGGTGGTTGGCAGCGCGAAGGACAGCCTCGCGCGGCTCGTCGACGCGGGGGAGGCGCCGTTCGATTTCATCTTCATCGATGCCGACAAGGACAACAATCCCGTCTATCTCGACGCGGCGCTGAAGCTGTCGCGGCCCGGCACGGTGATCGTCGTCGACAACGTCGTGCGTGGCGGGCGCGTGGCCGATCCGGACAATCGCGAGCCGGACGTGGTCGGCGTGCGCGACGGGTTCGCGCGCCTCGCGGCCGCGCCGGCGCTCATGACGACCGCCGTGCAGACGGTCGGGCAGAAGGGCTGGGACGGATTCTCGATCTCGATCGTCGGTGCCGCGTGAGGTGACGCGTCAGTGCGAGCCGCCGGCCGCATCGGCCCGACGATACAGGCGCGGCCATTGGGCCTGGAACAGGCCATTGCAGGTGCTGTGCGTCGCGAGGCCGTCGAGCACGAAGCGCCGGCCGTCGAAGACCCACGACGCGGTCGAGCCGCAATCGCCGGCGCTGCGCAACCGGACCGTGCTCGACAGCGTCGCGCTGGCGGAATCGTAGCCGGCGTCGGTCAGCTCGTTCGCGAACGACGCCGAATCGAGGCCTGCGCTCGCGTTCTCGCCGAAGTTCATCGCGGCCGGCGCATACGGTGCGGTGCGGCGTACGCGATACCACAGGTCGGTGTGGTTATACAGGCTGCTGGTCTGGCACGGGATCGCGACGAGCGCCTCGTCGGACGAAATCGCGACGGCTCTCGACGCTTTCCTGCGGTCGCTCGCCGACATTTCGTCTTCGACCTCGGCCGCACATTGCTTCACGTCGGCGCCGAATTTCGCGAGGACCGCGTCGACGAGCGGACGCTGTTCGTCGGCCGACAGATTTGACACGGGCGGTGGCGCCGGTGTGACCGCGGGCGGCAGTGCGGGCGCGGCCGGCACCAACGATGCAGGCTTGGTGCCCGGGCGCAGCAGCGCCGTCACCGTACCGACGCGGCCCTGCGTGTCATCGATCAGCAGCAGCGCGGCATTCAATCCCGACAATGGCGTACGCGCGGTGGGCGCCGATGCCGGATCGCCGAAGCTCAGCAGTTGTGCATTACGCGCCACGGCGAGCCACGCGGCCACCGTTGCCGGATCGTTGGTCCGGATCCGGAATGGGCGGGCTACGTCGTCGGTCTTGTCGCCGAACGCATGCCATTGCGCCGGCATTGCATCGAACGGTCGGCCGTCGACGCGTGCCGTGCGCAAGTCGACGGGCGCCGATGCGTAGAGGTCGAGCGATGGTTGCGCGTCCGGGCCGGCATCGCGCGTCACGCGCAGGATCAGGCCGGTGCGTGCATCGTCGATATCGTCGGCGTGGCTTTCTGCGATACAGCGATTGCCGTTGTCGCAGACGACCGACCAGTTCTTGAAGTCGCGTTCGACCGGCGGCCGCGACAGCGGACGGGCCTCGGCAACGATCGGGGAAACGGCGAGGAGGGTGGCGATGGCGAGCGAAAGGCGGTGCGACATGACGGTTCGTATCGACTGTGGATGGGCGGGCGGAAGACGTCGGACTGCAAGCGCATCGTCAGCAAGCGGGGCAGGTCGAAGGCTGCGGCGCATGCGGCGGCGCGCGTTGCCGAACGGCATCGAGTATACCGCCGCAATGGGCTGCGATCGTGACGACGACGCGTAGTGGGCGGGCACGTACGTTGCTGGTCGGCATTGATCGGACAAGAGCGGATGCAAAAACGGCGCGATGCCCGCAGGCATCGCGCCGTTCACTTTTCATCGACCGTCGACCACATCGCGCAGGAACGCATCGAGCATCGCCACGTCGCCCCACGGCCGCTTGTATTCGCGATCGTGTTCGGCATCGGCGAGCATCGTCTCGACCAGCGCGTGGATCGCCGGCCGGCGCGGCCCGTATTCGCTTTCGTTCGCGCTCATCTTCAGCGCGAGCAACGCGTCGAGCTCCGCGCGCACCGCCGTCTCGTGCACGGTGCCCTCGACGAGATCCGCGAAACGCATCGGCGGCATCCCGAGCCCCATGTCGATCCAGCGCACCGCGAGCAACGGCCGCAGCACGTACAGGTACTTCTTGTAACGCACCGTGTCGCCTTGCAGATAGCCTCGAAAATTCTTCTTCGCCATCGCGAGGTAGTGATGACGCCCTCGTACCGGCGAGAAGAACGCCGATGCCAGCAACCTGAGCCGTGGCGCCCAGCGCGCATCTTCGCGATACACGACGGGCGAGTCGAGCCATTCGAGGAGCGTCGGGTTCGAGCGGCGCAGCAGTTGCAGCGCCTTGCGCAATTCCCAGCCGCTGACGTCGAGCTCGTTGTCGAGCGGCCGCTCGATCACGTCGCGTTGCGGTTCGACGCTCAGGTACCAGTCGCACCGGTGTGCATACACGAAGCGTACGTCGTAATCGCTGTCCGGTGACGCGAATCCCCAGCCGCGGCTGCCCGATTCGCACGCGAACAGCACGCTCACATCATGGCGGCGCTCGACTTCCGCGAGCTCCGCCATCACGCGCGCCCGCACCGCCGGGTCGACCGGATGCGCGCTGCGCACGGTCGTCATTGCCTTGTCGGTTTTCATTGTTGTCGTTTCCCTTTCGTTGTGCGCGGCCGCCGGCCATCGGCCGCGCACCGCGCTATCCCTTCACGCACACCACCTGGCGCAGCGTATGCACCACTTCGACGAGGCTGCGCTGGGCCGCCATCACCGCGTCGATGTCCTTGTAGGCCATCGGGATTTCGTCGACGACGCCCGCGTCCTTCCGGCATTCGACACCCTGCGTCGCCTTCGCCTGATCGTCGGCCGTGAAGCGGCGCTTCGCTTCGGTGCGGCTCATCGTCCGGCCCGCCCCGTGGCTGCACGAGCAGAAGCTTTCCGGATTGCCGAGCCCGCGCACGATGAAGCTCTTCGCGCCCATCGAGCCCGGAATGATCCCGAGCTGCCCCTTCTGCGCGGACACCGCACCCTTGCGTGTCACGAGCACATCTTCGCCGAAGTGGCGTTCGCGCTGCACGTAGTTGTGGTGGCAGTTCACTGCGTGCTCGTCGACCGCAAACGGCTTCGCGATCACGCCGCGTGCTGCACCGATCACTGCGTCCATCATCGCCTGCCGGTTGCGGCGCGCGTAGTCCTGCGCCCAGCCAACCGCCTCGACGTAGTCGTCGAAGTGGCGGCTGCCCTCGGTGAAATACGCGAGGTTGCGATCCGGCAGGTTCGCGATGTGCTGCCGCATGTCGGCCTGCGCGAGTTCGATGAACAGGCTGCCGATCGCGTTGCCGACGCCGCGCGAGCCGCTGTGCAGCATGAACCACACGTGGTCCGCCTCGTCGACGCACACTTCGATGAAGTGGTTGCCGGTGCCGAGCGTGCCGAGATGCGCGTAGTGGTTCGTCTTTTCCAGCTTCGGATACTTGTCGACGATCCGCTGGAAGCCCGGTTGCAGCGCCTTCCACGATTCGGTCACGGCGGCCGGCGTGCGGTCGCCCCACGCGCCCGGATCGCGGCGGCCCGGCGCGCGGCCGTGCGGCACCGCGCGTTCGATCGCGCTGCGCAGCCCAGCGAGCGAATCCGGCAGGTCGGACGCCGCAAGCGTCGTGCGCGCGGCCATCATCCCGCAGCCGATGTCGACGCCGACCGCGGCCGGAATGATCGCGCCCTTCGTCGGAATCACGCTGCCGATCGTCGAGCCCTTGCCGAGATGCACGTCCGGCATCACCGCGACGTGGCTGAAGATGAACGGCATCTGCGCGGTGTTGCGCAGTTGCGCGCGTGCTTCGTCCTCGACGGCGACGCCCTGCGTCCACATCTTCACCGGCTTGCCATTCGCCAGTTCCATCACCTGGTAATCCATGTCTGTCATTTGCTTCACCTGATTCATTTCGGGGTCCGGCGCGATTCACCTGCATCGCGCCGGATCCTGCATTACGCGCCCTTGATGCTGACGAGCCCGTTCAGCACCTGGTCGAGACCGCCGAACACCGAGATGCGGTCGATCCGTTCCGCGACACGCTCGAGCGTTTCCAGCTCCTTGAGCCGCAGCGCGGTCGGGTTTTCTTCCATCACCTTCGCGGTGTTCAGCAGCGAGCGCGTCGCCGCCGTTTCCTCGCGGCGACGAATCACGTTCGCCTGCGCGGACTTCTCCGCTTCGACCACCTGCGCGAGGATCGTCTTCATGTCGCCCGGCAGCACGATATCCTTCACGCCGACGCTGCGCACGTCCACGCCCGAATCGTCGAGACGGGCGCGCACTTGCGCGATCACGACGTCGTCGAGCGACTGCTTGTCCTCCAGCAGTTCGTCGAGCGAGCGCGTGCCGACCGCCGAACGCAGCGCGAACTGCAGCTCGCGATACAGGTGTTCGACCGGCTTCTGCAACTGGCCGAACGCATGCAGCACGTCCGCATAGCGCCACGTCGCCGACAGGTTCAGCCGCAGCGCGACCTTGTCGCGCGTCAGGATTTCCTGCCCGCCGACTTCGAGCGCCTGCAAGCGCAGATCGACCAGCTCGACCGCGACGTCGCGGTTGAAGCGCCAGAACGCCGACGTGCCCGCGTCCAGCAACCGCTCGATCTTGCCGTCAATCTTCAGTACACCGACGTGGTACGCCGGCACCTGTGCCAGCAGCACGCCCGTCAGCCCCGCCACGCCGCGCGCACGCAGCGACGGTTGCACGATGCGCTTCACGAGCGCGGCGGGCAGCATGCTGTCCTGCGCGAGATCGATGCGCTCCAGCCGATGCGCGGTGGGGCCGCGCCAGTACAGCCGGCGCGTGCCCGGCGCCAGAATCTCGACGAGCACGTCGTCTTCATAGCGCAAGCCGGCTTCGTCGTCGGCGAGATCCATCGCGACGAAATACCGCGCGAGCACGTCCGGTGCGTCGTGACGCAGATAGTCGGCCAGCGCTTCGTCGGCGAGCGGCGCGTCGAGACGCGCGGTCTGCACCGACAGGCGCTTGAACGGATCGAAGGCCTTGAACACGCCCGGTTCCAGCACCTTCACGAAGTCGCCTTCGCTCATCAGCAGCGCGCGTTCGTTCTTTTTTACGACATGTCGCATCCACATATTCTTGTCCTTTTCTTCAATGGCCGCCGGGTGGCGCGCATCGTGCGGATCGCGGTGCGACGCAACCGGGCGGGCGGCGCGCTGGCCCGGCGTCGAAGTGCACGGCGACGCATCCTGCATTGCGTCGTCGTGCGCCTTCGCGCGGGCCGTGCGGCCGCCCGGCCGATCGCGCGGAACCGCAACCGGTCCGACGCGCGGCGGGCCTTGCGGCCCGCACCGGCGGGTACTGCTTTTCATACAAGACCGTCCTTACGGACAGCGTTCGAGCGGGATTCGAACCCGCCACCGGCCGGCTTTCGCCGGCTGCTCCACCTGGCTGAGCTTTCGAACAATGGGCGCTCCGGGATTCGAACCCGGACGAAGCATCCTGGCGCGCGCCCCTTTGCCTTCGTCTGTCCATGGCGGCATGCGCTGCCGCGACGAACGAGGTTCGGCGGCGGCGCACCAGCAGGGCGTGTGAACCCTGGCTCGTGGGCCAGCGGGACATCCGGCGTCTTCTATTTAGCGAAGAGCGTGCCAGCGCGGACACGGGGTTTCATGAAATTCCCCAGGTGATTGAAAATAAAGGGAAATTGTTTGTTTCCCGCGGCCGGGTATCGATGCTTGCCGTATCGCGTCGTCATGAATATCCGATACAATCAGATCGCTTCTTATCCGATGAGATAAACATGCGCAAAACCGTCGCGATCGGTTTTCTCGGCATCGTGCTCGACCAGGGCGACCGCACGGCGCGCCGCTACCCGAAATGGCGGCCGACGATTTCGCTGTGCGAGCAACCCGACCTGCCGATCGACCGGCTCGAACTGCTGTATCCGCAGGAATACGTGCGTCTCGCCCAGCACGTGCGGGACGATCTCGCGCGCGTGTCGCCGCACACCGACGTGCGGCTCACGCCGGTCACGATCCACGATCCTTGGGATTTCGAGGAGGTCTATGCGACGCTGCACGACTACGCACGCGCGTATCCGTTCGACCTCGAGCACGAGGACTACCTGATCCACATCACGACCGGCACGCACGTCGCGCAGATCTGCTGGTTCCTGCTGGCGGAAGCGCGCTACCTGCCCGCGCGTCTCGTGCAGACCGGGCCGCCGCAGAAGACCGACGAAGGGCTGAGCGGGCCCGGCACGATGTCGGTGATCGATCTCGACCTGTCGCGCTACAACCGGATCGCGCAGCGCTTCACGCGCGAGCGCGACGAAACGGTGTCGTTCCTGAAGGCCGGCATCGCGACGCGCAACGCGCGCTTCAATGCGCTGATCGAGCAACTCGAGCGCGTGGCCGTGCGTTCGCGCGCGCCGATGCTGCTGGTCGGGCCGACGGGGGCCGGCAAGTCTTTTCTCGCGAAGCGCGTGTACGAGCTGAAGCGCGGCCGCCATCGGCTCGCGGGGCCGTTCATCGAGATCAACTGCGCGACGCTGCGCGGCGACGCGGCGATGTCGACGCTGTTCGGGCACGTGAAGGGCGCGTTCACGGGCGCGCAGTCGGCGCGGGCGGGGCTGCTGCGCGCGGCGGACGGCGGGCTGCTGTTTCTCGACGAGATCGGCGAACTCGGGCTCGACGAACAGGCGATGCTGCTGAAGGCGATCGAGGAGAAGCGCTTCCTGCCGGTGGGCGCGGACGTCGAGGCGACCAGCGATTTCGAGCTGATCGCGGGCACGCACCGCGACCTGCGGCAGATGGTGGCGGCCGGTACGTTCCGCGAGGATCTCTATGCGCGGATCAACCTGTGGACCTACGAATTGCCGGGGCTCGCCGAGCGCCGCGAGGACATCGAACCGAACCTCGAATTCGAGCTCGACCGTTTCGGCCGCGAGCAGGGCGAGCAGGTGCGTTTCAACGTCGAGGCGAAGCGGCGCTATCTCGCGTTCGCGGCATCGCCGCGCGCGACGTGGGCCGGTAACTTCCGCGAGCTGTCGGCCTCGGTCACGCGGATGGCGACGCTGGCCGATGCGGGGCGGATTACCGAGGCGCTCGCCGAGCAGGAGGTCGAGCGGCTGACGCGCACGTGGTCGTCGCCGGGCGGCGCGGGGGCGTCCGATGCGTGCGTCGACGCGGTGTTCGGTGCGCGTGCGGCGGAACTCGACCTGTTCGACCGTGCGCAACTCGAACGCGTGCTCGACGTGTGCCGCACGTCGGCGAGCCTGTCGGAAGCCGGCCGCACGCTGTTTGCGGTGTCGCGGCAGAGCAAGAAGCAGCCGAACGATGCGGACCGGCTGCGCAAGTATCTCGCGCGGTTCGGGCTCGATTGGGACGGCGTGCGGCGCGCGCTCGATGGCGTGTGATGACGAGAGGGGCGCGTGATGTCTGCGCCGCGTCGGGCGGTTGCGCCGCACGATCCGGCATGCGTATGCGGTGGATGCGCTGCCCGTCGCCGGCTGATGCCATCGACGCGTGCGCACTCAGGCGCGGCAGATCGCGATGATCTCCGCGCTGGTCGCCTCGTCGAACGGTGCATGCCCCCAGTCGCCGCACCAGTCGGCCGACGCGAAACCGGCCGCCGTCACGCGCGCCTGCAATTCGGGGTGCGCGATGAAACGCAGTCGGCTCGTATTCGTCAGCACCGTATCGTCGCGGCGGAAGCGGTAGCGCGTGTCGAACGTCACGATCGCGCCGTCGATCGCACGCACCGCGTGATGGAGATCGACGATGCCGAGTTCGTGCGATTCGACGCTGCGTGCCGATTGCGCGGGCGTCCATGCTCGCCATGGTTCGCTGCGCGGGTTGCGGGTGTCGAACAGGAAGCGGCCGCCGTCGGCGAGCACGCGCCGCACGCCGCGCAGCGTCGCGTCGATGTCGTCGTCGGTCAGCAGGCACTGGAACGCGTGCCCGGTCATCACGACCGCATCGAACGGCGCGCCGGGCGGCAGGCCGTCGAGCGCGCACGCGAACCAGCACACGGTATCGGCGCCCGGCTGGCGTCGCGCGTAATCGATCATCGCCGGCGCGGGATCGATCGCGACGACGTCATGCCCGGCCGCCGCGAGCCGTCGTGCGAACGTGCCGGTGCCGCAGCCGAGATCGAGAGTGCGTTGCCGTCCGGCGCCGATCGCGGCGGCGTAGAACGCGAAGTCCCGATCGCCCGCGTTGAACAGGTCGTACACCGCGACGAGGCGCGGGTCGGTGTAGAGCAGGTCCGCGCCGGCGTGTGTCATGCGGTCGCGCGCATCAGCGCTGCTGCACGGCCACGCGCAACCCGAGCGCGATGAAGATCGAGCCGATGATCTTGCCCTGCCAGCGCGTGAGCCACGTGAGCCGCTTCACGATGCGGCCGAGCGGGCGGATCGAGCACGCGATCAGCGTCGTGTAGAGCGAACTGAGTACGACGAAGATCAGCCCGAGCACCGCGAACTGCACGAACGTCGAGCCGCGTTCCGGATGCACGAACTGCGGCATGAACGCGAGGAAGAACAGCGCGGTTTTCGGATTCAGCACTTCGGCGGGAATCGCCTGCAGATATGCGTTGAGCGGCGTGACGGGCGACACCTGCGGCAGCGACGGGTCGGCAGCCTTCTCCAGCAGCGCGCGCACGCCGAGATAGATCAGGTACGCGGCGCCGACCAGCTTCACGACGTTGAACGCGAGCGCCGACGTCATCAGCAGCGCGGACAGCCCGACGGCCGCGAACAGCGTATGCACGAAGTCGCCGCTCGCGACGCCGAGGCCGGTCAGGATGCCGGTCTTGCGCCCGCCCTGCACGGTGCGGCTCAGCACGAGCAGCACCGCGGGGCCGGGGATCAGGAACAGGCCCAGAACGACGGCCGTGAAGGTGGTCAGCGTGGTCAGGTCGAACATGGCGGCTCCGGCAGGCGGCGCAGCGGCAGGGGATCGGCGCATTGTATTCGGTTCGGCGCGCGGCCGCAGACGCCTCCCCGAACGGCACGGCTGCGCCGGCGCCTTTCTGGTATAAGCACGACAGGACGCGCGACACCGGCGTCCGGCCTTTTCCACTGCCCGTCGTTCCATGCGCGACCTTCCACCGATCACCGATCCCGCCGCGGACGCCGACGTCTATCACGTGCCGCGTCCGCTCGTCGTGTTCGGCGGCTCGGTCGTCGAGCCCGAATGGCGGCTGGAGCGGCACAGCCATCGCCAGGCGCAGTTGCTCTACACACTGAGCGGCGTCGTCTATTGCGAGATCGACGGCGGCGTGTGGAGCGCGCCGCCGCAATGCACGGTCTGGATTCCGGGCGATGTCCCGCATGCGGCGCGCGGCTCGGCCGGCGCGACCTTCTACGCGGTACTGGTCGAACCCGACGCGGCGCTCGACCTGCCTACGCGCTGCTGCACGCTGGCCATGTCGCCGCTGCTGCGCGAGTTGCTGCTGAAGGCGGCCAGCTTCCCGAACCTGTACGACGTCGACGGCCCGCAAGGGCGACTGGTGGCGACGCTGCTCGACGAACTCGTCGCGGCGCCGGTCGAGGACTTGTACCTGCCGATGCCGGCCGACCGCCGGCTGCGCAAGCTGATCGACCATCTGCTCGACGATCCGGCCGACAAGTCGTCGCTGCCCGAACTCGCGCGGCGCGCGGGCATCAGCGAGCGCAGCCTCACGCGCCTCGCGACGAAGGAACTCGGGATGAGCCTCGGCGACTGGCGCCGGCGGCTGCACGTCGCGCTGTCGCTGCGGATGCTGACGACCGGCCGCCGCGTGCACCAGATCGCGATCGATCTCGGCTACGAGAGCGCGAGCAGCTTCGTCACGATGTTCCGCAAGGCGACCGGCAAGCCGCCGACGCAATTCCTGACCGACCGGCAACGCTGAACGGCCGGACTGCGCCCGCGCACGTTTGGCCGGATTGAAAAAGCAGTTGGCCGGGATGAGAAATGACGCATGAGGGGCCGATCCATAAAATGAGAATCGTTCTCATCTGGAGGCCGACATGCAAATCGTCACGACTGAATTCCCGTTTGTCTGGCTGCGTTACAGCGGCTCGACCCACACCGATCCCGCCCGCCTGATTGCCGAACTCGATGCGCTGCTGGCGCGCCGCGAACGCTTCGTTCTTCTGACCGACGATGCGCCGTCCGGCGACGATCGCGCCGACAACGATCACGAGATGCGCAAGCAGCTCGCGAAGTGGAGCAAGGCCAACCGCGCGCTGTCGCGCGAATGGATCCCCGGGATGATCGCGATCGAGCCCAGTGCGGCGCGGCGCGTGGCGCTCAATGCCTTTTCGGGCGCCTTCGAGAAGGTCTGGGGTTATCCGCTGAACGCGGCGGCGAGCCGCGACGACGCGCTGGCGCTCGCGCAACGGCTGCTCGCCGAACCGGCGCCCGGCGTCGCGGCGGCGAACGCCTGACCCGGCGGCCGCGCGGGTCGCGCGGCTTGCGTCGACATCGACACGCACGCACGGTGCGCGAACGCGCGCTGCGGCATATCGCAACCACGCAGAGGTGTCCCGTGGACAATCCGATCCGCGCGATGCGCATCTTCACGCGCATCGTCGAAATGAACAGCTTTACGCGCGCGGCACAGGCGCTCGGCATTTCGCGCGCCACCGCGACGCGCACCGTGCAGGAGCTCGAAGCGGCGCTCGGCATGCCATTGCTGGTACGCACGACGCGCGCGTTGCGGGCGACGCCCGAAGGCGACGCGTATTACCGGCGCTGCGTCAGCATCACCGCGGACGTCGACGAGCTCGAAGCGAGCATCCGCGGCGCCGCGCTGCATCCGAGCGGGCCGCTGCGCGTCGAGTTGCCGGCGTCGGTGGCGGCGATCGTGTTGCCGGCGCTCGGCGGGTTTCATGCACGGCATCCCGATCTCGAACTGATGCTCGCCGTGGCCGGGCGCACGGGCGATCGCATCGGCGACGCGATCGACTGCAGCGTCCGGCTCGGTGCGCTGCCCGATTCGTCGCTCGTCGCGCGCCGGCTCGGCTCGCTCGAGCGCGTGACGTGCGCGAGTCCCGCGTATCTCGACCGCTTCGGCGTGCCGCGCACGCCGGACGACCTGGGCGCGCATCGCGCGGTAGGCGGGTCGCACGTGTTCGGCCAGCGTCCGGCCGAGCTCGAGTTCGTGGTGGACGACGCGGTGCGCAAGGTACGGCTCGACGGCATCGTCAGCGTGGACGACGAGCAGGCGTATCTCGCCTGCGGCGTGCACGGCCTCGGGCTGATCCAGCCGACGCGCGTCGCCGCGCAGCCGCTGATCGACGCGGGGCGGTTGCGGGAAGTGCTGTCGCGCTGGCAACCCGATGCGCTGGCCGTGTCGGCCGTCTACGTGAAGCGACCGCATGTGTCGCCCGGCGTGCGCGCGTTCGTCGACTGGATCGCCGAGCGGTTCGTACAGGCCGGGCACGAGCAGGAAGGGCTGGCGGCGGCGGGGGCAGTGGGGTGGCGGCCGGCGCCCGGTGCAGTCGCTATCTGCGATCGCTACAACGGGCTGGTAGAGGCGGCCTGACGGGGGGGTATGCGGACGGAAAGTCCTCAAGCGGTTGCGAGGCGGAACGCGCTGGCCATCCGATCCTGTTCCCGAGCCGGCAGCGCGAGTCGCGTCGCGAGCGTTCTCCATTGACTGACGACACCGCGGAAGTCGTCAATGATCTCATCGGCGTCGTTCAGACCCAGCCGAAAGAATTCGCACACTTCACGGGCAAGTTCGAGGTTCAGCGCGTTGTCGGCTTCCGTGATATTGAGCTTGAGGCCGTCGGCGATCGCGACCGGATTCATGTCATAAGCTGCGGAGAGCCGCCAGCCCTCACCCGGCGCCAGAATGAAGCCGTGATTGCGAAGATGGTCGTCGGTGTTCGACACGAGAAGATTGAAGACGATCCGCGCCCAAAGTTCTCGCAGGTCGGCATTCGGTTGCGCACCATGTTGCATGAGGACTTCCGCCAGTTCGAGATAGCTGACGCCGGTGGCGGCATCGTCGCCGTCGACGTGACCGGTCATGGTCATCGCCGAGGCAAAATGCAGGCGCCGTCCATCGGCCGTCCGGTCGAAGCGACGGACCAGGAAGCAATGATGGTCGCTGGCGAACTTTCGTGCCTCGGCTTGGGCGACATTCAGGCCGCAGCCGACCGCGAGCGCATTGACGACCATTTCCCAACCCCCTACGTCGTAATCGTCTCTTGCGCTGGGGAACTTCGCGATATACAGATGCCCCTGATCGTCGGCCACGCTTGCTTTCGGTCGTGCACCGCCGAGCGAGCCGCCAGGTGCGATGAGCATCGAAAGCCAGTCGCGGCCATCCGGGGCGATGTTGTCTACATCCTCTTCCAGCGCTCGACTGACGCGTTCCAGTTCACGGATTTCCGCGAATGGCGGCGCGGCGAGATCAACGCGATCGTCGAGAAAGTCTCCTTCGTCGTTGAGCTTGTAGCGCAATGCGCCGACGCGATAAAGATCATGGACGCCCAGCAGGTAGTCCGATTCATGGAGCCGGGTGCCTTTCGGTCGAAGGCCTGCACGAATGTCTCGCTCCAGCCGACGGTCCATCAGCATGCGCCCCCACCGATCGGGGCTTGAATCGGCGAACGCGCCGAACGAGTCTCGCGGCGGAGGTGGATATTGCGGCCCTTCGAAGAGGCCGATGCCGGGATCGAGTTGAACCTGGGCGAATTCGGGGGCGCCCAAGGCGGTTGCGTCGTACTGGAATTCGAAACGTTCGCTTGCACGCGTCTGTCGGCTGTGCAGAAGGCCGAGTTTCCGGGGAGCGGGCAGGCTGCTCCAGTCTGCGTAAACAGAGATGGTCGTCATTTCTCGCGAGATTTCCCCGGGTGTTTGTTCGCGGGCTTCAACAGCGCGGCCAGTTCCGCGGCCGTCGTACCGCGATGGTGGTCGGGCGCCTCGATGCTGGATGCCGTTCCCGGTGCTTCCTTGGCCGGGGCTCTGGTCGCGGCCGCACGATTGCGCCGATCGGGTATGCGGGGCGACTCGGCGGACGATAGCGGGGCAACTCGTTTCGTGGATCGCGGTTTGACGAGGCGAGCGTCTTGAAGCTGGCGGCCGAGCGAGTCTGCCGCGGCCAGTTTTTCCAGATCGCCCTGGAGGCCCAGTACTTGCATGACGGAAAGATAGGCGCCCATCGTGACCCCCGCACCGCCTCCCTCCAGCGAGCGAAGTGTCATCGGCGACATTCCCGCGCGTTCAGCGACCTGCTTGGCCGTCAGCTTCCGGCGCAGGCGGGCGAGCTTGAGCCGCTCGCCGAATTCAACGAGCAACCGACTGGATGCGGGCAGGAGAGGGGCGGTTTTCTTTGCCATGATGGCGCTAATATTTCAGTGCTTTCTGCGCAATAGAGACAAAATAATAGCACTTTGGTTCGGCGTGTCCGTACCTTTTGTCGGGATGGTGCGTTCATTTATGTAAATATTTTAGCTATTCTGTACTGAATTCGCCAAAATATTTACATAAATGCTCGGCGAGCATCTGCTCAGCAACACGTCGCGAGCCGGAAAACTATATGCTCGCCCCCGGCATCGCCTACCGATGCCGAGCTCCCAGCGCGTGTACCCGACGCCCTACGTCTCCTTCAACCGCCCCAATTCTTCCGCCAGGAAATCGACGAACGCGCGAATCCGCGTGGACATCTGGTGACGCTGCGCATACACCGCGTAGATGTCGGCGCTCGGCGTTTCATGGTCGGGCAGCACGACGACCAGCCGCCCGTCGGCGAGATAGTCGCGCAGATCCCATTCCGCGCGCATCAGGATCCCGTGCCCGTCGAGTGCCCACTTCACCGCGATCTCGCCGTCGTTCGTCGTCAGGTTGCCGTTGATCCGCACGGCCTCCGTGTGGCGGGCCGCGCCGCGCCCGCTCGTCAGGCGCCAGACGCCGTAGCCTTCGTCGCCTTGCCGGATGCCGATGCAGTTGTGCCGCGTCAGGTCGTGCGGCGTGCCGGGCGTCCCGTGCCGCGCGAGATACGCGGGCGCCGCGCACAGCAGCCGGCGGTTCGGCGCGAGCCGCCGCGCGACGACGCGCGTGTCGGGCGGTTCGCCGAAGCGGATGCACACGTCGAACGCGTCGTCCGTGAGCGGCGGCGGCATCACCGACAGCTGCAACTGTACCGACACCTCCGGATAGCGTGCGACGAAGCGCGAGATCGCCGGGCCGACGTGGCTGCGCCCGAACCCGAGCGTCGCATTCACGCGCAGCAGGCCTTTCGGCCGCTGCTTCGCGCTGCCGAGCAGTTCGCCGAGTTCGTCCATCTGGTCGAGGATCCGCCGCGCGTAGTCGAGATAGACGTCGCCTTCGGGCGTCAGCATCATCCGCCGCGTCGTGCGGTTGACGAGCGTCACGCCCGCGCGCCGCTCCATCTGCGTGAGCCGCTTGCTGACGGCCGCCGCGGTCAGCCCGAGTTCGCGCGCGGCCGCGCTCAGGCTGCCCGACGCGGCCAGCGTCGAGAAGAAGCCGAGATCGGCCGGCTGGACGGTATCCGCCATGACGGGATTCATGAATGGAAGTTAAAGATGCTTTGAGTATAGACCCGGTTTATGTACTTCCGGTTCGGTAAAGTGCGTTCACGCTCACGATCAATCGAGGATGTCCGCATGAAGACCTACCGTATCGCAACGATTCCCGGCGACGGCATCGGCAAGGAAGTGGTGCCTGCGGCCAAGCAGGTGCTGGAAGCGCTGGCCCGCGGCAGCGACCGCTTTGCGTTCGCGTTCGAGGATTTCGACTGGGGCGCCGATTACTACCGCCGGCACGGCGCGATGATGCCGGCCGACGGCCTCGACGCGCTGCGCGGCAAGGACGCGATCCTGTTCGGCTCCGCGGGCGACCCGGACGTGCCCGACCACGTGACGCTGTGGGGCCTGCGCCTGAAGATCTGCCAGGGCTTCGACCAGTACGCGAACGTGCGCCCGACGCGCATCCTGCCCGGCATCGACGCGCCGCTGAAGCGCTGCGGGCCGGACGACCTGAACTGGGTGATCGTCCGCGAGAACTCCGAAGGCGAATACGCGGGCGTCGGCGGCCGCGTGCACCAGGGTCATCCGATCGAGGCCGCGACCGACGTGTCGATCCTCACGCGCGCCGGCGTCGAACGCATCATGCGCTTCGCGTTCCGGCTCGCGCAGTCGCGGCCGCGCAAGCTGCTGACCGTGATCACGAAGAGCAACGCGCAGCGGCACGCGATGGTGATGTGGGACGAGATCGCGAAGCAGGTCGCGCAGGAATTCCCCGACGTCACATGGGACAAGGAACTCGTCGATGCGGCGACCGCGCGCATGGTCAACCGCCCGGCGTCGCTCGACACGATCGTCGCGACCAACCTGCACGCGGACATCCTCAGCGATCTCGCCGCCGCGCTCGCGGGCAGCCTCGGCATCGCGCCGACCGGCAACATCGATCCCGAACGCCGCTATCCGTCGATGTTCGAGCCGATCCACGGTTCCGCGTTCGACATCATGGGCAAGGGGCTCGCGAATCCGGTCGGCACGTTCTGGTCGGTCGTGATGCTGCTCGAGCATCTCGGCGAGACGGAAGCGGCCGCGCGCGTGATGCACGCGATCGAGGCGGTGACGGCCGACTCGTCGCTGCATACGCGCGATCTCGGCGGCAGCGCGACGACCGCGCAGGTGACGGCGGCCGTCTGCGAGCGCGTCGCGAACGCGGCGGTCGCGGCCTGACGGCGGCGAGGCGGGCGCGGCCGCGCGTGTGCGCAGCCGGGCACCGCCCATTCGCTTCACTCAGGCATTTTCTGCCCGCGACTCGCGCATGCGACGCGAGCCGGGCGTCGGCCGGCGCTCAAGGTCCACCGACCGACGGCGCACGGCCCGACCTCGAAGGAGGAGACACATGCAAGCGGATCTGGAAACCCGCGTCGCGCGGAAATTGATGTGGCGCATCATTCCGTTCGTGATGCTGCTTTACTTCGTCAGCTTTCTCGATCGCGTCAACGTCGGCTTCGCTGCGATGACGATGAACAAGGCGATCGGCTTGTCGCCGACCGCGTTCGGGTTCGGCGGCGGCCTGTTCTTCATCGGCTACTTTCTGTTCGAAGTGCCAAGCAACCTGATTCTCCACCGCGTCGGCGCGCGCATCTGGATCGCGCGGGTGATGATCACGTGGGGGATCGTGTCGGCCGTGTCCGCGTTCGCGGCCGGGCCGACCAGCTTCTACGTGCTGCGCTTCCTGCTCGGCATGGCCGAAGCCGGCTTCTTCCCCGGCATCATCCTGTACCTGAGCCTGTGGTTTCCCGCGAAGCAGCGCGCGGTGGCCGCCGCGTGGTTCATGGCGGCCGCGCCGATCTCGACCGCGATCGGTTCGCCGCTGTCCGGCGCGATCATGCAGATGCCGCCGATGTTCGGGCTTGCCGACTGGCAGATGCTGTACATCGTCGAAGCGTTGCCGGCGGTCGTGCTCGGCTTCGTCGTGCTGAAGCGCCTGACCGATGCGCCGTCGCAGGCCGCGTGGCTGCGCGCCGACGAGCGCGACTGGCTGATCGCGAAGCTGAAAGCGGAAGCGGATGCGCGCCACACGCACGCCGGGCACACGGCCGGCGCGTGGCAGGCGCTGCGCGATCCGCGCGTGCTGGCGCTCGCGCTGATCTACTTCGGCACGTCGGCGGGGCTGTACACGCTCGGCCTGTGGGCGCCGCTGATGGTCAAGCAGTTCGGCTTCACCGCGTTGCAGACGGGCTTGCTGACCGGCATCCCGAGTATTGCCGCCGTGGTCGCGATGATCGTGTGGGCGCGGCATTCGGATCGCACCGGCGAGCGCACGTGGCACGTCGTGATTCCGTGCGTGCTCGCGTGCATCGGTTTCGTGTTCGCGGGGCAGGCGAGCACCGCGCTGCTGACCGTGCTCGCGCTGGTCGTCGTCAACATCGGCATCAGTGCCGCGAAGGCGCCGCTGTGGGCGATGCCGAGCGCGTTCCTGTCCGGGGCCGGCGCGGCGGCGGGCATCGCGATGATCAACTCGATCGGCAACCTCGGCGGGTTCGTCGGACCGTTTGCGATCGGCTGGCTCAAACACGCGACGGGCGGGTATGCGGCGGGGCTCTACGTGGTGGCCGGCACGCTCGCGGTGTCGGCGGTGGTCACGCTGATGCTGAGCCGCAAGGGGGCACGGGAGCAGGTCGTGTCGGGCGTGGGGCAGCATCATTGACGATGCGGCTCTCATTCCGACAGACGCGCGCGAGTGCTGACACTTCCAACGCAATCGGGTCGGCATGGTCCGGTCCGACTGCCAGCGGCACTTCGCCCGTTCCAGGGTCGCCATGCATTCGTCGCCGCGATACCTTCGCGATGTCCCATGCACATGCGTTTGCCATCGGTTTCGACATAGCGACGAAACGATTGTTGAACGCTCGCGATACATACCTTTCCCGATACATCTCGGCGATCGGCCCGACGCTCCGTCCATTAATACGTGAGCAGCTCGTAGTCGAGGCCGGCGCTCAAAATCCGTTGACCACCGTGCCGGGCAAATTAGTGTTTCCCTAAGGTACGGTCGTGCCGGGCTATCCACCGCTCGATGCCCTCGATGAGGCAGTGCATCGCGAGCGTCGAGGCATACGGGATTGACAGTAACGCGACGAGTGACTCGTGATTTTGAATTATGCGTGTAGTTCCATGGAGACTGGCAACGGGCTGACCCGATCGGGAATCGGACTGACACAATCAATCGCTTGACACCGTCACATGCGCGTTCTTGACTGGAAGCCGCGCGTCGCAAGAATTGCGGTGCGTGACCAATCGTCAGATCATCACCTGGGAGACTAATGATGTTACATCGCTGCTCTCCACGAACCCGAATAGCTGACTCTCATCGACTTGCCCACGCAGTTGCCACCGCATTCCTCGCCATCGTCGCAGCACCCGCTCAGGCGCAATTCCCCGCACCGACACCGCATTCTCAACAGGCCTTCGATCCGGCCGCCAGCTTTACCTCCCGATGGACACGGGCGGATGCCCGGCAGATCAAGGCCATCTCTCTTCCCACCATAGTCGGTGGGAACTCGCTGCCCCCGGCCCTCACCATGCCGAACATCCCCGCGAACTTCCCTGACACCAACGCCAACTTCTGGGTATGGGATACCTGGCCGCTTGCGGACCTGCATGCGGTGCAGCTCAGCTACAAGGGCTGGGACGTGATTTTCGCGCTGACCGCCGACCGCCACGGCGGTTATTCGTTCGATGACCGGCACGTGCATGCGCGCATCGGATTCTTCTATCGCAAGACGGGCATTCCCGCGTCGCAGCGGCCTGCGAACGGCGGATGGATATTCGGCGGCCATCTGTTCCCGGATGGCTCGAGCATCAGGGTCTTCGGCCCCACCGTACCGATCACGCAAAACGCTGAATGGTCCGGCTCGGCCCGGCTCACCAACGGCGTCAACGTGAGTCTCTACTACACGGCGCTGGCGTTCAACAAAACGTCCCCGAACGGCCCGGACATCACCCCGCCGGTCGCGATCATTACGCGTGCGGACGGCCATATTCACGCGGACGCCACGCATGTGTGGTTCGACGGCTTCAACGACCACCAGGCGCTGCTGCAACCCGACGGCGTCCTGTATCAGAATGGCGCGCAAAATAATTTCTACAACTTCCGCGACCCGTACGTGTTTCTCGACCCGGCGCATCCGGGCAACACGTACATGGTGTTCGAGGGCAACACCGCCGGCCCGCGTGGGGCGCCCACGTGCACTGCCGACGACCTCGGCTATGTATCCGGCGACCCGTTCGCCGAGACGGTGGCAGCGGTGAATGCTTCCAGTGCGGTACTGCAGAAAGCAAACGTCGGCCTCGCGATCGCGACGAATCCTCAGCTCACTACTTGGAAGTTTCTCCCGCCGATTCTTTCCGCGAACTGCGTGGACGACCAGACCGAGCGGCCGCAGATCTATCTGAGCAACGGCAAGTACTACCTGTTCACGATCACCCACCGTTCGACCTATGCGACTGGTGTCGACGGGCCGGATGGCGTGATGGGTTTCGTCGGCAACGGGATCCGCAGCGATTTCCTGCCGATGAACAAGGGCAGCGGCCTGGTGCTCGGCAACCCGACCGACCTCACCCAGCCTGTCGGCTTTCCGTATGCGCTGGACCCGAACCAGAATCCGCGGACATTCCAGTCGTATTCGCACTATGTAATGCCCGGCGGCCTGGTCGAGTCCTTCATCGACGCAATCGGCCCACGTCGTGGCGGCTCGCTGGCGCCGACCGTGAAGATCAACATTGGCCTCACAACCTCGGCAGTCGACCCGACCTATGGCACATCCGGCCTGGGCGGCTATGGCGATATCTCAGCTGACCAGCCGGCTCTCGGCCATGGCGGCGCGAACAATGGAGGGGGCAACAAACCATAGGCAATCCGTAGTTTTAACGGGCGGATTATTCGGTGATCGGCATGCCCGCGCCGGCGCGGCCGCGGGGATCGCGATGATCAACTCGATCGGCAACCTCGGCGGGTTCGTCGGGCCGTTCGCGATCGGCTGGCTGAAGCATGCGGCGGGCGGGTATGCGGCCGGGCTGTATGTGGTGGCCGGCACGCTCGTGGTGTCGGCGGTCGTTACGCTGATGCTGAGCCGGAAGGGGGCACGGGAGCAGGTCGTGTCGGGCGTGGGGCAGCATCATTGACGATGCGGCTCTCGTTCCGACAGACGCGCGCGAGTGCTGACACTTCCAACGCAATCGGGCCGGCATAGTCCGGTCCGATCGCCGGCGGCACTTCGCCCGTTCCAGTGCCGCCATGCATTTTTCGCGGCGATAGGCGATACCTTCGCGATGTCCCGTGCACATGCGTTTGCTATCGGTTTCGACATAGCGACGAAACGATTGCTGAACGCTCGCAATACATACCTTTCCCGATACATCTCGGCGATCCGCCCGACCCTCCGTCCATTAATACGTGAGCAGCACGTAGTCGATGCGAGCGCTCAAAATCCGTAGATCTTCGTCGATCGCGCCCGTGATTCCATTCGAAGCCGCCGCAGCCTGCGCGATCGCGCAACGTTGAGTCAAATCTGAGAAAAGTACGCATGCACGAGACGATATCGATGGAATCGCTTTAACGAGCCGCCGCGATATCTGCCCAAGAAATCAAGCGTTCGTCAGGAGGTTATTCGGCAAATTATCTATCTCATATATTTTTTGAGATGAAGGCCGGATATACCATTTGATCGCTCATCGGAATCGTGACATCACTCGCTCGTATTGCCGGGATATACCGTTTGCGAAAAGTGGTTTTGGCAGCCAACACGACGTGAGACGTGCACGCTCGTGCCTGTATGCCTCGATTCTCCATGCGGCCCGCATTTTGGCGATAGCGCTGGAGCGTTACTTTGACTGTTCGTAACCATTGGCTTCTTATGGGCGGTCAGCGCGATGGGTGGGGGCTCGATTCTCGTTTCAACAACTACGCGATCCGCGAGATGCTGGATGAGAGGCTGGGCCGGACGTAAGGCGAGATTGTCGAGACGAGGAATCCATGTATTTACCCACGCAGTCCCGTGTCGTGATGATCTCGGGCACCGCGCTTCCCCAGTTTGCCGGGCAGCCCATTCTCCTGCCGGTGAGGATTCGCGGCGGAGAAGCGCTCGGCAAGCTATACGAATATACGTTGCGGCTCAAGACATTGAATTTGCCCGCGCTGCCGGTCTATGCGGCGCGTGAGCGGGTCGAGCCGGAAAAACTGATTGGCACCGAGATCGCCATATCGATCGAGTTTGACGGCAAGGGAACCTTTGAGGCGGGCGTTGCCGGCGGCGCGGGGCTCGGCAATTTTGGTGCCGGCAAACGTGAAATCGTTGGTTTGATTAGCGAAATGATTTTTACCGGGGAGGATGATCGAAGCGCGTACTACGAGGTGCGTGTGCGCCCCTGGTTGTGGCTCGCGATGCTGAACCGCGAGAACCGCATTTTCCAGAACCGGAACGTCGTCGAGATCACGGAGACAATTCTCGGTTCGAGCGCCTATCCATTTACGTACGAGTTGCGGCTTGGGCCCGAAGGCTTGCGAGGTGTCTACCCGACGCGGGACTACGTGCGGCAGTTGTGGGAATCGGACTTTGAATTTCTGACTCGGTTGTGGCGCGAGTGGGGCATCTACTACTTCATGGACGGCCCGACGCTGGTTCTCTGCGATTCGCCAGGGGCTCACAAGCCGCACGGGAACATGTACGACACGATTCTCTATCGCGCGCGTGACGGCGCGCGCATCGAGGAGGAACACATTCACTGCTTGAAGGTATCGCGCCTGCTGACGGCCGGATCGGTCAGCGTGATCGACTACGACCCGACACGCTCTCGTGCCACGCTATCGGTCGTTGTCGACCGCCACAGCGATGTTCCATTCAGCAACGCCGAGCATTACGTGTGGGGCGATTATTCGCAACCGCTGGCAGGCACGATGGGGTTGTCTGGAGCGCCGAACGATTACGCTCGGGAAGCACGCTATCTGGCAGGTGTCCGCGTCGATGCAGAGCGTTGCAGGAGCCTGCGCGCAAAGGGGCGCGGCAATCTGCGCGGGCTCGCGACGGGGCACACCTTCCACCTTGAAGGCTACCCGCAGCAGCGGGCCGATGCCGAATATCTGGTGGTTGAGACGGCGATCGACATTCGCAATAACGACGAGCTTTCGGGCGGTGAGTCCTATCGGTGCGTGACTGATTTCGTCGTACAGCCGGCCAATGCGTTCTTCCGGAACCGACTGAAGCGAAAGCCGCCCTGCGGGCCGGAAACGGCGGTGGTGGTGGGGCCGGACGATCAGCCGCTCTGGGTCGACGGCTATGCGCGCGTGAAAGTCCAGTTCGTCTGGGATCGCATAGGCGAGCGCGACGAGAACTCGAGTTGCTGGGTGCGGGTGTCGTCGCCCTGGCAGGGGAGCGGCTTCGGCTTCGTGGCGCTGCCCCGCATCGGGCAGGAAGTCACGGTGAGTTATCACGAAGGCGATGCGGACAAGCCGTATGTCTCGGATCGTCAGGTCAATCAGTTCAATCAGCCGCCGTGGGAATTGCCGAAGAACCACGCGTTGATGGGCTGGCGCAGCATGGGTCTGACGGGCAGTCAGGCGAATCAGGTGGTGGCGGACGATACGCCGGGGCAATTGCAGGTTCAGATCACGAGTGACCATGCGCAATCGCGGCTCGTGTTGGGCTACAACACGCGCATCGAAGGTCGGCCCGGGCGACAGCAGGCGCGCGGCGAAGGGTTCGAACTCGCGACGATGGCCTGGGGTGTCATGCGTGCGAACCGCGGCATGCTGATTACGACCGAGGCGCGTGAAGGAGCGAATCGCCCGGTCAAGGATATGGCCGAGACGGTGCAGCGGTTGACGCAGGCGTGTACGCAGCACGAAGACTTGTCGCAGTTGGCGCAGCGGCACGAAGCGCAAACGGCGGCGCTGAGCCAGCACGACGTTACCGACGGCATCAACGCACAGAACGACGAAGTGCTGGGTGATGCGATATCGGCCGAGAACGCCTTCCCCGAAATGACAAGACCGAATCTCGTGCAGGCGAGTGCGGCCGGCATCGTGACCACGGCGGCCGAGAGTACCCATCAGGCCAGCATGAAGGACCATGCGATCACGGCCGGCCGTGACGTGAGCGTGTCAGGCGGCCGGTCGATGCTGGTCGCCGTGCGGGGCGCGCTGTCTTTCTTTGCTGCCCGTCTGGGGCTGAAACTCGTTGCGGCGGCGGGCAAGGTTGAAGTCGAGGCGCAGAGCGATGCCATGTCATTGGCCGCGCTGAAGGATGTAGCGATCACGAGTACCGAAGGAAAGCTCGTGCTCAATGCGGCCAGGGAAATCTGGATCGGTGTCGGCGGGTCGTATATCTGCATTACGCCGTCCGGCATCGTGAACGGCACGACAGGGCAAATTCTCGAGAAGTGCGCGAAGTGGGACAAGGCGTCAGCCGATTCCAAACGGCTACCGCTTCCCGATTTTCCGACCGGTGAAATGACCGGCGAATGGGTGACGTTCGTGGACCATGCGACCGGCAAGCCGGTAGCGCACTTTCCGTATCGGCTGGATGCGGGAGGCGGGCGGATCGTTGAAGGTGTCAGCTCGGCAGACGGGCGTACCGCCGAGGTGCTCGCGCCGACGAGTCGCGAGGTGCGGATCACGACTTCGGCGCCGAAGCATGATCAGGATACCTATCACATTCCGCATCGGGATGTGCTCGATAACGCGATCTGACGCGTTCACCATTCAATAACAGGCATATGACTCATGGCTGAACCGACATATCGAACGATTGGCAATTCCCGTACCTTGCCGACGCCACGCGGCAAGACGATTCCCGTGTTGCCGCCGGATGACACAGGCTACCTGTGCCAGCGAGTTTGCAGGTGTGATTGCAATCCGATCATTTCTAGCAGAGGTCGCAAGTTCAAGCAGCGTTGTGTCACGGTGAGTATTCGCAACGACTGCGACAGCAAGGAGCAGGTATGGAAGTACAAGGGCGAGGTTGGTTACAACATGGTGAACAATCCGCCGTCGCCGATCATGGCCTCGCTCAGGAAAAATCAACCTTTGCAGTTTCCGCTGGGGGTTGATACGAAGGCGTTGGAGGGAGCGATTGATTTGGCGAAGTTGACTGGCCGGGCACAGAAGGGGCTGCTGCGCATTCCCGATGTGGTAATCGTGAAGAACATGCACGACTTCGATCTCAGTCAATGCAATATTGAATTTGTTGTCGAGATCAAATTTCCTGGTGATAGGTGGCAGAGAGATCAACAGAGAGACTATGAATTTATCGCAGGCGACGCGGATCGTCTCAAACTATTGTCACCGTCTCAATGCGCATGCAAGACATGTGAGGAACCCGAGAGTGTGCCGAAGACTGTTACTCTGCCGGAAAAACTCGTTGCTCCGGATTTTAGCCGCCGCTTGTCGAACATCCGTTGGCACAACAACGAAGTAGCCAGAGGTGTTTCGCCTGGGCCGCAATATCTTGAGCCGACGACGCTGGCCGATGTGCTAAAAACAGGTGCGACGATCATAGGCGGGCTGGCCGTTGCGTATGTCGTGGTGGCGACAGGACCACCGCTGCTGGTTCTTCTGGCGGTAGGTGGCGGTGCTGCCGCTGCTGCGCAGTGAAGGTCAACGGAGGATTCACGAATATGGACATCTGGACCCAGTATCAGAAGTACCGCAATGACCTGATTTATACCTCGGACGACGGCGAAGCAATCAAGTTGTGCGTAGGGTTGTCTGGTACATTTTACTTCTGGCATGGTGAGACGCTTGAAACCCGTCTGGTAGTAGCCCGATGCTTCGAGAGGTTCCAGGAGTTGTTCGGCTCACGGCTCAAATGGGTACTGCCAAACGAAGACATTAGTCGTCGCGAAGTGCAGATCTCGTCTGATAACGGTGTGCCCGCGATGCGCGATTACGTCGCGACAATGGACGCGGATGATCTATTGGAATGGCAAATATCAGGTGGAAGGTCTGCTGACGAAGCGAGTGACTGCTATATGGCGGTGCTGACTGTTCGACAATGGCAGATCAAGGTTCGTAATCTACTTTCATGGGTAAATTTCGCGGTACCGGTCGAAGTTGTCTACGGACCAGAAGGAAACCCGAAACTTTTTGTCGATTTCATCCGATTCTGCTGTGAACAGTTGCGGCCGTGGCATGGCACCGCCGGACTGGCATCGCTGTTACCGCAAGATAGCTTCAAGTCTTTGCCCGGAGAGTTTGATGTACAGCAGCGATATTTTGGGCTTGACATTGTCGACGGTACCTTTTCGCTAGGTGATCGCCTTCAGCGACACCTCAAAGGCGCGAACTGGCTAACTATGTTCGATAAGGAGTTCCCCGCCACTATTACCCGCGAGCAATGGCAGACGCTTGACACGACGCCCGGCATCCAGATATGGAAGGCGGGGCGGACATATGTGTTGCAGGCAGGTGAACAGCCTACATTGGGACCAGTGCCCGATGGCATTCCACCGCTATACAAGATTGTCAGCGACATCATCAAACCGATGCGCCTGACACCCATGCGCAGTTTTCACATCGGATCGATGACCGGTGCGATTCACTTCAACGGACGCACAAGCGAACTGTGGTCGCAGCGGTTCGACGCGCCGGGCATCTGGCCGCCCTATCCGGATCAGATTGAGTTTAATCACGTCGATACGTCTATTGACGAATATGCTGCGCAGCCGTTTGTTCAGTCAACGCCACAGCCGCCTGCCAAACCACCTCGCACAACCGTGCTTCGTGCGCTGCCGGGGCAACCGTGTCCGCAGGAAGGGAATTGGTTCAGTCCGTTTATGAAGGAGCTAGTCCACGTCAAACTGGGCGACCCGATGCCGGGACCGGAAACGACTGAACAGGGTGCTGTGACGTGGTATCTGCGCACGGAATAGTCGAACATAGGTGAGCAATACGTATGGACATCTGGACCCAGTATCAGAAATACCGAAACGACCTGATCTACAAGTCGACTGACGGCGACATGATCAAGCTCTGCGTCGGCCTTTCTGGAACGTTTTATTTCTGGCATGGCGAACAGCAGGCTACGCGTACTGCGATCGCTCGCTGTTTTGAACGGTTTCAGGATATTTTTGGGGCACACCTTAAATGGGTTTTGCCTAACGAAGATGCCGAGCGCCACGACTTTGAGATTAAACCAAGTAACAATACATCCGCAATGCTGTGCTACATCGCGACGATGGATGAAGACGATGCATTGGAGTGGCGGATCTCTGATGGGCGTTCTGCAGACGAGGCCAGCGATTGTTATATTGCTGCTCTCACCGTCAGGAATTGGCAAATAAAAGTTCGTAATCCACTGTCTCGATTAAATTTTGCGATTCCGGTGGAGGCAGTGTATGGGCCAAGTGGAAATCCAAAAATTTTTATTGATTTTATTCGGTTCTGCTGCGAACAGTTGCGACCGTGGAATGGTATCGCTGGATTGACTTCGCTTCTGCCGCTGGTCGAGTGCGATTCCCTGGAGAGCGAGTTGGATTTGCAACAACGCTACTTCGGTCTCGATGTCGTGTCTGGGAATAGTTTCTTGCGGAATTTTCTCCAACGTAGCCTCAAAGGTGCGAACTGGCTAACACTATTCGACAAGGAGTTTCCGGCCACCATAACGCGCGAACAGTGGCAGACGCTCGATACAACGCCGGGCATCCAGATATGGAAGGCGGGACGGACATATGTGTTGCAAGCCGGCGACCAACCGACGCTCGGACCGGTGCCTGACGGTATTCCACCGCTGTACAAAGTCGTCAGCGACATCATCAAGCCGATGCGACTGACCCCGATGCGTAGCTTCCACACGGGTTCGATGACAGGAGCGATTCATTTCAACGGACGCACAAGCGAGCTGTGGTCGCAACGGTTCGACGCACCGGGCATCTGGCCGCCGTATCCGGACCAGATCGAGTTCAACCACGTCGATACCGCTATCGATGAATATGCTGCGCAGCCTCTTGTCGAGCCTACCCCCCAGCCGCGTGCCGAACCACCTCGCACAACTGTGCTTCGTGCATTGCCGGGCCAACCATGCCCGCAGGAAGGAGACTGGTTCAGTCCGTTTATGAGCGAGCGGGTCCACGTCAAACTTGACGACCCGATGCCCGGACCGGAAACGACTGAGCAGGGTGCCGTGACGTGGTATCTGCGTACCGAGTAAGCGTGCTGACTTGTACGAAAAACCATGCTTTGGTGAGCATAAAAGAATACGGACTACGAAACTTAAATGAGATCGACATGAGCAACTTCATTCGCTTGGGCGATTCGACTGATCACGGCGGCAAGGTGGTTACTGCGTCGGAGAACATGAGTTACGACGGCATACCGGTGGCGCGCGTGGGCGACCAGATCGCCTGCCCGTTGCATCCACATGTGCAGCCGAACGTGATTATGGAAGGCGATCCCGATACGACGGACGAAGGTATTCCCGTCGCGCGGCATGGTCACTTGGGAACGTGCGGTTGTCATCTGATTTCGAGCATCGTCTGATGCGCTGGCTTTTCCCGATGCTTCAGCGGGATCGAAACGCGCCACAGGAAGCCGTGGAATTTTCGGTATGAAGCAGCCAATCACAAGCAAGGGAGTTGATGAATTGACCGACGTACAAACAAGGACCCGGCCGACCTTTACCGACGAATCCGGCTTCGACGCGCGGCTGGCCGCCGTGAAGAAAGCCGGGAATCCGCTGCTCGAAGCCGCTCGCACGCTGCTGCGAGCGCAGGCCGACATTCCCGATCTGCCCGAAGAAACGTCCCACGACACGGCCATCGGTTTGCGCGAGCTGCTCGTGAGCGAGGTCCAGCTATTCGACCGGTTGTGCACGCAGGCCAATATCCGTCGTGATCACGTGATTGGTGCGCGTTATTGCTTGTGCACCGCATTGGACGAAGCCGTGATGCAGTCGGCCTGGGGCAGGGATGTCCGGATTGCAGGGGAATGGGCGGGGCAGAATCTTGCGTCCACGTTTCTCGAAGACAGCAAGGGCGGGGCGAAAATCTATCTGCTTGTCGCACGCTTGATGGAGGAACCGGACGAGCATCGCGATCTGCTGCAGGTGATTTATCGCGTGCTGAGTCTCGGGTTCGAAGGTCAGTATCGCGGGATGACGAGGCAGCATTCCGCCGTGCGCCAACGTATCTACAACGAGATCATGCGAGGCCGGGAACCTGTGCCTCAGGCGCTGTCTCCGAACTGGAAACCTCACGAACAAGCACGTCGCATGTCGTTCTTCGAGTTTCCGGTGTGGATCACGGTGGCGGTGCTGTCGATCATCCTGCTTGGCCTGTTCGGCTACTTCAAATACGAACTGGCGACGCGCAGCGCGGCGGTCCAGAAGCAGATCATCGATATCGGCCGGATGATCCCACCGCCCGCATCATCGCCGCTGCACCTGAAGGATCTGCTGAAAAGCGAGGTCGCAACGGGCACGATCATGGTCAACGACGATGCGCACCGTTCTGTCGTAATTTTCCGAGGGGATGCGATGTTCCAGCCGGGCGACGCGTCGATCAAGCCGGCGATGGGCTCGCTGCTTGCAAAGATCGCGGGCGAAATTGTGAAGGTGCCCGGGAAAGTGGTGGTCGCCGGTTACTCGGACAATGTGCCGATTCGCAGTCGGCGGTTCGCATCGAATCAGGCGCTATCGGAGGAACGGGCGACCCAAGTCATGCAGATGCTGCAGGCCGCGGGCGTGCCGGCGAGTCGTCTCGAAGCTGTCGGCAAGGGCGACGCCGCCCCGATCGGCGATAACAGTACTGTGCAGGGACGTGCACAGAATCGACGCGTTGAAATAGTGGTTGCGCGTTGAGTGTACCGGGCGTCGTCAGCCACCTGCTGGACAAGACCCATGGCCGTTTTCGCCAGCCTTGAAGTCGCAGCCCCGATCATGGCACCGCCGCCGCGACATGCTGCGCGATGCGTTTTGCGCACGTATCGACCGACCCCCCCGACGTATCGACCACGCAATCGCTGAACCAGCGCGCCGCATACCCTTCCCGATACATCTCGGCGATACGCTGCCGTTCCCATTCCGTCAACACGCGCGAGCCGCGATCCGACGCCGCGATCGCCTCGGGCGGCGCGAGCGTGACGACGAACAGCCGCGCATCACGCGCATCGCAGGCCGCGCGCAACCGTTCGAATTCCGCTTCGCCGATCGGATAGGCGATGACCAGATGGCGTTCGCGTGCGTTCGTGATCTGCGTGACGAGGCGTTCGAGCGCGATCGCCCATTGCACGTCGAACGGCGCGTCTTCGGGCGCATCGTGATCGTCGCCGTCGATGAAGCGCGCGTCGGGCAGCACGCGTGCGAGCGCGAGGCCGATCGTCGTCTTGCCGCTGTTGATCGGGCCGTTCAGGTGGATGACGGTCAGGGTGGTCATGAGTCAAGGCAGAAAATCGGACGATTCGCAGCTTGCCATGACTGGCGCGGCGGTGCAGTGCCGTGGGTGCGTCACGCGGCGTGATGCGAATACGAAGGGAAAGCGGAAAGGCGGGGAGAGGGGAAGCGGCAGGCTGCGTGCGTGATGATGCGCCATACATGCAGCCTGCCCGGCCGTGCCGCATTCGACGATGCGGCACGGCGTCGAACAACGCGACTTACTTGTCGCCGTCGCCCTTGATCTGCGGCAGGGCCGACGTTTCACCCGGCGTCAGCAGCCCGACTTGCGAATACACGCGCAGCTTGTCGCGCGTATCGGTGATGTCGAGGTTGCGCATCGTCAGCTGGCCGATCCGGTCGCGCGGCGAGAACGTCGACGCCACCTTCTCCATCGACAGGCGTTCCGGCTGATACGTGAGGTTCGGCGACTTCGTGCTCAGGATCGAGTAGTCGTTGCCGCGGCGCAGTTCGATCTTCACTTCGCCGGTGATCGCGCGCGCGACCCAGCGTTGTGCGGTTTCGCGCAGCATGATCGCCTGCGGGTCGAACCAGCGGCCCTGGTACAGCAGGCGGCCGAGGCGGCGACCGTTCTCGCGGTACTGCTCGATCGTGTCTTCGTTGTGGATGCCGGTGACGAGACGCTCGTACGCGATGTACAGCAGCGCGAGGCCCGGGGCTTCGTAGATGCCGCGGCTCTTCGCCTCGATGATCCGGTTCTCGATCTGGTCGCTCATGCCGAGGCCGTGACGGCCGCCGATGCGGTTCGCTTCCAGCAGCAGCTCGACCGGATCCTTGAACTCGACGCCGTTCAGCGCGACCGGCTGGCCGGCTTCGAAGCGCACCGTGACTTCCTCGGCGGCAATCTTCACGTCGTCGCGCCAGAACGCGACGCCCATGATCGGGTTCACGATCTTGATGCCGCTTTCGAGGCTTTCCAGATCCTTCGCCTCGTGCGTCGCGCCGAGCAGGTTCGAGTCGGTCGAATACGCCTTCTCGGCCGACATCTTGTACGCGAAGCCGGCCTGGTTCATGAATTCGGACATTTCGGCGCGGCCGCCGAGCTCGTCGATGAACGTCTGGTCGAGCCACGGCTTGTAGATCTTCAGATCCGGGTTCACGAGCAGGCCGTAGCGGTAGAAGCGCTCGATGTCGTTGCCCTTGTACGTGCTGCCGTCGCCCCAGATGTTGACGCCGTCTTCCTTCATCGCGGCGACGAGCATCGTGCCCGTCACGGCGCGGCCGATCGGCGTCGTGTTGAAGTACGTGACGCCGGCGGTCGTGATGTGGAACGCGCCGCTTTGCAGCGCCGCGATGCCTTCGGCGACGAGCTGCGCGCGGCAGTCGATCAGGCGGGCGCCGGCTGCGCCGTATTCGATCGCGCGTTTCGGGATCGCGTCGTAATCGTCTTCGTCGGGCTGGCCGAGGTTCGCCGTGTATGCGTACGGGACGGCGCCCTTCAGTTTCATCCAGTGCAGCGCGGCGCTGGTGTCCAGGCCGCCGGAGAAGGCGATACCGACCTTCTGGCCGGTCGGGAGGCTTTCGAGAATCGTGCTCATAGGAATTACCGTGGATTGAAGCCGGTGGGATCGTATTTCGCGGAATATGCGAGTATCGGCTGTCCGGGAAGTTGGGGCAAGGGTTGATTTTGGTGCGGAACCGTCGTCGCGCCTGTCGCGGCGGGCCTGACGGGCGGTTAACCGGGTGGAGAACGCCGTGCCGGACGACGTTGTATCTCCGCCGAAACACGCGCGGACGAGGCGGGCGCCGGCCGGATTTCCGGGGCCGGATCGACCATCAACCCGGGTCGCAGTTGCCAGCGTGTCGCCTCGCCGCGCAGAAAGGGATATGAAAGGCTGGTGTGCGAAACCGGAACCTCAGATATTCCACGACCGCGCGGTATCGAGCAGCCGCTCGCGTAACTGGTCGACTTCGCCGGCCAGCTTGGCCGTGATCGACACGTAGCCGGACAACTGCGGCGGCGGTGCATCGTGCGGCGGGTCGGCCGGCCGGCGGCGCGGCGCGAGCCGGCTCGGCGTGCCGAACTTGAGCGCGCGGCTCGCGCCGACCAGCGTGTCGCGGATGCGCCGGTTCATGCCCTTCATCTCGACGCGCATGTATTCGCGGGCCGCCACGTCGTCGGAGGCCGGCAGCGCACTCGACAGGATCTCCAGATAACCGATGCACAAGCGCAGGCTGCGCTGGATCGCCTCGAGCTGCGTCATCGACGTCTCGCATTCCTTCGATACCGACGGCATCAGCGAGCGCAACTGCACGAGCAGCGTGCTCAGCGCGGCCATTTCCTTCAGGTGCGCGTCGTCGGTGACCTGACGGTCGCCCGCGAGCCGCGCATGCACGGCCGCGCACGCGCGCAGCGCGTCGGCGAGCTTGTAGCGCCACGAATAGGTCGCGTAGAGCGGCAGCGCGAACGAGAACGCCAGCGCGATCGCGATGCCGACCAGCACGTTCACCGCGCGCCACAGGCCGTCGACGATCTCGTTGTCGCCGTGCCCCGCGACGATCACCATCGTGATCGCCGACAGCAGCGCGATGTAGCCGGCCTTGCCGATCGCGTGATACGCGCAGACGCCGCACCCGACGGCCATCAGCAGGTAGATCGCGAACGGCGCGTTCAGGAACGAGTAGAGGAGGATCAGTCCGAGCCCCGCCAGTGCGCCGATCGACGTGCCGAGCGCGCGCTCGGCCGCCTTCTTGCGGATGTTGCCGTGGTGCTGCAACCCGCCCACGACGATCAGCACGGTGATCGTCGACCATTCGCCGTGCGGCACGTTCAGCCCCGTGGACAGCGCGATCGACACGAGAATCGCGAGCGCGACGCGCGCCGCGTGGATCAGCTTCGCGTGCCGGTAGCGGCGGTACGGGTCGAGCAGCGGGCGAAGCGCGTGGCGCACGAGCGGCGGCAGTCGGGTCGGGAGCGAGGCGGTCATGGCGGAGCTGAGGGTGGCCGGAACGCGCACGGCGGCCCGCGCGGGCCGGCGCCGCGCCGCATGCGCAGCAGACGTAACGCTAGCCGAACGCGCGCGGGCTGTCCACGGCGGCGCCGACGGGCCGGGCGGCAGGCGGCCGCATCAGATCACGCGACACGTCGCATCACGTCGCATCACATCGCGTCACATCGCGTCACATCGCGTCACGCGTCGGCCGCGCTCGACTGGGCGTCCAGCACGCGGTTGCGGCCGCCGGACTTCGCGCGGTACAGCGCTTCGTCGGCGCGCCGCAGCAGCGTCGCGGCGTTCATCCGGCCGTCGGCGGCGGTGGCCGTGCCGATGCTGGCCGTGACGCGCCCGTACGGGCTTTTCACGTGTTCGATGTCGAGCCCCGCGATCGCGCGCCGGATGCCTTCGGCGACGGTCGCCGCGCCCGGCGCGTCGGTGTCGGGCAGCGTGACGACGAATTCCTCGCCGCCGTAGCGCGCGACATGGTCGCTGTCGCGGCGCAGGCAGCGCGTCAGCGATTGCGCGACCTGGCGCAGCACGTCGTCGCCGGCCGGGTGGCCGTAGTAGTCGTTGAATGCCTTGAAGTGATCGACGTCGACGAACAGCACGGACAGCGGGCGGCCGCTGCGCGACGCGCGCTGGGCCTCCTTCGCGAGCACCGCGTCGAACGTGCCGCGGTTGTCGAGGCCCGTCAGCGAATCGGTGTGCGCGAGCCGGTACAGCTTCGATTCGGCGTCCTGCCGGCGCTTCAGCTCGCGCGACAGCGCGAGCGAGCCCCACGCGATGAACGCCGTGAACAGGCCCATCAGCACGACGGTCCAGATCGCGCGGTGGTGCCACGGCGCGTAGATGTCGATCTCGGCGGGCGCGACGTCGACGATCAGCGGCAGCCCGGTGAGATGCTTGTAAACATAGATGCGCCGCACGCCGTCGATGGCGCCGACACCGGTCAGCTCGCCGTTACGGCTGCGCTGCGCGTCGATGAACAGCGGCGAGTCGTGCAGGTCGAGGCCGACCACCCGCGTGTCGTACGGCAGGCGCGACACGAGCGTGCCGTTGTCCTCGACGATCGCCGCGCTGCCGTGCCGGCCGACCGCGAGGCCGTCGAGCAGCGCGCGGAAGTAGTCGATGCTGAGCGTGCCGACGACGATGCCGCCGAACGTGCCGTCGGGCCGGTTGATCCGGCGGCTCAGCGCGATCGTCAGCGCGCCGCCGCGCAGCCGCGACGCGTACGGCCGGCTGATGTAGAGGCCGGGGACGAGCCGGTCGCGATGCACGGCGAAATAGTCGCGGTCGGCGAAATTGCCTTGCCGTGCGGGCGACGCGCTCGAATCGATCGCGATATTGCCGTGCGCATCCATCACGAAAATCGAGCCGAGATAGGCGCCGGTCGCCGCGCGGTCGAACAGCAACCGATGGCGCTGGCGCGGCGGCAATGTCATTAGCTCCGGATCGGCGATGCCGTCGACGACGTTTTGCAGCGACAAATCGTAGAGTTCGATATTGCGCGCGATATCGCGTTCGATCAGCAGCATCAGGTTGCGCGCATTTTCGACCGCATGGGCATACGCGTCGCGCCGCGCTTCGATTAATAGCGACGTGGAAAGTCCCCAACTGAACATCAGCAGGACGATGCCCGCCACGAGTACGCCGCGGGGCGACAGAATGCGTGCCACGATCGACGCGGTATGGCGGCGTAGCGTGGCGGGCAGCGGGAATGACTTCATCCTCGGGGGGAGCGGGCGGCGGCTACTCGCGTCATGGGCGGTTCCGCGCGCTGATTATTTCGAATTAAGCGTCATTATCCCGCGAATTCCCGAATTTCGCGTGCACATGCAAAACATGCATGCGGAGACGGCGATTCGAAACGGTTACGCATCATTACCGCATGGCGCGCGGGCGATTTGATTTGAATCAATTGGCAGTGTCGGTCTTTTTGTCTGATTAATGGCGCAATGATCGGTTGATTTTGCGTATTGGCGCGGTATTTGTCGGATCGGGACAGGATTGCGTGCAGGCCGGCTGAAATGAAAACCGAATGACCCGGCCGTAATCGTGGTTTTTGCGACGGCGTGCGGCAGGGGCCGCGGCCGGCGCGGCCAACCCGTTGATTCTGCGAAATCTCCGGCGTGGCGGCGGGCGGGGCGACCTTGGCTGCCCCCCTGTCGAATCAGGTAGAATCCGCGCTTCGCCGCAGGCGCCCGCCGCGCAACGCGTATCGGGGCCGCATCGAATGCATCGCAGGACGCGCACCGCGCTCCGATTCCGCATGCGCCGGCTACGGATGCCGGCCCGCTCAACGTTCGTCTCGTTTTATGTCCGCCATTCCGAATTCCGACCCACCCGGTTCGCCCGCGAACCCACCCAAGCTTCATCGCGCGCTGAAGGCGCGCCACCTGACGATGATCGCCATCGGCGGCTCGATCGGCACGGGCCTGTTCGTCGCGTCCGGCGCATCGATCTCGCAGGCCGGCCCCGGCGGCGCGATGGTCGCGTACATGCTGATCGGCCTGATGGTCTACTTCCTGATGACGAGCCTAGGCGAGATGGCCGCATTCATGCCGGTGTCGGGCTCGTTCGCGACCTACGGCGCGAAATACGTGGACGAAGGCTTCGGCTTCGCGCTCGGCTGGAACTACTGGTACAACTGGGCGGTGACGATCGCGGTGGAGCTCGTCGCCGCGCAGCTCGTGATGCACTACTGGTTTCCGAACGTGCCGGGCGTGTGGTGGAGCGCGGCGTTCCTCGCCGTGATGTTCCTGCTCAACGCGCTCACCGTGCGCGGTTTCGGCGAAGCCGAATACTGGTTCGCGCTGATCAAGGTCGTCACCGTGGTCGCGTTCATCGGCGTCGGGCTGCTGATGATCTTCGGCATTCTGAAGGGCGCGCCCTCCAACGGCTGGGGCAACCTGACGATCGGCGACGCGCCGTTCGCGGGCGGCCTGCCGGCGCTGATGGGCGTCGCGATGATCGCGGGCTTCTCGTTTCAGGGCACCGAGCTGATCGGCGTCGCGGCCGGCGAATCGGAAAACCCGCGCACGACGATTCCGCGCGCGGTGCGCCAGGTGTTCTGGCGGATCCTGCTGTTCTACGTGTTCGCGATCTTCGTGATCGGCGTGCTGATTCCGTATACCGACCCGAACCTGCTGAAGACGGACGTGACCGACATCGGCGTGAGCCCGTTTACGCTCGTGTTCCGCCACGCCGGCCTGGCCTTCGCGGCCGGCGTGATGAACGCGGTGATCCTGACGGCCGTGCTGTCGGCCGGTAACTCGGGCATGTACGCGTCGACGCGGATGCTCTACAACCTCGCCACCGAAGGCCGCGCGCCGAAAGTGTTCGCGAAGCTGTCGCCGGGCGGCGTGCCGCGCAATGCGCTGTATGCGACCACCGCCGTCGGCGCGCTGTGCTTCTTCACGTCGCTGTACGGCGACAAGACCGTGTACCTGTGGCTGCTGAACACGTCGGGGATGACGGGCTTCATCGCGTGGCTCGGCATCGCGGTCAGCCACTACCGGTTCCGCAAGGGCTACGTGAAGCAGGGTTATTCGCTCGACCAGTTGCCGTACCAGTCGAAGTGGTTTCCGTTCGGCCCGCTGTTCGCGTTCGTGCTGTGCCTCGTGATCGCGCTCGGCCAGGATTACCAGGCGTTCCTCGCGAACCGGATCGACTGGGCCGGCGTGGTCGCGACCTATGTCGGCATTCCGCTGTTCGTCGTCGTGTGGCTCGGCTTCCGGTTCCTGAAGAAGAGCCGGTTCGTGCGCTACGAGGACATGGAGATCGCGCCGTGGATCGCCGCGAGCCGCGGCGCGCAGCGGCAGCCGGTGGCGAACCGCGAAACCGCGGGCTGACGCAGGCGCGGCTGGCGGCCGCGCGACGGTCGACGAAACGGGAAGCCGCGCGCTTCCCGTTTTTTTTGCCCGGCTTTTGCCTGCACGGGGTCAAAGCCGGTTATATTGCCCGACCCTACCGGGCCACGGCCCGGCCGGCGCGACAGGCGCAGTGCGGATCGGCATCCGGCGCGCGCGGCGCGCGGCGGCCGGCGAGATGCCCGGCGTTTTCATCGCTCCATCCGGGCCGGCACGGCCCGCGGAGCGCGCAACCCAGAGGAATTCATGAGCGCATCACCCGCCGAGCGGAAGGCCGGACCCGTTTCCATCGTGCGAATCGAAGCCGCGATCAACGCGTGGCGCGAAGTGTACCCGCCGGCGCCGGACGGCGAGGACGGCTACGCGCTCGACGCCGGCAGCAACTGCTTGGCCGAGCTGTACGGCACGATGATCTGCTATCAGTTGCCCGACGTGCCGCTCGACACGCTGAGTAACGAGCAGCGCGACGCGCTGTACGCGACCGAGGTGTGATGCGCGGTCGCGACGCCGCCGCGACGCGGCGCTGAAACGACGGGAAGCTCGCGGGCTTCCCGTTTTGCTTTGGGCGGCGTGTGGTGGCGCGAAGCGGCGCACGTGGCGGTCGGCCCCGCCTGCGGTATCGTGACGACATCATCCGGCCGAGGTTGGGGCCTGTTCACGCTAATAACGGGCTTGCGAACGTGCCTTTCCGCCCGCAGGGCAAGGAGAAAGGAGGCGCAATAGCCGTAGCTATTGCAACGACGAACGACGCCGCCATGCGGGCGGAAAGGCACGTTCCCTTGTTTGGAAAAATGCATTCGTGGGGCTGGCCCCCAGAAGGGCCGATCGCCGCGTCATGCTTCTCGCGAATACGTCGAGTATTCGCTTCGTCGCAATCCTTGCGCTCGGCCCTTCTGGGGGCCAGCGCAAGCCCGTTATTAGCGTGAACAGACCCTAGGCGCCGGATCGCTCGCCGGGAGGCATCGAACATGGAGTTGAGACACCTCCGCTACTTCGTCGCGGTGGCCGAAGAGCGGAATTTCACGCGGGCGGCGGAACGGCTGCATATCGCGCAACCGCCGCTGAGCCGGCAGATCCAGCAGCTCGAGGAGGCGCTCGGCGTGCCGCTGTTCGAGCGCACCGCGCGGCCGCTGAAGCTGACCGATGCAGGGCGTTTCTTCTATTCGCACGCGGTGCAACTGCTTGCGCAGACGACCGAACTCGAATCGATGACGAAGCGGGTCGGCAAGATCGAGCGCAGCATGTCGGTCGGTTTCGTCGGCTCGACGCTGTACGGCATGCTGCCGAAGATCATCCGGCGCTTTCGCAGCGAATATCCGGCCGTCGAGCTGAGCCTGCACGAGATGTCGACGATGGACCAGATCAAGGCGCTGAAGGAAGGGCGCATCGACGTCGGGTTCGGGCGCATCCGCCACGAGGATCCGAGCGTGCGGCGCGTCGTGCTGCGCGAGGAGCGGATGATCGTCGCGCTGCCGGTCGGCCACGTGCTCGACAGCGCGAAGCCCGTGCTGTCGCTGCACGATCTCGTCAACGACACGCTGATCATCTTTCCGAAGGCGCCGCGCCCGAGCTACGCGGACCAGGTGCTTGCGGCCTTCCACGATCGCGCGCTGCAACCGCGCAGGATCTACGAGACGCGCGAGTTGCAGATCGCGCTCGGCCTCGTCGCGATGGGCGAGGGCGTGTCGGTCGTGCCGCATAGCGTGTACGGGCTGAAGCGCGACGACATCAGCTACAAGCCGCTCGACGATCCGAACCTCGTGTCGCCGATCATCATGAGCATGCGCGCGCTCGACGAATCGGAGGACATCCGCGCGATGCAGGCGCTGATCTACCGGCTGTACGACGAAGCGCAGATGGAGTATCTGCCGCCGCAGCCCGAATGAGCGCGCGGGCGGTAGGGGCTTGCTTGACGCTGCGCGCGCCGGCAGGCCACCATGCATGGATTCGATGCGGCCGCCGACGGGCGGCCGCTTTCATGCAGACGACCGACCCATGACCGATATCCTGACCGACGAGACCACCGTCGAGACGCCGCAAGGGCGTCTCTTTGCGAAACGCTGGCGCGCGGGGCCGGCGCGGCACGCGGCAGCGCCTGGGCCGGCCGCGCCGATCGTGCTGCTGCACGATTCGCTCGGCTGCGTCGACCTGTGGCGCGACTTTCCCGCGCAGCTCGCACGCGCGACGCAACGCGATGTGATCGCATACGACCGCCTCGGGTTCGGCCGTTCGGATCGTCATCCGGGCACGCTCGGCACGACGTTCGTGCGCGACGAGGCCGATCATGCGTTTGCCGCGGTACTGGAACAGCTCGGCGTCGATGCGTTCGTCGCGTTCGGGCACAGCGTCGGCGGCGGGATGGCGGTCGGCTGTGCGGCCGCGTATCCGACGCGTTGCCGCGCGCTCGTGACGGTCGCCGCGCAGGCATTCGTCGAGGATCGTACGCTGGCCGGCATTCGCGACGCGGGGCGGCAGTTCGACGAACCAGGGCAGCTCGACCGGCTCGCGCGCTATCACGGCGACAAGGCCGAATGGGTGCTGCGCGCGTGGGTCGACACGTGGCTGTCGCCGGCGTTCCGCGACTGGAATCTCGACGACGACCTGCCGCACGTGCAGTGCGCGACGCTCGCGATTCACGGCGAGGACGACGAATACGGGTCGGACGTGCATCCGAAGCGGATCGCCGCGCGCGTCGCGGGGCCGTCGTCGTTCCTGTTGCTCGCCCGCTGCGGACACATGCCGCACCGCGAGCGAACCGACGACGTGCTGGCCGCCGTCGCGACGCGCCTGCACGACGCGCTCGCCTGAGCGCGCTCGCCATCACCAGCGGGCGCATGCCCGCCGGCCGTCAGAACGAAAGCTGGATCGCGAGATCGATCGCCAGCAGCGCGATCGAGCAGCCGATGCCGAGAATCACGTTCGGCAACCGGTGCTCGAAATCGCGATGATCCTTGCGCATCGCGGCGCCGAGCAGGAAGATCGCCTCGACGACGATCTGCAGTCCGACGAACAGCAGCATCAGCAGATACTCGTAGCCCATCTGCTTGAACGCGACGAATTGCATCCCGTGATCGCGGATCCACTGGCCGACGCGCAGCAGTTCGTAGACGAACAGCAACGCAGGGAACAGGTAACTGATGATGTAGGTCGGCGCGGTGGCGTGCCGTAGTTCGGGGTGGAAGTGCTGACGCGTGGTGGCCATCACAACCCTCCTTGCAACGCATGATTGCGGTCGCGACGGCGGCGCGATCGCGTGCAAACGACAGGATTGCCCGATGCACAGTGCGCAGCCGTACGACATCAGCATACTGCTGCGCGGGAAATTTGGCATGCGAAGTGTGCGAGCGTCGTAAAAATGCCGATGCGGGGCGCGAAAGCGATACGTCAGCCTTTGGCTTCCGCGCCTTCGATGAACAGCTTCGCGACCGATTGAAACTCCCGTTTCAACGACAGCCCCGGCACGGTCAGCCAGCGCAGCATCGCCGCGAGATACAGGTGATGGAACCAGGTTGCGAGCTGATCGGCCCGCAGCGTGCGGTTCAGTTCGCCGGCCTGCTGCCCGGCGGCGATCAGTTGCCGCCACACCAATGCGATATCGCTGCCGTTCTCTCCCGCACGCTCCGGTTCGGCTGCGCCGATACTCAGGAAGCGGTGCCGCAGGTACGCGAGCAGGTACGCCGGATGGTGTTCGCACCACGCGGCCGACGCATCGAGCACGCAGCCGATGCGCGACGCAAAGGTCTTGCGCCGCGCGACATCCTGCTGCAGATGCGCGAGATCGCGCGCGAGTTCGCCTTCGAGCCAGTGCGCGAGCACGGCTTCCTTCGTCGGAAAGTGGTTGTACAGCGTGCGCTTCGCGACATCGGCCTCGGCGGCGATCTGCTCCATCGTGACGGCATCGTAGCCGTGCGCATCGAACAGGCGCGCGCCGGTCGCGGCAAGATGCGCGAGCATCTGGATGCGTTTGCGCGCGCGGCGGCCCGGATCGTCGGTCGAAATCGTCATGGCAGGGGATTGACTGAAAGTGTACGGATTGCATTAGTATACGTTGTGCACTTTTTGAATCCAACCTTTTCCGCCGTGCACGAGGAGCCCTGCATGAAATTCGTCATCGCCACCTACGGCACCGAAGGCGACACGCGTCCGCTCGCGGCGCTGGGCCGCGCGCTGCTGGATGCCGGCCACGACGTCCGGCTGCTCGCCGATGCGGCGACGCTTGGCTCGGCTACCGCGCTCGGCGTGCCGTCGGCGCCGTTGTCCGGCGATATCCGTCGCGCGATTGCGCCGGACGGCGCGTTGGCCGATGCGGTGAGTGGGCGCGGCGGTTTCAACGACACATCGAAGGCGCTCGCGGCGATCGCGAATGCGAACACGGCCGCGTGGATGCGTGAAGTGGCGGACGCGTCGGCCGGGTGCGACGCGCTGCTCGTGTCGGGGCTCGCGTCGTTCGTCGGGTTGTCGGTCGCCGAGTATCGCGGCATACCGGCGATCGGCGCGGGCATGATCCCGATCACGCCGACCGCCGAATTCGCATCGCCGTTCCTGCCGCCGGGGAAGGTGCCGCGCTGGCTGAATCGCGCGAGCCATCGGTTCGTGAATGCGCTGCTGTGGCAGGCGTTCAGGAAGTCGACGAATGCCGCGCGCGCCAGCGTATGCGGATTGCCGCCGCGCAAGCGCGTGTGGACCGATCATCCGATGCTGTATGGCGTGTCTCCCGCGCTGCTGTCCAGCCCGGCCGACTGGCCGGCGAACGTGCACGCATGCGGCCAGTGGCAGATCGATGCGCGTGCCTGGGCGCCGCCGCCCGACCTGTCGGCGTTTCTCGACGCGGGCGAGCCACCCGTGTACATCGGTTTCGGCAGCATGGCCGGCTTCGATCGCGCGGCGATGGCCGCGGCGTTGACGCAGGCGCTGGCCGGGCGGCGCGGGCTGTTCTATTCGGGCTGGAGCGGCATCGATGCGTCGCTGCTGCCGGCGCACGTTCGCGTGATCGGCGACACGCCGCACGACTGGCTGTTCCCGCGCGTCGCGATGGCGATTCATCACGGCGGATCGGGCACCACGCATTCGGCCGCGCGGGCCGGCATTCCGTCGGTGGTCGTGCCGTTCGCGGGCGATCAGTTCTTCTGGGCGAACCGGCTGCAACGGCTCGGTGTCGCGGATGCGCCGGTGGCGGGGTGGCGCGTGGAGGCTGCTGCGCTGGCGCGGGCGATTGCGTTTGCCGAACGGGGCGACACGAAGGCGCGTGCGACCGAACTCGGTGCGCACATCGCGCAAGAAGACGGCTTGAAGCGGGCCGTCAGTGCGATCGAACGATGGGGACAACCGCGCGCGAAGTGAGCGCGCGCAGCGGCATCAGAAATGCCCGGTGAACCGGTAGCGGCTGCCCGGGTGCCACAGATTGGCGATCGACGCGACCATCCCCTGCGACCACGTGCGCCGATGCAGCAGCAGGCACGGCTCGCGATCGTCCATCGTCAGGTGGCGGCGCGTTTCGGCGTCGGGCATCGCGGCCTCGATCCGGTATTCGACGCGCTGTAGCGGCGCGACGCGCGTCAGGTACTGGTTCGGCGTCGTCGTCGTGAAGTCCTGCAGCGCATATTCGGGCGCGCAGGCCGGGTTGACCCAGCGTTCCTCGAGTTGCACGGGCGTATCGTTCTCGAAATGCAGCACGCGCGAATGGAAGATCGGGCTGCCGGTGTCGAGCTGTAGTTCGTCGGCGAGCTTCGCATCGGCGACGGCCGCGCCGACCAGCAACACCTGCGCGCGATAGCCGTGGCCGCGCGCGGCGACTTCGTCGGAGATGCTGCGGATCGCGACGAGCGTCGATTCGTATTTCGGCGACGCGACATAGGTGCCGGAGCCGCGCGTGCGTGTGAGCACCTGTTCGGCCGTCAACTCGCGCAGCGCGCGGTTGACGGTCATCCGCGCGACGTTGAATTCGCGCGCGAGCTCGTTCTCCGACGGCACCTGGTCGCCTTCCGCCCATTCGCCGGCATGAATGCGCGCGAGGATGAAGTCCTTGATTTCCTGATAGATCGGTGTGGTCATGGGATCACGATTCAGAGTCGGCAGCGGGCCGCCGCCGAATGCCGATCCGGCGCGCGCCCGGCGCCGAGTGTACCGGTTTCTCGGGCGCGCCGGCCCGGATTCCCCGAATGATCCCTGTTCGGCCGGCGCGCGTCCATGCGGGATTGCACAGAGCGGCCGGCCTGCGACGGCCCGCGCGCGCTCAGAACCGATGCCGGATGCCGACGGTTGCGACCACCTGCGTGCGGGTCGACGAAGCCGCGAGCCCCGTGACGTTCGCGAACCCGAGCGTCGTGCCCGACGGCACGCCGAACGCGTGCTGGTACACGGTTTCCGCATACACGTCGGTGCGCTTGCTCAGCGCGTAGTCGGCCATCAGCGTCACCTGATGCCACTTCGGCCGGTGGCTGCCGGTTGCGTCGTCGTAGCGGCCGTCGGTGAACGTATAGGCGCCCGCGAACGAGACCGCCGGCGTCAGCGCATAGCGCGCGTTGACCTCGTAGTTGTCGAAGCGCAGCGCATTCAGTGCGCCGGGCAGCGACGACGCGGCCGTTTCGTCGAACATCGCATGCGTCCACAACGCGCCGATCGTCAGCCGGTCGAACGCATAGCTGCCGCCGGCGCCCATCACGCGCTGCCGGACGGCGGGGAAGTTCGGCGCGTCGTTCGTCGACAGCGCGCCGCCGGCCGTCAATCCGCCGCGGTTGAGTTGCAGGTACGCGGCGCCGACGCTGACCGGCCCGTTCGCATACGACACGCCCGCGCTGTATGCGCGGTTGTTCGCGAAGCCGCCGGCCGCGTTGCCGAACCCGTACAGGCCGCCGAACTGCCAGCCGGCGAGCGTCGGGCTCGTGTATTTCACCGCGTTGTCGATGTAGAACGAATCGTCGACGTTGTCGTTGTCGAACGGATGCGACGCGAGGTTGTTGCCGTCGCCGTTGTTCGCCATCGCGAGCGGGCCGAGATAGTCGACCACGGCGTCGTACTGGCGGCCGAGCGTTAGCGCGCCGTATCGGTCGCTCTGCAGGCCGACGTATGCGCGGCGGCCGAACATCGTATTTCGATAGGACTGCGTGCCATTGTTCAGGTTGAAGCCGCTTTCGAGTCGAAACAACGCATGCAGGCCGCCGCCGAGATCCTCGTTACCGCTCAGCCCGAATACCGTATTCGACAGCAGGCCGCTGCCTTGCTGCCACGCGCTTTTGCCCGACTGGTTGTTCGTATAGGCGATACCGGCATCCAGCATCCCGTAGAGCGTGACGCTGCTTTGCGCATGCGCGGCGGCGCCGACGAGTGCGAACGACAGGGTACCGACGACTGCTTTTTTCATTGCTTGTGTTTCCTGGAAAGGCCCGTTGCGACGGGAACGGCGATTCGTCGCGCGTGTCCGTGCGGAAACGCGTGTGCGAATCGATGAAAGGGGGGCGCGCGACGCGTGTCACGCGCGGCGGCGGCGAACGCCGGCTAGTGCAGGAGCAGGCGGATCGTGCCGAACTCGGCGGCTGGCAGCAGGCGCAGGATCGACAGGATTGCGGGCGATGCCTGCGACCGCGCGACTTCTAGTTCGATGCATGCGCACCCGGTGCGGCTGTCGAGCGCGGCCGTGTAGAAGTTGAGCGCGGCGCCGACGGCCTGATGCAGCTGGCGCCGCACGAGCGCGAGATTGTCCGATTCGACGCGAATCGACAGCAGCACGAGTGCGTCCGTGGGGGAGCGGCGCCGCGAACGATCGGGCGGCAGATGGCGTGAAGCAGCGGAATCGGTTCTGGTCGGTTTCATGTGCTCATCCCCGGTCGCAGCGAGCTCCGCACCGCGGAGATTTTGTTCTGGACATGTCGCCCATTCTAGAAATCGCCATGGCGAGACGGTGTATAGACTCGCCACGCGTCTGCAAAGGATGCGTAAACGTGCCGGGCCGCGCTGGCGCTCAAGGGCAGGGCATGACGAGCCCGTGGCGGCAACACTGTCGTTGGATGAACGGCTGGCCGGCGTGGAAAAGCCGGCTCGGCCCGCGAAGTCTAGACAGCTGTCACGCACCGTCTGGCCGCCTTCGTACGCCGCTGGAAAGCCGTCAATCAGCCTCGCGTAATCAGTAGTTAATTGAAAATTAAGGAAAATCCTGCCCACGGCCATAATCTGCCGACAATTAGAGATAAACACGGATTGCCGCCTACATCCTTGAAAAGGCAAAGTTGTATGTACAACTTGGAGCGCCGCTGGAACGGGCGATTTCCCGGTTGGAAGAGTTCACGGCGGGGCAACCCCACCGGAGCCCGCCCCAGTTCGCCTCTGACAGGAACGCCATGAAGAAACTCGCGCTCAGTATTGCCCTCGTCTTGCCGTTCGCGTGATGCGCCCAGCTTGATGAGCAGGCTGCATCACGTCGTGCGCAGAACTCGTTTGATGCGCGCTTAATGGCTATTGACAATCCAGCCACATCGTTCTGGATCCCTTATATGATCTTCCAAGGATTTGGCCCGCTGCTGTGGGCCGGCACGGTCGAGACCGTGAAGCTCGCGGTGCTGTCGCTCGCCGCGTCGCTGATACTGGGCCTCGCGGGTGCGGCCGCGAAACTGTCGGCCAACCGCGTGCTCAAGTCGGTCGGCACGTTCTATACGACGCTGATCCGCGCGGTGCCCGATCTCGTGCTGATGCTGCTGCTGTTCTACGGGATCCAGATCCTGCTGAACGAGTTGACCGACCTGATCGGCTGGGACCAGATCGACATCGATCCGTTCGTGGCCGGCGTCGTGACGCTCGGCTTCATCTACGGCGCGTACTTCACCGAGACGTTTCGCGGCGCGTTCCTCGCGGTGCCGCGCGGCCAGCTCGAAGCCGGCTTCGCATACGGGATGAGCGGCTGGCGCGTGTTTCACCGCATCCTGTTCCCGCAGATGATGCGCTTCGCGCTGCCGGGCATCGGCAACAACTGGCAGGTGCTCGTGAAGGCCACCGCGCTGGTGTCGATCATCGGCCTCGCCGACGTCGTGAAGGCGTCGCAGGACGCGGGCAAGAGCACGCTCGATTTCTTCTTCTTCACGCTGGCCGCGGGCGCGATCTACCTCGCGATCACGACGGTGTCCAACGTCGTGCTGCATCACCTCGAGAAGCGTTATTCCGTCGGCGTCCGGAGGCTCGCACTGTGATCGAACTCGTCGGCCAGTACTGGCAAAGCTATCTCTATTCCGACGGCTACCGCTTCAGCGGCCTCGCGATCACGCTGTGGCTGCTGGTCGTGTCGATCGCGCTCGGTTTCGCGCTCGCCGTGCCGCTCGCGATCGCGCGTGCGTCGTCGAACCGCTGGATCTCGGGCCCCGTGTGGCTCTATACGTACGTGTTCCGTGGCACGCCGCTCTACGTGCAGCTGCTGATGTGCTACACGGGCATCTACAGCCTGCAGGTCGTGCACAACCACGTGCTGCTCGACACGTTCTTTCGCAACGCGATGAACTGCACGCTGCTCGCGTTCGTGCTGAACGAATGCGCGTATGCGACGGAGATCTTCGCGGGTGCGATCAAGGCGACGTCGGCCGGCGAGATCGAGGCCGGGATGGCCTACGGGATGTCGCGCTTCAAGCTCTATACACGCATCATCCTGCCGTCCGCGCTGCGCCGCTCGCTGCCGAGCTACAGCAACGAAGTGATCCTGATGCTGCACGCGACGACGCTCGCGTTCACCGCGACCGTGCCCGACATCCTGAAGGTCACGCGCGACGTCAATTCGGCTACCTATATGTCGTTCCAGGCCTACGGCATCGCGGCCGTGCTGTACGCCGTCGTCGTGTTCGCGCTCATCTGGACGTTCCGCAAGCTCGAGACGCGCTGGCTCGCGTATCTCTCGCCGCGCAGCCATTAACGCATTCGCAAGATCCGCAACGAAGGACCCAGCATGTACAAGCTTACCGTTGACAACCTGCACAAGAAATTCGGCGACAACGAGGTGTTGAAGGGCGTGTCGATGAAGGCGAAGGCCGGCGACGTGATCAGCATCATCGGCTCGAGCGGCTCCGGCAAGAGCACGTTCCTGCGCTGCATCAACTTCCTCGAGCAACCGTGCTCGGGGCAGATCACGATCGGCAGCGAGCCGATCCAGACCACGCGCGACCGCAACGGCTCGCTGCGCGTGGCCGACCAGAAGCAGTTGCAGCGGATGCGCACGAAGCTGTCGATGGTGTTCCAGCACTTCAACCTGTGGGCGCACATGACGGTGCTCGAGAACGTGATCGAGGCGCCGATGGCCGTGCTCGGGATCGGCCGTGACGAGGCGATCGCCCGGGCACGCCAGTATCTGGAGAAGGTCGGGCTCGCGCCGCGCGTCGAGGGCATGTATCCGTCGCACCTGTCGGGTGGCCAGCAGCAGCGCGTCGCGATTGCGCGTGCGCTTGCGATGGAGCCGGAAGTAATGCTGTTCGACGAGCCGACGTCGGCGCTCGATCCGGAACTCGTCGGCGAAGTGCTGAAGGTGATGCAGAAGCTCGCCGAGGAAGGCCGCACGATGATCGTCGTCACGCACGAGATGGGCTTCGCGCGCAACGTGTCGAATCACGTGATCTTCCTGCATCAGGGGAAGATCGAGGAAGAGGGCGATCCGCAGCAGATTCTCGTGAATCCGAAGAGCGAGCGGCTCGGGCAATTTCTGTCGGGGCGGTTGAAGTAAGTACGTGTGTGTGGGGCGACGCATCGCCCGTGAAGTCGCGAGCCGAACGCGTTCGCGAGCGCCTGCCCCCTCGGCCGTGCTCCACAGGCGGCCGTCGGGGTAGAGCGTGTGCTGGAAGACGCTGCTGACCGGCGAGCGGCGCAAGCGGCTATGTGCACGATTTCGCGCCGCCGCAAACTGGAACGCTAAATGCTTGTCTCGCGTGATCCTTTCGATGAAGGAGCACCGCGATGAGCACGCCGACCCCCACCGCTTTTTCCCACGTGAAGCCGCAGGACACCGCCTATCAAGGCGAGGGCCTGCGCGACTTTTTCCTGTACCGCGATCTCGGCATCGCCGCCGCGACGAACGGCAAGGTCATCGCGCAACTCGTCAGGGCCAATCATGCACCGGTGGCGGGCACCGGCTGGCACCGTCACGAGGCCGAGTTCCATATCGTGATCATGCTGAAGGGCTGGGCGCGCTTCATGTATGGCGAACAGGAAACGCTGGTGGCGGCCGGAGACTGCGTGCACCAGGCGCCGGGGATCGTCCACTACCTGTTCGACTATTCGCCGGACATGGAGTACCTGGAGATCGTCGGGCCTGCCGACTTCAAATCGATCGACGTCGACGGACCGTGCGCGGTGCCGCCGCCGACGCCGTGGGGCGAGGCCGGTGCGTAGCTAGCCGGGTTGGTGTGCGTTTTCGACGAACCGCCTTCATTCAGGCGGTTTTTTATTGCTCCGCTGATATCCGCGACCTGCCTTCCGATTCGAAACATTATTTCGAATTCCAAACGGTCGCGAAGCTGAAGAACCGGAAAGAAAAGAAAGACATTCGTCAGCTTCGACCCGCAATTGGCGATGCGATGTCAAAGATCGTCAATTGCACGCCGGTGCGGTGCACGGCCTGTCGACGACCGGCGTTAAGGAGGTACCAGCCGGATCACCGGCTGACCTATCCGGGAGAGTTTCACCATGAACCGCATCGCGAAGATCCTGACGGCAACCGCACTGGCTTGCGCCGTGCTCGTGCCGGCACTGGCCGAAGCGCATTCGCACCGCGTGTGCCATTTCGATCATCACCACCACCGCGCGTGCCGCTGGGTGCGGTAACTGTCGTTGCTCCCGGGAATGTCCCGGACGCTTTCATCATTCAGGCAAATCAGGAGAGGACCATGAAAAAGACAATGTTGATCGCCGCGCTGGTCGCCGGCATGGGTGTGTCGATCGGTGCGTTCGCGCAGGTTCCGGCCAGCGCGCCGGCCGGCACGACCGGGCTGTGCAAGGACGGTTCGTTCTACTCGGGCGCATCGAAGAAGGGTGCGTGTGCTGGCCACAAGGGCGTGAAGACGTGGTACGGCGCATCGGCCGCTGCCGCGGCGAGCGCACCGGCCGCGGCGCCGGCAATGGCGGCTTCCGCCGCGCCGGCATCGGGCACCGCCCCCGCGAAGAGCGCCGCCGCGACGACCGCGGCCGCCGCGCCGGGCGGCGGCGCGGGCAAGGTGTGGGCCAACGACAGCACGAAGGTCTATCACTGCTCGACCGACAAGTACTACGGCAAGACGAAGCACGGCAGCTACATGTCGGAAGCCGACGCGAAGACGAAGGGCTACCACGCGTCGCACGGCAAGGCTTGTTCGTAACGAGCAGCCCGGCGCGCGAGTGGTTTCGCTCGCGCGTTGTCGGCTGCTGCAGCAAACGTCGCCCCGCCTCTCCGGCGGGGCGATTCGCTGTGTCGCCAATCGCGTTCAGTGCACGTGATCCGATTGCGCTTCAGTCGCCGCATCGATCCCGGATGCGCGGGCATCGAGCAGCGCGCGCAGCGTGACGTAGTAGGTGCCGCTCGTGTCGCCTTCGGCATTCGCGGTGCGATCGTACGGCTCGTTGTCGTGGATCGTCGCCCGCACGATCGGATAGATCTGCGTCTCCCACCGGCTGCCGTTGAACACGCCGTAGTGCCCCACACCCGTTTGCACGTGGTGCGTCTTCAAGTACGACGGTAACCCCGAACACAGTTCCTGCGCGGCCACCGTCTGGCCCACTGCGCAGATATCGTCTTTCTCGCCTTCGACCGTCAACAGCGCGGTGCGATGAATCGCCGCCGGTTCGACGAGCGTGCCGTCGACCGTCAGCTCGCCGCGTGCAAGCGCGTATTGCTGGAACACCTTCTCGACCGTTTCCAGATAGAACTCCGCGGTGAGGTCGGCCGTCGCGAAATATTCGTCGTAGAAGTGCCGCAACGTGTCGGCTTTCGCGGGGTCGCCTTTCGCGCGTTCGTAGTACAGATCGGCGAACGACGCCGCATGGCGGTCCGGGTTCATCGACATGAACGCGCCGACCTGCACGAAGCCCGGATACACGCGCCGCTGTGCACCGACGAAACCCGCCGGCACCACGCTGATCAGGTTGCGCGCGAACCATTCGATCGGCTGGCTCGTCGCGAGCGCGTTGACCTTCGTCGGATTCACGCGGCAGTCGATCGGGCCTGCCATCAGCGTCAGGCTCGCAGGCTGCGCCGGATCGCCGCCGGCCGCCATCAATGAGACTGCCGACAGCGCGGCGACGGTCGGCTGGCAGATCGCGAGCACGTGCGTGTCCGGGCCGATGTGGCGGATGAAGTCGATCACGTGCGTGACGTACTCGTCGAAACCGAAACGCCCGGCCGTCAGCGGGATGTCGCGCGGGTTGTGCCAGTCGGTGATGTAGACGTCGTGATCGGCCAGCATCGTGCGCACCGTGCCGCGCAGCAGTGTCGCGAAGTGCCCGGACATCGGTGCGACGATCAGCACGCGCGGTTGGGGCGCGACCGGCCGGGCCTTGCGGAAATGCAGCAGCGTCGCGAACGGCGTGGCCGCGGCTGCTTCCTCGACGATCGGCACCGTTTCGCCGTCGACGACGACCGACGCGATCCCGAACGGCGGCCGACGGTGCGAGAACGCGCAGCATTCGAGCAGTTCGCACAGCGCGTCGAGCATGCGCCCCGTTGGCGTCGACGTCGCCGGCGGCCACAGCGACATCGTTGCGCGCGTCGCGACCGCCCATGCACGCGCCGGGCGCAGGCATTCCGCAGACCATTGATAAAACGGATAGGCAAACAGGTTCATGACCGTCGCTCGTGATGCTGCATTGCAAGGAACGAGGCAAGCCGTATGCCAGCATACAGCTGGCACGCGCGTTGCACGTGGTTCGAGAGCGCGGCGACGCGCGCGGTACGTGATGACGGCTGGGCGAAGGCGATGCGTTGCCGTGCCGGTCACGCGCGCGACACGTGCCGCGATGCCGTGCGACGTTGCGCCAGTTCGGCGAACGGACCGCACAGGCGTGGTGCGCGCGGTCGTGCGGCGCGTCCGTTTACGGTGCAGGGGCACGAACGACATTCAGCAGGGAAGCGAAATGGAATCCACCGGACGGACGACGCTGACGATCAGCAGCCGCAATTACTCGTCGTGGTCGATGCGCGGCTGGTTGCTCGCGAAGCTGAGCGGGCTCGCGTTCGAGACGATCAGCGTGCCGATCGATGCCGCTTCACGCGCGGAGTTGCTGCTGCTGTCGCCGTCGATCCTCGTGCCGTGCCTGACGCACGACGGCAACGCGGTGTGGGACACGCTCGCGATCGCCGAATACCTGAACGAGATCCGCCCGCAGGCGCGGCTGCTGCCCGACGACCGGCATGCACGCGCGCATTGCCGGTCGATCTGCGGCGAAATGCATTCCGGCTTCAGCGCATTGCGATCCGCGCTGCCGATGAACCTGCGCGGGCATTTCCCCGGCTTCCGGATCTGGTCGCGCGCGCAGCACGACATCCAGCGGATCGTGACGATCTGGCGCGAGTGCCTGATGGAGTACGGCGGCCCCTGGCTGTTTGGCGCCGAGATCGGCATCGCCGACGCGATGTATGCGCCGGTCGTCACGCGCTTCCTGACCTACGACGTGAAGCTCGAATCGGACGTCGCCGAGTACTGCATGCGCGTCCTCGCGCATCCGTTCGTCGCCGAGTGGATCGAGGCGGCGAAGGCCGAGCACGAAGACATCGACGAACTCGACATGGAGTTCTGACCTGACGCGCGATCGCGGCGGGCTTTCAATTTCACTACATGTGCCGTAGGCGAAACGAACGATCGATGCGCCCGTGCAACCCGCAAACGTTTCACCTTGATTTCGGTTCAAAACGAGCACGAATGCCCTAAAGGGCGTTGCGCCCGATGACGTAAACGAGTCACGGGGATGACTCGCGATCGCATGCTTCAGACGTGCGACGCGCAGTCCGCAACAACCAGCGCAGCAGGGGGATCGACTTGTGAATCGTCAGCAATCGTGGACGCGTACCGCCGCGCCCGGGGAAATCATCTACTCGGAGGGCTTCGCGGGCGAGCCCGTCATCTTCCTCATCACCGACGGCAAGGTCGAGCTGTCCACGCGCTGCGACGACAAGCGCGTGATCGTCGCGACGCTCGGCCGCGGCGAGTTCTTCGGCGAATCGGCGCTGCTCGCCGCCGAACCGCGCGCGCATACCGCGAAGGCGCTTTCGTTCTGTCAGCTCACGGTCGTGCCGGCCGGCGTGCTCGATGAGGAAATCGAGCGCGTGTCCGCGCTGCTGCGTCATATCGTACGAACGATGATCCGCCGCGTGAAGCGCAAGGACGACCAACTGGCGACCTATACGCATGCGGACTTCATGCCGGGCGTGCTGTCGTATGCGCATGTGCTGTCGCTGATGGCCGGCGCCGACGCGCGCGAATCGGGCGACACATGGGCGCGCCGGGCGATGCAGGCGCATGCGACCGAAACTTCCGTGCCGCTCGCCGACGTGATCCGCAAATGCCGCGCGATTGCCGGCCATTCGCGGCCGCACGTGCTCGCGATGCTGCGGCGCATGGAGAAGCTCAACCTCGTCACGATCGAAGCCGCGCAGGCCGACGTGGCCGGCGGCGCGACCGACTACGCGGCATCGTCGGATGCGCGCCAGGTCGTCACGTTCGACGCCGCACGCGTGATCGACCGCGCGCAGCAGGTTGCCGATCACGATCTCGACGTGTCGATCAACAGCGAACTCGAACTCATCGAACTGGCCGATCTCGAATCGCTGATCGGTGTCGACAAGACGCTGTTGCTGAGCAAGCTGTCGAACGGCGAGATCGCGGAAGAAGTGTTCGCGTTCCGCAAATCGAAGGTGCTCAACTACGTCGAGCAAAAGGGCGTTGCGTACTTCTCGCGTCGCAACGCGCGTCGCGGCGGCGACGTGCGCGCGCTCGAGGATCTCGTGTGGATCGACCAGCGCACGCTGTTCGACGTGATCAGCGCGTTCGATACCTACGACCTCGCGAAACTGATCGCGAACCTCGACGATCGTGCGGTGGCCGACAAGCTGTTTTCCGTGATGACCGAGGCGCGGCGCAACGAGGTGTCGTGGGTGATGCGCCGCGAACTCAAGCTCGATCCGGTCGAGATCGAGGACATCGAACAGCGCGTGCTGGAGGCCGTGCGCGCGGCGAAGGTGCCTGCGGCGGGTGCGATGTCCGTCGCGTCGACTTCATCGTCGAATGCTTGATACGGAGGCGCGTATGGATCTGCTAACTCTGGTCGGTGTGGTGCTGGGCGGCGCGGCGATCGTGTTCGGGTTCGCGCTGGAAGGCGGGCATTTCTCGATGCTGTTCCAGCTCGAGGCGCTCGTGATCGTGCTCGGCGGCACGCTCGGCGCGGTGATGATCCAGAACACGTGGGCGCGCTTCTTCGACGCAGTGAAGCAGTTGCGGCTCGCGTTCGTGCGCGCACGCGAAGTCGATCGCAAGAATTTGTCCGACCTGCTCGAATGGGGCGACCGCGCGAAGCTCGACGGGCTGCTCGCGTTCGAATCGATGGACGTGAGCGGCATTCATCCATTCGCGCGACGCGGGCTCGAACTGCTGGCGAACGGCGTGTCGACCGCGGTGCTCGAAGATGCGTTGCAGCGCGAACTCGATGCGTACGAACGCAGCCGCCTCGCTGCCGTGCGCGTGTGGCAGCAGGCCGGCGGCTATGCGCCGACGTTCGGCATTCTCGGCTCGGTGCTCGGGCTCGTGCAGGTGACGAGCCATATTCTCGAACCGGCGCAGCTCGGGCCGGGCATCGCGGTGGCGTTCATCGCGACGCTGTACGGGCTCGCGTTTGCGAACCTCGTGTTCCTGCCGCTGTACGGCAAGCTGCGCGCGCAGATCGACAGCGAGATGCGGTTCCGCAAGCTGTATCTCGACGGCTTGCTCGCGATTTCGCGCAAGGAGTCGCCGCATACGATCGAGACGCGGTTGACCGGTGATGTGCGCGGGCGGGCGGCGGAATCGCTGGCGTGATGTTCGTGCGCTTGTGCCGGTGCCTGTACCTGTACCGTATGACGAACCCGGATTCCCGACAGCATGACTGCTCGAACTGACGGCGCATCCGCTGCCGATCGCGACGATGACGAACTCGAAGGCGCGCAGTCCGGACGCTGGCTGATTTCGTACGCGGACCTTATCACGACGCTGATGGTGCTGTTTCTCGCGCTGTATGTGCTTCAGCTCGCGAAATACAACGCGCTCGATGCGCGGTATCAGACGCTTGCGCGGCAGGCTGGTAGTGCTGCGACTGCCGCTGTCGATAGCGTCAAGTCCGACCCTGCGCCGCCGTTGCTCGCGTTGCTCGATTCGTTGAAGTCGAATGGACGCATTTCGCTGGTGAAGGCGCCGCATGGCGTCGAGATCGGTATCGACGCGAAGATTCTGTTCAATGTCGGCGATGCGCGCTTGCTGCCCGATTCGTCGCCGGTGCTGAACCAGATTGCGCAGGCATTGAGCGAGCATGCAACCGGCGATATCCTCGTCGAAGGCCACACGGACAGCGTGCCGATCGCGAACGCGAAATACGAATCGAACTGGGAGCTTTCGTCGGCGCGTGCGGGGAGTGTGGTGCGCTACCTGACCGAGCGCGGTGTCGCGCCGCATCGGCTGGCGGCGATCGGGCGGGCGGATACGCAGCCGCTTGTCGCGGGGGACGATGCTGCTTCAAGGGCGCGAAATCGGCGGGTGACGATCTTCGTTGCGTATTGATCAACGCCTTGTATTTGCGTTGTTTCCGTACATATAGGCGGCCGCATATGTCCGCCCTTCAACAACATAACGAATCTCGAATGATCGATATCTGAAATCAGCGATGCGGTTCTGCGCGTGCATGCCGATAACCCAATCTGGCTCAGACCGAGCGGTTATCGAGGGTTCCCCATGCATTTCTGGCGCAAGCTTTCCATTCAGAACAAGCTGATTCTCAGCATGACGAGTTGCCTGCTCGTGTTCGTCGCGATTTCGAGCGGGCTCAGCGTCCGTCTGATCGGCAACGCGGTGCGCGATCGCGTCGTCCGCGAAGAGCTGCCGACCGCCGTGAACGGCATTCGCGCCGACGTGCAGCGCCAGATGGCCGGCCCGATCGCCGCGTCGCGCATTCTCGCGCGCGATGCGTTCCTGCTGCAATGGGAAGCCGACGGCGAACCCGACGCCGGCACGCGCAACTGGATTCAGCTTGCCAAGAACGTGAAGGACGAGCAGAAGGCCGCGTCCGTGCAGTGGGTGTCGGTGAAGAGCGGCAACTACTACAACGAAGCGGGCTTGCAGCGGAAGGTGACCGACAAGGATCAGTGGCTGACCAGCTTCCTGTCGTCGGGCAAGGCGTACGACGTGAACATGGATCGCGAGGTGACCGTCGGCGGCTACATGATGTTCATCAACAGTCGCGTGGAACTCGACGGCGTGCCGGTCGGCGCGGCGAGCATGAGCCTGTCCGTCGATGCGCTCGCGAAGGGCATCTCGGCTTACCGGATCGGCGAGACCGGCTTCGCGTACCTCGTGCGCCCCGACGGCGCGATCATGATGCATCGCGATACGTCGCTGATCGACGGCAAGCATTTCCTGAAGGATGAGCCTGGCATGCCCGGCGATGCTTCGTCGACGCTGCTCGCCGGCAAGCCGTATGCGTACCTGAGCTACGACGGCGACGGCGGCGCGCGCTTCATCGCGACGTCGTTCATTCCGGAGCTGAATGCGTATGTGGTCGTCCAGGTGCCGCAGGCTGAACTGCTCGGGCCGGTGACGCGTGCGATTCGTAGCGCGGCGCTGGTCGCGGCGGTGGTGGGGCTTGGGGTTGCGTTGTTCGTGATCTGGCTGGTGGGCCGCGCGACTGCCGCGCCGATCCGCCGCGCGGCGACGTTGCTGTCGGAGATCGCCAGCGGCCAGGGCGACCTGACGCGCCGTATGACGGTCGAGAGCCAGGACGAGATCGGGCAGTTGTCGGATGCGTTCAATCGGTTCGTGTCGTCGCTGTCGACGCTGGTTCACCGGATTCGTGCGGCTTCGGCTTCGATCGCGACCGGGTCGGCGCAGATTGCTTCGGGGAATGCGGATCTCAGCGAGCGCACCGAAGGGCAGTCGAGCAACCTGGAGCGGACGGCTTCGTCGATGGAAGAGATCACGGCCGTGGTGCGCAACAACACCGAGACGGCGACGACGGCCGCGAAGATGATCAACGGCGCGGCGGATACGGCGGCGCGCGGCGGGCACGTGGTGGGCGAGGTCGTGACGACGATGGAGCAGATCAGTAACGCTTCGCAACGGATCTCCGAGATCATCGTGATGATCGACAGTATTTCGTTTCAGACGAATATTCTGGCGCTGAATGCTGCGGTGGAGGCGGCGCGGGCGGGGGAGCAGGGGCGTGGGTTTGCTGTTGTGGCTTCGGAGGTGCGGAATCTGGCGCAGCGTAGTGCGCAGGCGGCGAAGGAGATCAAATCGCTGATCGAGCATAGCGCGGGGACGGTGGGTGCCGGGTCGCGGCTGGTGAGTGAGGCGGGGAAGGTGATGAGCGATGTTGTCTCGCAGGTTCAAGGCGTTAGCGCGATGATGAGCGAGATTGCCGAGGCTAGCCTGGAGCAGAGTGCCGGGATCGATCAGATCGGGGATGCGGTGCAGTCGCTCGATCAGATGACGCAGCAGAATGCGGCTTTGGTCGAGGAAAGTGCGGCGGCCGCGGAGAGTTTGAAGCAGCAGGCGGCGGAATTGACCAAGCTGGTTTCGGCTTTTAAGGTGGATGAGTAAGGGCTGATTTTTGGTTTGGGATTGGGGTGTTTCTGAGGGGCGGCTGCCGTGGAGTCACGGTGGCCGCTTTTGTTTGTTGGGGGAAATCGTTGACGTTCTATAACGATGAGCTTCATTTCCAGCTCGAAGATCGGGCGAGGCGGTGGTACTTCTCGTGACCACTACTGTGGAGTGGGTAAAGGTGGAGCGGTACTAGAGAAATGCGGTCATAGGTAAATTGGATTTAACAATCGCTGATATTCCGTCTGATGGGTCACTCTACGATGAATAGACGTATTATCATATGATTCTAGTGTGGCTTCGTCGAAAGATGGCTTGAAATAGCGAATCATCCGAGACGAATTTAATTAGCGCCTGATTCGTATGGTAATTGAAGGAATAGAAAGTTACATTACAAAGGCGACGAATTTAATATTTGCAAGTGCGGCTCTGAGAGAGCAGTGACAGCCGGACTTGTCAACACGGGACGGGGTATCCTCATGAGCGGGGGAGTATTGCTGAAGGCCCTGCGCGGTGGGCACGCGCAGTTCGATCGCATCATCAAGCTTGACACGCCGCTCGGCGAGGACTGGCTCGTCCCGTTGTACGTTAAGCTCCATGCTCGTCTGGGACGCAATTTTGAGGTGATTGTCGACGCCTCGTCGATCATGGGTGACAAGATCGAGCTCAATGCGCTGGTCCTGAAGCCCGTCACGCTCTGGATTCGACAGACGGACGGCGGTTACCTGCCGATTCATGGCTACGTGCAGCGGGCTCGTCGGTTGGGATACGACGGAACCGTGTCCTATTTTCAGCTTCAGTTCTCTTCCTGGTTGAGCTTTTTGAAGCTCAGCAGCGATCGGCGCGACTGGCAGGAAGCCGGTGGCTGGCAGATCCTGACAGATGTATTGAACAAGCACCCGCAGGCCTCTGGCAATTACGGGCAGGAGTTGCGCGGGGCGATGCGCTCGTATTCGCATCGCGTGCAGTGGGAGACCGACTGGAATTTCGTGCACCGGAGTCTGGAGGAAGTCGGGGTATTTATGCGCTTCGACTTCGCAAGCGATGGTCAATCGCACAAGGTCGTCATGATGGACGATCTTTATTTCGGTCCGCCCTTGCCGAATTCCGAGATGAAATTTAGTCATGCCGGCACGGATGAGGATTTTGACGGACTCACTCAGTTGAGTGAGCAGCAAGACGCGCAAAGCGAAACCCTGACCATCGGTACAGCCGACTACAAGCGGCCCGATCTCGACAAACAGGTCAGCATGCCGGCGGCGAACCTGGAGGAATTGCCAGGTCAAGGCGAAGACTACCTCTATACCGGCTCACAGACTTGGGCTGCTTCCGACGGTGGCGAACAACAGGCACGAATCCGCACCGAGGAGTGGGCGTCCCGATCGAAGCGCTATTTCGCGATCGGCAGTCCGCGCTATGCGTTGCCCGGTTACTGGTTCAAGGTGTCGGGGCATCCGGTCTTGGACATGCAGCCGGAGGAAGAGCGCGAGTTGTCGATCATTGCGAGCGACTGGCTAATTCAGAACAATCTTCCGGGCATGGACGCGCTCACACGGTTTCCCCGCAGCTTGCGCAGCGAAATAGAGCAGGTCCAGGCGACCGGGACCGGTACGACCGTGAGCCATCGCGATGGAGGTGTCGGATTCTTCCATGTAGAGATCGAGGCGCAACGTCGTAAGACGCCTTTCCGCAGTCCGTTCGAGCACGAGAAGCCGGAAATGCACCTGCAGACGGCGATCGTAGTGACGGACAGCGATGAGGAAATCCTGACCGACGACGGTAACCGTGTGCGAGTCCGCACATCGAACAGCCGGAACGATCGCAATACGAAGTCCACGTCGTGGATTCGCGCGGCGATGCCGGACGCCGGTGCAAAGCGTGGCGGCTACTTCCCATTGCGCAAGGATGATCAGGTGCTCCTAGGGTTCGTGAACGGTGATTGTGACCGGCCGGTAATCATATCGAGGCTGCACGGGGGCGCAACAATGCCGGTCTGGCATACGCACGGCCTGCTGTCTGGATTCCGGTCCCGTGAATACGGCGGCGACGGTTTCAACCAACTCGTCTTGGACGACTCGAGCGGTCAGAATCGAGTTCACCTTTACTCGTCAAGCTACAGCTCTCATCTGCATCTGGGTTACCTGATTGAGCAGTCCGACAACACGCGCGGGTCGTTCGTCGGTAGCGGCTTCGATCTCAAATCGGAAGCGCATGGAGCGATTCGGGCGGTGCAAGGCCTGTCGATCTCGACCCACGCGGCTGCCGTGCAACCGATGAACGTGTCGGCGGCAACGGATCAGCTTGCGGCCGCGGAAGCCGTGTTCGAGGCAGTCTCGCAGGCGAGCGAGACGAACCGGGCGGAGAGCCTGCAGGACGGCAGTGATGCGCTGAAGGCCTTTACCGAGATGACGCAGGGTAGCGTTCCGGGCGTCACCAAAGGGGGGCGAACGGCCGGTGGTGGCACGGGAAATGCCAACGGCTTTGCGAAGCCGGCCATGCTGCTGTCGAGTCCGGCCGGCGTCGGGATTTCAAGCCAGCAATCCCTTCACGCTTCGGCGAATCAACAGGTCAATCTGGTATCGGGAAAGAATGTCAACCTCGCGGCCGGGAAGTCGCTTCTCGCGAGCGTCATGGACAAGATCAGTCTGTATGCTCAAAACCTCGGGATCAAGATCTTCGCGACCAAAGGTCCTGTCGAAATCCAAGCTCAGAACGATGCGCTGACGATGCTTGCGCAACAGGACATCATGATCGAGAGCGCGTCCGGACGGGTGGTTCTGCGCGCGGAAAAGGAGCTGATTCTCAATGTCGGTGGGTCGTATATCAAGATCACGCCGAGCCTGATCGAGAACGGAACATCTGGTCAGATTCTCGAAAAATGCGCGTCATGGGACAAGCCGGGAGCTTCGACCATGACGTTACGCGACCCGCTGAACGGCACGCCGGTGTCGAAGCACGGCGGTTACGCGGACGATTTTTCAGGCTGACCGGGATTCAACCTGTTCCCTAAACGCGATCACGAATTGCTATTCCAACTGCGATGACGAACAAGCACGCCCCCCATCATCCTCCTAAGAAATCGGCCCCAGAAGGGAAGCCCGCGTCCGACTCCGCCAAGCCTGCATCTGGACCGCTAGCGTGGAGCTACCCGTTCTCGCCGACTGCGACGGCCGATGCCGCGACGGATGCGACGAGCTCGGCGAACGCGATCGATGCGACGGATCCGATGACCTACATGAAGGTGCTTGCAAACGCCGAGGACGGGTTCTATCCGCTTGGAGCGAGTGGCATCTGGCACGGTGGTATTCACTTCGGGCAGAAAACTGCCGAGAGCCTGAAACAGGACGAGGGCGTACACGCGATTGCAACCGGTGAGGTTGTTGCGTATCGGCTCGACAAGAAATATCCAGAACTGAATTACCAGGATAAGCGCAGCGCACTGTACTCGACGGGCTTTGTGCTGGTCCGGCACACCCTGACGCTTCCTCCTGCGCCGAAAAAGCAGGATCCTGCGCCGACGCCTGCGAATGGAGCACCTGCATCGCCGGCGTCGACTTCACCGAACGGCGCGTCCGCGCCAGCTGCGGCGCCGGGGGCCAACGGCACGCCTCCTGCATCAGCGGCACCTGCTCCAGCGCCGACCCCAGCACCATCGAGCCCGCCTCCCGATGAAACGCTGACGTTTTTCAGCTTGTACATGCACACGCTTGATTGGGAAAGCTATAAGGCGGCCCTCGATAAGGCTAAAGCGCCGGGCGCGGATCCCAAGGCCCCCAAGCTTACGCCGCCAGCGTATTGGCAAGCTGACCGCACGTATAAGGCGCTGAAGCCGAACCAGCAAGACGTGCCTAAACCGAAGTCGGACGATCCGGACAAGCTCGGTGGGCAACGTTCCGCCGAGCAATGTGATGCAAATACGCCGCTGCCGGGGCCAGTATCGGGTGTTCGGGTGCGCATTACTCCAGGTAAGGGCAAGATTCTCGGCTTGCTGCCGGAAGGCACAGAGCTCGCGGTGAACGAATCCGACAATGGGGGCGTGCACGGTTGGGTCAAGATCACGAAGATCATAGCGGGCACGCCGGTAGGCCCGATGGTGGGGCAGCAGCCCGACCAGCAACTGCCGTGGGGTTACGTATTCAAGTCCGAACTTGAGGCCATTCCCCAGCCAGGCCCGCTCGATCAGGTAGTCGTGCTGCAGAAGCCTTTCCACGTGAATGCAGGCGATGTCATTGCCCATATCGGTCAATATCAGCGCTACCGAGAAGCGAAGCTCAGCCCTCCGCAGCCGAGTCGACCGTTGCTGCATCTAGAAGTATTTGCAGGGCCGGATTTGCCAGCATTCATCACGAAGAGTCAGGCGCGTGCGAAGGAGTTGCCGGATACGGATTCGGACAAGCCGTTTCTGGAAATCCTTACTGGCGCGAAGCTTGTCACGAAGATTCCGGATCCGGACTATACGCTCGAGCAGACGAATTTGAAGTTGGTGCCGGTCAGTGATCCGAAATCACGATGGGTCAAGGTACAGCCCAAGACCGTCACCATTCCTGCTGCCCAGCCGGCGCCGGCTGTTCCTGCTGGCAAGGGGAAGAAGTCCAACGCGAAGCCGCCGTCAAAACCGGAGTCGATCGAGACGCCGACCGGTGATCCGTTCTGGGTCGAAAGCAGTCTGGTCAATAAGACTACGACGGTGCCCGTCAAGGGCTGGAAAAACTTTCCGTTGAAAGTGAGCCTTGCGGACGGTCCAGGAACAGACTTCCGTGACGTCTTCCGGGTGGCCGATCTCAATAAAAAGGCGCCGCAAGATGTAGCCCGCGAGGACAAGGATGCGAGCGGAAAAGTGAAGCGCTGGTGGAACGTGATCGTAGGTACGAAGGATGGAAAGTCACTTCAAGGCTGGGTGCGTGAGAAGGATCATCCCAAAGTAAATTTATGCAGCCCGTGGGATTGGCCGGGGTTCGAGTTCGTCGACAACAGTTCGGTGACAATGGCCGATATGTCGAAGCGATATCTGTTTGTCGCAGGGCTGGCGATGGAGGAAGATCTGGCAGAGTTCAAGCCTAGCGCTGACAAACTGGCTGCTTCCGATCTCATTCAGAAGCTCGAAAAAGCCATTGACGCGAATCATGATGGCACGGTTACCGCTACAGAGCTCGCTGATGCACAGAGAACGCCGTGGTTGGCGGAGGCGATCTCTCACATGGTCGTCAAATGTGAGAGCGAATGGGGCGGCAACATGGGGAAGTGGGAAGAAATCACCCCGCTCGTGAAGGCCGTCCCTTGGAAGTGGCAGAACGAAATGGAGCGAATCAAAAAGCTGCAATGGTGGGAGGACGTTCAATGTACAGACATAAAGATCCTTCCGAAGGACCCGAAACCGTGGCATTTCCATCCGATCGGTTTGATCGGGAATTTCATTCAGAGCGGGGGGGGATGCGATTGCGGCTGCTGCATGACCGTCACGGGAACGCGCTACATGCATACCAAGACTGATCCTTGGTATGGGCCACAGCACTCAGGCAAAATCTCACTAGGTAGTTGCCCAGCGCTAACAACAATGCGTGCCAAAGGAACTTTAGGCGACGTAGAAGAGAAGATTCTGCGCGCCATGTCTCAGAATGAAGGCTGTGTGGATACCGTTCAGGCGATCGATATCGCTATCATCAGCGCGGGTGCGATGCAGAAGACTATTCGAGGCGACGCTAGTGGGGGCGAGTTAGCCGTTCAGATCGCGGTGTTTCGCGACACGCATCCTGACGCGTATCAGCAGTACTTTGCTAATTGTGGCTGGACCGTGACCGGTTCTGGTAGCGACGCACAGTTGGGTTATTCGCATCCCACATTCACGAATGGCGTTCGGCTAATCGGCCCCGAACTTTACAAGGCACTCCGACGTGACTGTTCCAAGGACACCATGGGCAAACCGGTGAAGTGCCCACCAGTTGCATCGATGGCTCACGGAGTATCATCTCCGCTATATCAGGAACTGCAGATTAAGGATTTCGTCGATCGTCTCAATCAGGCTATCAATAAGTATCCAAACGGCTATCCTTATCGGATCAAGGATTATCTACAGTCTGCGCTTGGGCGCGCCACCGTCTTGGATCAGGATGTAAATTGGCCTGGTGAGACGTCGGAGAGCATGAGAGGATCGTTAGAGCGGTTTTTTAGCCACAATCCACAAGTGTCGCGGAATCCTGCGGATTGGGGGGCGAACAGGGGGGCGTACGAATCCAGCATTTTGCAGGATTATGGGCCAACTCGCGCTATGGCGAAGGTAAATGGCGCGTCCGTTGCGCCGGGACGTTATCAACGTTTGGTCCAAGCTTTGGGAATGCCATCTTGAAGAAATCAGCGTTAAAACTTACGACTACGCGTGTTCCGTTGTTTCGGGAAGGTACCCCGTGCACGCTTGTCACGCATGTCGGAACTATGCTTGCGATGACGATGCTTTGGTCGGGTCTAGCAAGCGCAGCACCACAGTCCACTCTGCGCTTTGCATTGCCTGGCGGGGCTGCAGTGATCTATAGCAACGCGGCGAACCCTCAAGATCCATTGCCCCGTCGGTCCTGGAAGAAAGCGGTTTTCTCCTTTCCGAATGGAACGACGTTTGGCTTGCTGCCACGAGCAGGTGAACCGAACGCCGACGGTGGAACGCAGATGGAGCCGCCCAACAAATGGAATATCTCCCCTTCAGGTCAATATGTAGTCGTCATGCGCAACGACCAAGGGACAGTGTTCGCGGGGCAAGGGCAACCGGAAACGGTACTAAACCGGGAGTACTGTTCCATGATTGAGATAAAAACAGGTTGCATTACGGCCGAGCAAACCGGAGAGATTTGCGGAGCGGGATGGCAACCGAGTCAAGGTGCCCAGTGGGGAACAGATTCCCAAACTTCGATGATGCTCACGCGCGATCGTCCATCGGCAAGCAACAAGTTGGCGTCCATCAATGCAGGACAGCCCCCGCATTTGCTGATGCGCAATGCTTCAGGGGCCGACAATCTCTTGCGGTGTGACCCACCTTCATCGACGAATCGCGAGGCCTATCGGAAAATTGCTGCGGCTCTAAAGGCGGATGGGGCGCGCTTCGATGCGCAACTGATCGATACTGCGCTTTCGAAAGGCTCTAACATCTCTGCAGGTGCGTCAGTAGCGCAAGAAGCGGTGGCTGATGGCCTGACCGCCACGGTATCGGTAGCAAAAGCGACTCTGTTCACAGCTCCCGACGACGGCACCGCAAGTCGAGCCTATCTCGTCCGGAATGATGTCGTAACCGTATTGAAGCAGTCTCCGAATGGGTGGGCCTACGTGGACTACGCTAACGCATCCGGTAAGCACTTGCTTCGTTGGATTAAAGCCGATCAGATATTGATCAAGCAATGATGCAAGTTGCCAAGCTCTACTCACGAATATGAATCTCGTTCAGGGCGGCCGACGTGGAATTTCGGGATGGTGCACTGAGCGGTTTTGGGGTGTGACATTAATGATGGACGACCCGGAGGTAGCTCCTTCGGAGATCAAGGACTTAAGGAGGCTGAGTGATTAATCTGATTCGAATTGGGGATGCCACTGACCACGGCGGCAAGGTAGAAACCGGTTCAACGAAGATGCGCTTCGATGGACGCTTTGTAGCTCGCAAAGGCGACCTTGTCTCTTGTCCGCAGCACCCGGGTGTCTCACCGAACGTCATCGAGGAGGGTGATGTTTCGATGACCGATGACGGTATCCCGATTGCGCGGCACGGGCATCGGGCGACGTGTGGATGTCACCTGCTCTCAAGCCTAGTCTGATTCAGATTACTGAAGGGTCGGGTTCCCCGATAATGCTCAGCCGGACGTCCGCACTCGTTAGTCCTGTCGGGTCTGAATAGCTCTAGTAACAACGCCATCTGGTCCGGTATGCTCGAGGGGGGCAGGGGAGCTTTCCGGTGCTGTTCGGCTCGACTGCTGTTCGGGTTCCGAGTTCTCGCTCGAACTTGCATGCGCGTTGGTCTGCTACAGCCGGTCGCGTCGGGCCGCATTTGGCCACAAGCGGCCATTCCCCTTCACGAATTGCTATCATTCGAACGGCCCCAACGGACAGTTTGCAACCGGGTTCATCGAGCTAGACGAATGTCCAATAATGCCGATCAGGCTGCGGGCGTCATTCGGCAGGCTTCGCCGCCCAGAGCTGTCATTCATGTGACAATGACGCTTCAGTCATAGACACGTCGCAATCACTTCGTAACCTCGAGCTGACCGTGTATGCCTATCAACATTGCAGTTGCGTTATTTTTGGACGCTATTGAATGAAGCGCATTGGGTTTCTTTCCGACCATTGGGATCATGGCCTCGTTCTTCAGGCGCTTCAATCCTTGGAGCATCCCGACGAGTATCACTTAGAAACTATTGACGATTTCCGGCGCGTGGAGTCAGTCGCGCAGGCTGTTTGGGGATTAATCAATTTAGTCGATGTTCTCGTTGCGCACATCACTAAAGACTCACGTAATCTTTACTATGAAATTGGCTTGGCGCACGGAGCCGGAAAGCCTGTAATCGTCGTGGCTGACAAGTCAGTATCATTGCCCGCCGATGTATTAGGGCAACGCATAATAAGTATTGATCCCTACGATCATCCTGTCGGAAACCTCACTTTCCTTATTCGCGAGGCCATCGAGGATGCAGATCGGCGGGGGCGCCTTTACACTGGTTACCGTGGCCCGCGAGAACGTACAGATCAATATCCTCGATCGGAACATGCGACGCCGGTTATAGATGATTTTCGTGCGCTCTTCTCATATGAGGGGGCAGCTCGAGGGGCGCGATTTGAACGTTGGTTCGTAGATGCCGCACGAGCCGTACCGGGCTGGGAAGTCATAGAGTCGGAACGGCCTTACGGCCATAGTGACGGATTCGACTTTGTCATCTGGAACTCGCGCGAAGACTCCGAACTGAGCGCCCTCGGAAATCCGATTGCCATTGAACTTAAGGCAATTCGGTCTATGAACGCTGTTATGCTGACCGATTTTCTTCATCGAGCGCGAGTAAGTGGATTAAAGGCGGTCGTTCTCGCTACAACAGGGAAAAATGATCAGCGGACGCGCAAACTTCTGTCTCGCCTGAGAAAGGATGAGCGGATCAACGCTATCGCTTTGGATCGAGATGACCTAATCCAAGTATCCCACCCGGAAGACCTAGTATTTTTGTTCAAACAAAAAATCCGTGAACTCCTCTACGAAGGGGAGTTCTGATGTTTGATCCCGCCCAACTTGCAGCCCGTATAGCGGCTGTGGACGCTGCCGCTACAAATCAAGACAAGGGGGCGAGTTTTGAGGCTCTCGCCATTTATCTATTCGAGCACTTGGATGGCGTTGAGGTTACGGAACACGATATTCGAATGCCGTCAGAGGAAATAGATATCGTGCTCTGGAACGCTCAGCAAGAGGAGGTCTTTCGCCCTTGGGAGGCTGTGATATTGGTAGAGTGTAAGAACTGGAGCGCGAATGTTGGTGCCCCGGCTCTGGATAATTTCATTGGAAAACTTAGGCGACGCAGCCTGACAACGGGAATTTTTGTGGCCGCCATGGGCGTCACTGGAGGTTTCATTAACGGAGACGGTGATGAACCCGGTGCCGTCGGAATTATCAGGAGCGCACTTCAAGAAGGCATCCGCGTTATCGTCATCACCATGAACGATATCCGAACCTTTGGTTCTCTTGACGACGTTCGAAGACTGATTAAGAAGCGTTATTGCGGCTTATATGTTCATAAGGTGCTTTAGGAATGATTTCTCGTCCAGCCGGAACGCGGAGGAACTGAGCTTCTCGGTTCCTTCAGCTTCTCGCGGTTCGATGGCCGACCACCTATAACGTTAGTGTCTGCTGTGGAGTGCGGCCGAACGAGGACCGAGCGACGGCGGATCATACCGCGGACTCAGCTTCCGACCGGGTCGGCCAGCACGCGTCATTCGTACAAGTTGCAACCGCGACGTCTACGCGGCCGTTCCGCTGCCGGAAGCTGTCAGCCGTCGGTTGGTTTTCACGACAATCCCATTGCGAGGTGGAGTTTTCGCTAGCGTACAACTGTGGAGATCGGTTACACACGGATTGCGGTTATTCCGATTGAGCAACGCTTTGCCTTTTCTCCGAAAATATTGCTATTTTGCCAATAGGTTCAGATCCAGGGTACAAAACGCCAAGTTGATGAAGCATGTCATTGACGATCGTTACAGCATCACTCTCCATCGATGTTAGACGTCGATGGACGACACGGGGTATACGGTGCAAGCGGTGCAAAGGATTCTGACATGTAATATAGTTTGTATCCCTCACGGCACCCCAGTGAGAGTGTACGAAGGTAGATGACCAAGAATAATACTTGTCGTAAATTTCCTTGGCGCCACACTGCTCTGCCAAGGTCCGGAGATTTGCTCTCGCCCAATGACCGATATCAATGTCAAGATATTCTTGCCACCGGTCTTCGTTCGCGATCTGATGCAAAGCATCTTCGTCAATAAAACTCGGTAGATCGCCTGCTATTTCTTGCGCCTTCAGGAAAGTGAGCTTTGCTTGGCCGGCGCCGAATACACGCCATCCAGACCAGAGTTTTTCATCGTCTTTTTGGCAAAGATAACGGAGTGTGACATATGCCTCTACCAGCGCACGCAAGCCAAGCCTTCCGAGTATGCCTTCATGACACTGACCGCCACCGATCTCATCGAGGATCGCTAGTGCGTAAAACACTAGTCCGAAGGAAGAATCGAGTCGGCTGTCAGTTCTGACACTCGTTCGACATTCCATGAATCGATTGAGTACGTCATTGCGGACCGATAACACGTTAGCGCGCTCGAGGGCAGTAGGTGCCAATTTCCCGTGTGCTGGATCGGTCGGATCGAGGCAGATTGTCTTATCTGAGCACTCTTGCCAGAAATCATTAACCCACTTCGCACCAGGTTTGCGGCGGAAGGCCATTTCCATAGATCGGATGGAGGGCCGAACCGAGCGCATGTCTCCCCTGTTCGGAAATTCAAAGAATTCTCGAATGCGCTCTTCGAAGGCTGGTCCGAATCGAACTCGATCGGCCAAAATTGCAAGCATTACCTTGAACCATCGGATATCTGTCGAAGCCTCTGACTGGTGGTCGATGGATTGACCGATCGCTCTAGCGAGTGTCTCCCAGTCGGCTGATTCGGGCTTAACGTCTAGCAAATGACGCCATCGATCGATTCCCGGAAGCGAATCCAGCAGAGCGAGGGGTCTTAGGGCCGCGTAACCCAAAGGATGTCGAAGTGGAATCCGGAGGTAAATCTCAAACTGCTCGTCGGGTAGCCTTGCCAGCGCCTCATGATCGAGGATAGCTGAAAAATACACCGTATCTTCTGGGTTTGGATTCTGCGGTGGTGCCTCAAAAGCGACTCCGCCTTCTGCGAACCACTTCGCGGCGTTTTCCAAGATCGCACGAAAGCAGTCTAGATATTGCTCGCGCGGAAAAGCCGCGCATATCAGTGCAGCCCACAGCATCGGCGGCAGATGATCATCCGCCCACGAGGACATTTGCACCTTGTCCATTTGCATAAAAGGTGGGCGAAGTTTAGTCCCGTCCCGTTTATGTCCGCTTAGGTCACTATAGTTATAGTCGCGATATTTGGATTTTCGCTTCGAGCTCTTCTTTTTATTCATTTAGCTTCCCCATGCTCAAATTTGCTACCTGTGGTCGGGTTTCTGCTCATATCGATACTACACGGTATCCAACCAGTCGTAATGTCCACAAGGTCCCCAAACCCACAGACCGACACAATTACTCCGAGCAGTTGACGCCCGTCCGTTTTTGCCTCCGAAACAGCCACTGAGGTTAGGAAGCCAAGAAGGACCGCTTCGGATCGTAACGGTCAATCGTATCAACTCGGTTTAGCTTTGGCGATCCGGCGAACATCCATGAACGTAACCTTACGAATTCGCAGCATCTGTCTTGCGTTGCGCACGCCCTATGCCTAACGGCCAATCCCCCTCAATTTCCCATTTCTGAGATGCCAGCCCGACTACACTGGTCATGAAGCCATGCTTCTCGCCATCGGGCGTTAAACGTAGTCCCCTTCGCCCCGATGGTCGAAAGAAAGCCGTCTTGCCCAACAAGACCCAGCGAAGAGGGGAGAGAGAAGGGGAAACCCGAGGTACCAAAGAAGCGCGGGCCGCATGGGCGGCAACCCATACGACCCGCTGACCACCACCAACTCGAACCAGGAGTCGGAAATGGCTGACGCCAATACTAAGCCACGTCGTAGAAAGAACAAACCCGTCAACATGCAAAAGACGTTTGAGCTGGTCCTGCGGAACTACCCGGACCTTCCCAAGCGAGGCTGGCCGTACCTGCCGTGGATGAAGGCGATCGATATCAATTTCAAGATCTTCGGATTCAAGCCGGGCGACCGCGTGTACCTGAGGGTCTGCGATGCCAACCGGACGATCACGATCACGCCGGACTACGGCCAGTTGGCGCTGCGAGAGCAGCCGTACCACGATCCTGACTGGGTGCCGCCGCCGCTATAACGCTTGCAAGGGCCGCTTGATGCGGCTCTAGAGAGTGGAACGCAGGCGTTTCCTGAATGCGATTGACCGCCGGGGCGGCACCGCCCCGGCCATTGCCGCGAACGCCGCAACTCACACCTATAGCCACCGTCAACAACTGTCACGACCACAGGGCCCGTGAGGCCTCACCGCGCCTACGGAAATATCCGCCGGGCTTCACATCACCGCCCGCCAGCAACCCGCTTCACAACCGCTCCCCGCTGCAACACATACTCAACCCGCGCACCTTCATCAGCCACCACCCCGATATCCTCAAGCGGATTGCCATCCAGCACGACGAGATCGGCGATCGCCCCCACCGCAACCACCCCAAGCTGCCCCTGCATATTCACAATCTCCGCCGCCACCGTCGTCGCAGACCTAAGCGCCTCCAAATTCCCCAGCACCTCCGCCCGAATCCGAAACTCACCGGACTGAAACGCATGCATCTCGCCGAGCAGGTCCGACCCGAACCCCATCTTCACACCGGCCTTCGCATAGATCTCAAGCGACTCGCGTCCGTTCTGCTGCACGGAAGCCACCTTCGCGATGGAGTCCGCCGGCATCCCGAACGCCGCGCCATGTTTCGCCAACGCGTCATAAGTCACCAGCGTCGGCACCACAAACGCCCCACGCTCATGCATGAGCGCCGCAGCCGCCTCATCCACAAGATTCCCGTGCTCGATCGTCCGCACGCCGCATCGCACAGCCCGCGCAATCGCCCGCCCGGTATACGCATGCGCCATCACATACGTATTCGCGGCCTCCGCCTCATCAACGATTGCCCGAATCTCGTCCTCCGAATACTGCGTGTTCGCAATCGGATCGGTCGGCGAAGCCACGCCGCCTGACGCCATGATCTTGATCTGCGTCGCGCCTTTCTGAATCTCCTCACGCACGGCGAGCCGCACCCCTTCGACACCATCGACGACCCGCGCAATCGCCCCCGTCCTGAAACAGCAGGAGCACGGCTCCAGCACATCGCCACGAGGCCGGAAATCCCCATGCCCGCCGGTCTGCGACAGCGCTTTCCCCGACGGAAAAATCCGCGGCCCCGGAATCAGCCCGGTCTCGACCGCCTGCATCAGGCTCCAATCCGCGCCCCCCGCATCCCGCACACTGGTAAACCCACGCGACAACATCGCATCGAGAATCGGCAGCGACCGAATCGCCGCGAGAATATTCGGCTGCGTCGCATTCGCGCCCAGGTTCGCATTCGATGCCAGCACATGCACATGGCAATCGATGAACCCCGGCATCACGGTTTTGCCGCGCGCGTCGATCACCTGCGCATTCGGCAAATCCACCGGCCGATCGGTGACTTCGACGATCCGCTCGCCTTCGATCACGACATGATGATGTTCGAGCAACACGCCTCGTTCGAGGTCGAGCACGTTGCCGCCTTGAAGCACGGTAATGGTCATGGGAGAAATATCCTTATCGAATCGTTGCGGCCGCATGCTTCGCATCCTTCACGAAGCGCGTGCCGACGAAACTGACGGCCGCCGCGAGCATCACGTAGAACGCAGGCGCCATGTTGCTGCCGGTGCGGGCGATGAGCCACGTGATCAGGAACGGCGCGAACCCGCCGAAGATCGTCACCGCGAAGTTGTACGCAACGGATAACCCGGTCGACAGCACCTTGGTCGGAAACAGCTCCGCGAACGCCGCGAGGATCGGCCCCGTATAGGTCGCGATCAGCACGCCGAACACGGCCTGGAACACGATCAGCGACGCGAACCCGGGCGCATGGTTGATCCACGAGAACATCGGCCACGCCAGCACGAGGATCGCGAGCGCCGAGCCGGACAGGAACACGCGCCGTCCCCACGCGTCGGCGAGTCGCCCGACGATCGGCGAGCAGCACATGATCATCAGCCCGCCGACCATGCCGGCCGTGAAGCCGGTCGATTGCGGCAGATGCAGCGTGCGCACGGAATAGGTCGGCATGTAGAACAGCAGCACATAGGTGCAGACGGTCCACAGGATGACCATCGAGAAACTCGCGAACGTCTCGCGCGGGTAGGTGTGCAGCACTTCCTTCAGCGGCGAGCTTTCCTTCGCCTGCGATTCGACGGCGCTGAACGCGGGCGTCTCGTCGATATGGCTGCGAATGAAGTAGCCGACCGGCCCGACGATGATCCCGAGCAGGAACGGCAGCCGCCAGCCCCAGCTATGCAGCGCCTGCGTGTCGAGCGACGTCGTGACGAACGTGCCGGTCGCCGCACCGAGCAGCACCGCGAAGCCGATGCTCGACTGGATCCAGCTCGAGTAATACGCGCGCTTCTCCGGCGGCGCGTATTCGGTGAGGAACGCGGTGGCGCCGCCCATCTCGCCGCCGGCCGAGAAGCCTTGCAGCAGCCGCGCAACGACGATCAGGAGCGGCGCGGCGATGCCCGCCTGTTCGTAGGTCGGCGCGATCCCGATCAGCGCGGTGCCGGCCGCCATCAGCAGGATCGTGAGCGACAGCGCGGCCTTGCGTCCTACCTTGTCGGCATAGACGCCGAGCACGATGCCGCCCACCGGCCGCATGAAGAAGCCCACGCCGAACGTCGCGACGGTGAGCAGCACGGACGTCAGTTCGTTGCCGGTCGGAAAGAACAGCTTCGCGATGATCACCGCGAAGAAGCTGTAGACGGTGAAGTCGAACCATTCGAGACCGTTGCCGATCACGGTCGCGACGATGGCGCGGCGGCGCTGTTGCACCGCCGCATCGACGGAAGGCGCGGCGCGTGGGGAAAGCGTTCCTTGCATGGTCTCTTCCTCTGTCAGAAGACGGGACGGCTGCCCCGCGTGAATCCCATGCTAAGGACAGCCGGATTTTTTTCTGAAACGAAAGATTCGCATGCCTGCATGCGCTGCACGCATGCGTCGCGCGCAGGGCATTCAGGCCCCGGTCTGCTGCTCCGCCTGTTCGAACAGCCAGCGGGTGAACAGGCGGGCGGCCTGGTTCTGCGCGCGGTCGTTCGGCGAGATCACGTAATAGCCGCCGCCGTGGCTCGCCGACGCCTCCGTCACGCGCACGAGCAGGCCGGCTTCGATGCATGCGTCGATCATGTAGCGCCAGCCGAGCGATACACCCTGACCGAGAATCGTCATCTGCACGATCTGCGGATAGGAGTTGATCGTGATGTCCTGCGGCTGTGCCTTCTGCCGGTCGACGTCGTTCATGTCGAACCATTCGGACCACGACATCCATTGGCGCTGGCCGTCTTCGAGGCGCAGCAGCGTTTCGTTCGCGAGATCGGCCGCGTCGAGCGTGCGGCCGGCCAGATAGCCGGGCGCGCAGACGGGGAACACTTCTTCGTCGAACAGCCGGCGTGCGGTGTATTCGGCCGGCGCCTGCTGGCGCACGTAGTAGACGCCGACGTCGAATTCCGCGGGCGACATCGATGCAAGACCGTCGCGCACGATCAGGCGCAGCTTGATGTTGGGATACGTGGCGCGAAAGGTCGGTAGCCGCGGCGTGAGCCACAGCAGCGCGACGCCGGACGAGCACGCGATCGTCAGTTCGAGATCGCCGTACGGTTTCATCACGTCGTGCGTGGCTTCCGCGCATTGCGTGAGCAGATGATGAACCTGCGCCGCGTATTGCTCGCCGGCGATCGTCAGCCGCAGCGAACGGTGTTCGCGAACGAACAGCGAGCGGCCGAGGAATTCCTCGAGTTGCTGGATCTGGCGGCTGATCGCGCTTTGGGTCAGGTGCAGTTCGGCGGCGGCTTTCGTGAAACTCGCGTGCCGCACGGCGGCTTCGAACGCGATGAGGCACTGAAGAGGCGGGAGAGGCGTGATGCGCATGGCGGGCAGGGAGTCGAGGGCGCTGCCTCCATGATACGGGTGGGTTCGACGAAAATCGCAACCCATGAAGGGCGCTGTGGACTCGCCCTATTCATGCGAAGATTGACGGAAACAACACCGACACGTGCCCAAGAACGACGTGACCCTATCAAACTCCGAGAGCAAAGTGAAAGCTGTCCACCCACCCTGGATGCCCGTCGCGCTGGCCGAACTCGGCATCCGCCGCCACCCGCCGGGCAGCATCAATCCGCGCATCGTCGAGTACAACAACCAGACGAACCTGGTTGGCTACGACGACAAGATTTCCTGGTGCTCGTCGTTCGTGAACTGGTGCATGGCGCACGCCGGATTCCGCGGCACAGGGTCTGCGCTCGCACGCTCGTGGCTCGAATGGGGCAAACCGCTGGAGCATCCGGTCTACGGCTGCATCGCGATTCTGACGCGCGACGATCCGACGAGCTGGAAAGGGCACGTCGGTTTCTACCTGCGTCACGACGCCGAATACGTCCACCTGTTCGGCGGTAATCAATTGGAAGAAGTGCGCGAACTCGCGTACCCGTTGAACGAAGTGATCGGCTACCGTTGGCCGATGTCGGATAACCACGGCGCCGAGCTTGCGTAACGGTGCGGGCCGTCGACGCGGTCCGCATCCGTATCAGGCATCGGCTTCAATTCTTCGCGACGGCCTCCACCTCCGTCCCACCCGCCGCGTCATTCCGGCTCCACCCACCCCCAAGCGACCGATACAACGCCACCGCCGCCAGCGCATGCTCGCGCTTGATCTGATTGAGCGAATCCGACTCGCGCAGATAAACCTCCTGCGCCGACAGCACATCCAGAAAGTCCGTCGCGCCACCCTTATAAAGCTGATTCGCCAGCCCAAGCGCTTTATCGGAAGCTGCCAATGCACTATCGAGTCGCCGCGTCGCCTCATCGGAACTGACGAGATTCGTGCGCGCATCCTCGACTTCCCGCAGCGCTTGCAGCATCGTCTGCCGTAACCCGAGTTCGGATTCGCGCATCCGGCTTTCGCTCTGCGAGATATCGGCGGTAATGCGCCCCGCGTTGAAGATCGGGCTCGTCGCACTCAGCGCCGCGCTGAACAGGTTATCGGTCAACGTCGGCAACCCGAGATACGAAGCTGCGAGAATCCCGTCCGTCAGGTTCAACGAAAACTTCGGATAGCGCTCGGCCTTCGCCACGCCGACTTGCGCGGCACGCCGCTCGACTTGAGCGTAGGCAGTCAGCACATCGGGCCGCCGCAACAACGCTTGCGAAGGCAACGTTCCCGGCGCGCCAATCGGCGGCGCAGGAATCTCCCCGGCCTGCGCCAGCAAAAGCCGATCGATCGATTCCGGCGTCCGCCCCGAATACACGGCGATCAGATTCAACTGATGCGAAATCTGCGCCTGCGTCGGCGGAATCCGCGCTTCGAGCGCATCGAGCTGGTTCTGCGCGCGGGTCACGTCGAGTTCCGTCGACAGCCCGAACGCCTGCCGCTTGCGCGTGAGTTCGAGCGCATGCTGCCGGATCTTCGCGTTGTCCTGCAGGATCTTCAATTCCTGCTGCGCCCAGCGCAGATCGACATACGCGGATGCCGCATCGGCAGCAAGCGCGAGGCGCATCGCATCTTCTGCGTGCTTCTGTCCGACCAACTCCGCTTGAGCGGCCAGCAAATCGAGCCGCTCGCCGCCGAACACATCGGGCGACCAACTCAGCGCGAGCCCTGCACCGGCCTGACGTACATACCCGAGCGGTGGCGGCGTGTTCTGCCGCGCGTCGGCCGCATGGGCGGTCGCGTCGAGTTCGGGCAGCAGCACCGCGCGCTTCTGCACGGTCAGCGCTTGCGCTTGCTTCACGCGTTCGGCGGCGGCTTGCAGATCGAGGTTGCCGTCGAGCACGGTCGCGATCAGCCGGTCGAGCACGGGGTCGTGGAATTGCGCCCACCATGCGGCCGCGTCGATGTCCGCGCGCGGCACGTCGGTATCCCAGGCGGTGGGCGCGAGCGTCTGAACGGATTCGTTCAGCGCCGGATGTTGCGCGGGCTGCACCGCACACCCTGCGGCGAACACGCTGACGGCAACGGCGACGAGTAGCTTTTTCATGATGATGATCTCAGTGCGCGTCCGGCGGCGGCGCGTTCAACGTAATGGGTTTGGAAAACACGACGGCAAGCAGCGCGACGACGAAGCACAGCGATAGCGCGTAGTACGCATCCGCATAGGTGAGCGTCAGCGCTTCGCGATAGATCAGCCGATGCAGGTTCGCGAGCCCGGCCTGCGCGGTATTCAGCGTATTGCCGGCCACCGAGCCCCAGTACGCGGTCTGCCGATCGAGCAGCGACGCGACCTGCGGTTCGCCTGCGCTCACGTGCTCGTTCAGCCGCAGATAATGAAAATTCAGCCGGTCGTTGAGCATCGTCGCGCTCACCGCGATACCGATCGCCCCGCCGAGGTTACGCATCAGGTTGAACAACCCGCTCGCCGATTTCAGCCGCGACTGCGGCAGCGAGCCGAGCGCCATCGTCACGATCGGCGGTACGCTGAACTGCTGGCCGATGCCGCGCAGCGCCTGCGGCAGCAGCAATTCCCGCCAGCCCCAGTCGTGCGTGATCGGCGTGTACAGGTAGCAGCCGAGGCCGAAGCAGATCAACCCGAACACGAGCAGCGCACGCATGCTGACGTAGCGCGCGGCGAACGCATACGCGCACAGCGCGACCAACTGGAACGCGCCGACCGACAGCAGCGCGATGCCGATCTGCAGCGAGCTGAACGCCCGCACCTGCGCGAGAAACAACGGCGTCAGGAACACGGTCACGAAGATGCCGATGCCGGTCACGAACGACAGCAGGCTGCCGATCCCGAAGTTGCGTACGGCGAGCGCGCGCAGGTCGACGATCGGATCTTTCGCAGTCAGCGCATGCACGATGAACAGGAAGCCGCAGATACCGGAGATCCACGCACAGATCACGATCGCATCGTCGCCGAACCAGTTCTTGCGCGGGCCTTCCTCGAGCACGTATTCGAGGCAGCCGAGGAAGCCCGACATCAGCACGATGCCGAGATAGTCGCCGCGCTTGATGAGGCTGAGATCGGGCGCGTCGATATGCACGTAGCGCGGCACGAGCGCGGCCACCGCGATGCCCGGCACGAGGTTCAGGTAGAACAGCCAGTGCCACGACCATTGGTCGGTGATCCAGCCGCCGATCACGGGGCCGATCGCCGGTGCGAGCGACGCGAGCGCGCCGATGGTCGTCGATGCAATCAGCCGTTGCTTGCCGGGGAACAGCACGAACGCGGTGGTGAACACGGTCGGGATCATCGCGGCGCCGAGCGCGCCCTGCAACCCGCGGAACAGGATCATCGAGTTGATGTCCCACGCGAGCCCGCACAGCATGCTGGTGATCGTGAAACCGACGGCCGATGCGACGAACAGCCAGCGTGTCGACATCACCTTCGACAGCCAGCCCGACATCGGGATCACGATGATCTCGGCGATCAGGTAGGCGGTCTGCACCCACGACAGTTCGTCCTGGCTCGCGGACAGCCCGCCGCCGATGTCGCGCAGCGACGACGCGACGATCTGGATGTCGAGCGTCGCCATGAAGAAGCCGACGCACATCAGCGCGAACGCGAATACGCGCTGCCTGGTCGGTTGCGACGCGGGGTCGCCGGAAAACGCGGTGGTCATCGTCGGCTCCCGCTCAGTTCTGGTGGTCGGTATGCACGGTCACGACCGCGGACAGGCCGGGGCGCAGCACGTGCTCGATGCCGGGCTGCGGATCGAGATGCACGCGCACGGGCACGCGCTGGACGATCTTCGTGAAGTTGCCGGTCGCGTTCTCGGGCGGCAGCACGCTGAAGGTCGCGCCGGTGGCGGGTGCGACGCTGTCGACGCGGCCGTGCAGTCGCGTGCTCGACGCATCGAGCGCGACGTCGACGCGATCGCCCGCGCGCATCTTGCGCAGCTGGTCTTCCTTGAAGTTCGCGTCGATCCACAGGCCGGACGCCGGTACGACCGTCAGCAGCGGCACGCCGACGTTCGCGAGCATCCCGACGCGGCCCGTGCGGTTGCCGACGTAACCGTCGACCGGCGAGCGGATCGTCGTGTATTCGACGTTGAGCGCTGCGACGCGTTGTGCCGCAAGCGCGGTGTTCACGCGGGCCCGCGCATCGGCGAGCTGCGCGCCGAGCACGTCGAGCTGTCGCTTCGACGCGAGCAGCGCGGCGTCGCTGCGTTCGACGGCCGCGCCGGCCTTCGAATAATCGGCGTCCGCGCGCTCGACGATCTGGTTCGATACGGCGTCCGACTTCACGAGCTCGCGGTAGCGCACGCGGTCCGATGCGGCACGCGTCAGTTCGGCCGACGACGCGTTCTTGTCCGCCGCGTGCTGGCCGATCACCGCGAATTGCAGTTGCTGCTTCGCTTCGAGTTCGGTCACGGCGGAGCGCGCGCTGTCGACTTCGGCGCTGGCCTGCGCGAGCTTCGCGTCGTAGTCGCGCGCATCGAGCTGCACGAGCACGTCGCCGGCCTTCACGCGCTGGTTGTCGGTCACGAGAATCTTGTCGACGAAGCCGTTGACCTTCGGCGCGAGCACCGTCACGTCGCCGCCGACATACGCGTCGTCGGTGCTTTCCTGGAAGCGCAGCACGAACAGCCAGTCGAGCGCGGCGGCCGCGACCACGACGACGACGGCGCCCACCGCGATGCGCATCCACGGCACGCGGCGTTGCTGTTTCGCGGGCTGCTCGGTTGTGGCTGCTTCGCGTGACGAGGCAGCGGCTTGGGTCGTATCCATCGATTCACCTATGTATATGCACTGATCAAAACGATCGACATCGTCGTGTCGATCGGGGAAGGGGCTAGCGTTCCGGCAGGTTGTGCGTGATCCGGAACAATTCGTCTCTCAGTCGGGCCGCCTGCGCCGACCCGAAGCACCGCTCGAACGCTTCCTGTGCGGCGAGCCAGTGCACGTGCGCATCGGCGACTTTCGTTTCGCCGTGTGCGGTCAGCGCGAACGTCTGGCCGCGGCACGGCGGCTCGATCCGGCCCGTCACCAGCGCCGCGCCGACCAGCGGCTTGAGCGCGCGCAGCAGCGCGGTGCGTTCGATCACCAGCACGTTCGACAGCGTCGCCATCGTCAGGCCGGGCCGGTCGCGCAGCAGCGCGAGGATGCTGTACTGCGACGGCGTGACGCCCGCCCGCGACAGGTAACGCTCATAGAACTGCGAGATCCGCCGGGCGGCTTGCCGGACCGCGAAGCAATCGTCATCGGTGAGCGTGGTCTTGTGCATGTGCACATGTTAGGTGGCGGGGCGGCGCGAAGCGAGCGGCGCGGCGGGATCAGATTGGTGTCGTGGCTGTATCAATCGGCGTCGGAAAGGCGCATTTGCGCCCGGTCACGCCGCCGCCGGAACGATCCAGCCTTCGCGGTCGCAATACGCGGCCGTGTAGTCGATGAACGCCTTCACCTTCGCGGGCAGCAGCGCGCGGTTCGCGTAGGCGAGCTTGATTTCGACGAACGCATCGACGAGATCGGCGCCTTCCAGCAACTGCACGAGCGCGCCGGACGCGAGTTGAGCCTCGACGAGCGTTCTCGGGACGACGCCGATGCCGAAGTCGTGCATCACCATTTCGCGGTTGAACACGGGGCTGTTCGACGAGATGTCGAAACGGAACGGCACGGTGAGCATGTTGCCGTCGACCCGGAACGACAGCGCCGGGCGGCGCAGCGACGGCGAGATTGGCACGAACGGATGATGGGCGAGGTCGGCCGGCGTCTCGGGGCGCGCATGCGCTTGCAGATACGCCGGCGTCGCGACGATCACGACCGGAATGCGCTCGACCAGCCGCACGACGGTCGATTCGCTCGTCAGCATGTACGGCACGACGATGCCGATGTCGTAGCCTTCGCCGACCAGGTCGACCGGGCGCTCGGTCAGCGTGACGTCGAGGCGCACGTTCGGATGCGCGGCCTTGAAGCCGGCGATCAGCGGCACGAGCCGGTTCAGCGCGGCCGTCGTATGCGCGACGAGGCGCAGCAGGCCTTCGGGCTCGCGCGTGTGCGTCTGCGCTTCCACTTCGAGCGCGTCGAGCTCGTCGAGCACGGCCGCGCAACGCTCGTAGATGCGCTCGGCCGTTTCGGTCAGCGACACCTGGCGCGTGGTCCGGTGCAGCAGCCGGCTGCCGAAACGCGCCTCCAGATCCGCGACCGCGCGCGATACGACCGGCCGCGCGAGGCCGTGCATGTCGGCGGCGCGCGTGAAGCTGCGCATCTCCACCACCGACCGGAAGATCCGCAGTTTGTCGATGTAGTCCATGTCCGTCTCCTTGACGCGATGGCCGGCCGCCGGCCCCGTTACGGCGGAGTGTACATTGACTTTATGCATATGCACATATAGATTGCCGAACATGAACGACATTCCGATTTCCGAGGCGTGCAACTGCCTCGCGCTGCGTCAGGCGGCGCGCTTCGTCACACAACTGTACGAACGCCATCTGGCCCCGGCCGGCGTCACGCCCGCCCAGTTCTCGATCATGGTGAACCTCAAACGCCGGCCCGGCCTGCTGATGAGCGAACTTGCCGATGCGCTCGTGATGGATCGCACGACCTTGCTGCGTGCGCTGAAGCCGTTGCAGCGAGACGGTTTCGTCGCGACGGCGGCGTCCGAGCACGATGCGCGCGCGCATGCGCTGCATCTCACGAAGCTCGGCGAGCGCACGTTCGCACAGGCGAAGGTCGCGTGGCAGGCCGCGCAGGACGAATTCGACACGCAGTTCGGCCGTGATCGCGCGAAGGCGTTGCGCGATGAGCTGTTCAGCCTGACGGCGGGACGCTAGGCGAGGGGCGGGCGGTTCGGTGTGGCGATCAACTGGTGCGAAATTCGAGCCATTGGTTGCCATCGAAGCATTGGGTCGTGAAAATTGGTTTTAATAACGTCCGGTTCGACGGTGATCTGGACAGTTTTTATTTCCAGTTGTAGAGTCCTCTGACTGAATTCATGAGCCGGCGCGGCCGCCGGCACGCGTCAGAGGAGCAACCGATGCTGCAGTTGAGTGACCGCGACGACGCAATGTTGCGCGGGGATTTCGGCGACGGCGTCGCCCGCGCAATGCGGATCGTCGCGCGCACCGCGCAAGTGATGTCCGCGCCGCACCTGATCGACATTACGTCCGCGCATATCGACGGCTGTCTGTATCACGGCCAGACGAGCCTCGACTTCGTCGACTATTTCGTCGAGACGGGCGCGAAGGTCGCGGTGCCGACCACCTTGAACGTCGGGTCGCTCGACCTGATCCATCCCGAGCTGTACCACGGCGACCGCACGATCCAGCGCGATGCGCAGCGCCTGATGGACGCGCATTTGCTGCTCGGCTGCGAATCGAGCTTCACGTGCGCGCCGTATCAGCTGAAGAATCGTCCCGCGATGGGCGAGCAGATCGCGTGGGCCGAATCGAATGCGATCGTGTTCGCGAACTCGGTACTCGGCGCGCGCACGAGCCGCTACGGCGATTTTCTCGACCTGGCCGCCGCGATCACCGGGCGTGCGCCGTATGCGGGGCTGCATGTCGATGCGAACCGCGCCGCGCGGATCGTGTTCAATGCGCCGGATTTCACCGGCCTGCCGTCGCGCGACATCCATTTCGCCGCGCTCGGTTTGGCGGTCGGCAAGATCGCGGGCGCGGTCGTGCCGGCGATCGTCGGGCTGCCGGCGGACACCACCGAGGACGAACTCAAGGCGCTCGGCGCGGCCGCCGCATCGAGCGGGGCCGTCGCGCTGTTCCATGCGGTCGGCGTGACGCCCGAGGCGCCGACGCTCGACGCCGCGTTGCACGGCCGCGCCGCGCAACGCACGGTCGATATCACGATGGCCGATCTCGACGAGATTCGCCGCACGCTGAATCACGGTGCGGCCGGCGACGCGCTCGTCGCGGTCGCGCTCGGCACGCCGCATTTTTCACTGGCCGAATTCCACACGCTCGACACGTTGCTCGACGCGTTCGACGGCAAGCCGGCCTGCGATTTCTACGTGAACACGAGCCGCTTCATTCTGTGGGAACTGGAGCAAGCCGGCCTCGCGGAGAAATTCGCCGCGCGCGGTATCCAGATCGTCGTCGATACCTGCACGTACATCACGCCGGTGATGAAGCAGTTGTCGGGGCTGGTGATGACCAACTCGGGGAAATGGGCGTCGTATGCGCCCGCGAACATCGGCGTGACGGTCGCGTACGGCAGCATGCGCGAATGCGTGCGCTCCGCGTACGAAGGCAAGGTGCGATTCGATGACTGAAGCGACGGGCAAATTCTTGACGGGCGACACGCTCGTGCCGGGCAGCGCGTGTGCGCGTCCGTTCATCCTCGACAAGCCGCTCAGCTTCTGGGGCGGCTACGACTCGGGCGCGGGCAGGATCGTCGATCGCGGGCATCCGCAGGCCGGCGCGAGCCTCGCCGGCAAGGTGATGGTGATGCCGCACGCGAAGGGTTCGAGTTCGAGCAGCAGCGTGCTCGCGGAAGCGGTGCGCAACGGCACCGGGCCGGTCGGGATCGTGCTGAAGGAGCGCGACCTGATCATCTCGATCGGCGCGATCGTGGCCGCGGAGCTGTATGCGATCGCGGTGCCGGTGGTGTGCGTGAGCGATGACGTGTACGACGCGATCGCCGCCGCCACGGGCGACGTGCGGATCGAAGCGGGCGAGGGCGACGGCGGCGCGCGGATTCATATCGGCCGCTGACGCGTCGCGCACATCTTTCGCGTTACTCGCGAGTTCCCGCAGCCGCCTCACGGTACGCGCTCGGCGTCTGCCCGGCCCAGCGCCGGAACGCGCGCGTGAAATTCGCCGGGTCGGTGAATTGCAGCCGCTCGGCGATCGTTTTCAGATCGAGATCCGACGCGGCGAGCAACTGCCTGGCGTCGCGAAACCGCGCTTCGTCGAGCAATTGCCGGTAGCTCGACCCCGCTTCCTCCAGCCGGCGCCGCAGCGTGCGCGTCGACACGAGCAGCGCGTCGGCGAGCGTGTCCGGCCCCGGATAATCGCCGGCTGCGCGCGCCAGTTCTGCCCGCACGCGCTCGACCAGATCGCCTTCCTCCTGCCGCACCTGCGCATACTCGCGCTCGACCTGCACGAGCGCCTGCCGGTGCGCGACTTCGTCGGCGAGCGGTAGCGGCCAGTCGAGCACGTCGCGCGCAATCCACAGCGCATTGGCCGCGCAGCCGAATGCCACCGGCGGTAACGTATCGCGATAGCGCGCGAAATACGCGGGCTCCGGCCACGCGAATTGCAGCCTGATCGGCGGTGACGCGCGGCCGGACCATTGCGAGATGTTCTGCGCGAGCCCCGTCAGCACGAATTCGAACATCACGTGATGCTGCAGCATGGGGTTCGCCTGCACGCCGTGCAGTTCGAGCGTCGCGCCGCGTTCGTCTTCCGCATAGGTCAGCCGGTACTGGCGATTGCGCATCCGGAAGTAGCGCTGCGTGACCGACAGCGCGTCGCGGATGTCCCGCGCGGTCAGCGTCGCGTAGCCGAGAAAGCCGTGCACGGTCGGCTTCAGCAGCAGCCCGAACGCGAGCCCGATGCCCGGATCGCCGCCGATTTCGATCGCGTTGAGCACGAGCCGCCCCCATTGCGACGGCGCAACGCGCGCGTCCGGTTCGGCCAGCACCGCGTCGCGCAGGCCCGTGCCGGCACGCACGGCGGCCAGGTCGACGCCGCGCGCGGCCAGCGCCTGCAGCAGCAGGCGCGTATAGGCGACCGGAATCGTCGGCCGGCGCAGCCCGAGTCGGTCTTTTCGGGACGGGGAAGTCATGTCGATTTGGCCGGAAATGACAAGCATTATGGCTGTTTGCCCCCTCACGTTCAAGGCGGCGCGCGCCTACGATGGCAGGCATCGCTTATTGGCCGAATCATCATGACGACTCCCTTTCCCCACCTGCTCGCACCGCTCGATCTCGGCTTCACGACGCTGAAGAATCGCGTGCTGATGGGCTCGATGCACACCGGCCTCGAGGACAGCCGCAAGACGCTGCCGCGCCTCGCCGAATATTTCGCCGAGCGTGCGCGCGGTGGAGTCGGCCTGATCGTGACGGGCGGCTTCGCGCCGAACGTGGCCGGCTGGACCAAGCCGTTCGGCGGCACGCTGATGACGTCGGCCGCCGCGCGCCGGCATCGCGAGATCACCGGCGCCGTGCATGCGGAGGACGGCAAGATCGCGCTGCAGATCCTGCATACGGGCCGCTACGGTTACCACCCGTTCGCGGTCGCGCCGTCGAAGATCAAGTCGCCGATCTCGCCGTTCGCGCCGCACGAACTGAGTGCGCGCGGCGTCGAGCGGCAGATCCGCGCGTTCGTGCGCTGCGCGACGCTCGCACGCGAAGCCGGTTACGACGGCGTCGAGATCATGGGCTCCGAGGGCTACCTGATCAACCAGTTCATCTCGATGCATACGAACAAGCGCACCGACCAGTGGGGCGGTTCGTACGAGAACCGCATCCGCTTGCCGATCGAGATCATCGAGCGCACGCGCGAAGCGGTCGGCCGCGACTTCATCCTGATCTATCGGCTGTCGATGCTCGACCTGATTCCGGACGGCAGCGACTGGCGCGAAACCGTGCAGCTCGCGAAGGCGGTCGAGCGCGCGGGCGCGACCATCATCAACACGGGGATCGGCTGGCACGAGGCGCGCGTGCCGACGATCGCGACATCGGTGCCGCGCGGCGCGTTCGCGTGGGTGACGAAGAAGATGAAGGGCGAGGTCGGCATCCCGCTCGTGACGACCAACCGGATCAACCGGCCCGAAGTGGCCGAGCAGATTCTCGCGGACGGCTACGCGGACATGGTGTCGATGGCGCGCCCGCTGCTCGCGGATGCCGAGTTCGTCGTCAAGGCCGCGCAGGGCCGTGCCGACGAGATCAATACCTGCATCGGCTGCAACCAGGCATGCCTCGATCATGCGTTCAAGAACCGAATCGCGTCGTGCCTGCTGAATCCGCGCGCGTGCCACGAGACGGAGCTGAAATACACGCCCGCGTCGCAGCCGAAGCGGATCGCGGTGGTCGGCGCGGGGCCGGCCGGGCTCGCCTGCTCGACGGTGCTTGCGCAGCGCGGCCATCAGGTCGACCTGTTCGACTGCGCGGCCGAGATCGGCGGCCAGTTCAACATGGCGAAGCGGGTTCCGGGCAAGGAGGAGTTTCACGAAGCGCTGAGCTACTTCGGCCGGCAGGTCGAGCTGACCGGCGTGAAGCTGCACCTGAACCGCCGCGTCGACGCGAGCGACCTGATCGCGGGCGGTTACGACGAGATCGTGCTTGCGACCGGCGTCGCGCCGCGCGACCCGAAGATTCCGGGGCAGGACGGGCCGAACGTGCTCAGCTATGTCGACGTGCTCGCCGGCAAACAGCCGGTCGGCCGGCGGGTCGCGGTAGTCGGCGCGGGCGGGATCGGCTTCGATGTCGCCGAATATCTGGTGCAGGACGGCGAGTCGCCGGCACTCGATCTCGAAGAATGGAAAGCGGAGTGGGGCGTGACCGATCCGGCCGCGACGCGCGGCGGCGTGACGCGTGCGCAGGTGTCGGCGCCGGCGCGAGAAGTGACGCTGCTGCAGCGCAAGGCCGCGCCGCTCGGCAAGGGGCTTGGCAAGACGACCGGCTGGATTCACCGTGCGACGCTGAAGATGAAGCAGGTGAAGATGATCGGCGGCGTGAACTACGAGCGGATCGATGCGCGCGGGCTGCATGTGTCGTACGGCGAGCAGCGTACCGATCACGAACTGATCGAAGCCGACACGATCGTGCTCTGCACGGGGCAGGAGCCGCAACGTGCGTTGCTCGCGCCGTTGCAGGCCGCCGGGCGCTCGGTGCACCTGATCGGCGGCGCGGAACTGGCCGCCGAACTCGATGCGAAGCGTGCGATCGATCAGGGCTCACGGCTCGCAGCGCGGTTGTAACGGGCGGCTGCGACGCTCATCCGGACGTTTGTCGCGTGGCGATGATCGGCTGACGGGACGGTGCGCGGCTCTTGCCACAGGATGCGCCGATTCGCGGGCGCAGAACTATAACGAGCCGCAGCGCCGACCGCGCCACTAGGAAACATGGCGGCGCGAACCCGGCCGACCGTGACCGCGATCGGCCGGCGCGGCTCAGGCCGCTTCGGCCCGCTCTTCCGCTTCCGCTTCGAGCATCGCCTTGACGATCAGGTAGATGGCCGGCAGGTCGTCGTCGTCGCGGCGCCAGTCGACCGGCTCCTCGACGTCCGCCGCGACCAGCCGGCTGTCGCGCAGCCGGATGAACGCGTCGACGACGGCCGGATCATTGCGGTTCAGGAAGCCGGCATTCGAGAACGCCAGCTCCTCGACGTTCAGCAGCGCCTGCCAGCTCATCGTGCGAACGGCCGCCGGGTGAGTGCGGCGGCGCAGGCCGAGCGCCCGCTGCGCGGGGCCGCCCGCGACACGCTGCAGATCGACGACCGCCCGCTGCGCGGCGCGCTCGAAATGGACGGGATTGAAGCCGGGTTGCTCGGGATCGAATGCGGAAGCCTGGAACATGGTCGCCTCACAAAAGTCCGTTCGTCTTGGATGACGGAATTCGGGTCAAATGGTGCAAAAAGCACTGTAAATATATACAGTGTTTGGTGCGGTTTCAAGTCCCGAATGCAGGATTTCGTGCGCCGGCGCTCGACGCGGGCGATTCGCATCGATCGGGCGAACGATTTACACCGCTGCCGCGATCGTCTCCCGCAGCCATCGATGCGCCGGATCGCGATGCACGCGCTCGTGCCACAGCATCGACATTTCATAGCCGGGCACCTCGACCGGTGCGTCCACCACGCGCAGCGCGGGCACGTCGCGCACCAGCCGCTCGGGCAGCATCGCGACGAGGTCGGTGCTTGCGACGGCCGACATCACGAACAGGAAGTGCGGCACCGACAGCACGACGCGCCGCGCGGCCCCCACCTTCGCGAGCGCTTCGTCCGTCACGGCGAAGAAGCCGCCGCCGTCGGGCGACACGATCACGTGCTCGAGCGTGCCGAACTGCGCGAGCGTGGGGCGCCGCTTCAGCTTCGGGTGACCGGCGCGGCCGATCAGCACGTAACGCTCGACGAACAGCGGCAGTCGTCGCATGCCGGGCGGCGACCCTTCTGTCGTATGGAAGGCCAGGTCGATGCCGTTTCGTTCGGCATCCTGCTCGATGCGCGGCGGCACGAGTTCGACGACGGCCAGCCGCGTGCCGGGCGCGGTCGAACGCAGCGTGCGCAGCGCGGGCAGCACGATCGTCGATTCGCCGTAGTCGGTCGCGGCCACGCGCCACGTGTTCGTCGCGGTCGCGGGATCGAACGGCGTGGCGGGGATCACCGCGCGCTCGACGGCTTCGAGCGCATCGCGCAACGGCTCGCGCAGCGCTTCCGCGCGCGCGGTCGGCCGCATCCCGCGCGGCCCGGGCAGCAGCAGCGGATCGCCGAACACGTCGCGCAGTTTCTGCAACTGCACGCTGACCGATGGCTGCGACATGTTCAGCTTTTCGGCCGCGCGCGTGACGTTGTGCTCGGCGAGCAGCACGTCCAGCGTGACGAGCAGGTTCAGATCGAGCCTTCTGAGATTATTCATCGCTATACCTGGAATATCAGGAATTCATTTCAAATATACCGTTGAAGGCGGCATCCTGCAGTCATTCAATCCACGGAGTGACCAACATGAATGTGCTGATCGTGTATGCCCATCCCGAGCCGCGTTCGCTGAACGGCGCGCTGCGCGACTTCGCGGTCGCGCAACTCGAAGCGGCCGGCCACGCGGTGCAGGTGACCGACCTGTATGCGATGAACTGGAAGGCGGTGCTGGATGAGAACGACGTGACCGATCGTGCGCCCGACGCACGGTTCGATCCGTCGCTCGATTCGAAGCGCGCGTTCGCGACGGGTACGCAAAGCGAAGACATCGCGCGCGAGCAGGACAAGCTGAAGTGGGCCGACGCGGTGATCCTGCAGTTTCCGCTGTGGTGGTTCTCGATGCCGGCGATCATGAAGGGCTGGTTCGAGCGCGTGTACGCGTACGGCTTTGCGTACGGCGTCGGCGAGCATTCCGATACGCACTGGGGCGACCGCTACGGCGAAGGGATGCTGGCAGGCAAGCGGGCGATGGTGATCGTCACGACGGGCGGGTGGGAACCGCACTACAGCCCGCGCGGCATCAACGGACCGATCGACGACTTGCTGTTCCCGATCCAGCACGGGGTGCTGTATTACCCGGGGTTCGACGTGCTGCCGCCGTTCGTGATCTATCGGACGGGCAAGATGAACGCCGCGCGCTTCGACGAAACGCGCGCGGCGCTCGGCCGGCGTCTCGACGATCTGTGGACCACGCCGCCGATTCCGTTCCGCCGGCAGAACACGGGCGATTACGAGATTCCGGCGCTGACGTTGAAAGAGGAGATCGCACCGGGGAAGGTGGGGTTCACCGCGCATTTGACCGCCTGACGGTTGCTGCCCCCCCCGATGCGGGGTGACACGGCTAACCGCAGCCAAACACAAATTGCAACATGCAAAAGACCCGGGCGGCCTGCGTGACATCGCCGGCCGCCCGGGTCGTGCGGATCGTGCATTTGGTGCATTTCGTGGCCGTGGGTCACGGCCGCGATTCAGCGTGGCTTACCGATCGTCTTCCCGCACCGACGACGGATGCCGGCACAGCGCCCGCACCTCCATCTCCATATACGGAAACAGCGGCAGCTGACTCAGCGTGTCATGCAGCTGCTGCACGCTTTCGACGTCGAAGATACTGACGTTCGCATACTGCCCGGCGATCCGCCACAGATGACGCCAGGTCCCTTCGTTCATCAGCCGCTGGCACATCGCCTTTTCTTCGGCCTTCAGCGTGGCCGCCTTGACCGGATCCATGTCCGCCGGCAGGCGAACGGTCATTTCCACATGAAACAGCATCCTGCACTCCTTGCGTTGTCGATTCGTCGAACGGGAAGGGCGCTCACGCCTGCGCGCGGGCTCGCTCGACCTCGCTTCCCGGCACATCCTGCTTTTCCTTGAGCAGCGAGAAGTCGAAGTCGATCAGCGCGAACTGCCCGTCGACGCCGTACGGCTTGCCTTCCGCGCCCTCCGCCTGCCTGACCGGCGGGATCAGCCCGTCGCGCGTCGCGAACGCGAAGTCGTCCCACAGATGCGGATCGCCATCGATGTTGATCTGCGTCGTCAGCTTACGATACCCGTCCGCGGAAACGAAGAAGTGAATGTGCGCCGGACGATGGCCGTGGCGGCCGAGCTGGTCGAGCAGTTGCTCGGTCTTGCTGCCCGGCGGCACGCTGTAGCCGACCGGCAGCACGCTGCGGAAGCTGTAACGGCCTTCGGCATCGGTGCGGATCGAGCGGCGCAGGTTGAACGCGGGCTGCGACGGGTCGAAGTACGAGTAATTGCCCAGATGGTTCGCATGCCACACCTCGACCAGCGCGTTCGCGAGCGGCGCGCCGTCCTGGCCGAGCACCTGGCCGCGCATGATCAGCGTCTGGCCAGGATCGGTGCCGTCGTCGAGACGCGCGTGGCCGACCGATTCCGGCGCGCCGGCGACATACAGCGGCCCTTCGATCGTGCGCGGCGTGCCGCCCTGGATGCCGGCCTTTGCCTCGGCTTCGTCCATCCGCACGTCGAGGAAGCGCTCGAGGCCGAGGCCCGCGGCGATCAGCCCGAATTCGCGGCCGGCTTCGTTCAGGTAGTTCAGGGCCGTCCAGAACTCGCTCGGCTGCACGTCGAAGTCCTCGATCGTGTAGCAGAGGTCCTTCACGATCCGGTTGACGATCGCGCGCACGCGCGGGTTGCCGGGTTTCTCGGCGGCGTCGTCGAAGGTCTTCAGCAGTGCGTCGATGGCTGGCTTGTTCATCTGTGTCTCCGGTTTCGGTTGTCGTGTGGGGATCAGCGGGCGTCGCGTCGCATCCGTTCGATGCGGGCCCAGTCGAAGGTGAGGCCGAGGCCGGGCGTCGCCGGCAGATGCAGCTTGAAATCCTGGTAGCGCAGCGGCTCGACGAGGATCTCCTCGGTGAGCAGCAGCGGGCCGAACAGTTCGGTGCCCCATTTCAGCGAGTCGAACGTGCTGAACAGTTGCGCGGACGCCATCGTGCCGGCCGCGCCTTCGAGCATCGTGCCGCCGTACAGTTCGATGCCGGCCGCCGCCGCGATCGACGCCACGCTCGCCGCGCCCTGCAGGCCGCCCGATTGCGCGATCTTCACCGCGAACACGTCGGCCGCGCGATCCTGCGCGAGCGCGAACGCATCGACGGGGCCGTGCAGCGCCTCGTCGGCCATGATCGGCACCTGCGCGAGCTGCGTGAGGCGTTTCAGCCCCGCGCGGTTGGTCGCTGCGATCGGCTGCTCGACGAGGCTCACACCGGCGTCGGCGAGCCGCGCGCCGGCCCAGATCGCATCGGTTTCGCTCCATGCCTGGTTCACGTCGACCCGCACGTCGCCGCGCTCGCCGAGCGCGCGCTTGATCGCGACCACGTGGGCCACGTCGTCGGCGACCGCGTTCGACCCGATCTTCAGCTTGAACGCGCGATGGCGGCGGGCGTCGAGCATCGCTTCGGCTTCCGCGATGTCGCGCTGCGTGTCGCCGCTCGCGAGCGTCCACGCGACATCGACCGCATCGGTCCGGCGCCCGCCGAACAGCTCGGACAGCGGCACGCTGAGACGACGCGCCTGCGCGTCGAACAGCGCGGTCTCGATCGCGCATTTCGCGAAGCGGTTGCCCTGGAACAGCTTGCGCGCACGCGCCATCGCGGCGCCCGGGCGCGTCGCGTCTATGCCCTGCAGCAGCGGCGCGAAATAGGTGTCGAGGTTGACCTTGATGCTTTCGGGGCTCTCCTCGCCATACGCGAGACCGCCGATGGTCGTCGCCTCGCCGACGCCTTCGATACCGTCCGTGCATCGAATTCGGACCAGTACGAGCGTCTGGCAATGCATCGTGGTGACCGACAATTTGTGGGGCCTGATCGTCGGCACGTCGACCAGCAAGGTCTCGATGCGCTCGATGGTGGCGGCAGTTGCTATCATGCGATTCCTCCTGTTGGTGCACATGGTAGGAATTCCCGCCCCGCGTCGTCCAACACTCTTTCCGACTACTTCCATACCTTTGAGGCATGAAATGGAATTGCGTCAGCTCCGCTACTTCATCGCCGTCGCCGAGGAAATGAACATCACGCGGGCCGCGGAGCGGCTGCACATGACGCAGCCGCCGCTGAGCCGCCAGATCCAGGCGATCGAGGACGAGATCGGATTGCCGCTGTTCGAGCGCGGTGCGCGGCCGCTGAAACTGACCGATGCCGGGCGCGTGTTCTATGCGCAGGCGAAACGTCTGGTCGACCAGGCCGACGAGCTCGGGCCGCTGACGCGGCGGCTCGCGCAACTGTCGGAGCGGATCGTGATCGGCTTCGTGCCGTCGACGCTGTACGGCGCGCTGCCGGACGTGATCCGCGCGTTTCGCGAGGCGCACCCGGACGTCGAGTTGTCGCTGATCGAAATGTTCACGCTCGAACAGCTCGGCGCGCTGAAGGGCGGGCGGATCGACGTGGGGTTCGGCCGCTTGCGCTTCGACGACGACCAACTGGTGCGCGAGGCGCTGATCGAGGAGAAGCTGATCGCGGCGCTGCCGGTCGGGCATCGGCTCGCCGATCCGGCCCGGCCGCTGACGCTCGCGGATCTCGCGACCGAGACGATGATCGTCTACCCGAGCACGCCGCGGCCGAGCTTCGCCGATCAGCAGTTGTCGGCGCTGCGCGACGGTGCGGTCGTGCCGGCGGCCGTGCACGAGGTGCGCGAGTTGCAGACGGCGCTCGGGCTCGTCGCCGCGCAGGTGGGCGTGTCGCTGGTGCCGGAGAGCGTGGAGGGCGTGCGCGTGAAGGGCGTCGTCTATCGGCGGCTGCCGGAGCCGGGCGCGACGTCGCCGATCATCATGAGCCGCCGGCTGCACGGCGAAAGCGCCGTCACGGCGGCGTTCTGCGCGATTGCGCGGGAGATGATCGTGCCGGCGGCGTGAGGGCTGCCGGCCGACCGAAAAACGATCGCCGCGTGTGCCGATTATTGCCGCACATGGTTTTTTCTATCCCGCCGCCGGCGGATAAATCGGCCGTATCGCTCTCCGTAAACAGGGTTGGAAGCGGGGTTTCCCGTTCCGCATCGCCCTGGGCATTCAAGGAGAGCAACGTGAGCCGATTTGGGAAAAGCATAAAGTTCAGGATCTTTTTCGCGCTTGCCGCGTGTGTCGCGCTCATGGTCGCCATCGGCGTGTTCGGCCTGTTCGGCATGTCGAGACTGAATTCGAACGTCCATGACGCTTATACGGGCAATACGCTGCCGATCAGCGAGTTGTCGGAAATTCGCGCCGCGACCTTCGAGACGCAGCTTCGGATGCGTGGGGCATTGTCCGAGCGCGATCCTGCGCGGGTCCGAAGCGGGATCGACGAGACGCGTGCCGAGCAACGCCGTCTCGACACGATATGGAACCGCTATTACAGCGAATCGATCACGAGCGACAAGGAGCGCCGCATCGCGGACCGGATTCGCGACGTGCTGCCCCGGTTCCGGGCCGGCGTGGACGAAGCGCTCGCGGCGGTGGGCGGCGGGGACCGCGACGCGGCCGCCGCGGCGATCGACCGGCTGGCGCCCGCCGCCGGCGCGCTCAAGCAGGCGCTCGACGACGACATCGCACTGAACATCGAGCAGGCGAAGTCGTTCGTCGACGACAGCGCGTCGACCTTCGTCATGATTTTATGGATTGCGATCGGCCTGATCGGCATCGGCGTGCTGGTCGCGGCGTGGGTGTCCGCGCACCTGATGCGGCACATCTCGACGCCGCTCGGCAAGGCCGTGAGCGTGGCCGACGAAATCGCCGGCGGGTCGCTCGACAACCGGATCGAGATCGATTCGCACGATGAATTCGGCCGGCTGCTCGGTGCGCTGGCGACGATGGATCGGCAGCTCGGCGCGACGGTGCGCGGCATCAAGCGCAGCGCGGAAGCGGTGGCGGTCGCGTCGCGCCAGATCGCGAGCGGCAATACCGATCTGTCGGCCCGCACGGAAGAGCAGGCCGCGTCGCTCGAGGAAACCGCGTCGAGCATGACGCAACTGACCGAGACCGTGAAGCAGAACGCCGACAACGCGCAGCAGGCCAATACGCTGGCGACGCGCGCGACCGGGATGGCCGATGCCGGCAACGATGCCGTGCAGAGCATGGTCGCGACGATCGGGCAGATCAGCAGCAGTTCCAGCCAGGTTTCCGACATCACGGGCGTGATCGAGGGCATCGCGTTCCAGACCAACATCCTCGCGCTCAACGCCGCGGTGGAGGCCGCCCGCGCCGGCGAGCAGGGGCGCGGCTTCGCGGTGGTCGCGAGCGAGGTGCGCAGCCTCGCGCAGCGCTCGGCGGCCGCCGCGAAGGAGATCAAGGAACTGATCGGCGCGTCGGTGTCGATGATCCGGGACAGCGCGCAGCAGGCCACGGGCGTCGGCGCGACGATGGGGCAGGTGAAGCTCGCGATCAAGCAGGTGTCCGATATCGTCGCCGAAATCGCGGCCGCGTCGCGGGAGCAGAGCCAGGGGATCGGGCAGGTCAATCTGGCGATCGAGCAGATGGACATGGTGACGCAGCAGAACGCGGCGCTCGTCGAGCAGGCGGCAGCGGCGGCGCATTCGCTCGAAGAGCAGGCCGGCCGTCTGCAGGAGGCGATGGCCACGTTCAAGCTCGCCCCGAACGCCGTCGATGCGCCGGCCGTGGCGTCGTCCGCGGCGGCACCGGCGTCCGCGCGGACGAAACCGCCGGTGGTTGCGCCGCTGGTAGTGGGGCTGAGCGAGCCTGCTGTGGCCGAAGCCGTCGACTGGAAGGCGTTTTGATCGGGATCACGGTCCGCAGCCTGCTGCGACGGGGGTATAGGCCACATGAAAGGCTCGACGCGTTCTGCTCACGTGGTACTCACGCTCGATGCGCTCGTCGACGCATGCGTGCGTTTCGATCCGTTGGACCGGGATCAGCGGCTGATCGTCCGAACGCTGGTCGTGCCGATGCTCGCGCGGCGGCTGAAGTGGCTGGGGCTGTTGCTGCGCGCGAGCCCGCGCAGCGAGGCCACGCGCACGATGCTCGAACGGATCGAAGGAGCGCTGGCGTGCGCGGCGGCACGGCTCGACCCTGCGCGCCGGCCGTCCGCGGACGCGGCGCGCAACGCCGTGCGGCGGCGCGGACCGTCGGCGTAGATCTCGAGGTCGCGTCGTGCGAGCGCAACCGACCGTCGATGGGCGGCTGTCCTTGCCAGCGGAAGGCGCGAATGGTAGGGATGGCGATCGGCAGGACGAAGCGCGAAATGCGGCGTGCGGCGTGCGGCGTGGAGCGGGGCGTGCGCGGACGGTTTCAGCACTTGGCGTCGAGCGTGTCCGACGGCGATTCGCCGAACCTCTCCCGATACGCGATCGCGAACCGCCCGAGATGGGTAAACCCGCAGTCGAGCGCGATATCGGCGATCCGCCGGTCGGATGCCGCGCCGCGCAGCAGTTCGCGCGCGTGCGCGAGCCGCGTCGCGCGCAGGTATTGCATCGGGCTCATGCCGCGGAATTGCAGGAACGCATCGCGCAGCGTCCGTTCGGGCACGTTGGCGGCCTGGACGATATCGGCGAGCTGCAGCGGCTGCGCGTAGTGCGCATCGACGAATTCCTGCGCGCGCCGCACGAAGCCCGGCGCCGGGTCGCGATGCGACGCCGGCAGCACGGACGGCGGATGGCCTTCGATCAGCAGGTCGATCAGCAGATGCTCGAGCTGCGACGCGACGCGCGGGTTCGCGTTCGCGCGTTCGAGCAACTCGGGCGACCGCGCGACGAACATCAGTTGCTGGCGCCACGCGCCGAGCGCGGCGTCGCTGACGTGCAGCACGGGGTCGAGCGTCGCGCGCGGGTCGCCGGTCAGCGCGCCGACGGTCGCCGCGTCGATGCGCAGCACGAACTGCTCGCAATCGGCCGACAGCACCGCGTCGAAGCGCTCGCCGGGCGCGCACAGCACGCCGGTCTGGCCGTCGACGCCGAGCTGATGCCCCATCGCGCGCACTTCGGCGTGGCCCGACAGGCAGAACATCAGCAGGTAGTAGCCGTCGACGGCGTCGACCTGCACGCGCATCGCGTCGCCGAACGCGATCGTGCCGATCCCGAGGCCGCCCAGCTTGACGAAATCCATGTGCGACGCACCCTGCACGCGGCCGTTCGGCAGCAGCGCGTGCGGCTGCATCACGCGCGAGATCCGCTCGCGCGTCTCGTCGAGATCGCGGGATTCGAACAGCCGGTGCGCGCGCAGCGCGAGCGGCTCGAACGACGTTGGGGACATGGGCCTCAGCCTCGGTATGGACGACGCGCGCTTCGATCCGACGAATGGGGCGCGATCGGGCGCCGGGTCGCGTGTGCCGTCATGCTAGCGCAGAAATCCGCCGAAAGTGGATAGTGCGCCGCCGCAATCGCACTTTCCGGATAGACGCCGAATATTAGCTTTTCAAAAATCGGCTCCATGCATTCAACGCAACGGATCGACCAGGAGTCCGACATGGAGCAGACAGAATCGCCCGTCGTTTTCGCCGCCCGCGGCGACGCATCCGACGTAACCTTCCCGCACGACGACGGCTCGCGCGTGCCGTACAAGGTGTTCAGCTCGCGCGCGGTCTACGATCGCGAGCAGGAGCGCATCTTCCGCGGGCCGACGTGGAATTTCGTCGCACTCGAAGCCGAGATCCCGAACGCCGGCGACTTCAAGAGCACGTTCGTCGGCGACACGCCGGTGGTCGTCACGCGCACCGAGGACGGCGCGCTGTCCGCGTGGGTGAACCGCTGCGCGCACCGCGGCGCGCAGGTCTGCCGCAAGTCGCGCGGCAACGCGAGTTCGCACACGTGCGTCTATCACCAGTGGAGCTTCGACAACCAGGGCAACCTGCTCGGCGTGCCGTTCCGGCGCGGCCAGAAGGGCATGACCGGGATGCCGGCCGATTTCGATCCGAAGCAGCACGGGCTGCGCAAGCTGCGCGTGGACAGCTATCGCGGGCTCGTGTTCGCGACCTTCAGCGACGAGGTCGCGCCGCTGCCCGAGTATCTCGGCGAGCAGATGCGCCCGTGGATCGACCGGATCTTCCACAAGCCGATCGAGTATCTCGGCTGCACGCGCCAGTATTCGAAGTCGAACTGGAAGCTGTACATGGAGAACGTGAAGGACCCGTATCACGCGAGCATGCTGCACCTGTTCCATACGACCTTCAACATCTTCCGCGTCGGGATGAAGGCGCGCTCGATTCCGGATGCGAACCACGGGCTGCACAGCATCATCACGGTGACGAAGACGGGCGACGACACGTCGGCTGCGTACAAGCAGCAGAACATCCGTTCGTTCGACGAAGGCTTCCATCTGGAAGACGAATCGATCCTCGATCTCGTGTCGGAATACGACGAGGACTGCACGAACCATATCCAGCCGATCTTCCCGCAGCTCGTGATCCAGCAGATCCACAACACGCTGGTCGCGCGGCAGATCCTGCCGAAGGGCCCCGACAACTTCGAGCTGATCTTCCACTTCTTCGGTTATGCGGACGACACGCCCGAGCTGCGCGCGCTGCGCATCAAGCAGGCGAACCTCGTCGGGCCGGCCGGCTACATCTCGATGGAGGACACGGAGGCGACCGAGCTCGTGCAGCGCGGCACGGTGCGCGATACCGATGCGACGTCGGTGATCGAGATGTCGCGCGGCAATCCGGACCAGCAGGACACGGTGATCACCGAGAGCCTGATCCGCAAGTTCTGGGTCGGCTACCAGAAGCTGATGGGCTATTGAGGCGGGAGCAAAAAATGACGGAAGACATGAAGACGTGGTTCGAGATTTACATGCTCCAGAACCGCTACATCGGACACCTCGACAACGACCGGCTCGAACACTGGCCGGACATGTTCACCGAGGACTGCACATATGAAATCGTGCCGAAGGAGAACGCCGATCTCGGGCTGCCGGTCGGGATCGTCCACTGCACGAACCAGCGGATGCTGCGCGACCGCGTGGTGTCGCTGCGGCACGCGAACATCTTCGAAGAGCACACGTACCGGCACATGACGTCGGGCCTGACGATCGTCGCCGAACGCGACGGCGAGTTCGATACCGAAAGCAACTACGTGGTCGTGCAGACGCGCAGCAACGGCGAATCGAACGTGTATCAGGCCGGCAAGTACTACGACACGGTGGTCCGCACGCCCGACGGGTTGCGCTACAAGACCAAGCGCGTGATCTACGACACGTCGCGCGTGCAGACGCTGCTCGCGACGCCGATCTGACCGACCTGATCGATCTGACGAAGCAAGGAAACGACATGACCGAAGCAACGCTGGCCGAGTGGCATCCGCTCGGCGCTTTCGACGAATTCTCCGAGGACGAACCGGCGGCGCGCGTCGCCGGCCAGAAGCCGATCGCCGTGTTCCGGATCGGCGACGAACTGTTCGCGATGCACGACCTCTGCACGCACGGCCATGCGCGGCTGTCCGAAGGCTATGTGGAGGACGGCTGCGTCGAATGCCCGCTGCACCAGGGGCTGATCGACATTCGCACGGGTGCGCCGAAATGCGCGCCGATCACCGAGCCGGTGCGGACCTATCCGATCCGGATCGTCGACGGGCAGGTGGAAGTCAATGTCGGCTGATCCGTTCGTGATCGTCGGCGCCGGCCACGCGGCGCGGCGGACGGCCGAGGCGCTGCGCGAACGCGATGCGGCGGCGCGCATCGTGATGATCGGCGCGGAGCGCGAGTTGCCGTACGACCGGCCCGCGCTGTCGAAGGACGCGCTGCTGACGGACGGCGGCGAACAGCGCGCGTTCATCCGCGATGCCGCGTGGTACGACGCGCAGCGCATCGAACTGCGGCTCGGCACGCGCGTCGATGCGATCGAGCGGGACGCACAGCGTGTGCGGCTCGACGACGGTGCGACGCTGCCGTACGCGAAGCTCGTGCTTGCGACGGGCTCGCGCGTGCGCACGTTCGGCGGGGCGATCGACGAAGGTGTCGACGTGCACTACGTCCGCACGGTCGACGATGCGCGTGCGTTGCGTGCGCAACTTGTGCCCGGGCGCCGCGTGGCGGTGCTCGGCGGCGGCTTCATCGGCCTCGAGGTCGCGGCGGCCGCGCGCCAGCTCGGCTGCGACGTGACGGTGATCGACCCGGCTGCGCGCTTGCTGCAGCGTGCGTTGCCGGAAGCCGTCGGCGCGTATGCACGGCAATTGCACGATGCGCGCGGCGTGCGTTTCCAGATGGCGACGCTGCCGCGCGCGATCCGTCGCGCACCGGGCGGCGGTGCCGTCGTCGAGACCGATCGCGGCGACGTGCCGGCTGACGTCGTCGTGGTCGGCATCGGCGTGGTGCCCAACGTCGAGCTGGCGCAGGCGGCCGGGCTCGACGTCGACAACGGGATTCGCGTCGACGCGGGCTGCCGCACGGCCGATGCCGCGATCTTCGCGGCGGGCGAGGTGACGATGCACTTCAATCCGCTGCTCGGGCGGCATGTGCGGATCGAATCGTGGCAGGTGGCCGAAAACCAGCCGGCCGTCGCGGCCGCGAACCTGCTCGGCGCCGACGAGCGCTATGCCGAGCTGCCGTGGCTGTGGTCCGATCAGTACGACTGCAACCTGCAGATGCTCGGGCTGTTCGGCAGCGAACGCACGATCGTCGTGCGCGGCGATCCGGCGAGCGGGCCGTTCACGGTGTTCGGGCTCGGCGACGACGGCAGGATCGTCGCGGTGGCCGCGGCGAACCTCGGGCGCGACATCGGCGCGTCGCGGCGGTTGATCGCGGCGGGCGCGGTGCCGGACCCGGTGAAGCTGGCCGATCCGGCCGTGAATCTGAAGACGTTCATGTAGCGGCGGGACGCGCGGCGCGTGTGCGCCGGGCGTGCCGACGCCGGCTGCGGGTTTGTCGGTTGCGGCGAAATCGGGGATATTAGCGGCATCGCCGATCCGCCCGTCCTCCATGACGCCCGACAAAGCCCTCGAACTGAAACGCAGCAAGCGCCGCGCGCTGTGGCTGCTGCTGGCCGCCGTCGCGGTGTTCGTCACCACCATCCTGCTGCCGCGCGGCCCGTGGGTCGACGGCTTCAAGGCGGTGGCCGAAGCCGCGATGGTCGGCGCGCTCGCCGACTGGTTCGCGGTCGTCGCGCTGTTCCGCCGCGTGCCGATCCCGTTCGTGTCGCGCCACACCGAGATCATTCCGAAGAACAAGGACAAGATCGCCGACAACCTCGCGGTGTTCGTGCGCGAGAAATTCCTCGGCCCCGACGCGCTCGCCGCGCAGATCCGCCAGCACGATCCCGCGCAGAAACTCGGCGCGTGGCTCGGCGAGCCGGCGAACACCGACGCGCTCGGCGGCTACGTGACGAAGCTGATGAGCTTCGCGCTCGACATGACCGACGACGCGCGGATCCAGTCGTTCGTCCACGATGCGTTCCGCGCGGTGATCGACCGGATCGACCTGTCGCAATCGGCCGGCGCGATCCTCGACACGCTGACGAAGGACGGCCGCCATCAGGCGCTGCTCGACGACGCGATCGAACAGGTGGTCGACGTGCTCGACAAGGAGGAGAACCGCGAGGTGATCGCGGGCTTCATCGTCGAATGGCTGAAGACGCAATACCCGAAGGTCGAGAAGATCATGCCGACGCAGTGGTTCGGCGAGAACGGCGCGCGGATGCTCGCGAGTGCGGTGAGTCGCGTGCTCGAAGGCGTCGCGGCCGACCCCGAGCACGAGCTGCGGCAACGCTTCGACCGGACGGTCGTGCGGCTGACCGAGCGGCTGAAGCACGACCCCGCGTTCATCGCGAAGGGCGAGGAGATCAAGCGCTATATTCGCGACGGCGATGCGTTCAACGAGTATGTGCGCGACTTGTGGGACCAGTTGCGTGCGTGGCTGAAGGCCGATCTCGCGCGTCCCGATTCGGCGCTGCACCGGCAGGCCGCGACGCTCGGCGGCTGGCTCGGCGCGCGGCTCGCCGAGAGCCCGGCGCTGCGCGCGTCGCTGAACGAGCACGTCGAGAAGGCCGTGCACGAGATGGCGCCCGATTTCGCCGATTTCCTGATGCGTCACATTCGCGACACGGTGCGCAACTGGGATGCGCGCGAGATGTCTCGGCAGATCGAACTGAACATCGGCAAGGATCTGCAATACATCCGCATCAACGGCACGCTGGTCGGCGGGCTGATCGGGCTCGGGTTGTATCTGGTGTCGCTGGCGCCGCGCTGGGCGGCCGGGTGGCTGCACTGAGGCGGGCACGGGCGTTGCGCCCGCGGCGCGATGCCGTGCGCCGCCGGGTCACGCGCCAGCCTTGGCGCCGTGCAATTGCAGGCCGAGCGCCTTGATGACTTTCAGGATCGTGCCGAAGCTCGGATTGCCGTCGTGCGACAGCGCCTTGTACAGCCCTTCGCGCGACAGGCCCGCGTCGCGCGCGACCTGCGACATGCCGCGTGCGCGGGCGATCACGCCGAGCGCATGCGCGATGAAGGCCGGATCGTCGCCGGCCTCCTGCAGGCATGCGTCGAAGTAGTCGGCCATGTCGTCTTCGGTTTTCAGGTGTTCGGCCGAATCCCACGGCCGCGTGTTGATCTTGTCCATCGATCACTCCATGTCGAGGTGCGCGAGCATTGCGTGCGCGGCGCGTATGTCGGCCTGTTGCGTCGATTTATCGACGCCGCAGAGCAGGATGACCCAGATCGTTCCGCGCCGGACGTAGTAGACGCGATAACCGGGCCCATGATCGATGCGCATTTCGACGATGGGCGCGCCGGCGGATTTCCAGTCGCCCGGATTGCCCATCGACAGGCGGTCGATGCGCGCCTGGATGCGGCGCCTGGCGATGCGATCGGGCAGGCCGGCAAACCAGGCGTCGAAGACGTCGGTGGTCCGGATGCTGAATGCTGGGGCACTGTAGGGCATGAATGGCAATGTGTCAACCATGGTTCACATGTCTGTTGAATGGAACATCGTTGCCATTACAGCCCGGTTGGGGCGTCGCTGGACGTTTACTGGCCGTCAGGCCGACCTTTGTCCCGCTGAGGGAGCCGGCCATCCGGTCGAATTCGGAATTCCGCGAATCCGTCTACAATCAAAAACGTCTTTGCCGTCCGTGTGCGCTTGCCGCGCGCGGGCGGGTCCGTTCGTCCTCCGGCATCCGGAGGCGCCGCCGCGCATCACGCATCACGCATCCAGCACGGCGTCTTGCGCGGCGAGCAGTGCCGTGGTCTGTGTCCAGTAGGTAAGGCGTCCGCGTGCCGTAGGCCGGCGCGCGTCCTGAACGCCGCGTGTCCGTAGGCCGGGCAGGCGGCATAACCGAGAGTCCCCATGAAAGCATCGGATCTGTTCGTGAAGGCGCTGGAAGCCGAAGGCGTCGAGTACGTGTTCGGTATTCCAGGTGAAGAAAACCTCGATCTGCTCGAATCGCTGCGGCGATCGACGATCAAGCTCGTGCTGACCCGGCACGAGCAGGCGGCCGGGTTCATGGCCGCCACCTACGGCCGCCTCACGGGCCGCACCGGCGTGTGTCTCGCGACGCTCGGGCCGGGCGCGACGAACTTCGTGACGGCTGCCGCGTATGCGCAGCTCGGCGGGATGCCGATGCTGATGATCACCGGGCAGAAGCCGATCAAGTCCAGCAAGCAGGGCCACTTCCAGATCGTCGACGTGGTCGACATGATGCAGCCGCTCACGAAGTTCACGCGGCAGATCGTGTCGATCGGCAACATCCCGTCGGCCGTGCGCGAGGCGTTCCGCCGCGCGGAGGAGGAGCGCCCGGGCGCCGCGCACCTCGAATTGCCCGAAGACATCGCGCACGAGGAGGGCGACGGCAAGCCGATCCCGCGCAGCTACAGCCGGCGGCCGGTGGCGGAGGAAAAGGCGGTCGCGCATGCGGTCGACGCGATCCAGGCCGCGCGCCATCCGCTCCTGATGATCGGCGCGGGCGGCAACCGCAAGACCACCTGCAAGATGCTGCTCGAATTCGTCGACAAGACGGGCATCCCGTTCTTCACGACGCAGATGGGCAAGGGTGTGATCGACGAGACGCACCCGCTGTGGCTCGGCAACGCGACGCTGTCCGACGGCGACTTCGTGCATCGCGCGATCGAGCATGCGGATTGCATCATCAACGTCGGCCACGACGTGATCGAGAAGCCGCCGTTCTTCATGCGCACCGACGACAAGACCGTGATCCACGTGAACTTCCTCGGCGCGCAGGTCGACCCCGTCTATTTCCCGCAGATCGAGGTGGTCGGCGACATCGCGAACGCGGTGTGGCAGATGAAGGAAGCGGTGACGCCGCAATCGCACTGGGATTTCGAGCGCTTCAAGATGATCAAGGCGCATTTCGACGCGCATCTGGAAAAGGGCCAGCACGATCCGCGCTTCCCGATGTACCCGGTGCGGATCGTCAACGACCTGTACAACGCGCTGCCGCTCGACGGCATCGTGTGTCTCGACAACGGGATGTACAAGATCTGGTTCGCGCGCTACTGGCGGGCGCACGAGCCGAATTCACTGCTGCTCGACAACGCGCTCGCGTCGATGGGTGCGGGCCTGCCGTCGGCGATCGCGACGAAGATCGTGCATCCGCAGCGCAAGGTGATCGCCGTGTGCGGCGACGGCGGCTTCATGATGAATTCTCAGGAGCTCGAAACGGCCGTGCGGCTGAAGCTCGACATCGTCGTGATGATCCTGCGCGACGACGCGTTCGGGATGATCCGCTGGAAGCAGGAGAACATGAATTTCCCCGATTTCGCGATGACGCTGCAGAACCCCGATTTCGTGTCGTACGCGCAAAGCTACGGCGCGCACGGGCACCGCGTCGAGTCGGCCGACGATCTCGAGCCGTTGCTGCGCGAGTGCTTCTCGTCGCCGGGCGTGCACGTGATCGACGTGCCGATCGACTACTCGGACAACGAGCGCGTGCTGAACCGCGAGATCAAGCGCCTGTCGGCGCAACTCTGAATGTCCCGTTCACAGGAAGGAGTCGTTCCATGTTGAAGGAAACCTATCCGTACTACCTCGCCAACGAAGCCGTCTACGCGAACACCGATCTGGAGGTGACCGACAAGTTCAGCGGCAAGGTCGCCACGCGCGTCGCGCTGGCCGACGCGAAGGCGATCGATGCGGCGATCGCCGCGGCAGTCGACGCGACGAAGCCGATGCGCGAGATGCCCGCCTACAAGCGGCAGGCCGTGCTCGATCATTGCGTCGCGCGCTTTCGCGAACGTTTCGACGAACTGGCCGAGGCGCTGTGCATCGAGGCCGGCAAGCCGATCAACGATTCGAAGGGCGAAGTGACGCGGCTGATCGACACGTTCCGCGTTGCGTCCGAGGAGTCGGTGCGCATCGACGGCGAGATCGTCAACCTCGAGATCTCCGCGCGTGCGCAGGGCTATACGGGCTATACGAAGCGCGTGCCGGTCGGCCCGTGCTCGTTCATCTCGCCGTTCAACTTCCCGTTGAACCTCGCCGCGCACAAGGTCGCGCCCGCGCTCGCGGCCGGCTGTCCGTTCGTGCTGAAGCCGGCGAGCCGCACGCCGATCGGCGCGCTGATCATCGGCGAGGTGCTCGCGGAAACCGACCTGCCGAAGGGCGCGTTCTCGGTGCTGCCCGCGCATCGCGACGGCGCCGACCTGTTCACGACCGACGAACGCTTCAAGCTGCTGTCGTTCACCGGTTCGCCCGCCGTCGGCTGGGCGCTGAAGGAGAAGGCCGGCAAGAAGAAAGTCGTGCTGGAGCTCGGCGGCAACGCGGCGGCGATCGTCGATGCGGACCAGCGCGACCGGCTCGACTACGTGGTCGAGCGGCTCGCGTTCGGCGCGTACTACCAGTCGGGCCAGAGCTGCATCGGCGTGCAGCGGATCCTCGTGCATGCCGACCTCTACGACGCGCTGCGCGAGAAGCTGATCGCGAAGACGCGTTCGCTGAAGATGGGCGATCCGAAGGATCCGTCGACCTTCGTCGGCCCGATGATCTCCGAATCCGAGTCGCGCCGGCTGTCGGGCTGGATGGACGCGGCCGTCGCGGCGGGCGCGAAGATCGTCGCGGGCGGCAAGGTCGACGGCGCGATGTTCGAGGCGACGCTGCTGGAAAACGTCGGGTGCGAGCAGGACCTGTACCGGAAGGAGGCGTTCGGCCCGGTCGCGATCCTCGAGAAGTTCGACCGCTTCGACGACGCGCTCGCGCGCGTGAACGACAGCGACTTCGGGCTGCAGGCCGGCGTCTTCACCGATTCGCTCACGCATGCGCACCGCGCATGGGACGAACTGGAGGTCGGCGGCGTCGTGATCAACGACGTGCCGTCGTTCCGCGTCGACAACATGCCGTATGGCGGCGTGAAGGATTCGGGCCTCGGCCGCGAAGGTATCCGCTACGCGATCGAGGACATGACCGAGCCGCGGCTGATGGTGGTGCGGCGCCGGTAACGCGCGGCAGGCAGCGGGGTGCCGCGACGGCACGCGGGCGGGCGATCGGGCCGGCCCGCGTGCCGTTTTTCCTGGCGCGTCGCGCGGCGGCACGGCGCCGCGCGTGTTGTGCGCGGCCGGTCGCCCGAAACAGGCTCGACTACGGGCCTCGCCTCGTGATGTAATCGCGCGAAACTGCCGACCGGGGTACGACGCCGGAAAGCGCGCATTCATTCTTCACGAGGTCGATTCATGTCCCCCGTCTCGGCATTCAAGCTGGTGCTGTTGTCCTTCCTCGCGATCGTCGCGCTCGAATGCATCGCCAAGCGGCTGCGGCTGCCGCCCGCGGCCGCGCTGCTGATCGGCGGCATCGGCATCGCGTTCATCCCCGGCCTGCCGCCGATCAACCTCGATCCCGAGCTGGTGCTGCTGGTGTTCCTGCCGCCTCTGTTGATGGACGGTGCGTACTTCTCCGTGTGGGAAGAATTCAAGCGCAACGTCGGCGGCATCCTGATGCTGGCGATCGGCGCGGTCGTGTTCACGACGTTCGCGGTCGGCTTCGCCGTGCACTGGGTGGTGCCGGCGCTGCCGTGGGCCGCATGCTTCGCGCTCGGCGCGATCGTGTCGCCGCCCGATGCGGTCGCCGCGAAGGCCGTGCTCGAACGCGTCGCGCTGCCGCGTCGGCTGATGGTATTGCTCGAAGGCGAGAGCCTGCTGAACGACGCGGCCGGCCTCGTGCTGTTCCGCTTCGCGGTCGCGGCCGCGCTCACCGGCGCGTTCAGCCTCGAGCATGCGGTCGTGCGCTTCGCGGAGCTCGGGCTCGGCGGCGTGGTGGTCGGCTTCGTGGTCGGCAAGCTCGTCGTGTGGTTCCTGAAGCTGCTCGACGACGACTATCTCGTGATCACCGTCGCGGTGATCGCCGGCTGGATCGCGTACATCGCGGGCGAAATGGTCGAGGTGTCGGGCGTGATCGCGACGGTGACGGCCGGCATGATCGTCGGCTGGCATCAGCACGAGGTGTTCTCGGCGGCCGTGCGCACGCGCGGTACCGCGTTCTGGCAGGTCATCGTGTTCCTGCTCGAGGCGATGGTGTTCGTGCTGATCGGGCTGTCGCTGCGCGGTGCAATTCACCGGCTCGGCGGTTTCGAGCAGGTGCTCGGCACGATGGTGCCGCCGGTGCTCGCGGTGCTGGCGGCGGTGATCCTGTCGCGCTTCGTGTGGATCTACGCGGTCGAGGCGCTGAAGTGGCCGGTGCGCGGCCTCGCGCGGCGCGGCGAGGCGCCCGACTGGAAGGCCGCGACGATCATGAGCTGGGCCGGCATGCGCGGCGTGGTGACGCTGGCGATCGCGCTGTCGCTGCCCGAGGCGCTGCCCGGCCGCGACGTGATCCTGGTCGCGTCGTTCGCGGTGATTCTCGTCACCGTGCTGCTGCAGGGCACGACGATCGGGCCGCTGATCCGGCTGTTGCGCCTGCCGCAGCGCGACGAGCGCGCCGCGCACCATCTGACCGAGCCGCAGACGTGGGCGTACGTCGAGGCCGCGCAGCTCGCGGCGATCCAGCCGCTCGTGCGGAACGAGAGCGGCGTCGTGATCCATCCGCGCCTGCTCGAGCAATATACGTATCGTGCCGAGCTGACCGAACGGGCCAAGAACGAGCCCGCGTATCCGGCGGAAGTGCGCACGGCGCACTACGACGTGGTGCTGGCCGCGATCCGGGCCGGGCGCGCCGAACTGTTGCGCCTGCACCGGTCCGGGCGCATCCACGACGAGATGCTGCACACGCTCGAACGCGACCTCGACCTGCAGGAAGTGTCCGCGCAGCACGCGCGCGGGTAAGCGGGCGCGCGGCGCGCGCATCGCACGGGCCGGCGTCCTGCCGGCCCTGAAACGCGCGCGGGTCGAGCGTCCGTCGCGCGATTTTTCTTCTCCCGCCTGCCGATGCCGGGTATCCGAATCCGGCCCCCAATACGACTTCCTATCCGACCGGCCCCCAGCCTTGCAGCGCATGCAAACCTCATCGCGGCGGTCTCGCAAACGTTATCGTCTTCCGAATCCGGAAATGATCCGATTTATCTGTTTCCGTCTCTTTCTGCATATTTGGCAAAACTAAACCGGAACGAGATAGATGATGTGTTCTAATTTCATTTAGAATCAGCCGGTTATGTTTATTGAGAGAAAGAATGCGGAGGTAATGCGGTCGTCGACGGGGGAACAAGCGGCGTCCAAAGCCCTGCATGGCAGTGCCGACAGGCCAAATCGGCGGAATCAGGCGGTTTTTACAACTGCCAATATAAGATAGTGTCCAAGTCGGATAAACAACTCCTATGAAAGAATCGATTGGAGATTCGGCGTTTGAAACTGTATTTATGAAAGAATCGAGCAGTGATAATGCCTCGGATTGCCTCGAATCGGGGTTATCGGTCCTCCTCGTCGACGACCAGCCGTTCGTCGGCGAGGTGATCCGCCGCGCGCTGCGCAGCGAGCACGACATCGACCTGCACGTGTGCACCGACGCACATCGGGCGATGGCGGTCGCGCGCGACGTGAAGCCGACGGTCATCCTGCAGGATCTCGTGATGCCGGAGATCGACGGCCTCGATCTCGTGCGCGCCTGGCGCGCGGACGCCGGCACCGCACGCGTGCCGATCATCGTGCTGTCCGCGAAGGAGGAGCCGATCGTCAAGCGCGAGGCGTTCATTGCCGGCGCGAACGACTATCTGGTGAAGCTTCCCGACGCGATGGAACTGACCGCGCGCATCCGCTATCACTCGAATTCGTACCTGATGTCGCGGCAGCGCGACGAGGCGCTCGATTTCCTGTCGCACGACATGCGCTCGCCGCAGACGTCGATCCTCGCGCTGCTCGACGTCTACCGGACCGAACACGGCGACATGCCGGCGATCATGGAGCGCATCGCCGGCCATGCGCGGCGCGCGCTCGCGCTCGCCGACGGCTTCATCCACCTGACCCGCGCGCAGTCCGAGCGCCGCGCGCACGAGGTCGTGAGTCTCAACGAGATCGTGCTCGACGCCGTCGACCAGCTGTGGGAGAAGGCGGCCGGGCTCGGCTGCCGGGTGACCGCGCACGTGCCCGATAGCGAGTGCGTGACGATGGGCGACCGCATGATGCTGACGCGCGCGGTCGCGAACCTGATCGACAACGGGCTGAAGTACGGCCCGGCCGGGATGGACGTACATTGCACGCTGAGCGGCGACGACGGCGCCTGGCTGATCGGCGTCGAGGATGCCGGCGCCGGCATCGCGCCGGAACAGCGCACGGCCGCGACCGAGTCGTTCGTGCAGCTCGAATCCGCGCACGGCGCGGCGCGCAGCGGTTTCGGCCTCGGCCTCGCGTTCGTCCGCGCGACGGCGGCGCGGCATCGCGGCCAGATCCTGATGCGCAATACGGCGCGCGGCTTCATGGTCGCGCTCCGGCTGCCGGCGCAAGCGGAGCGGTGATGTCGCGGCGCGGCCTGCCGGCGCCGCGCCGCCCGCGAGACCCCGATGCGCTCGTGGCGCGCCACCCGGCGCGCAGGCGGGCGCGGATTTTTTCAACGCTGAATTTAGAAAGCCCATAACGAACATGGCTACCGTGACGCCCCGCGCGACCAATGAAAGCCTGCATCCGACGATCGGCGCCGCCCGGCTGACGCTCGGCAATCGCATCCTGCTCAGCTTCGGCGTGCTGTTCGTGCTGATGCTGGTGACCGCCGGCGTGTCGTACGAGCGACTGCGCGCGATCAACGCCGAAGCCGTCAGCATCGAGCGCGACTCGCTGCCCGGCGTCTACCTCGCGTCGTCGCTGCGCGGCGCGGTCAACGAATCGTTCATGCTGCTGCAGCAGGCGACCTTCGTCGAGACCGGGCCCGAAACCGTGCAGCGCAATCTCGCGAAGATCGCCGACGCGCTGAAGGACGTCGAATCGCTGTCGGTGGACTACCAGAACACGACGTTCCGCGACGACGACCGGCAGCGCTTCATGGCGTTCCGCGGCGCCTACGATCACTACGTGCCGTTGCTGAACGACGCGGCGCAGAAGAGCCGCGCATCGCACGACGAGGCAGTCGCCGCGTACGCGAAAGTGCTGCCCGCGTGGACCGAGGTCGTGCGCAACGCGAACGTGCTGGTGCAGGAGAACCGCAAGTTCGCGGAGCAGTCCGCGAAGCTGATCCGCGAATCCGTGCAGGACACCGAGGTCGTGTTGGCGACCGCGCTGACGTTCATGCTGCTGTCCGCGCTCGGGCTCGGCTACATGCTGTACCGCTCGGTCACCGTACCGATGGCGCGGCTCGTCGAGGTGCACGACGTGATGCGCACCGGCAACCTGACGCGCCGCCTCGACCTGCGCCGCCGCGACGAATTCGGCACGCTCGAGACCGGCTTCAACCGGATGGCCGACGAGCTGACCGAGCTGGTCTCGCGCGCGCAGCAGTCGTCGCTGCAGGTGACGACGTCGGTCGCGGAGATCGCGGCGACGTCGCGCGAGCAGCAGGCGACCGCGAACGAGACCGCGGCGACGACGACCGAGATCGGCGCGACCTCGCGCGAGATCTTCGCGACGTCGCGCGACCTGCTGCGCACGATGAACGAGGTGGCCGGTGTGGCCGAGCAGTCGGCGACGCTCGCGGGCGTGAGCCAGAGCGGGCTCACGCGGATGGGCGAGACGATGCGCAGCGTGATGGATGCGGCCGGCTCGGTGAACGCGAAGCTCGCGATCCTCAACGAGAAGGCGCTGAACATCAACCAGGTGGTCGCGACGATTACCAAGGTGGCGGACCAGACCAACCTGCTGTCGCTGAACGCGGCGATCGAGGCCGAGAAGGCCGGCGAGTACGGCCGCGGCTTCGCGGTCGTCGCGACCGAGATCCGCCGCCTGGCCGACCAGACGGCCGTCGCGACCTACGACATCGAGCAGACGGTCAAGGAAATCCAGTCGGCCGTGTCGGCGGGCGTGATGGGGATGGACAAGTTCTCCGAGGAAGTGCGCCGCGGGATGCTCGACGTACAGCAGGTCGGCGGGCAGTTGTCGCAGATCATCGCCGAGGTGCAGACGCTCGCGCCGCGCTTCCAGATGGTCAACGAAGGGATGCAGACGCAGGCGAACGGTGCCGAGCAGATCACGCAGGCGCTGTCGCAGCTGTCGGAGGCCGCGCAGCAGACGGCCGAGTCGCTGCGCCAGTCGTCGCAGGCGATCGACGACCTGACGCTCGTCGCGAACCAGTTGCGCACCAGCGTGTCGCGCTTCAAGGTCGACGCGTGACGCGCGCCGATCCACAGCACGGCGCGCATGCGCTGTTCCTGATGTTCGAGCTCGACGGCGAGCGCTATGCGCTCGACGCGGCCGGCATCGAAGAGGTGCTGCCGCTCGCCGTGATGAAGGCGGTGCCCGGCGCGCCCGACTGGATCGCCGGGCTGCTGATGCGCGGCGGCCAGCCGGTGCCGGTGATCGACGTGCCGATGCTGGCGCTCGGGCGGCGCGCGCAGGCGCTGCGCTCGACGCGGCTCGTGATGGTCCGCTATCGCGCCGGTCATGCCGATGGCGAGCGTACGATCGGCCTGATCGTCGAGCGGGCGACGCAGACGATGCGGATCGACCGCGCGGCGTTCCGCACCAGCGGCGTCTCGACCGCGCGCACGCGCTGGCTCGGGCGGGTCGCGAACACGCCCGACGGCGTCGTGCAGCAGGTGTCCGTGTCCGACCTGATCGACGACGTGGCACGCCTGTATCTGGTCGACGGCCTGTCGGGCCACGGGGGGGAATCCGCATGAACGTGTCCGAATCGCGATTTCGCGGCTGGTTGCTGCGCGAGACCGGCATCGACCCCGATTCGCTCGGCAACGATTTCCTGATGCGGGCGCTGGCGGATCGCGTGCAGGCGTTGCAGGCGGACGGCGAGCGCGTGCCGTCGGCCGTGCGGCAGCCCCTGACGCCGGAAGCGCTCGACGCGTACTGGCAGCAGCTCAACGCGTCGGCCGACGAACGGCGCGCGCTGATCGAGCTGTTCGTCGTCCCGGAAACATGGTTCTTCCGCGACCGGGAAGCGTTCGCCACGCTCGCGCGGCAGGCCGCCGAACGGCTCGCCGCGATGCCCGGCCGCGTGCTCCGCGTGCTGAGCGCGCCGTGCTCGACGGGCGAGGAGCCGTATTCGGCGGCGATGGCGTTGCTGGACGCGGGGCTCGAGCCGGCCAGCTTCGCGATCGACGCGATCGACCTCAGCGCGCGCGCGATCGAACAGGCGCGGCTCGGCTGTTACGGGCGCAATGCGTTCCGCGGGACGGCGACGGAGTTTCGTACGCGGTATTTCACGCCGACCCGCGACGGCTGGCTCCTCGACGAGCGTGTGCGCGCGTGTGTGCAGTTCAGTCATGCGAACCTCGTCGAACCGGTGGCCGATAACGGCATTCGCTACGACTTCGTGTTCTGCCGCAACGTGCTGATCTATTTCGACCGCGATGCGCAGGATCGCGTGATCCGCTCGCTCGACGCGCGTCTCGCCGACGACGGCATGCTGTTCGTCGGGCCGGCGGAGACGGGCGTCGCGATGCGGCACGGGATGCGCTCGGCGCGCGTGCCGCTGGCGTTCGCGTTTCATCGCGAGCCGGCCGGCGCGGCGGCGGCCGATGCCTGCGCGGCCCGACCGGTTGCGCCGCTGTCCGCGGCGGCGCCGCACCGGCGCGCGGAGCGCTTCACGGTCGCACCGCTCGCCGCGCCGCGCCCGGTGGTGGCCGTCGAGCCGCCGGCCTGGCTCGGCGACGTGCGTCAGCCGCTCGCGGCGGCGCCGGCCGTGCAGACGGCCGCCATTGACGCACGGGCCGACCTGGCGGTGGCGACCGCACCGGCCTACGACGGTATCGCGTCGACGATCGACGATGCGCCGACGCTGGAGGATGCGCAGGCCCTGGCGAACGCGGGCGCGTTCGACGAGGCCGAACGCGTGCTCGCGCAGTTCTCGGCGCGCGTCGGCCCGCATGCCGATGCGTTCTACCTGAACGGACTGATCGCGGATGCGCGCGGGCGCGCCGCGGAAGCGGGCGACTTCTACCGGAAGGCGCTGTACCTGCGCCCCACGCATCACGAGGCGCTGACGCATCTCGCGACGCTGCTCGACGTCGGCGGCGATCGTGCGGGCGCGCAATGGCTGCTCGAACGCGCCCGGCGTTCGGCCGGCTGACACGACGACGGGAATGGGACCGACACCGCGATGACCAGAGGAATTCATGAACCGCGCCGCCGCTGCCACTGACGACGCGACGCTCGACGTCGACGATTGCTGGAACCGGATCGGCACGCGCGGCGACCGCTCGTGCGAGCGGCTGAACGACTGCCTGCGCTGCCTGAACTGCTCGGTCTACGCCTATCACGCGGCGAAGCTGCTCGAGCGTCCGCTCGACGTCGCCGAGATGGCCGACGTCACGCGCCGGATGAGCGCGTTCGGCACCGCCCATGCGCGCGACGACGATGGCGATACGCGCCATGCGGCGCTCGCGTTCCGGGTGGCCGACGAATGGCTCGCGCTGCCGATCGGCGTGCTGCGCGAGATCGCCGGCACGCGCCCGATCCATTCCCTGCCGCATCGCCGCCATTCGGCCGTGCGCGGCGTGGTCAATATCCGCGGCACGCTGCGCATCGCGATCTCGATCGGCGCGCTGCTCGGCCTCGAGGCCGGCAACGCCGGCGGCGGCGGCGATGGCCGTTTCACGCGGCTGCTGGTGGCCGCGCACCAGGGCGAACCGGTCGTGTTTCCGGTCGACGAAGTCGAGGGCGTGCTGCGCTTCGGCGCGTCCGACTGGGTGCCGGTGCCTGCGACGGTCGGGCGCGCGAGCGCCGGCCTGTCGCGCGGCGTGCTGTCGTGGCGCGGCAAGTCGGTGGGGCTGCTCGACGACGATCGTCTGTTCGACGCCGTGACACGGAGCATGCGATGAGCGGCGATGACGACCTGAGCCACCTGTCGCTGCTCGAGCTGTATCGCGAGGAGACGCGCACGCAGACCCAGGCGCTGTCGGAGCGGCTGCTCGCGCTCGAATCGGGCGAGCCCGATTCCGTCGCGCTCGAAGCGTGCATGCGCGCCGCCCATTCGCTGAAGGGCGCCGCGCGCATCGTCGGCGTGCCGCTCGGCGTCGAGATCGCCGGGCGGATGGAGGAATGCTTCGTCGCCGCGCAGGCCGGCACGATCGCGCTGACGGCCACGCACGTCGACGTGCTGCTGGCCGGCGTCGATTTGCTGGTGCGCGTCGGCGATCCGCAGGGGCAGCCCGTGTCGCAGACCGAGATCGACGTGTTCGCGGCGGCGCTGAAAGGCGCCGACGGCGCGCAGACGATGCAGGCGCCGGCCGCCGTGCCGCCGCCGGTGCCGCCGTCGTTCGTGCCGTATCGCGATCACGACGGCGCCGCGAACGAGCCGGTCGGGGCCAGTGCCGCCGTGCCGCCGCTCGCCGTGTCGGGCACGGCGCCCGACCCGGCCCAGGCCGGCCGCGTGGCGGGCGCCGGCGCGATGCGCCGGGTGCGCGCCGATACGCTGAACCGGCTGCTGAGCCTGTCCGGCGAATCGCTGGTCGAATCGCGCTGGCTCAAGCCGTTCGCCGAATCGATGCTGCGCGTGAAGCGCGCGCAGCGCGACGCGGCCCGTTCGCTCGACCTGATGTACGAGCAGTTCGCCGACGATCTCGACGCCGGCATGCTCGCGTCGATGAACGAAGTGCGGCACATGCTCAACGACCTGCAGCGCTCGCTCGCCGAGCGCATGGACGAATTCGACCGCTTCGAGCGGCGCAGCACGCATATCGCCGAGCAGCTGTACGACGAGGCGCTGCAGTGCCGGATGCGGCCGTTCGGCGATGCGACGCGCGCGTATCCGCGCATCGTCCGCGATCTCGCGCGCTCGCTCGGCAAGCAGGTGCGTTTCTCGATCGTCGGCGAAGGCACGCAGGTCGATCGCGACATCCTCGACCTGCTCGACGCGCCGCTCGGCCACCTGCTGCGCAACGCGATCGACCACGGCGTCGATTCGCCCGACGCGCGCCACGCGCGCGGCAAGCCGGCCGAGGCGAGCGTCACGCTCGAGGCGCGCCACAGCGCCGGCTCGCTGCTCGTCAGCGTGATCGACGACGGGCCGGGCGTCGACATGGACGCGCTGCGCGCGGCCGTCGTGCGCCAGCGCCTGACCGACGACGAGACGGCCGCGCGGCTGTCCGATCCCGAACTGCTCGAATTCCTGCTGCTGCCGGGCTTCTCGATGCGCGATGCGGTGACCGACGTATCGGGGCGCGGCGTCGGCCTCGACGCGGTGCAGGAGATGGTGCGCGGCGTGCGCGGCGCGGTGCGGATCTTCAACGAGCCGGGTTCCGGCATGCGCTTCGTGCTGCAGTTGCCGCTCACGCTGTCGGTGATCCGCAGCCTGCTCGTCGAGGTCGGCGGCGAGCCGTATGCGTTCCCGCTCGCGCACGTGCGGCGCACGCTCGAACTCGCGCACGACGACATCGACGTGCTCGAAGGGCAGCCGCATTTTCCGTTCGACGGCCGGCGCGCGGGCCTCGTCGCCGCGCACCAGCTGCTCGACGCGGGCGCACCCGACGTGGCGCGCACCAGTACGGCGGTCGTGGTCGTCGGCGCCGAGCCGGAGCTGTACGGCGTCGCGGTCGACCGCTTCCTCGGCGAGCGGATGCTCGTGGTGCAGCCGCTCGACAGCCGTCTGCACAAGATCCAGAACATCGCGGCCGGCGCGTTGCTCGAGAATGGCGACCCGGTGCTGATCGTCGACGTCGAGGACCTGATCCGCTCGGTCGACAAGCTCGTGCGCGGCGGCCAGCTCGCGCGGCTCACGCGCGATCCGCAGCTCGCGCTCGCCGACCGGCGCCGCCGCGTGCTCGTCGTCGACGATTCGCTGACAGTGCGCGAGCTCGAACGCAAGCTGCTGGAAAAACGCGGCTACGACGTGACGGTCGCGGTCGACGGGATGGAAGGGTGGAACGCGGTGCGCAGCGATGCGTTCGATCTCGTCGTGACCGACGTCGACATGCCGCGCATGGACGGCATCGAACTCGTCACGCTGATCAAGGGCGACCCGATGCTCAAGCGCGTGCCGGTGATGATCGTGTCGTACAAGGATCGCGACGAGGATCGCCGTCGCGGGCTCGACGCCGGCGCCGATTACTACCTCGCGAAGAGCAGCTTCCACGACGAGGCGCTGCTCGATGCCGTGCACGACCTGATCGGGGGCGCGCGAGGATGAACATCGGCATCGTCAACGACCTGCCGCTGGCCGTGGAGGCGCTGCGCCGCGTGATCGCGCTGCGCGCGGACCATCGCGTGCTGTGGGTCGCGACCGATGGCGACGAGGCAGTGGATTTCTGCGTCGCGCATCCGCCCGACGTCGTGCTGATGGATCTCGTGATGCCGAAGGTCGACGGCGTCGCCGCGACGCGCCGGATCATGGCGCGCGCGCCGTGCGCGATCCTGATCGTGACGGCGAGCGTCAGCGCGAACACGTCGTCGGTGTACGAGGCGATGGGCGCCGGCGCGCTCGACGCGGTCGACACGCCGACGCTCGCGCTCGGGCTGTCGACCGATGCGTCGCCGCAGGCGCTGCTCGCGAAGATCGACCAGATCGGCCGGCTGCTCGAAAGCCGCACCGCGACGCTCGTGCCGCCGGGGCCGGCGCCCACGCGCGGCCAGCCGACGCTCGTCGCGATCGGTGCGTCGGCGGGCGGGCCGACCGCGCTCACCGCGCTGCTGCGCGCGCTGCCGGCCGATTTCCCGGCCGCGATCGTGATCGTCCAGCACGTCGACCAGGCATTCGCGTACGGCATGGCCGACTGGCTCGACGGCTATACGCGGCTGCCGGTGCGCGTCGCGCGGCAGGGCAGCGTGCCGGAAGCGGGCGAGGTGCTGCTCGCGGCGACCAACGACCATCTGACGCTGTCGCCGCGCGGCGTGCTCGGCTATACGCGGCATCCGGCCGAAACGCCGTACCGGCCGTCGATCGACGTGTTCTTCAACAGCGTCGCGGACGGCTGGCAGGGCGATGCGCTCGGCGTGCTGCTGACGGGCATGGGGCGCGACGGCGCGCTCGGCCTGAAGGCGATGCGCGCGAAGGGCTGCTACACGATCGCGCAGGACGAGGCGACCAGCGCCGTGTACGGGATGCCGAAGGCAGCGGCGGCGATCGGCGCGGCGTCGGCGATCCTGCCGCTCGAACAGATCGCGCCCCAGTTGATCGCCCGGATCGCGCTCGCGCCGCGCGACTGACGGCGCACCGGGCGGGCGCCGTCGTCTGCATTGCGTGCGTGGCGCGGCGTCGCGTACAATCGCGGCCTGCGGAGATGGCATGCCTCCCTGCGGTCGTTCCCGGCGCGTGGCGCGCGGTGCGGCCCTCAACCGCCGGTTTGCCCGGCTGATGATGCCTGCGTGTTCCTGGGTCGTCAGGAGGTCGCAGGCCGTCCATGCGGTATTCTGCCGCCCAGGTTTTGATGTCCTGTCGAATCTGGAAATCATGTTTTTCACCACTTCTGCCGATCTTTTCGCGACCGTGCGCTATGTGTGCCGCTGGCTCGCGCTTTCAGCGCTGCTCGGCGCGCTGGCCGGCACGGCTTCCGCGCTGTTCCTGATCGCGCTCGACTGGGCGACCGGTACGCGCGTCGCGCATCCGTGGCTGCTGTGGGGGCTGCCGGCCGCCGGTTTCGCCACCGGCTGGCTCTACCATCGCTTCGGCCAGTCGGTCGCGCGCGGCAACAACCTGCTGATCGACGAGATTCACGACCCGAAGGCGCTCGTGCCGAAGCGGATGGCGCCGCTCGTGCTCGTCGCGACCGTCGTCACGCACCTGTTCGGCGGCTCGGCCGGCCGCGAGGGCACGGCCGTGCAGATTGGCGGCGCGCTCGCCGATCGCGTCACCCACCTGTTTCGTCTCGATCGCGAGCATCGCCGCGTGCTGCTGATGGGCGGCATCGCGGCCGGCTTCGCGTCGGTGTTCGGCACGCCGCTCGCGGGCGCCGTGTTCGGGCTCGAGGTGCTCGCGATCGGGCGCGTGCGGTACGACGCGCTGCTGACCTGCGTCGCGTCGGCGATCGTCGCGGACGTCGTGTGCCGCGCGTGGGGCGTCCATCACACGGCCTATGCGATTCCGTTCGTGCCGGCCTTATCGGCGACCGGGCTGGCCGTGACGGTCGTCGCGGGCATCGCGTTCGGCGTGGTCGGGCGGCTGTTCGCGTTTGCGACGCATGCGTTGACCGCGTGGTTTCGCCGCGTGATCCGCTATGCGCCGCTGCAGCCGGTGTTCGGCGGCCTGCTGGTCGCGGTGGCCGCGACCGTGCTGAACCTGCCGCAGTATCTCGGTCTCGGCATCCCGACGATCGAAGCCGCGTTCCACGGCCCGCTGCCGCTTTACGATTTCGCGGGCAAGTTCGCGTTCACCGTGGTCACGCTCGCGTCGGGGTTCAAGGGCGGCGAAGTGACGCCGCTGTTCTACATCGGCGCGACGCTCGGCAATGCGCTCGGCCAGGTGCTCGCGCTGCCGGTGCCCGTGCTCGCGGGGCTCGGCTTCGTCGCGGTGTTCGCGGGCGCGGCGAACACGCCGATCGCGTCGACGATCATGGCGATCGAACTGTTCGGCGCGGATATCGGCGTGTATGCGATCGTCGCCTGTGTCGTCGCGTATCTGTTCTCGGGACACGCGGGGATTTATCGCGCGCAGCGCGTGGCGGTGGGGAAGGGGGCGCAGGTGGAGGCGGAGTGAGGCGCGGGCAGCCGTGGTTCGATGTCGTTCGATCGCGGCGGCCCCATGTGATACCCAAGGTGCAACAAATGACTGACGGACATCCGATGACGCTGGACGACTTTCTGACCGAAGCGAAGCGCCTGGCCAGGCCGTGCCACGAGTACCGCTTCGCGGACGACGGCGAACCCGTCACCGGCTACTGGCATGGGATCGACGCCGGCGCGTTGTGCATTTCCGTCGAGCGCGATGGCGTCTGGCTGAACGTGTATCTCGACGAAAGCGGCACGTCAGGCCGTGTGGAGATTTCCACGCAACCCGTCCGCTCCGATCACCCGCTGTGCCGCTCCGACGCAACGTCGCTTCCGCCGGTCGACGCGGTGTTCCGCTTCGGCTCTGCCGCGATCGGCGCGTACCTCGACGCACACGGCTGGCAGCGCGACTGGGGATTCAACGGCAACTTCAAGGGCGCGGCCGCGCACGACTACGAGCGCGAGTGGATGGCGCAATGCCCGCTCTACACGGGCGGGGTAGTGGCCGTCGCGGGCGGATGGAACATGCCATGGCCCGACGACGGGGACGAGCCGATCGATCTCGAGCTCGTCCTCTGGACGTTCGAGGAATCGGAACCGTGGGTCGAGGTGTTTTCCGACGGCAGCCGGTACTCGGTGATCCAGCGGATCACCTAGCACGCGGGTAATCAGCCTTTACTGCTTCGGCAGCCGCGCGACGTTGCGCGCGAGCAGTTCCTCGATATCGATGCCTCTTTCCGCCAGCAGCGCGGTGACGACGCCGTTCAATTCGCCGAGCGTTTCCTTGACCGATTCCCGGATCGTATCCACGACGACCTGCGTGCTGCGTTCGATCTCGATGTTGACCTTGTCGTTGACGCCCTTCGCATCGAACGTGGTCGCGCGGCGCGTTTCGGGAATCAGCCACACGTCGAACCAGCCTTCGTCGCGATTGACGTCCGACACGGTGAGGCTGCAGCCGTTGATCGCGATGTAGCCCTTCGCGAACACGTAGCGCTTGAACTCGGCAGGTACGCCGATGCGGATCATCCGGTTGTGCTCGGACGATGCGATGTGCGCGATGGTGCCCGTGAAATCGACATGACCGGACAGCGGATGCCCGCCGATCTCCGCGCCGTCCTTCGCGGCCCGCTCGACGTTGACCCGCGCGCCGGTCGTGAGGTCGGCCAGCGTGGTGATCCGCAGGCTCGGCAGCATCACGTCGAAGTCGATCAGCACCGGCGAATGGAGGGTCGTCACCGTCAGGCACACGCCATCGACCGACACGCTCGCGCCGATCTCGATATCGTCGGTGAACCGCTCCGGGAATTCGATGCTGAACGTCCTCAGCTCGCCGTGATCCTTGATGGCGTTGATGGTGCCAACACCCTGAACAATGCCTGTAAACATGATCGATCCCTTGTCGCCCATTTGCTGGCCGACATGATAAGTGATCCTGGCGGCGGACACGGCGCGGCGCGCGGCTCGGTGCCGACGCGCCAGGCCCGCGGACACAAAAAAGGCCGTGCGCGTGGCACGGCCTCGATCCGGAACCGATTGCTGTCGACACGGCCCGGCGGCGATGACACCGCCGCCGGGCCGTGTCGCGACGCGCGCCTGCATCAAACCTCCGCCGGCTCCCCCAGCGGTCCGGCATCGCGATCCGCCACGCGCCGCGGCGAATCGGCGAGCCCCTTCGCCAGCTCCAGCGCCTGCCGCTCGAACAGCCGCCGATAAATCCCGCCGTCGATGCGGATCAGCGCGTCGTGGTTGCCTTCCTCGATCACCTTGCCGCGATCGAGCACCAGCAGCCGGTCGAGCGCACGCACGGTCGACAGCCGGTGCGCGACGACCAGCGTCGTGCGGCCGACCATCAGCCGCTCCATCGCCTGCTGGATCAGCAGCTCGCTTTCGCTGTCGAGGCTCGACGTCGCTTCGTCGAGGATCAGGATCGGCGCATCGGCGAGGAACGCACGCGCGATCGCGACGCGCTGGCGCTCGCCGCCCGACAGCTTGATCCCGCGTTCGCCGACGAGCGTGTCGTAGCCGGCCGGCAGCGCGACGATGAAGTCGTGCGCGCTGGCCTGACGCGCGGCGCGCTCGATGTCGGCGCGGCTCGCGCCGGGGCGCGCATACGCGATGTTCTCCGCGAGCGTGCGGTGGAACAGCACCGGCTCCTGCTGGACGATCGCGATCTGGCTGCGCAGCGACTCCTGCCGCACCTGCGCGATGTCCTGGCCGTCGATCGTGATGCGGCCGCCCGACACGTCGTACAGGCGCTGGATCAGCTTGATGAACGTCGTCTTGCCCGACCCCGAATGGCCGACGAGGCCGACGCGTTCGCCGGGCGCGATCCGCATCGAGAAATCGTCGTACAGCGGCACCGGATGGTTGCCGTAGCGGAACGTCACGTGCTCGAAGCGGATCTCGCCTTGCCCGATCCGGATGGCCGGCGCGCCGGGGCGATCGTCGATGCCGAGCGGCTGGCGTTCGAGCGCGACGAGTTCTTCCAGGTCGTTGACCGAGCGCTGCAGGTTGCGGATGTGCATGCCGACGTCGCGCAGGTAACCCTGCAGCATGAAGAACATCGTCAGCGCGAACGCGATGTCGCCGACGCTCGCCTCGTCGTTCATCCACAGCCGCAGTGCGACGCCGATCATCGCGGCCTGCATCGCGACGAGCATCGCACCCTGCAACCCGCCGTTGAACGTGCCGCGCACCCACGTGCGGCGCGTGCGCTGCCGCCACTTGCCGATCACGCGCGCGAGTCGCGCTTCCTCGCGCGTTTCCGCGCCGAACGCCTTGACGACCGCGTTGCAGCTGACGGCGTCGGCCAGCGCGCCGCCCATGCGCGTATCCCACAGGTTGCCGAGCCGGGCGGCCGGCGCGACGATGCCGAGCGACACCGCGACCGTCACCGCGATGTACAGCAGCGAACCCGCGCCGACGACGAGCCCCATCACGGGCCAGTGCGTGCCGAGCAGCACGGTCGCGCCGACCAGCATCGTGACCGACGGCAGCAGCGCGATCAGCACGGTGTCGTTGAGCAGGTCGAGCGCCCAGATCCCGCGCGTGATCTTGCGCACGGTCGAGCCCGCGAAGCTGTTCGCGTGCCAGTCGGTCGAGAAGCGCTGCACGCGGTGGAACGACGCGGCGGCGATCTCGCTCATCATCTTCAGCGTGAGCGTGATGATGTTCAGGTAGACGCCCTGGCGCAGCACCGTCGCGCCGATGCCGAGCGCGGCGAGCGTGCCGAATGCGACGAGGGCCGAATGCCACGCGGCGGCGCGGTCGGTCAGGCCGGTCGACAGTGCATCGACGAGGCGGCCGGCGAACAGCGGCGTGAGGACGTCGGCGAGCGCGGCGAGCAGCGCCAAGCTCGCGACCGTGGCGATGCGCGCCGGCTGCTTGCGCCAGTAGCGGATGGTGAAGCCGAAGACGGCCTGGAATGCATGGCCGCCCAGATGGGAGGTTTTTCTGGTCATGTATCGTTGCCCGGCGCATCGCGCGACGGGACTTTCCGGTTCGGAGAACGTCGAAAACGCAACAGCCGGGCCGCGCGAAACACGCGGGCGGAACGAAACGGGCTGTCGGGAAAAGCGCGGCTGACGGGTTAGCGGAAAACTCGGGAGCCGGCGCGGACGGCGGGCTGGATCAGCTGCGCCGTGGGACCACGTTCGGGAAGGTTGCTGGCATTCGGAACATCTGCACCTCCCCTGAAGTGAACGGTTGAAAGGACGCCGAAAAGACGTGGAAAAGATTCTAGCAGGACAGTCGCGCGCGCCGCAACGTCTGACGAATGCGGCGTTGCTGCGTCGATACGGTTAGTATTCAGGGTTTTGGCCCCTTTTCGCGTACGTTGCGCGATGGCGGGCAGGGGCCGGCGGGCGCATCGATTACACTTCCGCGTCCGCGGCGCACGACGACGCGGTCCGTACAGATTCACTCCGAACCATTCCCGAGGAAACGATGAGCGACGTTCAGCAAGGCATCCTGGCTCCGATCGATACGGCAGCCCGATACCTGACTTTCACGATGTCGAATGACGGCAATGTTGCCGCGGCGCTGGCCGCGCTGCGCGAGATCGTCGACGGACGCGACACGGTCGTCGGTTTCGGGCACGCGCTGGCTGCCTATCTCGGGCATCCGGTGCCGGGCCTGACCGACTACCCGGCGTTCGCGGTGAACGACCGCACGCTGCCGGCGACGCCGGCCGACGTGTGGGTCTGGCTGCGCTCGGACGACCGTGGCGAGATCGTGCTGCGCGCGCGGGCGATCGAACGCGCGCTGGCGCCGGCATTCGCGCTGCAGGATGCCGTCGACGGCTTCCGTTATTCGAACGATCGCGACCTGTCCGGCTACGAGGACGGCACCGAGAACCCGGAAGGCGACGACGCGGTGGCCGCGGCGATCGTGACGGGGCAGGGCGCGGGGCTCGACGGTTCGAGCTTCGTCGCGGTGCAGCAGTGGGTGCACGACTTCGACCAGATGGAGCGCATTCCGTCGGGCGACATGGACCACATCATCGGGCGTCGCCGTTCGGACAACGAGGAACTCGACGACGCGCCCGAATTCGCGCACGTGAAGCGCACCGCGCAGGAGAGCTTCGCGCCCGAGGCGTTCATGCTGCGCCGTTCGTCGCCGTGGTCGGACACGCGCCGTGCGGGCCTCTACTTCGTCGCGTTCGGCTGTTCGTTCCGCGCGTTCGACGTGCAGATGCGCCGGATGAGCGGCGCGGAAGACGGCATCGTCGACGGCCTGTTCCGCTTCACGCGGCCGCTGACGGGCGCGTATTTCTGGTGCCCGCCGATGAAGGACGGCAAGCTGGATCTGTCCGCGCTCGGACTGTAAGCGCCGGGCGGGATCGATGAACGGGCGGGTCGCGCTGGATGCGCGGCCCGCCCGTTTCGTTTTTCAGGCTTTCAAGTGGCAGTGCGTACGGCCTGCCGCGCGCGTCAGTTCAACGTCGTGTCGATCCGCGTGCCGCGCTTGATGAACTGCGTCACCGGGGTTTTCTCGCAGATTTCCGCGAGACGCTGGCGTTGCGCGTCGTCGAGCGGGCCGTCGAGCGTCACGACGCGGCGCACGTATTGCACGCCTTCGCGATCGGCATGCAGCTCGGTGCTCACGGCGATGCGCGCGGCCGGCCACGTCTTGCGCTGCATATACATGCGCAGCGTCGCGGCCGTGCATTGTGCGAGCCCGGCCAGCACGAACTCGTATGGCGCCGGCCCGCGATCCTGGCCGCCTTCGCGCGGCGCTTCGTCGCCGGTCAGCGCATGCGTGCCGGCCTGCAACTGGACGACGTAGTTGGGTGCGTCGGCATCGAGGACGGCGGCGGCGTGGATGAGCGACATGGCAAGTCTCCGGTAAGCGGATCAAGGAAAGCGGGCGCCGCGTGGCGGCGTGGTGAAGGACGGATCGATTCTAACGGGTGCGCAGGCAACGGATGCGCCGGTCGGCATACGCGGCGATCGCACGCGTTCGATGCGTGTCGATGCCGTTCGCGCCGATACGCGAGCGTCCGCTTGACCGTTGCGCAACGCCATCGAACACGCATGTTATTACGCACGACGACCGCAACAATCGGCCGCATCGCATACGCGATTCTGTGCCTGCATACCAGCGGCGCGCGGCAGCCTGTAGTAATCCGCCATCATGCTGTCCCGGTCGGCCATTTCGCGCCAAAGGCACTACCCGTTCGGCTAAGATGCCGTCGCTTCATATTTCGGGATAGCCGTCCTGTCGCACGCATTCAAACCAAATATAAGCCTGACAGTTCGACGGTATTAGAAGAAGTCGAACAAGTCGGGGGCTTGGCCAGTGAATGCAGCAGATCAGCGATGGGTCATCATCTATTTGAGTACGGGTTTTTCGTTGGCCCAGGCCGCGCGTCTTGGCGAGGCCTTCAACCTGGCGAATCGCCTGCATGGGTACGGCGTGGATTACCAGCTCAAGTACGTCTCCGAAAGCGGGGGACTGTTGCAGTCGTCGTCCGGCGTGAGAATCGCGGCCGATCCGCTCGGCGACGAACACAGCCGCCGTGCGCTCGCGTTCTTTCATCTTCATGGCGACCGTGCGGCCGTCAACTGGGACGACGCATTGCAGCGGCGCCTGACCGACATTCGCCTGCATGCGCGCTGGATCGTCGACGCGATGGATCTGCCCGCGCTCGCCGCCACGCGGCGGCCGTCGTCGTCGATCGACGGGCGGCCGGGCAGGTCCGGGCGCCGCGCCACCACGACGATCGAATCGCAGGCCGGCGAAACCGACGTGTTTGCCGCCGCGCTCGACATGTTCCGCGCCGACCTCGGCGACGGCGCCGCGCAGGAGATCGCCAGCAACATGATGCGGCCGGTCGAGCAGCGCTATGTGCAGTCGATGTGGGCATTCCGCGAACTGAGCGCGAGCCCGTCGATCCGGATGTCCGCGCAGCGGCTGCGCGCGCAGAGCGTGAACCGCATCTCGATCGCGAACGCCGCGCAGGCGGCCGCGATGAGCGAGCGCAATTTCCTGCGGCGCTTCAAGAAGGAAATCGGCGTGACGCCGACCGAGTTCGTCCAGCACGTGCGGCTCGAACGTGCGTGCCACATGCTGATCCATACGACGCTGCCGGCCGACAAGGTCGCGCGGCGCACCGGGTTCGGCAGCGGCGAGCGGCTCGCGAAGCTGTTTCGTCAGCGCCTGTTGATGTCGCCGACCGAATTTCGCGTCGCCGAGCGGGAAAAAATCCTCGCGCACGGCGCGGCGTCGCCCGATCCGGATGACGGGGCCGCCGCCGCGTGTTGCGACGGCGACGGGGCGGGATGCGACGCGTGCGTGGCCGAGCACGGGAAAACGGGCCGGATACCCGTAGAATCGTCGTGTCGCGACCTCGATTCCCGGTTTCCATGCCTTTCCTCCCCACTACCGCCACCGCCCCTTTCTGCCCGTCGGAAGTAAAGGGCAGCATCACGATCGATGCCGCCGCGCCGCGCTGGCAGAAGCTCAGGCGTTTCTTCGGCCCCGGCCTGCTGGTCGCGATCGGCTATATGGATCCCGGCAACTGGGCGACCGATATCCAGGCCGGCTCGCAGTTCGGCTATTCGCTGCTGTGGGTCGTCGCGTTCTCGAGCCTCGCGGCGATCTTCCTGCAGATGCTCGCGGCGCGGCTCGGCCTCGTCGCGGGCAAGGATCTCGCGCAGGCCAGCTACGAACGCTACGGCCGCCTCGGCCGCGTCGTGCAGTGGATCACCGCCGAAGTGTCGATCATCGCGTGCGACATCGCGGAAGTGCTCGGCTGCGCGCTCGCGTTCAAGCTGCTGCTCGGCGTGCCGCTCGCATGGGGCGTCGTGCTCACCGCGCTCGACACGGTGATCGTGCTCGGCCTGCAGGGCAAGGGGTTCCGGCAGATCGAGGCGATCGTGCTCGGGCTGATCGCGACGATGGCGTTCTGCTTCGTCGCGCAGGTGGCGATCACGCCGCCCGACTGGCATGCGGTGGTCGGCGGGCTCGTGCCGGGCGACCCGGGCCACGACCGCAAGGACGCGATCGTGCTCGCGCTCGGCATCGTCGGCGCGACGATCATGCCGCACAACCTGTACTTGCATTCGTCGGTCGTGCAGACCCGGCACGTCGTCGGCGGCGCGCGCGGCGTGATCCGCGACACGCTGGCGCTCGTGCGCATCGATACCTGCGTGTCGCTGTTCGTCGCGATGCTCGTCAACGCGGCGATCCTCGTCGTCGCGGGTGCGGCGTTTCATGCGACGGGCCAGCACGACGTGACCGACATCGAGCAGGCGTACCGGCTGATCACGCCGATCGCGGGCGGCGCGGCCGCGCTGTTGTTCGGCATCGCGCTGCTCGCGTCGGGGCAGAGCTCGACGCTGACCGGCACGATCGCCGGCCAGGTGATCATGGACGGTTTCCTGCATACGAAGATCCCGTGCTACCAGCGCCGGCTGATCACGCGCGGGCTCGCGCTCGTGCCGGCGCTGATCGGCGTGCTGTGGCTCGGCGACGGCTCGGTCGGGCAACTGCTCGTGTGGAGCCAGGTGCTGCTGAGCCTGCAGTTGCCGTTCGCGATGTGGCCGCTGATCCGCTCGGTCAGCGACCGCGGCACGATGGGCGACCACGCGATCGGCCGCGGGACGCAGGTGGCCGCATGGGCGCTGTTCGCCGTGATCACCGGCACGAACCTGCTGTTGATTACCGGTGTCGCGGGCTGATACAGCCTGTCACAGGCTGACACAGGTGCGGCGTGCGCTTGCGGTAAACTCTGGCCTTTCGATCGTCCCCGAAGTCCGTTATGTGGAGTGAAATCAGCAATATCGGCGATGCCGCGCTGACCTTGCCGATCGCGCTGACCTGCGCGGTATGGCTCGTGCTGACCGACTGGCGCCTGGCCGCCCGCTGGGGTGTGCTGCTGGCCGCCGGCATGGGCGTCGTCGGCGCCACGAAGATCCTGTATGCCGGATGCGGCATCGAGCTTCCGCAATTCGATTTCCGCGTGATCAGCGGCCATACGATGCTGTCGACGTCCGTGTGGACGGTCGCACTGTCGATGCTGTGGCAGGCGTTCCGGCCGGGCAAGGCGCCCGGCATCGCGGCCGGGCTGGCCATCGGTGCGATCACGGCCGTCGCGCGCGTGTTCGATCACTCGCACACCGTGCCGGAAGTCGTCGTCGGCTGGATGCTCGGCGCGCTGGTCGCGCTGGTGTTCCTGCGCGGCTACGACGGCGCGCGGCAGCGCGCGTTCTCGCCGCGCGTCGCGGCGGTCTGCCTGCTGCTGGTGTCGGGCATCGCGTATGGGCACCGCGCGCCGTTCCAGCAGATGATCGACACGCATTCGCCGCAGCTTTGCGCGTTCGTGCGCGCGCCGTCGGGCGACCGGTTCTGACGGTTGCCGGTGGCGGGCGCGCTGGCGCCGCCTTCTCTCCGCCGGCGTTCGTCCGGCGTTGTTTCTAGCGTTTTTCCGGCGGGTTGCACGATGCCTCGCCGGCTCATCTTCCCGGTTGCTTCCCCGCTTTCCCCGGTTGTGCGGAACGCAACGCCCGGCATCCGGAAAATCGACTCGCTCGCCAGTCCACCCGGTCGGCCCGCATGGGCGCGCGCATCGGCGCCGCTACGCGCCAGTCATGAACGATGTCTATGACCGGGCATAACGAATATTCATCAGTTGCTCCGAGAAACCCCGTCCTTCAGGACGGGGAGGAAAGGCGTGCTGTTGACAGGCTGCTTCTTCCACGGGTTAGGATCACCGACATGATCCTTGTCTACCGCTACCGCGTGAAGTCGCTCAACGGACTGCTTAACAAGCAGAGCCGCGCGGTGAACTACGTCTGGAACTTCTGCAACGACACGCAGAAGCACGCGCTGAAGTGGGGCAAGAAGTGGCCTACCGGATTCGACCTGAACGTGCTGACGACCGGCAGCAGCAAGGAACTCGGTATTCACTCCGGCACGGTCAACGCGACGTGCGAGCAATACGCGAAGTCGCGCAGCCAGCGTCGACGCCCTTATCTGCGCTATCGCGGCCGGAAATCGCTGGGCTGGGTGCCGCTGAAGGGCCGTGACCTGAAGCGCGCGGGTGACGCGTTCCGTTTCGCCGGCAACACCTTTCGCGTGTTCAACAGCCGACCGCTTCCCGAAGGCAAGATCAAGGACGGGAGCAACTTCGCGCAGGACGCGCGCGGCAATTGGTTTCTCAACATCGTGATCGAGATGCCGGATGTGCAGGCCCGCCCGCTCCGTTCCGGCGTCGGCATCGATCTCGGCCTGAAAGACTTCGCCACACTTTCGACCGGCGAGAAGCTGCCCAATGACCGGTTCGGTCGACGCGCGGCTGAAAGGCTGGCGAAGGCGCAGCGAGCACGAAAGCACAAGCGACATATCGCGAAGCTGCACGCCAAGGTCCCGAATGCCCGCGCCGACTTCCAGCACAAGCTCGCGCTCGATCTGGTGCGGCGTTTCGATTACATCGCGGTTGGCAACGTGTCGGCCGTCAAACTTGCCAGAACCAGCATGGCGAAGAGCGTCTACGACGCATCCTGGTCGTCCTTCCGGAACAAGCTCCGTTACAAAGCGATGGCGCACGGGGCCACGTTCGAGGAAGTGGACGAAAGCGGGTCGACCCAGTCCTGTTCGTCGTGCGGATCGAAAGGCAGCACGACGCGGCCGAAAGGTATCGCGGGACTGCGAGTAAGAGAATGGGCCTGCAGTGACTGTGGTGTCGTGCATGATCGTGATATCAACGCTGCGTTGAACATTCTCCGATGCGGACGTGCATCGCCAGGTGTGGGAATCCTCTCCCTTTAGGGAGACGAGGACGTCAACGATTGGCGGCATTCGCGTACGCTGGCTGTCGTTCAATCGCGGACAGGCTGCCCGGCCGGTCCGGCGTGCGGCGCGTTCAACTCGATATACTCGCGGAAACCGTGCGATGCGTCGTCATGTCGGCGCACCGGCCACCGGCGCACGTCGGCCGGCAGCGGCCCTGAAGGCCCGGAACGCACGGAAACCCCGTCGCGGCAGCGTTCCGCGACGACGACTCAAGACAGGAGCAGGTCACATGACAATCGTTTCCCCACGCCTCGCCGGCAAGTGCGCATACATCACGGGCGCCGCGGGCGGCCTCGGCCGCGCGATCGCGCGCCGGATGGTCGAGCAGGGCGCGCGCGTGTTCGTGACCGACATCGCGGAAGCGTCGGTGCTCGACGCGTTCGCGCAGGAACTCAACGCGGGCCACGCGACGCCGGTCGCGTTCGCCGCGACCCAGGACGTGCGCGACGAAGCGCGCTGGCAGGCGCTGCTCGCGCAGGCGACCGATGCGATGGGCGGGCTGTCGGTGCTCGTCAACAACGCGGGCGTCGGCTCGATCGGCTCGCCCGCGCAAATCGAGCTGGACGAATGGCGGCGCGTGATGGCGATCAACGTCGAGAGCATCGTGCTCGGCTGCAAGCACGCGCTGTCGTACCTGGCCGAGAGCCATCCCGCGTCGATCATCAACATCTCGTCGGTCGCCGCATTCAAGGTCGAGCCGGACTTCACCGCGTACAACGCATCGAAGGCGGCGGTCGCGTCGCTGACGAAGTCGGTTGCGATCGATTGCGCGCGCCGCGAGATCGACGTGCGCTGCAATTCGATTCACCCGGCGTTCATCCGCACGGGGATCGTCGAGCCGCTGTTCCAGTCGCTCGGCGAACGCGACGCGACGCGCAAGCTCGCGCGCGGCATTCCGCTTCGCCGGCTCGGCGAGCCGGACGACGTCGCGCACGCGGCCGTATATCTCGCGTCCGACGAGAGCCGCTTCGTGACGGCCGCCGAACTCGTGATCGACGGCGGCATGTGCGCGGTCTGACGCGCATCCCGAACCACAACGATTGGAGGAGAACAGCATGTCGACACCCGTGAACCGCCAGCTGCTGCTGAAGACGCGCCCGGAAGGGCGGGTCGGCCGCGAACATTTTTCGCTCGTCGAGACGCCGGTGCCGGCGCTCGCCGACGGCGAGGTGCTCGTGCGCGTGCTGTACCTGTCGATGGACCCGACCAACCGCGTGTGGATGAGCGACGTGCCGCAGTACCTGCCGCCCGTCGCGATCGGCGAGGTGATGCGCGCGCTCGGCATCGGCCGCGTGGTCGCGTCGCGCCATGCGGGGTTCGCGGAAGGCGATCTCGTGCAGGGGCTCGTCGGCTGGCAGGACTACGCGGTCGTGCCGGCCGAGCAGGCCGCGCAGCTCGTGAAGCTGCCCGCGCAGTCGGGCCTGCCGCTGCCGACGCTGCTCGGCGCGTGCGGGATGAGCGGGCTGACCGCGTACTACGGGCTGACCGACATCGCGCCGGTGCAGCCGGGCGAAACGCTCGTCGTGTCGGCGGCGGCCGGCTCGGTCGGCTCGATCGCCGGGCAGATCGGCAAGATCCACGGCGCACGGGTGGTCGGCATCGCGGGCGGCGCGGACAAGTGCCGCTACCTGACCGAGACGCTCGGCTTCGACGCGGCCGTCGACTACAAGGCCGACGATTTCCGCCAGCAACTGAAGGCGGCGACGCCGGACGGCGTGCACGTGAACTTCGAGAACGTCGGCGGCGAGGTGATGCGCGCGGTGCTGTCGCGGATGGTGATCGGCGGGCGTGTCGCGCTGTGCGGCGTGATCTCGAACTACAACAGCGGGCGCGCGGCCGACGACGTCGGCGTGCTGATCTCCAAGCGGCTGACGATGCGTGGCTTCCTGATCCTCGACTACCGCAAGAGCCGCGAAGCCGTGCAGACGCTCGCGGGCTGGCTGCGCGACGGCCGGCTCAAGGCCGAGGAAACCGTGGCCGACGGTCTCGAAAACGCGCCCGACGTGCTGAACCGCCTGTTCGACGGCGACCATCGCGGCAAGCTCGTGCTGCGCGTCGATCCGGACGCGTGACGGGCGTGTCACGCCTGTCGGATCGGGCCGCGGGGCCGTGTCGACCGCGCTGAGTTCGATCGATGCGGCTGCAGTTTAGGACTTGTCCCATATATTGTCCGGGCCGCTCTCCCTACAGTGATTGCCAGCACACAGGCGGCGTGACCGACGCGTCACGCCGCCTGTTTTTCTGGTGACGCGGCAGAGGAGAGGGAACATGCGCAACAACGCGAAGCGGTCGGCATCGGCAACGGCAGTGGGCGCCGGAGCCGTGCGGAGGATGGTGTTCGGGCTCGGTGTCGTGCTCGCGATGTCGAATGCAATGCCGAACGCGATGGCGGCCGGACAGCCCGCGTCGGACGGCGTCGTGCGGTTCACCGGTTCGCTCGTCGATCTCTACGACGTGACGCTCGATGCCCCGGCGGGCGTGCAGGTCGACGTGCGGGAGGCGGCTGACGGCGGGGCAACGGCCACGCTCCGGTTCGATGCGCATGGCCGGCGCTTGCCCGGTGCGCAGGTGGCGCTGGTCGGGCCCGACGGCGCGCCGTTCGCGCCGGACGGCGGCGCAGCGGTGCGTGTCACGTGGCGCGATGCGCGCGACGAACGAAGCGTGCGGCTGGCGCCGGGCCGGGTGCATCGCGTCGGCCCGTATGGCGGCGTGATGACGGTCGCGGCGGATGAAGCAACGGGCGCCGTGGCGCCCGTCGTGATCCATATCCGTCATCCTTGACTGGCGATGTCCGCACGCGTGCGGAGCGCCGGCGGCCGGACGCGGGTCATTCGCCCTGTTCGGCGCGCGCGTAGATGTCCCAGCTCGCCATGAACAGCGCGGCGACGAGCGGCCCGATCACGAAGCCGTTGATGCCGAACAGCGCCATCCCGCCGAGCGTCGAGATCAGCACGACCCAGTCGGGCATCTTCGTGTCCTTGCCGACGAGGATCGGGCGCAGCAGGTTGTCGACGAGGCCGATCACGCCGACGCAGAACACGACGAGGATCACGCACTTCCAGACCGCGCCGATCATCAGCAGGTAGAGCGCGGCCGGCACCCACACGAGGCCCGCGCCGATCGCGGGCAGCAGCGACAGGAACGCCATCAGCGCCCCCCACAGCACGACGCCCTCGATCCCGAGGATCCAGAAGATCAGGCCGCCGAGCGCACCCTGCACGAGCGCGACCGCGATGTTGCCCTTCACGGTCGCGCGCACGACGGTCGTGAATTTCGCGAGCAGCAGGTTCTTGTGTTCGTCGTCGAGCGGCAGCGCGCGGCGCACGCGGCGGCCGATCTCGCCGCCGTCGCGCAGCAGGAAGAACACCATGTACAGCATCACGCCGAAGCTCACGATGAACTGGAACGTGTTCTGGCCGATGCTGAGCGCCTGGGTCGCCGCGAACTGGCTGATCTGCGCGGCGCCGTCGGTCAGCTTCTTCTGGATGCCCGGGATGTTGGTCAGCCCGTATTTCTGCAGCAGATGCTGGATCGACGACGGCAGTGCGTGAATGATGTCCTGGAAGTACTGCGAATAGTTCGGCTGCGCGGTCTTGATTTCCTGGTACACGTACGCGATTTCCTGCACGAGCGTCCCGGCGACGAACACGAGCGGCAGGATCACGATCAGGATGATCAACGACAACGTGACGAGCGCGGCCAGGTTGCGCCGCTTGCCGAAGCGCGCGGCAAGCCAGCGCTGCACGGGCTGGAACAGGATCGCGAGAATGGTGCCCCAGAACACGGCGCCGAAGAACGGCGCGAGAATCCAGCAGAGTCCGACGGTGACCGCGAACAGCAGGAAGTAGAAGAATTTTTGGTGGTCTTGTCCGCTATCCATGGGTGGCATTCGCGCAGATTGATGCGTGGTTTGATTGAATCTCGTTGCCCTGTGCGCGATCGGTTCGCGAACGTCAGGGTTCACGGCGCAACGCGCCGCCGGGCGGCCCATGCGGAGTATGCCCGCAAAGGTGCCGCCATCATAGCCGCTGCGTGAGACACATGCGAAAACGCCGCGGCCGGGGCCGCGGCGCTGCCGGGAGGCGAATGCGGCGCAAAGGCCGCGTGCCGCATCGTCAGATGTGGAGCTTGGTGACCTTCGTGCCGTTCACCGACAGGTCGCCCATCAGGCCCGCGTTGGTCAGGACCAGCACTTCCACCGGTGCGGTGGCCGTGTTGGAGTCGACCGCGCCGTTCGCGCCCATCTTCACGACCGCGACGGAAGCGTCGGCGCCGGCCGACCAGCCTTCGGACTTGCGGAACGAGTCGAGCGCGTCCTGCGTCATGAACAGGAACACGACCGCCTTCGACTGCGCGCCTGCCTGCAGGCCGACCGACAGCGACGACGTGTTGTAGTAGCCGACGGTGCTGCCGCCGACGCGCAATGCGCCGTTGCCCGACTGGCCGCCGATGATGAAGCCGGCCTGCAGCACATTCGGGAACACGAGCACGCCGCGCGATTTCGCGACGAGCTCACGTGAGCCCGGCACCGTCGAATAGAGGCGCGACAGCGTCGCGTTCACGCTCGCGTCGATCGACTCGCGTTTCGATGCGCTGGTGGATGCGTTGTCGGATTTGTTAGGCGTGGTGGTGCAGCCGGCGAGGGCGAGGCTGCCGAGCATCACGGCAGCGGCGGCTTTCATGGCGAGGGATTTCTGCATGGCGGTTTCTCCTTCGTTGTCTGATTGAGGACGGACGGTGCGGGCAGCGGGGCGGCCGGCCCCGTTCAACGGCGGGAAAGGAGCAGCCCCGCGACGAACGCGAGGCCCGCGACGACGCCGGCGGTCTGCCACGGATTCTCGTGCACGACCTGCGACACGCGTTCGGCCGAATCGCGCAGCCGGGCGGCCGCGCTGCCCGACGCATAGTCGAGCGCGCCGCGCGCTTCGTCGATCCGCGATTGGATGCGCTTGCGCAGGGCGGCGATATCGCCATCGCCATCGTTTTTCAGCAGATCCTCCAGTTCGTCGACCAGCCCGCGCAGATCGTCGCTCACGTCGGCATGCAGGTCGCGGGCGGCAGAGCGGGTCGTACGGCCCACGCGTCGGCCGGTGCGACGGATGTCGGACAGGCCGCGGTCCAGCTTGTGTTCGATCGAGTCGGTAAGCGCCATGGTGTTTATCCTCCTTTGATTCCAGGCCAATTTGAAGATAAGACGAATCCCAGCAACTAGTGTGATTCACTTGATCCGCTTGAGTTTCGAGACAAATTTTCAATTCGTCGGCGGGATCGCCCGGAAGCCCCGTCACGCGGGGCGGGGCGGCGGTTGAAAAAATTTCGCGTCTCGGGGCGAGGCAGCGTGTCGAGCAGCGGATCGCAGTGAAGGTCCGGTAAATATGGCGTTGCCGGGCCGTCAGGTAAATAGTGCCGTTGCAGGCCGCGTACTGATGCAATTGCACTAATCAACGCCAGATCGATGCGCACGATTCGTGCCCGGAGCCGATTGCATCGCGCTGCCGTCCAGCGCGACGTCGATGACGACGGGATCGTGGTCCGACGAGCGGTAGGCGTCGGGTGCGTAATAAGCCGACCGTCGCGCGGACGTTTTGTAATCGGGCACGGGTTGCAGGACGAGCGGTTCGTCCGCGTTGATGTGCCAGAACTGCACGGCCTTCACGCGCGCGGCGAGCGGCGGCGTGGCAAGCGCATGGTCGAGATTGCCGGCTTCGCCGCGAAATACGTAGCTATACGCAGCATCGCCGACGAAGCGCGCCACCAGGTTCGTGTAGCCGCGCGCTTCGAGCGCGCGAACCGGGTCTTCCTTCGCATAACTGTTCAGATCGCCGATCAGCAGCACGCCGTCGGCCGCGACGCCCGTCGGCGACGTGGCGAGCCAGTCGGCGACGCGCGCGGCCGCCCGCGTGCGCGCCGCATTCCAGCAGCCCTGGCCGTCGGACTGGTCGAGATCGACGCCGCTTGCATGCGGGCAGTTCTTCGACTTCAGGTGATTGACCGCGACCGTGAACGCGCGCGTGCCGCCGATGCGCCGGAACGTCTGCGCGAGCGGCGGGCGGTGCCGGCCGCCGAGTGCGACGGTGGCGGCGCGCCCGATCGGCTCGACCGCGCGGCTGTCGTACAGCAGCGCGACCGCGATCGCGTCGCGGCCCAGCCGCGCGGTGCCGGGATCGACCGCGCGCCAGCCGTCGCCGAGTTGCGCGGCGAGACGCCTCACGGCGCTCGCGTCGCCGTGGCCGTTGTTCGCGATTTCCATCAGCCCGATCACGTCGGCGCGCAGCGCGCGCAACGCCGCGACGATCTTCGCTTCCTGCCGCGCGAACGCGGCGGGCGTTTTCGCGCCGCGGTTGGCCGGCGCGTCGAATCCGCCGCCACGGCCGTCGCCGTTGAAATAGTTGAATACGTTGAACGATACGACGCGCACGTCGGCATCGGGATGCCGGGCCGGTGCCGCGGTGCGCGGATTCGCGGCGGCATCGAATACCGGTGCCTTGCCGGCCACTGGTTGCAGCCGCCATGTGCCGTAGCGCAACTCGAGCACGCCTTCGACGCCGCGTACCGTGTAGCCCGCGCGCAGCGTGTTGACGGCACTCAGCGCGGGCGGCGGATAGCGCACGCTCGCCGAGTCGCGGCGGCTCGAACCGTCGTCGAGCACGATGCGGTTCAGTGCGTTGGCCGCGGCGTGCGCGGCAGCGTCGGCCGGCAGTGCGACCTGGGTCGGCACGCGCAGCCGGCCGTTGCTCAGCACGATGCTGCCGTAACGGCCGAGTTCGTAGGTATCGCTGACCGTCAGCGTTTGCGGCAGGCGTACGCGCATGGCTTCGTGCGCGGCCAGGACGGCGGGCGACGCGACCGGCAGCGCGAGCGTTGCCGGGGTGACCGTCTGCCCGCGTGCGCAGACGGCCACGCGGCCCGACAGCGTGAACTGCGTCCGGCCGTATTGCTCGTCGACCTTGCCGGTCAGGTGCACGAGATCGCCGGGTTCGGCGCGCGCGTTCGGCGCGTAGACGAACAGGCCTTCCGGGACGCCCGGCCGGCGTTGCCGCTGCGCATCGGCCTGCTGGACGAAGAAGCCGCCCAGGCCGTCCGCGCCGCCGAACGCCGCGGTGACGACCGCTTCGATCGACGTCGTTTGCCCGGCGAGCGGCGACGGCCGGCCGGCGCGGCGGATCTCGGCAATCGCCGTGGCTGCACCGCCGCAGCCGCTGCTGACCGGCAACGCGGCGGCGGCCGGCCGGGCGAAGCCGGCCGCGGAGAGCACGACGGACGACACCACGAACAGCGCAACGGCAAACAGGGGGAGCGGGCGTGACATGAGACGGTCCACAGGATGAAAATCCGACAGTTCGGGACCGCATCTTGAAGGCAAAATGTCAGGCCGCGGCCGAAATGGCCATCCGGCCAGTGCCGGATGGCCAACGATGCGGCAAGCGGCTCCGCGGCTGATACGCTTTCGCATCGGGCGTCGCATGCCGCTCGCCCGGCGCATGCCGCCGCGCCCCGTCCCCACAGGAGAAATCCATGTCTTACATGCTGTTGATTGTCGAACCGACCGAACAGCGCGCCGAGCGCACGCTCGACGAAGGTCAGGCGCTCTATGCGCGGATGGTCGATTTCGCCGAGTCGCTGAAGGCGCGCGGCGTGCTGCGCGGCGTCGAGTCGCTCGAACGGTCGGAGCGCGGCACGCGCGTGCAGGTGCGCGACGGCGAGACGCGGCTGCTCGACGGTCCGTTCGCCGAGGCGAAGGAGATGGTCGGCGGTTTCTTCCTCGTCGACGTCGACACGCGCGAAGAAGCGATCGAGATCGCGCGCCAGTGCCCGGCCGCGCAATGGTGCACGGTCGAGGTGCGCGCGGTCGGCCCGTGCTTCCTGTGAGCGTCGTGACTCGGTATTTACCCTGATTTGTCGTGGCGCGTGTCGATCCGGCCGTCTTCCGCCCGTCGTCCGGGTAAGGCGCTGCGGAACGGGCGCCGCTTTCCACCGACGACAAGGAGTGAACGATGCGATTCATGATCATGATCCGGGCGAACGCCGTCAGCGAATCCGACGCATTGCCGGACAACCGGCTGGTCGAGGCCATGACGGTCTATCACGAGGAACTGGCGAAGGCCGGCGTGCTGCTCGACGCCAACGGCCTGAGGTCGAGCGCCCACGGCTGGCGCGTGCGCTACACGGGCGGCAAGGGCACGGTGATCGACGGCCCGTTCGCCGAAACGAAGGAACTGATCGCCGGCTATACGCTGATCCAGGTGCGCTCGCGCGACGAAGCGCTCGAATGGACGCGCCGGTTCCCCGCGCCGTTCGGCGCCGAGCTCGATTGCGAGATCGAGGTGCGGCCGCTGTTCGAGCTCGACGACCTCACGCCGAGCGATGCGGTCGAGCGGTTCCGCGATCTCCACGTCGGCCGCAGCCACGCCTGAATCCAACCTCACCGGGAGCACCCGTCATGCACAAGATGGTTTTCATCAACCTGCCGGTAGCCGACCTGCCGCGCGCGAAGACGTTCTACCAGGCGCTCGGCTTCGAGGTCGTGCCGGCCTATACCAACGAGCAGGCCGCCTGCATCCAGATCAGCGACACGATCTTCGCGATGCTGCTCGTGCGGCCGTTTTTCCAGACCTTCACCGACAAGACCATCATCGATCCGGCGACGCACATCCAGGTGTTGTCGTGCCTGTCGTGCGACAGCCGCGCCGAAGTCGACGCGATCGTCGCGAAGGCGCTGGCGGCCGGCGGGGCCGCGCCGCAGGCGCCGCGCGAGTACCCGAACATGTACGGCCACGGCTTCACCGATCCGGACGGCCACACTTGGGAGCTGATGGCCATGCCGCTGGATGCGTCGGCCCAGGGGCAGGCGTCGTGACGCATGAGGCGACGCATCGTGCGATCGAAGCGGTCTGGCGAATCGAGGCGCCGAAGATCATCGCGCGCGCCGCGCGCGTGGTGCGCGACGTCGGCGTGGCCGAGGAGCTGGCGCAGGACACGCTCGTCGCGGCGCTCGAGCACTGGCCCGTCGACGGCGTGCCCGACAACCCGGCCGCCTGGCTGATGACGGCCGTGAAGCGTCGCGCGCTCGACCGCGTCCGGCAGGAGTCGCTTCATGCGTCGAAGCGCGACCAGCTCGGCCACGAGATGGACGCGCTCGAAGCGCACGTCGTGCCCGACATCGCGGACGCGCTCGCCGACGCGACCGACGACGACATCGGCGACGATCTGCTGCGGCTGATCTTCACGTCGTGCCACCCGGTGCTGTCGACCGACGCGCGTGTCGCGCTGACGCTGCGGCTGCTCGGCGGGCTGACGACGGGCGAGATCGCGCGCGCGTTCCTGACGCCCGAGCCGACGATCGCGCAGCGGATCGTGCGCGCGAAGCGCACGCTCGCGGCGGCGCACGTGCCGTTCGAGGTGCCGGCCGCCGACGCGCGGCCCGCGCGGCTCGCGTCGGTGCTCGAGGTGATCTATCTCGTGTTCAATGAAGGCCATGCGGCGACGGCGGGCGACGACTGGATGCGTCCGGCGCTATGCGACGAGGCGTTGCGGCTCGGCCGCGTGCTAGCGGGGCTCGCGCCGGACGAAAGCGAAGTGCTCGGGCTCGTCGCGCTGATGGAACTGCAGGCGTCGCGCATGCATGCCCGCATCGACGCGCAGGGCCGGCCCGTGCTGCTGCTCGACCAGGACCGCAGCCGCTGGGATCCGTTGCTGATCCGGCGCGGCCTCGCGGCGCTGGAGCGGGCGACGAAGCTCGGCGGCGTGCGCGGGCCGTATGCGCTGCAGGCCGCGCTCGCCGCGTGCCATGCGCGTGCGCGGCACGCGGCGGACACGGACTGGGCGCAGATCGTCGCGCTGTATGACGCACTCGCCGAAGTCGCGCCGTCGCCGGTCGTCGAGCTGAATCGCGCGGTGGCGGTGGGGATGGCGTTCGGGCCGGCCGCGGCGCTCGAACTCGTCGACGGGCTGCGCGACGATCCGGCGCTGGCGCGCTATCACTGGCTGCCGAGCGTGCGCGGCGATCTGCTCGCGAAGCTCGGCCGCGCCGACGAGGCCAAGCTGGAGTTCCGCCGCGCGGCGGAACTGACGCGCAACGAGCGTGAGCGCGAATTGCTGCTCAAGCGCGCGATGGATGCGTGACGCCTGGCGCATGACGAGCGCGGCACCGCGCGGCGCCCGTCTTTCTGGCCATCTGCCGCTCCGCACCCGACACTATCGCCCGCATTGAAAAAGCCTATTGGGGGATGCGAACGCGAGCGCCTAGATTGAAGAGCACGATGCGCGCCCGGCGCACGTATCGTTCCCCACATATCTGATCGGCCCGGCGTCGCACGCGGCCGCGCCGACTCGAACGGAGGCGCAAATGGCTCAACTCAAGGGCAGCAAAACCGAAGAGAACCTGAAGGCCGCATTCGCGGGCGAATCGCAGGCGAATCGGCGCTATCTGTATTTCGCTTCGAAGGCCGACGTCGAGGGGCAGAACGACATCGCCGCGCTGTTCCGCTCGACCGCCGAAGGCGAAACCGGCCATGCGCACGGCCATCTCGAATACCTGGAAGTCGTCGGCGATCCGGCCACGGGTTTGCCGTTCGGATCGTCGCGGCTGAATCTCGAATCGGCGATCGCCGGCGAAACGCACGAATACACCGACATGTATCCGGGCATGGCGAAGACCGCGCGCGACGAAGGCTTCGACGAAATCGCGAACTGGTTCGAGACGCTCGCGAAGGCCGAACGCAGCCACGCGAACCGCTACACGAAGGCGCTGGACAGTCTCGTCGACTGACGGGCCGCCGCGGGTCGCACGGCATCGCCGTGCGACCGGCACGCGGCCGGCTGTTCGTTCATCGCCGCCCGCACCGTGCGGGCGGTGCGCTTGCGCACATGCGCGCCACGCGGGAGCGCCCCATGCCCCACAAGGAAGGCAGTCTCGAAGCGCCGACCCGGCATCCGCTCGACTGGCAGTCCGAAGTGTTCTACGACCAAGCCGCGATCGATGCGGAAATGACGCGCGTATTCGACATCTGCGCCGGCTGTCGGCGCTGCGTGTCGCTATGCGGCGCGTTTCCGGCGCTGTTCGACCTGGTCGACGACACGCCGACGGGCGACATCGACGAAGTGCCGAAGGCCGCGTTCGGCAAGGTCGTCGACCAGTGCTATCTGTGCGACCTCTGCTACATGACGAAATGCCCGTACGTGCCGCCGCACGCATGGAACGTCGACTTCCCGCACCTGATGCTGCGCGGCAAGGCCGCGCGTTACAAACGCGGCGAAGCGACGCTGCGCGACAAGGTGCTGTCGAATACCGATGCGCTCGGCCGTCTCGCGGGCATTCCGGTCGTCACGCAGGCGGTCAACGCGGTGAACCGCACGCCGCCCGCGCGCCACGCGCTCGAAGCGGCGCTCGGCGTCGATCGCAACGCGTGGCTGCCGGAATTCGCGCCGCGCACGTTCCGGCGCGCCGCCAGGCGCTCGGACGACCCGCCCGTGCGCGACGGCGAACGCACGCCCGGCAAGGTCGCGATCTACGCGACGTGCTACGTGAATTTCAACGAGCCGGGGATCGGCCACGACCTGCTCGCGATCCTCGCGCACAACGAGATCCCGTACGAACTCGTCACGCGCGAAGCGTGCTGCGGGATGCCGCTGCTCGAGCAGGGCAACCTCGACGGCGTCGCCGCGAAGCGGGCCGTCAACATCCCGGTGCTCGAGCGCTACGCGCGCGAAGGCTATGCGCTGATCGGCGCGATCCCGAGCTGTGTGCTGATGTACAAGAGCGAGCTGCCGTTGATGTTCCCGGGCGACGAAGCCGTGCGTGCGGTGGCCGACGCGTTCTGGGACCCGTTCGAATACGTGATCGCGCGGCATCGCGACGGGCTGCTGAAGACCGATTTCAAGACCGGCCTCGGCACCGTGTCGTATCACGTGCCGTGCCATGCGCGCGTGCAGAACATCGGCCGCAAGACGGCCGATGCGCTGTCGCTCGTGCCCGATACGCGCGTGAACGTCGTCGAGCGGTGCTCGGGCCACGCGGGCACGTTCGGCGTGAAGAAGGCGTTTCATGCGGACGCGATGCGCATCGGCGCACCGGTATTCAAGGCGATGGCCGAGCCGCGGCCGGATGTCGTGTCGTCCGACTGCGCGCTTGCCGGCCATCACATCGTGCAGGGCATCGACGAGAAGGGGCTGCCGCAAGCGCCGCTCGCGCATCCGCTGACGCTGCTGCGCCGCGCGTACGGCATCTGAGCCGCTGCCGGCCATCCACGAGGATATCCATGACGCTGACCCGCGACTCCCTGCTGACGCTCGAAGCGTACGCGAAGATCCGCAAGGCCGAACACGCGCGGCTCGTCGCGTACAAGCGCCGCCGCGCGGTGGCGCTCGGCAACCACCTGCGTTTCCTGTTCGAGGACGAGACGACGATCCGCTACCAGATCCACGAGATGCTGCACATCGAGAAGATCTTCGACGAAGCCGGCATCGAAGGGGAACTCGACGCGTATCTGCCGCTGGTGCCCGACGGCACCAACCTGAAGGCGACGATGCAGATCGAGTACGAGCACGAGATCGAACGGCGCGCGGCGCTCGCGCGGCTGATTGGTGTCGAGGATCGCGTGTACCTGCGGGTCGACGGGCACGCGAGCGTCTACGCGATCGCCGACGAGGATCTCGAGCGCGACAACGGCGAGAAGACGTCGGCCGTGCACTTCGTCCGCTTCGAGTTCGATGCGCCGATGCGCGCGGCGCTCAAGGGCGGGGCGGCGCTGTCGATCGGCTGCGATCATCCGGCCTATACGATGCCGCCGCAGCGCGTCGACACGGACGTGGCCGCGTCGCTGGCCGGCGATCTGCGCTAACGCCACCATTCATCACCGCCGCCGCGTGCCGCGGACGCCGGCTCCCGCCTTTCCGTTCCGACCCGAAACCGGCGTGCCGCACGCGATGCGGCGCGCCGGTTGGCCTATTGCCGCGAAGATGTAACAAGCGTGACGGATTTGCATGCGGGGACACAGTGGGCGCAATGCGTCAGCGTGTTTTCATCACTCGCAGAGAAACAATAAAAAGATTGTGCATGGAGATAATTCGATTCAACGGGAATCGAATGATTTACCGATTCATGAATATCTTGTTACGAATTTTTCCCTGATTTACCGATTTCAGGGAGCAATCCCGGTGATTGTTGCCGGGAGGGGTCGGAGCAGCCGGTAACAGCCTATTCCAGGGCATTCTTCAGACGCTGCGGAGCCCCGCCAGACGGGCCTTTGCAGCCGCCGGCATAAAGATCTCGCAAAAAAATTCAAGCGTAAATGGTTTGCCCGCCCATGGCAGGTTGTTTCAGTGCGTAACATTAAGTCATTGTCATATTGAGATAAACCCTGAGGATGGTATGCTTCGTGCACAAAAATTCCCACATTGGAGTGAGACCGCGATTTGTGCGCCATTGCCGGGAATCGCGGCACCGTGAAAGTGCGGTGTCGCCCGGTATGCACAACGCCGGATAACCATAATGTGCAACCTGGGCCGCCCTGCGACGCGATGTGTCGCGACGGCGCCGCCAATCGCAGCCCCGGCCTGGCTGCGTGGAGAGATCGACTATGTTCTTCGATGAGCTTAACGATGAAGAGTGGTTTCGCCTTTCAGCGCTGATCGCCGATGAACCCATCCGGCTGAACCGTCGTGGGCGTCCACGCGCCGAACCGCGCGTCGTCGCCAACGCGGTGCTCTGGATCCTGACGACCGGGGAAGCCTGGTCAAAGCTGCCCGGTCGCTATCCGTCCGGGCCGACGTGCCGCCGCCGCTACGAAGAGTGGCTCGCGAACGGCACGCTGCTGAAGATGATCGACGTGCTGACGCAGTTCAGCGGGCGTACGTTCGCGTATATTCCGCCGCCGCCGGAGGCGGTCGTGCCGGCCCGCCGCGCGGAGCCGGTGCCCGACAACGACCGTCTGCGCGGCGTGTTCTGGCAGAACCCCGAGTCGTGGCAATTGCCGGTTGCGCAGGCAAACGTTTGGGAGGGCGAGGGTGCGTCGCTGAGCACGATGCCGGACGACCAGGTGGACGGCCGCTCCGACGTGTCGTTCACGGTGCCCGGTGCGCCGGCCGCGGAGTTGCGCCATGTGCGGGCGTCGGCGGCGAGCTTCGCCGCGGCCGAGCCGCAGGTCGACGAGTATCGCGGCTATACGATCAGCGGCATCGCGCAGCCCGTGCAGAACCTGATGTATCGCGCGTGGGCCGAGATCTCGCAGGACGACCGGCGCGTCGAACGCTCGGGCCTGATCGGCCCGCGTTTCACCGACGCCGAGGAAGCCGAGCAGTACGCGCTCGAGTGGGCGCGCCAGTGGATCGATCGCCACGGTGCGAGCGACGCGCCGGCGTGCGAGCCGCAAGGCGAAGTGCTGGCCGGTTTGTCGGCGCTGGCGCGCGCGGAGTCGGACATCAAGCGCTTCATCGCCGAGCGTCGCGCGGGCGCGTTGTCGGAAAGCCGCAACGATCCCGTGCAGTCGTCGGAGCGTCGCGAATACGCGTACCGCGTGGGCTGATCGCCGTTGCCGTGCCACGCGCGGGCCGTCGTGTGCCACGATGCCCGCGCGCAAGTTCAGTGTCTCCATCTCTTGCCTTACCCGGGCGCCGCTGTCGAAGCGGCGCCCTTTGGTGCATGGCGTTACTGTCTGCCGTAGGTATCGTCGAAGCGGACGATGTCGTCCTCGCCGAGATACGCGCCCGACTGCACTTCGATCAGTTCGAGCGGCATCTTGCCCGGGTTCTCCAGGCGGTGCGATACGCCGAGCGGAATGTACGTCGATTCGTTTTCGGACAGCAGGAACGTTTCGTCGCCGCGCGTGATCCGTGCGGTGCCGCGCACGACGATCCAGTGTTCGGCGCGGTGGTGATGCATCTGCAGCGACAGTTGCGCGCCCGGCTTCACGACGATACGTTTTACCTGGAAGCGCTCGCCCGTGTCGACCGAGTCGTAGTGGCCCCACGGACGATGCACCTTGCGGTGATCGGTCGCTTCGGAGCCTTGTCGCGCCTTGATGTGCCCGACGATCTTCTTCACGTCCTGCACGCGCGATTTATCCGCGACGAGCACGGCGTCGGGCGTTTCGACGACGACCAGGTTCTGCGTGCCGACGCAGGCGACGAGCCGGCTTTCCGAATGCGCGAACGTCGATTCGGCGCCTTCGAACAGCACGTGGCCGCGGCCGACGTTGCCGGTGTCGTCCTTCGGCGAGATCTGCCAGATCGCGTCCCACGAGCCGACGTCGGACCAGCCCGCGTCGAGCGGCACGACGACGCTTTCGCACAGTTGCGGCAGGCTCGCGAGCGGTTCCATCACCGCGTAGTCGATCGAATTCGACGGCGACGCGGCGAATGCGTCGCGATCGACGCGGAAGAAATCGCCGTCTTCCTTGCCCTGCGCGACGGCCTGTTCGCAGGCCGCGTAGATCGCGGGTTCGAGCTGCTGGATCGCCTTCAGCCAGACCGACGCGCGCACGATGAAGATGCCGCTGTTCCACCAGTATTCACCCGACGCGACGTACTGCTGCGCGAGTTCGAGGTGCGGCTTCTCGACGAAACGGTCGAGGCGGCGTACGTCGAGGGGGCCGGTCCCGGCGTCGCCGAGCGGCGCGCCGACGCGGATGTAGCCGTAGCCGGTTTCCGCATGCTTCGGCACGATGCCCATCGTCGCGATCTTGCCTTGCGCCGCGCAGTGCACGCCGGCCGCGACGGCCGCGTGAAAGCGCGGCACGTCCGCGACTGCATGGTCGGCCGGCATCACGGTCATCACCGCGTCGTTGCCGCCGGCGACGAGCCGCAGCGCGGCGAGCGTCAGCGCGGGCGCGGTGTCGCGGCCGAGCGGCTCGAGCATGATCGTCGCGTTCTTGGCCGTCAGGCGCAGCTGTTCGGCGGTCGTGAAGCGGTGATCCTCGCCGCAGACGATCAGCACGTCGTCGTTCAGCGGATGATCGGCCGTCAGGCCGTCGAGGCGCAGCGCGGTGGACTGCAGCAGCGAATGATCGCCGAGCAGGCCGATCAGCTGTTTCGGAAAACGCTCGCGCGACATCGGCCACAGGCGCGTGCCGGAACCGCCAGCGAGAATCACGGGCTGCACGGCGAGACGCGTACCGGCTGCGGGCATACCGGCTGCGGGCATGCCGGCTGCGGCGGAAGAAGAATGGCGCGTTTCGGCGACCACTGCCGGAGCATTCATGATGACACTCTCCACGGTTGAAGTCAGTGCCTGTCGTTGTAGCATGAAGTAAATCGACAATAAAACCGGACCCAATGCCGGATATCCGCCACGCATTGATCTGGGAGAATTTTCCGCGATAGCACCGGCCGGCAATAAAAAAATAAAAAATAATTCCGGGCGCCGGCCGGACATGACCGCCCGCAAAGGGCGAGCGGAAAGCGTAAAGATCCAGAAAAAATCCCCGTTCCCGACCGATTCGGGAAAACCTGCCGATTTAATTAAAAAAGATCGCGGCAAGAATTTCCGATTATTTTTCGAAATACTTGTGCGCTTGAGGCGGAATTTTCTTGTCGGTTCAATAGCGTCATGCAACGTTTGAATCGAATGTGCGGTACGGGCTGCACAAGGCGCTGTTCGGCAAACGCCTGTTCAAAGAAGAGGAAACAGACATGTTGAGCGTGCTGGCGAGAGTCATCGATATCGCGATGGTCGTGACGGGCGCGCTGATCGCGGCCGCGCTGCACGACGGCAGCATCGGGCTCAACGACCTGCAGCGCACGACGGTGCTGTTCGACTGCCTGCTGGTCGTCGTGTTCTTTCCGGCCGTCGGCATCTACCAGTCGTGGCGCGGCAAGCGTCTCGTCGGGCTGGTGGTCCGCGTGGCGTTCGCGTGGCTCGCGGTCGAGCTCGCGGGCATCCTGATGAGTTTCAGCTTTCACCAGTCGGGCGACCTGTCGCGGCTGTGGCTGGGTTACTGGGCGCTCACGACGATGGCGCTGCTCGCCGGCTCGAAAGCCTGCGTGCACGTGGTGCTGCGGCAGTTGCGCCGCGGCGGCTACAACCTGAAGGCGGTCGCGATCGTCGGCGGCACGCCGGCGGCGCGGCGGCTGATCGCGCAGATGCGGGCGCGGCCGGAAGCCGGCTTCAACCCGGTGTGCGTGTACGACGAAAGCGAGGCGCCGGGCGAAGTCGCGCTCGACGACGTGCGCATCGAGCGGCAGTTCGAATCGCTGGTGTGGCTGGTGCGCAGCCGCGCGATCAGCGAGCTGTGGCTCACGCTGCCGATCACGGAGGAGCGCCGGATTCACCAGATCGTGACGGTGTTCCGCCACGACTTCGTGAACATCCGCTTCATCCCGGACGTGCGCACGCTGTCGTTCTTCAACCAGGAAGTGGTCGAGGTGCTCGGCGTGCCGGCGATCAACCTCGCGGCGTCGCCGATCACCGACGTGCGGATCCTGCCGAAGTTCGTGTTCGACCGGCTGTTCGCGCTGGCGGCGCTCACCGCGCTCGCGCCGGTGATGCTGCTGATCGCGGCCCTGATCAAGCTGACCTCGCGCGGGCCGGTGTTCTTTCGGCAGAAGCGCAAGGGCATCGACGGGCACGAGTTCGAGATCTACAAGTTTCGCTCGATGAAGGTGCACCAGGAAGTGGCCGGGCAGGTCACGCAGGCAACCAAGAACGACTCGCGCGTGACGCCGGTCGGCCGGTTCCTGCGCCGCACGAGCCTCGACGAGCTGCCGCAGTTCATCAACGTGCTGAAGGGCGAGATGTCGGTGGTGGGGCCGCGCCCGCATGCGCTTGCGCACGACGACATCTACAAGGATCTGGTCAAGGGCTACATGTTCCGCTACCGGATCAAGCCCGGCATCACCGGGTGGGCGCAGATCAACGGCTTTCGCGGCGAGACCGACCAGATCGAGAAGATGATGGGCCGCGTGAAGCTCGACCTGTACTACATGCAGAACTGGTCGTTCTGGCTCGACATCAAGATCGTCGTGCTGACGCTGTGGAAAGGCTTCACCGGCAGCAACGCGTACTGACACCGACGCGCTGCGTCACGCAGGCATTCCGGTTTTTCCGAATTTCGAATCATTGGTCAAGGGGTCCGACACATCATGAATCTGACTATCATCGGCAGCGGTTACGTAGGGCTTGTCACCGGCGCCTGTCTCGCCGACATCGGGCACGACGTGTTCTGTCTCGACGTCGACCAGGCAAAGATCGACGTCCTGAACAACGGCGGCGTGCCGATCCACGAGCCGGGCCTGAAGGAAGTGATCGCGCGCAACCGCTCGGCCGGCCGCCTGCGCTTCTCGACCGACATCGAGGCCGGGGTCGCGCACGGCGACGTGCAGTTCATCGCGGTCGGCACGCCGCCCGACGAGGACGGCTCTGCCGATCTGCAATACGTGCTCGCGGCGGCGCGCAACATCGGCCGCTACATGACCGGTTTCAAGGTGATCGTCGACAAGTCGACGGTGCCGGTCGGCACGGCCGAGCGCGTGCGCGCGGCGGTCGCCGAGGAACTCGCGAAGCGCGGCGGCGACCAGATGTTCTCGGTCGTGTCGAATCCGGAATTCCTGAAGGAAGGCGCGGCCGTCGACGATTTCACGCGGCCGGACCGCATCGTGATCGGCTGCGACGACGACGTGCCGGGCGAGCGCGCCCGCGAGCTGATGAAGAAGCTCTACGCGCCGTTCAACCGCAATCACGAACGCACGCTGTACATGGACGTGCGCTCGGCCGAGTTCACGAAATACGCGGCGAACGCGATGCTCGCGACGCGCATCTCGTTCATGAACGAGCTGGCGAACCTGGCCGACCGCTTCGGCGCGGACATCGAGGCCGTGCGCCGCGGGATCGGCTCCGATCCGCGCATCGGCTACCACTTCCTGTACGCCGGCTGCGGCTACGGCGGCTCGTGCTTCCCGAAGGACGTCGAGGCGCTGATCCGCACGGCCGACGAGCACGGCCAGTCGCTGCAGATCCTGAAGGCGGTTTCGTCGGTCAACGCGACGCAAAAGCGCGTGCTCGCCGACAAGATCGTCGCGCGCTTCGGCGAGGACTTGAGCGGCCGCACGTTCGCGCTGTGGGGCCTCGCGTTCAAGCCGAACACCGACGACATGCGTGAAGCGCCGAGCCGCGAGCTGATCGCCGAGCTGCTGTCGCGCGGCGCGCGCGTCGCGGCCTACGACCCGGTTGCGCAGCAGGAGGCGCGCCGCGTGATCGCGCTCGATCTCGCCGATCACCCGAGCTGGCTCGAGCGCCTCACCTTCGTCGACGACGAGGCGCAGGCCGCGCGCGACGCCGACGCGCTCGTGATCGTCACCGAATGGAAGGCGTTCAAGAGTCCCGACTTCGTCGCGCTCGGCCGCCTGTGGAAGACGCCGGTGATCTTCGACGGCCGCAACCTGTACGAGCCGGAGACGATGAGCGAGCAGGGCATCGAATATCACCCGATCGGCCGGCCGGGCTCGCGCCAGGCCGTCGCCGCCCGCGTGCCGGGCGCCGCGCGCGCCAGCGCGTAACCCGTTTTACGTCACTCGTTACGAGACGCCATGTTCCGGAACATCCTGATCGTCTGCCACGCGAACGTCTGCCGCAGCCCGGCGGCGGAAATGCTGTTCAAGTCGCACGTCGCGTCGCGCGGCGGCCCGCGCCCGACGTTCCATTCGGCTGGCGTGCACGCGAACGACGGCGACGGCATCGATCCGGTGATGCGGCAACTGCTCGCCGAGCGGGGCGTCGATGCGACGACCCACCGCTCGCGGCGGCTGTCGCGCCGGATCGTGCGCGACGCCGACCTGATTCTCGTCAGCGAGCGCGATCAGATCAAGGCCGTCGAATCGGTCGATCCGTTTGCGCGCGGCAAGGTCCACCTGCTGGGCAAGTGGGAGGACGCCGAGATCGCGGATCCGCATGGCGGCCCCGAGGCCGACTATCGCGAGAGCTACTCATTGATCGAACGTCTGGTTCAAGGATGGCTGCAAAAACTATGCTGAAACGTCCCATGCGCCCGCTGGCGCTCTCTGTCGCGCTGACGACTTTCCTGTCGGCCTGCGCGACCGCGCCCGGCAACTACCTCGACTCGTCGAACCTGAAGGACGAAGGCCGGCAGGAAGCGGCCGAGACCTATCCGGTTCATTACATCGACGCCAAAGTGGTGATGGACCAGCTGCAGAAAGCGCAGGTCGACCATCCGCTGCCGCCCGGGCGCTATACCGATCCGTCGCAGTACACGTATCGCGTCGGCCCGCAGGACATCCTCGGCGTCACCGTGTGGGACCACCCGGAGCTGACGACGCCGCAGGGCCAGTCGTTCTCGAGCGGCGGCAACACGACGCAGTCGGTCGCGGGCGCGCTGCAGCAGCCGTATACGACCGCGCTGCCGGGCCAGGCCGATCCGTACGGCCAGACCGTGTCCTCCGACGGCACGATCTTCTTCCCGTTCGTCGGCCGCATTCGCGTGGCGGGCAAGACGGTCGCGCAGATCCGCGAAGAGATGGCGTCCAGCCTGTCGCGCTACGTGAAGAATCCGCAGCTCGACGTGCGCGTGCTGTCGTTCCGCAGCCAGAAGGTGCAAGTGACGGGCGAGGTGAAGCAGCCGGGCCCGCTCGCGGTGAGCGACGTGCCGCTGACGCTCGTCGACGCGATCTCGCGCTCCGGCGGCTCGACCAACGAGGCCGACCTGCAGCGCGTGCGCCTGACGCGCGACGGCAAGCTGTACACGCTCGATGCGAACGGCGTGCTCGATCGCGGCGAGGTGAAGCAGAACGTGATGCTGCAGCCGGGCGACATCGTCAACGTGCCGGACCGCAGCGACAGCCGCGTGTTCATCATGGGCGAGGTCAAGACGCCGGTCACGGTGCCGATGCTCAAGGGCCGGCTGACCATCGCCGATGCGCTGACCGCGGGCGGCGGGATTCTCGACACCGACGCGAACCCGCGCAAGATCTACGTGATGCGCGGGATGCGCGACAACCCGACGAAGCCCGAAGTGTTCCGTCTCGACATGACGCAGCCCGATGCGCTGATGCTGTCGAGCCGCTTCCCGCTTCAACCGCTCGACGTCGTCTACGTCAGCACGGCCAGCTCGGTGCAGTTCAACCGCGTGCTGCAGCAGGTGCTGCCGACGATCCAGACGATCTTCTACATGCGGCAAATCACGCGCTGATAGCCCGCCGGGGCGGCGCCTCCGCCCCGGCACCACTCAAGCGGGAACGAATGGTGAACACGCAAGCGAAACACTCCTACGCGGACCTGACCGCGAAAACCGAGGAAGAGGACTTCGTCCTCGGCCAGTTGCTCCAGGTCATCATGGACGACATCTGGCTGCTGCTCGGCATCGCGGTGACGGTCATCGCGTTCGCCGGCCTCTATTGCTTCATCGCGAAGCCGGTCTACCAGGCGGACGTGCACGTGCGGGTCGAGGGCAACGACAACACGTCGCAGGCGCTCACGCAGACGCAGACGGGCGCGTCGATCAACAGCGGCCCGCAGCAGGCGCCGACCGATGCGGAAATCGAGATCATCAAGAGCCGCGGCGTCGTCGCGCCGGTCATCGAGCAGTTCAAGCTGAACTTCTCGGTCGCGCCGAAGACGCTGCCGGTGATCGGCAGCCTCGCCGCGCGCCTCGCGACGCCCGGCGAGCCGTCGCGGCCGTGGCTCGGCCTGAAGTCGTATGCATGGGGCGGCGAACTCGCCGACGTCGACTCGATCAGCGTCGTGCCGGCGCTCGAAGGCAAGAAGCTGACGCTGACGGCCGGCCCGAACGGCACCTATTCGCTGGTCGACGAGAACGGCACGCGGCTGCTGGCGGGCCGCGTCGGCGAATCGGCGCAGGGCGGCGGCGTGACGCTGCTCGTGCAGAAGCTCGTCGCGCGCCCCGGCACGCAGTTCACCGTGGTGCGCTACAACGATCTCGACGCGATCAGCGGCTTCCAGGCCGGCATCCAGGTGACCGAGCAGGGCAAGCAGACGGGCGTCGTGCAGATCTCGCTCGAAGGCAAGGACCCGGACCAGACCGCCGCGATCGCGAACGCGCTCGCGCAGTCGTACCTGAACCAGCACGTGGTCGCGAAGCAGGCGGAAGCGACCAAGATGCTCGACTTCCTGAAGGGCGAGGAGCCGCGCCTGAAGGCCGACCTCGAGCGCGCGGAAGCCGCGCTGACGCAGTACCAGCGCACGTCGGGCTCGATCAACGCGAGCGACGAGGCGAAGGTCTACCTCGAAGGCAGCGTGCAGTACGAACAGCAGATCGCCGCGCAGCGCCTGCAGCTCGCGTCGCTCGCGCAGCGCTTCACCGATTCGCATCCGATGGTGATCGCCGCGAAGCAGCAGCTCGCCGAGCTGCAGGGCGAGAAGGACAAGTTCAGCAACCGCTTCCGCAGCCTGCCGGCGACCGAAGTGAAGGCGGTCCAGCTCCAGCGCGACGCGAAGGTCGCCGAGGACATCTACGTGCTGCTGCTGAACCGCGTGCAGGAACTGTCGGTGCAGAAGGCCGGCACGGGCGGCAACATCCACCTCATCGATTCGGCGCTGCGTCCGGGCGCGCCGGTCAAGCCGAAGAAGGTGCTGATCCTGTCGGCCGCCGTGTTCCTCGGCCTGATCCTCGGCACGGGCGTCGTGTTCCTGCGTCGCAACCTGTTCCAGGGCATCGAGGATCCGGACCGCATCGAGCGCACGTTCAACCTGCCGCTGTACGGGCTGGTGCCGCAGAGCGCCGAGCAGGTGAAGCTCGACGCGGCGGCGGAGAAGGGCGGCGGCCGCGCGCGGCCGATCCTCGCGAGCCTGCGTCCGAAGGACCTGAGCGTCGAAAGCATGCGCAGCCTGCGCACCGCGATGCAGTTCGCGATGATGGACGCGAAGAATCGCGTGATCGTGCTGACCGGCCCGACGCCGGGCATCGGCAAGAGCTTCCTGACGGTCAACCTCGCGGTGCTGCTCGCGCATTCGGGCAAGCGCGTGCTGCTGATCGACGCCGACATGCGTCGCGGGATGCTCGACCGCTACTTCGGCCTGACCGTGCAGCCGGGCCTGTCCGAGCTGCTGAGCGATCAGTCGCCGCTCGAGGATGCCGTGCGCGAGACGCCGGTGCAGGGCCTGTCGTTCATCGCGGCCGGCACGCGCCCGCCGAACCCGTCGGAGCTGCTGATGTCGACGCGCCTGCCGCAATACCTCGAAGGGCTCGGCAAGCGCTACGACGTCGTGCTGATCGATTCGCCGCCGGTGCTGGCGGTGACCGACGCGACCATCATCGGCCGCATGGCCGGCTCGACCTTCCTCGTGCTGCGCTCGGGCATGCATACCGAAGGCGAGATCGCCGACGCGATCAAGCGCCTGCGCACCGCGGGGGTCGACCTGGAAGGCGGGATCTTCAATGGCGTGCCGCCGAAGGCGCGCGGCTACGGCCGCGGCTATGCGGCCGTGCACGAATACCTGAGCGCTTGATCGCATTGCACGAAACCGGGCCGGTGCGCGCCGCATCGGCCCGGCCGAATGGAGAACCCTCGATGAAAATTTCCGTGCTCGTTCCGACCTACCGGCGTCCCGCCGACCTCGCGCGCTGCCTGCTGGCGCTGCAGCGGCAGCAGCGGCTGCCCGACGAGGTGATCGTCGTCGCGCGCCCGGAGGACGACGCCACGCACGAACGGCTCGCCGATCCGGCGGTCGGCGGCGCGCTGCCGCTGCGCATCGTGCCGGTCGACGTGGCCGGGCAGGTCGCCGCGCTGAACAAGGGGCTCGACTCGACGAACGGCGACATCGTCGCGATCACCGACGACGATGCGGCGCCGCACCCCGACTGGCTCGCGCGCATCGAAGCCGCGTTCCTGTCCGACCCGCGCGTGGGCGCGGTCGGCGGCCGCGACTGGGTGCACGAGAAGGGCCGCCTGCTCGACGAGTCGCGCGAGCTCGTCGGCCAGCTCACGCTGTCCGGCAAGATCATCGGCAACCATCACCTCGGCGTCGGCGGCGCGCGTGAAGTCGACATGCTGAAAGGCGCGAACATGAGCTACCGCCGCGCGGCGATCGAACGGCTGCGCTTCGACACGCGGCTGCGCGGCGCCGGCGCGCAGGTGCACAACGACATGGCGTTCAGCATGGAAGTGCAGCGCGCGGGCTGGACGCTGCTGTACGACCCGGCGATCGCCGTCGATCATTTCCCGGCCGAGCGCTTCGATGACGACCGGCGCGATGCGGCGTCGCTGAACGCGATCAGCAACGGCGCGTACAACCTGCAACTGACGCTGCGCGAGCATCTGCCGCCGCTACGGCGCGAGATCGCGTGGTGGTGGTGGGCGCTGATCGGCACGCGCGTCTATCCGGGCTTCGCGCACGTGCTGCTGTCGCTGCCGACCGCGCGGCGCGCCCGCGTGCTCGCGCACTGGCGCGCGGTGCGCCGCGGCGCACGCGATGCGCGCCGCACGAACCTCGCCCCCCACCGTGCGGCGATGCCGCCGGTGACGTCTTGAACGGCCTGCGCGCATCGCGCGCGGCCACGCCCGGAGGGCTCGCATGACCACGAAGGCTGCAACGAAAGTTCACGTCCATTTGTTCTACGGCGCCGATCCGCGTACCTACCGGAAAGGCGACGACATCGGCTGCCTGTACGGCTATCACCACGCCGAATCCGACGAATTCCGGCTGACCTATTCGCAGGACGGCGGCGAGAACCGCGTCGTGAGCCTCGCGCGCCGCGCGCTGAAGGCGGCGCTCGGCTTCGACGTCGTGCATGCGTGGCGCAACCGCGCGGCGCTGCTCGATACCGACGTGATCTGGACGCACACCGAGCAGGAGCATCTGGCCGCCGCGCTGATCCTCAAGCTCGCCGGCGCGCAGGGCAAGCGCCCGCTGCTGCTCGCGCAGAGCGTGTGGCTGTTCGACAAGTGGGGCAGCTTCGGCGGCCCGCGCCGCTGGCTGTACCGCAAGCTGCTCGCGCGCGCCGACGCGCTGACCACGCTGGCTCGCGACAACGCCGAGCTGTGCCGCCGCTATCTCGGGCGCGAAGCCGAGTTCGTCTATTACGGGCTGAACACGCAGGACTTCCCACCGGTCGAGCCGCAGCAATGGCAACCGAGCCGGCCGCTGCGGATCGCGGCGATCGGCAACGACCGCGACCGCGACTGGCGCACGTTCCTCGCCGCGTTCGGCGGCGACGCACGCTACGACGTGCGGCTCGCGACGCGCCGCCGCGTGCCGCGCGAATGGCACGCGCCGAACGTGAAGATCGGCCCGGCGTCGGGGCTCGCGAAGCAGCACGAGCTGTACGCATGGGCCGACGTGATCGTCGTGCCGCTGCGGCCGAATTTCCACGCGTCGGGCATCACGGTGATGCTCGAGGCGGCGGCCGTCGGCAAGCCGATGATCGTGTCCGACGTGGGCGGCCTGAGCGACTACTTTCCGCACGATACGGCCGCCTATGTGCCCGCGTTCGACGCGCAGGCGATGCGCCAGGCCGCCGACCGCTTCATCGCCGATCCGGCGGTGGCGCTCGACTGCGCGCGGGCTGCTGCTGCGTGCTTGCGCGAACGCGACCTGACCACGCAGGCGTTCGCCGAGCAGCACGTGCGGATCACGCGCGACATGCTGCGCCGGCGCCGCACGCCCGCGGCGGCCGGCATGGCGATGCCGCTCGCCGATTCGCGTCCTTCGTCGCAGTGAGCGCGGATCGATGAGTACGATTGCCGCCGAACGCGCGCCGTCGCGCGCCCGCAGCTGGTTCGCCGAGCCGAAGCACTGGGCCGGGCAGGCCGGGCTGTGGACGTTTACCGCCGCGCTGATCGCCATCCACCAGGGCAAGGTGCTGACGCTTGCGTTCCCGGTGCTGGCCATCGGGGTCGGCATCTGGCTGTATTTCAAGAGCCCGGCGCGCTATGTCGGCTTCATGTGGTGGGTGTGGTTCCTGAGCCCGGAAGTGCGGCGCCTGGCCGACTGGTCGAAGGGTGCGTTCACGCCGACGAGTTTGATCCAGGTCGCGCCGCTCGCGGTGACGATGATCGCCAGCTTCGGGCTGCTCAGGCATTACCGCGTGCTCGCGCAGCGGCGCGGGATTCCGGTGCTGCTGATCCTGTTCGGGCTCGTGTATGCGTACCTGGTCGGGATCGTGTCGAGCGGCGTGATGGCCGCGACCTACGACCTCGCGAACTGGCTGTACCCGATCCTGATCGGCTTTCACATCATGGTGAACGCGCGCAACTATCCGGAGTACCGCGACGTGCTGCTGTCCACCTTCATGTGGGGCATGCTCGTGATGGGCGTGTACGGCGTCGTGCAGTATTTCGTGATGCCGCAGTGGGACGTGCTGTGGATGGTCGGCTCGCAGATGGGCTCGCAGGGCGAGCCGGTGCCGTACGGCGTGCGGGTGTTCAGCACGATGAATTCGTCCGGACCGTTTGCGTTCGCGATGATGGGCGCGCTGGTGTTCGTGCTGGTCGCGCCGCAGAAGATCCGCTGGTTCGCGGGCGCGGCGGGCTTCGTGTCGTTCGCGCTGTGTCTCGTGCGCTCGACCTGGGGCGGCTGGGTGATCGCGCTCGCGATCCAGCTCGTGCAATCGAGCAACCGCGTGCGGATGCGGATCCTGATCAGCGGCGTCGTGCTGGTCGGGCTGTGCGTGCCGCTCCTGACCGTCGGGCCGGTGGCCGACCGGCTCGGCCAGCGCCTGCAGTCGATCACGAACCTGAAGGACGACCGCAGCTACGACGACCGCAACAAGTTCTACGCGACCTTCGCGCAGACGGCGTTCACCGACGTCGCCGGCGAAGGGATGGGCGCGACCGGCGCGTCCACGAAGCTGTCGAGCGACAGCGGCGAGCTCGGCAAGTACGGCAGCTTCGACAGCGGCGTGATGAACGTGCCGTTCGTGCTCGGCTGGCCCGGCACGCTGCTGTATCTCGCCGGCGTCGTGATGCTGTTCGGCCGCACGCTGCGCGCGGCGTTCAAGCTGCGCAAGGACAAGTTCGTCGGCGCGTGCCTGAGCCTGTGCCTGTCGACCTTCGCGATGCTCGTGTTCACGAACTCGCTGATCGGCACCGGCGGCCTGCTGATGTTCACAGCCATTTTTTCGATACTTGCCGCGGCGCACTGGCAGAAGGCGCAACGCCTGCTGGCCGCCGCGCGTTCACGGGGAGGCGACCATTGAGAATCGCGATCGTCACGCACGTCGTGCGACATAACGACGGGCAGGGCCGCGTCAATTACGAAATCGCGCGCGCGGCGCTGGCCGAAAACTACGAGGTCACGCTGGTCGCGTCGCATGTCGCGCCCGAGCTGCTGGCCGACCCGCGCGTGCGCTGGGTGCCGGTGAAGGTCGGCGGCTTCTGGCCGTCGAATCTCGTCAAGCAGCAGGTGTTCGCGCTGAAAAGCGCGGCATGGCTGCGCGCGCACCGCGGCGAATACGACGTGCTGCACGTGAACGGCTTCATTTCGTGGATCAAGGCCGACGTGAATACCGCGCACTTCGTGCACGGCGGCTGGTTCAAGAGTCCGTACTATCCGTTCGGGCCCACCAAGGGGCTGTGGTCGGCCTACCAGTACGTCTATACGCGCGTGAATACCGTGCTCGAGCGCTGGGCGTACAAGCGCTCGCGCGCGATCACCGCCGTGTCGCAGAAGGTGGCCGACGAGATCGCCGGGCTCGGCATCGACAGCCGCAAGATCAGCGTGATCTATAACGGCGTCGACGCCAGCGCGTTCGCTGGCGCGCAGGCCGACCGCGCGGCGTTCAAGCTGCCGGACGATGCGTTCCTGCTGCTGTTCGTAGGCGACCTGCGCACGCCGCGCAAGAACCTCGGCACCGTGCTGAAGGCGCTGACGAAGCTGCCCGCGAACGTGCATCTGGCGGTGGCCGGCTACTTGCCCGGCAGCCCGTATCCGGAAGAAGCGCGCGCGCTCGGTATCGATTCGCGCGTGCATTTCCTCGGGCTCGTGAAGAACATGCCGACGCTGATGCGCTCGGTCGACGCGTATGTCTTTCCGTCGCGCTACGAAGCGATGAGCCTGTCGCTGCTGGAAGCGATGGCGGCCGGGCTGCCGGTCGTCACCGCGCGCACGGCGGGCGGCGCGGAAATCATCACGCGCGAATGCGGGATCGTGCTGGAGGATCCGGACGATCCGGCCGCGCTCGCGCAGGCGATCGGCTCGCTCGCGGCGTCGCGCGACACCTGTCGCGCGATGGGCGACGCGGCCCGCGAACTGATGACCCGTTTCGGCTGGGCGCACATGGGCGCCCAGTACGTCGCGCTTTACCGGCGCATCGGCCAACCCTCGCAGCCGTCCGCCTTCGAGCGGGTCGAGCATGCAATCACGCAGGAGCAACCGTGATGTCCCAATCTTCCCGGCCGATCAAATCGTTGCAGATCGGCATGCACTGGTTCCCCGAACGCGCGGGCGGCCTCGACCGGATGTACTACTCGCTCGTCGGCGCGCTGCCCGGCGCGGGCGTCGAGGTGCGCGGGCTCGTCGCCGGCTCGCCGAAGGTCGCCGACGACACGGGCGGGGCGATCCAGGGCTTCGGGCCCGCGTCGCAGCCGCTCGCGCGCCGGATGCTCGCCGCGCGGCGCGCGCTGCGCGACGAGATCCGCAGCGATCGGCCGGACGTGATTTCGTCGCACTTCGCGCTGTACACGTTCCCGGGCCTCGACGTGACGCGCGGGATCCCGCAGGTGTCGCATTTCCAGGGGCCGTGGGCCGACGAAAGCCAGGTCGAGGGCGCCGCGACGCTCGGGCAGCGCGCGAAGCGCTATCTCGAGCAGGCCGTCTATACGCGCTCGTCGCGGCTGATCGTGCTGTCGCAGGCGTTCGGCCAGATCCTGACGAACCGCTACGGGATCGATCCGTCGCGCGTGCGCGTGATTCCCGGCTGCGTCGATACCGCGCAGTTCGACACGCCGCTTACGCCCGCCGAGGCGCGGCACAAGCTGCAACTGCCGCAGGACCGGCCGATCGTGCTGGCCGTGCGCCGGCTCGTGCGGCGCATGGGGCTGGAGGACCTGATCGACGCGATCGGCCTCGTCAAGCGCCGTCACCCGGACGTACTGCTGCTGATCGCCGGCAAGGGCAAGATCGGCGAGGAGCTGCAGCAGCGCATCGACGCAGCCGGGCTGCAGGACAACGTGAAGCTGCTCGGCTTCGTGCCCGACCACCATCTCGCGGCGCTGTACCGCGCGGCGACGGTCAGCGTCGTGCCGACGGTCGCGCTCGAGGGCTTCGGCTTGATCACCGTCGAATCGCTGGCGTCCGGCACGCCGGTGCTGGTCACGCCGGTCGGCGGGCTGCCGGAGGCAGTCGCCGGCTTGTCGAACGATCTTGTGCTGCCGTCGACGGGCGCGGATGCGATCGCCGAAGGGCTCGGCGGCGTGCTGTCGGGCGCGATCGCGCTGCCCGACGAGGCCGCGTGCAAGCGCTATGCGCGCGATCATTTCGACAACGCGGTGATCGCGCGGCGCGTGGCCGGCGTCTACGAAGAGGCGATTCAGGCGGCAGGCTGAACGCCCGCGGCGCGCTCCTCGCGCGCCGAACCGAAGCGGAACCGAAGCGGAACCGAAACCCGGACCGCCGCGCGTGCGTGGCCGGTTCGCGTGCCGGCCGCCCGTCGAGGGCGGGCCGGCTTTTCCCGTGCGATCCGCATGGCCGGCGCGCATCACGCGCGCCGCAGCGTCGCGCCCCATACGCCGAGCGCGGCTACGCTCACCCCCGCGCCGAGCACGCAGACGCCCGTCCATCCGGCGCGCGCATACATCATCGTCGCCGCGATCGCACCGAGCCCGCTGCCGGCCGAATAGAACAGCATGTAGCAGCCAATGAGGCGCGCATGCGCGTCGGGCCGCGCGCCGAGAATCATGCTTTGATTGACGACGTGCACGGCCTGTCCGCCGACGTCGAGCAGCACGATGCCGACGATCAGCAGCGCAATCGACGTATTGCCGAATGCGAGCGGCAGCCACGAGCACGCGAGCAGCGCGAGTGCGGCGCCGGTCGTCGCTTCGCCGCGCCCGCGATCCGCGAGCCGGCCCGCGCGGGCGGCGGCCGCCGCACCCAGCGCGCCGACGAGGCCGAATGCACCGATCTGCGTGTGCGACATCGCGTGCGGCGGCGCGCTCAGCGGCAGCACGAGCGCGCTCCAGAAGATGCTGAACGCCGCGAACATCAGCAGCGCGATCGCGCCGCGCACGCGCAGCACGCGTTCGTCGCGCAGCAGCGACGCCATCGAGCGCAGCAGCGCCGCGTAACCGATGCGCTCGCGCGGTTCGTGCGTATCGGGCAGCAGCCGCGACAGCACGACCAGCATCGCGATCGCGAGCCCGCCCGACACGAGATAGACCGCCCGCCACCCCGCGATGTCGGTGACGACGCCCGCCAGCGAGCGCGCGGCCAGCAGCCCGACCACGACGCCGCCCTGCGCGGCGCCCACGACGCGCCCGCGTTCGCCTGCGCCGGCGAGAGCGGCCGAGCAGGCGATCAGCCCTTGCGTCATCGCGGTGCCGAGCAGCCCGACCGCGACCATCCCGGCCAACAGCGCGACACGGGTCGACGCCGCGGCCACGCCGATGCAGGCCGCGGTCAGCAGCAGAAGCTGCACGGCGATCAGGCGCTTGCGGTTCAGCAGGTCGCCGAGCGGCACGACGAACAGCAGCGCGAGCGCGCAGCCGAGCTGCGTCGCGGTGATGACGCCGCCGACGGCGGCCTGCGACATGCCGAAATCCCGCGCGATCGAATCGAGCAGCGGCTGCGCGTAGTAGACGTTCGCGACGCTCGCCGCGCAGCACACGGCCAGCAGCGCGACATGCGCCGACGACAGACGGCCGCCCTCGGCCGGATGGATCGCCCCGGTGGGCGCGTTCGGTGCAACGGTGCCGGAATGGCAGGACGATTCCATGGTTTCCTCACGCAATGTAGTTGCAATTTGAAACTGGTTTGGAGTGTAGGGAAACTAGTTTTAAAATGCAACCTGTTGGGTGGCGGGCCAGGAGCCCGTGCACGGATGGCCGGCATGCCCGAAGGCGGCCGGCACGATTGCGGAGAGGAAGATGGCCAGGCAGAAAAGTCTTGCGGATTCGCCGTGCCCGGTGGCGCGCGCGACCGATATCGTCGGCGATCGCTGGGCGCTGCTGATCGTGCGCGATGCGTTCGACGGCGTGCGCCGCTTCGGCGATTTCCGCGCGAGCCTCGGCGTCGCGAGCAACATCCTGTCGGACCGGCTGAAGATGCTGGTGGACGCGGGCGTATTCGACGTCGTGCCGGCGTCCGACGGCACCGCGTATCAGGAGTACGTGCTGACCAAAAAGGGCGAGGGGCTGTTTCCGGTCATCGTGATGCTGCGGCAGTGGGGTGAGGCCCACCTGTTCGCGCGCGGCGAGCCGCATTCGGTGCTGGTCGATCGCGGCACCGGGCGCGCGATTCGCAAGCTCGGGCTGCGGCACGACGACGGCCGGCCTTTGAAGGCGGCCGACACGGTCGTCAGGAAGATCGACGACGAGGCCGGCGCGGCACGACGGTGAGCGTCATGTGTGATGGTTGAGCCGTCGAAGGGCATTCGGCGCGGAAGCACGAGCGCGGCCCGGCCGGCTACGCGAGTCGAGACAGCGGGGTGCGTGAAACTGGAGGTGACGAGCGGCGACCATTGGCTCGATGCGCACCGCTTTTACGCACGGCACGGCTTCACGCGGGATGGACAGCGGCTGTCGAAGCTCGTCCGGCCGTGACGCTACGGCGCGAGCGAGCGCCGCATCCGTTATCGCGGGAAAACCGGCGCCGCTTGGCCGTTCAATGCCGTTCGCCGCGCCAGCGTCCGGGCGCCACACCGAAGCGCTTCGTGAACGCATGCGTGAACGTGCTTTGATCCGCGAAGCCGACGCTGCCCGCGATATCGACGAGCGAATGGCGGCCGTCGGCGAGCAGCACGACCGCTGCGTCGAGCCGCAGCCGCTGCAGGTAGCGATGCGGCGTTTCGCCGAACGCATCGACGAACAGTTGATGAAACCGGCGCATCCCGTAGCCGCAGTGCGCGGCGAGATCGGCGATGCGCAGCGGGTCGGCGAGCCGCGCGCGCAGCCAGCGGTCGATGCGCGCGAAATCGAGGCCCGACGCGGGCGCGGCGATGCCTGCATCGTCGAGCAGCGCGTCGCACAGGCGCGCGGCGGCCTGCCACTGGAAACGGTGCGCGGCAGCCTGCCGTGCGTCGCCGGCAGGCGCATCGTGTTGCACGGCCGCCGCCGCGACCTGCGCGACGAGCGACGTGAGCGCCGGGTCGATCGACACGGCGCGGGCATGGTCGAACAGCCGCTGCGGTACCGCGAGCGACGCGGCGGGCAGGTCGATCACGAGCTGGCGATTGTCGCCGAGGCCCGCGTAGTCGTGGCGCGCGCCGGCCGGAATCAGCCAGGCCGCGTGCCGGTCGATGCGCCGGCCGATTCCGTCCACCGCCATCACCATCGCGCCATCGACGCCGAGCACGACCTGGTGGAAGTCGTGCACGTCCGACGCTTCGCACGTGTCGTAGCGGCGCAGCGCGATGGCGGGGGAGGCGATGCGTTCCATCGGAAGGAACCGGCCGGAGGCGCGGTCAGACGTCGAGCAGTTCGACTTCGAACACGAGCGTCGCATTCGGCGGAATCACGCCGCCTGCGCCGCGCGGGCCGTAGCCGAGTTGCGGCGGGATCGTCAGGCGACGCACGCCGCCGACCTTCATGCCCTGCACGCCTTCGTCCCAGCCCTTGATGACCATGCCGCCGCCGAGTACGAACGCGAACGGGTCGTTGCGATCCTTGCTCGAATCGAATTTCTGACCGTCGGTCAGCCAGCCCGTGTAGTGGACGCTGACGGTCTTGCCGGCTTGCGCTTCCGCGCCGGTGCCTTCGGTCAGGTCTTCGTACTTGAGGCCCGATTCGGTCGTGATGACGGACATGATTTCTCCTGAAAGAGAGGTTGCGTAAAACCGCTATTGTAGGCGAGCGCGCAGCGGGCCGGCGCGCGTGGATTTCGCGCTGCCGTACGCGTGTCGGCAAGCGTGGCGGGGCGCTGCGCGCAGGATCGGCCGAAACGCAATTGGAACGCGCGTTTGAATTTTTCGCGAGCCGCGGGGCCGAGGCTGCACCACGGCAGTGCGCTACGCGTATGAATCGACGCAACCGGCACGAATTGCCGCATGTTGAGCGACCGTTGCCGGATGCGGCGAAAGGCCCGCCGCATGAGGCTTGCGGGCCGATAGCAGGGCGCTGCGCCGCACCCGATATCCCGCCCGTCCACGCGCCCGCGCGTTCGAATCGCAATTCGTCCGGGCGCCTTGGGAACGCCATTTTTTCCGCCTTTCCGACCGTGCCCTGTTTGGAAGCGCGCATCTACCGCGCGGCTTGCGTGCGTCGGCGCGCGCGGCCTATCTTTACATCTGTCGATGTCAGGATTTTGGCGGCGCGCGACGCGTCGCCCGGGCTTGCGCCGGCCGCGTCGGACGATGCGCCGGGCCGCTCCGCAACAGGAGAACGATGAACATGAAGTCAGCCGCTTCCGCCACCGCAGCCGGGATCATGCCGGTGCGCCGCGACCTGCGCTTCGACCTGCCGGTCGAACGCGCGAAGGACTGGCATGGCCTCGGGTCGCATGTGACCCATTTCTTCAACGCGCTGTCGCTGCTGTTTCCGGCCGGCGAGCGCTTCTTCATGGATTCGGTGCGCCACTACCGCGACCGGATCGACGATCCCGTGCTGAAGCAGCAGGTGCTGGGCTTCATTGGCCAGGAGGCGATGCACACGCGCGAGCACGTCGAATACAACGAGCTGATGCAGGCGAACCGGCTGCCCGCGCGCAAGCTCGACCGGCGCGTGTGGGCGGTGCTCGGCTACATGAAGCGCAAGCTGCCGCATTCGGTGCAGCTCGCGCACACGGTGGCGGCCGAGCACTACACGGCGATGCTCGCCGACTGGCTACTGCGCGACCCGACGCGCCTCGACGGTTCGGTCGAAGGCTACCGGCAGATGTGGATCTGGCACGCGCTGGAGGAAACCGAGCACAAGGCCGTGTCGTTCGACGTGTGGAATGCCGCGATGAAGCCGGGGCTGCGCCGTTACCTGATCCGCGTCGGCGTGTATCTGCTGACGACGCTGACGTTCTGGCCGACCGTGTTCCTGATGCATGCGACGCTGCTGTGGCGCGATCGCGGCGCCGGCCATCACGTGCGCGGCATGCTGCGGATGATCGCGTTCCTGTACGGGCCGCGCCGCGGGCTGTTCCCGTGCATCGCCGGCGAATGGCTGAGCTTTTTCCGGCCGGGCTTCCACCCGTGGGATCACGACAATCACCACCATCTCGCGCGGGTCGACGCACTGGCCGCCGCCTACGGCGAACATGGCGGCACGCGGGCCGGCCGCGGCCGCGCGAACGCACCGGCGCCGCTCGCGTCGGGCCGCTGACCTGGCCCCGCCGCGCGGCGGGATGCCGTGCATGTTGCGTTCGTGCATCAATCGGCTTCTTCCGACGATTGACGAAAATTAACCGGCACCGGTCGAGCGGGCGCCCGCATGCCCGGCCGACCGGTTGCGCGCGCATGCGCCGGCGCGCCGATCGTGCGTGCGCCGCGTCGCACGCAATCGCCGCGCGCCAGCACCGGCGTGGCTTTGCGCGCGCGGCGCCGGTCCCGTCCGGTCGCCCGCGGCGCCCGCCACCGGGATAATACCCATCTAGCCGCAGGCCGGCCGCATCGATATACCGTTCATGACGATGTCGACCTCCGGCGCGATTCATGCGCAGGGGGATTTTATTCGGACGGAAATGCGGCCAATATGTCGGTTCGATCGTGTCCGTCGGACGCGGCGGTGAGCCGGCGCGCGATACCAACGCCAAGCGGGGAACAACGATGGTTGCAAGGTCACCCGACGCAAACGGGCACGCGGCGCCCGAGATGACGGACGTGTCCGTCACCGCTCCCGAGGCCGGCCGCAAGCTGTTCGCGATCATGCGCACGCCCGACGAGCCGTTGCTGGCACAACTGCGGGGGCTCGGCTGGGAGATCGCGGTCGCGAAGACGGCCGGCGCCGCGCAGAACATGACCTCCGGCGTGAGCGTGGCTGCCGGGCTGGTCGATTTCACCGGGTTCACGTCGCGCGACTATCCCGCGCTGAAGATGTGTCTGAGCCAGCCGGCGATCGGCTGGATTTCCATCGCGCAGGCCGGCATCACGATCGGCCCCGCCGTGCGCGAAATGATTCGCAGCTATTGTTTCGATTACGTGACGCTGCCGCTGCCGTACGAATGGATTTCGCACGTGCTCGGTCATGCGCGCGGGATGGCCGCGCTCGATCGCGTCGACGGCGCCGCCTATGCGGCGTCGATCGGCGAACACGGGATGATCGGCAACTGCGAGGCGATGCAGCAGCTGTTCAGCACGATCCGCAAGGTCGCGAAGACCGACGCGAGCGTGTTCATCTCGGGCGAGTCGGGCACCGGCAAGGAACTGACGGCGCTCGCGATTCACGAGCGCTCCAGCCGCGGCAAGGGGCCGTTCGTCGCGATCAATTGCGGTGCGATTCCGCATCACCTGCTGCAGTCCGAGCTGTTCGGCTATGAACGCGGTGCATTCACCGGCGCGAACCAGCGGCGCGCGGGCCGGATCGAATCGGCGAACGGCGGCACGCTGTTTCTCGACGAGATCGGCGACATGCCGGTCGAAAGCCAGGCGAGCCTGCTGCGCTTCCTGCAGGAAGGCAAGATCGAGCGGCTCGGCGGACAGGAATCGATCGCGGTCGACGTGCGGATCATCTCGGCCACGCACGTCGATCTCGACGGCGCGGTGGAGGCCGGGCGCTTCCGCGCGGATCTCTATCACCGGCTGTGCGTGCTGCGCATCCACGAGCCGCCGCTGCGCGCACGCGGCAAGGACATCGACATCCTCGCGCACTACGTGCTGCAGAAATTCAAAGCCGACAGCGGCCGCAAGATCAGCGGCTTCACGTCGGCCGCGCTCGACGCGATGCGGCGCTACGAGTGGCCAGGCAACGTGCGCGAACTGATCAACCGCGTGCGGCGCGCGATCGTGATGGCCGAGAGCCGGCTGCTGACGCCGCACGATCTCGGGCTCGACACGCCCGGCGAAACCGAACCCGTGACGCTCGAACAGGCGCGGGCGCTGGCCGAGCGCACCGCAATCGAGAACGCGCTGCTGCGCAACGACCACCGGATCAACAAGGCCGCCGCCGAACTCGGCATTTCACGCGTGACGCTCTACCGGATGATGATCGAGCACGGGCTGAACGATCGCGACAACAACGGCGGGCACGACGGCGCGCCGTCGGACGACGCGGGGCATCAGCGGGTCGGCTGAGCGGCGCGCGAACCGGCTCAGCGATAGGTCCACAGCCGGTGCAGCACGAACGTGACGGGCGGCACGCACAGCATGACCGCGACGACGCTCCACGCGCGGGCGAGCCCGAGCGCGTCGGTGCCGTGCGCAAGCAGCATCGTCACGGCCAGGCCGGCCGTCGCGACCGCGAGAAAGCGCACGAAGTTGCCCCACGTCATCGGCGACGAAAAACTCCACAGCGTGTTGGCGAGATACGAGAACGCGGTCGAGCAGACGAACGCGGTTGCGTTCGCGATGACGGGCGTCGCGTCGAACAGCGCGAACATCGCGGCGGCGATCAGCGCATGCAGCGCGGTCGAGCCCAGGCCCGACACGCCGAAGCGGATCAGCCTGGCGCGCTCGGCGGCATGGCAGGTACGGATCATCGTGGGCGGTCGCTCGGGCGGCGTGAGGTCGCGTGAAGCGGTGTCGCAGTATAGCCATGCGCTCGGCCGCCGCGTCCAGCGTCCAGCCGCGACGGGCGGTGCGCATCGCCGCCGCCGGCATGTAAAGCGCATGAAACATTTCGCGTCGGCGGCCGGGCGAATTTCCGCGGCGAACCGGGGCCGATCGGCCAGCCCGCCGCCGGTAAAAATTCCGTGCTCATTGTTCAGCCTTATTCCGCAACGCCCCGCCGTGACACGGCCGGCGCGTGCCGCGGCCCCGATGTTTCAGTTTCGTAACTTCCGGCATGCCGCGCCCGTTCCGGCCGCGAGCCGGCCTGGTCACCCCCTTGTCCGGCCGGGCTCGCGCAGCGCTGGCCCGGTCCTTGCGGAGAAGGGCGTGCGAGAGTCGACGACGCGAGATCCGTCCGGTCAGGCAGCGAAAGCCTTCAGTACCGGCCAGGATGCAGTCCGCGGGGATGCGGCGGCCGAGCGCGGTGCAGCAGCCGCGTCACGGCGAGCACGGAGCGTCGTCGCCTGATCGCCGGGGCATCGGCATCGTTCGGTTGCCGGAACAAACATCAGACAGCAAACGGGGTAGAAAAATGATCGATCGTCACACGCCGCGGTCCGCAGGCCGCGATCGCCGTGATCCGGGGCATCGCCGCTCGAACGTCGCGCTTGCGGCCGACCGGCATGCCTCGACAGGCCATCTCTCCGCGCCCGGTGCGAGGCGGATCCGGCTGGTTGCCGGTCATCCGCGCCGGGTCGGCACTTTTCTGCACCCGAACCCGATCCGCATGGGCATGTGCACACGGGCGCCGGTGCCGCGACGCCCGATCTTCGCCTATTGACTCGAGCAGTACGACGGCCGTTGGCGTTGCCCGTCATTGCCGCGAACGGTTGGTTTGTAATCCGAACGATGATCGAAGCGTCGTGCCGCGGGCTTCGCGCGACGCAACACGACAAGCATTCGATGCAACGGCGAACCGCTCGATGCCGTTGCCATCCGGTTGAAGGGGAGGGGCGGTCGGACGCGCGCGGCGGAAGCAGCAATCCGTACGCGCGCGACGCCGTTTTTTCAACCGCCGTAGATGTCGAAGTCGAAGTACTTCGATGCGAGCCGCTTGTAGGTGCCGTCCTTGACCATGTCGGCGATCGCGCGATCGATCTTCGCCTTCAGGTCGGTGTCCTCCTGGCGCAAGCCGATGCCGGCGCCGATGCCGAGCACCTTTTCGTCGACGAGTTCGGGCCCGACGAACGTGTAGTTCGCGCCGCGCGGCGCTTTCAGGAACCCGATCGCGGCCTGCACTTCATCCTGGAGCGCCGCGTCGAGGCGGCCGGCGATCAGGTCGGCATACACGCCGTCCTGGTTCTGGTACGACACGACGTTCGCGCCTTGCTTGCCCCAGTATGCTTTCGCATACGTCTCCTGCGTCGTGCCCTGCTCGACGCCGATCGATTTGCCCTTCAGCGATTCGGCGGTCGGCAACAGCGACGAGCCCTTCTTCACGACGAGCCGCGTCGGCTGGTTGTAGATCTTCGTCGTGAAGCCGATCTGCTGTGCGCGCTGCGGCGTGATCGACATCGACGACAGCACCGCGTCGAACTTCTTCGCCTTCAGCGCCGGAATCATCCCGTCGAAATCGTTCTCGAGCCACACGCATTTCGCCTTCAGGCGCGCGCAGATCTCGTTGCCGAGGTCGATGTCGAAGCCGACGAGCTTGCCGTCGGGCGCCTTCGACTCGAACGGCGCGTAGCTGGCGTCGGTGCCGAAGCGGATCGTGGTCCAGTCCTTCGCGACGGCGGGGCCTGCGGATACCGCGAGCAGGGCGATCGAAACAGCGGCAATCAGTCTCTTCATGGTGCGTTCCTTGGCGGGGTGCATCCGGTTTCTGTGCGACACGGTCTCCACGGACACGATTCGCGCCGTGACGCAGTGTCCGCACGGCCATTAACGCAGAAAATAAAATTAGAGTCCAGAATGGACAAAAAATATCGATTTGTCGGAGGGGCATGCACGATCGATGGGTGCGACCCTTGCAAAAATACGAGAATGGACTAATCTTGTTAGTAAATTCGTTTCGAGACTAACGATCATGTCACACCCTGCCTACGAATCGTATTCCGCTGTGCCGCACGCTTCGGTCGCGCAGATGTCGGCGGCCGGCCTGCGTGCGTTTTTCAACATCGCGCGCGACTGGGAACTGACGATCGACGAGCAGATCGTGCTGCTCGGGTCGCCTGGCCGGTCGACGTTCTTCAAGTGGAAGGCCGCGCCGGAATCGGCGCGCCTGCCGCGCGATACGCTCGAGCGGCTGTCGCTGCTACTCGGTATCTACAAGGGGTTGCAGATCCTGCTGCCGCAACCGGCCGCGGCCGATGCGTGGGTCAAGCGGCCCAACGATGCGGCGCCGTTCGGCGGCAAGCGTGCGCTCGACCGGATGCTGGCCGGCAACGTCGGCGATCTGGTGGCCGTGCGGCAATATCTCGACGCGATGCGGGGCGGCTGGGCGTGACGACACCGATCGAAGTTACCCGGTGGCCCACCACCACCGTCGACTGGGCGCCCGCCTATCGCGTGATTCCCACCCGTTTTCCGGCCATCAACCTGTTCGACCGCGTCGCATCGGCGGACGATTTCGACGCGCTGTACGCGCTCGAATCGCTGACCAACGATCGCATCCGCAACGAAGTCGGCACGCTCGACCTCGTGCCGCCCGCCGAGCGCCGCTACGGGCAGGGCTGGGGGCCGATCATGGCCGCGTTCACGCACCTGAATCCGCTGGGCAGCCGCTTTTCGGACGGCAGCTACGGCGTGTTCTACTGCACGCGCTTGCGCGACACGGCGATCGCCGAAACGCGCTATCACAGCGGGCTGTTTCTCGCCGCGACGAAGGAGCCGCCGATGCGCCAGCAGATGCGGCTCTACACCGTGTTCGCGCACGGTGACGTCGCCGACGTGCGCACGTGGCCGCAGCGCGATCCCATGTTGCTGGATCCGGTCGACTACAGCGCGGGGCAGGCGTTCGGCCGCGCGGTGCGCCATGCAGGCGGCGCGGGGATCGTCTATCCGTCGGTGCGCGACCCGCGCGGCGAGTGTCTCGCCGCGTTCCGCACGACGCTGCTGCGTGACTGCCAGCATGCGGCTTATCTCGAATACAACTGGAACGGCTCGGCCGTCGATGCGGTGTTCGAACTGAATCAGGTCGGCTAGCGTTCGCTTGGCCGTTGCATTGCGCGGCGCGGGCGCCGGCCGGCGCGTCAAGGCAACGGCCAGTCGCCCGCGTGGCGTTCGCGCGCTTCGGCCTGCGTCATCGACCATGTGCGGCCGGTGCGCGGCTCGGCGAGTGTGAGCCGGCCGGCCGGCGCGAACGCGCCTGTGTCGATGAACCATTGCGCGCCGATCCGGTGCGGCGCACGCACCGGCGTGTGTCCGGTGCAGGTCAGCGACAGTCCGGCCTGCCGCGCCGGATCGGCGAGCCCCTGGACGAGATCGCGGCCCCACATCAGCCGCTCGCGCACGTCGTGCGGATAGCTGCCGGTATCGAGATCCGCGTCCGAGCCGAAGAATTCCGCATGCAGCACATTGAAGCGCGCCGGGCCGTCGCCGACCACGCGCACGAGCGGCAGCGCGTCGACGCGCGCCGCGTGCGCGCGCAGCCGGTCCGGCGGCAGGTCGGCGCCCCAGTCGCCGCCGATCCCGCGCCACGCGTCGGGCGGCAGCTTGCCGCGCGCGACGAGGCTCAGCACTTCCTCGTGATTGCCGCGCACGACGTGGCACCACGGCCGGTCGAGCAGGTCGAGCGCGGTGTCGGAGGCCGGGCCGCGGTCGACGAGATCGCCGACCGAGAACAGCCGGTCGCGGGCCGGATCGAAGCGGACGTCGTGCAGCAGCGCGCGTAGTACGTCGACGCAGCCGTGCAGGTCGCCGACGACGAAGTCGCGGCCGGCCGTGTTCGCGGCATGGCGGCAGAGCAGGGCGGTGGCGGTCATCCTCTTATCTTAGGCGCTCGCGCCCATCGCCACGCCACGATGGAATGGGGATAATCGGGGCGCGTTACCCGCCGGCGCAGTGGCCCTCCCGCGCACCGGCCGAACCCTTTCCATCCGCTTTCGGAATCCCACGATGACGTTTTATCCGCAGGTATTACGCAACCGGCCGCGCATGGTCGCGGCATTCGTCGCCGGCGTGCTGTGCGCGGTGCTGCTGCCGTTTCCGCTGCGCCCGACCGCGCGGGTGCTGATCGGCTGGGATTGCACGGTCTGGCTGTATCTGGTGCTGATGTGGGTGCGCATGGTCACCGCGCATCATCACAAGGTGCGCGAAGTCGCGATCCGCGAGGACGAAAACGCGACGACCGTGCTGACCGTCGTGTGCCTCGCGACCGTCGCGAGCGTGGCGGCGATCGCGATCGAACTCGCAACCGCGAAGAGCGTCGGCTTCAGCGCGGGGCTCAGCCACTACGCGATCACGGGCGCGACGCTGTTCGGCGCATGGTTCCTGATTCCGACGATCTTCACGCTGCACTATGCGCGGCTCTATTACGGCTCGCCGACCAGCGATCGCGCGCTCCGTTTCCCGGACCGGAACCCGGAGCCCGATTACTGGGATTTCCTGTATTTCGCGTTCACGCTCGCGGTCGCGTCGCAGACGGCCGACGTGTCGCTCGCGAACCGCTCCGCGCGGCGCGCGGTGCTCGCGCAGTCGGTCCTGTCGTTCTACTTCAACATGGCCGTGCTCGGCCTGTCGATCAACGTCGCGGCGGGGTTGCTGAACTGATGCCGGTTACTTGAGCAGGTCAGGTCCTGGAGCCAGTACGTGTCGTCATGCGCGCCGCACCGCGATCCACGCACCCCAGAACAGGCTCCCGAAAAAGCGCAGCGGCGCATCGAAGCCCGCGTCGTGCAGCAGCGCGAACACGGCTTCTTCGGACGCGGGCGGATCGGCGCCCTGCAGGATCTTCGCGAGTTGCGCGCGCACGGCGTCGGGCGTGGCGCCCTTCATGCGCCAGCGCTGCTGCCAGGCGTCGAGCAGGCGCGGGTGGTCCGCGTAGCGGCGATGGTTGCCGGCGAGCACGAGCGGCGCGCCGGGCTTCAGGCGCCGCGCGATCGCGTGCAGCAGCGCGGCTTTCGCGTCGTCGCCCGGCACGTGATGCAGCACGCCGATCAGCGTCGCGCCGTCGAACGCGGGCGCGTCGGGCAACGCGTCGACGCCCGCCTCGACGAACGTCGTACGCGCGCCGAAACCCGCGGCTTCGACGTTCGAGCGCGCGAGCGCGAGCATCGGCGCGGACGGGTCGACGGCCGTGAATCGCCAACCCGGTTCGAGCCCGGCCGCGACGCAGATTTCCTGCCCCGTGCCGCCCGCGCCCGCGACGAGCATTCGGGCATCGGCCGCACCGATCGCCGACGCGAGCATGCATGCGGCGAGTTCGTGGCAGGCATCGTAGCCGGCGAGCGCGATGCGCGATTGCTCGGCGTATTCGTGGGCGCGTGACGGATCGAATTTCGCGGCGCTGGCGGGAAGCGACATGGCGGGGTTCCTCGGGTCGGGAGCGGACGAGGTGTCCGCGAGCATGACGCGGAGCGTAGGGGCGCGCGGCCGGCACAACAAGGCGAGCGATCATTCCGGTATGCCAACTACCTGACTCGGCGGCGCGTGCCGGCCCCCGGTTTCCAGGGCCGGTTTGCCGGGGTCGATTCGCATTTAAAAATGTCTGATCACGATGCATCGCGGTGGCGAATCCGGCGCATACTCGTTCCTCTCCCCCCGCCTGGCCTTCGCATGCCGGGCCCCGATGCGCTGCGCCATCGGCGCGGCCATGCCGCTCGGTACGCACGAGGAGCGCATGATGTCCGATTGTCCGCACGATCCGTACGCGCAGCACTACATCCATTGTTTGCCGTTTGGCGCGCAGCCCTGCGGCGCGCTCTGCACGACACCGCGCACGCATTTCCGCGTGTGGGCGCCCGGCAGCACACACGTCCAGCTCGAACTCGATACCGGCTACGGCCCGACGCTCGTGCCGATGGCGAGCGCCGGCCCGAACTGGTTCGAAGTCTTCGTCGACTGCGGCGCGGGCGCGCGTTACCGCTATCGTCTCGACGATACCGTGTCGATTCCCGATCCCGCGTCGCGCTCGCAACCCGAGGGGCTCAACGGCCCGAGCGAGGTCGTCGACCCGCGCGCGTTCACGTGGCGCAATACCTTCTGGCACGGGCGCGCGTGGGAAGACATCGCGCTCTACGCGATCCGCCCGCACGCGGTGGGCGGCTTCGACGCCGTGCGCCGCCGCCTGCCGCAGCTCGCGCGCCTCGGCGTGACCGCGCTGGAGCTGCTCGCGTCGCCGCACGACAGCCTGCCGTTCGCGCCGCTCGCGGCCGAAGGCGGCCCCGACGCGCTGAAGGCGCTGATCGACGGCGCGCACGGCTACGGTCTCGCGGTGCTGCTGGAACTCGACTACGCGCGCTTCGGCAGCGGCACCGATGCGCTGCGCCACTACGCAGGGCCGTTCTTCCATACGCGCGACGATCCGCTGCAGGCCGCACCGCTCGCGCTCGATCATCCGGAAGTCTGCGATTTCTTCTGCGACAACGCGCTGTACTGGATCGACGAATACCGCTGCGACGGGCTGCGCCTGCGCGAAGCCGACCGGATCGGCGTGTCGTGGCTGCGCGAGATTGCGGATCGCGTGCGCGCCGCCGTGCCGGCCGACCGGCTGATCCACCTCGTGCTCGGCAGCGAGCGGCATCCGGCGCATCTCGCCGATACCCATTTCGATGCGCAGTGGAACGGCTGCGGCGAACGCGCGCTGCACCGGCTCACGGGGCGCGACACGTCGGCTCATGAAGGTATTTCCGCGCACCAGTCGATTCACACGCTCGCCCGCGCGCTGACCGCGGCCGGCGCGGCGTACCAGTCGGCCGCGCCGGCGGAAGGGATGGCCGCCGAAGGCGGCCTGTCGCTGACGTCGCTCGTGCTGTCCGATGGCGCATGGCGCGACAGCGGCCAAAGCGATCACGAGCAGGCGGCCGGCCTGGCCGGGCTTGCGCTGTCGCTGCTCACGCCGCAGATCCCGCTGATCTTCGACGAAACCGCGCGCGACATCGACCGTGCGCATTTCGTGCAGTCGGCGCTCGCGGTGCGCGCGAAGCTGATCGCGCCGCGGCTGTCCGATTGCCGGCCGCAGGAAGCCCATGCGCTGAAGGCGGACGGCGACGGCGATGCCGACGCGCTGTGCGCATCATGGTGGCTCGCCGACGACGAGACGTTGACGATCGCGTTGAACCTGTCGCCCGATGCGGTGCCGTTCGACGCGCCGCGAGGGCAGGTGGTATTCGAGACGCCGGCGCGCGCGCGCGACCGGGTCGATGAAGGGGAGTTGCCGCCGTATTCGCTCGTCGCGTGGCTGACGGGCGACGTCAATCGCTACGCGCTGACGCACGACGTGCGTCGCATCGACGACGGGTCGTGGCGCGGCATGCGTCCGAATCTGAACGCATGAATCGATGAACGCGTGAAGCGCCGGAGCCGGGCGCGGTCGTGCCCGGCAGCGCTGCCGGAAGGCGCCGAATTACCAGAACCCGCGAATGCCCGCGATGCCGTACGCGCCGTGACGGCGTGCGTCGTCGAGGTGTGCGCGCGTCATGCCGCCGAGCGCGAACACGGGCATCGCGGCCTGTGCGGCCAGCGTGTCGAATTGTGCCCAGCCGAGCGTCGGCGCGCCGGGGTGGCTGAGCGTCGGCAGTACCGGCGACAGCGTGACGAAATCCGCGCCCGCGCGCGCGGCCAGCAGCAGGTCGTCGTGCGAGTGGCACGCGGCGGACACCCAGCGTCCGGCCGGCAGCGGCCGTTGCGCGACGGCGCGCAACGCGGTGCCGTCGAGATGCCAGCCGGCGCCGTCGAGCCGCATCACGCCGGCTGCATCGATCGGGCCGTTCAGCATCAGGTGCGCGCCGGCTGCGTCGCAGCGCGCGAGCGCCGCGGCGGCCAGTGACGCGAACGCGGCCGCGTCGAGCGATTTCACGCGCAGTTGCACGAGCGTTTCGCCGCGCGCGAGCACGGCCGACAGCCGGTCGAGAAACGCGGCCCGATCGGCCGCCGACGCGGACGCCGGTTCCGGCGTGATCACGCAGCAGCGCGGCAGCGGCGCGTTCATCGCGCGATGCGACGCGCGGCCGTCATTCGTCGGCCTCTTTCACGATCTTCGGATAGACGCGCACGAGCACGATGCGCGGCCCGTTCATCTTCTTCACGACGACGTCGAAGCGGTCGAACGACACGCGCTGCCCTTCGGTCGGCAGGTCGCTGAGCGCCTGGATCACGAGGCCGCCGACCGATTCCGCGCGGCCTTCGTCGATGTCGATGCCGAGCGCCTGTTCGAGCGACACGACGGGCAGGCTGCCCTTGCCCATCAGCGTGCCGTCGTCGAGGCGGCTCCAGTCGGCATCGCCCTGGCGGAACTCGTCGTGGATCTGGCCGACCAGCGCGCCGAGCAGGTTGTCGAGCGTCAGGAAGCCGATCGGCTTCTCGCCCTTGTTGCCGACCAGCGCGAAGTGCGGGGCGCCCTTGCGGAAGCGGCGGAACAGCTCCAGCGCCGGCGTGTCGGGCTTCACGTACTGGACCGGGCGCACGTAGTCGGAGAGATCCTCGAGCGCGGCGCCCGCATGACGCGCGAGCAGCAGGTCCTTCAGGTGGATCAGCCCGCTCACCTGTTCGCGCGACGCATCCTCGAACAGCGGATAGCGGCTGAAGCGGTGCCGCGCGACGATCTCCATGTTGTCGGGCAGCGGCAGGTCGCGCCGCAGGCCGATCATTTCATGGGCCGGCCGCATCAGGTCCGACACGGTCATCGACGAAAAATCGAGCGAATGCGCGAGCGTGTTCCACTCGTCGTTGCTGTACGTGCCGCGCGCCGGCTGTGCCGCATTGCCGGCCGCGCTGCGGCGGCTGCGCAGGATCAGCTTCAGCTCGTCGGTCGAGTAGTGCGCATCGCCGCCGTGGTCGGCCGACAGCCCCGCGAGCCGCAGCACCGCGTTCGCGCTGTTGTTGAGCACCCAGATCGCCGGATACATCGCCCAGTAGAACGCGTAGAGCGGCAGCGCGACCCACAGGCCGACCTTCTCCGATTGGCGGATCGCCATCGATTTCGGCGCCAGTTCGCCGACGACGATGTGCAGGAACGAGATCAGCGAGAACGCGAACACGAGCGAGATCAGGTGCACGACGCGTTCGGAGTGGACGCCGATCAGGTCGAGCAGCGGGCCGATCAGTTGCGCGAACGCCGGTTCGCCGACCCAGCCGAGGCCGAGCGACGCGAGCGTGATGCCGAGCTGGCACGCGGAAAGATACGCGTCGAGCCGGCCGTGCACGATGCCGAGGATGCGCCCGCGCAGGCCGTGCTTGCGGGCGAGGGTCTTGACGCGCGTCGCGCGGAGTTTGACGAGGCCGAATTCGGCCGCAACGAAGAACCCGTTCAGGGCCACCAGGAACAACGCGCCGATGAGCGCGAAGATCTGTAACAAAGAATCGCTCCGGTTATGACAGGCCCATCAGTATAGGGCCAGAAAGTAATTTGTAATGTGTCGGGCGGCCGATCGCTTACACCGGCGCCTCGCAGGGAATCGAGAACGTGAGGGTGGCGGGCGCGCCGTCGGCGAACACGTCGTGCGCGAACGTGCCGCCGTGCGCGAGTGCGACGCGCTGGCACAGCGCGAGCGTCCACGCGCTGCGTTTCGCGTCGCGCTCGCGCAGCATCTCGCGCCGGGCGAACGATTCGAACGCGTGCGGCTGCGCGGGATCGACGAGCACGTCGGCGTTCACGGTGCAGGTGGCGCGCGCGGTGAACTGCGCGCCGTCGCGCGTGCATGCGAACGCGACGCGGCTGCCCGCGGCGCTGGCCTCGACGGCCGTCGTCAGCAGGGTCCAGAGCGCCTGCGCGACGCGTTCTCGATCGACGGTGAGCGACGGCTCGCCGTCCGGCAGCGTCGTGTCGAGCGCGACCTGCCGTGCGTCGGCGAGCACGAAACGCACGAGCGCGATCGTGTCGTCGAGCAGCGCGCGCAGCGCGAACGGCCGCGGCGCGAGCGCGAGCGTGCGCGTTTCCGCGCGCGGCGCGTCGAGCACGCCATCGATCAGCGCGACCTGCTGGTCGATGCCCGTGCGGATGCCCGCGAGCGCGCGCTGCAGGTTCGGATCGGCATTGGCGAGCTGGCGCTCGAGCACGTAGGCCCAGCTGTGCATCGCATTCAGCGGGCTGCGCAGGTCGTGCGACGCGGTGGAGAGCGCCTGGTCGCGCAGGAACAGCGCCGCCTGGGCAGCGTAGTGCGCTGCGCGTTCGCGCAGCAGGTCGGCGGCGGGATCGGCGGAAATGGACGTCACGGAGCGGGCCTGTCGGAAGCGGTTGGCGTGGAAGTCACGCGAATCGCCATTATAGGGACGGTGGGTGTCACGCCGGCAGCGCGTCCTCGTCCTTTTTCCGTGCGTCGCCGTTCGGCAGCAACTGGCACGCGAGCAGGCCGGCCAGCATCAGCGCGCAGCCGACGAGCGCGCGCAGCGTCAGCGTTTCGCCGAGCGCGGCCCAGCCGGCGATCGCCGCGAACACGCCTTCCATGCTGAAGATCACGGCTGCGTGCGCGGGCGCCGCATCGCGTTGCGCGACGACCTGCAGCGTATAGCCGACCCCGACCGACAGCAGCCCGCCGTACAGCAGCGTCGGCAGCGCGCTGCGCAGCATCGCGACGCTGACCGGTTCGACGGCCAGGCCGACCGCGAGACACGCCATGCCGCACACGAGAAACTGCAGGAACGCGAGCACGAGCGGATCGTGGCGCTTCGCGAGATGGCCGACCGCCATCACGTGCGCGGCGATGATGACGGCGCCCGCGAGCTGGAACCAGTCGCCATAGAGCACCGAGAAGTGCTCGTCGATGCTGAGGAAATACAGGCCGATCGCGGCCAGCAATGCGCCGAACCACGTGCCCGCGCCGATCCGGTGGCGCGCGAACACGCCCATCAGCGGCACGATCACGACGTACAGCGAGCTGATGAAGCCCGCGTTCGCGACCCGCGTGTATTGCAGGCCGAACTGCTGCAGCGAGATCGACACGGCGAGCAGCCCGCCGAGCGCGAGGCCCGGCAGCAGCAGCGCCGGTTTGCGCCGGATGGCCGCGAGCTGCGCGCGCGACGCCGGATTCAGCATCAGCAGCGGCACCAGCACGAGCGCGCCGAGCAGGAAGCGCAGCCCGGTGAACAGGAACGGCCCGATCACGTCGAGGCTCAGGCGTTGCGCGACGAAAGCGGAGCCCCAGATCGCGGCGGCCGCGAGCATCAGCAGGTTGGCGCGGAGGTGCTTGCGGGCGTCGGGCTTCATCGGCATTCGTCTGGAGATTGCGGGGCGGAGCCGCTAGTTTACGCCGAGATTGCAAGGCTGTCGGCGAACCTGCGCAGCGCGGCGGCGGCGCGGGCGTCGCGTACGCGCGAATACAGCACGACCTGCGATGGCGGTAGCGCCGGCAGCCCGAATTTCGCGCCGACGTCGACCAGCGTGCGCGGGGCGACGCGCCGCGCGAGCGGGCAGACGGCCAGCCCCGCCGCGGCGGCGGCCGCGACCGCCGCGACCCCGCCGCCCGTGAAGCGCTCGCGCCATGGCAGCCCCGCGCGGTCGAGCGCGCGCAGCGCGGCGGCCCGCACACCGCAGGGGCCGGCCAGCACCGCGAGCGGCAGCGGCTCGCCGGCGCGCGGCGCCCAGTCGGGCGCGGCGAGCCAGGCCAGCGGCTCGGTGAACAGCGGCGTGCCGTCGTCGCGCGGCGGATCTTCGCCGGGCTCGTGCCGGACGATCACCGCGTCGAGCCGCCGTTCGTCGTATTGCGGGAGCAGGCTCGTCGACGCCCCGAGATGCATTTCCAGCGACAGCCCCGGATCCTGCCGGTGCAGACTTGTGAGCACGGCCGGCAGGTCGGGCACCGCGACATGCTCGCTGACGCCGAGCGACAGCCGGACCGTGCCGGTCGAGATCGCGCCGAGCGCATGCTCGTGCGCGTCGAGCAGCGCGCGGGCGGCCGGCAGGAAATTCTCGCCGTCGGCGGCCAGCTTGACGACGCGCGGCGTGCGCGCCAGCAGCGGCTTGCCGAGATGGGCCTCCAGCCGCTTCAGCTTCAGGCTGACGGCCGATTGTGTGGTGCCGAGCGCATCGGCGGCGCGCGTGAAGCTGGCGAGGTCGGCGACCAGCACGAACGCGCGGACAGCATCGAGATCGAGTACTTTCATTTCAAATGAAAATGAATGAAATATTCATCAATGACTGTTCATTATAGGTTGGGGCGCCTAACCTGACGCTGTGTTTTCGTTCTTCAACGTCACTCACCGACAGGAGCAGGACCATGCCATTCACCCGTATCGCCGTACGCGAAGGCAAACCGGCCGCCTACCGCAGGGCCCTCGTCGACGGCGTGCATCGCGCGCTGATGCAGACCTTCAACGTACCCGAGGACGACATCTTCATGGTCGTGACCGAGCATGCGTCCGAGAACTTCGTGTTCGGCCGTCATTACTACGATATCGAGCGCAGCGACGATCTCGTGATGATCCAGATCACCGCGAACAACACGCGCACGCTCGAGCAGAAGCGGGCGCTGTACCGGACGATCGCCGAGAACCTCGCGCAGGAGCTCGGCGTCCGGCAGCAGGACGTATTCATCAGTCTTGTCGAGGTGCTGAAGGAGAACTGGTCGTTCGGCAACGGCATCGCGCAATACGCCGTCTGACGTGCCGTCTTGACCTGCCACAGGGCGACGGGGCCGGATCGTCGCCTGTGCGTTGGGGCGGCGTGTACTATGGAAGCTGCTTCACGAGCGACGCCGGCGCGGTCGATGCGCCGGCGATCCTTCATGTGCAGGAGCCTCCATGTCGCGTGTGCTGGAAATCGTGTTGTCGCTGTCGCTGGAAGGGTGGCCGGTCAAGGGCGCAAGCCGCGCCCGGGGCGCGCAGCGCGACTTCGGTGCCGAGCTCGTGCGCGCGTGGCGGATCTGCCCGCAGGTCCGGATGCGGCGCGGCCACGAGCGCGTGACGATCGAGCCGTGCCTGATCGAGGAGGCCGAGCGGAGCCCCGGCGCGAGCTGGTGGACCTGGGTCGAATCGAACGCGCATGGCACGCGGGTCGTCGCATCGCGCACCGGGGCGTTCTCCCCCGGCGTCACGCAGCGCGAACTGTTCGACGCGGAGCACGCGGGTATCGTCGTCGCGACGCCGCTGCCGATACCCCCGACAAGTGCCGCAGCCGATGCCGACGCGCCGGCCGCCGAAATCGACGGCGTTGCACCGCACACCGACGAAGCGCGGGCCCAGGCGTCGGCGCTGCGCATCGTCAGCGAACGGCGGCGCGGGCGCTGGGCCGACGACAGCGGCGTCGTGGTCGAGATGACGCTCGACGACATCACGCTGCACGGCGGCGGCGAGCCGCCGCGCCGCTACGTCGAGCTGCGTCTGGCCGCGCCCGACTGGGAGACCGTCGCCGCGCGCACGGCCGCGCTGCACGCGTTGTTTGCCGCGGCGCGCGAACTGAGCGGCGCGTGGCCCGCCTTCGTGCAACTGACGAGCGTGATCGACCGCGCCTGCGCGGGCGGACCGGTGGCCGCCGCGCTGGTCAAGGCGCAGTCGGTCGACCTGACCGGCATCCGCACGCAGCGCGCCGCGCTGTTCGCGCTGTCCGGCGACATCACCGCGCAATGGCTCGGCAACGAATGCGGCGTGCTCGCTCGCGACGATCCCGAATTCGTCCACCAGATGCGGGTCGCGCTGCGCCGCCTGCGCACGCTGATGCGCTTCTTCCCGCGCTTCACCGACCGTCAATGGAAGGACACGCTCGGCGTCGACCTGCGCTGGCTCGCCACGCTGCTCGGCACGGTGCGCGACTGGGACGTGTTCGCGACCGAGAGCCTGCCCGCGCTGATCGAGGCCGACGGCGGCGGCAGCGACTGGGACGGCACGCTCGACGCCGCCCGCGCGCAGTCGATGGCCGCGCGCGTTGAGCTGCGGCAGGCGCTGCATTCGGCCCGCTATGCGCGGCTGACGCTCGGCTGGCTCGAATGGCTGAGCGCGCTCGCGCTGCCTGCGGCCCACGGCGACGCCGCGCCGTCGCTGCGGCGTCACGCGACCAAGCGCGTGCGGCGGCTGTTCGGTCATCTCTACGGATCGCCGTCGCTCACGTCGCTCGACACGGCGGCGCGCCACCAGGTGCGGATCGATGCGAAGCGGCTGCGCTACGCCCTCGAATTCTTCGCGTCGCTGGCGTCGCGCCGCACGCGCAACGAGACGGTCAAGACGCTGGCGCGCGTGCAGAGCGTGCTCGGCGAAGCGAACGACGCGATGGTCGCGCTGCACCATCTCGAGCAACTGGCGGCGCCGCCGTATCAGCTCGGTTTCGTGCGCGGTTACGGCGCCGCGCTCGAACAGCGGGCGGCGCGCGACGCCGAGACGCTGCTGGCCAGCCTGCGGGCGCCGAAGCTCGACGGCAAGCCGGGCTGAGCGCCGCGCGCCGACCCTATAATGGCCGCCCGTTTCCCGCACGCCTGCCGATGATGACCGACGCACCGCATTCTTCCTCGTCCGCCGAACCGCTCGAACTGGGCGGCGAGCTGTGGCTGCGCGCCGGCGAACAGACGCTCGGCGGCGCGACGCGCATCGCGCTGCTCGCGGCGATCGGCGACACCGGTTCGATCACGCGCGCGGCGAAGGCCGTCGGCCTCAGCTACAAGGCCGCGTGGGACGCGGTCGACACGATGAACAATCTCGCTGGCGAACCGCTCGTCGCGCGTTCGACGGGCGGCAAGGGCGGCGGCGGCACGACGCTGACGCCGCGCGCGACGTCGCTGATCGCCGCATTCCGCACGATCGAGCGCGAGCATCGCCGCTTCATCGAGGCCGCGAGCGCGGCCGTTGCCGGCTTCGACGTCGACTGGGCGCTGCTCGGCCGGATCGGGATGAAGACGAGCGCGCGCAACCAGTTGTTCGGCAAGGTCGTGTCGATCGTGCGCGGCACCGTCAACGACGAGGTGACGCTTGCGCTGCCCGGCGGGCAATCCGTCGTCGCCGTGCTGACGCACGAAAGCGCCGAGGCGCTCGGGCTGCGGGAAGGCGCGAGCGCGTGCGCGCTGGTGAAGGCGTCGTGGGTCGTGCTCGCGGTCGACGATGGCGGGCCCGACCTGAAGGTGTCCGCGCGCAACCGGCTGTGCGGCAGCGTCGAAGCCGTCGCGGCGGGCGCGGTGAACAGCGAGGTGACACTGGCGCTCGACGGCGGCGGGACGCTGACGGCCGTCGTGACCAACGACAGCGTCGACGCGTTGCAGCTCGACGCCGGCCGGCGCGCGATCGCACTGTTCAAGGCGTCGAGCGTGATTCTGGCGGTGACGGGCTGACCCGGCCGGCCGCGCCGGCTCCCGCTTGCCGGCGGCCGTCGTGCGGGGCGGGGCGAAGCCGGCGCCGCACGCGTGTGCATCGCACCGGCTTCGTTTCCGCTTTCAGCATGTGCCGCGACGCGGCGTCTCTCAGGCTTCAACGTGGCGGCCAGCGCCACGGTCACGACCACGGCGTCGCGCGCTCAGGTGACGCGCGTCGGCCACTCGGCGTGCGGCGAGCTCGCCTGCACGCGTCCTTCGCTCAACTGCACGACCTGGTCGCCGAAGGCGGCGACGTCGTCGGGGTCGTGCGAGATCAGCACCATCGGGATGTCGAGCCGCGCCTGCAGTTCGGCGAGCTCGTGACGCATGCGCTGACGCATCGCGCCGTCGAGCGCCGCGAACGGTTCGTCGAGCAGCAGGATGCGCGGCTGCGCGACCAGCGCGCGCGCGAGCGCGACGCGCTGCTTCTGCCCGCCCGACAACTGCGACGGATATTGCCCCGCGAGCGATTCGAGGTCGAACGCGCGCAGCCAGTACGCGACCTCCGGCGGCACCGTCTTCGCGCGCGGGTTGCGCAGCCCGGACGTGAGCCCGAACGCGATGTTCTGCCGCACGTTCAGATGCGGAAACAGCGCGTAGTCCTGGAACAGGTACGCGACCCGGCGTTCACGGGTCGGCACGTCGATGCGGCGTGCGGCGTCGAACAGCGGCTCGTCGTTCAGCGTGATCGTGCCTTCGTCGGGCGTCAGCAGCCCGGCGATCGCCTGCAGCGTCATGCTCTTCCCCGCGCCCGACGGCCCGAACAGCACGACGCGCTGCGTCGTCGCCGTGAACGACATGTCGAGCGTGAAGCGACGTTCGGCGTTCGCATAGGTCTTGCGGATATCGACGACGAGGCTCATGCGGGCCTCCGCCGAAGCAGGCCGGCTGCCGGGCGGCGCCGGCGATACGGACGGGAGAAGCGCTTCATGTCAGCTGGCTCCGCCGGGCGCGCGACGGCACGAGCCAGCCGGTCGCGAGCAGCACGAGCACGCAGGTGATCGACGTCACCAGCACGAGGAAGTTGGCCGTGCTGTCGTCGCCGGCCTGCACGGCCGCATAGATCGCGACCGACAGCGTCTGCGTGCGGCCGGGCAGGTTGCCGGCGATCATCAGCGTCGCGCCGAATTCGCCGAGCGCGCGCGCGAACGCGAGCAGCGCCCCCGCGAGGATTCCGCGCGCGGCGAGCGGCAGCGTCACGCGGAAGAACACCGCGACTTCGCCGAGCCCGAGCGTGCGCGCGGCGCGCTCCAGATGCGGATCGACGCCCTCGAACGCCGCGCGCGCCGATTTCAGGATCAGCGGAAACGCGACGACCATCGACGCGATCACCGCCCCTTGCCACGTGAACACCAGCTCGATGCCGAGCGTGTCGAGCCACGCGCCGAACACGCCGCGCCGGCCGAGCAGCACGAGCAGGTAATAGCCGAGCACCGTCGGCGGCAGCACGAGCGGCAGCGTCAGCACGGAATCGACGACGTCGCGCAGCGGCGAGCGCCAGCGCGCGAGCATGAACGCGGCCGCGACGCCGAGCACGATGTCGAGCGCGGTCGCCCAGCCGGCAACCTTCAGCGACAGCAGCAGCGGGACCCAGGCGTCTTGCATCGCGATACGCTCACTTGGCGGGCTTGAAGCCGAACGTCGACAGCACGGCCTGGCCCTGCGGCGACGCGACGAAATCGATGAACGACTGCGCCTGTGCGGCGTGGCGGCTGTCCTTGACCACGGCGATCGGGTAGGTGATGGCCGTCTGGGTCGGCACCGTCAGCGCGACCTTCACGCGGCCCGGCATGATCGCCGCGTCGGTGCCGAACACGAAGCCCGCGTCGACCTCGCCGCGCGCGACGTAATCGAGGCTCTGGCGCACGTTGGCGGCCAGCACGCCCTTCGCGCTGACGGCGTCCCACACGCCGGCCGTGCGCAGTGCGCCCTCGGTGTAGCGGCCGACCGGCACCGAGGCCGGGTCGCCGTACGCGATGCGCTTCACGCCGGGCGCGGTCAGGTCGTTCAGCGACGTCGGCGCGGCCGCGCGGCTGTCCGCCGGCACGATCAGCACGAGCGAGTTCGCGGCGAAATCGCGGCGCGTGCCCGGCACGATCACCTTCTCGTTCACCGCGCGATCCATCGCCTTCTGGTCGGCCGACGCGAACACGTCGGCCGGCGCGCCCTTGGCGATCTGCTGCATCAGCACGTCCGATGCGCCGAAGTTGAACAGCACCTTGGTGTCAGGATGCTGCTTCTCGTACGCGTCGCCGACGGCCTTGAATGCGTTCGTCAGGCTGGCGGCCGCCGACACGACCAGTTCGTCGGCGGCGGAAGCGGGCACGCTGAACGCGACCCCGGCAGCCAGCGTGGCGATCGGCAGCAGGCGAAGCAGGGTGCGGCGAAGCGGACGGACGGTTGAGCGCATGGGGGATTCGTTTTGAATGGGTGGAAACCGTAATCGTAATATAGGGCGGGTTATAACGCTCGACATACTGCTCATGCGACGGTGCGCATGAAATGGTCAGACGTGAAAAGGGGTGGCCGGGCGGCCGGTTACGCGTGAAGCGGATGCGGCGCCGATTCGGTGCGCTGCAGCGACGACGGCTGCGACGCGGGATGGTAGTTCGGATTGGCCTTCCAGCGCGCGCGGACGAACGGGCGCTCGTGGCCCGACAGTTGCAGCGCGACCTGGGTGACCCAGCGGTGCGACGGCACCGTGAGGCCGTGCAGCGCCACGGTGACGAGCGCGAGGCTCGCGACGACCGCCGGCACCGACCAGCGGTGTGGCGCCGCGCGCCACGAGCCGGCGATGAACGCGAGCGCGGCGAGCGCGCCGACGATGCAGCCGGTGATCGATTCGGACGGCGAATGCGCGTCGAGCGCGACGCGCGACACGCCGACCGCGACGCCGGCCGCGAGCCCGAGCGCGATGCCGGCGATCCGCACCGGCGTGCGCGTGCGGATCAGCGCGAGGAAAATGGCGACCGGATACACCGACGTCGACAGCATCGCATGGCCGCTGAACCCGGTGAAATCCCATGCACGGATGCCGATGCCCCAGCCGAGGAACGCGATCTTCGTGAGCGCCACCACGCCGATCGCGGCCGCGAGCACGCCGAGCCACGCAGCCGCGCGCTGCCACGAGTAGCCGAGCGCGAGCCAGACGGCGATCGTGATCGCGAGCGGCAAGGTCAGGCCGGCGCCGCCGAACGCGGTAATCATGATCCACAGGTGAGCGGGCAGGTCGAACATCGGGAAGGGGACGGACGAAGGCGGGGAGAATGCTTAAATCAACGCACGAGCCGGGAAGAACGACTACAACGGATACAAGCGGCGAAACCCCAGTATAGCGCCGCGTCCGGATGAGGCCCGTTTTTGCGTCGCCGGGATCGATCGGCGTGCAGGAAAAATCCTGGAAACAATGTTATGGTGCATTGCACAAAGTCGAACGATGCATCCGTTGCGGCGCCATGATGGTGCCCCTATTTTTCCTGACTGCGAGCCCGATCGATGACCAAAAGTCTGACCAAGGTGTGGCTGGGCGGCATGAAACGCGTGCTGTCCCCGGCCGCCAAGCGCGCGGCGCGCGATGCGCAGCGCATCGCCCGCAACGCACTCGAGGCTGCGGCCTCTCCTGCCGTGTCCGATCCGTCCCCGCCGCGCGAATCACGCGTGCGGCCGCGCGCGGCCGCGTGGGCGGCGGGCGAGTGGACGCGCGGCGAACATCCGATGGCGCCCGCGCTCGGTCGCCTCGTCCAGAATCTCGCGTACGGGCTTTACGTGCCGCCCGGCCGCCGGCGTGGCGCGATGCCGCTCGTCGTGATGCTGCACGGCTGCCAGCAGTCCGTCGACGAATTCGCGCAGGGCACGCGGATGAACCTGCTGGCCGACAAGCACGGCTTCGCGGTGCTGTATCCGGAGCAGTCGCTGCGCGCGCACGCGCATGGTTGCTGGCACTGGTATGAAGACACCGACCGCGCGGGGCGCGGCGAGGCGGACGCGGTGGCGTCGCTGGTCGACGCGCTGGTCGACGAGCACGGCTTCGACGCGTCGCGCGTCTACGTCGCGGGGCTGTCGGCCGGTGCGGGCCTCGCGTCGCTTCTGGCGCTGCACCATCCGGACCGTTTCGCGGCGGTCGCATTGCACTCCGGCCCCGCGCTCGGCGAGGCGAATTCCGGCATCACCGCGATGGACGTGATGCGGCGCGGCCTGCGGCAGAACCCGGCCGCGGCGGTCGATGCGCTGGTCGACGCCGGCGCGTATCCGGGCATGCCCGCGCTGATCGTCCAGGGCGACGGCGATCGTGTCGTCGCGCCGAAGAATGCCGACCAACTGACCGTGCAGTTCATGCGCCTGAACGGGCTCGCCGACAGCCGGGGCGCGTTGCGCGGCGGCGAGCGGGTCGAGACGCGCGAAGCGGGCGCCCAGATGACCGATGTGTGCCGCGACGGCGAGCCGGTGGTGCGGCTGTGCCACGTGAAAGGGCTCGATCACGCGTGGGCCGGCGGCGACGAAGCCGTGCCGTTTCACGCGGCCGTCGGCCCCGACGCAAGCGCGATGATCTGGGCCTTTTTCGAAACCAATCGCCGCACTGTGGCGACCGAACGACGCACCGTTTGATCGACGCTGGCCAAAGACTAGGGTTTTCCCTATAATTCGGGAAAACCCTAGTCCAGAACCTTTGAATAGCGAGATCGAACATGTACCTGCTGAGCCATCTCTTCCTGATGCTGACCAAGAACGCTGAAAAGGCCGCGAAAGAGCGCGCCGACGCGTACCTGGCCGAAGCCACCGACATCTACGATCTCGAATTCCGCATGCGCAAGATCGATCGCGACGCGGCGATGAACCGCCCGTATTCGATCGGCGCGCGCTAAGCGACGCACACGGGCCGGCCGGCCCGGCATTTCGACGAATCGCGCAAAAGGGCGCGTGCGGCATGATGCCGCACGCGCCCTTTTTGCATTCGCCGAATCCTGCGTCGCGTCAGACGACCGTCAGGCGCACCGGCACGTTGTTGCGCGTGGCGTTCGAATACGGGCACACGTGGTGCGCCTTCTCGACCAGCGCCTGCGCGTCGGCCTTGTCGAGCCCCGGCAACGATACGCGCAACTCGATGTCGAGCCCGAAGCCGCCTGCGTCGTTCGGGCCGATGCCCACTTCCGCCGTGACCTGCGTATCGGCCGGCAGCGCCTGCTTGTTCTGGCCCGCGACGAATTTCATCGCACTCAGGAAACAGGCCGAGTAACCTGCGGCAAACAGCTGCTCCGGATTCGTGCCTTCCGCGCCCGTGCCGCCGAGCTCGCGCGGCGCGGCCAGCTTCACTTCCAGCTTGTTGTCGGCGGATACCGCGCGGCCGTCGCGGCCGCCCGTGCTCGTGGCGCTGGTCTTGTACAGAATGTTCATCGTGCAGCTCCTGTCGGGAAGAGAGGGGGAAAGCGGTCCGGTCAGACGGGATGTCGCCGGCCATGAATAAAATATAGAACACAAATCATTGGTGTGCAAATGAAATTTTAAAGAAAAACCCGGCAGCGCCGGGCGGGTCGGTCTGCGCTCGAGTGTCAGCGTTCGTTGGCCACCGACAACGCGTCGCGCAACTGCTGGAGATCGGCGCGCAGCCTGATCAGGAATTCGGGTGTCTGTTGCATCGTGCAAAAGAGGTCGGCGGGCACCGAGCGCGCGCGATCCTTCAGTGCACGGCCTTCCGGCGTCACGCGCACGTTGACGACGCGTTCGTCAGCCGCGCTGCGCACGCGCTCCACGTAGCCGAGCGCTTCCAGCCGCTTGAGCAGCGGCGTGACCGTGGCCGGATCGAGGTCGAGCCGCGCGGCGATATCCTTCACGGCCATGTCGTCGCGCTCCCACAGCACGAGCATCGCGAGATATTGGGGATAGGTCAGCGACAGCTTGTCGAGCAGCGGCTTGTACGCCTTCGTCATCGCGTGCGAGGTCGAGTAAAGCGCGAAGCACAGTTGCTCGTCGAGCGTCTGGGGCAGCGGGGGCAGGCGATCCATGATTCGGGAAGCGCGGCGGATGCGCGAACGATTTGTACGCAAATTATTTTGCGCGCAAAAGATCGGATTGAACAGGGGCGACCTGAGGCGTCGATACCGGAAAAAGGGGGGAGATCAGAAGCGCCGGGTGACCACCCGGCGCGGGAAACAGCATGACGGCCGGCGACATGCGCCGGCCGGGAGAAGAGTCAGCGGCCCGACATTGTCGTGGTCGCGCCCGGTTCCTGCACGCCGAAGCAGCCGCGATAGGTCGCGTAGAACGAGCAGTACAGCATCGTGACGATGATGATCGTCACCGGCATCATGATCGTCAGCGCATACGCGCCGGCGCCGAGCGCCTGCAGCAGCAGCGACAGCGCGAGCGACGTGCCGAGCGCGACGCCGAACCACAGCGCGCCGTACACGACGAACGCGCCGCGATTGCGCCAGCAACTGACGACGCTGAAGAACAGCGCCTTCGCGGGCGGGACGTCATGCCATGCGACCAGCACCGGCGCGAACCAGAACAGCATCGCGACCGGCAGATAGAGCAGCGTCGCGAACATCAGCGCGCCGAACGTGCCTTGCGCGGCCAGCGTCTCGGGCGTCGTATTGGTTTCGTCGGCCGCGCCCATCATCACGTGGAACAGCGCGCCGCCGTCCACGAACGACGAAGCGGCGAACACCAGCACCATTGACGCGACGTAGATCACGCCGAGCGCGAGCAGCCGCTGGGTCGCGACGGTGCCGTACGAGCGAAAGCCGTCGACGAGGATCGTCGGCATCACGGTCTTGCCGGCCACCGTGTCGCGGCACGCGGCCATGAAGCCGACCGCGATGCCGGGAATGAACACCAGCGGCAGCGCGGAGCCGATCACGGGCACCATCGACACCAGCGTAATGGCGAGCAGGTACGTGAAGAACAGCGTGATGAACGCGAGCGGATTCCGGCGGAACAGCCAGATGCCTTGACGGAACCAGACATAGCCCGTTTTCGCGGGCACTTCGATCAGTTGCATGCGGTTTGGATCTCGGGAAGCGCGGGCGTATGCGCGATACGCTCCCGCAGAATGCGTTCGAAATGGCCGGGGTCGTGCGGCTTGAGCATCTCGGCCGCGCGCGGCAGGTGGAAGTCGTACAGGCGCGATACCCAGAAGCGGTACGCGCCGGCGCGCAGCATGTCGCTCCAGTGGCGGCGTTCCTCGGCCGTGAACGGCCGGACCGTCTGGTACGCGCGCAGCAGCGCATCGGCGCGCGCGACGTCGAGCACGCCGGTCGCGAGGTCGACGCACCAGTCGTTGACGGTGACCGCGACGTCGAACAGCCACTTGTCGCAGCCCGCGAAATAGAAGTCGAAGAAGCCGCCGAGCCGTACGTCGTGGCCGGTGCCGGGCGCCGCGTGCGCGAACAGCACGTTGTCGCGGAACAGGTCGCAATGGCACGGCCCGGCCGGCAGCGCCGCATAGTCGTCCGACGCGAAGAAGCCGGCCTGGTGCGCGAGTTCGCCTTCGAGCAGCGTGCGTTGCGCGTCCGTGATGAACGGCACGATGGCCGGCACGTTCTCCTGCCACCACGGCAGGCTGCGCAGGTTCGGCTGGCTGCGCGGATAGTCGCGGCCCGCGAGGTGCAGGCGCGCGAGCATCTGCCCGACCTCGATGCAGTGTTCGACCCCGGGCGCGAGTTCGGCCGCGCCGTCGAGCTTCGTGACGATCGCGGCCGGCTTGCCGTGCAGCTCGCCGAACAGCGCGCCGTCGTCACGCGGGACCGGGTCCGGCACCGGCACGCCGTGGGCGGCCAGGTGGCGCATCAGGTCGAGGTAGAACGGCAGTTGCTGCGCCGTGAGCTTTTCGAAGATCGTGAGGACGTATTCGCCGCGCGTCGTCGTCAGGAAGAAATTGCTGTTTTCGATACCGGACGGAATGCCGCGGAACGCAAGCACGTCGCCCAGTTCGTAGTGGCGCATCCATTGCGCGAGATCGGAGTCGGAAACAGCGGTGAAAACGGCCATGCGGGATGCGTCAGGTCAGGGTGTCGGCACGCGGGCGGCGTGCAGCGCGACAGCAGGTGAAGGGGCGGCGCGGCGCGGTCGGGGCGCGGCGCCACGGAATCAGTAGCGCAGGTTCAGCGACGGCAGGCGCGTGATCGGGACGCCCGCATCGTGCGGTTTCGGCGACGTGTCGGGCGTCGAGCTCATCTGGTAGCGCGTGCCGAAGTTCGACTTCACGTCGATCTCGACCGGCTTGCCGCGGTCGCGGTACTCGGTGACTTCGGTGCCGTTCTTGCTCTTTTCGTGGAAGCTCGGCGTGCGGCGGATGTCGGCGAAGTCCACTTTCGACGTGACTTCGGCGCCCGGCCGGTTGATCTTGCGGAGATCGGGCAGGCCGGCGGCTTCGTTGGCCTCGGCCCGGGCCTGCGCGTCGGCGTCAGGCGTGCCGCCGGCGGCGTGAGCGACGCTGGCGGCGGCAAACGCGACGGCAGCGGCGACGAAAATGAGCGGCTTCATGATGAGTCTCCAGTGAACCTACCGATTTTAGCAAATACTGCGCGCCATCCGGCCCCTGCGTGCGCAGGGGCGGCCATAAAGGCGACCGGGTTCCGTGGTAATGTCGTCGGATCTGACGAGGTAATGAAAATGAAGAACGATTTGAGCCGCCGGCACCGTGTGCTGTCGCCCGAAAGCCCGTCGGTCGAGGCTTTCGACGATCCGATCGCCGCCGTCGCGCGGCTGTCCGCCATTTACGACACGAATGCGGGCTTCCTGCGCGATGCATTCGCGCGCTATCGCCGCCACGAAGCGATTACCGAGCACGTCCGCGCGTGCTACCCGTTCGTGCGGATCCGCACCGACGTGAACACGCACGTCGATTCGCGCCGCTCGTACGGCTTCGTCGCGGGCCCCGGGGTATTCGAGACGACGGTCACCCGCCCCGATCTCTTCGCGAACTACTACCGCGAGCAACTGCGCCTGCTGTCGAAGAACCACCATGTCAAGATCGAGATCGGCGTGTCGTCGCAGCCGATTCCGATCCATTTCGCGTTTCCGGAAGGCATCCACCTCGAGGGCGAACTCGATCGCGACCGCCTGCTCGCGATGCGCGACATCTTCGACACGCCCGACCTGTCGTATCTCGACGACCGCATCGTCAACGGCACGTTCGAGCCGGCGCCGGGCGAGCCGCATCCGCTCGCGCTGTTCACCGCCGCGCGCGTCGACTTCTCGCTGCACCGGCTGCGCCACTACACGGCGACGTCGCCCACGCACTTCCAGAACTACGTGCTCTACACGAACTACCAGTTCTACATCGACGAGTTCGTGAAGCTCGGCCGCACGATGATGACGGAAAGCGACGATCCCGAGGTGCGCGCGTACCGCAGCGAGTACAGCGCGTTCGTCGAGCCGGGCGACGTCGTCACGTACAACGCGAACCTCGGCGGCGAGCCGGCCGAGGGCACCGCGCCGCCGCGCCTGCCGCAGATGCCCGCGTATCACCTGAAGCGCGCAGACGGCAGCGGGATCACGATGGTCAACATCGGCGTCGGCCCGTCGAACGCGAAGACGATCACCGATCACATCGCGGTGCTGCGTCCGCACGCGTGGGTGATGCTCGGTCACTGCGCGGGGCTGCGCAACACGCAGCGCCTCGGCGACTACGTGCTCGCGCACGGTTACGTGCGGGAAGATCACGTGCTCGACGCCGACCTGCCGCTGTGGGTGCCGATCCCGGCGCTGGCCGAAGTGCAGCTCGCGCTCGAGCGCGGCGTGGCCGAGGTCACGCGGCTGGAGGGCGCGGAACTGAAGCGCGTGATGCGCACCGGCACGGTCGCGAGCGTCGACAACCGCAACTGGGAGCTGCGCGACCATCGCGAGCCGGTGCAGCGGCTGTCGCAGAGCCGCGCGATTGCGCTCGACATGGAAAGCGCGACGATCGCCGCGAACGGCTTCCGCTTCCGGGTGCCGTACGGCACGCTGCTGTGCGTATCGGACAAGCCGCTGCACGGCGAGCTGAAGTTGCCGGGCATGGCCGACACGTTCTATCGCGGGCAGGTCGACCAGCATCTGCAGATCGGCGTGAAGGCGATGGAGATCCTGCGCACGAACGGGCTCGACAAGCTGCATAGCCGCAAGCTGCGGAGCTTCGCGGAAGTGGCGTTTCAGTAACAAGCCCTTGCGGTATAAGGGCTCCCCGGATGATCTGGGGAGCCTTCGTGTCTAACATGAGCGTCGGTGTCTAACTTACACGCGTCAATGGAACTGGTTGGACGCGTTCTATTTCGCGTGATTTCGTGTAGTGCGCCGTCATGCTTTCGGTCGTGTGGCCGGCCAGTGATTGCGCTGCTGCAGCCCCCCCGCTGCCGCTTCAGATCGGTAAGCGCCTTCGCCCGCAGATCGTGGAAGTGCATGCCGATCAGGTATAGCGGGCTCGCTTTCTTCGCAGTCTTTCTCGTAGGCCAATCGTGTGCGCCGGCAGGCGCGTTTCCACCCTGAGTACGCGCCGATATAGGTGAAGCGGCCACCGGCACGGCCGTGCGGATGGGGTGCGTATGCTGTAGTGGTAATCACAAGGTAAGCTTTTCTCCCGGAAGTGAGTCTTCCGGAAGATTGTCTTTCGCGCGGGTGGGAGGTTGTGCAGCGGCCTGATACGACTAACTTTCGCGGTCGGAGCACCGCGGCGATGAATACTGCGGCGAGCATGCGCCCCGCGGCACCTGGTAGCGGGGCGTTTGCCGAAGAACATCAGGCAAGTCACCGTTCGCAACCGGGAGGTTACGAGGCTGGGATGCGACACGTAAATTACGTAGTCCATAATTTCCTGCGTCGAATATTGGATTGGCCTCGATCCTTATCGGCGTGTAATCACGTGTAATTGAGCACGAGAGGCTATTCATCTAATTTTAGATCCAGGCGAGCACCGGTACAGGTAGCTCGCCGATACCTTTGGATCGCGAGCCGCTCCGGGCTTGCGTTTCAAGGGCGAATTCAAGACGGACGAGGTCGATTATTTTCGAAACTATCTTAGGGAAAATATCATGAGCGACGTGGTAATTGAATTCACTGCGGACCCGAGCCGCTGTATCGGAGTTAAGCCTGACTCTAACGAGGCTGGCTTTGTAGGTCCAGGCACGCCGGTAGAGCTACGCTCCCTGACCGACCCGGTGGTACTGAACGTGTGGAATTTCAATGCGACCCTCGGGGCCTTTATTCTCGATCTGACCGACATTCCGGGCGAAAAGAGGTTGGCGCTCGATTTTGCCGGAGGAAAGGCCGCTGCCGAGACCCCCCTCGTCGTGAATTACTTTACCGGTGCGTTATCTCAGCGGTGGAGTCTTACTATTCGGCCGGGATATATCACATCGCTGGCAAACCGGAATCTCGTGATCGACGACCATTTCGACAGTTTGCAAAGCAACAATATGATTTGGGGGTTTCCCTACAACGGGACACAGGCGCAGCGATGGACGGTGCGTAAATTGCTGGATGCGGTAGCCGCCAAAGCGCCTCGATACGCGTAATTGTTTCGTTTTGGCCACTGTCGCCACTACTCTGGCCGAAATTGCCATCGCGTCACATCAAAGGGGCCATCCAGCCCCTTTGTCTATGAGCGAATTACTTGGCGCACTGCCATTTAAGCGTGGCTTTACGCCGTTATCAACGCGCAATAACGGGTAACGTGTCGAACCCGGTCATGTGTTCCACCATTACATCGCCCACTTCCCGCCGCCGGCGCCGCACTCACCACTGCACCGGTTCGATCGTCCGGTCGAAGGCCGCCTCGAGCAACGCGGTTTCGCGCGCGTCGAGCGTGAGGTCGAGTGCCGCGAGCGCATCGGCCATGTGATGCGGCTTCGACAATCCGATGATCGGCGCGGTGACGCCTGGGCGCCGCAGCGCCCAGGCGAGCGCGACCCGGGCGGGAGGCACGCCGCGCGCCTGCGCCGCTTGCCTGACCGCTTCGACGGTCGCGGCGACCGTGTCGCGGCCATCGTACCAGGACACCATCTGCTGGTCGGTCGCGGCCCGCGTCGTCTGCGCGCCGCGCGAGCCGGCCAGCAGCCCGCGACCGAGCGGGGACCATGGCGTGTAGGCGATGCCTTCTTCGATGCACAGCGGCAGCATGTCGCGCTCGTCCTCGCGGCAGATCAGGCTGTACTGGCTCTGCATCGACACGAACCGCGCGAGGCCGTGATGCTGCTGGAAGGCGAGCATCTTCATGAATTGCCACGCATGCATCGACGATGCACCGAGATAGCGGACCTTGCCGCTCCTCACGAGGGTATCGAGCGCGTCGAGCGTTTCTTCGATCGGCGTATCCGGATCGAACCGGTGGATGACGTAAAGATCGACGTAATCGGTCCCGAGGCGCTGCAGCGACGCATCGATGCTCGCGAGCAGATGCTTGCGCGACAGCCCGCGCGCATTCGGCCCGTCGCCGGTCGGAAAGAACGCCTTGGTGGCGATCACCGCGTCGTCGCGCGTCGCGAAGTCGCGTAGCGCGCGGCCGAGAATGCGCTCGCTTTCGCCGCCCGAGTAGATGTCGGCCGTATCGAAGAACGTCACGCCCGCCTCGAGCGCCGCGCGGATGAACGGGCGCGCCACGTCCTCGGTCACGACCCACGGCCGCCACGACGGATGGCCGTAGGTCATGCAGCCCAGGCACAGCTTCGACACCTTCAGCCCGGACGTTCCCAGTCTCACGTACTCCATCGGTTCGATCTCCGTTGCGGTGCCGGTCAGCGCATGCCGCCGATCGTGTAGCCGCCGTCGACGAGGATCGATTCGCCGGTCACGAAGCGTGCTTCGTCGCTGCAGAGCCAGACGGCCGCGTCCGCGACGTCTTCGGGGGTGCCGATCCGCCGTGCCGGCGTGAACGCGGCGAACGGGCGAAACATCTCGTCGTCGCCGAAGCGGCGCGCCATCGGCGTGTCGATGATGCCGGGGTTCACGTTGTTGATCCGGATGCCGTGCGGGCCGCCTTCGAGCGCGACCGCGCGCACCAGCGCATCGAGCGCGCCCTTGCTCGCGGAATAGGTCGACGAGCCGGCCAGCGCGCCTTTCGCGAGCCACGACGACGTGTTCACGATCGCACCGCCGCCGTGCGCGAGCATCGCCTCCATCTCGTATTTGATCGACAGCCACGTCCCCTTGAGATTGGTGGCGATCACGTTGTCGAAGTCGGCTTCCGTCTGTTCCACGATCGGCGCGAACGTGCCTTCCGTGCCGGCATTGTTGAAGGCCGCATGCAACGCGCCGTAGCGTTCGATCGTCGTGTCGACGAGGGCGCGCACACCAGCGGCGGAGCCGACGTCGACGGCCACCGCGAACGCTTCGCCGCCGCGTTCGGCAATCGCCCGCACGGTGTCGTCGAGCGGCGCCGCGCGCCGCCCGGCGACGACGACGCGAGCGCCGTCCCGCGCGAACGCGAGTGCGGCTGCCCGGCCGATACCGGTGCCGCCGCCGGTGACGAGCGCGACGCGACCGGCGAGCCGGTGCCGTATCGTGGCGGAAGGCGTTGATAAGATGCGTGAATCGGACATGATGTGCAGTGCTCCGTGTTGGGGGGAAATGCGCCGGCCGCTCAGTCTTCGCCGTCCGCAACCGTCAGCGGTGCGCCGGGCGTGCCCGCGTAGAACACGATCAGCTCGGCGGTTTCATCACCGGTCTCGCCGCGATGAGCGCCGTCGACCATTTCCGGCACCACGTCGCCGGGGCCGAGCGCCAGCCGCTTGCCGTCGCTTCGGCGCACGGCGGTCAGGTGGCCCGACAGCACGTAGCCGATATTGATCGACGGATGCGTGTGCCACGGCAGGACGGCGTGCGGCGGAATGCGGTAGCGTACGACCGTCACCTCCGGTCGAGCCGTCGGATAGGCGCGGTAGGGCGAGCCGTCCCACGCGCGGGTGGTTTGTAGCAGCACCGTCTCGACGGCACGGGCGGGCGCGCCGCTCTGCTGCGCGAGTGCGGGCTTTGCCACACCGGCGACGATCGACACAGCCGCGACGGCGGCCCGGAAGGCGATGGAAAACGAGCGCGGTTTCATGGTGAGCGGCCCGTGCGGGCTGAGCGTTGAAGACGGCGCCATTGTGCGAAGCGGAACGGCACGCGACTAGCGCCGGACCGGTTGAAACCGATTCAACTTGACGGAGCGGTGGAGCGGTGGAGTGGCGCCATGGACGAATGCCGGGGCAGGCCCGGCTCGACGGGAGCATCGAATGGATCGTTTGAAGGCGCTGACGGTATTCGTCCGCGTCGCCGTCGCGGGCGGCATCAGCGCGGGAGCCCGCGAGCTCGGCATGACGCCGCAGGCGGCCAGCAAACAGGTCGCCGCGCTGGAGGCATTGCTGAACGTTCGCTTGTTCCAGCGTTCGACGCACCGGATCGCATTGACGGTCGAGGGCGAGCGCCTGCTGGCGCAATGCCGCGGTGCCGTCGGCGAACTGGAGACCGCGCTGCGCATGCTCGACGACGATCGCGCGCACGCGGTCGGCACGCTGCGCGTCGCGGCACCTTATTCGCTGGCGCGGCGTTTTCTTGCGCCGTTGCTCGGCGAGTTCTGCGACCAGCATCCGGGCATGACCGCCGAGCTGATCGTCAGCGACGACATGGCCGACATCGTCGAGCAGCGAATCGACCTCGCGGTGCGGACCGGCGATCTGCCCGACAGCGGGCTGATCGCGCGGCGCATCGCCGAGCTGCAACTGGTCGTGTGCGCGGCGCCCGCGTATTTGCGCCGCCATGGCGTGCCGCAGACGATCGACGCGTTGCGCGACCATCGTTGCACCGCGTTCCTGTATCCGCGCACGGGCAAGCCGTTTCCGTGGGAATTCCTCGTCGACGGCCGGGTCGATTCGCGTCAGATCGATCCGTTCATCGCGACCAACGACATCGACGCGGAACTCGATACGGTACTGAGTGGCGCCGCGATCGGCCAGTTCTTCGGCTATTCGGTTCACGAGCATGTCCGCGAAGGGCGGCTCGTGCCGTTGCTGACCCGGCATGTCACCTGCCGGTACGGTCTCTACCTGTGCATGCCGCAGCGCGAGCATCTGCCGCGCCGGAACCGTTTGCTGATGGATTTCCTCGTCGCCCGGCTCGGCGCGCATCCTGACCTGGCGCCGCTTTCGTTTGCGGAGACGCGTGCTTGACGTGTTGCTGGGTCGACGGCGACGGTAGCGGCTGACGCCCGTTTCATCCTGCCGGTGTGATTCGGCCGAAAAACGGCGCCCGGCGCGCGTTGTGCAAAGCGACAAGGCCGCCCGGCACCGAAGTACGCGGGCGGCCTTGCAGGGGCGAACGGCCGTGCTGTGTTTCAGTCGTTCAGCACTCGCCCTTTTTCGCATGCCCCGGCGGGCAGTGATAGCCGCCATGGCCGTGGTGACGCTCGCGATCTTCCCACTCGCGGCGCTCCCAGTAGCGGCGGCCGTCCCAGTAGCGGTCGCCGTGCCAGCCGACGATGACCGCCGGTGCCGGGGCGACCACGACGGGCGCGGGCGCGACGACGACCGGCGGGGGCGTGCCGATGTTGACGTCGACGTTGACGGCGTGAGCGAGGCCGGACAGCGAAAGGCCGAGGCCGGCGAAAGCGAGGGCGATCAGCGAGCGTTGCATGTTCTTTTCCGTGGTGTCGTGATGAATGGGCCGACGCGACGCGATGGAAGCGAGGGGGACCGTTCCACCGGGGGAACGCCGCGCCGACACAATGCAGTGTGCTGCCGTGCGACGGAAAAGGCGAGTCGTGATTATTACGGAGGGTTGGCGGTGCGCCGGCGCGCGGCGGGCCATTCATTTGACATTGACTGGCCGCCGGTGCGGCTGATCCGCCGCATCGCGCAGCGCCGATTGCGGCGATTTGACATTCGACCGCGCGCGGCGGCGAACGGGCATTAACAGCGCGTTACAAAGTCACGCCCGGCGGGCCGCCGGATCGCGAGTTCGTTGCGTGAAAAGCACGACGCCGGCCGTCGGGCCGGCTGTCGTCACTGACCGGTTACAGATAGAACATCCGGTCTTCTTCCGGGCGCGGCGGATGACCTTCCTCGTCCGAACCTTCTTCCTCGCCGCTGTCCTCGTAGAACGCGAGCACCGCGTCGAGCACCTGGTCGGGATCGTCGATCACCTGCATCAGATCCATGTCTTCCGGATTGATCAGGCCCATCGGAATCAGTTGATCGCGGAACCATTGCAGCAGCCCCTGCCAGAAGTCGCTGCCGACGAGGATGATCGGCACGAGGCGCGATTTTTTCGTCTGGATCAGCGTGAGCACTTCGGACAGTTCGTCGAGCGTGCCGAAGCCGCCCGGCATCACGATCACCGCATCCGAGTTCTTCACGAACGTGACCTTGCGCGTGAAGAAGTGGCGGAAGCGCAGCGAGATGTCCTGATAGTGGTTGCCGGCCTGCTCGTGCGGCAGCTCGATGTTCAGGCCGACCGACGGCGCCTTGCCGGCGTGCGCACCCTTGTTCGCGGCTTCCATGATGCCGGGGCCGCCGCCGGAGATCACGGCGAAGCCGGCGTCCGACAGCTTGCGCGCGATCTGCGCGGCGAGCTTGTAGTGCGGCGTGTCGGGTTTGAGGCGGGCAGAACCGTAGATGCTGACAGCCGGGCGGATCTCCGACAGGTACTCGGTCGCCTCGATAAACTCTGCCATAATCGTGAACATCTGCCACGATGCGCGGGCCTTCTTGGCCGTCGCGCGTTCTTGATCTGCGAGCGAACGCAGACTCGGAATCACTTTTCTCTTGTTCATAATGCCTGAAGAACGAAATCTGGAAGGTAAGACCCTGCTATTGGTTGACGGTTCGAGCTATCTGTATCGGGCTTACCATGCGATGCCTGATTTGCGTGGCCCTGGCGGGGAGCCGACCGGAGCGCTCTACGGAATCATCAACATGCTGCGCCGTATGCGCAAGGAAGTCAGTGCAGAGTATAGCGCTTGCGTGTTCGATGCAAAGGGCAAGACGTTCCGCGACGACCTTTATGCCGACTATAAGGCAAACCGTCCGTCGATGCCTCCCGATCTCGCGTTGCAGGTCGAACCGATCCACGGCGCCGTGCGCGCGCTCGGCTGGCCGCTGCTGATGGTGGAAGGCGTCGAGGCCGACGACGTGATCGGCACGCTCGCGCGCGAAGCCGAACGGCACGGGATGAACGTGATCGTGTCGACCGGCGACAAGGATCTCGCGCAGCTCGTGACCGAGCGCGTCACGCTCGTCAACACGATGACCAACGAGACGCTCGACCGCGACGGCGTGCTCGCGAAGTTCGGCGTACCGCCCGAGCGCATCATCGACTACCTCGCGCTGATCGGCGACACCGTCGACAACGTGCCGGGCGTCGAGAAGTGCGGGCCGAAGACGGCCGTGAAATGGCTGTCGCAATACGACAGCCTCGACGGCGTGATCGAACACGCGGGGGACATCAAGGGCGTGGTCGGCGACAACCTGCGCCGCGCGCTCGATTTCCTGCCGCTCGGCCGCCAGCTCGTGACCGTCGACACGGCCTGCGATCTCGCACCGCATCTCGAATCGATCGAAGCATCGCTGAAGAGCGACGGCGAGGCGCGCGACCTGTTGCGCGACATCTTCGCACGCTACGGCTTCAAGACGTGGCTGCGCGAAGTCGACAGCGCACCGGCCGAAGGCAACGGCGCCGATGCGCCGGAAGGCGAGCCGGCCCCGGTGGTCGCGACCGACGTCGTGCGCGAATACGACACGATCCAGACCTGGGAACAGTTCGACGCGTGGTTCGCGAAGATCGACGCGGCCGCGCTGACCGCGTTCGACACCGAGACCACCGCGCTCGATCCGATGCTCGCGCGGCTCGTCGGCCTGTCGTTCTCGGTCGAGCCGGGCAAGGCGGCCTACCTGCCGGTCGCGCACCGCGGCCCCGACATGCCCGAGCAGCTGCCGCTCGACGAAGTACTCGCGCGCCTGAAGCCGTGGCTCGAATCGGCCGATCGCAAGAAGGTCGGCCAGCACCTGAAGTACGACGCACAGGTGCTCGCGAACTACGATATCGCGCTGAACGGCATCGAGCACGACACGCTGCTCGAATCGTACGTGGTCGAATCGCACCGCACGCACGACATGGACAGCCTCGCGCTGCGTCATCTGGGCGTCAAGACGATCAAGTACGAGGACGTCGCCGGCAAGGGCGCGAAGCAGATCGGTTTCGACGAAGTGGCGCTCGCACAGGCCGCCGAATATGCAGCCGAGGACGCCGACATCACGCTGCAGCTCCATCACGCACTGTATCCGCAGGTCGCGCGCGAGCCGGGCCTCGAGCGCGTTTACCGCGAGATCGAGATGCCGGTGTCGCTCGTGCTGCGCAAGATGGAACGCACGGGCGTGCTGATCGACGATGCGCGCCTGCACGCGCAGAGCACCGAAATCGCGACGCGCCTGATCGAGCTCGAGGGCCAGGCGTACGAACTGGCGGGCGGCGAATTCAATCTCGGCTCGCCGAAGCAGATCGGGCAGATCTTCTTCGAGAAGCTGCAACTGCCGGTCGTGAAGAAGACGCCGAGCGGCGCGCCGTCGACCGACGAGGAAGTGCTGCAGAAACTGGCCGAGGACTACCCGCTGCCGAAGCTGCTGCTCGAGCATCGCGGGCTGTCGAAGCTGAAGTCGACCTATACCGACAAGCTGCCGCGCATGGTGAACCCCACCACCGGCCGCGTGCACACGAACTATGCGCAGGCGGTCGCGGTGACGGGCCGCCTTGCCTCGAACGACCCCAATCTTCAGAACATTCCGGTGCGCACGGCCGAAGGCCGGCGCATCCGCGAGGCGTTCGTCGCCGCGCCGGGCCACCGGATCGTGTCGGCCGACTATTCGCAGATCGAACTGCGGATCATGGCGCACATTTCGGGCGACGCATCGCTGCTGCGCGCGTTCGCGCAGGGCGAGGACATCCACCGCGCAACCGCCGCCGAAGTGTTCGGCGTGACGCCGCTGGAGGTCAATTCCGACCAGCGCCGGATCGCGAAGGTGATCAACTTCGGGCTCATCTACGGGATGAGCGCGTTCGGGCTCGCGTCGAACCTCGGCATCACGCGCGACGCGGCGAAGCTCTATATCGACCGCTATTTCACCCGCTATCCGGGCGTCGCGCAGTACATGGAAGACACGCGCGCGACCGCGAAGGAGAAGGGCTACGTCGAAACCGTTTTCGGTCGCCGCCTGTGGCTGCCGGAGATCAACGGCGGCAACGGCCCGCGCCGCCAGGCGGCCGAGCGCGCGGCGATCAATGCACCGATGCAGGGCACGGCGGCCGACCTGATCAAGCTGTCGATGATCGCGGTGGACGACTGGCTCACGCGCGACAGGCTGGCGTCGCGGATGATCATGCAGGTGCACGATGAACTGGTGCTCGAGGTGCCCGAAAGCGAGCTGTCGCTCGTGCGCGAGAAACTGCCGGAAATGATGTGCGGCGTCGCGAAGCTGAAGGTGCCGCTGGTCGCCGAAGTGGGCGCCGGCGCGAACTGGGAAGAGGCACACTGACGCACCCCCGCGCGATTCCCGTTTCCCGCGGCATATTGTTGCAGGGATGCTGAATATCGAGATGGTTTGCTTGTGGTCAACGCGCAAGCTCCCGGACAATGCATGTCAGTCATGTCATTGACGCGGGGGCGGCGCGCCCCGCGTTCCGGATCGGCCGCATCGAAGTGCTTCGAACTGCACATCGATGATGTCCGAACCGGTTAATCCACCGGGCGGCGCGAGTGCATCGCGTTTGCTTCATCCGGCGGCAGCAGTTTCGAATCGCAAAGGGGGAATCAGATGCATCGGATCATCATCGTAGGCGGAGGCGCGGGCGGCCTGGAACTGGCGACGCGGCTCGGCGATCGTTACGGCGCGCGCGGCAATCGTCCCGCGCGTGCGCTTGTCACGCTCGTCGACCGCAATCCGACGCACATCTGGAAACCGCTGCTGCACGAGGTCGCGGCCGGCAGCATGGACCCGTTCACGCAGGAGCTCGAGTATGCGGCGCAGGCGCGCTGGCACGGCTTCGAGTTCCAGCAGGGCGAACTGACCGGGCTCGACCGCGCGGCGAAGCGCGTCACGCTGTCGCCCCTCAACGACAGCGACGGCGCCGAACTGTTGCCGGCGCGCGAGCTGGAATACGACACGCTCGTGATCGCGATCGGCAGCACGACTCACTTCTTCGGCGTGCAGGGTGCGCCGGAAAACGCGATCGCACTCGATACGGTCGGGGAGGCCGAACGCTTCCGCAAGCGTTTGATCGCGGCATGCATGCGCGCCGAGCACCAGGCGCCGGCACCGACCGCGCCGGGCGAGTCGGCCGAGCCGCGCATCCAGGTCGTGATCGTCGGCGGCGGCGCGACGGGCGTCGAGTTGTCCGCGGAACTGCGCAATACCGCGCAGGTGCTGTCCGTGTACGGCCTGCACAAGCTCGATCCGCGCCATGACGTCGGCATCGTGCTGATCGAATCGGGGCCGCGGATCCTGCCGGCACTGCAGGAGCGCGTGTCGACGGCGACGGCCGAACTGCTCGAAAAGCTCGGCGTGCGGCTGATGCTCAGCGAGCGCGTGACCGAGGTGGCGCCCGGGTTCGTGCATACCGCGAGCGGCAAGGCGGTGCGTGCGGACCTGACGGTCTGGGCGGCCGGCATCAAGGCGCCGTCCGTGCTGTCGCACCTCGACGGCCTCCAGGTCAACAAGCTCGGGCAGCTCGACGTGCGCCGCACGCTGCAGACCTTCACCGACGACAACGTGTTCGCACTCGGCGATTGCGCAGCCTGCGCATGGCCCGGCAACGAGCGCAACGTACCGCCGCGCGCGCAGGCGGCGCACCAGCAGGCGAGTTTCCTGCTGAAGGCGATCGGCTGCCGGCTCGAGGGGCGCCCGCTGCCCGAGTTCACGTATCGCGATTTCGGTTCGCTCGTGTCGCTCGGTCACTTCAGCGCGGTCGGCAACCTGATGGGCGGGCTGATCGGCGGCAACATGCTGATCGAAGGGCTGTTCGCGCGCTTCATGTACATGTCGTTGTACCGGCTGCACATCGCGGCGCTGCACGGTTATCCGCGGATGATCCTCGACACGGTCGCGCACTGGCTGCGGCGCACGACGCTGCCGCGCGTCAAGCTGCACTGATCGCGCGCTTGCATGCGGAGCGGGTGGGGAATGCGCATGTCGTGCGTGTTCGCCGCCCGTTTTTCTTTTCGATTCGCAAAACTTCGGTTGCGCAACGAACCTCGATACGCGCAACCTCACGGTGATTCGGCGGGCCGCTGGCGGGCTGCCGCGCGATGATCGATTCGAGCGCCGCAACGCGCCGTAATCGAGTCTTACACATCCGACAGTTGACGCGACAACGGATTATTGGGCATCTTGTCCGGGTTTTCGTTTGCGGCGGGGTGCCAACCGCCGCGACATCCGCGCCGCGCGCCGGTGCGATGCCCCGTCATGCCGTATCCGCGATCGTGACGGCGGCGCCCAATCGAGGAGTGCATTCATGTTGAAACCCGAAGTCGACAGCCTGGTCCCCCATATCCCGTTCTCGCGCCGCAAGTTCATGCAGGCCGCGCTGGGCGGCACCTTCGCGGCGGCCGTGCTGCCCGTGTCGGCGCAGACGGTCACGACCGACAGCACGGGGCTGGACGTCGATACCATCGAGATCCGCTCGGGCGATGCGAGCGTGCCGGCTTATCGCGCCCAGCCGGTCGACAAGACGAACCTGCCGGTCGTCATCGTGATTCACGAGATCTTCGGCGTGCACGCGCATATCGCCGATGTGTGCCGGCGCTTCGCGAAGCTCGGCTATCTCGCGATCGCGCCCGACCTGTTCGCGCGGCAGGGCAACGCGGCGAAGTATCCGACGATGAAGGAGCTGTACGACCACATCATCAGCAAGGTGCCGGACCGGCAGGTCACCGAGGATCTCGACGCGACGGTCGCGTGGGCCGGCAAGAACGGCGGCGACCTGACGCGTCTCGGCGTGACCGGGTTCTGCTGGGGCGGCCGCCAGGCGTGGCTGTATGCGGAACACAATCCGCACGTGCGGGCCGCCGTGGCGTGGTACGGGTTCGTCGAAGGCAAGACCGACGAGATGACGCCGTTCAACCCGGTCGACCATGCGTCGTTGCTGAAGGTGCCCGTGCTCGGGCTGTACGGCGAGAAGGATCAGAACATCACGCAGGCATCGCTCGCGGACATGCGCAAGGCGATCCAGACGAGCGATTCGAAGCTCGCGCGCGAATCGGAGATCGTCGTGTATCCGGATGCCGGTCACGCGTTCTTCGCCGACTACCGGCCGAGTTACGTGAAAGGCGATGCCGAGGACGGCTGGAAGCGCGCGATCGAGTGGTTCCACAAGTACGGCGTGATGTAAACGGCAAGCGGCGGCACCGGCCGTCGCGGCATCGGCCGCCGCGGCATCGGCCGTCGCGGCATCGGCCGCCGCTTCATCCTCGTCGCGCCGCGCGGGGGCTCAAGGATTCGGGCCGGTCGCGATCGGCCGCGACGGATCGGCGCTCCATTCGCTCCACGAACCCGGGTACAGCGACGCGCCGTGCAGGCCCGCCACTTCCAGCGCCAGCGCATTGTGGCATGCGGTGACGCCGGAGCCGCATTGCAGGATCACGCGGTTCGGCTCGGTGCCGGCCAGCACGGTGGCGAACGCCTCGCGCAATTCATGGCCGGTCTTGAAGCGGCCGTCGGCGGCCAGGTTGTCCTTGAAGAAGCGGTTGCGCGCGCCGGGAATGTGGCCGCCCACCGGATCGATCGTTTCATTTTCGCCGCGATAGCGATCCGGTGCGCGCGCATCGATCACGACGCGCGCGTGCGACGACACGTTCGCGAGCACGGCCGCGGCATCGACCGTCGATTCGAGCGGCGTTCCCGAGCGGAAGTCGCCGGCAGCCGATTGCGGCACGTCGGTCGTCAGCGGCTGGCCGGCCGCTTCCCAGGCCTGCAGGCCGCCGTCGAGCACGGCGACCGAATCGTGGCCGAGCCAGCGCAGCAGCCACCACAGGCGCGCCGCATAGGCGCCGCCTTGCGCGTCGTACGCGACGACCTGCTGACCCTGCTTGAGGCCGCGGCTGGCGAGCAGCGTGGCGAGCGCGTCGCGGGTCGGCAGCGGATGGCGGCCGTTGGTGCCCGTCTTGCGGCCCGACAGGTCGCGGTCGAGATGAAGATATTGCGCGCCGGGGAGGTGGCCGGCCGCGTAGGCGGCTTCGCCGGCGCCCGGATCGGCGAGATCGAAGCGGCAGTCGAACAGCGCGACGCTGCCGGGCGCCGCGGCCAGGCGCTCGGCGAGATTGGCGGCGGAGATGAGCGTGGTGTAATGAGTGTGTGGCATGACGGCTCCCTGGAGTGCGAATGGCCTGACACTCCAAGTCTAAACAAAAAAAGACGGGCCGAAGCCCGTCTTTTCGTTCGCCGGCGGCCGCGCGGCGTCAAAGCGCCGCACCCGCTGTCAGAGGTCGCCGAGGTGGCGGCGCAAGAACTCGTGGAAGTGCTGCATGCCGTCTTCCATCGGGCTCTGGTACGGGCCGACCTGCGACTCGCCGCGGGCCATCAGCGCACGGCGGCCGGCGTCCATCCGCATCGCGATCTCGTCGTCCTCGACGGCCGTTTCCATATAGGCGGCACGCTCGGCCTCGACGAACTCGCGTTCGAACAGGGCGATTTCCTCGGGATAATAGAACTCGACGATGTTGGTCGTCTTCTGCGGCCCGCGCGGAATCAGCCACGACACGACCAGCACGTGCGGATACCACTCGATCATCAGGCCCGGGTAGTAGACCATCCAGATCGCGCCGAACTCCGGCGGTACGCCGTTGCGGAACTTCAGCACCTGCTCGTGCCATTTCTGGTAAGTCGTGCTGCCCGGTTTCGCGAGGGCGTTGTGTACGCCGACCGTCTGCACGCTGTACCAGTCGCCGAACTCCCATTTGAGATCGTCGCACGACACGAAGCTGCCGAGGCCCGGGTGGAACGGGACGACGTGATAATCCTCGAGGTAGACCTCGATGAACGTCTTCCAGTTGTAATCGCACTCGTGCACTTCGACGTGATCGAACTGGTACTCGGAGAAGTCGAAGTGATGCTTCGTGCCGAGGTTGGCGAGGTCGCGCGCGACGTTGCGGCCCTCGGCCTCGAACAGCAGCCCCTGCCAATTCTGCAGCGGGCTCTTGCCGAGGTTCAGGCACGGCTTGTCGGGGAAGTGCGGCGCGCCGAGCAGCTGGCCTTCCAGATCGTACGTCCAGCGGTGCAGCGGGCACACGATGTTCTGCGCATGGCCGCGCCCGTTGAGCATGATCGCCTGCCGGTGGCGGCACACGTTCGACAGCAGTTCGATCTGGTTCGTCTGGTTACGGACCAGCACGCGGCCTTCCTTCTCGGACGGCAGCGCAAAATAGTCTCCCGCCTCGGGCACCATCAACTCGTGCCCGACGTAACGAGGTCCTTTCTTGAAGAGGGTTTCGATCTCGCGCTCGAGTAGCGCCTCATCGAAATATGCAGTGACTGGAAGCTGGCTGTGGGCCGACTTCAACTGAAGCGCATCGCTCAGATTGGACATTCCCACTCCCGGTGTTAGCGTGAAAGCAGTGAACAACCCAACCATCGAAAAATCGATTTAGGGAAACGGGGAATTATACCCGGTTCGCCTCCCAAGGCTAGGATTAAGTGCCTGATTTGTGTCAATTTTTTGTCGGGCGACCGTCGAAAGGCGCACACTGTGCGTCGGAGATGGGGCCGGAATTGTGCGCGGGCGCCCACGACGGCAGGTCGGAAAATTCTCTTTTGCCGTAGAATGTCCGACTTGTTTTGAAATTTGACACCCTCGTCCATGGCGAAAACCGCATCCCCAGGCGCCACGCCGCCCGGCAATGACACCGAACCGTTGCCGGACAATTACGAGATGGCGCTCGCGGAACTCGAGACGCTGGTTGCCCGGATGGAAGGCGGCGCGTTGAGCCTCGAGGATTCGCTGGCGGCGTATCGCCGCGGTGCGGCCCTCGTTGCGTTTTGCCAACAGCAGCTCGAGAAAGTGGAGCAGCAGGTTCGCGTGCTCGACGGCGCGACGCTGAAGCCGCTTTCGTCCGGAACGGCCGCCACGGACGGCGAAGACGACGATCTATGACATTCGAACAATGGATGCGGTCCGTGCTTGACCGTGTCGAGGACGCACTCGGCCACTATCTGCCGGCTGAAACCGCGATGCCCGCGAAACTTCACGAGGCGATGCGCTACGCGGTCCTCGGTGGCGGCAAACGCGTTCGCCCGCTGCTGTGCCATGCAGCAGGCGAACTGACCGGTGCGACGGAGGCGGCACGCAACGCCGCGGCGGCGGCGCTGGAGATGATCCACGTCTACTCGCTCGTGCACGACGACATGCCGTGCATGGACGACGACGCGCTGCGTCGCGGCAAGCCGACCGTGCACGTGCAGTACGACGAGCCGACGGCGCTGCTGGTCGGCGACGCGCTGCAGTCGCAGGCGTTCGTGGCGCTGACCGACGCCGATGCGCTGTCGCCGGTGCAGCAGGCGGCGCTCGTGCGCGAGCTGGCGCTCGCGAGCGGCTCGATCGGCATGGCCGGCGGGCAGGCGATCGACCTGGCGAGTGTCGGCCTGAAGCTGACGCGCGAACAGCTCGAGACGATGCACCGGATGAAGACGGGCGCATTGCTGCGCGCGGCCGTGCGGATGGGTGCGCTGGCCGGCGAGACGCCTTCGGCGGAAACGATGGCCGCGCTGGATGTCTACGCGGGGGCCGTGGGCCTGGCCTTCCAGGTCGTCGACGACATTCTCGACGTCACGACCGATTCGGCGACGCTCGGCAAGACGGCCGGCAAGGACGCGGCGAACGACAAGCCGACCTATGTATCGATCCTCGGTCTCGAGGCGTCGCGCGAGCTGGCAGCGCAGCTGCGCGCCGAAGCGCATGACGCGCTGAAACCGTTCGGCGCACGCGCACAGCGTCTCGCCGAACTTGCCGACCTGGTAGTGAACCGGGTCAGCTGACGCGAAAGCCCGCCGCCGCGCACCCGCTACGGTGCGCGCAAAAGAATGCGGGCGCGTTTGATTTCCTACAATGGAACGACGATGTACGACTTGCTGAAAACCATCGACGACCCGGCGGATTTGCGCCGCCTCGATCGTCGCCAACTGCAACCGCTCGCGGATGAACTGCGCGCGTTCGTGCTCGACAGCGTATCGAAGACGGGCGGCCATTTGTCGTCCAACCTCGGGACGGTCGAGCTGACGATCGCGTTGCACTACGTGTTCAACACGCCGAACGATCGCATCGTCTGGGACGTGGGTCACCAGACCTACCCACACAAGATCCTGACGGGCCGCCGCGACCAGATGCATTCGCTGCGTCAGCAGGACGGCATTTCGGGTTTCCCGCGCCGTTCGGAGTCGGAATACGACACGTTCGGCACCGCGCACTCGAGCACGTCGATCTCGGCCGCGCTCGGCATGGCGATCGGCAGCCAGCTGAACGGCGACGACCGCTTCTCGATCGCCGTGATCGGCGACGGCGCGATGACGGCCGGCATGGCGTTCGAGGCGATGAACAACGCGGGCGTGTCGGAAGATGCGAAAGTGCTCGTGATCCTGAACGACAACGACATGTCGATCTCGCCGCCGGTCGGCGCGCTGAATCGCCATCTCGCCCGCCTGATGTCGGGCCGCTTCTATGCGGCTGCGCGCGCAGGCGTCGAGCGCGTGCTGAGCGTGGCGCCCCCGGTGCTCGAACTCGCGCGCAAGCTCGAGGAGCACGCGAAGGGCATGGTCGTGCCGGCCACGCTGTTCGAGGAATTCGGCTTCAACTACATCGGCCCGATCGACGGTCACGATCTCGATTCGCTGATCCCGACGCTGCAGAACATCCGCGAACTGCGCGGCCCGCAGTTCCTGCACGTGGTGACGAAGAAAGGCCAGGGCTACAAGCTCGCCGAAGCGGATCCCGTGCTCTATCACGGCCCCGGCAAGTTCAACCCGGCCGAAGGCATCAAGCCGTCGACGACGCCCGCGAAGAAGACGTATACGCAGGTGTTCGGCGAGTGGCTGTGCGACGAAGCCGAGCGTGATACGCGCGTGGTCGGCATCACGCCCGCGATGCGCGAAGGCTCGGGCATGGTCGAATTCGAGAAGCGCTTCAAGGATCGCTACTACGACGTCGGCATCGCCGAGCAGCACGCGGTGACGTTCGCGGGCGGCCTCGCGACCGAAGGGCTGAAGCCCGTCGTCGCGATCTACTCGACGTTCCTGCAACGTGCGTACGATCAGCTGATCCACGACGTCGCGCTGCAGAACCTGCCGGTCGTGTTCGCGATCGATCGCGCGGGCCTCGTCGGCGCGGACGGCGCGACGCATGCGGGCGCGTACGATCTCGCGTTCATGCGCTGCATCCCGAACATGACGATCATGGCCGCATCCGACGAGAACGAATGCCGCCAGATGCTGCACACGGCGCTGCAGCAGCCGAACCCGACCGCGGTGCGCTATCCGCGCGGCGCGGGCACGGGTGTCGCGACGGTGAAGGAGTTCACCGAGATCCCGCTCGGCAAGGGCGAAGTGCGTCGCCGGACGTCGCAGCCGGAAGGCAAGCGCGTCGCGATCCTCGCGTTCGGCACGATGGTCGCACCGTCGCTCGCCGCTGCCGAGGAGCTCGATGCAACGGTCGCGAACATGCGCTTCGTGAAGCCGGTCGATGCGGCGCTCGTGCGCGAACTCGCCGAGACGCACGACTACCTCGTCACGGTCGAGGAAGGCTGCGTGATGGGCGGCGCGGGCTCGGCCTGCGTCGAAGCCCTGATGGAGAGTGGGGTTATCCGACCCGTAATACAATTGGGCCTCCCTGACCAGTTCATCGATCATGGCGACCCCGCGAAGCTGCTGTCGCAATGCGGCCTCGACGGCGCGGGCATCGCGAAATCGATTCGCGAACGCTTTCTGAGCCCGGCGGCCGATGTCGCCGATCAGGCGAAGCGCGTCGCATAAGCTGGCGCCGCCCGTGGGCGGTGCCGGTGCGACTGGCGCAACCGGTCTTCATTGATGCGGAAAACATGGGCCTGCGGGCCCATGTTGCTTTTCCGGCTGCCGCGTGACGCGGCGTGCGCGTCGTCGGACGCGCGGCTTACAAGGATTGAACAAAGATGAACCAGATGAACCCCGCCTTCGTGATGCCCGACGTGCAGAGCACGGTGGATACCCGTCAGATCCCGATTCAGCGCGTGGGCGTGAAGGCGGTCCGGCATCCGTTGACGGTGTGCACCGAAAGCGGCGACGTGCAGCCGACCGTCGGCGTCTGGAACCTCGACGTGCGCCTGCCGGCCGATCAGAAGGGCACGCACATGTCGCGCTTCGTCGCGCTGCTCGAAGAGAATCGCGCGCCGCTGACGGTCGAGCGCTTCCGCGCGATGCTCGCGTCGATGCTCGAGAAGCTCGAAGCCGAGGCCGGCCGCATCGAAGTCACGTTCCCGTATTTCGTGAACAAGACGGCGCCGGTGTCGGGCGTGCAGAGCCTGCTCGACTATGAGGTGACGCTCGCGGGCGAAAGCCGCAACGGCGACACGCGCCTGTTCCTGAAGGTGCTCGTGCCGGTAACGAGCCTGTGCCCGTGCTCGAAGAAGATCTCGCAGTACGGCGCGCACAACCAGCGCTCGCATGTGACGATCGATGCGGAGCTGGCCGCCGATCTGCCGGTCGAGGCGCTGATCCGCATCGCGGAAGAAGAAGCGTCGTGCGAACTGTGGGGCCTGCTGAAGCGTCCGGACGAGAAGTTCGTCACCGAGCGTGCCTACGAGAACCCGAAGTTCGTCGAGGATCTCGTCCGCGATGTCGCGCAGCGTCTCGATGCGGACGAGCGGGTGGTCGCCTACGTGCTCGAAGCCGAGAACTTCGAGTCGATCCACAATCACAGCGCGTATGCGCTGATCGAGCGCGACAAGCGGCACGCTGCATAAACACCGCGGCGTTTCGTCGTGCCAATGAGAAAGGCAGCTCGGAACCGAGCTGCCTTTTTGTTTTCCGGCTTGCGGCGTCGCGTGGCGCGATTCAGCGTGCGAGCGACGCGAGATCCCAGCGCGGCTTCACCGTGAACGCGTAGTCGGCATTCGCCTGTTCGGGCCAGCGGCCGAGCCGCAGCGCACCCGCGAGTGCGATCATCGCGCCGTTGTCGGTGCAGAGCGCGAGATCGGGGTAGTGCACGTCGAAGCCGCGCTTGGCCGCGGCCGCCGACAGTGCCGCACGCAACTGGCGGTTCGCGCCGACGCCGCCCGCGACCACGAGGCGCTTGAGCTTCGTCTTCTTCAGTGCGGCGAGCGACTTCGCGACGAGCACGTCGACGGCTGCGTCGACGAAGCCGCGTGCCAGGTCGGCCTTCGCGCGTTCGAGTGCTTCGCCCTCGAGCTTCGCCGCTTCGAATTTCTTCATCTGCGTGAGCACGGCCGTCTTCAGGCCGCTGAAGCTGAAGTCGAGATCGCCCGAATGCAGCATCGGGCGCGGCAGCACGACCGCGCCCGGCGTGCCGGTTTCGGCGAGCTTCGATACTTCGGGGCCGCCCGGGTAGCCGAGGCCGATCAGTTTCGCCGTTTTGTCGAACGCTTCGCCGGCCGCATCGTCGAGCGTTTCGCCGAGCGTCTCGTACACGCCGACGTCGGTCACGCGCATCAGTTGCGTGTGGCCGCCGGAAACCAGCAGCGCGACGAACGGGAACGGCGGCGGCTCGTCGACCAGCAACGGCGACAGCAGATGGCCTTCGAGGTGATGGATGCCGACGGTCGGCTTGTTCCAGGCGAGCGCGAGCGCATTCGCGATGCTCGCGCCGACCAGCAGCGCGCCGGCGAGGCCGGGGCCCTGCGTGAACGCGATCGCGTCGATGTCGTCGCGGCGCGTGCCGCTTTGCGCCATCACTTCCTCGAGCAGCGGCAGCGCGCGGCGGATGTGGTCGCGCGACGCGAGCTCGGGCACGACGCCGCCGTATTCGCGATGCATCGCGATCTGCGAATGGAGCGCGTGCGCGAGCAGGCCGCGCTGCGTGTCGTAGAGCGCGAGGCCGGTTTCGTCGCAGGAGCTTTCGATGCCGAGAACGAGCATGGGTGAGGGCAGGGCGCGCCGTTTCGGGCGCGCCGCAGGAAGGTCGACGTAACCTGAAATTATAGCAGGCAGGGGCTGGCCGCCGCCGCCGACGGCCCGGGCCCGAGGCCGGGCAGGTACAATCCGCGCCATGGAAACTTATGACATCGCCGTGATCGGCGCGGGCGCCGCCGGGATGATGAGCGCCGCGGTCGCCGGGCAACTCGGCCGCCGCGTCGTGCTGATCGATCACGCGCCGCGGCTCGCCGAGAAAATCCGCATCTCGGGCGGCGGCCGCTGCAATTTCACGAACCTGTACGCCGGGCCCGACAACTACCTGTCGTCGAATCCGCATTTCGCCCGCTCGGCGCTGGCGCGCTATACGCCGCGCGACTTCCTCGGGCTGCTCAAGCGCCATCACGTGACCTGGCACGAAAAGCACAAGGGCCAGCTCTTTTGCGACCACGGCAGCGACGCGGTCATCGACGTGCTGAAGCACGAATGCGACGCGGGCGGCATCGCGTGGCGCCGGCCCGTCGTCGTCGACGCGGTGCGCCATGCGCCGTCCGACGGCTTCACGCTCGACACGCAGCAGGCCGGTCCGATCGGTGCGCGCGCACTGATCGTCGCGACCGGCGGCCTGTCGATCCCGAAGATCGGCGCGACCGACTTCGGCTACCGGCTCGCGAAGCAGTTCGGCCACAAGCTCGTCGATACGCGGCCCGCGCTCGTGCCGCTGACGTTCGCGCCGCAGGACTGGGCGCCGTTCGCGCCGCTGTCCGGCGTATCGCTCGAAGTGCGCGTATCGACCGGCGACAAGAAACGCGGCGGCGAATTCGTCGAGGATCTGCTGCTGACCCATCGCGGGCTGTCCGGGCCGGGCATCCTGCAGATCTCGAGTTACTGGCAGCCCGGCGACCCGATCCGCGTCGACCTGCTGCCGCAGCGCGACACGGTGGCCGACCTGCTCGACGCGAAACGCACGTCGAAGCGCCAGATCGGTTCGCTGCTCGCCGACTGGGTGCCGTCGCGCCTCGCGCATGCGTGGCTCGACACGCATCGTGTCACGGCCGACGCGCGGCTCGCGGACCTCCCCGACAAGACGCTGCGCCAGATCGGCGACGCGCTGTCCGGCTGGACGCTGACGCCGAACGGCACCGAAGGCTACAAGAAGGCCGAAGTGACGAAGGGCGGGGTCGATACGCGGGAGCTGTCGTCGGCGACGATGATGAGCGCGCGCGTGCCGGGGCTGTTCTTCATCGGCGAGGCGGTGGACGTGACGGGCTGGCTCGGCGGCTACAACTTCCAGTGGGCGTGGGCGTCCGGCACGGCGGCCGGGCAGGCCGCGGCCGAGTATGCGCGCGGTGCCTGACGCGCCAGCCTGCGCCGTTCTGGCGGGGCCCGGCCCCGTGCCTTTGGACAGTCGCTCTGCTATACTCGGTAGTCTTTCCTTGCAAACCTTTATTCGTGTCGGATCATGACGATCATTCGCGTTAAAGAGAACGAGCCGTTCGAAGTTGCAATGCGTCGCTTCAAGCGCACGATCGAGAAGAACGGTCTGCTGACCGAGCTTCGTGCGCGCGAGTTTTACGAGAAGCCGACCGCAGAACGCAAACGCAAGAAGGCCGCTGCGGTGAAGCGTCATTACAAGCGTATTCGCAGCCAGACGCTGCCGAAGAAGCTGTACTGAACGATTGGGCGCCGCGCGGTTCGCTGAGCGGCGCACCGGCGACTCCGTGCGATCGGGGGCGATCGTGCAGCCGATCAGGCGGCGAGTGGCCGATGCCGGATTCGAGCAACCCGCTTGAGACACTGTCCCAAGCGGGTTTTTGTGTTGACGCCCGTTCGCGGGCGTCGGATTCACGTTTCCATCCCGGGTGAAAGATGAGTTTGAAAGAGCAGATCAGCGAAGACATGAAGGCCGCGATGCGTGCGAAGGAAAGCGAGCGCCTGGCAACGATTCGCCTGCTGATGGCCGCGATCAAGCAGCGCGAAGTCGATGATCGGGTCACGCTCGACGACGCGGGCATCACGGCCGTGATCGACAAGATGATCAAGCAGCGCAAGGATTCGATCAGCCAGTTCCAGGCGGCCGGCCGCGACGATCTCGTCGCGAAGGAGCAAGCCGAGCTGGCCGTGCTGGGCGGCTACATGCCTGCGCAACTGTCGGACGCCGAAGTGGCGGCCGAAGTCCAGGCGGCGGTCGCGCAAACCGGCGCAGCCGGCCCGCAGGACATGGGTAAGGTGATGGGCGTGCTGAAGGGCAAGCTCGCCGGCCGCGCCGACATGACGGCCGTTTCCGCGCAGGTCAAGGCCGCGCTCACGAAGTAAAACCCGTTCCCGGCGCGCCCAGCGATGCGTGCGCCGGGCGTCGTATTGTCTTTTTTTCGCTCGATCCCACGGTGATTCCGCATTCGTTCCTGCAGGATTTGCTGAACCGCGTCGATATCGTCGACGTGGTGGGCCGGTACGTGCAGCTCAAGAAGGGCGGCGCCAATTTCATGGGGCTGTGCCCGTTCCATAACGAGAAGAGCCCGTCGTTTACCGTCAGCCCGACCAAGCAGTTCTATCACTGCTTCGGTTGCGGCGCGCACGGCACCGCGATCGGCTTCCTGATGGAACACGCGGGGCTCACGTTCCCGGAAGCCGTGCAGGAACTCGCGCAATCCGTCGGCCTGACCGTGCCGCACGAGCCGTCGATGCGCGGCGGCGGTGGGGGCGGAGGCGGTGGCGGCGACTATCCGGCGCCCGTGTCGAAATCGGTGGCGACCGCGCTGTCCGACGCGATGACGGCGGCGTGCGACTACTACCGCAAGCAGTTGCGCGGCGCGACCGTCGCGATCCAGTACCTGAAGAACCGGGGCCTGACCGGCGAGATCGCCGCACGCTTCGGCCTCGGCTATGCGCCGGACGGCTGGCAGAACCTCGAAGCCGCGTTCCCCGACTATCGCGACGAGTCGCTCGTCGAGTCGGGGCTCGTGATCGTCAGCGAGAAAACCGACGCGCAGGGCGTCGCGCGCCGCTACGACCGGTTCCGCGAGCGGATCATGTTCCCGATCCGCAACGTGAAGGGGCAGGTGATCGGTTTCGGCGGCCGCGTGCTCGGCAGCGGCGAACCGAAGTACCTGAATTCGCCGGAAACGCCGCTGTTCAACAAGGGCAGCGAGCTGTACGGGCTGTTCGAGGCGCGGCTCGCGATTCGCGAGCGCAAGTACGTGCTGGTCGTCGAAGGCTACATGGACGTCGTCGCGCTCGCGCAGCTCGGCTTTCCGAACGCGGTCGCGACGCTCGGCACCGCGTGCACGCCGATTCACGTGCAGAAGCTGCTGCGCCAGACCGACACGGTCATTTTCAGTTTCGACGGCGATTCGGCCGGGCGGCGCGCGGCCCGGCGCGCGCTCGAGGCGTGCCTGCCGCATGCGGGCGACAACCGTACGATCCGGTTCCTTTTTCTGCCGACCGAGCACGATCCGGACAGCTACGTGCGCGAGTTCGGCGCGGATGCGTTCTCCGAGCGGGTTGAACGCGCGATGCCGCTGTCTCAATTTCTGTTGAACGAAGCGATTGCCGGCAAGGCGCTCGATCAGCCGGAAGGCCGCGCGAAGGCGCTGTTCGATGCGAAGCCGCTGTTGCAGGCGCTGCCCGCGAACGCGCTGCGCGCGCAGATCATGCACATGTTTGCCGACCGCCTCGATATCCCGTTCGAAGAGGTCGCGGCGTTGTCGGACGTCGATACGCGCATCGCGGCGCCGCCGCGCCAGGCGCCCGCGCGCAGCGAGCGGCGCCGCGTGACGGACAGCGAAAAGCGCGCGTTGCGCACGCTGGTGATGCATCCGCGCGTCGCATCGCAGCTCGACGACGAACAGATTGCGACCCTGCGCGCGCTGCCGCGCATCGGCGAGCTGTTCACGGAAGTCGTCGATCATGCGCGTGCGCTGGGCGACGGCGCGGAATTCCGGCTGCTGTCGGATGTCCTGAGGACGTCCTCGAACGGGGCGACTTACGAGGAAATCTTCCGCGAAATTCTGGACTATGATGAAAACGTCCGCGATTTGCTGTTACAGAATCCGGAAGACGAGACGGTGCCCGAGCGGCAGCGTGAGCAGGAGCGAATTGCGGGGGAGGAACTGCAGGCAGCGGTGCTCAAGATGCGCTATGACGCCTGCTGCGACCGGCTGGACAGGCTGGCGCGGCAATCCACCTTCACTCCCGAGGAATTGGCTGAATTGACGGAATTGAACCAGCAGCGAACCGACATGAAGCGTCGGCTCGGGCTGTAGGCGGCCGGGGCGCTTAGAGAGGGCTCCCCAGCGTGCTATAATATAAGGTTTCCAGCGGTTTGTTTTCCAAGCAGAGGCGAGAATCGCGATGGCAAAGACGACAGGCGGAAAGAAAGCAACAGGCAAGGGCTCGACGGAGCCGACCAAGAAGGTCACAGCGGCCAAGTCTGCTTCTTCCACCAGGACAACGTCTTCAGCCACGTCAGCCCCTATGGGAAAGAAAACCGCGGCCGGCACTGCTCAGGCTGCGCCGGCACCGGCAGCCAGAACACGGGCTGCCGCCAGACCCGACTCCGGGCCGGCCAAGCCGGCGGCGAAGCGGGCAAGTGCGAAAAGCGCAAGGGACACGACTGCCGACGCGGACGAAACGGCAGTACGTACTACTCATGCACCCACGGTTCAACCGGCTGTCGTCCAGCAGCCGCGAGTCGATATAGCCGGTACGGCGAACTCCATGACCAAAAAGCTGAACGAAGTAACCGTCGAAGACGACGCAAATCAGAGCGACGAGCAGCCCGCAGTGGCGGCTGCACCGGGCAAATCCAAGGTGCGCGATCGTCGCGCCAAGGAAAAGGCGCTGCTGAAGGAAGCGTTCGCGACGAGCACGCCGGGCACGGCCGAGGAGCTCGAAGAGCGCCGCGTGAAACTGCGCGCGCTGATCAAGCTCGGCAAGGAGCGCGGCTTCCTCACGTACGCCGAAATCAACGACCACCTGCCGGACAACTTCACCGAGACCGAAGCCCTCGAGGGCATCATCGGCACGTTCAACGACATGGGCGTGGCGGTTTACGAGCAGGCGCCGGACGCGGAAACGCTGCTCCTGAACGACAACGCGCCCGCCGCGTCGTCGGACGATGAAGTCGAAGAGGAAGCGGAAGTCGCGCTGTCGACCGTCGATTCGGAATTCGGTCGTACGACCGATCCGGTCCGGATGTACATGCGCGAAATGGGCACCGTCGAGCTGCTCACGCGCGAAGGCGAAATCGAGATCGCGAAGCGGATCGAGGACGGCCTGCGCCACATGGTGATGGCCATCTCCGCGTGCCCGACGACGATCGCCGACATCCTCGCGATGGCCGAACGCGTCGCGAACGAAGAGATCCGCGTCGACGAGCTCGTCGACGGCCTGCTCGATCCGAATGCTTCGGACTCCGCCGATACGGACGGCTTCTCCGCGAAGGAAGCGGAAGCCATCGAGAACGAGGACGAGGAAGCCGAAGAGGAAGAGGAAGAAGAGGAAGAGGAGGAAGATGACGGTGCCGCGCAGGCATCGGCCAACGCCGCCCAACTCGAAGCCCTCAAGCGCGCGTCGCTCGAGAAGTTCTCGCAGATCAGCGAGTGGTTCGACAAGATGCGCCGCGCGTTCGAGAAGGAAGGCTACAAGTCGAAGGCCTACCTGAAGGCGCAGGAAACGATCCAGACCGAGCTGATGACGATCCGCTTCACCGCGCGTACCGTCGAACGCCTGTGCGACACGCTGCGTGCGCAGGTGGACGAAGTGCGTCAGGTCGAGCGTCAGATCCTGCACATCGTCGTCGACAAGTGCGGCATGCCGCGCTCGGAATTCATCGCGCGTTTCCCGGGCAGCGAGACGGATCTCGACTGGGCCGAGAAGATCACCGCGGAAGGCCATTCGTACAGCGCGGTGCTGTCGCGTAACGTCCCGGCGATCCGCGAACAGCAGCAGCGTCTGCTCGACCTGCAGGCGCGCGTCGTGCTGCCGCTGAAGGACCTGAAGGAAACCAACCGCCAGATGGCGGCAGGCGAACTGAAGGCACGTCAGGCGAAGCGCGAAATGACCGAGGCCAACCTGCGTCTCGTGATCTCGATCGCGAAGAAATACACGAACCGCGGCCTGCAGTTCCTCGACCTGATCCAGGAAGGCAACATCGGCCTGATGAAGGCGGTGGACAAGTTCGAATACCGTCGCGGCTACAAGTTCTCGACCTATGCGACGTGGTGGATCCGTCAGGCCATCACGCGTTCGATCGCGGACCAGGCGCGCACGATCCGTATTCCGGTTCACATGATCGAGACGATCAACAAGATGAACCGCATCTCGCGGCAGATCCTGCAGGAAACCGGTCTCGAGCCGGATCCGGCCACGCTCGCCGAGAAGATGGAGATGCCGGAAGACAAGATCCGCAAGATCATGAAGATCGCGAAGGAGCCGATCTCGATGGAAACGCCGATCGGTGACGACGACGATTCCCATCTCGGCGACTTCATCGAGGACACCAACACGGTCGCGCCGGCGGATGCCGCGCTGCATGCCAGCATGCGCGACGTCGTGAAGGACGTGCTCGATTCGCTGACGCCGCGCGAGGCGAAGGTGTTGCGGATGCGTTTCGGTATCGAGATGAGCACCGATCACACGCTCGAGGAAGTCGGCAAGCAGTTCGACGTCACCCGCGAGCGGATCCGTCAGATCGAGGCCAAGGCGCTGCGCAAGCTGCGTCACCCGAGCCGTTCCGACAAGCTGAAGTCGTTCCTCGAAGGGAACTGATTTCCAGCGTCTCTGCCACGAACGCCGCCGGTATCCCCATGATGCCGGTGGCGTTTGTTCCCTTGGTCGTCTTTGTTGTTACAATGCCGGCCCGACCTCGTTGCCGGGGCAGCGTGTAGCACGCTTTGCTTCTCGTCTGGGCCCCTAGCTCATGCTTGGTTAGAGCAGCGAACTCATAATTCGTTGGTGCCGGGTTCGACTCCCGGGGGGCCCACCAGATTCGCTTCCACGGTTGTCCGGGGAAGCCGCGCCGTTAAGCATAAGTTGTCCGCCTGGACACGTTGTGCTTGATTTCCTGATCGACCGCATTTTGCTTTGTCGGGAATAGGATGTAGCGTCGAAAATTTTGTTTGCGGCGAAGAGTCGTGCATGGACGAAAAAGCCGGCCCATAGGGTCGGCTTTTTCATTACTGAGGTAAAACGTACCTCACCTAGTTCACGCCGAGCGCCTCCTTGACCTCCTGACGCACGTCCATGACGCTGCGGATGCCCCAGAACTTCCTTGGATACGCGAGCGGTGAGGTCTCGCAGATCCGATGGCTTTCCCGTCGGCGAGCGCTTCGCAAGCTGGCCAGAAAGAGGCGTGAGCGGGTACAGGTCGTAGGACCCAACCAGCACCATCAGAGGGCCACACTGGCTTACCAACGACTTCAGCGTATCTAGCTGCATCCCTAGTTTGGAACTACCACGTGTCTGGTGAATGAAGTGAGCAGCTTCGGCAATGAGGTGAAGCTAGCGTTCCGGAGGGCGCGTACAGGCCGGGCGGGCGAAGCGGTTCCACACCGGGGGAGTCCAGATGTGGAAAATGAAATGAAGAGGGCCCTCACCTCAAGTTGAGGCTGCAACGTTTTGTAACCTAGATGGCGGTGTGTTTTACAAGCTCGAAGAGGAATTCCATTGCCGCTCACCAGATTGGCGACCGCCGTACATTGTGATGAGTCAATAGCCAAATATCATTAGTAATAGTTGCCTGCTTCGGAGAAACACGGACAAGACCGGGGACCGGGTAAGCGATGAAGCAAGATAAGGCGGCTGGACCCACACCGCTCCGCGCAGCCAGCAGATAAACCCAGGACCGATTTTATTGATTTCAGCATTCTGGTGACATTTATTGTCCTTGTAATACATCTTGCCGCTGGTATCCTAATTTCCCCACTGCCGTTCGCATCCGAGGTATGACTGTTGTTCGACGCGCTGGTGGGTTCGCCAAGCGGAAGCTTCTGTACCGCTTGAACGGGGTTTAGAAAGTACGGTGGCACGGATGCTTCCGGAGGAAGCGAGCGTTCGTGGTGACACGTCTAGACGAATAGCTAGTTGTAGTTGGAGACCATTGATGGATACCGGGGTTGTCGGGCCGACGGATGAATCGGCAAAGCCTTATTGCGTCCAAATTCAGGTGGCCGTCGCTGGACGGGTCAATCTGGCGGACTTCCAGAACGCGGTGCCCGTGGTTCGGGAGCTTTCTATAGTTAACGAAACGGAAGACACATTCCGGGACCTAAAGCTCACTGCGATTTCTGACCCACCATTCCTCAAGCCCAAGACTTGGCACCTAGACCATCTGGCGGCGGGGCAGACCCTGCGTATCACGGACCTTGATTTGTCTCTCGACGGTCCGCTGCTCGGCCGCCTGACTGAGTCGGAAAAGTCCGTGGTCACGCTCACACTCACTGCGCCAAACCGAGAGTCAGCCGAGATTGCAGTTTCCGAGCAGACAGTCGAGCTTCTTCCAAGGAATCAGTGGGGCGGGCTGTCGTCGTTGCCGGACATGATTGCGGCCTTCGTTCAGCCGAACGAGCAGGCAGTCGAACGTGTGCTCAAGCAGGCTGCGGAGGTGCTACGCAAAGCGGGGAAGCCCGGCGGCATCAATGGCTACCAGGAAGGTGCGAAGCGCGCATGGGAACTCGCTTCTGCTATCTGGAATGCGATTGGAGCGATGGGACTCGACTACGCCGTACCTCCCGCGAGCTTCGAGCGGGAAGGGCAGAAAGTGCGCGGGCCCAGCCAGATTGCGGAATCTGGGCTAGCTACCTGTCTTGACCTGGCTTTATTCGTCTGCGCGGCACTGGAGCAGGCGGGCCTGAATCCAGTTCTCGTCTTCCAGCAGGGGCACGCTTTTCCCGGCGTCTGGCTGAAGCCCGAAGAGTTTTCGACCACTGTCATCGACGACATCACCGCTCTGCGGAAGCGGGTGAAGCTCAAAGAGATGGTCCTGTTCGAGTCGACCCTCCTTGCACAGAGGCCTCTGCCGACTTTCAGTTTCACTACGGCCAAAGGTGAGGAACACATCTCCGAAGACGAAGAGCCGAAGTTCGAGCTGGCAATTGATATTCGACGCGCACGGATGCAGCGCATCAAACCGCTTGCTAGCGAACACGCTGTAGTTCGTGGCACAGCTGACACCGAGATGACCGAGGACCTGACTCAGCGGTGGGAGGATGCCCCTGAGTTTTTGGAGGAGCTCGAAGACGCGCATTCAGACGACGGGCGGGAGCGGCCGGAGGACCGTCTTACCCGCTGGCAGCGAAGGCTCCTGGACTTGTCACTCAGAAACAATCTGCTGAGTCTCAAGTCGGGAAAGAAGTCCCTGAAGCTCGACGCGCCTGAACCAGGACTGCTTGAGGATGTTCTGGCGGAGGGACATGCGCTAAAGCTGTTGACCCGTCCGGACCTCATGGACGGTTCGGACCCACGCAGTCAGGCTATCCATGAGGCGCGCGAGCGCGAACACATTCGCCGCCAGCACGCTCTCGACGCGTTGACGCGCAAGGAAGTGTTTATCGGGTTGCCGCAGGACGAGATGGATTCGCGCCTGACTGAACTGTTCCGGAATTCCCGGACCACCTTGCAGGAGGGCGGTTCGAATACACTGTACCTCGCACTCGGCTTCCTGTCGTGGACACGCGACGACAAAGAAGACAAGAAATATCGTGCACCTCTCATCCTCGTACCTGTCACTCTCGAGCGTCGCAGTGCGCGCTCTGGCTTCAGTCTGAAGCTTTACGACGAGGAGGCCCGATTCAATCCGACGCTTATTGAAATGCTGCGTCAGGATTTCGAGCTCGAACTCGGTGTGAACGACGTCGAGCTGCCCAAGGATGATTCAGGCCTCGATGTTGCCGGAATCTGGAAAACGGTGTCCCATGCCATCAAGGATATCAAGGGCTGGGAGGTCGTGGAAGAAGTCGTTCTGGCCTCTTTCTCGTTTGCCAAATACTTGATGTGGCGGGACCTCACCGAACGTACCGAGCAACTCAAACAGAACGCGGTAGTTCGTCACCTCATCGATACTCCGCGCGATTCGTATCAAAGTACGGTGGAGTTCCCTGATGTCAGGCGGCTGGACGTCGAACTGCCTGTGAAGGAGACGTTCTGCCCTCTACCAGCAGACTCGTCGCAGCTTTCCGCCGTGGTCGCAGGCAGCAAGGGCAAGGATTTTGTTCTGATTGGACCACCGGGCACCGGAAAGAGCCAGACGATTGCAAATCTCATTGCGCAGTGCCTCGCCGAGCGCAAGCGCGTTCTGTTCGTTTCCGAGAAGATGGCCGCGCTGGATGTCGTCTACCGGCGCCTCGCGGACGTCGGCCTTGGAAATTTCTGTCTCGAGCTTCACTCCAGCAAGGCGCGAAAGACTGACGTTCTTGAACAGTTGAAAACGTCATGGGATTCCTCCGCCGTCCTCGCGCCTGAGCAATGGCACGCAGAAGCGGTCCGACTTGAAGGACTGAGGTCCCAGCTGAATGGATATGTTGAACGACTCCATCTTCGGCACTCGAATGGCCTGAGCGTCTATGAGGCAATCGGTCGAGTCGTCGGCGGTCATGACCTGCCAGCGTTCCGGCTGACGTGGTCGTCTACCCAGGCGCATGACATGGAAGCGATGCGGGGCCTTCGCGAAACCGCCGAACTGCTCGATGTCAATGCCAAGGCATTCGGTGAAGAGAAGTTGACGTCAACCCCGCTGGCACATGTGGCTCAGACCGAGTGGTCGCCTCTCTGGGCGGCCGCACTGGACGACGCTGCCCGCGCGGTACCAGACGTTGCGGGGCGCTTCGAGAAAGCAGCGGCTGACTTGCGTCAGGCTATAGGGTTGCCGGACCTGCCGTTGGACCCCCGAGTACGCGATGGTATGCGGATGCTCGCCGCGGTCCTGCCGTCCGCGTCTGGTTACGACTGGCGTTTCGCGCTACGTCCGGATGCAAAGGCTATTGCGGATGGATTGCGCCAGGCAACACCAATGTTGCAGCGGTACCAGGAATTGCTTGGCACGCTGTCGACGCCTTGCTCGAATCAGACACTCGAGGACCTGCGAGTAGGCATTAGCCATTTGCAACGCGATTCGGAATTGCATGCAGCTCTTTCCGTGCCCTGGAGCGAAACACTGCGCGCTCGCCTCGCCAAAGGTATCGAACTGCTGCGCACCCGACTTGACGTTCTCGGCCAGCTTTCGATTCCATACAAGGAGGGCATCCAGACAAGGACAATTGCCGAGTTGCAGTCTGACCTGCGTGAGCTCAAGGACTCGGGCTGGCCGATGAGCATGATGCGCAAACGGTCCTTGACGAAGAAGCTCAGGGAGCTTGCAGGCGGAAACGGTGGCGAACCGAACATCGACGGTGATATCGAGTGTCTTGCGCGAATCGATGCCCTCAATAACGAAATCAAGGAATACGGTGACCTGTTCTCGCTCACTTCGAGCGTATGGACGGGGCTCAAAACCGACCTTGATGTAGTTTGTGCACTCCTGTCATTCGAGACGGCCCTCGAGCGTGCTCGTGCACGCTCGAACTGGGATGACGTGGGCCTTGACCCAGTCAGCCGAGGGCAATGCGGCGATGCTGCTCGAGATGACCTGCAGCGGATGCGTGAGCTGCGGAAAATCGAGCAGGTTATTGCGAATCTCGCTCATCTGGAAATCGAGACGGGCAATGTCTGGGCCGGTTACAAAACTGATGTTGTAGTCGCGAAGGCATATGTGCTTTTTCAGGGAGCGCTCTCTGCTGCACGAACAGAAACCCACTGGGTGGATGACGGCTATACGGTAATCGAGTCTGGACGCGCTGGCCCAACCGCGGCTACCGACATACGAAACATGCGCGAGTTGGTTTCGTTGCATGCCCGAATTCAGGAGTTCGCAGACCTGTCAGGCAAGACGTCCGGTCTGTGGAGCGGTCTGCAAACCAAGATTGATGGCATTGAGCCGGCCCTCAAATTTTTCGAGTCTCTCTCGGCTGCACTGGCTAACCTCGCGAATACACCTGAACTGCTTGCAGCGGTCAAAACCCCGGTCGCCCTTCTGCTTGGCGACAGCAATATTCTGCTTGAGCCGTCAGGCATTGTTGCTCGCACGAGGTGCACCTATGCCGAAGCGCTGCAGTCGTTTAATGAAGTTGTCGCTCAATTTGCCACTGCCAGCGGGCTGGCATCTTCGGAACACGCGACTCTTCATTCGCTTCCCCCCGGGCAAGTAGCGGAACGCGCTAGGCAGGTGGTGCAGAATGCTAACCGGCTGAAACTCTGGTGTGCCTGGCGGAAAGTCCGTCAGCATGCGCTTTCGCTGGGATTGGCCCCATTGGTTTCAGGTATCGAAGACGGCAATATTCAGCGTGGGCAGGTGAAGGCGGTCTTTGAGACCAACTACTGCCGCTGGTGGTTGAATGCTGTCGTGGATGGCGACGAGGTTCTGCGTAACTTTGTGTCCGCCGAGCACGAAAAACGCATCCAGGATTTCCGCGAGCTTGATGAGCAGTTCGTCGCTCTGACTCGGGCCTGGGTCAGAGCGCAACTTTCATCCGGTCTTCCGTCGCCGGCGAGGGTCGCACTGGGCTCCGAGTGGGGGCTTCTGCGTTATGAGATGCAGAAGAAGACGCGACACCTTCCGTTGCGCGAACTTATGTCGAAGGCTTCTGGTGCAATTCTCCGGTTGACTCCTTGTCTGCTCATGAGCCCGCTGTCGATTGCCCAGTATCTACCGGCTGAGACCTCTGACTTTGATGTCGTGGTCTTCGACGAAGCTTCTCAGATTCCGGTCTGGGATGCGATTGGTGCGATGGCGCGGGCGCGGCAAGTCATCATGGTCGGTGACCCAAAGCAGCTCCCGCCGACCAGCTTCTTCGACCGTGCCGAATCCGACGTCGACGATACGGATGTCGAGGCGGAACTCGAGAGCATTCTGGAAGAATGTATCGGAGCGAACCTGCCGACGATGAAGCTGTCGTGGCACTACCGCAGCCGGCACGAGAGCCTTATTGCCTTCTCGAACTACCGGTACTACAGCGGCGACCTGGTTACATTCCCGAGTCCTGTCACCAACGACAGGGCTGTCAGTTTCAATCTCGTGACCGACGGTCAGTACGAGCGCGGTGGAGCCCGTACCAACAAACCAGAGGCGAAGGCGCTTGTGGCCGACTTGGTCGGCAGACTGAAATCCCCGGGATTCATCGACAGTCGGATGACGGTCGGTGTCGTCACGTTCAACACCGAGCAGCAACGCCTGATTGAAGACCTCCTTGACGAGGAGCGTCGCAGGGACCCATCAATAGAGCCGCACTTTGCCGAGTCAGCGCTTGAGCCAGTGTTCGTCAAGAATTTGGAAAGCGTTCAAGGTGACGAGCGGGACATTATGTACTTCTCGATTACCTACGGCCCTGGCATTGATGGCACGATGCCAATGAACTTCGGTCCGATGAACCAGCAGGGTGGGGAGCGGCGCCTCAATGTTGCTATCACGCGTGCCCGCCAGGAACTGCGTGTGTTTGGCAGCTTCAAGCCGGAGAAGATGGACCTGTCCCGAACGCAGGCGCTGGGTGTTCGAGACTTGAAGCACTTCCTCGAGTTTGCCGAGCGAGGAGCTCGCGCTTTGGGTGAAGCCGTTGCCGGTAGCATTGGCGACTTCGATAGCCTGTTTGAGAAGGCAGTGTGTGTGGCACTGGCGGAGAGGGGCTGGACGGTTCATCCTCAGGTGGGCGTATCGGCGTTCCGTATCGACCTTGGCGTCGTGGATCCCGATGCTCCTGGCCGCTATCTGGCAGGCGTTGAATGTGATGGAGCGACCTACCATCGCTCAGCGACGGCTCGTGACCGCGATAAGCTGCGCGAGCAGGTTCTGAGAGGACTTGGTTGGGAAATCGTCCGAATCTGGTCGACAGACTGGTGGGTTGACATGCCGGGCACCCTCGAGAAGGTGGATAGTCAACTGCGAGCTTTGCTTGCCGTCAGACGAGAAGCAGAGGCAGCGGAGATGCAGAGCGCTGCAGCAATCGCGGCCGAGGTCCTCGCCGCCGCAAAATCGGTTTCAGGCAGCGGATTCAGCAACGCAAATGTAGTGGAAGATGTTGCGCCGAAGGTGGTATCGAAGGCTGCAGTCTCCGAAGATGAAGCAGCACCGGTCATGTACGCGCGTGCCGCGTCGACGCCGATATCCATTGAGCGCGAGGAGACGATATTCGTTGAAGTTGACTTGACGATTTCCGACCACGAGCGTGACCCGGAGCTGTTCTTCGCTCACTCATACGACGAGCGTCTCCTCGCGATGATTACAGCAGTCGTCAACATCGAGGGACCCGTGCGCGATGAGGTTCTGGCAAGACGTATTGCTCGCGCGCATGGATGGTCCCGAACCGGCTCTCGCATTCTGAATCGCGTGGTCGACCTCGCGTCGAAGCATTTCGATGCGGAGACAGAAGATGTTGGCTTGTTTATCTGGCCTAAGACCGTCGGTGATAAGGCATCTTTGGCGTTCAGAAGTCCGCTGCCCGGAGCTACACGGCCGGTAGATGAGGTTTCAATCGCAGAGCTGAGAACGCTTGCGACGAAACTGCAAGCCGAGGGGCATGACGAGGAGTCAGGGCTCAACGCCATGAGTCGAGAGTTGGGCCTCCTTCGACTGCGCGCAACGAGCAGAGGCCGCCTTGAGTTGGCATGGCGCGACGCATAGAAGATGGAGGCATACCTTGTCCGAGAAGAATTGGCCATTCCCGAAAGTTTCGCCCCCTGACAATCAGTCGGATGGTTGCCACGTGCCAGCGATATTCGCCTTAGCGATCAAGTGGCGAGATTGGGATTCGAGGAAAAGGCATGGAACACTGCAATGGGCGCGGATTGTAATGAAGGTCCCGGGCTAGACACGCAGGTCAAGGTCGCTCACGCATCTTTGCATCTGGGTCACAGTCTGGGAGTTGGGCAGTCGTTGGGCCGAGGGGCGCGCGGTACTTTTGTGGCAAGCGGGACGGATCAGACGACGCGGATCCTAGTGCAATATCCGAGGTCGGGGAGGGCAAGGCAGGCTAGGCCGCATTCCGATGCGGCAGGTCCTGCACGCTTTGCCAATATGCGAAGAGGGGCGCGTGTCAAAAGAAAACGCCGAACGAATTCACAAGATCGTGCAGCGCATTCGAAAGCGTGGCGTGGTCACGATTGAAGAGCTCATGGTTGACCTCGAGGTGTCGAGGGCGACGCTGAAAAGGGACTTTGACGTTTTGCGGGATCGGCTCGGGTGCCCCCTAATCTGGGATAAGCGCAAACGTGGATATGTAATCGAGGATGCCCAGCTACCGGGTGGCGGTCCGTTCGAACTTCCTGGCCTCTGGTTCAGTTCATCCGAGGTCCACGCGCTGCTCACGATGTTGCACCTCCTGCAGGGCGTGCAGCCCGGCTTGCTTGAAGAACACATTGGGCCGCTTAAGGCTCGTCTTCGCGAGATGCTCGGGCAAGGCGCGTACTCGGCCAAATCAATCGATCGGCGTGTCAAGCTCATCCATTTCGCCAACCGAAAGGTGGATGCCCGGAATTTTCAGCTGCTGGCTGGTGCCGTTCTTGACCGCAAGCGCCTTTGCATCCGGTACTGGAATCGGGAAAAGCATGAAGCGACCGAGCGTGAGATCTCACCGATCCAACTCGTGCACTACCGGGAGAACTGGTTACTGGACGCGTGGTGTCACACGCGCGATGCGATCCGGTCATTCTCGCTGGAGTCGATAGAGTCTGCGTATGCCGTCGACAAGGTAGCAATCGAGGTCGACGAGTTGACAATGGCGGAACACTTCAAGGGTGGGTACGGGATCTTCGCCGGAAAGGCGTTGCACAAGGCAACGCTGAAATTTTCCGCTCAGCGGGCACAGTGGGTCTCACAGGAGGTGTGGCACGAAAACCAGACCAGCAAATGGCTGGACGACGGCAGCTACCTGCTGGAGATACCGTATTCGAACGACCAAGAACTCATGATGGACCTGCTTCACCACGGCGATCAGGTTGAAGTGCTCGGGCCACCTGAGCTCCGGAGCAGGATATCCGCGGTTTTGTGCGCCGCAGCGGAAAAATATCGTACCAACGCGGGTTAGTGGCTCATTCCGTGAGCCACTACTCTGGGTACCATGTTTTCCATGCTGGGAGGGGCCCGGCTGGGAGATACTAATGCGGATCAATTTCGCGCATTTGCGTGAGCGAGCACAGAATGGTGGATGGATTAATTTTGCTGTTTTTGATGCCCGATCGAATTCAGGTTCAGACTCGGACAATGCAATCCTCCTGTCACAGTTGATGGCACGGGCTCGTGCTAATTCATTAAAGATCGACCAATCAGCGCTGGCCTATTCTTCCGGCAGGCGCGTCATATTCTATGGAAGTCCTTCCTTGGTCGAATTTCTCTCGAAAAGTGGCGTCCCGCGCTGGACGCACCATATGGATGTTTAACCGGATTGGAGAATTGAGCGATGGCAAAAAAATCCACCGATTGGTGATAACGCGCGCCGTGGGGCGGTTCGTGACAGGTCGCAAGTTTACAATCCGGTCACGGAGAACTGGACGAAGCGCGACCGAGAAACGGGACGGTTCATGGATCAGAAGAAGGACGGCGAACCATTCAAAGGCATACGCAAGGAACCGCGCAAGTAGGCAGCTTGACGCGCTACGGCGGGTGCTACGCGGTGCCCGCTTGCGTGCCCGGCCGGCTGCGGGGCGAGTTGACGATCAACCGGCGGCGTGCTGCCGCACTCGTGGGAAGCGCTTCCGGCCGGACGCGGTCTGCGGGCGTAAGGTTGGCTAGTGGCCAAAGAAACGGGGCGTCCGGGGGCTTTCCGTGTGTGATGTTCTGCATATCAAGGGTTTCAGGTAAATGAGCCGACAGCAAAAGCGCAGTGAGACAGACATTCTCAACCGGGGATTTCGGGAGCCATTCCTCCTGGCGGGCGACCGCCCGTTCATCAAGCATTTGAACTGGTTCACCGGATTCGGGAAGACGTACACCGCTGCGTTTTTCTCGCTCGAGCTATTCCTCAAGTATCAGGTCGTACCGGTCTTCATCGCACCGATGCAATCCCTTGTGAAGGGGTTCGTCGACGATGTCAGAAAGCAAAGTGCATCGAAGCAGGATAACGATGAGGTAAGTCGTCTCTTAAAGGGGCGCGGACGAGATGTACCGGTATATCTGCTTTACTCTCGCGACTATCATCGTAACGACAAGTTATTTTTTGACGCCGTCCTGAAACTGCACGATTGGTTGGTTCAAAATCGTGAAGTGCTATCAATGGTCGAAGTCGAGGTAGCTCGGGAGCGCTCGGCCGCATCGAAGAGCAACGTTTCCGAGATGCGTCGGCGTGCAAACATCTGTCTCACGTCCAGTTTCCACGATGTCGCGCCCGGCGACGACACATATGAAGATGCGAAGGCAGCATATTTCAAGGCTACATCCAGTGCGCTGTCGTCTGCGGACGGCGTTATCAGACGATTAATCACTCTTTCTGTCGATAGGGCGGCTGACAGTCGCTGGCGTGACGTGCTTGAAGTGCCACAGGTCGCTGAAATGGTACGCCGCCTTCAGCCGCTTCAGGCTTTCCTGAAGGACCCTGGAGTGATAGCCGGCACGGCCTCGAAGTCCCAGGTGCAGCAGCAACTCTACGCCTTTGATCCCGAGCGGGGCTGTAATCGTTGGTTCAAGTTTGAGACGCTGGCCGATTTCCTTGCTGAAATCAATCGGGAGGGCGGCGCACTCGGCAGGTCAATTTCAGGCACCAGCGAACCTGCCAGGGCCGTCGTCTTCCTGGACGAGGAAGAGGATGCTTATTGGTATCAATTCGACGCGCGCAGGTCCGTTGTCAATGCCGCTGGCCGGCACGACTTGAACGTTGTCATCACTGAATTTTTTGCTTTTCTCGACTTTCGCTGGCCCATTGCCTTCGAGAAAAGCAGCGACAACTTCGCCTTGGCCAGCAAGGTCTATCAGAATCTGGAGATGTTCGCCTCAGTCGCTCCCGCTGTCTGGCGGGAGTATGTAGTGGAGGCATCTTCGAAGAAGGCGCAACACATATCGGATCAACGACGGGTAGAGATTCTTCGTGCCAAGCTCAATGAGAGTTTTCCGGGAGGGAGGGCCGATGATTGGAGTGATTCCGAACTCCTCGAAGTCCTTCATCGGTTGCTTGATCGCAATGACGGATACAAGGATTTTGAAAGATTTCGGCTGAAGGCAAACATACTTGCCGATTTCCGCACGTATGTTGCGAGCCTCGGTGGTCTGACAGGTTACTCGCAATATCGCGAATTCAAGCGCGTGCGTGCTCTTGTCGTCGACAAGAAATACTTCACGATGAGCCGTTCATCCTATGGTGAAGTTCTCGACCAGCCTAGTCAGACGTTTTTTAGTGGTGAAGCAAGCGTAATGGATACGGAGTTCCTGAGACGCGTCGAGCTAAGTGAGGACACGGCGGGCCAGACGATCCGATTGGAGTACCATCAGGGTGACGTTCCAGAATCTGCATACACGCTCTTCAATTATCTGCAACTGGTCCTCTTCATCGCCGGTCGGCTCAATGTCGAAAGCGGGGAAAAGGAGATAACCTTCTCGCCAGATGACCATGAGCGGTATCCAAACCTTGCACGGTTCCGTGGCGAGGTGCGTAAGCTTTTCAGCAGCAAAAACACCAAAGGTGGCTTTGAAAGCGATACGTTCGCAGATCAGCTACTCACGGATGACTTTTTCTTCGGCGGGACGAAGAGCGTTGTGACGCTGGAAGAAAGTCGCTGGAAGGCCGAAGAGTACAACCTGCCTGCGGATATTAATCTCACTGCGACCATTACTTCCTTGATGGACACGCCTGAAACGGATGTTCTAAAAGCGTTGGGGCGCAACAATGGCGTGTATCTTATGAGTGCCACCGGCGGTCTCACCGAAGCATCGTCGGGAGCCTTCAACATGGGCGAGTTGCATCGAGGGATACTGGCCAGGCGCGGCCAATATGAGCGGATGACCGATGCCGAGACAGATGTCGTGTCGGAACGCGCCGACGATTATCTGGCAAGGCGAGAGCGCCGCATCCAGATCATCGATGACGACTCGCCTGTCTCGAGCTTTGAACCCTCAGGTGGATTCAAAGGTTTGCAGCAGTTTGTTCACGAGGCTTTTCCTGCGAAAGGTGAGCCTGGGTATGTTCCGCTGAACGCGTACAAGAGGCACGAAATTGACGGGCTCGTCGCATCGTTGGACAAGCTGCTTTCGACCGAATTGCGCTCGGGCCTCGTGCTCACACAGACCGTCCAGCGCATACGACCGATACTGCAGAAACTCGCTGGCAATTCCGCAACAGGCATCCGACAGGTCGACGACGACGGACATCATTTCGTCATCGCCCCTGTCTTGCCGTTCTACCGGAAGTCGGGGAACCGAGAACCGGTGACTCTCATTCTTTACACCGCAGCGAGATTTCGCCGGCGCGATCCGAGGGAGATTGGCGCGGTTCACGAAACAGATGATGCAGGGCAATTTAGTCAGGAACTGATCAATGCGCTTGATATCACGGAGCACAAGGTGCTTTTGTGGTCTGCATACGGCTCGGCTTCACGGGGCCTGGATTTTGTGACAACCGACAAGGGCGTGCGCAAGGACTTTGAACTGTTCTGCCTGCTCAACGATCCCTACTATACCCAACACACGCGCCCGGGCGAATGGGGGTTCTCGATAGAAATGTTCCAGAGCTATCTTCAGGTTGTGCGAGATACGGAAGAGGGCTGGCCCGCAATGTCGCGGCGCGACGTGCTGTACGACTATTCCCGAAACCGTTGGCGACGGCTGCGAAAGGAACACTATATTGATATCACGCGTACAGTGTTTCAGGCTTTGGGCCGTGGCGAACGGTGCCCAGAGGCCAAAATGCCACCCCAACATATCTATGTGAGTTCGCGCGCCACGCAGATGGTACATCTTGGCACGCGTTGCGCCCCAGAACTTGTATCGCGAGCATCTCCAGCCCAACGGGCGGTACTTCGGGCCATTGGCACTCGTAACTTGGATATGCAGTTGTTCGATGACGACAACGCGCGGCGGCAGCACGTCACAGACAGTCTGAAACGCGCGGTTGCACTCCGCGAATTCACGTCGGATACTCCCGCCCGATTCAGGAGCAGCGACGCGGCCCGCCAACTCTGGACAAGACTGTTTCGTCCGTCCATGTTCTCGGACCCCGCAAGCTATCTCGAGACGTTGCGAAAGGCTGGTGTGACAAGCGCGTTTATCGACGGCGCATTCCAGTGCATCAGACGACGAGTCGACCTTTATACCCGGGAGGTTTCGAGGGTTGGGGTGACAGAGTCGATTCTGACCGACTCTTTTGATGGAACGGACGTCTACAACTGGGTCGAGATGCTAGCGCCGCCGGGCCTTCTGGAGAAGATTGGATCGGTCGGCAAAGCGCTGGTGAAGGGCCGAAATGGCTTTCTTGCGTCAGTTGCAGGCGATGCAGAGCGGCTATTCCCTCAGCCATGGTTCGTCACTGAAATCATGAAGGGGTATCTGGCAGAGCTTGAGTTCGAGCGATTTGTCGAGCAGCAGTTCGGTGTGACGGTTGAGAACAATGCCGGTACAGGCCCGATACGCTTCATTGACGTGCGAAACCATTTGCTTGAGGCTGACATATTTCAGGTCTACGACTACTATCTGGAAGTCGCCGATTCGGACGTCATCGTGGCAGTGGATGTAAAGAACTGGGCGCGCATTACGGACCGGCTCAAAAAGAACGAACTGGAAGCCGAGGCCGTGGCGAAACATCAGCGCATCTCTCAGATTTTCAACGGCAGAACAGTTCATGGTGTGTATCTGAACCTGCATGGCGCCCACAAATATCACGTCCAGCGTTCGGCGGAGGGGGGGATCCGGTTCATGTCGTTGTACGTGCATCCTGCTGACGCGTGGATCTACAACGACAATCTGGTCGGTGTCCTGCTTGCGCGATAGTGTACTTACTCGAACATCACAAGAATGCCAATAAGAAACCTTGAGGGATCCGGGGCGGTCGCACGGCTTAGTTCTGTGCGGCTTGACGTCAGTATCGAAGAGGCGGCAGTTCAACTGGCGCGGTGGGAAGCATCCCGAGACAGCCTTATCGTCCCGGTCTCCATCGATCTACGGCAATTTGCGGAAGCGGCGAAGGCCGCTGGTGGCGGGGAGTTGGCCCCCGACTTTTACAGGGATCGAGCACGATACGTTCGTCAGTACATTGGCAGCGAACTTGGGCTGGACGAGCGCGCGGCGAGTCGTTTGACCTTCGCGATGACGACGAGTGAGGCCTGGTATCTGGGTCCCAAGCCGAAACTCAATCGCGAGAGCATGATTGCCGCTGTTCGCGCGCAACCCGTAAAGTTTGTCGAGCTGATGCTCCAACGGGAGTTGCTGGAGGCAGCCGCGTATGACCCAGAGCAGACCTTTGTGACAGGCGGGTTCGGGCCGGGCGTCTATCTGGGCAGCCTGCCGAAAGCGGGTGCACGCAGACTAAATCTCGCGGAAGCGAAGTTCAGGATCCGCCCAAAATATCAGCAGATCGTTTGTGATTTCATTGCGAAGTCGTTTACGCGAAAGAAGGCTTCACGGAGCAGTACTTCCGCCGAAACGCTTGCCGCCGAAGCCGGAAATGGGTTTCTCATTGGTGTTACACGCATTCTCCCGTCGGAGTTCTTTGAAGACGATGCCCGAAAATATCCAATGACGGGTGTGAGTCTGGACTCGGTGAAATTCCGTCAAACGCGACTGTACTATCTGAACATTCTGACGGAGTTTGCACTGAGTCTCTTTGAGCGGGCCGGTGTCCCGGCGAGTGTACAGACATTTGTGGCTACGCATTGCGTCGACGACGGATATATTCCGCTCGAGCCACTTGCGGAGTTGAAGCGCCCACTTGTCGTAGTGAACGCGACTGAGCAACAGTTAACTGAAGAGGCCTTGGCCCCGCTGAAGCGAATACCCGAGTTCTTTCCAAAATGGGCCAGCTCCCTCGGCGAGCGTGCGCATTTCACGGCTGGCTCCGTTACGGGCGTCGCCGCTGCTCCCGCGCAACTGAGCAAAGAAAAGAACTATTTGTTTCTCAATGGCGAAGTGGAGTCCGGCAAAACCAGTATCAGGCTGGCATCCAAGGCCGATGGCCTGATACAGGCGAAGGCCGCGACTGCAAGTGCGGCGTACAACAAGCTTGCGGAGGGTGACTCGGTGGCCGACGTCTATACCGAGAAGAAATTTGCTCAATTGATGGAGCAGGGGACCTATGTCGTGGCGATGCAGGGCCTCGATTACGGCCCTGTCTCTCTTGAGAAGCTTTCACCCGGACGCTCAGGCGACGTGACTCTCCAGGAGGCGTTGAAGCGGTGCTTGGTCGAGCTGTCGCTAAAGGAATGCCTGCTGGGTCAGAAGCCAGTTCCTGCGCCGTCGATGCCCGCAGAGCTGCGCAGTGGCCATCTAACATTGCTGGCCACGCGACGAATTTTTCAACAGGGACGCAAGGCAAAGCAACTTGTTGCCTGCGTGGAAGTCGAACTGACCGCCGACGGGATTGCCGTGCGCAGCACCGAAAGATCGCCTTGGTCACGCGATACGGCGGCCGCGCTCGACTTTGTCGATCGCTTCCCGTTCCTGCAGCCTGATGGCAAACAGATGATTGAGGACGGGCAATTCTGGGTCGTCGATCCAGCGACGGGCGAGCGACTGACGGCATGGTGGGGGGAGTTCGTCCCTCGAATCATCCTGAACAATGCCTACCCGTCCGTCGAATCCGCTCTCGCTGCTCAGGACTCAGAATTGCAACGCAGGCGTGAGGCGGGGGAGAAGGCGCGCTATTACTCGAAGGGAAGAGACTTCAACATGTTGCCGTACTACATGTCGATGTATAGTCCAGATCACCAGATGCACGGCGAAAAAACAGGTACAAAGATTGCCCTTCAGGACTGCGGGCTCTTTGTGCGGACATTTGTTCCGCCCGCTGGTGGCATTGTCGGGACGGGGGATGCCCTGTCAGGTATTCGTGATGTGATGGTGTATGGCGCGGACGGAAAACAAAAGGTGGGTGACTTGCTGGACCATCGCCTCGTGCGAGTCTACCTTCACACCCTGACAAATGGCGTGCTTGTTGCCGGCGACAACTCGAAAATGAGCGTTCTGGAAAAGCTCGTTCGTCTGGCATTGGAGAATTGACGCTATCTCGACCGAGCGGCTATTGCGTACACTGGGTTCGACCCCCAGTCCGGACCTGGTTCGGTAACCATGATTCACGCTCGAGAGAGTTGTTCCCCCCCCCCCGACGCCGGGAAAATTGCGCTGCTACTCAGGCCATTTTTCGTTTGGTCGATTTATGCCTTATTTGCGTCCGGTTGGCCAATTTATCTTTTCCTGATGCGGTTCCTTGCGGCATAACTGCCTACGTAGCGGGCATCTTATGCTTTACTCCGAGGACGGCTTATGCTTAACGGCACAAAGCCGCGAAACCCGCGATGCCGCATGGCGTCGCGGGTTTTTCTTTGGTTCATCGCAGGAGACCGTGAATTGCTCGATCGAAACGCACTTCAGGCCCTGGGCTGCTGGACCGGCTATCGGTTAGAGCGGGTGGAATGGCCGCAACGAGAGGTGCGCACGCTATCGCTGTATCTGAAGCCAGTCAGCGAGGTCATGTATTGCGAGCAATGCGGTGCATGCTGTCAGCAAATCCACGAGACGACGGTTCAGTGTGTCTTCTTTACAGCAGGCACGTCGTATTCGTTCGACCAGCATGCGAAGCTGGAAGTCGCTCTACCTTATGCATTTCCGAAGAGCTTTCCTAATGGGGGTCTTCCGGGCACGAGTGTACCGATCGAGGTTAGGCACTCTCAGATTGCCGCGTCGCTTGCATTCACGAAACGGTTCAGGCGCTTGTGTTGAAGATCGCGTGTCTTGATGACGAAGGATCCTGTCACGCCTGATGCGATAGGCGTGAGGCCTGGGCACAATCCGGGGAAACGCTCACAGATGGGGCCTCTCGCCAATGTGCGCGGTGCTGCGGCGCAGCAGCGAAAGATGACCATATGAGTTGACAGGAACATGTAGCGGCACAACAATGCAAAAACAGACGGTCTAGTCTGTTTGTTTTTTTGAGAAGTGGCTTGGTCGGAATCAATCAACTGGAACGAGAATGGACGAAGGCATCAAGCGGATCGTGATCGCAGGCGCGGGCCAGGCCGGCGCGACGGTTGCATTTGGCCTGCGACGCGGCGGATTCGACGGCGAGATCGCGCTGGTGGGCGACGAGATGCATCTACCGTATGAGCGGCCCCAGTTGTCAAAGGAGGTGCTGCAGCCGGGCCGAACCGAACATCGATCGATCAGGACGCGGGCGGAGTTCGATGAACAACGAATCGAGCTGGTCCTGGGCCGTAAGGTAGCCGCCGTCGATGCGGATCGTCGGCAGATCCGGCTGGATGACGGGCGCCGGTTCGCATTTGACCGGCTGGTGATTGCCACGGGCGTCAGTCCGCGAAAATTGCCCGGAGGACCTCACGATCCCGACAGGGTCCGCTATCTGCGCACGATCGAAGACGCCGGCAGCCTGCGCGCCGACTTGGAAGGGGGCGGGCACCTGGCGATTGTCGGCGGAGGTGTGATCGGTCTGGAGGTCGCGGCGGCTGCGCGGGCAAGGGGCTGCGAAGTCACGGTGATAGAGGCAGCCGACCGCCTGATGTCACGCAGCGTCGACGAAGCGGTGTCTCGTTTCCTCGACCGGACACATCGAGGCAGTGGCGTCGATATCCGCTACGGGGTGTTCGTCACCGAGCTGCTCGATGGCAGGCATTTGAAGTTGTCCGATGGCAGTACTGTCACGGCGTCTCACGTGCTGGTAGGCATCGGCGTGACGCCGAACGTGAATGGTTTCGAGGCGCTTGGAATTACCGACGCTGCCGGGGTACGCGTCGATGTCTGCGGGCGGACGGCCACGCAGGGGATTTTCGCCACGGGCGATATCGCGTCGCAGCCCAACGACACCGGGTTCGGGCGGATCGAGACCTGGGCGAATGCCCAGGATCATGCCGCGAACGTTGTCAGGAATCTGCTGGGTGAGCGGGTTCCTTATGAATCGCCGATGTGGTTCTGGTCCGACCAGGGCGCGACCAACCTTCAGGTGGTGGGCAACGCAATACGTGGCAAAAGGATCATCCGAGGCGATGAGCGCGGCGATGCCTTCAGCGTTTTCTGGCTGGACGAAGGGGACCGTGTCACCGGATGCGCGTCGATCAACCTCCCAAAGGACATGGCGGTCGCACGTCGCTGGGTAAAGCAGGGAAATCGGGTGGATCCGTATCAGCTCGGCGAGCCGGGCACGCCATTACGCAATTGTGCGCTCTGACAGAGTACGTTCAAGATCACGAGGATAAGACCATGGTGAATGAGTCGAAGTTGGTGGAGGTCGACGAGAAGCACCTCCAGTTCCGGGTGTCCCGGGAAGCATTCGTCAGTGAACAGATTCTGTTCAGCGAGTACGAAAAGATTTTTGACCGATGCTGGCTCTATGTCGGGCACGTGTCGGAGTTCAAAAAGCCCGGTGACTTCGTCACCCGTACGATCGTGCGTCGCAATCTGCTGGTGACCATGGGCACGGACAACAGGATCAACGCGTTCTTCAACACGTGCCCGCACCGCGGCGCCACGGTCTGTCGAGATCGTTCCGGCAACGCGAAGAACTTCCAGTGTTTCTACCACGGCTGGGTGTTCGGTTGCGACGGCAACCTGAAGAGTCAGCCGGGCAAGGAGCGATATTGCGCGGATTTCATGGCGAGCGGCGCAGGCAACCTCGTCCCCGTGCCCAAGTTCGATATCTACGCCGGCTTCTGCTTCGTCAGCTTCAATGCGGACGTGGAGCCGCTGCCCGACTATCTGGCGGGTGCGAAGGAATACCTCGATCTGGTGTCGAAGTATTCGGAGAGCGGCATGGCGATTTCCAGCGGCACGCAGGAGTATGCGATTCGTGCGAACTGGAAGCTGCTGGTAGAAAACAGCGTGGATGGTTATCACGCCGTCAGCACGCACGCAACCTACCTCGATTATCTGAAGAACACCAACGGCAGTCTGTCGAGCACGAAGCTCGAAGGGACGAGCTACGACCTCGGCAACGGTCACGCGGTACTTGAGTACACCGCGCCGTGGGGGCGTCCGATTGCATCGTGGGTGCCGCTGTGGGGTGAGGATGGCAAAAAGGAGATTGACGGAATTCATGCGCGCCTCGTCGAACTGCACGGCGAGGAGATGGCCGAGCGCATGGCACACAAGAACCGCAATCTTTTGATTTTCCCGAATCTCGTCATCAACGACATCATGGCGATCACGGTGCGGACGTTTTATCCGCAGGCGCCCAATTACATGCTGGTCAACGGCTGGTCACTCGCGCCCAACGAAGAGTCCGACTGGGCGAAAAAATTCCGGCTCGGCAACTTCCTCGAGTTCCTCGGGCCGGGCGGGTTTGCCACGCCGGACGACGTCGAGGCGCTGGAGTCGTGTCAGAACGGATTCAACAATTATCGTCTCGTGCCGTGGAGCGATATTTCCAAGGGAATGGGCAAGGAGTCGACCAATTACGACGATGAGCTGCAAATGCGCGCGTTCTGGACGCGCTGGAACCAGTACATCAGCGCTCCGTCGTCGAAGTCGCAGATCCATCAAATCATGCCGGAAACTGCAGCTTGAGGACACGCACATGAACGCCGTTACGATCGAAAAGGAACCTGTGCGTATCCCGTCGTCCAGCGACTTCGCGGAATATGTGACGAGAGCCGAAGTCGAGGACCTGCTGTTTTACGAAGCGGAGCTGCTCGACATGTGGCAGCTCCACGACTGGCTGTCGCTGTTCACTGACGACGGCACGTACTATGTACCGTCGGCCGACCTGCCGCGTACCGCTAGCGCGGACGACAGCCTGTTCTACATCGCGGACGATCCGGTCCGGTTGCGCGAACGCGTGATCCGACTGATGAAGAAAACCGCCCACTCGGAATACCCGCGATCTCGCACTCGGCATCTGGTCAGCAACGTCCGCATCCTCGGCGCCGGTCCAGACGAAATCAAGGTCGCCGCGGCGTTTGTGACCTACCGATTCAAATTCGGCAGCAGCGATGCGTATGTCGGGAGTACGCACTATCGCCTGCGGCGCATCGACGGCCACTTGCGGATCGCGGAAAAGCGCTGTTTCCTGGATCTCGAAGCGCTTCGTCCGCATGGGCGAGTGAGCATCATTCTCTGAGAGAGGCCGACTATGGATATCACGCTTCCTTTCCGCTACAAGAAACTCGGCTACGCCGCAATTAACGTCACCGACCTCGACCGCTCGATCGCGTTCTACACGAATGTCGTCGGTCTCGAGCTGATGCAGCAGGTTGCCGGCGTCGCGTATCTGCGATGCAGTCGGGATCACCACAGCATTCTGCTTTGCGAGTCGGCGGAGCGCGGGCTCAAGCGCGTCGGTTTCGAGCTTGAGCAGGAAAGCGACGTGTGCGCGGCGTTCGACCATTTCGAGCGGCTCGATATGGCGCCGGTCTGGGTGTCGCAGGAAGAATCCCGACTGATGAAGCAGGGCTCGGGATTCCGCGTGCGGGAGCGCCATAGCGGAGTGCTGTTCGAGTTGTTTGTCGGCAACACACACATGAGCAAGCCATTCGTGCCGACGGTCGCGAAGATCATCCGCATTGGCCACGTGGTGATCGGTGCCGAGAATTTCGAAGCGAGCCGCGATTCGCTGGTGCGCGATTTCGGTTTTCGGATTTCGGATCTGATCGAGGATCGCATCGTGTTCATGCGTTGCCATCCGAATCCGTTTCACCACACGTTCGCGATCGGGCCGGCCAGCAGCAGTCATTTCCATCACGTGAATTTCATGGTGACGGATATCGACGACATCGGTAAGGCACTCTACCGAATCAAGGCGCACGATGTGAAGGTGGTCTTCGGCCCAGGCAGGCATCCGCCGTCCGACAGTATCTTCTTCTATTTCCTTGATCCGGACGGGATGACGGTGGAGTACAGCTTCGGCATGGAGGAATTCGCGGAACACGGCGCGCGGCCGGCGCGCTACATGGAACCCGTACCCGAATCGCTGGACGTTTGGGGCGCAGTGCCGGACAGTCAATTCGGCCGCAGCGGCCCGATCGAGCGCGACGGGAATGACGTGTCCATGCCGAAGATGCAGAAGGTAGTCGGTTAAGCGAAATGAAAAATAAACAGACCAGTCTGGATGATTGTGTGGCAGTAGTGACCGGCGGTGCCCATGGCATCGGCTTTGGCATTGTCGAGCGGCTGCTGCAGCTGGGTGCGAAGGTCATGGTGTCGGACCTCGACCGGGAAGGGCTGGAAGCCGGTCGCGAGCGTCTCGTGAAGTCATTCGGTAACGCGGTTGCCGCGCATGCGGCGGATCTGTCGAAAGAGCGCGGCGCGCAGGCGCTGCACCGTGCCGCCACGAAGCGATTCGGGCCGGCGCAGATCCTCGTCAACTGTGCGGGCGGCGGCGTGATCCGCCCATTCCTCGAGCACACGCCCGACACGCTGAAGGCGACCGTCGACAGAAACCTCTGGACGGTTATCTGGTGCAGCCGCGTGTTTCTTCCGGACATGGTCGCCGCGAAGTACGGCCGGATCGTCAATATCGGTGCCGACTCGGTGCGAAACGGCCTTCCGGATCATGCGGGATACAACGCCGCGAAGGGCGGCATGCACGGACTGACGACGGGGCTGGCACGCGAGTTTGCGTTGTGCTGCATCACCGTGAACACGGTGGCGCCCTGTGCGGTGAATACGGACGTGTGGGTAAAGGTGAAGCAGTCGAACCCGGCGCTCGCCCAACGGTTTGTGGACGTGATTCCGATGGGTCGCGTGGGCGAGATCGACGAAGTGGCTTCGATGGTGGGCTATCTGACGTTGCCGGAGGCGGGGTTCGTCACCGGTCAGGTAATCAGTGTCAACGGCGGCAGCGCGATGTTGTGAGGATCGAGATGAACACAAGCACTGAAATGGTCGAACTGTGCGCGTCGGGTGACGTGGCTGACGGTGAAATCCGTCGCGGCATGTTGCCGTCGGGGCATGCGGTGGCGATCTATCGCGTCAATGGCGAATTCTACGTCACCGACGATATTTGCTCGCATGGGGAGGCGTCGTTGTCCGAAGACGGTTCGCTTGACGGATATGAAGTCGAATGCAGCTGGCATTTCGGCCGGTTCGACGTGCGTAGCGGCGCGCCGTGCGCGATGCCGTGCGAGCACGCGATTCGCATCTGGCCGGTGAAGATGGATGGCGACCGGGTCTTCATCGACGCCGGAGCGCACGCATGATGAGCGGCGTCGATCTCACCGTCGTCCAGCGCCGCGTACGCGTGGCGGCAAGAGCGCTTGCGCGCCACGGTCTCGTACAGGCGTGGGGGCACTGTAGCGCGCGGATCGACGAGACGTCCTTCGTCGTTTGCGCGGCGCGACCGATGGGGTGTATCGGCCCGGGCGAGCCGGGTATCGTCGTCCGAGTGGATGCACCGCTTCCGCAGGGCGTGCTCGGAGAGGTGCGCATTCATCAGCAGATCTACCGGATGCGTGCCGACGTCGGCGGCGTGTGCCGCGTGATGCCTCCGCATCTGGTGGCGCTGTCGACGCTGCGAATAGTGCCCAGCCCCCGGCACGGCGTCGGCGCATTCAATGCGGCGTGCCGATTCTGGGACGACCCGCGGCTGTTGCGCGACGATGCGCTGGCTGCGCAGCTGGCAGCCCATCTGGGCGATGCGCCCGCCGTCGTCATGCGGGCGAACGGCGCCGTCACCGTCGGGCCGAGTCTCGAACTGGCTGCGGGCTTCGCATGGTGCCTGGAAGACGCGGCACGCATCGAGGCGCTCGTGCGCTCCGCCGCGGGCGAGCAGCGCGCGGCGTCCGCGTGCCTGACGCGTGACGAGATTGCGTCACGTCAGGTCAGTTCCGGAGCGGTGTTCGAACGGCTGTGGGAATACCTGACGGCAGGGGATCCGGAGGCCGCGGCGACGGAAGCCGAGTTTCCGCCACCCGCCTGGGGGACCGTGTGATGACGCCCGGAAATGGCAGGGCAGTGGAGCCGACGGTGCGTCCGTCCGGGGGAGGTGCTTGCCGTCAGGTCGCCGTGTGGGGTAGTGTAATGCCGGTTTCAGCGGACTCTACACGTTACGATGACAATAAAAGTACCAGAACGACGTCGCAGCCAGACAGAACGGCGCGAAGAAACGCGTGCGCGGATACTGGAGGCCGCAGTCAGCGAACTCACGAGCAAAGGCTACGCGGGATTCCGGGTCGAGCAAGTCGCCGCTACGGCGAACGTCTCCCGCGGGGCGCAGTCGCATCATTTTCCGACCAAGGAATCGCTGGTGCTCGGCGCGCTGCAAAAGCTCTACGAGGCATCGACCGAAGCCAGTATGAGACTGATCGACGGCCTGAAGCCGGGAGACGACGTCCTCGACGCGCTGATGCAGGATTCGGCCAAGTTCTATCTTGGGCCGAATTTCATCATTTCGATGTCGCTGCTGAATCTCGGCGATCACGAGCCCGAGTTGCGGCAAAAGGTTCGCGCGATCTCGCGCAAGCACCGCTTGCCGATCGAAAAGGCGTGGCTGGACGCGTTGCTGCGCTCCGGGTTGGCGGAAGAGCCGGCGCGAACCGTCCTGAACATCACGCAGAGCATCTATCGCGGAATGGTCATACGCCGTTTCCTGCGCAACGATCCGGAATATACGCGCTTCACGATCGAGCAGTGGTCGAAAATCGCGCGCGCATACATGAACTCGAGCCAGCCGTCGCCGTAACGCGCGTTCGTCAGCACGCGCCTCTTTCACAGCGCCCATTCGTCTTCCAACGCCACCCCTGCGGGACCCGCAGCGGTGGCGTTGTCGTATCTGCTTCTTTTCGAGGAGAAATCCATGAGTCTCTGGCTTGATTTGCTCGGCGCGGAAATCCGCTACGTCGACACGAAGCACTTCGGCACGATTCGTATCGCCGAGGCCGGGAAAGGTAATCCCGAAACGCTTATCTTCCAGCATGGCATCAACGGCCATCTGGAGGCATATGCGAAGAACATCGTGCCGTTATCGAAGGACTTTCACGTCATCGCCTTCGATTATGTCGGCCAGGGGCTGTCAAGCAAGCCGGTTCGGGAATACCACCCGATCATGCTTGCAGAGCAGCTTGGCGAATTGATGGATGCGCTCGGCATCGAAACGGCCCACCTTTCGGGCGAGTCGCTCGGAGGCTGGGTGTCCGGGCACTTCGCCGCGGCGAACCCACATCGCGTGCGACGCCTCATGCTGAACACGGCGGGCGGCATCCCGATCGTGACTCGGAAGGGCAAGCAGGACCTGGCGACTTTTATCGGGCTGAACCAGCGCAACATCGACAGCACGCCTACCTACGAATCAGTGCAGGCCCGCATGCACTGGTTGATGCACCCGGACAACCGTCACCTGGTGGACGACGAACTGGTCGATCTGCGCCTGCGCCTCTACCTGCGCCCGGAAAGCCGTGCAGTGCTGCCGTTGCTCAACGAAATTCTCGCGCATCACGACGACTATCTGATTCCGTTGGAGAAGCTGCCCGAGGGGACGCTGTTCCTGTGGACGCACGACAATCCCATCCACGATACCGAATCGGTGAAAGCCGCACAGGCGAAGGTGCCGGGAAGCATTCTTTATTTCATGAAGGGGAATTCGGCCCACTGGCCCCAGTACGAAGCAACCGACGAGTTCAACGACGTCGCGGTGAAGTTTTTCAAGACCGGTGCGGTCGCGTGAGAGGCCCGGCATGACTTTGGAAAACGATATTGCCGAGCTGTTGTGGGACGCGCAGCAACGCAACGCACCCTGTGCTCCCGTGAGGGACCGCTTCGAAGGGCGGGACGAGAACGCACAGGCGGCACTCGCCTATGCGGTACAGCAGATCAACATCCAGCGCCAGGTGCGGGGCGGCAGGCGGATCGTCGGCAGGAAGATCGGCCTGACGTCGCCGGCCGTTCAGCAGCAGCTCGGCGTCGACCGCCCGGATTTCGGTACGTTGCTCGACGACATGGCCATCGTGGACGGTGAGCCGATCGAGCCGAACCGCTTGTTGCAGCCGAAGACCGAGGCCGAGATTGCGCTGGTGCTCGAGAAGGATCTGCCCCATGAACGGCACACCGTGGCCGACCTGATCGACGCAACCGCCTATGCGTTGGCCGCGATCGAGGTAGTGGCCAGCCGCATCGCGGGCTGGAATATCCGTTTCGTGGACACCGTCGCGGACAACGCATCGTCCGGTCTGTTCGTGCTCGGCACGCAGCCGGTTCCGCTTGCGAGGCTCGATCTGGCAGGCGTGACGATGCGCATGACCGACGGCGAGGAAACGGTATCGCAAGGCGCTGGCGCAGCCTGCCTCGGCAATCCGCTGAATGCCGCCCGCTGGCTTGCGGACACGCTTGTCGAGGTCGGAACGCCGATGCGCGCCGGCGACGTGATTCTCACGGGTGCGCTCGGTCCGATGGTGACGGTGAAGGCAGGCCATACCTATACGGCGCACATCGACGGCTTTGCTCCGGTACGGGCGATTTTCTCCAGATGAGGTACTTCCCATGAACTCGATTGACGAAAAGCATGCAGTCGCCATCATCGGATCCGGAAACATCGGCACCGATCTGATGGTCAAGATCCTCCGCTACGGAAAACACCTGAAGATGGGTGCGTTCGTCGGCATCGATCCCGAGTCGGACGGCCTGAAGCGGGCCGAGCGGATGGGCGTGTCGACCGTGACGACCGGAATCGACGGGCTGCTCGCCCATCCCGATTTCGGATCCATTCGCTACGCATTCGACGCCACGAGCGCCGGTGCACATGCCAAGCATGAACAGTTGCTGCGTCCGCACGGCGTGCGCGTGATCGACCTGACGCCGGCCGCAATCGGTCCTTTTGTCGTCCCGGCGGTCAACATCGACCAGCATCTGGATGCGCCGAACGTGAACATGGTGACCTGCGGCGGGCAAGCGACGATTCCGATGGTCGCAGCGGTGTCCCGCGTTGCGCCGGTCGAATACGCGGAGATTGTCGCGTCGATCTCGAGCCGCTCTGCCGGGCCGGGTACGCGAGCCAATATCGACGAGTTCACCGAGACCACGTCGAGCGCGATCGTGCAGGTGGGTGGCGCAAAGGCCGGCAAGGCAATCATTGTCCTCAACCCGGCGGAGCCGCCGCTGATCATGCGCGACACGGTGTACTGCCTCGTTCCGGGAGACGCCGACCAGGCTGCGATCGCCGAATCGGTCGAGCAGATGGCGGCTTCGGTTCGTTCGTATGTGCCGGGGTATCGGCTCAAGCAGGTCGTGCTGTTCGACGCGTTCAACGGACGCATGCCGCAAGAACCGGCCGCCCCGCGCGCGCCGCGCTTGAAGGTATCGGTTTTCCTCGAGGTCGAGGGGGCGGGGCACTATCTGCCAAGTTACGCCGGGAACCTGGACATCATGACCAGCGCGGCTCTGGCCACCGCGGAACGCATTGCCGCGCGTCAGCCGGTCTTGGCTTGAGGGGGCAACAGATCATGTACGACAAGAGCAAGAAGATCTACGTTTCGGATGTAACGCTGCGTGACGGGATGCATGCCATTCGACATCAGTACAGCGTGGCGGATGCTCAGCGTATTGCTCGCGCGCTGGACGAAGCGGGCGTGGACAGCATCGAGGTGGCACATGGTGACGGCCTGCGAGGATCATCGTTTAACTACGGTTTCGGCGCGCATACGGATCTGGAATGGATCGCGGCGGCGGCTGACGTGGTCAAGCAGGCGAAGATCGCCACGCTCCTCTTGCCGGGTATCGGCACGATTCACGACCTGAAGGCCGCTTACGACGCCGGTGCGCGCGTCGTGCGCGTCGCGACGCACTGCACCGAGGCCGATATCTCGAAGCAGCATATCGACTATGCGCGCTCGCTCGGCATGGACACGGTCGGCTTTCTGATGATGAGCCACATGACGACGCCGGAGAACCTCGCCGTCGAGGCAAAGAAGATGGAAAGCTACGGCGCGACGTGCATCTACGTCGTTGATTCGGGGGGCGCGATGACGATGGGCGATATCCGCGATTGCTTCCGCTCGCTGAAGGCGATGCTCGATCCGGCGACGCAGACCGGCATTCACGCCCATCACAATTTGAGTCTCGGCGTCGCGAACTCGATCGCCGCGGTCGAGGAGGGGTGCGATCGGGTCGACGCGAGCCTTGCCGGCATGGGCGCGGGAGCGGGCAACGCGCCGCTTGAGGTGTTCGTCGCAGCGGCCGAGCGGCTCGGCTGGAACCACGGGACGGACCTGTACGCGCTGATGGATGCGGCAGACGACATCGTGCGGCCGCTGCAGGACCGTCCGGTGCGAGTCGACCGCGAGACACTCGCGCTGGGCTATGCCGGTGTCTATTCGAGTTTCCTGCGACATTCGGAGGTTGCGGCGGAGAAATACGGGCTGAAGACCGTGGATATTCTCGTCGAGCTGGGGCGTCGCAAGATGGTGGGCGGGCAGGAGGACATGATCGTGGATGTCGCGCTCGACCTGTTGCGCAATACGGCGTGACCAACTGGTAATTCTTTTCATCATGCACGGTAGATTCGCATATCGGAAGGAGGCCGATTTGCTGAGCATCAAAAGAACGAGACGGTTTGCTTTAAAAAAAGACGACGCGACGTGCCATCGCTTGTATCGGCACGAGAGCGCCGCCCCTGATGGGTTCCGGCAGTAAAAGACGAGCCATCAACATGGTGAAGGAGACAAATGAGACATCAACGAACAGCGTTGCTTGCCGCCTCGGTGAGCATCTGTACGCCGGCATGGGCGCAATCGACGATTACGCTGTACGGCATTGTCGATACAGGCGTGGAGTTCTTTACTCACGCGTCACCAACAGGCGGCGCGATGATGCGGTTCCCGACGATCACCGGCGGCGATCTGCCGTCCCGTTGGGGCCTGCGCGGCGAGGAGGACCTGGGCGGTGGAATCAAGACCGTATTCACGCTCGAAAGCGGTTTTGCAATGTCGACTGGCGCTTCGCTTCAGAATGGCCGCTTATTCGGACGGCAGTCGTTTATCGGGATCAAGGGCGAGTGGGGACAATTGACTGTCGGCCGGCAAATGAACATGACCGTCTATGGCATGGTCGATGCGGATGTGATCGGCCCTGCCGCTTTCAGCATGGGATCGTTCGATGGCTACCTTGCCGCGGCACGGGCGGATAACAGCGTCGAGTATCGCGGGAGGTTTTCGGATTTGACGGTCGGCGTGAGCTATTCGTTCGGACGCGACGGCCTGTCCGCAAGCAACTGCGGCGGGCAGCTTCCCGGGGACATGATGTCATGCCGTGCAATCAGCGCGATGCTGAAGTACGACCGCGCGAACTGGGGCATGGCACTCATCTATGACGAGCAGCGCGGTGGCGCCGGCGCAACGGCAATGACGGCCGTACCGGGCTTGAGCGGCGTCGCTTTTGCGAACTCTGGCGCGACCGATCGGCGATACCAGGCAAACGGCTATGTTCTCGTTGGGAGGGTCAAGGTCGGGGGAGGATGGCTGCATCGGGAAATTAAAGGAGATGTTCGGACGGTGCGAACGGATCTCGGCTATCTCGGCGTGTCGGTGCCGTATGTCGCATGGATTCTCGACGCGCAAATTTTACACATCAGGAACCGTTCATACGACGCAGACGGGACGATGGGAGTCCTTCGCGCCAACTACTATCTTTCCAAGCGGACTGCGATATACGGCTTGCTTGCTTATATGAAGAACAGCGGAAGCGGTGCGGTTTATTCAGTGTCGGCAAGTAATGTCATTCCGGCGATGCCGGCACCCGGAGTCGGACAGGCGGGCGCAATGGTGGGGATGCGTCACCTGTTCTGACGGCTGATTCGACAGTGCTATCAAAATAAAAACAGACTAGTTTGTTTCTTATTGGAAAACGTTGAACCGATCCGGGAGAGACCGGTTTCGTTGATCGTATCGAAAACTTATCGACATAGGGATGTCAATCTCGACGTTGAAGTATTGGAGGAAGGAATGAGCGAGGAAGCGAGGAGGAGTGGGCCATGTTCGGGGCTTCGTGTGCTCGAACTGGGCTCGATGGTGTCGGCTCCGCTGGCGGGGCAGATTCTGGCGGACATGGGTGCGGAGGTGATCAAGATCGAGCCGCCGGAAGGCGATCCGATGCGCAGAGTCGGACCATTCCACAAGGGGATGAGTGCGTTGTTCATGACGGTGAATCGGGGCAAGAAAGGCATCGTGCTGGACCTGAAGACGCCCCGTGACCAGGAAGTCGCTCAGGCGCTGGCGTCAGCGTCGGACGTGCTGCTTCACAACATGCGCCCTCGTGTCATGGAGCGGCTTGGTCTGGGTTATGCGTTACTCCAGAGCGCCAATTCGAAGCTGATTTATGCATCGATTTCCGGCTTTGGCGAGTCGGGGCCGTATGCGTCGAAACCCGCATACGACCATGTGCTTCAGGGTATGACAGGCGTCATGTATCTCCAGGGGCGCGGCGGCGCGCCGGAGCCGATCCGCAATTTGATGGTGGACAAGTCGACCGCGACAATCACGGCGAGCGCGATTCTCGCGGCGCTGCTGCATCGCGAACGCAGCGGTGGGCACGGGCAGCGCATCGATGCCTCGTTGCTGAAGGCGTTTTCGTGGTTCGGTCTGACGGACAACATCGGAAACTACACGTTCCAGTCGCCCGACGCACGCAAAGCCCCAGCACTCGACATTCATCACCCGCTTCGCACGCGCGACGGATGGGTCATTGGCCATGTCCAGACGGACGATCAGTTTGCGGCGGCGTGCCGGCTCTTCGGTCGGGAAGATCTGCTGGATGACGAGACCTGGAAGTCGGCGGCGAAACGAATCGAACAGAACGGCGAGATGTGGCGAGCGCTCGGCGCCAAGGCGACCACGATGACGCGCGACGAAGTATTGGCGCGTGCCGAATCCGAGGGCGTGGCGATCGGCCCGATCTACACGTTGGAGGAGTTCTTCGAAGATCCGCAAGTCCGGAGCAGCGACGTTTATGTCGATTACGAGGATCCCGAGTTCGGCGTGATCCGGCACATGAACTTTCCGGTGCGCTTCGGTCTTTCAACGGTTCAAGTCGAGGCGCGGGCACCGCTGCTCGGCGAACACACCGAGGAAATTCTGCGCGATACGTCAGGCGGGGCCGTCAGGCTTTGACCGCGAGGTAGCGATTTTCTTTCGACGATTTTCTGCGGATCGAGAAGGGCGAATTTCGTGAACGATGCGCCGATACTTCTTGACGCAGATTTGAACTGCGTTGTTCAGGAGAACAGGAGGAAGACTTGATTACGTTCGATTTGAGCGAGGAACAGGAACTCGCGCGTAATGCGATGCGAAGCTTCGCGCAACGGGAGTTGCGGCCGATCGCACGGAAGCTGGACCGGGATTCGGCGATTCCCGTCTCGACGCTGGATGCGCTTTGGTCGACTGGCCTCATACAGATGCAAGGCAACGAGGACCAGGTTCGTTGCCCGATTCTCAACGCGCTTGTGCTCGAAGAGCTCGCCGCAGCCGACGCCACGCTCGCGCTTGCGCTGGCGGCGCCGGTGGCGTTTACCCAGGCCATCCTGGATCAGGGGTCGCAGCAGCAGCGGGAGACGCTGTTGCCGTTGTTTTACGGAAGCACATTCCGCGCTGCGGCCATTGCGCTGATGGAACCGCATTTCGGTTCCGACGTGTCGTCGCTGACGACCACGGCTGTGCGGGACAAAGACGGATGGCGGCTCAACGGACGCAAGACACTGGTCCCGCTGGCTTCCGCTGCGAGCCACTTTCTCGTCATCGCGCAAGCCGAGGGCGAGCGGGCAGCCTTCATCGTTGGGCGCGACACGGTTGGCGTGAATGTCGAGGCGCCGGTACCGACGGTTGGCTTGCGGGCACTCGAAATGAGCGACATTCGGTTCGACGGCGTATTCGTTCAGCACTCGGCACGCCTCGGCAGCGGGGCCGGCGTGAACGTTCAGCGCATCGTCGATTCGTCGCGCGTCGGGCTTGCTGCCGTGATGACCGGTCTTTCGCGCGGCGTCATGGAGTACGTCATCCCGTACGCAAAGGATCGGGTGGTTCATGGCTCCGCGCTCGCGAGCAAGCAGTCGATCGCCTTTCGTATAGCGGATATGCATATCGACGTGGCGGCGATGCGCATGATGGGATGGAGAGCGGCGTTCGAGCTTGCGGGCGGACAAGACGCCACGCGTTCGTCCCAGCTCGCGTATACGTATGCTGCGCGTCAATCGATGTCGATCGCGGATGAGGGCTTGCAGATCTTCGGCGGCCACGGGTTCGTACGTGAACATCCAATTGAAATGTGGTACCGGAATTCACGCGCGGTCTCGATGCTCGAAGGCGTGGCCGGTGTTTGACTTGTCGATAAGGAGATCGAACGTGGTTGACTTTACTCTCACCCCGAAAGACGAGTATCTGGTGAACATCGCACGTGAAGACGTGGAAATCGCCCGTAAATACGCGCGCTATTACGATCAGCATCACGAAGAACTCGAGCCCGTCGAGCTTCCGGAGGCCGCCGGGCGCCCGGATCCTTACGCATTGCTCGAAGCCGATCCGGCCGAAACAAGCGGGCCGATCGTTACGCAGGCGCTGCTGCAACTGGAGTATCCCGACGTGCGCATGCGGCGCGATACGAATCGGTTTCTCGGAACGAAGATCGTCAAGTACTCGGGTACGCCGGATCAGATCGAGCGCTTTGGCGACAAGTTGCTGTCGATCGCCATTTCGGAGCCCGGCGCAGGATCTGATCCGCGAGCGATGGTCGGAAGCGCCCGACACGACGAGGTCACCGATGAATGGATACTGAATGGCGAGAAGATCTATTGTTCGGGCTTCGGAGAGGCAGCGGGAGCAGTGGTTTTGCTGAAGGGTGCGCCGGACGAGCGGGGAATTCGCCCGTTCTGTGCGTTTATCGTCGAGAAGGGCGCGCCGGGTTTGCAACTGCTTGGCCAGGTCGACAAAATGGGCATGCGCGCGTGGGACACGGCGGACTTCGTGCTTCAGGACTGTCGCGTGCCTTCACGGAACAAGCTGAACGCAGACTTCAAGCGCACGATGATGGTTTTCAATGGGTCGCGCGCGATGGTTACGGCATTCGGCCTCAAAATCGCCCGCAACATGCTGGACGCGGTAGCGGAAAATCTTCGCCAGGCAGGACAGGCGCCCGACTACGCGGAAGGGCGCAACGCGCGGTCTGCCGCGCAGGATCGCCTGATCGCGCTCGAAGCGTTGTACGACGCGACCAAATTGTCGGTCTTGCATGCCAAATGGTCGGAACAGGCGAACGGCGTCACGAATGAGCAGACGATGATCGAGGCTTCCATGGCGAAAGCGCTGGGTGGTTTGGCTACGCGTCGCATTACGCAGGAGTGCATGGAACTTCTCGGGCCGCTCGCGCTAACGGAGCAACACCTGGCGGAGAAGTGGTTTCGAGATGCCCGGATCTTCGACATTTTCGAAGGGGCGGGTGAAATCAACCGTCTCATCGTCGCAAGGTGGCTGCTCGGTTATTCGAGCAAAGAACTGAACTAAATTCGGTATTTTCAGATTTTTGGTTCAACGCGGATCACCGAGGAACGCGGCGCGGATCTTGAGGAGGAAGTACTCCCCGTCGCGGTATCCGTAAGCTCGACGCTTGATGGCCTTGATGGTGTTGTTGATGTCTTCGACGACGCTGGTATTGAGCGAATGGCGGCAACGGGTCACGAAACAGCGACTGATTGGCCGCCAGTAACTCCCTCAGGTTCACGGCCTGACCGCTCCGTCACGCCGCTGGTAGCGACCCAGCCACGTCAGCTTCTCCAGCCGTGGGCAGCCACAATGTTCGCACCAGACCCGGCGACGAGGCACATGCAATACCACCCGGTATTCGAATAACGGCAGATCGCCCACTCGGCGAACCGTCGTCTCATGGATTTGCCGACTGCGCGCACCGCATTGCTCGCAATACATGACCTTGCTGACTGGCTTCAGATACAGCGATCGGCGCAGCATGTCGTATCGCCGCCACGGGAAACACGGAGAGCGTGCCGTCCCGATCTCGATCGAAGTATGCTGTAGCGCGACCGGCGTGCACGATCGGATTTCCGTCGGGCGCGCAAACCGCCGACCCGCGCCGCGTGCGATCCGGCAGCCAGAACAATCACAATCCGATTTCGCCCGACAGTGAGGGGCGGCCAACATGATCATGCTGCGTTCGTGGGGTGCGATTCTGTCGTTGCTGATGCTTGCCGCGTGCGCGAGCCTGCCGCCGCAGGCCGACCGCGCGCCGACGCATGCATTCACCGATACCGACACTACGCGCCTCGGCGCGGCATTTCGTCAGCAGGCTGCCGCCCATCCGGGGCAGGACGCGTTTCATTTGCTGACCGATCCGGTCGACGCGCTGGATGCGCGCGTGCTGCTCGCCGACCGTGCCGACCGCTCGCTCGACCTGCAGTACTACATCTGGCACGACGACCTGACCGGGCACGAACTGGCCGACGCGGTCATGCGCGCGGCCGATCGCGGCGTGCGCGTGCGCGCGCTGCTCGACGATCTCGGCACCAACGCGGACGACCGCAAGCTGCTCGAGATCAGCGCGCATCCGAACATCGAGATCCGGCTGTTCAATCCGGTGGCCACGCGCCGGTTCAAGAAGCTCGGCACGGTGTTCGAGTTCTCGCGCGTCAACCGGCGCATGCACAACAAGGCGATGATCGCGGACAACCAGGTGGCGATCGTCGGCGGCCGCAATATCGGCGATGAATACTTCGGCGCATCGTCGATGCTGGAGTTCGGCGATCTCGACGTCGTCGTTCATGGCCCGGTCGTGAAGGACATCTCGACCGAATTCGATACGTTCTGGAATTCGCCGTATGCGTATCCGGTCGATACGCTGGTCGGGCACGATGCGGCGCCGGGCGGGCTCGACCGCGAGCGCGAACGGTTGCGCGACTACCTGCGGGCCATGGAGGACAATCCGTACGTGCTCGAGGCCCGGCAGCGGCTCGACCGGATCGTCCACGGGCAGGGCACGGAGCTGTCGTGGGGGCATGCGACGGTGCTGTACGACGATCCGTCGAAGATCGCGCACGCGCCGAAGGACAGCGACGGGCACCTGATGCCGCAGTTGCGTGCGCTTGCGTTGCAGCCTCGGCACGACCTGCTGATCGTGTCGCCGTATTTCGTGCCGGGCAAGGAGGCGGTCGAGCGGCTGCGCGCGCTCACGGCGCGCGGCGTGCGCGTGACGGTGCTGACCAATTCGCTCGCGTCGACCGACGTGGCAGCCGTACATGCCGGCTACCGGCGCTATCGAAGCGATCTGGTGAACGCGGGCGTGCGGCTTTACGAGCGCCGGCCATCGGGCGACAAGAGCATTTCGAAGCAGGTCATCGGCGGCTCGTCGCGCGCGTCGCTGCACGCAAAGACCTACGTGTTCGATCACACGAGCATTTTCATCGGGTCGATGAATCTCGATCCGCGTTCGCTGAACCTCAATACGGAGATCGGCGTTTACTGCGAGAGCCCGGCGATTGCGTCTCAGGTGGCCAACGATCTGGAGGCACGGCTCGACCAGATCGCATGGCGTATCGAGGCGAGAACCGATCCGGCCGGCAAAGCGCGGCTCAAGTGGATTCAGACCGATGCGGACGGGACGGTCACCGAGATCGATCACGAGCCGGAGGTGTCCGCCCCGCGGCGGATGGAAGTGTGGTTTCTCGGGCTGTTTCCGATCGAATCGCAACTGTGAGCGACATTCAGCGCCGCGTGCGGCGGTGCTGCTCGATGACGGCCGCGAACTGCATCGCCGCTGTCTCGATAGTGGCGTCGCTCAGTCCTGAATAGCCGAGCACGAAGCCGTTGTATCGGCGGCCGTCGCCGATGCAGTAGCTGCTCAGCGGTTGCAGCAGCAAGCCATGAGCGGCTGCGGCGCGCGCGACGTCGGTATCGTGCAGCGGCGCCGCGAGATCCGCGGAAAGATGCATGCCGCCCGGGCTTTCGCGCACGCTCAGCGACGTGCCGAGATGGCGAGCGAGCGCCGCTTCGAGGCTGCTGCGCCGGTCCGCATAAAGCGCCCGCATCTTCCGCAGGTGCCGCGCAAACAGGCCGGTATCGATGAATTCGGCCATCGCCAGCTGGTCGGCCGAGTGACCGCGATGGACGAGTTCGCGCAGCGTTCTGGTGAAGCGTTCGACCAGCACCGGCGGCACCACCATGAAACCGAGCCGCAGGGCCGGAAACATCGTCTTGCTGAAGGTGCCGAGATAGCACACCGGCGCGTCCGCTTGCAGGCCCTGGATCGCGGGCAGCGGCTGGCCGCCGTGACGGAATTCGCTGTCGTAGTCGTCCTCGATGATCCACGCGCCGCATGCGCGGGCGCGCTCGACGAGCGCCGCGCGCCGCCGGGGGCTCATCAGCGCGCCGAGCGGATACTGGTGCGACGGCGTCGTATAGATCAGCCGGGGCGGGCGGGTGCGCCACTGCTCGTCGGTCGGCGCCATGCCCTCGCGATCGACCTCGATCGGCACGGGATTCAGGCCGGTCGACCGGAACGCGGTTCTCGCGCCGTTGTAGCAAGGGTTCTCGAGCCAGCCGTACTCGCCGGGATTCGCGAGCATCCGCGCGCAGAGCTCGAGGCTGCTCTGCGTGCCGTCGGTGATGAATACCTGGTCCGTGTCGCAGCGCACGCCGCGCGAGACGCGGATGTACGCGGCCACCGCGCGCCGCAGCTCGGGCAGCCCTTCGACCGGCCCGTACGCCAGCCGGGCGGGCGTGATGGTCTTCCATGCGCGCTCGATGCAACGGCGCCACTGGGCAACCGGGAATTCGTCGAGGGAAGGGAGGCCGGGAACGAACGGCAGCATGCGTTCGGGCTCGGGATCGGCATTCTCCAGCCCGTGCACGCGCGCCGACAGGTGAACCGGTGCGGGGCCGTCCTCATGGCCGACGCTCGACCGGCCGCATCCGTCCCATCGCGTGATCGTGCCGTTGCGCGTGGCCGCCACGAAGCCTTCCTCGGCCAGGCGCTCGTACGCATAGACCACGGAATTGCGCGCGATGCCCAGCTCGGCCGCGAGCACGCGCGTCGACGCGAGCCGCGTGCCGCGCGGAAGCTGCCCGTCCAGCAGCATGTCGCGCAGGCTCCGGTAGAGCGCTTCCTGCTGACTATGCGTTGGCGCGCCGTCCTGTCTGGCAAGCGATGAGATGAGCAGCGCGAGATCCATGGGCTGGTTCCAGAAATTTTCGTTGTGCTGGTTCTTTCGAAGACGCCGCGCGCATCGTATCGTTCACGTTCTCGCGGGGCAGGCCGGTGCACGCGCATATAGAGCGATCGGCGCGGCTTGCGGTACGCGCGTATTTTGCTCGATTCGGCGAGCGACTGTCGATGGGCCAGGCAATCGCGCGTTCCGCCATGGATACGGCATGATGCCGATACAATTCATTTCGCAGTACAGATATATGAACGACAAAACTACTCTCTCTTCCACGCCGCGTACGACCATTCGTCGCCTGCCTGAGCTGGCGAGCCACGATCGCACGATGCTCTATCGCATCGTGGACGACGCGTACGTCTGTCACATCGCGTTCGGCGACGGGCAGAACACGCACTGCATCCCGACCGCGCACTGGAGAAGGGGCGACGAGCTCTATATCCACGGGTCCAACGGCAGCCGGATGATCAAGGCGCTGTCGGCCGGCGCGCAGGCTTGCGTCGCGATGACGCTGCTGGACGGCCTCGTGCTGGCCCGGTCCGCCTTCAACCATTCGATGAATTATCGATCCGCGGTGATCTACGGGCAGTTCGACGTGATCGAAGGCAGTGAGGAAAAACTCGTCGCGCTGGATGCGTTGATGGACAAGATCGCGCCGGGCCGCAAGCATGAAGCGCGGCCGGGCAATTCGAAGGAAATCAACGCGACCAGCGTGCTGCGGATTTCGATGGCGGAAGCGGCCGTGAAAATCAGCGATTCGCTGCCGTCCGACAAGGAAGAGGATCTTGGGCTTGCTGTGTGGGCCGGGGTCTTGCCGCTGAAGACGACGCGCGGCGCACCGGTTCATGCAGACAGCAACGTGCCGGTGCCGGATTATGTGCGGAACTGGGCCGATTGAATGGCGCGGCAAGGCCCGCATCGGAGAGGCGAGACGACGCGGCATGCAGAGAACCCGCGACGGCTTCGCAGCCTTCGCGGGTTGTCGGACGCGGTTGCGCGCGATACGTCGCGCAACCGCAGCCGGTTCGGTCAACGGCCCATCAACGCGCGAAATCCGACGTGCTCTGGATGAACGCGTTCAGCTTCGAGATGTTCACGCTGCCGAAGCCCGTCGTCGCATCCCAGCCGGCCTTCGCCTTGTAGCCGTAAGTGCCGCTGCCGTTGTTGCCGGACGTGACGTCGTGCAGCAGCGCCGCGTTGGTCGGGAAGTACTTGTAGATGCTCGACGCGGGGAACCCGAGCGCATTGTTGTTGGCCGACTGCAGCCGCGCCCAGATGCCCGTGAAGATCGGCGCCGCGAGGCTCGTGCCGCCTTCGTTGTTCAGGTAGCCCGAACCCCACAGCGTGTCGGACGTCTGGCCGTTCACGACGAGAATCGCACCCGTGCGCAGGTCGGCGTCGAAGCCGATGTCGGGCAGCGCGCGCTTGGTCGAGCCGGTGAGGGTCGACGACTGCCACGTTGGCGCGGCCTCGTACTTGCTGTACCCGCCGCCCGTCGACCACACGGTGCCCGGCTGCCAGCTCGGATCGTTCCAGACGATTTCGCTGTTGTACGCATTGGTCGACGTATTGGTGAACAGCGTCGTGCCGCCCACCGCGATCACGTACGGCGACGTGGCCGGCTCGCTCACCGTGTAGGTCGAGCGCGACGGCGTGCCGCTCGCGCATTCGTACGCGCCGTGGTCGCCGGCGGAAACCGAGAAGGTTTGCCCTTGCGCGACCGCCTGCTTGAAGATGGTGTCGTCGGTGGCCTGCGAGCCGGTGCTGTTCGCGGACGATTCGCACACGCCGAGCGACACGTTGATCACCTTCGCGACGTTGTCGGTCACGGCCTTGTTGTACGCGGCCGTGATCGCGGTGAGCGTCATCGACGGCGCGGTGTAGAACACGACCTGCTTCACGCTGCCGCCGGCCGTGCCGACGATCGACTGGCTGTCGAGGTTCCATTCGACGGTGCCGTCGGTATCGGTGTACGAACTGCCGGCCGGCCCCGTCTTCACGATGCTGCTGCTGATCGTGCCGAGGCCGTTGTTCGCGGCGAACGTATTGAGGTCGCTCACCGTCTGCGACAGGTCGCCTTCGGAGATGATGCCGACCGTGGTCTGCGAGGCCGTCGGCGTGCCGTCGCCGCCGTAGATCGACGAGAACTCGGTCGGGTTGTGCGGCACCGCCGACGCGCCGGCCGGGATCGTCAGGTTGCTGGTGTTGCCTTGCGGCTTGCTGCCCGCACCCGTATGCATGAGCTCGACGTTCTGCAGGCCGAGCACCGTGCCGACGATGTTGCCGATCGCGTTCGGTACTTGCGCGGCGTCGGTGTTCGCATAGACGCTGCGGCCGTTGCGCGTGAAGCGCTTGAGAGTCGTGCGGAACGCGGACTGGACGGTTCCCGCGGTGCCGGACGCGGAGACCAGCAGCCGGTTCGGCGCGACCACGATATTCACGAAGCCCGCCTTGCGCAGGTGCGCGACGACGGACGCGACCTGCTGGTCGGTCGGCGCATATTGCGCGGCGAATTGCGCAGGCGTGAGGAACTGCCGGTAGTGCGGCGAGCCGGGCGTATGCAGGTCGCGCAGGTACTGGTCGAGCTGGGCTTCGTTGCGCAGGTTCAGCCCGAGCACGATGTCCACCGATTCGCCGGGCGCCATGTCGATCGCTGCGGCGGCAGCGGCAGCCGTGCTCGCGGCGGGCGCGCCGGCCGTGCCGGCTTCGTTCTGCTGCACGAGCGGCAGGAACCCCTTGGTGCGCGTTTCCGTCCAGCCGGCCGCAGGCGCGGCATGGGCGGTCGCCATGCCGAGCGACGCGGCGGCTGCGGCGGCGAGTGCGAGTTTGACGACGCGAATGTGCTTTTGTTTCTTGTTTGCAACCTGATTCATTTGAATTACCCCTCCGGTTGAACAACGAACGGCACGAACAACAACGGTCGACAGCGGTGCGGGTCATGCACCGCCGCTTTCTGTCGCATGCGGGCGGATGGCACGGACGCGACAGGGCCTTTCGCCCGATCCGGAAAGCGGTTTTTCTCCGGGGGCGAAATACGTAAAACGCGATAACGGGAAGGCTGCGCCGCAGGGCGGGGCAGTCGCGCCGGATCCGGCGCGGGCGGGGTTGCTAGAGCAACAGCTTCGTTGTCCTGCTCATTTGATTCGATCCTTCGGCCCGCTGCCGGATGGCAGCCGTCCAGTGAAATGCATCGGGATCCTGCACGCGCCGGCGGGCGAACGACTCATTCGGCGGCGCGTACTTCGGTGCAGCGGAAGCGAAAAAACGTGGAGCGGAATCGATTGCGTGGCGGGCAATCCGTCGGATTGCTTGCATCGGACGGTATCAAGAATGAAAGCGCGGTGTCAAACTTTTTTTGATTATATGAAACAAAATTAAATCGAATAAACCGAAATGATTTTGAAAAGATCGGCGGCATTTTGTAATGTTCGAAACCGGTAAAGCAGGTAATGCCGAAAGCGACTCGCCGATCCTTTCCGATGCGTGTTGAAACGGCCGTTCGTTATCGAGGAAATGCTCGAATCGGCGGGGCCTGTCGTTCGGCAATCTGAAGGTCGTCGACGAACCGGAACAGTTCGTCGACATGCTGAAGCAGCGCGTCGCGCGACGCAGCGTCCGCATCGGTGGCGAGCACCTTGATGGCGTCGAGCCGGGTTTCGAGTTCAGCGAGCTGGGTGCGCGTGACGCGACTGCTGCTGGCGACGGGGGCCGTCGCATCGGATGGATTCGTCGATTTCATGGAATGAGTCATCGCATTGAAGTGCTCGATGAAGCGCGACAGGTCGGCCGGGCAGCCGTCGCGGGAAACCGTGCGTGCCGACGGATCGCCGGCGACGATTCGGCCCGCGGTGTCCGCCATGGCGTCGAGCGTCGCGAGCATGCGGCGGAGCAGCCTGACGAGGTCGAACGCGGCGGCCAGCAGGCAGACGAACAGCACCGTCGCCAGCACCAGGTAAGTGGACGCACTGCGGAGCATCGCGTCGGCCGTCGCGTCGTGCGGCAACGCGGCCGGCGCATGCAGTGTGTAGACGAAGAACGCGACGGTGCAGGCGAGCAGCACGACGACGATCGCGCCGAGGCCGATCGCCCGCCCGATTTGCCGGCCGGGCCGTGCCGGCAGCGTCACTGCACGCCTCGCAGCCGGTAGCCGACGCCGCGCATCACTTCGGGCATGCCCGGTGCGCCGGCCTGTTCGAGTTTCTTGCGCAGCCTGCAGATGTGGCTGTCGACCGTGCGCTCCAGCGCGCTCACGTCGGCCATGCACGCATCGAGCAACTCGCCGCGCGTGAATACGCGGCTCGGCGATCTCGCCATGTGCGCGAGCAGCCGGAACTCCGTCAGCGTCAGCGTGATCGGCACCTCGGCGCCCGCCGTGCGCACGCGGGCCAGATAGCTGTCGGTGTCGACCTCCAGGTCGCCGACGCGCAGCATGCGCAGGGTCGGCGGCGCGGCGGACCGGCGCAGGATCGCGCGCAACCGCGCGACGACTTCGGCCGGGTTGAACGGCTTGACGATGTAGTCGTCCGCGCCGGCATGCAGTGCCTGCAGCCGGTCGAGGTCGCGATCGAACGCGGTGACCACGACGACGGGTGTGTTGTCGCGCCGCCGCAGCTCGGCGAGCACGTCCCAGCCGCTTTTCTGCGGCATCTTCACGTCGAGCAGGATCAGGTCGGGCTTCAGGTGCGGTTGCATGTCGAGCGCCGCTTGCCCGTCGGCGACGCGGTAGGTGCGAAAACCGTCGTGCTTCAGGTACGCATCGAGGATGTCCGAGATGTCGGGCTCGTCTTCTGCAATCAATATCAGTGAATTCGTCATGGAGTGTGCCGTGCGATGTCGAACAGTCGGGGCGGCCCGTTACCGGGCCGGGTCGCGCCGTTCCGCCACGCTGCCGCGCAGGACGGAACGGCGTCGTTCGTTCAGTCCTGCACCACGCGCTTCGACGGTGCAACGTCCTGGTCCGTCAGGCCGCCGCCGAGCGCCTTGTACAGCGCAACGGCATTGCCGAGCTCGCTGCGGCGCAGGTCGAGCAGCGCCTGCCGTGCCGAATAGAGCTGCCGCTGCGAATCGAGCAACTCCAGCCGGCCCTCGACACCCGCGCGATAGCGCAGGTTCGACAGGTCGGTGCGGCGTTCGGCCGAGCCGACCACGCGCGTCTGCGCGTCGATCTGGCGGCCGAAGGTTTCGCGCCCGGCGATGCCGTCGGCCACTTCGCGGAACGCGGCCTGGATCGCGCGTTCGTATTCGGCGACCGCGCTGGATTTGCGCACTTCCGCGAGACGCAGCTCGGCACGCAGCCGGCCGCCCTGGAAGATCGGCACCGTGACCTGCGGCGCGAAGCTCCACGTGCGCTGGCCGCCGTCGAACAGGCTGCCCATCGCGGGGCTGAGGAAACCGATCGACGACGTCAGCGACAGGCGCGGGAAGAATGCGGCGCGCGCGGCGCCGATGTCCGCGTTCGCGGCGACGAGATTTTGTTCGGCCTGCTGGATATCCGGTCGCCGGAACAGCAGCTCGGACGGCAGGCCGGCCGGCAGTTGCGTCATCACCGGTTGCTGCTGAAGCGGCAGCGGCTCGGGCAGATCCTTCGGCAGCTCGGCACCGACCAGCAGGCGCAATGCATTGCGTGCCTGCTCGACGGCGCGCGTGCGCGCTTCGAGATCGGCCGTCGCGCTCGCGACCTGGCCTTCGGCCTGCGCGATATCGACGCCGCTCGCCTGATGCGCTTCCTTCAGGCGGCGCGCGAGATCGAGCGACTGCTGCCAGTCGGCGAGCGTGCGCTCGGACAGCTGGCGTTGCTCGTGCGCGAGGCGTTCCGCGAAGTACGCGTCCGCCACGCCACCGACCAGCGAGATCTGCACCGCGCGGCGGCCGTGATCGGTCGCGAGGTAGCGCGCGAACGCGGCATCCGACTGCGACTTCACGCGGCCGAACAGGTCGATCTCGAACGCGCTGATGCCGACGTTCACGCCGTACTGGTTCTGCGTCGTGCCGAACAGCGGCGGACTCGACTGCGTGTCGTCCGACGTGCGCTGGCGCGTGAAGTTCGCGCCGGCGCCGATCGACGGCAGGCGCGCGGAACGCTGGATGCCGTACTGCGCTTCGGCGGCCTCGACGTTCAGCGCCGCCACCCGCAGGTCGCGGTTGTTGTCGAGCGCAAGCTCGATCAGGCGTTGCAGGCGGCGATCGCCGAACATCGTGCGCCAGCCGAGATCGGCGGCGTTGGCCTTGAGATCGGCGGCCGCGGTGGCCGTGTAGGCCGTCGGCACCGGCATCGAGGGTTTGACCAGCGTCGGCGCGAGCGAGCAGGCCGACAGCGCGAGGACGAGGGGAAGAATAAGCAATCGCATGGCATCAACCTTCCTGTCCGTGAGTCGGGGTAGCCGGCTGCTTGCGGGAAGCCCGCCATGCGCCGATGCGCTCCTGGATACTCATCACGAACACAAAGAAAACAGGGACGAAGAAAATGGCCAGCACCGTGGCGGTCACCATGCCGCCGAACACGCCGGTGCCGATCGCGTGCTGCGTCTCGGCGCTGGCGCCGGTCGCGATCATCAGCGGCACGACGCCGAGGCCGAACGCGAGCGAGGTCATCAGGATCGGGCGCAGGCGCAGCTTCGACGCCTGCACGGCTGCCTCGATCAAGCCCTTGCCTTCCTCGCGCAACTGCTTCGCGAACTCGACGATCAGGATCGCGTTCTTCGCGGACAGGCCGATCACGGTGATCATCCCGACCTTGAAGAACACGTCGTTCGGCAAGCCGCGCAGCAGCACCGCGCCGATCGCGCCGATCAGGCCGAGCGGCACCACCAGCATCACCGACAGCGGAATCGACCAGCTTTCGTACAGCGCGGCAAGCACCAGGAACACGACGATCATCGACAGCACCATCAGCATCGGCGCCTGCGACGCCGACTGGCGTTCCTGCAGCGACTGGCCGGTCCACTCGACCGCGAAGCCCGGCGGCAGCTGCGCGGCGAGCCGTTCCATCTCGGCCATCGCCGCGCCGCTCGACTGGCCGGGGGCGGCGGTGCCCGAGATCCGCGCGGACGGGTAGCCCTTGAAGCGCACCATCTGCAGCGGCGTCTCGGTCCACACCGGGCGCACCACCTCGGACAGCGGCACCATGCCGCCGGCCGCGTTGCGCACGTACAGCTTCATCACGTTGTCGATCTGCATGCGCGCCGGTGCGTCGGCCTGGATGATCACCTGCTGCATGCGGCCCGCGTTCGGGAAGTCGTTCACGTAGGTGGAGCCCATCGCGGTCGACAGCGTGTCGCTGAGCGTCGTGAACGACACGCCGAGCGCCTGCGCCTTCGCGCGGTCGATCTCGAGGCGGATGCTCGTGCCGGCCGGCAGGCTGTCCGGGTACACGCCGGTCACGACCTTGCTTTGCGCGGCGAGTTCGAGCAGCTTGACTTCCGCGGCCTTGAGCGCGGCCGTGCCCTGGTTGGCGCGGTCTTCCAGGCGCATCGAGAAGCCCGAGCTGTTGCCGAGTTCGTCGATCGCCGGCGGCAGCAGGCTCATCACCGTGCCTTCGGTCACGCCGGCCATCGCCTGCTGCGCGAGCATGCCTTCCTCGACGGTCGATGCGCCGCCGCGGTTCTTCCAGTCCTTCATCACGGACCAGTTGATCGCCGCGTTCGGCCCCTGGCCCGAGAAGCCGTAGCCGATCACGGAAATGCTCGACTGGATTGCCGGACGCGAAGCAAGATGCTTCTCCAGCGTCTTGACCACGTCATGCGTGCGCTCGGCGGTGGCGTCCGCGGGCAGCAGAAAGCTGGTGATGAAGTAGCCCTGGTCCTCGTCCGGCAGGAACGACGACGGCAGGCCGCGGAAGCCGAACACCAGTGCGCCGGCAATCGCCAGGAACACCAGCATCACGCGGCCCGTGCGGCCGACCAGGCGGCCGACGCGCGTCTCGTACCATTTCGTCATGCGATCGAAGCGGCGGTTGAACCAGCCGAAGAAGCCGCGCTTCTCGTGATGGCCCGGTTCGAGCGGCTTGAGCATCGTCGCGCACAGGGCCGGCGTGAGCGTCAGCGCCAGCAGCGCGGAGAACAGGATCGATACGGCCATCGACAGCGTGAACTGCTTGTAGATCACGCCGACCGAGCCGCTCGCCATCGCCATCGGCAGGAACACCGCGGTCAGCACCAGCGTGACGCCGACGATCGCGCCCGTGATCTCCTTCATCGCCTTCGACGTCGCGTCCTTCGGCGAGAGTCCTTCCTCGGCCATCAGGCGTTCGACGTTCTCGACGACGACGATCGCATCGTCGACGATGATGCCGATCGCGAGCACCATGCCGAACATCGTCAGCACGTTGATCGAGAAGCCGGTCATCAGCATTACCGCAAAGGTGCCGAGCATCGCGACCGGCGCGACGATGGCCGGGATCAGCGTATAGCGCACGTTCTGCAGGAACAGGTACATCACGAGGAACACGAGCACCATCGCTTCGAGCAGCGTGTGCAGCACTTTCTCGATCGAGATCTTCACGAACGGCGACGTGTCGAGCGGGATCGAGTAGGTCATGCCCGACGGCATCGACTTGCTCAGTTCGGCCATGCGCGTGCGGATCGCGTCCGCGGTCTTCACCGCATTCGCGCCCGGCGCGAGCTGCACGCCGGCGAGGGTGGCCGGCTTGTTGTTCTCGCGGCTCACGTACATGTAGTTCTGCGAGCCGAGTTCGACGCGTGCGACGTCGCCGAGCACGACCTTCGAGCCGTCCGCGTTCGCGCGCAGCACGACCTTCGCGAATTCCTCCGGCGTGGTGAGCTGACCCTGCGCGGTGAGCGGCACGGTCACGCGCTGGCCCGGCAGCGCGGGCAGCGCACCGAGGCTGCCCGGCGCGATCTGCACGTTCTGCTGGCCGATCGCGGTCGTCAGGTCGCTCATCGACAGGCCGAAATTGATCAGCTTCTGCGGATCGACCCAGATGCGCATCGCGCGCTCGGAGCCGAACTGGAGCACCCGCCCGACGCCGTCGATGCGCCGCAGCTCCTCGGACACGCTGCGCGCCATGTAGTCGGCGAGCGCGCCTTCGTCGAAGCGGCCGTTGTCGGAGCGCAGGCCGATCAGCATCAGGAAGCCGGACGACGCGGATTCGACGATCAGCCCGTTCTGGCGCACGGCGGCAGGCAGGCGCGGCTCGATCGACTTGATCTTGTTCTGCACGTCGACCTGCGCCATCTCCGGATCGGTGCCGGGCTTGAACGTCACGGTGATCTGCGCGCCGCCGGACGTGTCGGCCGACGATTCGAAGTACAGCAGGTTCTTGACGCCGGACAGTTCGCGCTCGATGAGGCTCAGCACGCCGTCGTTCATCGTCTGCGGCGTGGCGCCCGGATAGGTCGCGGTGATCGTGACGGAGGGCGGCGCGACCGACGGGTAGCGCGCGACCGGCAGTTGCGGGATCGCGATCAGCCCCATCAGGATGATGAAGAGGGCGATCACCCACGCAAACACCGGGCGGCGGATAAAGAATTCAGCCATGGCTGGAGGCTCCTCGTGACTCAGTGCGCGGACGCGGCGGCGGCCGCGTCAGGCGACTTCCAGTCGGTTGCGGCGGCCGCCGCGCCGTCGGTCAGGCGTTCCATGCCTTCGACGACGATCTTCTGGCCGGCCTGCAGGCCCGACTTGATGCGGTAGCTGCGGTTCGTGAGCTCGCCGACTTCGACGGCTTTCAGATGCGCGTTGCTCTTCGCGTCGAGCACCCACACCTGCGGCTTGCCGCCGGCGCGCACGATGGCCTGTTGCGGCACCATCACGGCGTTCGCGTAGTGCGCGCGCGGAATGCGGGCGCGCACGTACATGCCCGGCAGCAACTGGCGCTTCGGGTTGTCGACCAGCACGCGCAGCAGCACGTCGCCGGTGCCCGGATCGACGTTGACGCCCGAGAACAGCATGCGGCCCTTCACGTCGTAACGCGTGTCGTCGTCGCGCAGCACGTCGACCGGCAGGCCGTTGCTGTCCGACGCTTGCGGCTGCGAGGCGAGCGCGCCGCGCAGCGCGTCGAGCGAGGCGGCCGGCTGGCGCACGTCCACGTACACTTGGTCGATCTGCTGGATGCGCGCCATCGGCTGGCTGTCGCTGCTCGACACCAGCGCGCCTTCGGTCACGAGCGCCTGGTCGATGCGGCCGGCGATCGGCGCTTCCACGGTCGCGAACTTCAGGTCGAGCTGGCGGCGCGCAAGCGTCGCGCGGGCCTGCGCGACATCGGCCGCGGCCTGGTCGCGTTGCGATACGGCGTCGTCGTACACCTGGCGGCTGATCGCATCGGCCTCGACGAGCGGCTTGAAGCGCGCCGTCTGCACCTTCGCACGTTCGAGTGCGGCCTGCGCGCGCTGCAGCGAGGCGGCGGCGGTGTCCATCTCGGCCTTGAACGGCGCCGGATTGATCTGGAACAGCGGCTGGCCCACGCGCACTTCGGTGCCTTGCTCGAACAGCCGGCGTTGCACGATGCCGCTCACCTGCGGCCGGATCTCGGCCACCCGCACGGCCGCGACGCGGCCCGGCAGGTCTTCGGTCACGTCGACGCGCGTGGCGGCCACGGTCATGGCCGCCACCGGGGTGGCCGGTGCGGCGGCCTGCTGTTCGGACGGCCCGCAACCCGCCAGCATTGCCGCCACCAGCGCGCATACGGCGCCGTGGCAGCATCGTTTCTGATTTTTCATAGCGACTCCAGGAAGCGCAGGCAGCCCACTGCCTGCTTTGACGGACTGGAGTCTGACGCGCGTAGTTGGCGTCTTTTATGCGGAAAGATGGAGATTCGATGGAGACGGCGAAAGGCGGCAAAAAACGATGGCGGGCGGGAGGGGGGATGGTCAGACGAGGCCGCGCGGCTGCGCCGGCTGGCGACGACGGGCCTGCCGGGCGCAGATGCTCGACGTCGCGTCGGTGGTGGGGTGCGAGTGGATGCTGCTTTGACGCGTAGTGCGCTACGGTTTGGCGCCTGCATTGCGCAGTGCGTCCGCGGCATACGTGTTGTCGTGCGTCAGCGCGAGCTGAAGCAGCGACTGGCCGCGCCGGTCGACATGGTTCGGATTCGCGCCATGCGCGACGAGCAGCGGAATCAGCTCGAAGCGGTTGAACAGCGTCGCGAACCCCAGCGCGGTTTCGCCGGCGCCGTTCGTCTGGTCGATCGGGCAGCGCGTGTCGATCAGGCGTCGCGCGATGTCGGGTTCATTTTTGAAGAGGGCGCCCATCAGCGCGGTGTTGCCGTGACGATCGCCGACGCACGCATCGGCGCCGGCCGACAACAGGTAGTCGAGCGCCGCGGGCTGGCCGTCGTACGACGCGAGGATCACGGCCGTGTAGCCGTGGCTGTCGGTGGCGTCGACCGGATAGCCGGCGTCGTGCAACGCGCGCAGGATATCGACGCGGCCGACGCGCGCGGCGTCGAACCAGTCGTCGTCATAGCGGCGCAGCGCGGCAGGGTCGGCCTTGCCGTATGCCGGCTGGTCGGGCAGGTGCGCGCAGCCGGCGAGCGCGGCCAGCGCGAGCGCCGCCGCGGCCGCGCGGATCGCGTGGGTGAAGCGTTCGGATCGCATGAGGGTGTCCTGATGAAGTGGCCGGGCCGACGTGCGCGGCGCGATCGCACACGTCGGCAGCGACCGGCGTCGCGGGATCAGTTGTCGCTCAGCTTCGCCGCGAGCGACTGCACTTGCTGGACGTTCGCGTGAACGGCCTGCGCGAGACGCGTGCCGTAATCGGCATCGGCCTTGTAGAAGTACGACAGCATCGCGTACTGGTTCTGCGCGTTCTTCACCTGGCCGAGGTCGCCGGACAACGCGGTGACGAGGTCGTCCTTGTCCTGCTGCGACAGGCTGCGGTAGTACTCGCCCGCCTGACGGAACGGCAGCTTCTTGCGGATCGCTTCCTGCTGCGTCGTGCCGTTGAGCGCCATGCGGACCGACTTGTACTGCGGATCCTGCGCGAGTTCGTTCAGCGTCGACGGTTCGTAATTCACCTCGCCCTTGCGGTCGCCGGCATTCATCTTGCCGTCCTGGTTGTTGTTGACGACCGGCACGACCGGGCGGTTGATCGGCAGATCCATGTAGTTCGCGCCGAGCCGGTACATCTGCGTGTCGGCGTACGCGAACAGGCGATCCTGCAGCATCCGGTCTTCGGACGGTTCGATGCCCGGTACGAGCCGCGACGGCGCGAACGCCGATTCCTCGGTCGACTGGAAGTAGTTGTCGGGCACGCGGTTGAGCGTCATCGTGCCGATCTTGCGTTCAGGCACGCCGGTCCAGACCTTCGTATCGTCGAGCGCGTCGAAGTCGAAGCGGCTCAGGTCCTTCGGCGTGAGCACCTGCACGTACAGGTCCCACTTCGGGAAATCGCCCTGTTTCAGCGCGCCGTACAGGTCGTTCGTCATCATGTTCCAGTCGCGGCCGATCGATGCAGGGATCTCTTGCGGGCGCAGGCCGTGCACGCCTTGCTGGCTCTTCCAGTGGAACTTCACGTAGTGCACGTCGCCCTGCGCATTGACGAACTTGAACGCATGCACCGCGAAGCCGTCCATGCGGCGATACGAATCGGGCATGCCCTCGTCCGTGTACAGCCTCGTCAGCATGTGGGTCGCTTCGGGCGTGTGCGCGAAGAAGTCGAACGCGAGGTTCGGGTCCTGCACGCCGGTCACGGCGCTCGGTTTGTTCGCGTGCACGAAGTCGGGGAACTTGATGCCGTCGCGAATGAAGAACACGGGCCAGTTGATGCCGACCATGTCCCAGTTGCCCTGCTGCGTATAGAACTTCACCGCGAAGCCGCGCGGGTCGCGCGCCTGCTCGGGCGAGCCGCGATAGCCCATCACGGTGGAGAAGCGCACGAACACCGGCGTGCGGGTGCCCGGCGTGAAGACTTTCGCTTTCGTCAGGTCGGAGATGTCGGCGCTCGGCACGAACTCGCCGAATGCGCCGGTGCCGCGCGCATGCACGACGCGTTCCGGAATGCGCTCGCGATCGAAGCGCTGCAGTTTCTCGATGAGCGCGGAATCTTGCAGGAGTACGGGGCCGGCGGGGCCGGCCGTCTGCGAATTCTGGTTGTCGCCGACGGGCGCGCCGGTGTCGCGTGTGAGTTCGGCAGCGTATGGAGAAGCGGAGAGTGCCACGCAGATCGCGGCGACTGCGTGCCGCAGCACGCGATGGGAAGATGAGGACATGACGATGGAACTCCTTGAATCCGATCGGTGGTGGGGAAGCCGACTGAATTAGAAGAGATCGTCAGACGATTGGCTAATTGATATTCGATATGTTTTCGATAGTCACGGCATCGATGCGGCGCGAACCCGTTCGTTGCGCAAGAAACGAAGCAGCATCGTTGCGCGCGCAATGAGTCGTTGCTGAATTGTTTCGGCAAGCATGATGCATCGGTCGTGCATGATTTGCGTCGGCGCCGTCAACCGGCGCTTGCCTGCCATCCGAGCCCGAGGCTCTTCTGCACGGACACGTAGTCCTTGATCAGTTCGGCTTGCCCGGCGATCACGTTTTGCTGCGCGGACAGCGCTTCGCGTTGCGTATCGAGCAGGTCGATCATCGACGCGACGCCCGCGCGATAGCGCTGGTCCATCAGCGCGCGCGAATGCACGGCCGACGTCTGCACCTTCGTCAACGCGACGACATGCTCGCACTGATGCCCGTAACGCTGCAACGCGGTATTGGCATCCTGTAATGCACCGAGCACGGCCTTCTGGTAATTCGCTTCGGCTTCGTCGCGCGACGCTTCGGCCGCGCGTACCGCGCCGCGCGTGCGTCCGAAGTCCAGAATGTTCCATTGCAGGTACGGCGCACCGACCCACGTGAAATTCTGCTTGCGGAACAGGTGGCCGGGGTCGGTCGCGCTGAAGCCGAGATCGCCGAGCAACGTCACCTTCGGGAAATAGTCGGCGACATGCTCGCCGATCTGCGCATGGCTCGACGCGAGCCGGCGTTCGGCCGCGCGGATGTCGGGGCGCTGCTTCAGCAGCGTGGCCGGATCGCCGATCGCGACGCTGCCGGGCAGCGTCGGCAGTGCCACGTCCGGGGTAGACAGCGTGGCGTCGAGCGCGCCCGGCGCGCGGCCCGTCAGGATCGCGAGCCGGTCGAGCGATTCGGTCACCTGAGCATCGAGCGGGATCAGCGACGCGCGCGTGTTCTCGACCAGCGTCGTCAGGCGCTCGATGTCCGCATCGGCCGCGACGCCGCGCGCGCGGCGCTGCTGCGTGAGTTCGAGCATCTGCTGCTGCAATTGCGCGGTGCGCCGCGACAACGCAAGTCGTTGCTGCTGATCGCGCAGGTCGACATACGCATTCGCGACTTCGGCCGCGATCGACACCTGCGTGTCGGCGAGATCGGCATCGACGGCTTCGGCCTGCGCGGAAGCGGCTTCGACCGCGCGGCGCGTGCCACCGAACAGGTCGATTTCCCAGGTCGCGTCGAAGCCCGCCGAATAGAGTTGCAGCGGCCCCGAGCCGCCGAGCGACGGCGACGTGCCGCCCGATTGGCCCGAGCCGTTCGACGGCAGCAGCGAACCGAGCGCGCCGACGTCCGGTTCGCGCATGCGGATGGCCGCGACGGTGGCCGACGATTTCGGCATCTGCGCGGCGCGCTGTTGCGAGAGCTGCGCGCGTGCCGCGCGCAAGCGGGCCTGCGCCGCGTGCAGATCGGGGTTGTACACGAGCGCGGCGACGATCAGCGCGTCGAGCTGGCGATCGTTCAGCGCGTGCCACCACGCGCTCGGCGCGGGCGCGGCGGTGTCGACGCCGGTGGCCGGTGCGCGCACGAAGGTCGGCGCATCCGGCGCGGCGGGCGCGCCGCGGTAGTCGGGGCCGACCGTGCAGCCGGCGAGCAGGCACGCGGCCGCGCACAGGGTGAGCGCGGGGCGGCGGGGCAGGGAGAAGGATTTCATCGCGTATGACGGGTCAATGGCCGGACGACGTCGGCTGCGGCCCGCGCGGCGTTCTCAGCAGCAGCGCGAGCGGCACGCAGGCGAGCAGCGCGAGGCCCAGCAGATAGAAGGTTTCGGAATAGGTCATCACGACGGCCTGGATCTGGATTTGCTGCGCCAACTGGCCGAGCGCGCGCATGTTCGAATACGCGAGATCGCCGGTGTGCGCGAACCAGTTGGCCGCATAGGCCGACAGTCGATCCTGGCCGATCAGCGAGTTCGCGGTCACTGATTCGCGCAGCGCGGCCGTATGGAAGGTCGTGCGCCGGTCGATCACGGTGCCGATGATCGCGAGCCCGATCGAGCCGCCGAGGTTGCGCGCCATGTTGTAGAGCCCGGCCGCATCGCCCGAGTCTTCGCGCGCGACGGCCGCCATCGACGCCTGGTTGAGCGGCATCATCGCGAGCATCTGCGCGAGGCCGCGGATCAGTTGCGACCACATGAAGTCGTGGCCGACGCTCTGCGCGGTCAGGCTGATGTCGAGCATGCAGCTCAGGCAGAACAGCAGCAAGCCCGTGATCACGAGAATGCGGAAATCGACCTTGCCGAGCAGGCGCGGCAGGATCGGCATCACGAGAAAGGCCGGCAGCCCCGACAGCAGCATGATCGCGCCCGCCTGTTCCGCGTTGTAGCCGGCGACGATCGCGAGGAACTGCGGCAGCAGGTAGGACACGCCGTACAGCCCGGCGCCGACCGCGGACACGATCACGATCACGCTCGCGTAGCGCGGGTTGCGCATCAGCGACAGCCGCATGATCGGCCGCTTCGCGAAGCGCTGCGACAGCGCGATCAGGATCATCCCGGCGAACGACACGACGCTCAGCGTGACGATCATCTGCGATTCGAACCAGCGTTCGCGCTGGCCTTCCTCGAGCACGACGGTCAGCGAGCTCAGGCCGATCGCGAGACCGAAGATGCCGAGCCAGTCCGCGTTGAAGAATGCGCTCCATTGCGGGCGGTCCGACGGCAGCCCGAACACCAGCAGCGCCATCAGCAGCAGGCACACGGGCAGGTTCAGGAAGAAGCACCAGCTCCAGTTCACGTTTTCCGCGAGCCAGCCGCCGAGCACCGGGCCGAACAGCGGCCCGAGCAGTACGATCAGGCCGAACATCGTCATCCCGACGGGCAACTGCGACAGCGGCAGGCGCGTGCGGATGATCGTCTGCGCGGTCGGGATCAGCGCGCCACCCGTGAAGCCCTGGCCGATCCGGCCGGCGATCATCATCGGCAGCGAATGCGACCAGCCGCACATCATCGAGAACGCGATGAACAGCGCGGAGTTCGTCAGCAGGAAATTGCGCAGCCCGAACACGCGCGTGAGCCAGGCGGCGAGCGGGATCATCACGATTTCCGACATCAGGTAGCCGGTCGAGATCCACGTGCCTTCGGTGCCGGTCGCGCCGATTTCGCCCTGGATCTGCGGCAGCGCGGAATTCGTGATCGAGATGTCGAGCGTCGCCATCAGCGCACCGAGCGCGCCGGCCGCGACCGCGATCCAGTCGGTCACGCTCGCGCGGCCTTCATGCGGCGGCATGGGTATCGTGGCGGGCGTATCAGCCATGATGCTGCTCGTCGCGGGCCGAACGCGTATCGACGTCGACCGTCACCGACAGCCCGGGCAACAGCATGCGTTGCGCGCGGGCGTTCGCGGCGAGACGGATGCGCACCGGCACGCGCTGGACGATCTTCGTGAAGTTGCCGGTCGCGTTCTCGGGCGGCAGCAGCGCGAACTGCGCGCCGGTGCCGGGCGCGAAGCTGTCGACGACGCCGGACAGCGCACCGTCCGGCAGCGCATCGACATGCAGCTCGACGGGCTGGCCGATGCGCATCTGGCGGATCTGCGTTTCCTTGAAGTTCGCGACGAGATAGATCGAGTCGACCGGCACGACGGTCAGCAGCCGCGTGCCGGGCTGCACGTATTGGCCGACGCGCACCGTGCGATCGCCGACGCGGCCCGCGAGCGTGCTGCGCACGATCGTGTTGTCGAGGTCGAGCTGCGCCTGGGCGGCGCTGGCCTGCGCGGCCTCGAGTTGCGCGCGCGCCTGCTGGAGTTGCGCGGTGAACGACGCGATCTGCGTGCGGGCGGCGGCGATCGACGCGTTGTTCGCGGCGAGCGTCGCGAGCGCCTGGTCGCGCGTGCTTTTCAGGTCGGCCACACGTTCGTGCGTTTCGGCGCCGGTCGCCGCGAGCGGCGCATAGCGCGTGTACTCGTCGCTCGCGTGTTGCGCGTTGATGCGCGACACCTTCGCCTGTGCGTCGGCCTGTTCGAGATTCGCGTGTTGCTGGCTGATGTCGGCTTCGGCGCGCGCGATATCGGCGCGGCGGGCGTCGACGGTCGCCAGCGCTTGCGCGAGCGCCACCTGGTACTGGCGGACGTCGAGCCGCACGAGCGGATCGCCGGCCTTCACGGGCTGGTTGTCGCGCACGTAGACGTCGGTCACGTAGCCGGCGACCTTCGGCGCGGCAGTCATGCTGTCGGCCTGCAGGTACGCATCGTTGGTGCTTTCGATGAAGCGGCCGACCGTCCACCAGCGGCCGAGCCAGATCGCGCCGCCGACGGCCGCGAGCACAGCGACCGCGAGCAGGATGCGCCGCCTCGTTCCACCGTTGCCGTTGCGCGGCATTGTTCCGTTTTCCTGACGATCTGCTTTCTGTGGCGGCTCTTGTAGCGTCGACATGCGGGATCCAATTTATTCCAAGTGGAAGAATTATTCCAGTTGATAAAATTGTGTCAAGTAGAATGTCGATCGAGCGAATGACGAGGAAGGCATGAACGAAGCGAAGAAGCTGCGCCGCACGTCGGCGAGCGGCTACGCGCGTGGCGACGAAACGCGCCAGCGGATCATCGAGGCGGCGATCGAACTGTTCGGCGAACGCGGGTTCGCGGGTGCGTCGACGCGCGAGATCGCCGCGATGGCGGGCGTGAACGCGCCGGCGCTCCAGTACTACTTCGAGAACAAGGAAGGCGTGTACCGTGCGTGCGTCGAGACGATCGCCGAGCACGGCTGGCAGGTGTTCGCGCCGGCGGTCGGCCATGCGCGGGCGATGCTCGACGCCCACGCGAGCGTCGACGTGCTGATCGATGCGTTCATCGGGCTGCTGCGGGCGTTGTCGGACCGGATGTTCACCGCGCCGAAGACGATGAACCAGCGGATGTTCTTCGCGCGCGAGCAGGGCGGCCAGGAACCGGCGAGCGCGAGCGAAATCCTGATGAAGCGCATGCGCAAGCCGCTGAACGACGTGAGCGCCGAGCTGATCGGCCGCATCACGGGGCGGCCGGTCGACGACCCCGTCACGCGGTTGCGCGCGCTGAGCCTGTTCGGGCAGATCACGGTGTTCCACATCGCGCAGCGTTCGGCGCTGCAGTTGCTCGAATGGGACGCGTTCGAGGGCGAGCGCGCGGCGCTGGTGACCGACACGATTGCCGACCAGACGCGGGTGCTGCTCGAGCAATGGCATGCGCAGCGCGAGGCGGGGGCGGCTGGTCCGGAAACCGCTGCGAAGCGCGGGCAGGGCGCCGCGGCGAAACGTGCGGCGAAGCCGGGGGCGGCACCGCCCGCCGCGAAAAGCACGGCGCGCGTGAAGAAGCCTGCCGCGCGTTGAGCGTGGCTGCTCACCCGCCCCGGGCGATCACGATCAACCCGACTTGCGCTTCGCTGCGTCGGGCGACGGCGGCCGGGCTGCCGGTTCGGCGGCATTCCGCGTGTCGGGGCGAAGGTCGTTTTCATCGTTGCCGACCGGCCGCGAGCCGTCCGCATAGGCCACGAGGCTGCGCTGCGGATTGGCGATCCGGATTCCGCGTTCGCGGAACGTCTCCGCGATCCGCCGGTTGAATTCGCGCTGCACGCTCCAGCGCGCCGAGTCCGTGCACTGCATCTGTCCGGCCAGCGCGAGCGCCGCGCCGTCGACCTGGTCGATGCCCCAGTAGCTGAAGTCCGACAGGATGCCGTCGTGGTACTTCGGATCGTCGCGCAACGCGGCGCCGATTTCCTTCAGCGTCGCGATCGCGCGGTCGATGTCCTCGCCGTACGCGATGCTGACCTTGACCGCCGCGTTGCCGAGCCCGCGATTCGTGTTGTTGACGGTCGTCACCGAGCTGAACGGGATCGTGTACAGCGACCCGTCGCCGGCGCGCAGCCGCACGGTGCGGATCGACAGGTATTCGACCGTGCCCGACACGCCGGCGAGCGTGACCCAGTCGCCAACCTGCATCGCGTTTTCCATCAGCAGGAAGATCCCGGTGATGAAATCCTGCACCAGCTTCTGCGAGCCGAAACCGAGCGCGACGCCGAAGATGCTGGCGCCGGCCAGCAGCGGGCCGACGTTCACGCCGAGTTCGCTGAGGCCCGTCAGTACGACGACGAGCGCGATCATCACGAACAGCAGCGAGCGCAGCATCGGCAGCAGCGTGCGCAGCCGCGCGGCGCGCACCAGGTTGCCTTCGCGCGTCCAGCGCTGCAGCCGGCGCTCGATCGCGATGTTGGCCGCTTCCCACACGACGAGCGCGACGATCGCCGCGATCGCGATCGTCACCAGCGCGGACGCGAGCCGGTGGCCGATCGTGCCGGTCTCGAACGCGCGGAAGATCGGCACGCCCCAGATCTGCAGCAGCAGCACGACGGTCACGATGCCGATCGCGCCCGACACGATCTGGCGCAGCAGCGGGTAGTAGCGGTACGCGTGCAGATGAACGAGCGTGCGGTCGTCCTCGCGGCGCTGGAACAGCCGCGCGAGCGCGCCGAACACGACGATCGACACCATCCGCATCGCGATCATCACGGCGATCGAGCGGCCGCCGAGCGTGATCAGCACGCGGTAGCCGTTGTGGACGTCGAGCGCCCACACGAACCACAGTGCCATCACGATGAAGACCGAGACGGGCGCCCACGCGTCCGCGAGCGCGTTGCCGACGACCGTGAAGGTCGGACGATCCGCGCCGGCGGCACGGATCCGTGCCGCGACCGGCCGGCGACACTGCAGGATCAGCACCGAGATCATCACGTGCCCGACCAGCGCGACGGCCTTCAGCAGCGCGACATGGCCGGCTTCGGTCAGGCCGAAGTTCGCGGCGATCTCGACGGCCGCCGTGCACGCGCCGACCACGATCACGATCCGCGCGATCGAGCGTTGCCCGAACTCGGCCCATGCGTCGCTGATATGCAGCAACCGCAACTGCCGCGCGTCGGGCTGGAAGAACAGCCGGCTGACGATCGTGATGAGCCGGCAAATCACGTAGGTGTCGATCAATGCTTCGAGCGCGGATTCGATCGGCGTGTCTGCTTCAACGAGCAACGACATCGTCAGGCTCGCGACGCCGACGAACACGAGCAGCGGCACCGCGCGCAGCGCGAGACTGACGAGCGCGCGCGGCATCCGGTGCAGCAGCGTGGTGTGCCGCCGTGCGTGGCCTTGGCTTGGCGAGGACGAGGGCGCGGTGTCCGCGGTGTCTGCGGTTGCGGTGTCGGGCGGAGTGGACGTATCGGGCGGCGGCGCCGGCTCCTCGTCCGATGCGGCGGAATCGGGCGCGGTGCTGCGCGACGTGTCGGCGCGGCGCGCGGCCACGGCAACCAGCGCGCGTCGCAGCAGCCGCTTCGCCAGCCATTCGACGACGAGTGCAGGCAGGAGTACCGCAAGGAGGATCCCGAGCGTGTGAGTCAGATCCGCACGCTGGTCGGCGCGTACGAGCTTGTCGTGCCACCAGCTTCCCACCGAACCGATATCGAGCAGCGAGCGCAGCGATTCCTGCAGCGCGTTGCCGATCTGGGCGGACCAGCGCGATCCCTGGCGGACGAGCATCGATGCGAGCCCGTTCGACGTGAGCGCGGCCGGCGCCGCGGCAGCCGATGCGCCGCTGGCCGCCGCCGCCTCGCTTGCCGGCACCGCGGGCGCGCTCAACGCGCCAACGGCCGCGATCGCGCGCAGCGTCGTTTCGACCTGCGCGCGATCGCGTGGGTTTTCCAGCACATTCAGTGCCTGCCGCGCCTCTTGCGGCGTCAGTGCGGGCGCGGCGCCGGAGGCAGCCGACGCGGCGGCCGGAGCGGGAGCGGCCGCGTGGGCGGCCGAGACGACGGCGGCGAGCAGCCAGCCGAGGAGGATATGTCGCATGGAGTGGGCATGCGGGCGCGTCTCGTCACGCGGCCCGCGAGGCTGAATGATGGACGGAAGTTAACATGATCGCGCTCGGAACCGAATAGTTCCGTCGCCGACGATTTGAATCGGGCATGAGCGACGCGGCACGGGCGTGGTCGGGGCATGCGCGCAAGCGGTGTGCCGGATGCAGGCTGTCGGCCGATCCGATATCGGCGGGAACGTCCTGTTTGCCGGCTCGTAAGGCGTCTGTAACGCGTGTTTGCCAGTGCCGGTCAGCGATGCGCCGCTGCGCGAGCGTTCGTCCGGCCACGATCAACGCTTGCACCGCATCATATGGATTGGGATTCCTGATGAATCACGCTTGCTCGTCGTGAAATACCGGCAGGACATGCTCGGCGATTTCTTCGATGACGTCGCGCACGGGCCGGTCCGATCCAGGGTTCAGCGTGACATGGTGCGTCCCTGCCGCGCGCATGTCATGCAGGATGTCGACCAACGCGCGGCGCCCGGTTGCATAACCGAGCGGCAGCGCGGTGGCGGGCGTATCGGGATGCGCGGCGAGATCGAGCCGCATCGATACGCCGAACGCGCGAAATTCCGGCGACGCGAGCCGGTCGACCGCCGCGCGCCACATCGAATAGCGGGCGCGCTGCGTATCCGGATCGCGGTGATACGTCATCCAGCCGATCGAATGCCGGGCGATCCAGTCGACGCTCTGTCCGCCCGAGCCGACCGCCAGCATCGGCACCGCGTCGCCGTCGCGCGGCAGCAGCGTGAATTCGGGCGCATCGGGCGGCGCTTCGTCCGGCAACACGCGCGACGGCACGCCGAGCGCGGCCGCGACGACGTCCCAGTGTGCGCGATAGCGGTCGCGCCGCGTTTCCGCGTCGACGCCGAACGCCGCATATTCGGGCGGCCGGTCGCCGGAGCCGAGCCCGAGGATGAAGCGCCCGCCCGACAGCGTCGCGACCGACAGCGCGCCTTTCGCGATATGCAGCGGATGACGCAGCGGCAGCACGATCGCGCCGCTGACGAGCGCGATCCGGCGGGTGCGCGACGCCAGTGCGCCGAGCAGCACCCACGGGTCGAGGTGGCCGACCGGGTCGGGATAGTCGGCGCTGTTCAGCGGCACGTCGCGAATCCACAGCGCGCGAAAGCCGAGCGAATCGGCCAGCGCCGCGAGTTCGAGCTGTTCGTCGAAGTCCGCGACGATACGGCCGCTGCGAAGCAGCGGAAGCGTGAGGCCGATCGACAGCCGCCCGGCCGAGAAGACACGATGCGCGACGTCGGGGCGGGCGGGAGCGGGTGGGGGCATGGCGAATCCTTGGAAGCGAGGCAGCGGGAACGCGTGGCGCTGCGTGTCCGAATGCTAGCGTGTTTGCGCGATGCACGAGCAGGACGGCCAAGCGTCGCGCTACCCGACCCGCAGGCGTCGCGCAACACGAGCCTCGGGCGTGACGCCACGCGTTGCGACGCGCGGTTGTCGCGACCGGGGCTGTAGACCCGCGTGTGGGCGTCGATATCCAGCCAGCGCTTCGTGTCGGGCATGTGGCGAGTGCGGGTTCCGGCCGGGCGGTGGCGAGTCGCGGGAAAGGGTGAGGCGGGGCGCACGCGTTCGGTCGCGGCGCGATGCCAACTGTGGGGCGATTGTAAGGCGAGTGGCCGCCCCGCCCGGCGGCGACGCGACGATGCCGGCGGTGCGTTTCAGTTTCGAAACGTTCGCGCTTTCTGACGGGGCGCGATGCCTGCCCGCGGCCCGGCATAGGCCCGCGAGGCCTTGCGGCATGAAGCATGGTGCGCTCCTTGCATGGTTGTATGGGCCGTGAGTGCGATCGCGGGGTGCAGTCGGCCCGGCAATCGCTTCAGTGGGTCGGACGTATCGAAGACGGGGACAAGAGAATGAAAAAAGACCGAAACGCAACGTGTCGTGTTGCAAACATGAATCGCCGACCTGCCTGGGTATTCGCTTCGCCGTTGATTGCGGCGACGTGAGCGGGCGGCTTTCCGTTCCATCCGAGCAATCGGGTTCGTTCCGAACGACGACGTGCATGCGTGACGCACGCGTCCGACCGGTGCCGGTCGGCCGTCGGGGATGAGCCACGAACGCAGGCGGATAGCCCCGGCCCGGATCCCGGAATCGTCATGCCATGGCGCAACGCACATCGTCGCGCGGCGAATGCGTTGGCGCGCCGCGCGTTGCGCGGGCGTAACGCGCGCACCGAACAGGATCGGGTCGGAAAAGCCGCTGACGCGCCGATGTGCACGGCAGGGCGGAACACGCAAAGTCCCGGGGAACGTCCGTCGATCGCGGCATGACGGACGTCGCAATATTGTGCTGTCAGTTGATCCACTACCCCGATGGATCAATTGTTTAAGCGCCCGTCGCCGAGCGGCGATGGGCGTCTTTTTGCGTGCGCCGGCTTGCCGCGGCGGCGGCCCGTCCGATCGCGCGGCGTTCTGTATCATGTGCTGGCGTGCCTGGCCGCCCGTGCGGGCGCACGGCCTGCCGGCGCGACCGATCACGTTGCCAACATGAACGACACAGCCTTGCCCGATCCCTCCATCGCCGACGTCGATCCGGCCGCGCTCGATGCGCTGCAGACGTTCGTCGAGCGTCATCCGCGCCTGCTCGTGCTGACCGGCGCGGGCATCAGCACCGATTCCGGCATTCCCGGCTACCGCGACCGCAACGGCCAATGGATGCGCTCGCCGCCGATCCAGCTTCACGAATTCCTCGGCTCCGATGCCGCGCGGCGCCGCTATTGGGCGCGCAGCATGATCGGCTGGCCGGTCGTCGGCCGCGCGCGGCCGAACGGCTCGCATGTCGCGCTGGCGCGGCTCGGCGGCGCGGGCCGGATCGAGCGCCTCGTCACGCAGAACGTCGACGGCCTGCATCAGCGCGCGGGCAGCGACGACGTGATCGAACTGCACGGCGGGATCAACGGCGTGACCTGCCTCGAATGCGGCGCGCATCACGCGAGGGCCGCGATCCAGACCGTACTCGAAGCCGACAATCCCGAGCTGCTGGGCGCGCAGGCCGAGCCGGCCGCGGACGGCGACGCCCATCTCGAATGGGCCGCGCTCGATACGTTCCGCATCCCGGCGTGCCCCGCGTGCGGCGGCCTGCTGAAGCCAGCGGTGGTGTTCTTCGGCGAGAACGTACCGCGCGAGCGCGTGGCGCTGGCGTCGCAGGCGCTCGACGCGGCCGACGCGCTGCTCGTCGTCGGCTCGTCGCTGATGGTGTATTCCGGCTACCGCTTCTGCGTGTGGGCGCAGGCGCAGCACAAGCCGGTTGCCGCACTCAATCTCGGCCATACGCGCGCCGATCCGATGCTGACGCTGAAGGTCGAGGCGCGCTGCGCCCCCGCGCTCGACGCACTCACGGCGCGGCTGGGGCTCGGCAGCAACAGCAACACGACGGAGCATGCATCGTGACCGACTCCGCTTCTTCGCCCGATCCGTCCGCGCGGCTGTCGGCGCCGGCGGCCGAACGCAATCGCGGGCCGATCCTCGACGTGCTGCGCCGCGTGCTGCCGGCGAACGGCAGCGTGCTCGAAATCGCGAGCGGCACCGGGCAGCACGTCGTGCACTTCGCGCAGGCGTTGCCGGGCCTGCACTGGCAGCCGAGCGATCCCGATGCGCAGGCGCGGCGTTCGATCGCCGCGTGGGTCGCGCATGCGGGCCTCGCGAACGTCGCCGGGCCGCTGGCGTTCGACGTGCGCGACACGCCGTGGCCGGTCGCGGCGCTCGACGCGATCGTCTGCATCAACATGATCCACATCTCGCCGTGGGCCTGCACCGACGCGCTGTTCGCGGGCGCGTCGCGCGTGCTGCGGCCGGGCGGCGTGCTGTTCCTGTACGGTCCGTACCGTCGCGAAGGCCGCCATACGGCGCCGTCGAACGAGGCCTTCGACCGGCAGTTGCGCAGCCGCGACCCGTCGTGGGGCGTGCGCGATCTCGAGACCGTGGTCGCGCTCGGGCTCGATCGCGGGCTCGACTGCATCGAGGTCGTCGAGATGCCGGCGAACAACCTGAGCGTCGTGTTCCGGCGCCTGCCGCACGCGGAGCAATGACACGCAAGCGCGCAGCGCCGCCGGGTTTCCACTATCCTTTCGCCTGTGCGCGCGGCCCGGTTCGGGTCGCGCCCCGTTTTTTCCGGAGAATTGACTAATGGGCAAACAAGCAATCGGTGTGATCGGGCTCGCGGTGATGGGCCGCAATCTCGCACTCAATATCGAGAGCCGCGGTTACACGGTGTCGGTGTACAACCGCAGCCGCGAGAAAACCGACGAACTGATCGCCGAATTCCCCGGCCGCAATCTGGTGCCGGCCTATACGCTCGAGGAATTCGTCGCGTCGCTCGAAACGCCGCGCCGGATCCTGATGATGGTGAAGGCCGGGGAAGCGACCGATGCGACGATCGCATCGCTCAAGCCGCTGCTCGAGAAGGGCGACGTGCTGATCGACGGCGGCAATACGCACTTCACCGACACGATCCGCCGCAACCAGGAACTCGCGCAGTCGGGCCTGCATTTCATCGGCACCGGCGTGTCGGGCGGCGAAGAGGGCGCGCTGCGCGGCCCGTCGATCATGCCCGGCGGCCAGCGCGACGCGTACGACCTCGTCGAGCCGATCCTCAAGCAGATCGCCGCGAAGGCGCCGTCGGACGGCGAGCCGTGCGTCGCGTACATGGGCCCGGACGGCGCGGGCCACTACGTGAAGATGGTCCACAACGGCATCGAATACGGCGACATGCAGCTGATCGCCGAAAGCTACTCGGTGCTGAAGAACGTCGCGGGCCTGACCAACGACGAACTCGGCGCGGTGTACACCGAATGGAACCAGGGCGAGCTCGACAGCTACCTGATCGAGATCACGTCGAAGATCTTCGGCAAGAAGGATGAAGAGACCGGCAAGCACCTCGTCGACGTGATCCTCGATCGCGCCGCACAGAAGGGCACCGGCAAGTGGACGAGCCAGAACGCGCTGGATCTCGGCGTGCCGCTGCCGCTCATCACCGAGTCGGTGTTCGCGCGCGTGCTGTCGTCGCTGAAGACCGAGCGCGTCGCGGCCAGCAAGATCCTGTCGGGCCCGGCCGCCGCGCCGTTCGACGGCGATCGCGCCGCGTTCGTCGAAGCGGTGCGCCGCGCGCTGTACCTGAGCAAGGTGATCTCGTACGCACAGGGCTTCGCGCAACTGCGCACGGCGTCGGAAGAATACGGCTGGAACCTCGATCTCGGGACGATCGCGAAGATCTTCCGCGCGGGCTGCATCATCCGCGCGCGCTTCCTGCAGAAGATCACCGACGCGTATGCGAAGGATCCGGCGCTCGCGAACCTGTTGCTCGACCCGTACTTCAAGGACATCGCCGCGAACTACCAGACCGCGCTGCGCGACGTCGTGGTGGCCGCGGTGAAGGCCGGCGTGCCGGTCCCGGCGTTCGCATCGGCGGTCGCGTACTTCGACAGCTACCGTTCCGAGCGCCTGCCGGCGAACCTCGTGCAGGCGCAGCGCGACTTCTTCGGCGCGCATACGTTCGAGCGCACCGACAAGCCGGGCAGCTTCCACGCGAACTGGTCGTAACCGGCTGGCGGCGGCAGCATTGTTGCGAAAATCTATTCTTTGAATAGGGTTTTTCTATCCCGGATGCCGACATTGTTGGCTCCGGGGAAACAGTGTTTTCGTTCTTTCATGGTTTTCCCTAGGTGCCGTCGGGACTAAACTCTGTTCCATCGCTGCAGACATGGTGTGTGCGGCGGAGCAAAAAAATCCCGGAGGTAATCATGAAATCGCTGATCGCAACGTTCGCTGCTGCTGCTGTCCTCGCCGTCCCCGCCGTCTCGTTCGCCCAACAGAACGCGCCCGTCACCCGTGCACAGGTGAAGGCCGAGCTGGTCCAGCTGCAACAGGCCGGCTACAAGCTGGGCAGCGACCGGACCAACTACCCGGAAGGCATCCAGGCTGCTGAAGCGCGTGTGAACCCGCAACAGAACGTCGCTGCTGCCGACACGACCGGCTACGGCGCACAACCGGCCGCTGGCCAAGAATCGGGCGCTCCGGCTGCTGCGAAGACCGGCTGGCAAGTCAAGCGCATCTCGGACGGCGCACCGGTCTACAAGGGTCGTTAATGGTACGGCCGCGCTGGCGACCTGATCCGACCCCCTGTAGTACAACAGCCCGTCGCACCGCATAGCGGTACGACGGGCTGTTTTCATTGGCGGCGCGCCATGCGCCGGCGTTCAGTGCAGCGGGCGTCTGCCGCGCCCGATATCCCGGAACAGCGCTTCGGCCGGTTCCAGCACCTGCAGCCACGTTTCGTCGTAACCGCTCAGCGTATCGAGCGCGTCGCGCAGCCGTTCGATCGCGAGGACCGGCAGCTCGACGCTGTGGCGCGTGGCGCCGGTCAGGTGCGTGACGCTCGCCAGCTGGACGAGCGCATCGGCCGCTTCGGCGACGTCGGTCGCGAACAACAGGTGCCGGTTGAGCAATTCGACCAGACCGCTGGAACCGGCGAAATCGTCGGCGTCGAGCTGCACGGAAAGAAACGTCGCGTTATTCATTGTCATGCTCCTCGTTGTCGTTGGATCGCGTTGCGCATCACCGAGTATAGGCGGCGATCGAAGCGGACAATATGACGGCGCCGATACGGCTGGCGGGGGCGGCTGCCCCCGCAAAACCCCCCAAGCGCCCGCCGGGCGGCCCGCCTGGCACGGCTCACGGCCCACTGGCATACCCGCGCGATGCCGCAAGATTGTTTCCGGATCGGCCAACTGTCGGGGCCTCGACCGCGACAAATGGTATCTTTGCCGGTCGGGACGACGCGAAAAAGGGGCCGGTGAGCTCATTTACGCCGACGTTCCGCTGTGGAAACTGACGGCCGCGATAGCGGTCGGATACTGATTGATCCGGCCGTTCGGCCGGACATCGTGCGTCGCGCGCCGGGGGGCGGTGGGCGGCGCAACGACGCAAATCCGGGAGGACCCTTGAGAGAAACTATTCCCATCCACGATGCGCTCACGCGCTGGCTGCCGCAGGCGGCGCTCGTCGCCGCGGCCATCGCGCTGACGGGCTGCACGATGACGCCGTGGACCGACAGCTGGCAACCCACGCGCCAATCGGCGCCCATGTCGGCGGCGACGCCGGGCGTGATTGCCGGTTATTACCGCGTGAACCCGGGCGATACGCTGGCGGGCATCGCGAATGCCTACGGGCAGCGCGTGCAGGACGTGGCCAGCTGGAACCACATGGCGCCCACCGACGCCGTGTCGCCGGGCCAGGTGCTGCGGGTCGCGCCGCCGTCGGCTGCGACCTCGTACGGGCAGCCGCCCGCGGGGGCCGCCCAGCCGGGCTCGCTCGCATGGCCGGCCACGGGCGTCGTCGCAGCGCCGTTCTCGGCCGGCAAGACGCGCGGCGTCGTGATCGCCGCCTCCGGGCCCGACCATTCGGTGCGGGCCGCGGCGAACGGGCGTGTGGTGTACGCCGGCTCCGGCGTCAAGGCGTACGGTCCGCTCGTGATCCTCAAGCACGACAACGGGCTCATCACGGCCTACGGGCACAACGGCAAGCTGCTCGTCAACGAAGGCGACGCGGTGCGCCAGGGCCAGTCGATCGCCGAAATGGGCACCGATGCGAGCGGTCGTTCGACGTTCGAGTTCGAAGTCCGCCAGAACGGCAAGGTCGTCGATCCGATGAACTTCCTGCCGCGCAACGGCGGCTGATCGTCGGCATCGCCACGTGTGCGCCGGGCGGCGCACACGTTCCCGCCTGCTTCACTTTCCCACCTTCATCCTTCCTTCAGCGTCGCGCTGCCAGACTGTCTCGCATGATTGCCGAGCCAGCAAATACCCAGTGCGAGCGCCGCCGCGCCGAGCGCGATCAGCGAACACTGGATCGCGACGGGCAGGTAGCCGTGCGGCCGCGGATCGACGAACGGGTAGGGATACCAGTTCTCCACCGCGCCGCGCACGAGCGTATAGCCGAGATAGACGACCGGAAAGCCGAGCCACGCGACCGCACTGCGGCGCGGAATCGGCGAGCGCGGTTCGACATACAGCCAGTCGCACAGCATCACGAGCGGCACGATCCGGTGCAGTACCCAGTTGTTGAACGCCGGCGTGACGTGGCGCAGCGCATCGAGCCGCGCGAGCAGCAGCTCGTAGACGATCGCGGTGATCAGCACGTACAGCACCGCCGCGCCGCGCATCGATTCGTAGCGGGCCGAGCCGGGGCGCGCGATGCGCCATAGCCCCGCGGCCAGTATCGCGGCCGCGTAGAGGCTGCTCAGTTGCGTGAAGTAGCTGAGGTAGTTGCCGAGATGAAAGGTCGGCAGGCGCCAGTAGTCGGCGACGCTGTGCAGCGTGGTGGATACCGCGAGCAACGCGGCGATCAGCCGGTAGGCCGCAACGAAGAACGCTTTGCTCATGATGCCCGCGCACTGTCGCACCAAAGCTTCATCGTGCCACAGCCGCCCACGCGCGCGATGCGGATTTTCCATAGGGCGGCCTTGCGCGGCGCGCGTTGACGATACGTCGGATATTTGACCGCGTCGTGCAAAACCGGACGCCCGTGCGGCTACAATCGTCACTGCGTTGCCGGGCACAGGCCGGTTGCAGCTGGCGCCCTCCCCGAAAACAACACGAGACGAAGCATGAGAAACATCCTCGCGAAACAGACGCGCTACAGCTCGCCCGCGATCTTCTTCCACTGGGCCATCTTCCTGCTGGTCGCGCTGGCCTACCTCGCCATCGAGATCCGCGGACCGAAAGGCAGCGACAGCCGTGCGTTCTGGATGAACGTGCACCTGATGGCCGGTACGTTCGTCCTCGTGCTGTCGGTGCTGCGCGTGCTGTGGCGAGTCGTCAGCCGCGTGCCGGAAGCCATTCCGCAGGCGACGCTGCTGCGCTGGCTGTCGAAGCTCGCGCATGTCGCGCTCTATGTATTCATCATCGCGCAGCCGCTGCTCGGCATCATGATGGTCAACATGGGTGGCAAGCCGGTGTCGCTCGACTGGCTCGGCGTGTCGTTCACGCTGTTCGGCCCCGACAAGGCGCTGCGGCCGACGATCAAGGAAGCGCACGAGCTGATCGGCAACGCGTTCTACTTCGTGATCGGCCTGCATGCGCTGGCCGCGCTCTACCATCATTTCATCCGGCGCGACGGCGTGCTGCGGCGCATGGCGCCGTGATCGTCGCGCTTCCGGCGCGTGCAGCAGGCGGGGGCGCATGGTTGTGTTGACAACCATGCGCCCCCGGTTCGTTTACCGTCGCCCGCACTGGTCATCGCGTTGAACATTCTGTAACATCTCGGCTGTTTTTACATTCCGTTTACGCGTTGCCGTACATGCTGCACCGACATCGTCACCTGACTGCCTGGCTTGGCCTGCTCGCGATCTGGATCGCGATCGCGGCGCCGCTGGTGTCGCAGTGGCGTATCGCGCAGGCGGCCACGCCCGAGGCGATCGTCTGCAGTACCGAGCATGGTGCGCATCGTTCGTCCGATGCGGGCGGCATGCACGATCATGCGCTGCATCTCGATGCGTGCGGCTACTGCGGCTTCTTCGCGCATAGCCCGGCGATCGGCGCGCCTGCCGCCGCGTCGGTCGGCTTCAATCCCGTCGTTTCCGTTTCCGCCGCCGCGTCGCCTGTCGTCGCGGTGCGCAGCGACCGCTATCCGCGCGCCTATCCGCGTGCACCGCCCGAGCGCGCCTGACGCGTTTCCCGCCGTTCCTACCTCCGCCGATATCCGTGCGGCCCGTCGAGGCCGCGTGGAGGGCGTCACTCGGGCTTTCGATCATGACCAATTTCCAGTTGCGTGCGCCGCGGGCGCCACGCAATGCCTGTGCGCGGCCGCTGCCGCGCATGTTGAAACTTACCGTTCCCGCGCTGGCCGTCGGCGCGCTGGCCGCGAGCGCTGCCGCCGCCGAAACCACGCATGCGGCCGGCGCGACGGCGAACGACGCGGCCGTGCTCCTGCCGCCCGTCGAAGTCGTCGCGTCGCCGCTGTCGACGCCGCTCGTCGTCGTCACGGATCCGAAGGCGCCGCGCCAGCCGCTGCCCGCCAGCGACGGCGCCGATTACCTGAAGACGATTCCCGGCTTCACGTCGATCCGCAGCGGCGGCACGAACGGCGACCCCGTGCTGCGCGGAATGTTCGGGTCGCGGCTGAACATCCTGGCGAACGGGATGCCGACGCTCGGCGCGTGCCCGAACCGGATGGATGCGCCGACGTCGTACATCGCGCCGGAAAGCTATGACAAGGTCACCGTCGTGAAGGGGCCGCAGACCGTGCTGTACGGTCCGGGCGCGTCGGCCGGCACCGTGCTGTTCGAGCGCGTGACGCCGCGTTTCGAGCGCCCCGGCATGCGCTTCGACGGCAGTCTCGTCGGCGGATCGTTCGGCCGCAACGACCAGAACGTCGACCTGACCGCCGGCACGCCCGACGTCTATGGCCGCGTGACCGCGAACCACGCGCATTCGCAGGACTACCAGGACGGCAACGGCAACACGGTGCCGTCGCAGTGGGACAAGTGGAATGCCGATGCGGCGCTCGGCTGGACGCCCGACGACCATACGCGCGTCGAGCTGACCGCCGGCACCGGCGACGGCTATGCGCGCTATGCGGGCCGCGGGATGGACGGCGCGCATTTCCGCCGCGAGACGTTCGGCCTGTCGTTCGACAAGCGGCATCTCGGCGACGTGCTCGACCGGATCGAGGCACGCGTGTACTACAACGAAGCCGATCACGTGATGGACAACTATTCGTTGCGGCAGCCCGACCCGACGAGCAGCATGCCGATGCGGATGGCCGCGGACGTGCGGCGCCGCACGGTCGGCGCGCGTGCGGCCGCGACGTTGCGCTTCGGCGGCGACTTCAAGCTCGTCACGGGTGTCGATGCGCAATCGAACCGGCTCGATTCGCGTTCGTCGATGGGGCAGCAGAACTACCGCGACCAGCCATGGGATGCGCAGGCGACGATGTGGAACGCGGGCGTGTTCGGCGAGCTGACGTGGTACGCGAGCGACGTATCGCGCGTGATCGGCGGCGCGCGAATCGACTATGCGAGCGCACGCGACAAGCGCGCGATGAAGCGCGGCATGATGATGAGCAAGCCGAATCCGACTTTCGACGACGATCGGACGAAGGTGCTGCCGAGCGGCTTCGTACGCTACGAGCGCGATCTCGCGTCGCTGCCCGTCACGTGGTATGCGGGGATCGGCCACGCGGAGCGTTATCCCGACTACTGGGAACTGTTCTCCGCGACGCGCGGGCCGGCCGGTTCGGTCAATGCGTTCTCGGCGGTGCAGCCGGAGAAGACCACCCAGCTCGACATCGGCGCGCAATACAAGAGCGACCGGTTCGATGCATGGGTGTCGGCGTACGCGGGCTACGTACAGGACTTCATCCTGTTCAACTATGCGGCCGGCATGATGGGCCCGACCACGCAGGCCACCAACGTCAACGCGCAGATCATGGGCGGCGAAGCCGGCGTGTCGTGGCGGCCGGTCGCGCCGCTGCGCATCGAGACGTCGCTCGCGTATGCGTGGGGGCGTAACGTGGCGAGCGGCGATCCGCTGCCGCAGATGCCGCCGCTCGAGGCGCGCATCGGGCTCGAATATACGCGCGGCGCATGGTCGGCGGGCGGCCTGTGGCGCATCGTTGCGCCGCAGCATCGCTATGCGCTGAACGAGGGCAACGTGGTCGGCAAGGACTTCGGCCCGAGCGCCGGATTCGGCGTGCTGTCGCTGCATACGCAGTACAACGTCAGCAAGACCGTGCAGATCTCGGTCGGCGTCGACAACGTCCTGAACAAGGCCTACACCGAGCATCTGAACCTCGCTGGCAACGCGGGCTTCGGCTATCCGGCGAACGCGCCGGTGATGGAGCCGGGGCGTACCGCGTGGGTACGCGTGAGCGCGAAACTGTAGCGCGCAACGCGCGTGTGCGTCGCAGCATGCGCATGCGTGGACGCCGCACCGCCCGAACGGGCCGTGCGCGTCAACCGATTAGAGAACCGTATCTAGTCGGGGCGCAAACGTTCACGAGTCGTGCTTCACTCCCGCATTCGACACACGCGGCGCGCGCAATGCGGCGTGCGTGTCGATCCGGTGTCATTCGCACCGGCAGCACAATAACCAGGAGACATGCATGGCCAGATCGATGCGTTCCAGGGTAATGGCAGGGGCAGGGGCAGTGGCATGCGCGATGAGCGTCGCGCCGTTCGCGGGGACGGCCGCGCTGACGACGCTCGCGACGACGCACACGGCGATGGCGGCAACCGCGCCCGCCGACAACTATGCGACGACGCGCTATCCGATCATTCTCGTGCACGGGCTGACCGGCACCGACAAGTATGCGGGCGTACTCGAGTACTGGTACGGCATCCAGGAAGACCTGCAGCAGCATGGCGCGACCGTCTACGTCGCGAACCTGTCGGGCTTCCAGAGCGACGACGGCCCGAACGGGCGCGGCGAACAACTGCTGGCTTACGTGAAGACGGTGCTCGCCGCGACCGGCGCGACCAAGGTCAATCTCGTCGGCCACAGCCAGGGCGGGCTGACGTCGCGCTATGTCGCGGCCGTCGCGCCCGATCTTGTCGCGTCGGTGACGACGATCGGCACGCCGCATCGCGGCTCCGAGTTCGCCGACTTCGTGCAGGGCGTGCTCGCGTACGATCCGACCGGGTTGTCGTCGACGGTGATCGCCGCGTTCGTCAATGTGTTCGGGATCCTGACGAGCAGCAGCCACAACACGAACCAGGACGCCCTCGCGTCGCTGAAGACGCTGACGACCGCGCAGGCCGCCACCTACAACCAGAACTATCCGAGCGCGGGCCTCGGCGCGCCCGGAAGTTGCCAGACCGGCGCGCCGACGGAAACCGTCGGCGGCAACACGCACCTGCTGTATTCGTGGGCCGGCACGGCGATCCAGCCGACGCTTTCCGTGCTCGGCGTGACGGGCGCGACGGACACGAGCACCATTCCGCTCGTCGATCCGGCGAACGCGCTCGACCTGTCGACGCTCGCGCTGTACGGCACGGGCACGGTGATGATCAACCGCGGCTCGGGCCAGAACGACGGGCTCGTGTCGAAGTGCAGCGCGCTGTACGGCAAGGTGCTGAGCACGAGCTACAAGTGGAACCATATCGACGAGATCAACCAATTGCTCGGCGTGCGCGGCGCGTATGCGGAAGATCCGGTCGCGGTGATCCGCACGCATGCGAACCGGTTGAAACTCGCGGGCGCGTGATCGATGGCGGCACGTGAAGGGCGCGCGCCGCTGGCGCGGCGCGCTGCGATCTATGGTGTCGTGGGGCTGGCGGCGATTGCCGGCGTCGCGATGTGGGGCGGGGCGGGATCGCATCGCGGCATGGGCGCCGCGGGTGATGCGCCGGAGGCGGCCGCGGTGGGCGGCGTGGCGGCCGCCGCGCCGCAGCCCGCCGTGCCGGCGAGCGCGGGCCTGCCGCCGTCGCTGGCCGGTTCCAGCGCGCCGCGGTTGCCGCTCGATGCGGGCGGCCATCTCGCGAAGTCGCGCGCGGTGCGCGATTTCTTCGACTATTGCCTGACCGCGCAGAGCGACCTGAGCGCGGCCGCGCTCGATGCATTCGTCGTACGCGAGATCGCCGCGCAGCTCGACGGCACGGTCGCGCAGGCCGAGGCGCTCGACGTGTGGCACCGGTATCGCGCATATCTCGATGCACTCGCGACATTGCGCGATGCCGGTGCGGTCGACAAGTCCGACCTGGGCGTGTTGCAGCTCGCGCTGGATCAGCGCGCGTCGATCGCGTACCGCACGCTCGGCGACTGGAGCCAGCCGTTCTTCGGCGCGGAGCAGTGGCGGCAGCGCTATGACCTGGCACGGCTGAAGATCGTTCAGGATCGCTCACTGACGGATGCGCAGAAGGCCGAGCGGCTCGCGGCGCTCGAGCAGCAGATGCCGGCCGACGAACGCGCGGCGCAGCAGCGGGTGGACCGGCAGCGCGCCGCGATCGACCAGATCGCGCAATTGCAGAAGAGCGGCGCGACGCCCGATGCGATGCGCGCGCAACTGACGCAGACGCTCGGCGCCGAGGTGGCGGCACGCGTTGCGCAGATGCAGCAGGACGACGCGTCGTGGCAGGGCCGTTACGCGGATTATGCGGCGCAGCGTGCACAGATCGAATCGGCCGGCCTGTTGCCGCAGGATCGCGACGCGCAGATTGCCGCGCTGCGGCAGCGTGTGTTCACGAAGCCCGGCGAAGCCGTGCGCGCGGCGTCGCTCGATCGTGGCGCGGGAAGCGCGCATTGACGAACCGGGCGCCGCCGTGTGCGGCGGGCTTCACGCCGCGCGCGTGATGTCCCGCGGCAGATGGTGCTCGATGGTATTGGCGAGCGTATCGAACGCGGGGCGGATGCCTTCGTGCGCGACGCAGGCATAGCCGAGCAGCAGGCCCTGCCGCGCGGTGTCGAGGTGGCTGTAGTAGCTGGTGAGCGGGCGCACGATCACGCCGGCGTCGAATGCGCTCTGCGTGACCGCGCGATCGTCGCACGCATCGGGCAGGCCGAGCACCAGATGCAGGCCGGCCTCGTCGCCCATCACCGGCAGCGCGTCGCCGAAGCGCGCGCGGATCGCGTCGATCATCAGTTGCCGGCGCTCGCCGTACAGCGTGCGCATTCGTCTGACGTGCGAAGTGAGGTGGCCGTCCATGATGAATTCGGCGAGCACGGCCTGCTGCATCAGCTGGCCTTCCCGATACAGCTCGGACAATCCGGTGCGGAAGGTATCGACCAGATGCTCGGGCACGACCATGTAGCCCATCCGCAACCCCGGGAACAGCATCTTGCCGAGACTGCCGACGTAGATCACGCGGCCGCCGTCGTCGAGCCCCTGCAGCGACGCGAGCGGGCGGCTGCCGTAGCGGAATTCGCTGTCGTAGTCGTCCTCGATGATCCAGCAGCGGTGCTGGCGCGCATATTCGAGCAGCATGCGGCGCCGCGCGAGACTCATCACCATCCCGAGCGGGTACTGGTGCGACGGCGTGACGAGCGCGAGCCGCGGCGGATGCTGCATGTCGCTCGCGCGCGGGTCGAGCCCTTCCTGGTCGACCGGCACCGGCGCGAGCGTGAGGCCGGCTGCCTGCAGGACGCTGCGCACGCCCCAGTAGCAGGGCTCCTCGACCCACGCGCGATCGCCGATGTCGGACAGCAGCCGCACCGCGAGATCGATCGACTGATGAATGCCGGTCGTGATGATCACCTGGTCCGGCGAGCATTTGACCGAGCGCGCGACGCGCAGGTAGTCGGCGAGCGCGCGCCGCAGCGGCCGGTAGCCGCCGCCCGGCGCATAGGTCAGCAGCTCCGGATTGGCCTCCTTCCACAGCCGCGCCTGCAGGCGGCTCCACGTGCGGCTCGGGAATTCCGACACGTCCGGCACGCCCGGCATGAACGCCCCCCACTGGCGCCGCGAGACGCCCGCATGCTCGACCAGCTGCCGGCCGCGCATCGACAGGCTGCCCTGTGCGTCGGGCGGCGGCGGTTCGTCGGCCGCCGACGGCGGCGGCGCGGCGCCCGGCACGCGGATCGCGGCGGCGTCCGGCCGCGTGTCGGCCACGTAGGTGCCGCTGCCGGTCGTCGTCAGCACGTAGCCTTCGGCCGTCAGTTGGTCGTACACGTGCAGCACCGTATTGCGCGCGATCGACAGGTCGCCGGCGAGCGTGCGCGAACTCGGCAGCTTTGTCCCTGGCCCCAATTCCCCGGTCAGGATGGCCTGCTGCATCAGTTGCAGCAGTTGCCGGTACATCGGTTCGGGCGAGCTGCGGTCGATGCGGGCGGAGAGCCAGTCGGCGACGATCACGGTATCCAAAGTGGTCCTACTAGTAATATTGAAATGGTTCCCTATTGTAGAACCGTGCGCACCGTATAGTGGCTCGCATCTCAAAAAGCGATTGTCGCGGAGCAAGGGGACAGCACGATGAAGTCCGATGATGTGATCGTCAGCTTTCGCGGCGTGCGGAAGACCTACGACGGCGAGACGCTCGTCGTCAAATCGCTCGACCTCGATATCCACCGAGGGGAATTCCTGACGCTGCTCGGGCCGTCCGGCTCGGGGAAGACCACCTGCCTGATGATGCTGGCCGGCTTCGAGTTCCCGACCGGCGGCGAGATCCGCCTCGACGGCGAACTGCTGAACACCGTGCCGCCGCACAAGCGCAACATCGGCATGGTGTTCCAGAACTACGCGCTGTTTCCACACCTGACGGTCGAGCAGAACGTCGCGTATCCGCTGACGGTGCGCAAGCTGTCGGCCGCCGAGCGCACGGAGCGCGTCGCGCATGCGCTGAAGATGGTGCAGATGGAGCGCTTCGCGAAACGCTATCCGGCGCAACTGTCGGGCGGCCAGCAGCAGCGCATCGCGCTGGCGCGCGCGCTCGTGTTCGAGCCGAAGCTGGTGCTGATGGACGAGCCGCTCGGCGCGCTCGACAAGCAGCTGCGCGAACACATGCAGTACGAACTGAAGGCGCTGCACGAAAAGCTCGGCGTGACCTTCGTGTACGTGACGCACGACCAGGGCGAGGCGCTGACGATGTCCGATCGTGTCGCCGTGTTCGACAAGGGCATCGTGCAGCAGCTCGACACCGTCGACCGCCTGTACGAATCGCCGTGCAACGAGTTCGTCGCGAACTTCATCGGCGACAGCAACCGGTTGCGCGGCACCATCGCGCGCGTCGACGGCGAATTCTGCGAATTCCGGCTCGACGACGGCACGAAGCTCGTCGGCCGCCATATCGGCGAAGCCGCCGAGGGCGCGTCGGCCGTCGCGTGCATCCGCCCCGAGCGCATGAGTCTTGCCGCACACGGCGCGAATGGCGCGAACGGCGCCGCCGCCAATTGCGTGAGCGGCGAGGCGCGCAGCCTCATCTATTTCGGCGATCACGTGCGCATGCGCTGCGCCGTGCCGGGCCAGGACGAATGCTTCGTGAAGGTGCCGCTCGGCACCGGCGCGCTCGACGCGTTCTCGCCCGGCGCGCCGGTCTCGCTTGCATTCTCGCCCGAACACCTGCGCGTGTTCGCGTGAGCATGGTTTACCCGGTTTTCCGTAGTACGTCGTCAACAACAAAGCCCACTTCCACCACGAGAGGAGAGGAACCATCATGAAACGAGCAAGCTTTACGGCGCGCCGCACGGCGCTCGCGCTGGCACTGGTCGCGTTCGGTGCATCGGTATCGGCTGCGGAACTCACGGTCGTCAATTTCGGCGGCGCGAACGGCGACGCGCAGAAGGCCGCGTTCAACCAGCCGTTCGAGAAGGCGACCGGCAACAAGGTCACGGCCGTCGAATACAACGGCGAGCAGGCGAAGGTGAAGGCGATGGTCGAGGCGAAGCACGTCAACTGGGACGTGGTCGAAGTCGAATCCGGCGACCTGAACCGCGGCTGCGACGAAGGGCTGTACGAGAAGCTCGACTGGTCGAAGATCGCGAAGAAATCCGACCTGATTCCGGAATCGCCGCAGGTGTGCGGCGTCGGCTTCTTCGTGTGGTCGACCGCGCTGTCGTACAACGCGGACAAGCTGAAGTCGGCGCCGACCGGCTGGGCCGATTTCTGGAACGTGAAGAAATTCCCCGGCAAGCGCGGGATGCGCAAGGGCGCGCGCTACAACCTCGAATTCGCGCTGATGGCCGACGGCGTCGCGACGAAGGACGTCTACAAGGTGCTCGGCACGAAGGCCGGCCAGGATCGCGCGTTCAAGAAGCTCGACGAGCTGAAGCCGTACATCCAGTGGTGGGAAGCGGGTGCGCAGCCGCCGCAGTTCCTCGTCGCCGGCGACGTCGTGATGTCGACCGCGTACAACGGCCGCATCGACGCCGCGCAGAAGGAAGGCAAGAACCTGAAGGTCGTATGGAACGGCAGCATCTACGACCTCGACTACTGGGCGATTCCGAAGGGCTCGCCGAACAAGGCGCTGGCCGAGCAGTACATCGCGTACACGCTGACGCCGAAGCCGCAGCAGGCGTATGCGCAGCACATCGCGTACGGCCCGGCCAACGTCGCCGCGATCAAGTCGCTCGACGCGAAGACGCTCGCGAACCTGCCGAACTCGCCGGCCAACGGCAAGAACGCGGTACTGGAGGACATCGGCTTCTGGACCGACCACAGCGACGAGCTCGAACAGCGCTTCGCCGCGTGGGCAACGAAGTAACCGGTCAGGCATCCTCACGGGTGTCGTGATGCAACCGGCCGCGCGACGCGTCGATCGTGTCGCGCGGCATTCCGCCGGAACGTGCCCGGCCGGAGAGAGCCGTTGAATACGATGACGATCGCGCCTTCCTCGCAGTCGACTGCCGCGCTGAAACGCGAGCTGAAGGCTGCCGAGGCCCGCAAGCGCACGATGGCGCTGCTGCTGGTCGCGCCGCTCGCGATTTTCCTGCTGCTGATTTTCGTCGTGCCGATCGGCACGCTGCTCACGCGCGCGGTGCAGAACCCGGAGATCGCGACCGCGCTGCCGAACACGGTCGCCGCGTTGTCGGGCTGGGACCGCAAGACGCCGCCGGCGGACGCCGCGTATGTCGCGCTCGCGGCCGACATGACGAAGGTCGCCGACAGCGAGGCGATGGGCGCGCTCGCGCGGCGCCTGAACACCGAGATTCCCGGCTATCGCTCGCTCGTCGCGAAGACGGCGCGCGCGATGCCGCTGAAGGGCGACGGTAACGCGGGCGCCGCGCCGCTGACGCCCGCGCAGACCCGCGCGAGATTCGTCGACCTCGACTCGCGCTGGGGCGACGTTGCGTACTGGCAGGCGATCGCGAAGAACGGCAGCCAGGTGTCGCCGTTCTACCTGCTCGCGGCGCTCGATCACAAGCAGGACGGCTTCGGCCACATCGTGCAGGCCGCTCCCGACCAGTCGATCTACCTCGCGATCTTCGGGCGCACGCTCGTGATCGGCGTCGCCGTCACGCTGTTCGCGCTGCTGCTCGGCTATCCGCTCGCGTACTGGATCTCGACGCTGTCGGAACGGCGCGCGAACCTCGTGATGATCCTCGTGCTGATTCCGTTCTGGACCTCGGTGCTCGTGCGCGTCGCCGCGTGGATCGTGCTGCTGCAGAGCGAAGGGCTCATCAACACGGCGCTGATCGGCAGCGGGCTGATCTCCCATCCGCTGACACTGCTGTTCAACCGCGTCGGCGTGTATATCTCGATGACGCACATCCTGCTGCCGTTCATGATCCTGCCGCTCTACAGCGTGATGAAGTCGATTCCGCCGACCTACCAGCGCGCGGCCGTGTCGCTCGGCAGCCATCCGTTCGCCGCGTTCTGGCGCGTGTACGTGCCGCAGACCTATCCGGGTGTCGGCGCGGGCGCGCTGCTCGTGTTCATCCTCGCGATCGGCTACTACATCACGCCCGCGCTGCTCGGCGGGCCGAACGACCAGATGGTCAGCTACTACGTCGCGTACTTCACGAACGTGACGATCAACTGGGGCATGGCGTGTGCGCTCGGCGGGCTGCTGCTCGCGGCCACGCTCGTGCTGTACGCGGTGTACGGGCGCTTCACGCGCTCGAACGTGAGCCTCGGCTGAGCGCCGGGCACAGGGAAACGGGAAGGGGATGCCGACCATGAAACTCGCCAGGCCGCTGTTCGCGCCGCACATGTCGTTCGTCGAGCGCGCGTGGTACGTCGCGCTGCGCGTGCTCGTCGTGCTGACGCTGCTGTACCTGATCCTGCCGGTGCTCGCGATCGTGCCGCTGTCGTTCTCGTCGAGCACGTTCCTCGTCTATCCGATTCCAGGCTTCTCGACGCGTTGGTACGAGAACCTGATCGCCTCGGACGAGTGGCGGATGGCCGCGAAGAACAGCTTCATCGTCGCGCCGTCGGCGACCGTCGTCGCGACCGTGCTCGGCACGCTCGCGGCCATCGGCCTGACGAAGGCCGACTTCCGCGGCAAGGGGCTGCTGATGGCCGTGCTGCTGTCGCCGATGATCGTGCCCGTCGTCGTGGTCGGCGTCGGCATGTACCTGTTCTTCGCGCCGCTCGGGCTCGCGAATACCTACACGGGGCTGATCGCCGCGCACGCGGCGCTCGGCGTGCCGTTCGTCGTGACGACGGTGGCCGCGACGCTGCAGGGCTTCAACCAGAACCTGGTGCGCGCGAGCCTGTCGCTCGGCGCGAATCCGGTCACGACGTTCTTCCGCGTGACGCTGCCGGTGATCGCGCCGGGCGTGATGTCGGGCGCGCTGTTCGCCTTCGCGACGTCGTTCGACGAAGTGGTCGTCACGCTGTTTCTCGCGGGCGCGGACCAGACGACGCTGCCGCGCCAGATGTTCACGGGCATCCGGGAGAACATCAGCCCGACGATCGCTGCGCTCGCCACGATCCTGATCATCTTCTCGACGAGCCTGCTGCTCGCGCTCGAATGGTTGCGCGGCCGCAATGCGCGGCGTGCGGTGACCTGACCTGATCCGACTTGACGCGACGGCGCGACGGCGGTGCACGCATGCCACGCATCGGCGCATTGCCGATGCGTGGTGTCGCCGGCAGACGCGGCCGGGCCGGCCGCTGGCGCCGACACGACGAAGCTGGGCGCGAGCCCGAAAGGCCGCGCGGCAGCCGCCGGATCGTCGATCGTTGTGCGCTCAACGATGCCGCGCGCAAGGCACGGCATCTCACAAGCTTTCGTTTCGCTGACTGACGCGGCGGCCGCCTGCAGGTTTGATGCGGCTCTGCAACAATACGGATCGCGGTAACGCGCGCGCCGGTCTTGCCGTCCGGCACGCACGCCGCCGCGCCGCTCAATCCGCGACGCCGCGCGTCGCTCGTCAGCCGAGCCCATCTTGTCCGAATTCGCTTCCCCCGCCGGCGCGCACGAGCCGGCCGTCAACTGGCGCGCGATGTCCGCCGTGCTGCTGGCCGTCGCGCTCGCGACGCTCGACACCGCGATCGCGAACACCGCGCTGCCCGCGATCGCCGCCGACCTGCATGCGTCGCCGGCCGCGTCCGTGTGGATCATCAACGCATACCAGCTCGCGATGGTCGCGACGCTGCTGCCGTTCGCGTCGCTCGGCGACATCGTCGGCCACAAGCGCGTGTATGTCGCCGGGCTGGCCGTGTTCACGCTGGCGTCGCTCGGTTGTTCGCTCGCATCGACGCTGCCGATGCTGACGGCCGCACGCATCGTGCAGGGCTTCGGCGCGAGCGCGATCATGAGCGTCAACGTCGCGCTGATCCGCGGCCTGTTTCCCGCGCACCGGCTCGGGCGCGGCGTCGGCTTCAACGCGCTCGTCGTCGGCGTGTCGTTCGCGGTGGGGCCGACGATCGCGTCGCTGATCCTGTCGGTGGCCGCGTGGCCGTGGCTGTTCGCGGTGAACGTGCCGCTCGGCGTGTTCGCGCTCGCGGTGGCGATTCCGTCGCTGCCGCAGACGGCGCGCGGCAAGCATGCGTTCGATCCGGTTGCCGCGCTGTTCAACGTGATCACGTTCGCGTCGCTGATCTTCGCGCTCGGCGAATTCGCGCAGCGCGGGCCGCTCTCCGTCGTGTTCGCGGCGGCCGCGGTGGCATTCGCGTTCGGCTGGCTGCTGATCCGCCGCCAGGCCGGACACCCGGCGCCGATGCTGCCGGTCGACCTGTTCCGCCGGCCCGTGTTCACGCTGTCCGCGCTGACCGCCGTATGCGCGTTCGCCGCGCAGGGGCTCGCGTTCGTGTCGCTGCCGTTCTATTTCGAAACCGTCCTGCATCGCAGCGCGGTCGAAACGGGGTTCCTGATGACGCCGTGGTCGGCGGTCGTCGCGTTCGCCGCGCCGATCGCGGGGCGGCTGTCGGATCGTTATCCGCCCGGGCTGCTCGGCGCGATCGGCCTTGCGTTGCTGAGTGCGGGCATGGTGTCGCTCGCCGCGCTGCCGGTGTCGCCGGGCGTCATCGATATCGGCTGGCGGATGATGCTGTGCGGCGCGGGCTTCGGCTTCTTCCAGTCGCCGAACCTGAAGGCGTTGATGTCGAGCGCGCCGCCCGAGCGCAGCGGCGGCGCGAGCGGGATCATTGCGACCGCGCGGCTGATCGGGCAGGCAACGGGCGCGGCGCTGGTTGCGCTGTCGTTCGGGATCGCGGGGCGCCACGGGCCGACGCTTGCGTTGATGCTCGGTGCGGGTTTCGCGGGCGCGGCAAGCGTCGCGAGCGGGCTGCGGCTGTTCGCGCCGTCGCATCGGGCCGGTATGCCGGTCGTGCCGGAGCGCGCGAAGGAGCCGGCGACGGAGTAGCGCGCGGGACGGTCACCACCGGCGCGCGGCAAACCCTCGCCGCGCGCCGGTCTTCATGCATCGCTCAGAACCCGCCCGACTTGATCAGCTGGTTGAGGTTCGCGATGTTCAGGCTGCCGAAGCCGGTCGTCAGATCCCAGCCGGTGCCGGCCGTATAGCCATACCCCTGATAGCCGTTGTTGCCCGACACGACGTCATAGCGCACGAGCGACGGATGCGACGGAATGTCCGCATAGAAATTGGCGGCCGGGAAGCCGAGGCCCGTGCCGTTCGCCGCGAGCAGCCGCGCCCAGAAGCCCGTGAAGATCGGGGCGGCGAGGCTCGTGCCGCCGATCTGCTGCAACTGGCCGTAGTTGTAGATGTACGCGCCCGTGCTTTGCGCGGCATCGAACGCGACGTCCGGCAACCGGCGATTGCTGCCCGACTGCCATGACGGCGCAGGCAGGATCGTGCTGACGCCGCCGCCCGTGGCCCACAGCTTGCCGTTCGAATCGAGCCCTTCGTTCCACACCGTCTCGTTCGAGAACGCGCCGGCCGACGTCGTGTAGAGCGTCGTGCCGCCGATCGCGAGCACGTGCGGCGACGAAGCCGGCCACGACACCGTGTAGTTCGAGCCGTCCGGATAGCCGCGGTTGTTGCACTCGTACACGCCTTCGTCGCCCGACGATACCGAGAACGTCTGGCCTTGCGCGGCCGCCGTCGTGAAGATCTGCTCCTCGGCGTCGAGCGTGCCGTCCGCGTTCGCGTCGGTTTCGCACCAGCCGAGCGACACGTTGATCACCTTCGCGGTGTTGTCCGATACCGCGCGGTTGAACGCCTGCGTGAGGCCCGTGTTGCCGGCGGCGTTGAGGTCCGCCATGTAGAACACCAGCTTGCCGACCTGGCCGCCGGCCGAGCCGACGATCGACTGGCTGTCGAGATCCCATTCGCCCTGGCCGTCCTGGTCGTCGGTGTAGCTGCCGCCCGTGCCGTTGGTCTTTACGGTCTGCGTCGTGACCGTGCCGTAGCCGTTGCTCGACGTGAACTGCTTCAGGTCCTGCAGCGTCTGCGATACGCCGCCGATCGTGATGATGCCGACGGTCACGCCGGCTGCGGTCGGCACGCCGGTCGCGTTGTAGAGGCCCGGAAATTCCTTCGGATAGTGGCCCGTCGCCGTGCCGGCGGCGAGCGCCTGCGGCTTCGCCACGTTGCCGATGCGCAGCATCGGCTGCGCGCGCGCGACACTTTGCAGCCCGAGCACCGAGCCGACGACGTCGCCGAGTGCACGCGGCACCTGCGCGGTCGACGTGTTGGCGAAGCCCGAGCGGCCTGCGTACTGGAAGTGCACGAGCGACGTGTTGAACGCGGTCTTCACCGTGCCGGCCGTGCCGTGCGCGGAGATCAGCAGCCGGTTCGGCGCAACCTCGACGTTCACGAAGCCGCTCTTGTGCAGATAGTCGACGATCGACTTCACCTGCGCATCGGTCGGCGCGTAGTTCGCTAGGAACTGCTCGTGCGTCAGGTACTGGCGGTAATGCGCGCTGCCGGGCCGGTTCACGTCGCGCGCCAGTTGCTTGAGCTGCGCGGCGTTGCGCAGCTTCAGGCTGACGACGACGTCGGTCGTCTCGCCGGCCGCGAGTTCGAGCGACGGCGCCGCACTGCGCGCCAGCAACTGCGGGCCGGTCAGAAAGGCCTTCGTATGAGTATCGACCCAATCCGTCGCCGCGTGCGCCGCAGCGGCGGCGAACACGAGCGGTGCCACGCACGCCAGGCGGCGGGGCGACGGAAGGGGAAGGGCAAACCAGGCGTTCCTTTTCATCGGGAGTCCTTTTTTAGGAGAGGCGACGTTACTGGAACCCCCGGCCCTTGTGGGGCCGCGAGCGGTGACGAGCGTAGGGCGTCGGTGCCGTTCGGGTAGCTGCCAGTTTCCATAGCTGTCAGTTCTGACAACGGGGGCGCATGAGTGCGTGCGCCGCGCAGTACGTGCCGGTAGTGGCGGGGTTGGTGAGCGGAACCGGTTCGCGGTACGACGGCGCGGCAACGTGCGTCGCTCGCACGCACGAGTCGTTCGTTGCGGCATCGGAATGTGCGCGGTCGTGGACGGGCGCGCCGCGTGGATGCATGGCGTTTGCGTGTCAATGGCTGCACGCCGCATCGCACTATGTGGTCATTGGAAGCGACTCGTCAGGAACGGATTCGCGCATGCACAACAACGGGGCCGGCCGAACCCAAACGTTTCCCGAACTGTGGAACAGCGCATCGGCCAGTCTTGCAGGCTGCTTTCGGATCGCGCGTCGCAATCGCGGATTAGAGGAAATGCTCGAATCCGGCGTCGGCGCGCGCCGGTGCGGCGCACGCGCCCGTCGCGCCGGATCGACCGACGCGGTTCGCGAAATCCCGCCTTGACGCGCGCCGATCAGCGGATATCCTTCAATCCATAACCGTTCGGTTATGGATTTGGGCCGATATGCAAAACACTCACGACACGCTTTTCAGGACGCTTGCCGATCCCACGCGCCGCGCGCTTTTCGAGCGGCTGTGCGCGGAGGGCGAACTGACGGTTGCCGCGCTGACTGCCCATGCGGGCGTTTCGCAGCCGGCCGTGTCGAAGCATCTTGGCGTGCTGAAGCAGGCCGGGCTCGTGAATGACCGTCACGAAGGCCGGCAGACGCACTACAGCGCGCAGCCGCAAGCGCTGGCCCCGTTGATCGACTGGACGAGCCAGATGGCAGGCTTCTGGCAGAGCCGGTTCGATGCCCTCGAAGATCTGCTCAAAAGGATGGATCAGTAATGAACCAAGCCACTACCGAAACGCGCTCCGTCGTCGTCGACCGGGAGCTGCCGCATCCGCCGGAGAAGATCTGGCGCGCGCTCACGCAACCGCACCTGATCGAGGCGTGGTTGATGAAGAGCGACTTCGAGCCCGTCGCGGGCCGTGCGTTCAGTTTCCGTGCGGACTGGGGCTCGGTCGACTGCACGGTCCTCACGATCGAGCCGCACCGCGCGCTGTCCTATACGTGGGCGGCCCACGGCCTCGAAAGCGTCGTCACGTGGACGCTCACGCCGACGCCGGCCGGCACGCACCTGCGCATGGAGCAGGTCGGCTTCCGCCCCGACCAGGAGCAGGCGTACCGTGGTGCGCAGTACGGCTGGGTACGGTTCTTCGACTCGCTCGAACAGGTGCTGTCGCGTCCTGACGAAGGCACGGAGGCCCGCGCATGAGCTCAACGGACCTCACGCCGTCCGAGCGCATCGATGCGCTGATTGCAGGCATCGCCGACTGGCGCGGCAAGACCTTCGCCGAGCTTCGCCAGACGATCCTCGCTGCCGACGACGGCATCGTCGAGGAATGGAAATGGATGGGCAGCCCCGTCTGGTCATGCGACGGGATGATCGCGGTGGCGAACGCGCACAAGGGCAAGGTGAAAGTGACCTTCATGCACGGCGCGCAGCTCCCCGATCCGGACAAGCTGTTCAACGACGGCCTCGCCGGCAATGCGCGCCGCGCGATCGATCTGTTCGAAGGCGACAAGCTCGACAAGCGGGCGTTGAAGAATCTCGTGCGTGCGGCGATCGAATACAACCGCACGCACCTGAAGAAGAACGCGCGAGGGGCGGCCGCGAAGGCGCGCGCAGACAAGGCGGCGTAAGGCCGCATGAAGCACGGTCAAAAAAAAGCCCGACACGAGGTCGGGCATCCAAATCGGCCGCAACCGCCCGCGAGGCGGCTGCGGCACCTGCAACGGCCGCGCGCTTACGCTGCGAGCAGCGAGCGCAGCACGAACGGCAGGATCCCGCCGTGCTTGTAGTAGTCGACTTCGATCGGCGTATCGATGCGCAGCAGCACCGGCACGCGCTGCGTTTCGCCGTTCTTGCGATGGATCACGAGCGTGACGTCCTGCTGCGGCTTGAAGTCGTCGCCGAGGCCTTCGATGTCGTACGTCTCTTCACCGGTGATGCCGAGCGACTGGACGCTGTCCGCGCCCTTGAACTGCAGCGGCAGCACGCCCATGCCGACCAGGTTCGAACGGTGGATGCGCTCGAAGCTGCGTGCGATCACCGCCTTCACGCCGAGCAGCTGCGTGCCCTTCGCGGCCCAGTCGCGCGACGAGCCCGTGCCGTACTCCTCGCCCGCGAACACGATGGTCGGCGTGTCAGCCGCGATGTACTGCATGGCCGCGTCGTAGATCGACTGCTGTTCGCCGCTCGGCTGGTGGATCGTCAGGCCGCCTTCGACGCGCGTGCCGTCCGCCTTCGCCGGGATCATCAGGTTCTTGATCCGGACGTTCGCGAACGTGCCGCGCATCATCACGTCGTGGTTGCCGCGGCGCGAGCCGTAGCTGTTGAAGTCGGCCTTCTGCACGCCGTTCTCCTTCAGCCACTTGCCTGCCGGCGAATCTTCCTTGATCGAGCCTGCCGGGCTGATGTGGTCGGTCGTGACCGAGTCGCCGAAGATGCCCAGTGCGCGCGCGCCCTGGACCGTCGGGATCGATGCAGCCGGCTCCATCGAGAAGTCGTTGCCGAAGAACGGCGGCTCGGCGATGTAGGTCGACTTCGGCCAGTCGTAGACCTCGCCCGATTCGCCCTCGATCTTGCTCCAGAGGTCGCCCTTCTTGGTCAGCTTCGCGTAGTTGTCCTCGAACTTCTTCGGATCGAGCGCGAACTTGAGCAGCGCGTGGATTTCGTCGCTCGTCGGCCAGATGTCGCCGAGGTAGATGTCGCGGCCGCCCTTGCCCTTGCCGACCGGCTCGGTCATCAGGTCGCGCGTGATGTTGCCGGCGATCGCGTACGCGACGACGAGCGGCGGCGACGCGAGGAAGTTCGCGCGGATGTTCGGGTGGATACGCGCTTCGAAGTTACGGTTGCCGGACAGCACGGCCGCCGCGACGATGTCGTTCTTCGTGATCGCTTCGTTCAGTTCCGGCGTCAGGTCGCCCGCGTTGCCGATACAGGTCGTGCAGCCGTACGCCGCGACTTCGAAGCCGAGCTTCGACAGGTAGGGCAGCAGGCCCGTCTTCGTCAGGTACTCGGTGACGATGCGCGATCCCGGTGCGAGCGAAGTCTTGATCTTCGGATCGACCGTGAGGCCGGCCTCGACCGCCTTCTTCGCGAGCAGGCCCGCAGCCAGCAGCACGCTCGGGTTCGACGTGTTCGTGCACGACGTGATCGCGGCGATCAGCACGTCGCCGTTCTTCACGTCGACGCCGTTGCTCGTCGTGTACTGCGTGTTGAGATCGTCCGCCTTCTTCGCGAAGCCGTTCTCCGCGACCGGCTTCGAGAACAGGTCGGTGAACGTCGACTTGACGTGGCCGATCTCGATGCGGTCCTGCGGGCGCTTCGGGCCGGCCAGCGACGGGGCGACCGTCGCCAGGTCGAGCGTCACCGTCTTCGTGTAGTCGATGTCGCCGGCCTTCGGGATGCCGAACAGCTTCTGCGCCTTGAAGTAGTTTTCGAACGCGGCGATTTCGGCCTTCGTGCGGCCCGTGCCTTCGAAGTAGTCGATCGTTTTTTCGTCGACCGGGAAGAAGCCCATCGTCGCGCCGTATTCCGGCGCCATGTTGCCGATCGTCGCGCGGTCCGGCAGCGACAGCGACTTCGTGCCTTCGCCGAAGAATTCGACGAACTTGCCGACGACCTTCTCCTTGCGCAGCATTTCGGTGATCGTCAGCACCAGGTCGGTGGCCGTCACGCCTTCGCGCAGCTTGCCCTTCAGCTCGACGCCGACGACGTCCGGCGTCAGGAAGTACACCGGCTGGCCGAGCATGCCGGCTTCCGCCTCGATGCCGCCCACGCCCCAGCCGACCACGCCGATGCCGTTGATCATCGTCGTGTGGCTGTCCGTGCCGACGAGGGTGTCCGGGTAGTACACGGTGTCGGCGCCTTCCGTCTTCTTGTGGACGCCGCGTGCCAGATACTCAAGGTTCACCTGGTGGACGATGCCGACGCCCGGCGGCACGACCTTGAACGTGTCGAACGCCTGCATGCCCCACTTCATGAACTGGTAGCGCTCGTTGTTGCGCTGGAATTCCAGCTTCATGTTCAGGTCGAGCGCGTCCTTCTGGCGGAAGTAGTCGATCTGGACCGAGTGATCGACGACGAGATCGACCGGGACCAGCGGTTCGATCTTCTTCGGGTTCTTGCCCGTGCGCTCGGCGACGCCGCGCATGGCCGCGATGTCGGCGAGCAGCGGCACGCCCGTGAAATCCTGCAGCACGACGCGCGACACGACGAACGGAATCTCGTCGACGCGCTTCGCGGTCGGCTTCCAGTTCGCGAGCTGCTCGATGTGCTCCTCGGTGATCTTCTTGCCGTCGTAGTTGCGCAGCACGGACTCGAGCACGATGCGGATCGACACCGGCAGGCGTTCGATCTTCGTCTTCAGCTCCTTGCCGAGTTGCGGCAGCGAGTAGAACTTGCCTTTGCCGGAACCGCTGTCGAATTCCTTGAGGGTCTTGTGGAGATTGTGGGCCATGGTGATTTTCCTGGGTTTAAGGCTAGGAAACAAAGAGTCCTGTAGATGACGGCTATATCACATACAAGTCGACGTACTCATCGACCGGCATCGCTTCGAGCTTTGCCTGGTCCAGCGACACGTCGAGAATCGCTTGTTGCTGCTTGGCCGGGAAACGGCGGGCGAGGTTGGTCCTGAACTTATCGACCAGCAGCGGGATGCCGTCTGCACGGCGCCGCCGATGGCCGAGCGGGTACTCGACCGCCACTTCGGCAAGCTTCGATCCGTCGGTGAACTCGATCGTCAGCGCATTCGCGATCGATCGCTTGTCCGGATCGTGATAATCCTTCGTGAACTGCGGATCCTCGATGCACACGGTTTTCGCGCGCAGCGCGTCGATGCGCGGGTCCGCCGCGGCCGAGTCTTCATAGTCGGCCGCGGTCAGCCGGCCGAACAGCAGCGGCACGGCGACCATGTACTGGATGCAGTGGTCGCGGTCGGCCGGATTGGCGAGCGGGCCCTGCTTGTCGATGATGCGGATCGCGGCCGCATGCGTGCGGATCGTGATCCGGCTGATGTCGTCGGTCGTGCGGCCCGCCACGGCGAGCTGCGCGTGCAGCTGCAGCGCGGCCTCGGCGGCCGTCTGCGCATGGAATTCGGCGGGGAACGCGATCTTGAACAGCACGTTTTCCATCACGTACGTGCCGTACGGGCGCTGGAAGCGGAACGGCTTGCCGTCGAACAGCACGTCGTAGAAGCCCCAGGTCCTGGCGGTGAGCGCCGACGGATAGCCCATTTCACCCGTTTTCGCGATCAGCGCGAGGCGCACCGCGCGGGACGTGGCGTCGCCGGCCGCCCAGGACTTGCGCGAGCCGGTGTTCGGCGCATGGCGGTAGGTACGCAGCGCATGGCCGTCGACGAACGCGTTGGACACAGCGTTGATCAGCTCGTCGCGCGTGAGCCCGAGCAGCCGGCCGACGACGGCCGTCGACGCGACCTTCACGAGCAGCACGTGGTCGAGCCCGACCGCGTTGAACGAGTTCTCGAGCGCGAGGCAGCCCTGGATCTCGTGGGCCTGGATCATCGCGACCAGCACGTCGCGCATCGGGAGCGGCTTCCGGCCGGCCGCGCGGGCCGTGCGGGAGAGCCAATCGGCCGTCGCCAGGATTCCGCCGAGGTTGTCGGACGGATGACCCCATTCGGCGGCGAGCCAGGTGTCGTTGAAGTCCAGCCAGCGGATCATCGCGCCGATGCCGAACGCGGCCTGGACGGGATCGAGCTGGAAGGACGTGCCGGGCACCTTCGCGCCGTTCGGCACGATCGTGCCGGGCACGACGGGGCCGAGCAGCTTGGTGCAGGCAGGGTAGGACAGCGCCTCGAGTCCGCATCCGAGCGTGTCGATCAGGCAATGACGCGCCGTCTCCAGCGCGAGCGCGCTGTCGATACCGGCGTTCAGCACGTAGTCGACGATATCGACGAGTACCGTATCCGGAGCAGGGCGGACGTTGGAGACCGGGGCGGACATCGAGGGGCCGGGGGGAACGCGCTTAGTTCGTTGCCGGCTTCAGCTCGTTCGACTGCGTCGGTGCTGCCGTGCCTTGCGCCATTTCCGGCGTCACGCATTCGTCCGCGAGGCGCTCGCCGCCGTTTGCGTCGGAGAACAGCATCGCCTTGGTCGGGATCACGACCAGCTTGAAGCCTGCTGCCGGATCGTAGAACGTGTCGGCGCCCGTCGTCGTGGTCTGACGCGGCAGCTTGTAGTTCTTCTTCGCCCAGTGAACCGTGACGACCTGGTCGCGCTTCATGTCGCCGGCGAGGTCGAACGACAGACCTTCCTTACAGGACCACTTGACCGCGCCGTCCGGTACCGGATCGACCTTGGCCGCCGCGCGCGCCTGCGCCTTCTTGCTGCGCGGGATGATGCGCTTGGCCGGCGCCGGGCGCTTGGCCGTTGCCTTCTTCGCGGTCGTGGTGGCCGTACCCTGGGCAAACGCGCTCGGAGCCGACACCAGCATCGTGGCGGACAAGGCGCCGATGGCGGTAGCGATCAGGAGTTTCTTCATGGAGTCAGAACCTTTCGATAATCAGTTGACAAGGGCCGGCAATCGAAACTGCCGGCCGGTTTGAAACTGCACGCGCCCCGAAAGCGCGCAGCGGCCGCTATTTTCACCTATTTGGCCGCGCATATATCAGGTTTTCGGGCTCCGTTACGTTTTTTGTCGTTTCGCAAACCTCTGTCCGGCTTGCGTCCCGGCGAATGCACGAAACGCGTGTATCGGCCGGCGGCGCGCACTCAACGCGCAGCGCCCGCGGCGGCCGGGCCGAACAGCGGCGCGGCCTCGGCCGGTACGGGCTGGCCGGTGGCCTGCGCACGGCGCAGCACCGACCAGTAATAACGATAACTCGCGCGATCGTGCAGCGTATCACCGTGGCGCGTCGGGCCCCAGTCGGCGGCCTGCGCGGCCAGCAGGATCTCGGCGGCCAGCGTGACTTCGTCGGTGCGCGGTGCGAACGCGTCGACGATCGGGCGGATCTGCGCGGGGTGGATGCTCCACATCCGCGTGAAGGCGAACTCGTCGCGCGCGCGGCGTGCGTCGCCGGCGACGACGCTCATGTCGCGCACCTCGGTCGTCACGTTGTGCGACGGCGTCTTGCCGTGCGCGTGACAGGCCGCGGCGATTTCCAGCTTCGCGCGGCGTACGAGCGGGTGGTCGAACTGGCCGGGCGAGCGCATCGCGGCATCGGGAATCGCGCCGTGGTGCGCGGAGACGAAATCCATCAGCCCGAAGCTCAGCGTGCCGACCGTCGGCAGCGCGGCGAGGGCGGCCGCCTGCGCGAGCGCGCCGTGCGTCTCGACCAGCACGTCGGCCGGAATCGGCTGCGCGATGCCGAGCTCGCGGCGCGTGCCTTCGATGAATGCGGTCATTTCGGCCGCGTCGGCGGCGCTCGCGACCTTCGGCAGCGTGATGTAGGCCGGTGCGCGCGCGGCGCGCAGCACGATGCGCACGTCGTCGCGCCAGTGGGGATGGGAAAAGTCGTGGATGCGGACGCCGACGCGGCCGAAGCGGTTCTCGGCGCTGCCGAGCAGGTCGGCGACGAGCGCCGCGTGCGCGGCTTCCTGGCCGACGGCCGCGCCGTCCTCGCAGTCGAGCGTGAGGTCGAACACGGGACCCAGTTCGGCCTGCAGCGCGAGCGATTTGCGCATCAGCTTCTCGCTGCCCGCGTAGTGATCGCAGCAGGGCAGGATCGCGGGCGGTGACGCCCCGTCGTACAGCACTTGTGCAGGAGTGAGCGCGGCCATCTCTTCTACGTCAGGGAAGCGGGTCAACGTGGAGAAAATCGGATTCGGGCAGGTTCTGGGCCGGTGCGCGGCGGGCGCGGGGCGGCAAAACGTGCGCGGATCGGATCGATCGGCAGGGCCGGCGGCATGCCGGCCCGTGCCGAAGCCGGACGCCCCGAAGGCCGCCCGGCACGATGCGTGATGCTTAGTTCTTCAGCAGGTGGGCGACGCCATCGCGCTCTTCGAGCAGCTCGGCCAGCGTGCCGTCCATCTTCTCGCGCGAGAACGCGTCGATTTCCAGGCCTTCGACACGCTTGTACTCGCCGTTTTCGCAGGTGACCGGCACGCCGTAGATGATGTCTTCGGGGATGCCGTACGAGCCGTCCGACGGGATGCCCATCGTGACCCACTTGCCGTTCGTGCCGAGCACCCAGTCACGGACGTGGTCGATCGCCGCGTTGGCTGCCGATGCGGCCGACGACAGGCCGCGCGCTTCGATGATCGCCGCGCCGCGCTTGCCGACGGTCGGGATGAACGTGTCGCGGTTCCACACGTCGTCGTTGATCAGCTTCAGCAGCGACTCGCCTTCGGCGGTCGCGAAGCGGAAGTCGGGGTACATCGTCGGCGAGTGGTTGCCCCACACGGCGAGCTTCTCGATCGACGCGACCGGCTTGCCCGACTTGGCGGCGAGCTGCGACAGCGCGCGGTTGTGGTCGAGGCGCAGCATGGCCGTGAAGTTCTTCTTCGGCAGATCCGGCGCCGATTTCATCGCGATGTACGCGTTGGTGTTCGCCGGGTTGCCGACGACCAGCACCTTCACGTCGCGGCTGGCGACTTCGTTCAGCGCAGCGCCCTGAACCGTGAAGATTTCGGCGTTCGCCGACAGCAGGTCCTTGCGCTCCATGCCCTTCGAGCGCGGACGCGCACCGACCAGCAGCGCGACGTCTGCATCCTTGAATGCAACCTTCGGATCGTCGGTGATCACGACGCCGGCGAGCAGCGGGAACGCGCAGTCGTCGAGTTCCATCACGACGCCCTTGACGGCGCCTTGGGCTTGCGGGAGGTCGAGCAGTTGCAGGATGACCGGCTGGTCCTTGCCGAGCAGGTCGCCGTTCGCGATGCGGAACAGCAGGGAGTAAGCGATTTGACCTGCGGCGCCGGTGACGGCAACGCGCTTTGCGGGCTTAGCCATTGAAAATCTCCAGGACGGGTGAAGCGTTGGACGCGAGCGAAAACGCCATTCTATGCGCGTTGTGCGTAGCGTTGCATTGAAGCAGGGCGGAGGACTCGCGATGGCAGACGCGGTGAACCTGGAGACGGCCGTGGCACGTAGCCGGGGACGCGCTGTTGCACCCGCGAACCCTTGCTCGACCGGGAGTGTAGGAGCCGTCACGCGCAAAGTCAAACGGTATCATATGTCTTATATAAGACAGATGTTTTGCGGAAATTGAGTGGACGAAAAAGTGCGGTTTGTGATGAAATGCGCGCCATGACATCGAACCAGGCGAACACCGCGAATCAGACCGGCGCAGGCGGCCCAGGGCAGCCGGGCGCGGGCGATCCCGCAGCCTCGCCCGCGGCGTCCGCGTCGCCGACGTTCAGCCCGTTATACCAGCAGATCAAGTCATTGATCACGCAAAGTCTCGAATCCGGCGAATGGAAGCCGGGCGAGATCATCCCCAGCGAAGTGGAGCTCGCGGCCCGTTACAAGGTCAGCCAGGGCACCGTGCGCAAGGCGATCGACGAGCTGGCCGCCGAAAACCTCGTGGTCCGGCGGCAGGGCAAGGGTACTTTTGTTGCAACGCACAACGAGGATCGCGCGCAATTCCGCTTCCTGCGTCTGCTGGCCGACGACGGCGCCGAGCACCCGCACGTGAGCCGCCTGCTCGAATGCCGGCGCCTGCGCGCGCCGGCCGAGATCGCGCGGCAGCTCGACCTGAAGCCCGCCGATCCCGTCGTGCAGGTGCGCCGCCTGCTGGAATTCGACAGCGAAGTGACGGTGCTCGACGAGATCTGGCTGCCGGGCGCGATGTTCCGCGGGCTCACGTTCGAGCGCCTGAGCGAGTACAAGGGGCCGCTCTACGCGATGTTCGAGACGGAGTTCGGTACGCGGATGATCCGCGCGACGGAGAAGATCCGCGCGGTCGCGGCGGAGCCGGCGGTGGCCGACCTGCTGCACGTGCCGGCCGGCTTCCCGCTGCTGTCGGTCGAGCGCGTGTCCTATACGTACGGGGACCGGCCGGTGGAAGTGCGTCGCGGCTGGTATGTCACAACCGGGTACTACTATCAGAATGACTTGAGCTGACGACGTTCGGCTCAACCGCGTGCATTCGCGTTTCCCACGCTCGCGAAGCACGTTTCGGGCCGCCTTTGTTCTTGTTCGCGCAATTATCCAGAGCAGACTTTCGCTGCAGCGCGATATAAAAAGGCGCTAAAATCGCGGATTAGTGTGACAACATAGTAGGGGTCTAGCATGACTGACGCAGTAAGAAAGCCGAGGCCGGAATACCGGAACATCGGAATCGGCGACATCACGTTGAAATATCGCATGCCGCTGGCTGCGACATTGTCGATTCTCCATCGAGTCAGCGGCGCGCTGCTGTTCCTGTTCCTGCCGTTCCTGCTGTTCCTCTTCGACCAGAGTCTCACCTCCGAGCTCAGCTTCGAAGTCTTCAAGGCTTTCCTCTCCAACATCGTCGTCAAGCTGATCGTCCTCGCATTGTCGTGGGCCTTCTTCCACCATTTCTGCGCCGGCATTCGCCACCTGCTGATGGACGTCAACCACGACGCCGTCACGAAGGAAGGCGGCAAGCGGACGGCCGTCGTCGTCTTTGTCGTCTCGATCGCGCTGACGATCGCCATGGCACTCAAACTGTTCGGAGCATTCTAAGAAAATGGCAGCCAACAACCGAATCGGCTCGAAGCGCCTCGTCGTCGGCGCACACTACGGCCTGCGCGACTGGCTCGCGCAGCGCGTCACCGCCACGATCATGGCGGTCTACACGGTCATTCTGCTCGTCCTGTTCTTCGGCGCGCACGATTTTTCGTACGAAGGCTGGGCATCGATCTTCGCCGCGCAATGGATGAAGCTCGCGACCTTCGTGATGCTGCTTTCCCTCTTCTACCACGCATGGGTCGGCGTGCGCGACATCTGGATGGACTACGTGAAGCCCGTCGGTGTGCGCCTGCTGCTGCAATCGCTGACCATCGTCTGGCTGCTCGCATGTGCGGGCTACGCCGCGCAGATTCTCTGGAGAGTGTAAAGAATGGCTGCAATCAAAACTTCCCTCCCGCGCCGCAAGTTTGACGTCGTGATCGTCGGCGCAGGCGGCTCCGGCTTGCGCGCAGCGCTGCAACTGTCGCGCGCGGGCCTGTCGGTCGGCGTGCTGTCGAAGGTGTTCCCGACGCGTTCGCACACGGTGGCTGCGCAAGGCGGTATCGGTGCGTCGCTCGGCAACATGAGCGAAGACAACTGGCACTTCCACTTCTACGACACGATCAAGGGTTCCGACTGGCTCGGCGACCAGGACGCGATCGAGTTCATGTGCCGTGAAGCGCCGAACGTCGTGTACGAACTCGAACACTTCGGCATGCCGTTCGACCGCAACGCGGACGGCACGATCTATCAGCGCCCGTTCGGCGGCCACACCGCGAACTACGGCGAGAAGCCGGTCCAGCGCGCTTGCGCGGCCGCCGACCGTACCGGTCACGCGCTGCTGCACACGCTGTACCAGCAGAACGTCGAAGCGAAGACGCAGTTCTTCGTCGAATGGATGGCGCTCGACCTGATCCGCGACGCGGACGGCGACGTGCTCGGCGTGACGGCCCTCGAGATGGAGACGGGCGACGTCTACATCATGGAAGGCAAGACGACGCTGTTCGCGACGGGCGGCGCAGGCCGGATCTTCGCGGCATCGACCAACGCGTTCATCAACACCGGCGACGGCCTCGGCATGGCGGCCCGCTCGGGCATCGCGCTGCAGGACATGGAGTTCTGGCAGTTCCACCCGACCGGCGTGGCCGGCGCGGGCGTGCTGATCACCGAAGGCGTGCGCGGCGAAGGCGGTATCCTGCGCAACGCGAACGGCGAGCGCTTCATGGAACGCTACGCACCGACGCTGAAGGATCTGGCGCCGCGTGACTTCGTGTCGCGTTCGATGGACCAGGAAATCAAGGAAGGCCGCGGCGTCGGTCCGAACAAGGATCACGTGCTGCTCGACCTGTCGCACATCGGCGCCGAGACGATCATGAAGCGTCTGCCGTCGATCCGCGAAATCGCGCTGAAGTTCGCGAACGTCGATGCGATCAAGGAACCGATCCCGGTCGTCCCGACGATCCACTACCAGATGGGCGGCATCCCGACCAACATCCACGGTCAGGTCGTCGGCACGTCGCGCGATCACAAGGAACCGGTCAACGGCTTCTACGCAGTGGGCGAATGCTCGTGCGTGTCCGTGCACGGCGCGAACCGCCTCGGCACGAACTCGCTGCTGGACCTCGTGGTGTTCGGCCGTGCGGCCGGCAACCACATCGTCGAGCACGTGAAGAGCCAGAAGGAACACAAGCCGCTGCCGGCCGATGCAGGCGAATACTCGCTGGCGCGCCTCGCGAAGCTCGACAAGTCGACGTCGGGTGAATACACGCAGGACGTCGCGAACGACATCCGCGCGACGATGCAGAAGCACGCAGGCGTGTTCCGCACGTCGGAATTGCTGAAGGAAGGCGTCGACCAGATGGCCGGCCTGGCGGCCCGCGTGGAAAACATCCACCTGAAGGACAAGTCGAAGGTGTTCAACACCGCGCGCGTCGAAGCGCTCGAGCTGGAGAACCTGATCGAAGTGGCCCGCGCGACGATGGTGTCGGCGGAAGCGCGCAAGGAAAGCCGCGGCGCGCACGCGCACAGCGACTACGAACACCGCGACGACGACAACTGGCTGCGCCACACGCTGTGGTACAGCGAAGGCGATCGCCTCGACTACAAGCCGGTTCAAATGAAGCCGCTGACGGTCGAATCCGTGCCGCCGAAGCCGCGCACGTTCTAAGCCGAGTCAAAGGAATCCGAAATGGCAAAACGCATTTTTGAAGTCTACCGCTACGATCCGGACAAGGACGCAGCGCCGCGCATGCAGACGTACGAGCTCGATATCCAGCATGAGCGCATGCTGCTCGACGCACTGGTCAAGCTGAAGGCCCTGGACGAGACGCTGTCGTTCCGCCGTTCGTGCCGTGAAGGCGTGTGCGGTTCGGACGCGATGAACATCAACGGCAAGAACGGTCTCGCGTGCCTGACGAACCTGAACGACCTGCCGCAGAAGATCGTGCTGCGCCCGCTGCCGGGCCTGCCCGTCGTGCGCGACCTGATCGTCGACATGACGCACTTCTTCAACCAGTACCACTCGATCAAGCCGTACCTGATCAACGACGCGCCGCCGCCGGAGAAGGAACGCCTCCAGTCGCCGGAAGAGCGCGACGAGCTCGACGGCGTGTACGAGTGCATTCTGTGTGCGAGCTGCTCGACGTCGTGCCCGAGCTTCTGGTGGAACCCGGACAAGTTCGTCGGCCCGGCCGGCCTGCTGCAGGCTTACCGCTTCATCGCGGATAGCCGCGACACCGCCACCGGCGAGCGTCTCGACAACCTGGAAGACCCGTACCGTCTGTTCCGTTGCCATACGATCATGAACTGCGTCGACGTTTGCCCGAAGGGCCTGAACCCGACGAAGGCGATCGGCAAGATCAAGGAACTGATGGTCCGCCGCGCGGTTTAAGGCCGGGTGCAATGAGCGACGATTCGCATCAATCCGACCCGCACCGCCGCGCGCGCCTTCGCTGGCGCGCGCGGCGGGGTCTGCTGGAAAACGACATCATTTTCGAGCGTTTCTTCGGCAGATACGAGCATGACCTCACCGATGCAGACGTAGGCGCGTTGTCGCGCCTGCTCGATCTGAGCGACAACGACCTGATGGACTTGCTCCTCGCGCGCAAGGAACCAGAGGGCGACCTAGACAGCCCGGAGATTCACCGGCTGTTGGAGATGCTGCGCAACGTGTAACGCCAATGTGTAACCCGTTGTGCCCGTTATCGAATCCCGTTTCTTTATTTCGATTGAGGATGTGCCATGACTCCGTCTGATGTTAAAGCCACGCTATCGTTCAGCGACAACTCGCCGAGCGTCGAACTGCCGATCTACAAGGGCACGATGGGCCCGGACGTAATCGACATCCGCAAGCTGTACGGCCAGACCGGCAAGTTCACGTACGACCCGGGCTTCATGTCGACGGCAGCTTGTAATTCGGCGATCACGTACATCGACGGCGACAAGGGCGAACTGCTGTACCGCGGCTACCCGATCGACAACCTCGCGCAAAACGCGGACTTCCTCGAAAGCTGCTACCTGCTGCTGAAGGGCGAACTGCCGAACGCCGCGCAGAAGAAGGAATTCGTCGACACCGTCACGAAGCACACGATGGTGCACGAGCAGATGCACTTCTTCTTCCGTGGCTTCCGTCGCGACGCGCACCCGATGGCGGTGCTGGTGGCGGCCGTCGGCGCGCTGTCGGCGTTCTATCACGACTCGCTCGACATCAACGACCCGCGTCACCGCGAAGTGTCGGCGATCCGCATGATCGCGAAGCTGCCGACGCTCGTCGCGATGGCGTACAAGTTCAGCATCGGCCAGCCGTTCGTCTATCCGAAGAACGAACTGTCGTACAGCGCGAACTTCATGCACATGATGTTCTCGAACCCGTGCGAAGAGTACAAGGTCAACGACGTGCTGGTCCGCGCACTCGACCGCATCCTGATCCTGCACGCCGATCACGAGCAGAACGCATCGACGTCGACGGTCCGCCTGGCCGGTTCGTCGGGCGCGAACCCGTTCGCGTGTATCGCGGCCGGTATCGCGTGCCTGTGGGGCCCGGCGCACGGTGGTGCGAACGAAGCCGCGCTGAACATGCTCGAGCAGATCGGTTCGCCGGACAACATCCCCGAATTCATCAAGCAGGTGAAGGACAAGAATTCGGGCGTGAAGCTGATGGGCTTCGGTCACCGCGTATACAAGAACTACGACCCCCGTGCGAAGCTGATGCGCGAAACGTGCTACGAAGTGCTGAACGAACTGGGCCTGCACGACGACCCGCTGTTCAAGCTCGCGATGCAGCTCGAGAAGATCGCGCTGGAAGACGAATACTTCGTGTCGCGCAAGCTGTACCCGAACGTCGACTTCTACTCGGGCATCGTCCAGCGCGCGCTGGGCATCCCGACGTCGATGTTCACGTGTATCTTCGCGATGGCACGTACGGTCGGCTGGATCGCACAGTGGAACGAAATGATTGCCGATCCGGAACAGAAGATCGGCCGTCCGCGCCAGCTGTTCGTCGGCGACACGCCGCGCGAAGCGAAGCCGCTCAACGCACGTTAAACCGTGTGCGGCGCGACCGGCCGGCAGGCCGCTCGCGTCGGGCAACCGCAACGCCACGACACCCCGACGGGTCAGCCCGTCGGGGTGTTTTCATTTGCGCGGCCGGCGTTGGCCCGATCCGGCGCGGCGCTCCAGCGACGGCGGCCGGGTGCCGAGCGCCGGCGCATCGTCGTCGGGTGCGTGGCCGTGCTGCTTGAAGAACTGCCGGTACGCGCCGGGCGTCGTGCCGCGCGCGGCGAGGAACTGGCGATTGAAGTTCGCGGCATTCGGAATGCCGCAGCGGGCGGCCACCGTCGCGATCGGCCAGTCGGTGCCGACGAGATGGCGGCAGGCGTGCGCGAGTCGCAGCCGCTGCACGTAGCGGCCGACGCTTTCGCCGAGATGCCGGACGAACAGCCGCTGCAGCGTGCGTTCGGACAGGTGCGCGACGGCGGCGAGTGCGTCGATGCGCAGCGGTTCGTGGAAATGCCGGTCGATCGCGTCGAGCACGCGATCGAGGCGTTCGGCTTCGGGCGCGGCCGGGTCGGCGGGCGATGGGGCGCCGTCGGGCCGGTCGTACGCCTGCGCGGTGGCGAGCGGTTCGCCGCCGGCTTCCGCGAGATCGGCAAGCGTGTCGAGCGTGGCCGCGAGCCGCACGCGCGGCGACGGATCGAGCAACCGCGGCAGTCGCGCACGCATCGCGCGAGCCGTCTCCACGTCGAAGCGCAGGCCCGGCGCCGCGCGCCGCAGCAGCGAGCGCAGCGGCGCGTATTCGGGACAGCAGTCGGCCAGCCGCCGCACCCAGTCTCCGTCGAACCAGACGACGAGCGCGACCTCGGGCGCGTCGCGATCGATGCGCGCGTTCGACGACCACGTATGCGGCAGGTTGGGCGGCACGAGCACGAGATCGTCGTCCGCGTAACGCGCGACGTGATCGCCGATGAAGCGCTGGCCGCGGCTGTTGAGCGTCAGCGTCAGTTCGTATTCGGGATGGCGGTGCCATTCGAACGGAATGCGCGCGAGCTGGCGGTGATAGACGCGGATCGAACAGCCGGACGCGAACGTCACGTGCTCGTATTGCGGTTTCATCGCGGCCTCCGGTAGGGGCGGGCAGCGCGTCGTGGCATGATCGTGAGCAATCGTCACCACGGAGCGATGCCATGTTTTCACATGTTTGCGTGGGCGTCAGCGATACGGCGCGCGCCTACGATTTCTACGCGCCGCTGTTCGCTGAACTCGGGCTGCGCCTGAAATTCCGCGAGCCGGACGGCTGGTCGGGCTGGATGCCGGCCGACGCCGAGCGGCCGCTGTTCTTCTTCGGCAAGCCGCTCGACGGCCGCGCGCCCGAACCGGGCAACGGCCACACGATCGCGTTCGATGCGCCGACCCGTGCGCACGTCGATCGCTGTCACGCGCTCGCGCTGCGACAGGGCGGCACCTGCGAAGGGCCGCCGGGCCTGCGGCCGCACTATCACCGCGACTACTACGGCGCCTATTTTCGCGACCCGGACGGCAACAAGCTCTGCGTGGTCTGCCATCGTCGCGAGTGACGCATGATTGTCAGGATTGTATCGATCATTGACCGGATAGTGGTGATAGCGGCGATGTGCCGGCCGTACGCTGACAGCACATCACGACACGCTTCAGCGAGGAGACGACGATGCAACTGACGATTGACGATCTGCCGGCCGCGATCCGCGCGGCCAAACGGGCGCTGCGCGCCGACTTGCCCGGTTACGCGGCCATGTTCCGCGAGCTGGAGGGCGACATCGCGCGGCAGGTCGACGCGATCCGCCGCGCGCACGCGCATGGCCATGACGTGATTCCGGTCGTGCCGTTCGCGGATATCGCGGGCGGAAAGGTCGATCCGCACGCGATTGCCGCGATCCGCACGCATGGCGCGGTCGTGATCCGCGGTGTGTTCGATGCGCGGCAGGCGCACGACTGGAACGACGAGATCGGCGCGTATCTGGATGCGAACCGTTTCACCGAGCGGCTGCAGGCGCGCGCGGAAGACCGCTATTTCGGCAACCTCGCGTCGGGCAAGCCGCAGATCTACGGCGTCTACTGGTCGAAGCCGCAGGTGGCCGCGCGCCAGTCGCCGGCGCTCACGCAGGCGCGGGTGTTCCTGAATCGCCTGTGGCGGCATGCGGACGGCGCACGGACGCATTTCGATCCCGACCAGGTGCCCGCGTATGCGGACCGGATTCGTCGCCGGCCGCCTGGTTCGACGTCGCTCGGTTTGTCGCCGCACGTCGACGGCGGCTCCGTCGAGCGCTGGCTCGGCGCGAATTTTCGCCAGGTCTATCGCCATGTGCTGGCCGGCCGCTGGCGCGATTACGATCCGTTCGATGCGGCGTTCCGCCCCGACGTCGAGGAGATTCCGTCGCCGGCCGTATGCTCGATGTTCCGCACGTTCCAGGGCTGGACCGCGCTGACGCCGCAGGGGCCCGGCGACGGCACGCTGCAACTGATCCCGGTCGCGAACGCGATGGCCTATGTCGTGCTGCGTGCGCTGCAGGACGACGTCGCCGATGACGACCTGTGCGGCGCGCGTCCCGGCCGCGCGCTGTCGATCCGCCCCGAATGGCACGCGCTGCTGCTCGACGCGCTGGTGCCGATCCCGCACATGGCGCCGGGCGACGCGGTGTTCTGGCACGGCGACGTCGTGCATGCGGTCGAGGATGCGCATCGCGGCAGAGGCGACAGCAACGTGATGTATATCGCGGCCGCGCCCGGTTGCGCGAAGAACGACGCGTACCTGCAACGCCAGCGTTCCGCGTTCCTGCGTGGCGACAGCCCGCCCGATTTCCCGGCCGACCATTTCGAGGTCGATTTCGACGGTCGCGCGGGGGAGGGCGATCTCACGGCGCTCGGCCGTTCACAGATGGGATTCGAGCCCGGCGCGTAACGTGCATGCGGCGGGCGAAACGGCCGTTCGCGACACGGCGGGCGGCTCGTCCGCCGATTGCGCTGCGTGGTGCGCGCAATTCGACGCAATCGGCTGTCGGCGCCGCCGAAATCGACGCGAATTGCGCAATTTGGCTTCCGATAATGGTCCGGACACAACGCCGCCGGCCCGTGCGCCGCACGGAGGCGGCGCAGACCATGGAGGAGTCGATGCAATTCACGCAAGCGATCGTTCGCCGTCCCGCGCCGTCCTGCGGCGCGGGCCTGACCACCGCAGAACTCGGCGCACCGGATTACGACAAGACGCTCACGCAGTTCCACGCGTATTGCGACGCGCTGCGCACGCTCGGCGTCGAGCTGACCGAATTGCCGCCGCTGGATGCGTTTCCCGATTCGCATTTCGTCGAGGACGTCGCCGTCGTCACGCCGGAATTCGCGGTGATCACGCGCCCCGGCGCGCCCGCCCGGCGCGGCGAGACGGTTCATATCGAAGCGGCGCTCGCCGCCCATCGCGACCTGCTGCCGATGCAGTCCGGCCGGCTCGACGGCGGCGACGTGATGCTGGTCGGCAAGCGCTTCTTCATCGGCCTGACGAGCCGCACCGATGCGGAAGGCATCGCCGCGTTCGACGCGCTGGTGTCGCGCCATGGCTATTCGGTCGTCGCGGTGCCTGTCGGCGCCGGCCTGCACCTGAAATCGGTCGTCAACGCGCTCGGTGACGACACGCTGCTCGTGACCGACGCGCTGGCCGCGCATCCGGCGTTCGCCGACTATCGCCGGATCGCGATCGCGGCCGCCGACGAATACGCGGGCAATACGCTGCGCGTGAACGGTACGCTGATCACGCCGGCCGGCTATCCGCGCGTGCATGACGCGATCGCGTCGCTCGGCATGCCGCTGCACGTGATCGACACGAGCGAGTTCCACAAGATGGACGGCGGCCTGACCTGCCTGTCGCTGCGGTTCTAGCCGATTGGCGCGCGGCCGCTTCGGCCGGATAATGTGGCCCCCGCGCGGTACGGCAGACGTTCCGCGCATGAGCCACGACCCGACCGGAGCGAACGCGGATGACCGACAAGAAGATGCAGCTCGACAAGATCGATCTCCGGATCCTCGACATCCTGCGTACCGACGGGCGAATTTCCTACCGGAAGCTGTCGGAGCGCGTGAACCTCACGCCGCGGCCGTGCCAGGCGCGCGTGGAGCGGCTCGAGGCGCTCGGCGTGATCGAAGGGTACCGCGCGGTGATCAAGGCGCCGCGTGCGACCAAGCCGATCGTCGTGATCGCGCAGATCGTGCTGGCCGACCACGGGCGTTCGCAGGCGCCGTTCGAAGAGGAAATGCGCGCGAATCCGGCCGTGCTCGATTGCTGGCTCGTCAGCGGCACGTTCGACTTTCTCGTGCGGCTCGCGTGCGAGGATCTCGACGAGTACCGGCGGATCGCGAACGCGTGGCTGGAAAGTCCGCGGTTCCGGATCGAGAAGATCGTGACGACGGCCGAACTGCAGGCGATCAAGCGCAGCGTCGTGTGATACGACCGGCCCGGCAGGGCCGGCTTCAACGCGAATGACCGGGTCAATCGATTTGCATTCCAAACCAAATCGGCGGCCCGGATCACAATCAGGGTGAACACTATGGATGCTATGCAAGCGGCAGCGGAGACGGCCGCGCCGTCCGGGGCGACGCTGAAGCGCCGTCTGCAGGGCCGCCACATCGCGATGATCGCGATCGGCGGTTCGATCGGCACGGGGCTGTTCGTCGCGTCGGGCGCGTCGGTCGCGCAGGCGGGGCCGGGCGGGGCGATCGCCGCGTATCTCGCGATCGGGATCATGGTCTACTTCGTCGTCACCGGGCTCGGCGAGATGGCCGCGCTGATGCCGGTATCGGGCTCGTTCGCGATCTACGGCAAGAAGTACGTCGACGAAGGTTTCGGCGTCGCGCTCGGCTGGACCTACTGGTACAGCTGGGCGGTGACGATCGCGATCGAGCTGGTCGCCGCGCAGATCGTGATGCGCTACTGGTTTCCATCGGTGCCGGGCGTGTGGTGGGGCGCGGGCTTCCTGGTGCTGATCTTCCTGCTCAATACGCTGTCGGTGCGCGGCTTCGGCGAATCGGAATACTGGTTCTCGCTGATCAAGGTCGTCACCGTGATCGCGTTCATCGCGGCCGGGCTGCTGATCGCGGCCGGCGTGCTGGGCAACGGGCATGCCGGCACCGGGGATCCGGTCGGCTGGCGCAATTTCACGACCGGCGACGCGCCGTTCGTCGGCGGCGTGCACGCGATGATGAGCGTCGCGCTGATCGCAGGTTTTTCGTTTCTCGGCACCGAGCTGGTCGGGATCACGGCCGGCGAATCGGAAAACCCGCGCAAGACGATTCCGCGCGCGGTGAAGCAGATTTTCTGGCGGATCATGCTGTTCTACGTGCTCGCGATCTTCGTGATCGGATTGCTGGTGCCATACACCGATCCGAACCTGCTGAAGAGCGACGTGACCGACATCGGCGTGAGCCCGTTCACGCTCGTGTTCAGCCACGCGGGGTTCCCGCTCGCGGCCGGCGCGATGAATCTGGTGATCCTGACGGCCGTGCTGTCGGCCGGCAATTCCGGCACCTACGCGGCGACGCGGATGCTGTACAACCTCGCATCGGAAGGGCGCGCGCCGGCCATGTTCGCGACGCTGTCGCCGGGCGGCGTGCCGCGCAACGCGCTGTACGCGACGATGGCCGTCGGCGGGTTGTGCTTCCTCACGTCGTTGACCAACAACCAGCGCATCTATTTGTGGCTGCTCAATACGGTCGGCATCACCGGCTTTATCGCGTGGCTCGGCATCGCGGTCTGCCATTACCGGTTCCGCAAGGGGTTCTTGAAGCAGGGCTATCGGCTCGATCAGCTGCCGTATCGCGCGAAATGGTTTCCGTTCGGGCCGCTGTTCGCGATCGCGGTCTGCATCGTGATTTCGCTCGGCCAGGATTACCAGGCGTTCTTCGCGGCGCGCATCGACTGGATGGAAGTGCTGTCGATCTATGTGTGGATTCCGCTGTTCGTCGTGATCTGGTGGGCGTATCGCCGTGCGCGCAAGAGCCGGCTCGTGCGCTACGAGGAGATGGACATCGGGCCGTGGCTCACGCGCTCGGTCGAGGCCGTCGACGCGGCCGCCGCGCAGCACGGGCAGCCGCACTGATCGCCGGCGGGCGATAGCGCGGTAACGGGAGCCGGCCGCATCGCACGGTCGGCTCCGTTGAACCGAGCCGCGCGGCAACGCACGTTCAGCCCGCCTGCTGCAACTGCGCCTTCATGAAATCCACCCACGCGCGCACTTTCTGCGGCACGTGCCGCGTCGCGACGTACAGCGCATAGACGTTCTGTTGCGGAAACCGGTACGCGGGCAGCGCGTCGACCAGCGCGCCGCTGGCGAGATCGTCGTGCACGAGCCATTCGGGCAGCAGCGCGACACCGCTGCCCTGGCGCGCCAGTTCGCGCAGCACCGACGCGTTGTCGACGACGATGCGCGGCTTCGCGTGCGGCCGGAACGCATGCTCATGGCCCGCGCGATCGGTGAGCGTCCATTCCGCGATTCGCTCGAGCCGGCTGTGGCCGAGCTGCGGCAGGCGCGCGAGGCCGTCCGGCGACGCCGGTTGCGGAACGCCGGCCCGCGCGGGCAGGTCGGGCGCCATCACGGGCAGCACGTCGTACGTGCCGAGGCAGACGCCGCGATACGGCAACTCGCGAAAGTGCTCGTGGCGCCCGAGCCGGATGGCGACGTCGAAGCGGTCGCGCACGAGGTCGGCCTGCGACGTATGCGTTTCGAGCCGCACGCGCAGTGCGGGATGCCGCGCGGTAAACGCATGCAGCGCCGGCGCGAGTACACGTGCCGCGTATTCGACCGTCGACGTCACGCGCAGGATGCCCTCCATCCCGCCATGCTCGCCGCGCACTTCGTCGATCGCGCCTTCGGCTTCGTCGAGCACGCGCAGGCAGCGCCGGTAGAAGCGCTCGCCGGCATCGGTCAGCTCGACGCGCCGCGTGGTCCGCGTGAGCAGCGTGACGCCGAGCTCGGCCTCGAGCTGCTTGATGTTGAAGCTGACGGCCGCGCGCGCCTGGTTCAGCGCGGTCGCGGCGGCCGTGAACGAGCCCGCGTCGACCACGGCGCGGAAGACGACGAAACGATCGAGGCTCACCATGGTCGGGGCGCGGTCCTGTCTGTGCGTGGAATCGCCCGAAGGGTACCCGAATGCGCGGCCGCGTGCGACGTGTCGAGCGTCGCGGCGGGGCCGGCGCGTGAGCCGATTGTCAAAATTTTTCGACCGGACTGGTCGAATCCGGCCGCTTACCGGCCCGGCCGCCGGCCTCTACACTGCGGCGTTTCGTGATGCCCCGGCCGCCGCCATGACAGACCGTTCCAGAATCGCCGCCGTCTATCTGCTCGGCTTCGCGATCGATCTCGCGAACATGTTCATGCTGAACGCCGCATATCCGGCGCTGCAGCGCGAACTGCACGCATCGGTCGCGCAGCTTGCGTGGGTCGGCAACATGTACGTGCTCGGCCTGACCGTCGTGATTCCGTTCGGCACGTGGCTCGCGCGGCGCTGCGGCGAGCGGCGCGTGTTCGGCGCATCGTTGTTGCTGTTCGGGGTCGGCTGCGCGGGCGTCGGCGCGTCGCCGTCGATCGACGCGCTGCTCGCGTGGCGGCTGGTCCAGGGGCTCGGCGGCGGGCTGCTGATTCCGGTCGGACAGACGATCGCCTATCGCGCGTATCCGCCGCACGCGCATGCGCGGCTCACGTCGGTCGTGATGATGGTCGCGCTGCTCGTGCCAGCATTGTCGCCCGCGATCGGCGGCGCGATCGTCGATCGCGGATCGTGGCGTGCCATCTTCTTCGCGATGGTGCCGCTCGCGGCCGCGGCCGGCGTGCTCGCGTTGGCATGGCTGCCGCGCGACGGCGCGCGCGAGCGGCCTCCGCGGCTCGACTGGCGTGGGCTCGGGCTGAGCGCGGCGGCGCTCGTCGCGTTGCTGCTCGGGCTGAGCGCGGCGGGACAACCGGGCGGCGCGGCATTTCCGCTGGCGATGCTGGCGGTCGCGGTGGCAGCGGGCATCGGTTACGTGCGGCATGCGCGCCATGCAGCCGCTCCGGTGCTCGACCTGCGCCTGCTCGCGCAGCCGTTGTTGCGGACTGGTGCGGTGGTTTATCTGTGCGTGCCGGGCATCTTCACCGGCGTCAATCTCGTCGCGTCGCTCTACCTGCAGAACGCCCTCGGGTTGAGCGCCGCGCATGTCGGCGCGCTGATGCTGCCGTGGGCGATCGCGGCGTTCTTCGCGATCGCGACGACACGCCGCTGTTTTCCGCGCCATGGCGCGAAGCCATTGTTCGCGTGCGGAATCGCGCTCGATTGTGCCGGCATCGCGCTGCTCGCGACGCCGTGGGCGAGCGTCGAAGCCGTGCGCATCGCGGCGTTCGTCGCGATGGGGTTCGGCGCGAGCCTGTGCACGAGCACGTCGCAAAGCGCGGCGTTCGTCGACGTGCCGACCGACCGGATGGGAGATGCGAGCGCGCTCTGGAACATCAACCGCCAATTGAGCTTTTGCGTCGGCGTGGCCGTGCTCGGCAGTGTGCTGAATGCATTGCTGGCGTTCGATGCGGGCACGCCGTCGCCGGCCCCGTACCGCTGGTGCTTCGGGCTGGCAGTGCTGCTGACGTTGCTGCCGCTCGGCTTCATCGTGCGGCTTCCCGCGCATCGCCGGCCGGCCGTGCAACCCGTTTCACCCCGCCGTTGAGAACCTGAGAGACCCATGAATCTGCCGAATCCGTTTTTCACTGAAGTCGTTGACGCGCACGTCGACATCGAGCGCTGGCTGTCGGGCCGCGCGGAGCCTGGGCGGCTCGCGACGCTGATGGCGCGCTTTTCGCCGGGATTTTCGATGATCACGCCGTCGGGCACGGTGCTCGATTACGCGGGTGTCGATGCGCTGTTTTCACACGGGCACGGCGCGCGGCCCGGGCTCGTGATCGGCATCGACGAATTGCGCGCGCTTGCCGTGTGGTCCGACGGTGCGACGGTCGGCTATCGCGAGACGCAGACCGACGCACAAGGGCGGCGCACGGTGCGGCGCTCGACGGCGTTGTTGCGGCGCGAAGCGGACGGCGTGATCGTGTGGCGCCATCTGCACGAGACGCTGGTGGCCGCGTGAACGGCGAGCGCACCGGCGGCCGTTACGTGTCCAGCTCCGGATAGTGCCGGAAGATCCCCATGTCGTTGAACGGGATGCGGCGCTCCGACTCGAGGTAGCGCGCGACCGGCGGGTGCTGCGCGACGCGATCGTGCAGCGCGACGAGCGCCGCGCCCTTGCGCTCCGCGCGCTTCATCGCTTTCGGGAACGCATAGCGCAGGCCCTCGATCAACTGGAACATCGTCAGGTCCGCATAGCTGAGCGCGCTGCCCGCGATATAGCCGCTCTTGTGCGGGTTCTGTTCGAGCACGCGATCGAAGTAGCCGAGGAATTTCGGCAGCCGGTTCTCGAGGAAATCGGCCGCGCGCTCGGCGGCTTCCGCTTTCTGGTCCTCGTAGTACAGGCCGCTGCCGATCGGATGGTGCGTGTCGTGGATCTCGGTGATGAAATCGGCGGCGGTCAGCTGGATCTGATGGACCCACAGCCGGCCGGCTTCGTCGTCGGGCGCGAGCCCGAGCCGCGCGCCGAGAAACAGCAGGATGTTCGCGGTCTGCCCGACGACCACGTCGCCCGCCTTCAGGAACGGCGGCGCGAACGGCACGCATTCGGCCTTCGAGCTGTCCATCATGCGCATCATGGCCGATACGCCCATCCCGCGCCCCGATTCGCGCGCGACGTCGACGTAGTCGGCTTCGGCTGCTTCGAGCGCGAGCCGTACGTATTCGCCGCGGCCCTGGATCTCGGGCCAGTAATAGAGTTCATATCGCATGCTGTTCTCCTGTTCGTTGCACCGAATGCCGCCGGCTGCGTGACGGCGGGCGGCCGTGCGGCGCCCGCTGCGAATAGACAGTCTAGGAGATCGCCGGAAAAGTTCCGTGTGCGTTGTGTGTCGTGCGTCACACGCCGCGTTCGCCGCCTTCGGGGCCGTAGAAGAACACCCACGTCGAGAAATCGTCGGAGAAGCCGGTGAAGCGATGCTCCGCGTGCGCGGGGACGAACAGCGCGTCGCCGGCCGCGACGTCGCATTCGCGCCCATCGACGACGAAGCGCGACGTGCCGGCGGCGATCACGTAGACCTCGTCGCGCGCGTGCGGCGTTTGCCGGTCCTCGATGCGCGGCCGGTACAGCTCGACGTCGAGCGTGCCGTGGCGAAACAGCGTCGTGAACGGCGTGCCTGCGTCGTCGAGGCGCGCAAGCGATTCCTTCAGGCCGAGTTTCATCGGAGCCTCCGGGTCCGGATCACGGGAACGTGCGTTGCGCCATCGTAGCGCGCGCGTCGATACGTCGACACCCCGCGCTGGCCACCGGCGAAACAAAAGTGCGATGCGCTCGCCACGGATGAAACGAATTCGTCCATCGGCGAAACGAGGCGGCGGCCGAACGGATTCGACCGGCGTTTTCACCGCAATTTAACCAACGCCGCCTACCATCGCGCTTCACCAGCCGGCGATGCGTCGCGATGCCGATGCGTGGGTGGTTGCCCGATGGCCTTTCCCCTTGACCCCGCGAAATCCGGCGGTCGTGCCTGTCGTCAGGCGCGTTCGTCGTTCGCATCCTTTCGTCTCGCACTCATGAGTCAACATGCCCCGGCTTCGTCCCGCAGAACGTTCCTCTCCGTCGCGCCGGCCGCCGCGGCGGCTTCATTGCTCGGCGCATGCGGCGGTGGCGACGACGTCACGTCGGCGCCGATCGGCGACGCCGCGCTCGCCGCGCAGATGTCCGCGAAACTGAACGCCCAGCTCGGCGATGCGGCGACGGTCGATGCGATCGTGCCGGCGATGACCGATGTCGGCTTCACGTGGGCGCTGCCGACGGTGCCGGCCGCACAGATCGGCGCGATCGTCGCGTACAGCTTCGGCAACCGACCGAACGCGGCGAGCGGCAATACGTCGAGCAGCGGCGGCAACCAGTCGGCGCTGCCCGATCCGGGGCCCGTCAACGAAGCGCTCGCGGACGCCGTGTACCGCATCCGCCAGCTGAAACCCGCCAAGGTCTACGCGCAGTGGGAAATCGCGCGCTTTCTCGTGTCGAAATACGGGCTGGGCGCCGATGTGCTGTCGTCGATCGAACCGGTGATCGCGAGCGACGGCTCGATCGTGTACCTGAGCACCGCGGGCGTCGCGGCCGTGGCCGTCTCGCGCGCGGGCGGCGCGGCGGCGATGGGCACCGTCGCGGTGGTCGGCCATCGCGATCATGCGAAGCGCTGCATCCAGACCTCGCAGCAGGCGGGCATGCACGCCGCTGCGGTCGCCGAGGTGCCGCTGCCGACGACGTACGACCCGCAGTCGGGCCAGCCGTGGACGCGCAACCGCAGCCTCTACCTCGTGCACGACATGTATGCGCAGATGCTGACGCGCGCGATGACCGCGACGATGCAGGCGTTCCCGAAGGGCTGAGGCCTTCCGTTGTTTCTCATTCGAATCCCGTGACCATGACGAACCGCCGCCATTTCCTGGCTTCTACTTCATTGCTCGCCGCATCGTGCGCCGCCGCTGCACCCGCTTTCGCTGCCGACGCTCCCGTTTCCGACGCGGAACTGCAGCGCCAGATGCTCGGCAAGCTGACCAACGAACTGAACGATCGCGCGACCGCCGCCGACGAAACCGGTTACCTGCTCGACACGTTTTTCTCGTGGACGCCGCCGACCGTCGACGCGGCCGCCATCAACACGATTGCCGCGTTCGGCTTCGGCAGTCGCGTCGGCGCATCGGCCGCTGCACCGGTGCCGGGGCCCGTGAACGAGGCGATCGCCGATGCGGTGTTCCAGCTCCGGCAGAAAGTCGCGGCGCCGATCTTCGCGCAGCAGGAAGTCGCGAGCGTGCTCGCGTCGAAGTACGGACTGACGGCCGGCGTGACGTCGATCGCGACGCCCGCCGCGGCCGCCGGCAGCCCGATACCGACGCCCGACGGCGTGGCCGCCGCGATCGTCAGGCAGGCCGGTTCGGCCGCGGCGCTCGGCAAGGTCGGCGTGGTCACGCATCGCGATCAGGCGTCGATCGCCGTGCGCGTGTCGAACGCGGCGGGGATGCAGGCCGCGGTGCCGGCCGGACTGTCGCTGCCGGGCGCCTACGATGCATCGGCGCAGCAGCCGGCGATGCGACGGCGCGATCTTTACCTGATGAGCAACGCCGGCATGCAGCTCGCGATGCTGCGGCTCGACCTGATCAATCGCGAATATCCGAACGGTTAGGGCCTGTTCACGCTAATAACGGGCTTGCGCTGGCCCCACGAATGAATTTTTCCAAACAGGGGAACGTGCCTTTGCGCCCGCATGGCGGCGTCGTTCGTCGTTGCAATAGCTACGGCTATTGCGCCTCCTCTCTCCTTGCCTGCGCCCGAAGGAAGTCCCCTTGGGGGACGGGCGCAAAGGCACGTTCGCAAGCCCGTTATTAGCGTGAACAGGCCCTAGGCGAGGGCACACCGCACGCGCGATCGTCGCGTGCCCCGTTTTGCCGGGTAATGCCGATACAGGTATTGGCACTACCAGCCAAACCACTGTTTTTAATGGGTTTTTTCGCGTCCGGGCTGCGCCGTGGCACGTTCTGCGTGGCATAATCGACCGCATCCGCAAGGCTTGTAGTCACAACGACCCCGCATACCCATGGCACAGACTCTCTACGACAAACTGTGGAACACCCACGTGGTCCACACCGAGGAAGACGGCACGACCCTGCTCTACATCGACCGTCAGCTGCTGCATGAAGTCACGAGCCCGCAGGCATTCGAAGGGCTGAATGTCGCGCATCGCCCGGTGTGGCGCATCAGCGCGAACCTGGCCGTATCGGACCACAACGTGCCGACGACGGACCGCAGCCACGGCATCGCCGATCCCGTCTCGAAGCTGCAGGTCGACACGCTCGACGCGAACTGCGACGCATTCGGCATCACGCAGTTCAAGATGAACGACGTGCGCCAGGGCATCGTCCACATCATCGGGCCGGAACAGGGCGCGACGCTGCCGGGCATGACGATCGTGTGCGGCGATTCGCATACGTCGACGCACGGCGCGTTCGGCGCGCTCGCGCACGGCATCGGCACGTCGGAAGTCGAGCACGTGCTCGCGACCCAAACCCTGCTGCAGAAGAAGAGCAAGAACATGCTCGTGAAGGTCGAGGGCGACCTGCCGCGCGGCTGTACCGCGAAGGACATCGTGCTCGCGATCATCGGCAAGATCGGCACCGCGGGCGGCACGGGCTACGCGATCGAATTCGGCGGCTCGACCATTCGCGCGCTGACGATGGAAGGCCGCATGACCGTCTGCAATATGGCGATCGAGGCCGGCGCGCGCGCGGGCATGGTCGCGGTGGACGACACGACGATCGACTACCTGAAGGGCCGTCCGTTCGTGCCGACCGGCGCGGAATGGGATCAGGCCGTCGCATACTGGCGCCAGTTCAAGTCGGACGACGGCGCGCAATTCGACCGCGTGGTCGAGCTGAACGCCGCCGAGATCGTCCCGCAGGTCACGTGGGGCACGTCGCCGGAAATGGTCACGTCGATCGACGGTCGCGTGCCCGATCCCGAGCGCGAGAAGGATCCGGTCAAGCGCGACGCGATGGAGCGCGCGCTGGCCTACATGGCGCTCGAGCCGAACACGCCGATCGAATCGATCAAGGTCGACAAGATCTTCATCGGCTCGTGCACGAACGCACGCATCGAGGACATCCGCGCGGCCGCGTACGTCGTGAAGAAGCTGAACCGCCGCGTCGCATCGAACGTGCGGCTCGCAATGGTCGTGCCGGGCTCGGGCCTCGTGAAGGCGCAGGCCGAGCGCGAAGGGCTCGACAAGGTGTTCACCGATGCGGGCTTCGAATGGCGCGAGCCGGGTTGCTCGATGTGCCTCGCGATGAACGCCGACCGGCTCGATCCGGGCGAGCGTTGCGCGTCGACGTCGAACCGCAACTTCGAAGGCCGGCAGGGCGCGGGCGGTCGCACGCACCTCGTGAGCCCCGCGATGGCGGCGGCCGCGGCGATCGAAGGTCACTTCGTCGACATTCGCCAGCTGGGGTAACGCGTGACGGCATCGAAGCTCATCGCGCGGCTGGTTGCCGCGCTGGCGCTGGCGGGGTTGGGCTTCGGCCTGGCCGGCTGCAATACCGTCCGAGGCTTCGGCGAGGACGTCCATGCCGCCGGCAATGCGCTGCAGCGCGCCGCGGACTGACGCCGCCCCGAGAATTTGTCGATGTGTGCCGGCCGCGTGCCGGCCCTTCAACCGGATAGACGGATCATGGAAAAATTCACTGTACATACCGGCGTCGTGGCGCCGCTCGATCGCGAGAACGTCGACACCGACGCGATCATCCCGAAGCAGTTCCTGAAGTCGATCAAGCGCACGGGCTTCGGTCCGAACGCGTTCGACGAATGGCGCTACCTCGATCACGGCGAGCCGGGCCAGGACAACTCGAAGCGTCCGCTGAACCCGGACTTCGTGCTGAACCAACCGCGCTACCAGGGCGCATCGGTGCTGCTGGCACGCAAGAATTTCGGCTGCGGCAGCTCGCGCGAGCACGCGCCGTGGGCGCTGCAGCAGTACGGCTTCCGCGTGATCATCGCGCCGAGCTTCGCGGATATCTTCTTCAACAACTGCTACAAGAACGGTCTGCTGCCGATCGTGCTGACCGAGCAGCAGGTCGATCACCTGTTCAACGAGACGGTCGCGTTCAACGGCTATCAGCTGACGATCGACCTCGACGCGCAGGTCGTGCGCGCGGGCGACGGCCGCGAGTATCCGTTCGAGATCACCGCGTTCCGCAAGTACTGCCTGCTGAACGGCTTCGACGACATCGGCCTCACGCTGCGCCACGCGGACAAGATCCGCCAGTTCGAAGCGGAGCGGCTCGTGAAGCAGCCGTGGCTCAACACCAAGCTGGTCGGCTGATCGCGCGTTGCGGGCGGGCGCGCCGTGAGCGCGCTCGCCGGCCTGCCTCCATAACAATCTACCCAGTCAGGAATTTCGCATGAAGATTGCAGTGCTGCCCGGCGACGGCATCGGTCCGGAAATCGTCAATGAAGCGGTGAAGGTGCTGAACGCACTCGACGAGAAGTTCGAACTCGAACAGGCGCCGGTCGGCGGCGCGGGCTACGAGGCGAGCGGCCATCCGCTGCCCGACGCGACGCTGGCGCTCGCGAAGCAGGCCGACGCGATCCTGTTCGGCGCGGTCGGCGACTGGAAGTACGACTCGCTCGAGCGCGCGCTGCGTCCCGAGCAGGCGATCCTCGGGCTGCGCAAGCACCTCGAGCTGTTCGCGAACTTCCGCCCGGCGATCTGCTATCCGCAGCTCGTCGATGCATCGCCGTTGAAGCCGGAGCTCGTCGCGGGCCTCGACATCCTGATCGTGCGCGAACTGAACGGCGACATCTACTTCGGCCAGCCGCGCGGCGTGCGTGCGGCGCCGGACGGCCCGTTCGCCGGCGAGCGCGAAGGCTTCGACACGATGCGCTACTCGGAGCCGGAAGTGCGCCGCATCGCGCACGTCGCGTTCCAGGCCGCGCAAAAGCGCGCGAAGAAGCTGCTGTCGGTCGACAAGTCGAACGTGCTGGAGACGTCGCAGTTCTGGCGCGACATCATGATCGACGTGTCGAAGGAATACGCGGACGTCGAGCTGTCGCACATGTACGTCGACAACGCGGCGATGCAGCTCGCGAAGGCGCCGAAGCAGTTCGACGTGATCGTCACCGGCAACATGTTCGGCGACATCCTGTCGGATGAAGCGTCGATGCTGACGGGCTCGATCGGCATGCTGCCGTCGGCGTCGCTCGACAAGCACAACAAGGGCCTGTACGAACCGTCGCACGGTTCGGCGCCGGACATCGCGGGCAAGGGCATCGCGAACCCGCTCGCGACGATCCTGTCGGCCGCGATGCTGCTGCGCTACTCGCTGAATCGCGCGGAGCAGGCCGATCGCATCGAGCGCGCGGTGAAAACGGTGCTCGAACAGGGTTACCGCACCGGCGACATCGCGACGCCGGGCTGCAAGCAGGTCGGCACGGCGGCGATGGGCGATGCGGTGGTCGCCGCGCTGTAAGCGGACGGAAATGAAGTGCGGTAATTAATGTGGAAAAGGGCGCGAACGGGCCGCAAAATCGGCCGGTTCGCGCGCGGTTGGCCGTTGTGCGGGCCACCGGCTTTGTGTAGACTCGAACGATGGCGCTGATTTCCCTGATCTCCCCGGTCCTGAAACTCCACGGCAACACTGCCCGTGCGGGTGCGCGCGCCATCGTCATCACGAAAACCATTACCACGAAAACGATCATTAAACGCTGATCGCCGTCGTGCCCGCCTGTTTCCCCGCGCGGTCACGCGGGGACGGAAATGGCGGGGAAGCTCCATTCAAAGCAAAGGGTTAGTCATGAACGTAGGTCTCGTAGGTTGGCGCGGCATGGTCGGCAGCGTCCTGATGCAGCGCATGCAGGAAGAGGGCGATTTCGACCTGATCGAACCGGTGTTTTTCAGCACCAGCAATACGGGCGGCAAGGCGCCGTCGTTCGCGAAAAACGAGACCACGCTCAAGGACGCGACCAACGTCGACGAGCTGAAGAAGTGCGACGTGATCATCACGTGCCAGGGCGGCGACTACACGAACGACGTGTTCCCGAAGCTGCGCGCGGCCGGCTGGAACGGCTACTGGATCGACGCGGCATCGTCGCTGCGGATGCAGGACGACGCGGTCATCATCCTCGATCCGGTCAACCTCGACGTGATCAAGGACGCGCTCGTCAAGGGCACGAAGAACTTCATCGGCGGCAACTGCACGGTCAGCCTGATGCTGATGGCGCTCGGCGGCCTGTTCCGCGAGAACCTCGTCGACTGGATCACCGCGATGACGTACCAGGCCGCATCGGGCGCGGGCGCGCAGAACATGCGCGAGCTGCTGTCGCAGATGGGCACGCTGAACGGCGCGGTGCAGGAACAGCTCGCCGATCCGGCTTCCGCGATCCTCGACATCGACCGCCGCGTGCTGGCCGCGATGAACAGCGACGCGATGCCGACGAGCCACTTCGGCGTGCCGCTCGCCGGTTCGCTGATTCCGTGGATCGACAAGGATCTCGGCAACGGGATGTCGAAGGAAGAGTGGAAGGGCGGCGCGGAAACCAACAAGATCCTCGGCAAGCCGGCGATGGGCGAGCCGGGTTCGATTCCGGTCGACGGCCTGTGCGTGCGGATCGGCGCGATGCGCTGCCACTCGCAGGCGCTGACGATCAAGCTGAAGAAGGACGTGCCGCTCGACGAGATCAACGGCATTCTCGCATCGGCGAACGACTGGGTGAAGGTCGTGCCGAACGAGCGTGAAGCGTCGATGCGCGACCTGTCGCCGGCGAAGATCACCGGCACGCTGTCGGTGCCGGTCGGCCGCCTGCGCAAGCTCGCGATGGGCGGCGAATACCTGTCGGCGTTCACGGTCGGCGATCAGCTGCTGTGGGGCGCGGCCGAGCCGCTGCGCCGCATGCTGCGCATCCTGCTCGACAAGTAAGCACGTTGCCTGTCCGGCCCGCGGGCCGGGCTGCACGACATGACGCGCCGCGTCGGCCTTGGGATTCAGGGCCGGCGCGGCGCGTTTTTCATGCGTGGTTCAACGCAGGTTCAGCAGCGTCTGGTCGACGGCCTGCTGGGTCTTGATCGTCTGCGCATTCGCCTGGTAATTGCGCTGCGCGGTGATCAGGTTCACGAGCTCGGTCGTCAGGTTGACGTTCGAGTTTTCCAGCGCGCTGCCCTGCAGCGTGCCGTGGTTCGTGCTGCCCGGCGCGGCGATCTGCGGCACGCCCGACGCGGCCGTTTCCGCATACTGGTTGCCGCCGATGTTCACGAGCCCGTTCGGGTTGTTGAAGTTCGCGAGCGCGATCAGGCCGAGCACCGCGCTCTGGCCGTTCGAGTAATTGCCGGTCAGCTTGCCGTCGGTGCCGATCGAGAACGTCGTCAGCGTGCCGCTCGCGAAGCCGTCCTGCGCGAGATTGTTCACGCCGTCCTTGCCGCCGTACTGCGTCGTGCCGCCCAGGTCGAGCGTCAGGTTCTGCGGATTGGCGCCGCCCGTCGTGTTCGGGATCGAGAACGCGAACTGGCCGAGGCTCGCGGTCGGCTGGCCGGTCGCGGCCGACGTCGTCGAGCTGATCCGGCCCGATGCGTCGAACGTGACGGTGCCGAGATTCGTCGGCGTCTGGCCTTGCACGCCCGCGTAGGCTTGCCACGCGCCGGCCGCGCTCTTCGCGAAGTACATCGTGACCTGCTGCGAGCCGCCGAGCGTGTCGTAGACCTGGATCGACGTGTTGTAGTTGTAGGTCGTGTTGTCGTTCGCGTTGAAGGGCGTCTTGGTCGGCACCTTGTCCTGCGCGTTCAGGTTGAACTGGCCGGTGATCCGGCTCGTCGCGCGCGGCGCGATGTTGCTGGTCGGCGCCTGCAGCGGCACGGTCTGCGCGGTGTTGATCACGCCGCCGGCACCTGCCGCATAGCCCATCAGGTTGCGGCCTTGCGCGTCGACGATCGCGCCGTTCTTGTCGCGATGGAACGTGCCGTCGCGCGAGTACGTGGTCGAGCCGTTGCTCGACATCTGGAAGAAGCCGTTGCCGTTGATCGCGACGTCGAGCGACGACTTCGTCGAATTGATCGTCCCCTGGCCGAAATTCTGCTGCACCGACGCGAGCCGCGTGCCGATGCCGATCTGCGTGTTGACCGACGTCGCGACCGAATTCGCGTACATGTCGGCGAAGTTCGCGCGTCCCTGCTTGAAGCCAACCGTGTTTGCGTTCGCGATGTTGTTGCCGATCACGTCGAGATTGCTCGACGCGCCGGCCAACCCGCTCAAACCCTGCTGATAGCCCATGTTCGTCCCCGTAACGAGCTGGTGAGTGAATGCAGTCGTGCGACTGCGCGATGACCCTCCGGTACTTCACGGCATCAGCCTGGCCAAGCGCGCGCCCGCCTTTCCGGCATGGGCAAGCGCGAGGTCGAAACGTGCCGATTTCTGTTTGAAGACGATCGTATCGGCGGTAATTATTTAATCTGTGTAATTTTGTGTAATGGAATTGAATTGATGCAGAAACGATCGCTTTTGTATGAGCAATGGATCGTGTGGAAGGCGGCGAAAGCCTTACAGGGCGGGGATTTGGCGGTGTAAATTTTCATTTCTCCGATAAGAGAGGGAAATTGCCTTCTTATCGACGAATTGGTATTGATTGGAGCGGGATTGATCGCCGGTCGGGATTTGCTTTGATTTCCGGCTGTTAATTCATTAACGGCGGGCGGGGTGGATTGTTGAGGGCGCGCTTGCGATTCTGTCGTCGCGATCCTGCGGCGTACACGCGGTGAACATCAGAAAGCCGCATCATTCGAACGGTGGGGCGATGCTGCTGCGAGACGGCTTGGGACTGCGCGAGCAGGTTCGCTTTGATCGATCGGATGAGTGGGCTGCGGCAGGCGGACCCGCGCGACACGCGCGCCGGCCCGCGCCCGGTTGCACCTGCCGGCGACGAATTCGGCCGGAACCCGATCGCGTGAAGTAAACTACGCGGTTACGACGCACAGACCCGCCGAAAGCGTCGCGTTCCGCGCGACGCTTTTGCATTTCTGCAGCCACTTTATTGACGCTTCCAACCGCGAATCCGAGCCGCGCCCGCGCGCGGCGATAGAGCCAACGATGTCCCGAATTTTCTTGTTTCCGCGTCAGTCCCGTCTGTCGCGCGCCGTGCGTGGCGCGCTGGCGATCCTGGCGCTCGGCGCAGCCGCATCGGCGTGGGCAGTCGGCACCGGCGAACTGCCGGCGTCTGCTGTCGGCGCCGCTGCTCCGCTTACCGTGACGGTCCAGCCGGGCCAGTCGCTGAACGACATCGCGAAAGCGGCCACGCAATCGCACGACCCGGCCGTGCTCGCGCGCGCCGGTCGCGCGCTGTTCGACGCCAATCCGCAGGCGTTCATGAAGCGCGACGCGAGCCGCCTGAAAGTCGGCGCGACGCTGACCGTGCCCGCGCTCGACGCCACCGGCGCGGCGCTCGTGCCGGCCGGCGCGTCCGCTGCGTCCGGTGCGACGGCCGCTTCCGCGCCCGCCGCCGCATCGGGCGGGGCGGCGAGCGCGCCGCATGGCGCATCCGCGCCGTATCCCGGCTCGGCCGTGCAGTCCGCGCCGGTGGCGCCGGCCGTGCACGCGGCTCCGGTGAGCAGTGCGAGTGCCGCGACGGCGACGGCGGCGGGAGCGTCGGCTTCGAGCGGTGCTTCGGCTTCGATCGGTGGGTCGGCTGCCCATGGCGCGTCGGCTGTCGACGGCATGCAGCCGGCGGCGCCCACCGCCGGTGCAAGCGGCCCGCATGTGTGGAGCGGTGCGATCCAGTCGGCGCCGTCGTTCGCGAGCGAGGCTGCGGGGGCGTCGGCGCCGGGCGGCCCGGTTTCCGGCGTGCACGAACCGGGCGGCGCGGCGCCCGCCGTGGGTGCGTCGCAGCCGCGGCCGTCGAGCCTGCAGCAATTGCTGGCGTTGAAGAATCGCGTGCTGATGGAGTTGCAGAAGCACGGCATCGGCAAGCCGGCGACGACGACCGGCGTCGCACCTGCGCCTGCTCCGGCGCCCGCCGCGCCGCGTCCGGCCGCGAATGACGCTGGTGCGTCGGCCGCTGCATCGACGGCAGACGAAACCGCGTCGGGGGTGGCAGCCAGTGCGCCGCAACCGGCATCGGCTTCCGTGCAACCGGTCGCGCCCGTCGCGACACCGGCACGTCGTACCGAGCAAATGGACTGGCGACCGGCCGCCGTGGCCGGCGCTGCCGTGATCGTGCTCGCGGCCGGCTTCGCATGGCGCAAACGCCGGAAAGGTCGCCGCGCGGACGATGCGGGTCCCGCTGCGACTGCGGCCGCAGCAGGCGGCGCCGCGACTGCAGAAGCGGAAGCCGCGCCGTCCGTCGAACACGAACTGCCGATCACGCCCGAGATGCCGGTCGCACGCGATGCGGCGTCCGACATGAATCTCGCCGCGGCGACTGCCGCTGCGACTGCGGCCGCAGCAGGCGGCGCCGCGGCTGCAGAAGCGGAAGCCGCGCCGTCCGTCGAACGCGAACTGCCGATCACGCCCGAGATGCCGGTCGCACGCGATGCGGCGTCCGACATGAATCTCGCCGCGGCGACTGCCGCTGCGGCGGAGACGGTCGAGCCGCTCGCAGCGGACACATCGCCCGCGCCCGAAATGACGGCACCGCGCGACGAGTTGCCTGAGTCGTCGCCTGCTCACGCTGCGGAGCCGCCCGCGAACGAGGCGACCCCGGTTCCGGCTGAGGCTTCGCACGACGCAGAACCGGCCGAAAAAGCCGCTGTCGCTGACCAGCCGGCCCAGCCGGCCCAGCCGACCGCCGCATCCGCCGCATCTGCCGCACCTTCGACAACCGAAGCGCAGCACGCGACGCTGATGCAGAACGCGATCAGCGCGCTCAACAGTCTCGACATGCCGTTGCCGCCGCGGGCGGCGGACGAGCCGTCGTTGACGCCGGAGGAAGTCGCAGCGCGGGCAACGCAGCCCGACGCCGATAAAATCGCAACTAACGGTCAATCCGCCCAGCACCCGCCGATGGGTTCGGGTGAAACGACACCGGAACATCCGGCCGACCAGGAAGACGAGTTCGACTGGGATCCGGACGCGGCGATGCCCGCCGGCCAAGCGGGCAGCCCGCCTGCGGCGACATCGCTGCCGCCGCTCGGCGGCGCGCAGTTCGGCGCGCTGAAGCTCGACTTCGATCTCGACCTGCCGTCCACGCCGGGTGCCGCGCTGCCTGCGCTCACCGCGGACGAACTCGCGCGCATCGCCCGCAACAAGCTCGACCTCGCGGCCGAATACGTCGAACTGGGCGACCTGTCCGGCGCGCGGACGCTGCTGCAGGAAGTGGTCGACGCGAACGACGCCGCGACGCGCGACGACGCACGCGCGCTGCTCGCGAAACTGGCGGACGAGGCGTGATGCGGATCGCGCTGGGCATCCAGTACGACGGCGCGGCGTTCTGCGGCTGGCAGGCGCAGCCGCACGGCAAGACCGTGCAGGACGCGCTCGAGCACGCGCTCGGCGAATTCGCGTGCGTGCCGCTGCATACGACGGTGGCCGGGCGGACCGACACGGGCGTGCACGGGCTAGGGCAGGTCGTGCATTTCGACACCGACCTCGAGCGCGAGGTGTTCTCGTGGGTGCGCGGCACCAACGCGTTCCTGCCGTCGACCGTTTCCGTGCAGTGGGCGAAGCCGATGCCGGACACCTTCCACGCGCGTTTCTCGGCGTTCGAGCGTACCTACTACTACGCGCTGTACGTGCATCCGGTGCGCTCGCCGATGCTGGCCGGTCGCGCGGGCTGGATCCACACGCCGCTCGACGACGACGCGATGCGCGCCGCCGCCGCGCACCTGATCGGCGAGCACGACTTTTCGTCGTTCCGGTCGTCGGAATGCCAGTCGAAGACGCCGGTCAAACACCTGTATCAGATCGACGTGCGGCGCGCGGGGCATTTCATCCATTTCCGCTTCCGCGCGAACGCGTTCCTGCATCACATGGTGCGCAACCTGATGGGCTGCCTCGTCGCGGTCGGGCGCGGCCGCTATCCGGCCGACTGGCTCGCCGACGTGCTGGCCGGGCGCGATCGCAACCTCGCGGCGCCCACGTTCATGGCCGACGGGCTGTATCTCGCCCACGTCGGCTACCCGGCGGAATTCGCCGTCCCGCCCGCGCAGCTCGGCAGCGTGCCGTGGAGCAGCGTCTGGGCCGATCTGGACCCACTATCATGACGGATCACGACGTGCCTTCTTCGAGTTCCGCCGCGGCGGGCCTGCCGCCGCGCACGCGCATCAAGCTGTGCGGGCTGTCGCGCCCCGAGGACGTGCTGCACGCGGCGGCGCTCGGCGCCGATGCGATCGGCCTCGTGTTCTACCCGAAGAGCCCGCGCGCGGTGACGATCGCGCAGGCAGCCGAGCTGGCGAGCCTGGCGCCGCCGTTCGTCTCGGTGGTCGGGCTGTTCGTGAATGCGACCGAAGCCGAGATCGAAGCCGTCGTGCGCGACGTGCCGCTCACGCTGCTGCAGTTCCACGGCGACGAGACGCCCGAGCAGTGCGATGCGCTCGGCCGCGCGGCCCGCCTGCCTTGGTTGCGCGCGGTGCGCGTCGGCCCCTCGACGCAGCGTGCCGATTTGGTAGAATCGGCTCTTCATTATTCGAAAGCGCGCGGCCTCCTGTTCGACACCCTGGTGCCGGATTACGGCGGTAGCGGCAAGGTCTTCGATTGGTCTCTTATTCCCGCAGAGCTCGCGCGTCGGGCCGTTTTGAGTGGTGGCTTGAACGCGCAAAACGTCGGTGATGCGATCCGCCAGCTGCGTCCGTTTGCTGTCGATGTCTCGAGTGGCATCGAAGTGGAGGGCGCGAAGGGCGTGAAGGATCACGCCCGGATGGCGGCGTTCGTACGCGCGGTGCGCGAAGCGGACGCCGGGTGATGCAAGCCGGTGCGGCCTGACAAGCGGGCGCACCGACCGATCGAGAGAGACACCATGTACAACCTTCCTGATGATCGCGGCCATTTCGGCCCGTATGGCGGCACGTTCGTCGCCGAGACGCTGATTCACGCGCTGGACGAACTGCGCGCGGCGTATGAAAAGTTCCGGAACGATCCCGAGTTCGTCGCCGAATACGAGCGCGAACTGAAGTACTTCGTCGGCCGTCCGTCGCCGATCTATCACGCGCAGCGCTGGAGCGAGATGCTCGGCGGCGCGCAGATCTACCTGAAGCGCGAAGACTTGAACCACACGGGCGCGCACAAGATCAACAACGTGATCGGCCAGGCGCTGCTCGCGAAGCGCATGGGCAAGAAGCGCGTGATCGCCGAAACGGGCGCCGGCCAGCACGGCGTCGCGACCGCGACGATCTGCGCGCGCTTCGGGATGGAGTGCATCGTCTACATGGGTTCCGAGGACGTGCGCCGGCAGGCCGCGAACGTCTACCGGATGAAGCTGCTTGGCGCGACGGTCGTGCCGGTCGAATCGGGTTCGCGCACGCTGAAGGACGCGCTGAACGAAGCGATGCGCGACTGGGTCACGAACATCGAAAGCACGTTCTACATCATCGGCACGGTCGCGGGCCCGCACCCGTACCCGATGATGGTGCGCGACTTCCAGCGCGTGATCGGCGACGAGTGCAAGGTGCAGATGCCCGAGCTCGCCGGCCGGCAGCCGGACGCGGTGATCGCCTGCGTCGGCGGCGGGTCGAACGCGATGGGCATCTTCTATCCGTACATCGACGATCAATCGGTGCAGCTGATCGGCGTCGAAGCGGCCGGCGACGGCCTCGACACGGGGCATCACGCGGCCTCGCTGATCGCCGGCAGCCCGGGCGTGCTGCACGGCAACCGCACGTACCTGCTGCAGGACGACGACGGCCAGATCATCGAGACGCATTCGGTGTCGGCGGGCCTCGACTATCCGGGCGTCGGCCCCGAGCACGCATGGCTGAAGGACAGCGGCCGCGCGCAGTACGTGCCGATCACCGACGCAGAAGCGCTAAAGGCGTTCCACGACTGCTGCCGGATCGAGGGGATCATTCCCGCGCTCGAGTCGAGCCACGCGATCGCGTATGGCGTGAAGCTCGCGCCGACGTTGCCGAAGGACAAGATCCTGCTCGTCAACCTGTCGGGCCGCGGCGACAAGGACATGCACACGGTCGCCGAGCGATCGGGCATCGAGCTCTGACCCCGACCGATGCGTGACCTGATCGAAGAGCCGGGCGGCGGCGCCGCGAGCGAGGTGGAGGCGGTTCAGCCCGCCGCTGCCGTGCCGCGCGCGCTGCCGCACGGTATCGAACTGCACAACCGCGATTTCCTGACCGATGCCGCGCACCTGCCGGACGCGTCGATCGACCTGATCGTCGCCGATCCGCCGTACGGGCTCGGCAAGGACTACGGCAACGATTCGGACAAGCGTTCGGGCGACGATTTCCTCGCGTGGACGCGCGAGTGGCTCGAACTCGCGATTCCGAAACTGAAGCCGAGCGGGTCGATGTACATCTTCTGCACGTGGCAGTACGCGCCGGAAATCTTCAGTTTCCTGAAGACGCAGCTCACGATGGTCAACGAGATCATCTGGGACCGGCGCGTGCCGAGCATGGGCGGCACGACGCGCCGTTTCACGTCGGTGCACGACAACATCGGCTTTTTCGCGGTTTCCAAGGCGTATTACTTCGATCTCGATCCGGTCCGCATCCCGTACGACGCCGACACGAAGAAGGCCCGCTCGCGCAAGCTGTTCGAAGGCAGCAAGTGGCTGGAGATGGGCTACAACCCGAAGGACGTCTGGTCGGTCTCGCGCCTGCACCGGCAGCACGCGGAGCGCGTCGATCATCCGACCCAGAAGCCGCTGGAAATCATCGAGCGGATGGTGCTCGCAAGCTGCCCGCCGGGCGGCCGCGTGCTCGATCCGTTCATGGGCAGCGGCACGACCGCGGTGGCCTGCGCACGGCAGGGGCGCGACTTCGTCGGCTACGAGATCAACGAAAGCTATTGTGCGATCGCGCACGAGCGCGTGAGCGCGCTCGCCGCGCCGGCGTGCGCGTGAATCGCGCCGCCGCATCGCCGAACGCACCAAGGAAAAAATTGCCATGTCCCGTATTCAGCAGACCTTCGCCGCGCTCGCCGAACAAGGCCGTAAAGGCCTGATCCCGTTCATCACGGCCGGCGACCCCGATCCCGCGAAAACCGTCGAATTCATGCACGCGCTCGCCGCAGGCGGCGCGGACGTGATCGAACTCGGTGTGCCGTTCTCGGACCCGATGGCCGACGGCCCCGTGATCCAGCGCTCGTCGGAGCGCGCGCTCGCGCGCGGCGTCACGTTGAAGAGCGTGCTCGCCGACGTGAAGCGTTTTCGCGAAACCGACCCCAAAACCCCCGTCGTGCTGATGGGCTATGCGAACCCGATCGAACGGATGGGCGTCGACGCGTTCGCGGCCGAAGCGCACGCGGCCGGCGTCGACGGCGTGCTGGTGGTCGACTATCCGCCGGAAGAGGCGGGCGTGTTCGCGGAAAAGATGCGGGCCGCGCAGATCGATCCGATCTTCCTGCTCGCGCCCACGTCGACCGACGAACGCATTGCCGACGTCGGCAAGATCGCGAGCGGCTACGTGTACTACGTGTCGCTCAAGGGCGTGACCGGGGCCGGAAATCTGGATGTTTCCAGCATTGCGGGTAAAATCCCGGCCATCAAGTCGCGCGTGCCGGTTCCGGTGGGCGTCGGCTTCGGCATCCGCGACGCCGAAACGGCGCGCGCGGTGGCCGAAGTGTCGGACGCCGTCGTGATCGGCAGCCGCCTCGTGCAGCTGCTCGAAAGCGCTGCGCCGGACGCTGCCGCCGATGCGCTGAAGACTTTCATCGCCGAGCTGCGTGCCGCCCTGGACGGCGCGGGCAAGACGGCGCGATAAACACAACAGGAAGCGGGCGGGCCAAGCGGCCGGCCCGCCACGGAACAGGAAACCATACGATGAGCTGGCTCGACAAACTGTTGCCGCCGAAGATCAAGCAGACCGACCCGAAAAGCCGCAAGGGCATTCCGGAAGGCCTGTGGGTCAAGTGCCCGTCCTGCGAGGCCGTTCTCTATCGCAACGACGTGGACGCGAACCTGCACGTGTGCCCGAAGTGTGATCACCACATGCGCATCGGCGCGCGCGAGCGCCTCGACGGGCTGCTCGATCCGGAAGGCCGCTACGAGATCGGCCAGGAAATCGTGCCGGTCGACTCGCTGAAGTTCAAGGACAGCCGCAAGTACCCCGATCGTCTGAAGGAAGCGATGGACGAGACGGGCGAGACCGACGCGATGGTCGTGATGGGCGGCGCGATCCACACGCTGCCGGTTGTGGCAGCCTGCTTCGAGTTTTCGTTCATGGGCGGCTCGATGGGTTCGGTCGTCGGCGAGCGCTTCGCGCGCGGTGCGCAGAACGCGCTGGAACAGCACGTGCCGTTCATCTGCTTCACCGCATCGGGCGGCGCACGGATGCAGGAAAGCCTGCTGTCGCTGATGCAGATGGCCAAGACCACCGCGATGCTGACCAAGCTGGCCGAAGCGAAGCTGCCGTTCATCTCGGTGCTGACCGACCCGACGATGGGCGGCGTGTCGGCGAGCTTTGCGTTCCTCGGCGACGTCGTGATCGCGGAGCCGAAGGCGCTGATCGGCTTCGCCGGCCCGCGCGTGATCGAGCAGACGGTGCGCGAGAAGCTGCCGGAAGGCTTCCAGCGCGCGGAATTCCTGCTGACGACGGGCGCGATCGACATGATCGTCGACCGCCGCAAGATGCGCGACGAGATCGCGCAATTGCTCGCGCTGCTGCAGCGACAGCCGGCCGACGCGCTGGCTTGACCGGCGCAAGGTTGTGACTCTGCGCGTCGCCTGGCTTCAGCGTCAGGCGGCGCGCTTCGTTTTTCGTAGTGGCGGTACCGATCCAGATTTGATCCGATGAGCACTTTTCCCACTCTCGATGCGTGGCTTTCGCATCTCGAACGCGCGCACCCGGTCGGCATCGACATGGGCCTGACCCGCATCGGGCAGGTCAAGGCGGCGCTGCAGCTCGAATTCGCGTGCCCCGTGATCACCGTCGGCGGCACGAACGGCAAGGGCTCGACCTGCGCATTCCTCGAGACGATCCTGGTGCGCGCCGGCTACAAGGTTGGCTGCCACACGTCGCCGCACCTGCTCGAATTCAACGAGCGCGCGCGCGTGAACGGGCAGAACGTGACCGACGACGAACTGCTGCCGCACTTCGAGGCCGTCGAAGCCGCGCGCACGTCGCTGGCCGAGCCCGTGTCGCTCACGTATTTCGAATTCACGACGCTCGCGATCCTGCATCTGTTCGCATCGCGCGGGCTCGACGCGGTGATTCTCGAAGTCGGCCTCGGCGGCCGGCTCGATGCGGTCAACATCATCGATACCGATTGCGCGATCGTCACGAGCATCGACATCGACCACACCGAATACCTCGGCGACACGCGCGAGAAGATCGCGTTCGAGAAGGCCGGGATCTTCCGCGCGGGCAAGCCGGCGATCTGCGGCGATCCGGCCGCGCCGCAGACGCTGATCGACCACGCCGAAGCGATCGGCGCCGACCTGTGGCTGGTCGGCCGCGATTTCCGCTACGAGGCGCAGGCGGGCGCCGAGCGCCAGCAATGGAGCTACCTCGGCCGCGAGAAGCGCTATCCGGCGCTCGCGTATCCGGCGCTGCGCGGCGCGAATCAGCTGATCAACGCATCGGCCGCGCTCGCCGCGCTCGAGGCGCTGCGCCCGGTGCTGCCGGTGTCCGCGCAGGACATCCGGCTCGGGCTGGCGAACGTCGAGCTGCCGGGGCGCTTCCAGGTGCTGCCCGGCAAGCCGGCGATCGTGCTCGACGTCGCGCACAACCCGCATGCAGCGGCCGTGCTCGAGCAGAACCTCGGCAACATGGGCTTCTTCCCGTACACGTACGCGGTATTCGGCGCGATGCACGACAAGGACATCGACGGCGTGCTGCAGCACCTGAAGGGCGAGATCGACCACTGGTGCGTGACCGATCTGCCGCTGCCGCGCGCGGCCTCCGCGGAGCAGCTCGAAGCCGCGCTGCGCAAGGCCGGCGTGGAGGAGGGGCCCGATTCGAGCGTGACGCGTTACGCGTCGCCCGCGGAAGCATTTCGCGATGCACTAAAAAGAGCATCCGAGAATGATAGAATCGTGGTTTTCGGCAGTTTCCATACGGTCGCCGGCGTGCTGGCCTACCGTAAATCGCAGCAACACTGACTGACGGGCAGTTTCGGACTCAGCCATTCATGGGAATTTTCTCGTTCGGCAAGAAAGACGACGACGCGCCCCCGCGGCGCGGCGGTCGCACCGGGGCCTCCCGGAACGTGCGCACGGAGCGCACTGAACGCGTCGAGCGACGCTCGCGCCGCACCGAGCGTCCGGAATCGGACGCACTGCTCCTCGATCCGACCCTTCCAGAAAAGCAACGCGCGCGCCGTCGCCTCGTCGGCGCGATCGCGCTCGTCGTGGCCGCGGTGGTCGTGCTGCCGATGGTGCTCGATTCGCACCCGAAGCCGGTCACCGACGACATCGCGATCGACATCCCGAACCGACCTGCGCACCAGGCGGTCGCGCCGCGCGACGACGATGTGTCCGACGTGCAGGCGGGCGTCGCGCACGACGAACCGCCGGCCTCCGACACGGCCGTTGCGGCCGCACCGGCGCCCGCGCCGAAGGATGCTGCCAAGCCGGTCGCGAAACCCGATACGACCACCACCGCGAGCGTGACGCCGCCGAAGCCGGCTGCGCCCGCGGCGAAACCGGCCGCGCCGAAGCCTGCGCCCGCAACGGTAGCGAATGCCGGCGCGGCGAGCCCGGACAGCGGCGATGCATCGTCGCCGGCATCGCCGGCCGGTGCGCGCTTCGCGGTGCAGCTCGGGTCGTTCAAGGACGACGCGACGGCCCGTTCGTGGGCGACCAAGTTGAAATCGGCGGGCGTGCCCGCATATGTCGAGCATCGCAAGCAGGCAGACGGCAGCACGGCTACACTGTTGCGTGCCGGCCCGTTCGCGGATCGCTCGGCGGCCTCCGCCGCGATCGCGAAGGTGCGCGAAGCCGGTCTGACGCAGTAATGCCGCGATGCTGACGGCTTTCGACTACGCTGTGTTGGCGGTGATCGTGTTGTCGGCGCTGCGCGGCGCGTGGCGCGGCTTCGTGTCCGAGATTTTCGGGCTGATCGGCTGGATCGCGGCGATCGTGATCGCGGGCCGCTACGTCGGGCTGGTCGTGCCGTATATCCCGGCGAACTGGCCGGGCGGCGCGCTGACGCAGTGGGTGATCGCCTTCGCGTTGCTCGTGATCGGCGTCGTGCTGGTCGCCGGCGTGGCGAACGCGCTGCTGTCGCGGATCGCGCAGGCGAGTGGCCTGGGCGGCGTCGACCGCTCGCTGGGCATGATGTTCGGGCTGGTGCGCGGCTGCGTGCTGGTGGTGCTGCTGGTCGCGGCGGCCGGGCTGACCGAACTGCCCAAACAGGATTTCTGGCGCAATGCGCTATTGCGTCCTTTTGCCGAACAGGGCGTGCACGAGCTGAAGCAGCTCCTGCCCGACGGCATGGCCCAGTACGTACGCGTGTGACGACGCGGCCGGGCAGGACGTAACCGATTTTGTCATCTTGAAGGACATGCCATGTGCGGCATCGTAGGTGTTATCTCCCAATCCCCGGTCAACCAGCTGATCTATGACAGCCTGCTGCTGCTGCAGCATCGCGGTCAGGACGCGGCGGGCATTGCGACGGCGGACGGCAGCAATTTCCACATGTACAAGGCGAACGGCATGGTGCGCGACGTGTTCCGCACGCGCAACATGCGCAGCCTGCCCGGCACCTACGGCATCGGCCAGGTGCGCTACCCGACGGCCGGCTCGGCGTCGAGCGAGGCCGAGGCGCAGCCGTTCTACGTGAACGCGCCGTTCGGGATCATCCTCGCGCACAACGGCAACCTGACGAACTGGCAGCAACTGAAGGACGAGATGTTCCGGATCGACCGCCGGCACATCAACACCAATTCCGACAGCGAAGTGCTGCTCAACGTGTTCGCGCACGAGCTGCAACTGTCGACCACGGGCCTCGAGCTCGATCCGGCATCGGTGTTCAAGGCGGTTTCTGGCGTGCATCGCCGCCTGCAGGGTTCGTATGCGATCGTGTCGCTGATCGCCGGCTACGGCCTGCTCGCGTTCCGCGATCCGTTCGGCATCCGCCCGCTGTGCCTCGGCAAGCTCGAGACCGAACACGGCACCGAGTGGATGGTCGCGTCGGAGTCGGTGGCGGTCGAAGGCATCGGTTTCGAATTCGTGCGTGACCTGGAGCCGGGCGAAGCGATCTTCATCGACAAGGCCGGCAACTTCCACAGCCAGCAGTGCGCGGAGAACCCGACGCTGAATCCGTGCATGTTCGAATACGTGTATCTGGCCCGTCCGGATTCGTGCCTCGACGGCGTGCCGGTCTACAACGTGCGCCTGCGCATGGGCGACTATCTCGCCGAGAAGATCAAGCGCGAACTGCCGAACGTGCCGATCGACGTCGTGATGCCGATTCCCGATTCGTCGCGCCCGGCTGCGATGCAGGTCGCCGCGAAGCTCGGCGTCGAGTATCGCGAAGGCTTCTTCAAGAACCGCTACGTCGGCCGCACGTTCATCATGCCGGGGCAGGCCGTGCGCAAGAAGTCGGTGCGCCAGAAGCTCAACGCGATGAGCATCGAGTTCAAGGACAAGCACGTGCTGATCGTCGACGATTCGATCGTGCGCGGCACGACCTCGCACGAAATCGTGCAGATGGCGCGCGATGCGGGCGCGAAGTCGGTGATCTTCGCGTCGGCGGCGCCGCCCGTGAAGTTCCCGAACGTGTACGGCATCGACATGCCGACGCGCGGCGAGCTCGTCGCGCACGGCCGCACCGACGAGGAAGTCGCGAAGATCATCGGCGCCGACCACCTGATCTACCAGGACGTCGACGATCTGCGCCGCGCGGTGCGCGACATCAACCCGAAGCTCGAGCGCTTCGAGGCGTCGTGCTTCGACGGCAACTACATCACCGGCGACGTGACGCCCGAGTATCTCGACAGGATCGAGCGCGCGCGCCTCACGCCGGCGTCGCAGGCCGATCGCGACACGGCCGGCGACACCGAGCGTTCGCAGATGAACCTGCAACTGTCGGTCGAGTAACGCCGGCGCACGCTTTTATCGAGGCGTGATAGGATGTGGCCTTGCGTCGATTTGATATCAGCTTGCGGACGCGGGGCAACTTCCCAAAACAGCTAAAGCGAAGGCCGGCGGCAGCCGGCCCGAGTCGATCGCTGTCGTACCGCACCGAAGCCCGCTGATGCCGACGCATAGCGGGCTTTTTGTTTTTTGGCCTCGGTTTTGACCGGGTCCGCGCCTCATGCATGACCGTCGGCGCGGCCATCGAATACGGAAAACGGAACATGGACGACTCCCTCAACTTCGACACGCTTGCCGTGCGCGCGGGCACGCTGCGCAGCGACTTCAACGAGCACTCGGAAGCGCTGTTCCTCACGTCGAGCTTCTGCTTTTCGAGCGCGGCCGACGCGGCCGAGCGTTTCGCGAATTCGGAAGACTATTTCACCTATTCGCGCTTCACGAACCCGACCGTCACCATGTTCCAGGAGCGTCTCGCGGCGCTCGAGGGCGGCGAGGCGTGCATCGCGACGGCGTCGGGCATGGCCGCGATCATGTCGGTCGTGATGTCCGCGCTGCAGGCGGGCGACCACCTCGTCAGCTCGCGCAGCCTGTTCGGCTCGACGCTCGGGATGTTCTCGCAGATCTTCAGCAAGTTCGGGATCACGACGACCTTCGTCGACCCGACCGACCTGAACGCGTGGCAGGAAGCCGTGCGGCCGGAAACGAAGATGTTCTTCCTCGAGACGCCGTCGAACCCGCTGACCGAACTCGCCGACATCGAGGCGATCGGCAAGATCGCGAAGGCCGCGAACGCGCTGTTCGTCGTCGACAACTGTTTCTGCAGCCCGGTGCTGCAGCAGCCGCTGAAGCTCGGCGCGGACGTCGTGATGCACTCGGCGACGAAATTCCTCGACGGGCAGGGCCGCGTGCTCGGCGGCGCGCTGGTCGGCTCGAAGGAATTCATCATGGGCAAGGTGTTCCCGTTCGTGCGCAGCGCGGGCCCGACGCTGTCGGCCTTCAACGCGTGGGTGCTGCTGAAGGGGATGGAGACGCTGTCGCTGCGCGTCGAGAAGCAATCGGCGAACGCGCTGGAGATCGCGCGCTGGCTCGACTCGCATCCGGCGGTGGCGCGCGTGTTCTATCCGGGCCTCGAATCGCATCCGCAGCATGAACTCGCGAAGCGCCAGCAGAAGGCGGGCGGCGCGATCGTGTCGTTCGAGCTGAAAGGCGACACGCCGGAGCAGCAGCGCGCGAACGCATGGCGCGTGATCGACGCCACCAAGCTGGTGTCGATCACCGGCAACCTCGGCGACACGCGCACGACGATCACGCATCCGGCCACCACGACGCACGGCCGCATCACGCCGGAAGCGCGCGCGGCGGCGGGGATCACCGAGGGGCTGATCCGCCTCGCGGTTGGGCTCGAGCATGCAGGCGACGTTCGCAACGATCTGGCGCGCGGTCTGGACGGCTGAGCACGCTGGCAGGCATCCTCACAGCGATGCGACGGGGCGTTCTTGTGCGGACGGCCTGTCGCCATCGGCGACATAGTCGCGGCGTCCGCCTTCGCGCGTGCGCGATCCGTTCAGCGGCCGCGCAGGTGCCGCCGGCGCGTCGTTACGCACGGCGCTCACCATCCATCGCAACGTTTCGTCGAGCGGCGTGACGGGCAGTTCGCCCACCGCGCGCCGCAGCTTGTCGCGCGACCCGCTCAGGCTCTTCACTTCGTTGTCCCGCACGAAACGCGGATCGATCGTCACGTCGATCACATAGCCTGCGATGCGGGACAGGATCGCCAGCACTTCCTTCAGCGAATAGGCGCGCTCCGAGCAAACGTTGAGTATCTCGCCGGCCGGCGCGGTTTCGATCAGTTTCAGGTACGCAGCCGTCACGTCACGCACGTCGGAGAAATCGCGGCGCACGTCGAGATTGCCGAGCGAGATCCGCGGTTCGTTGCGCGCGTAGTGCGCGACGAGTTTTGGCAGCAGAAATGAGTCGCTCTGGCCGACACCCGTGTAGTTGAACGGCCGCGCGATGATGATCGGCAGCCGGTCAGCCCACAGCTTCGCCGCGTATTCCATCGCGAGCTTGCTGATTGCATAGTCGTTCGCCGGGGCGGGCGGGACGTTCTCGTCGAGCACGCCGGCGGTCGAATTGCCGTAGATGTTTGCGCTGCTCGCGAGCAGCACGGCCGACGGACGGCGGTCGAGGCCCGCGAGCGCGGCCAGCAAATTGCGCGTGCCGACTACGTTGACCGCGTAAGTTTGCGCCGGCTCATCCTGTGCGACATGCGCGCGTGCGGCGAGATGCACGACTGCGTCGGGCCGTGCGTCGGCGGTCGCCGCGCGTACCGCATCCGCATCGAGCAGGTCGACGGGCAGCAGCGTGCAATTCGCGAACATCGGATCGTCGGTGGGCGGCGAACCGGGCGCGACCGTTCCCCAGACCTCGTAGCCGGCGGCTTCGAGATGCTGCGCCATGTAGCGCCCGGTGAAACCCGTCAAGCCCGTGACGAATGCACGGCGCGGTGCGTGTTCGATCTCAGAACGTGTCATGGTGTTGGTTCCGCGTCAGATCCGCCTCGACCATCATCTGGCAAAGCTGTTCGAGCGTCGTTTCCGGCGCCCAGCCGAGCTTGCTCTTGGCCTTGCCCGCGCAACCGATCAGCAGATCGACTTCCGCGGGGCGGTAGAACTTGGGATTCACTTCGACGAGCACGTTGCCCGTCGCCACATCGAGGCCGCGCTCCTGCTCACCCTTGCCGGTCCATTCGATCTGATAGCCGGCCGCCGCGAACGCCATCCGCACGAAGTCGCGCACGGTCTCGGTCCGGTTGGTTGCCAGCACGTAGGTGTCGGGCTCGTCGGCCTGCAGCATCCGCCACATCCCTTCGACGTATTCGAGCGCGAAGCCCCAGTCGCGCTTCGCGTCGAGGTTGCCGAGTTCGAGGCGGGTTGCCTTGCCGAGCTTGATCTTCGCGACGGTGTCCGTGATCTTGCGCGTGACGAATTCGCGGCCGCGCAGCGGCGATTCGTGGTTGAACAGGATGCCGCTGCTGCCGAACAGGCCGTACGACTCGCGGTAGTTCACGGTCATCCAGTGCGCAAACAGCTTCGCGACGCCATACGGGCTGCGCGGGTAGAACGAGGTCGCTTCCGTCTGCGGAATCGACTGCACCTTGCCGAACATCTCGGATGTCGACGCTTGGTAGAAGCGCGTCTTCGGGCTCACGACGCGAATCGCCTCGAGCAGGTGCAGCGGGCCGAGGCCGGTGACATCGGCGGTTGTGGACGGTTGCTCGAACGACACGCCGACGAAGCTTTGCGCGGCCAGGTTGTACAGCTCGTCCGGCTGCGTGCGTTCCAGCAGCCGCATGCTCGAACCGGCGTCAGTCAGGTCGTGCTCGACGAGCGTGAGGTTCGGGTGCGTGTTGACGCCCAGCTCGGCGATGCGCCACAGGTTAACCGAGCTGGTGCGGCGGTAGGTTCCCGTGACCTGGTAGCCCTTGTCGAGCAGCAACTTGGTCAGGTAGGCGCCATCTTGCCCGGTGATCCCCGTGATGATGGCCTTCTTGCGAGTTTGGCTCATGGCGTTGTCCTTGTCGAAATCGATGGATAGAAAAATTCAGGCGGTCGTGCCGGCGGCGGCCGGCACCACGCGGCGCGCAGGCCCGCGCGTCAGGCGCCGTTCGAAGCCGTACCAGCTCAGGGTCGCGTAAGCGAGCGTGATCGCAAGCGCGAGCGCGGCCGTGACGAAACGGTTCAGGTGCAGCGGCCACAGCGCGTACAGCACGCTCAGGTGGATCAGGTAGACGGTGTAGCTGACGGTGCCGACGTAGACGAGCATCGGGTTCGTCAGCACGCGCTGCAAGAGGCCGCGGCCGCGCAGCGCGATCACGACGATCGACGTGCACAGCAGCAGCGAGATGCTGTAGAGCGCGGCATTCGACAGCGGCGTGTTCGCGGCGCGAAAGCGCGGGAACGACAGGTGCAGCCAGCCGAGGATCGCGAGCGACACGAGCGCGCCGACGATCGCGAGCGGGTAGAACGGCTCCAGCGCGCGCCGGTCGCGGCGCAGCACGATCGCGAGCAATGCGCCGGCCGCGAGCAGGTCCATCCGGAACGGCGTCAGGTAGTAGATCGGCCAGAACGAATCGAACCACGGCGTCGCGATCGCGCGCAGCACCGGCGCCGCGACGATCAGCGCGGCGGCGACCCACAGCAGCGCGCGCTCCGAGCACCACAGCACGACGAACGGCCAGAAGATATAGAACTGCTCCTCGACCGCGAGCGACCACAGCACGTTCAGGCTGTCATGGCCGATGCTGCCGAGCGACAGCCCGATATTGGTCGAGAAGAACGCGAACCACGGCCAGTGCGGCAGCCAGCTCGCACCGAACAGCAGCGTCGACACCACCAGCAGCAGCACGTACGGCGGCAGGATGCGGCGTACGCGGCGCGCGTAGAAGTGGCTGAAGTACGACTGCCCGCGCGCCTTGCGATCGAGCAGGATGCCGGTGATCAGCAGGCCGCTCAGCACGAAGAACAGATCGACGCCCATCCACAGCGGGGCCTTCAGCGCGTGCTGCAGGAATACGGCGCCCACCGCGATCGCGCGCAGCCCGTCCAGCTGGACGATGCGGCCGTGTTGCGGCGGGGCGAGGTCGGCGGGGCGCGACAGGGCCGTCATCGCGCGGCTCCTTCACGACCCGCATCCGATGCGTGTACGTATTGCATGCCTTTAAATGGAATAGGGAATCGAAATCGATTCTAGGGAAAAGAAATCGGTAAAAAAACGCGCGTCATTTATCTGCCGCCAAATATTCAAATCCCGATTATTGCGATCGCGAGATGAAAGGTTGGCCCTCGGGCGGGCACGACAGGCGGCGCGGAGCGGAATTTTCTACACGGCGGCGGCTGAAAGGCGGTCGTTATTGCCGTTTCCGGACGTCATTTACAGGCTGTTCCGGTTCGATATTTCAGGTAGAAACATCCCCAAATATTTCCAAATTTCTTGTGATTATTTTTGCTTGTAACCTGCATCGCGACGTTTGAAACCCATTTAGCGACAGGTCGCCGCCGCGGGCGATCCGTGGCGGCGCCGGTCGCTGTTGCATCGAGTCTGGAGAAGCGCATTGCGACGTCTGATTCTGGTTGGCATGACGGTAGGCGCGGCGCTGCTGACGAGCGCCGTGCCGGCCGAAACGGTGTTGCCCGCGACGACGTCGTGGATCGGCAACACGTTCGGCTATGGCGACGGCAGCTGGACGCAGATCGACATCCGCGCGATCGCGGTGACGCCCGAGGGCAAGGTGTATACGAATGCGCCGTGGGACGAGAGCGGCGCCGAGGCGAGCGTCTACCAGGACGGGAAGATGCTCGGCTTCGCCGGCGGCACGCACGGCTGGGGCAATCTTGGCGGCAACGCGATCGCGGTGAACAGCAAGTACGCGTACGTCGCGATCGGCGTCGGCAACGAGCGCGGCCACCTGCAGTCGCCCGGCATCTGGCCGGACAAGGGCAAGCAATGGTTCGGCATCTCGCGGCGCACGATCGGCGACATGAAGCAGCCCGCGCCGTTTCGCGCGGCGCCGCAGGTCGCACCGGGCGGGCGCGCCGATACCGGCCGCGCACGGATGGCCGCGAGCTTCATGATGATGAACGAGGTGCCGGCCCCCGCGCGCTCGGAAGTGGGCGAGGCGAAGGCGGAAGTGGGCGGCCTCGCGGCCGACGACAAGACGCTGTTCGCGACGAACCCGTCGCATGACGCGGTCGACGTGTACGACGCCGAGACGATGCAGCAGAAGGGCACGTGGAGCGCGCACGAGCCGGGCCGCATCGCGCTCGCGGGCGACGGCACGCTGTGGCTGCTGACCGATACGCTGGGCGGGCCCGCGCATCTCGTGCACGTGCGGGCCGACGGCCGCAAGCTCGACGACGCGCCGGCGCTGCCGGAAGGCACCGACGCGGTGGACGTGGCGGTCGACGCGAAAGGGCGCGTGCTGGTCGCGGACAACGGGCCGCGCCAGCAGATCCTGATCTTCTCGAAAGGCGGCAAGGGCTATGCGCCGTCGGGCACGCTCGGCGAGCGCGGCGGCATCTTCGCGGGCCCGGTGCCGGGCCGGCCGGGGCCGCAGCGCTTCAACGGGCTGACGGGCGTCGGTGTCGACCGCGCCGGCAACATCTATGTGTCGATGAACGGGATCGGGCCGCGCCACGACACGATCGGCGCGGGGCTCGGCGCGGTGCTGGAAAGCTACACACCGGACGGCAAGCTGCGCTGGCAGGTGCAGGGGCTGCTGTTCGTCGACGGCGCGTGGCTCGACCCCGCGCGGCCGAACAGCGTGTACATGGGCAACAAGCGCTTCGAGCTCGACCTGTCGAAGCCGCCGGGCCAGGACTGGAAATACGTCGGCTTCCTGTCGAACCGCTTCAAGTATCCGGACGATCCGGTGTTCCACACGGACCAGTATCCGGGCATGCCGATCGCGCGGCGCGTCGACGGCCGTACGTTCCTGTACCTGACCGACATGTACGCCGATCACCTGAAGATCTACCGCTTCGACGCGAAGCGCGACGGCGAGGTCGCGATTCCTTCCGGCCTGATCGCGGGCCGCGCGCGGCCGGTCGACAAGGTGCCGAACAAGCCGCCGGGCGGCGACTGGCTGTGGCGCGACGCGAACGGCAACGGCCGGATCGATGCCGACGAGTCCGAGATCAACACGACAGGCAAGGCGAAGGCGGGCGGCTGGGGCTGGTGGGTCGATACGAAGGGCGACATCTGGCGCACGAGCGACGTGCGCGGCATCCACCGCTTCCAGTACGGCGGCGTCGACAAGGCCGGCAACCCGATCTATTCGTACGACAAGGTCACGACCTACCCGATGCCGCAGCCGTTCACGCAGCTGCGCCGCGCGATCTACGAGCCGCAGACCGACACGCTGTACGTGACCGGCTACACGGCCGACGCGCCGCCGCAGCCGGGCATCAACAAGGAAGTCGGGCGCGTGCTGATCCGCTTCGACAAGTGGTCGACGGGCTCGCCAGTCGTGCGCTACCAGGTGGCGTTGCCGTGGAAGCTCGATGCGAAGCCGATCTTCGACCTGATCGGGATCACCGTCGAGGGCCGCTACATCTTCACCGTGGAGCCGGTCGGCAAGATCCACGTGTATGACAAGGACACCGGCAAGGAAGTGGGCGTGATGAGCCCGGGCGCGGAGGTCGGCAAGGCGTCGGGCTGGGTCGACGTGCCGTTCGGCATCAGCGCATTCCGGCGCGAGAACGGCGAATACCTCGTGTTCGTCGAGGAAGACGCGCGCGGCAAGGTGCTGATGTATCGCTGGAAACCGTGACGGGCGGCGCGCCGTCGTCGACGTCACTCAAGGCTTAAGCATGGACAAAGGCATACTCAAGAACGTTTCGATCAACTTCATCGGGCTGATCCTGCCGACCTTCGTGTCGCTGGTGACGGTGCCCGCGTATATCCACGCGCTCGGCGTCGAACGCTACGGCGTCGTCAGCCTCGTGTGGACGCTGATCGGCTATTTCGGGATCCTCGATCTCGGGATGAGCATGGCCGCGCAGAATCACATCTCGAAGGCGCTCGCGAGCGGCGACGACGACGAAAGCGCGCGCGTGTTCTGGAGCGCGTTCTGGCTGAATCTCGGCACCGGCATCGCGGGCGGGCTGCTGATCTATTTCGGCGCGTTCGTCTACACCGCGTATTTCACGAAGGTGTCGGCCGTGATGCAGCACGAGGTGTATCTGGCGCTGCCGTGGCTCGCGCTCGCGATTCCGCTCGCGAACGTGTCGTGGGTGTTCGCCGGCGCAATCAACGGCGCCGAACGGTTCGGCGTGTTCAACACGAACCAGACGATCGGCACGTTCCTGTTCCAGCTGCTGCCGCTCGGCGCCGCGTGGTGGATCGCGCCGAACCTGCAGACGGTGCTCGCCGCGGCCGTCGTCGCGCGCCTGATCGCCGCGGTGATGCTCGGCCAGGCCAGCATCAAGGTGCTCGGCATCCGGCGCATCGACCCGCCGCAGTGGGGCACCGCGAAGGGGCTGTTCAACTTCGGCGGCTGGATGCTGATCGCGAGCATGACGAGCATGATCGCCGACACGCTCGACCGCGTGATGCTCGGCGCCGGCATGGGCGCGAAGTTCGTCACCTACTACACGGTGCCGCAGAACCTCGTCACGCGCCTGAACATGTTGCCGAACGCGCTGGTGCGCACGCTGTTCCCGCGCCTGTCGGCGGTCGGCCGCGATCATGCGGATACCCTCGCGCGCCAGTCGCTCGAATTCCTGAACGGCGTGTTCACGCCGGTCGGCATCGTCGCGATCTTCGCGCTTGCGCCGTTCCTGACGCTGTGGGTCGGCGCCGATCTCGCCGCGCATTCGGCGCCGGTCGGCCGCGTGCTCGTGATCAGCGTATGGCTCGTCGGCCAGGCGAGCGTCACGCGCATCCTGATCCAGTCGCAGGTCAACCCGGCCCGCGCGGCATTCGCCGGGCTCGTCGAGATGCCGTTCTTCGTCGGCGGCCTGTGGTTCGGCATTCATCACTTCGGGCTGATCGGCGCGGCGGTGGTCGTCGCGGCGCGCGCGCTCGTCGACTACGGCGTGCTGCTGTATCTGTCGGCGATCCGGATGCGCGCGATCGTGCTCGACATGCTGGCGCACCTGGCCTTCCTGCTCGCGAGCCTGTTTCTCGCGCAGGCCTGGTCGGGGCTCGGCGAGTCGATCGGCATGTGCGCGGTCGTGCTGGTGCTGAACGTCGCGTGGTCGCTCACGATGACGCCGGGGCTGCGCGCGCTCGTGCGTGACCTGTTTGTCCGTCTCAATGCGAGGAAAACCATTTGACGTCCTCCACTGCCTAAAGGCAGCGGATTCCCACAACCGGCGATGCACGTCCGCATCGGAGAATGTTCAGCGCAGCGTTGATATCACGATCATGCACGACACCACAGCCGTCGCAGGCCCACTCTCTTATTCGCAGTCCCGCGATACCTTTCGGCCGCGTCGTGCTGTCTTTCGACCCGCACGCCGAACAGGACTGGGTAGAACCGCTTTCGTCCACTTCCTCGAACGTGGCTCCGTGCGCGATCGCTTTGTAACGGAGCTTGCTTCGGAAGGACGACCAGGCTGCGTCGTAGACGCTCTTCGCCATCCTGGTTCTGGCGAGTTTCGCGGCCGACACATTGCCCACTGCGATGTAATCGAAGCGCAGCACCAGATCGAGCGCGAGCTTGTGCTGGAAATCGGCTCGGGCGTTCGCCACCTTGGCGTGCAGCTTCGCAATATGTCGTTTGTGCTTTCGTGCTCGCTGCGCTTTCGCCAACTTTTCCGCCGCTCGCCGACCGAACAGGTCATTGGGCAGTTTCTCGCCGGTCGAAAGTGTGGCGAAGTCTTTCAGGCCGAGATCGATGCCGACACCCGAACGAATCGGGCGAGTCGGAGCATCGGGTATCTCGATCACGATATTCAAGAACCAGTTGCCACGCGCATCCTGCGCAAAGTTGGTGCCGTCCTTGATCTTGCCTTCGGGAAGCGGCCGGCTACTGAACACACGGAAGGTATTGCCGGCAAAGCGAAACGCAGCCCCCTCGCGCTTCAGTTCCCGGCCTTTCAGCGGCACCCAGCCGAGCGATTTTTTGCCGCGATAACGCAGGTAAGGGCGCCGGTGCTGGTTGCGCGATTTCGCGTATTGCTCGCACGTTGCGTTGACCGTACCGGAGTGAATGCCGAGTTCCTTGCTGCTGCCGGTCGTCAGCACGTTCAGGTCGAAGCCGGTCGGCCATTTCTTGCGCCACTTGAGCGCGTGCTTCTGCGTGTCGTTGCAGAAGTTCCAGACGTAGTTCACCGCACGGCTCTGCTTGTTGAGCAGTCCGTTGAGCGATTTCACCCGGTAGCGGTAGACAAGAATCATACCGGTGAGACTAACCCGTGGAAGAAGCTGCCTGTCAACAGCACTCCTTTCCCTCCCGTCATCAATGGCGGGGTTTCATGGAGCGACTGATGAATCGCGATCTAGCGGAACACGCCATCCTGAACCTGGCCACGGCCGACGGCACCGTGGTGGAAGCCGGTACTGCCGCCGCGCTGCGCCGGACCGAATCGGCAGGGCAAGCGGGCGCCCGTCATGCGTCCCGCCCGCTGCGCGTGGCGATCGTCCACGACTGGCTCGTCACCTATGCGGGCGCCGAGCGCGTGCTCGAACAGATCGTCGCGTGCTTTCCCGACGCGGACCTGTTCAGCCTCGTCGATTTCCTCGACGATCGCGCGTTCGTGCGCGGCAAGCCGGTGACGACGTCGTTCATCCAGAAGCTGCCGTTCGCACGCACCAAGTACCGCAGCTACCTGCCGCTGATGCCGCTCGCGATCGAGCAGCTCGACGTGTCCGAGTACGACCTCGTGATCTCGAGCAGCCACGCGGTCGCGAAGGGCGTGCTGACCGGACCGGACCAGGTGCACATCAGCTACGTGCATTCGCCGATCCGCTATGCGTGGGACCTGCAGCACCAGTATCTGGAACAGTCCAATCTCACGCACGGGCCGAAATCGCTGCTCGCGCGGATGATCCTGCATTACATCCGCAACTGGGACACGCGCACCGCGAACGCGGTGGACGGTTTCGTCGCGAACTCCGCGTTCATCGCGCGGCGCATCAAGAAGGTCTATCACCGCGACGCGGCGGTGATCTTCCCGCCGGTCGACGTCGACGCGTTCTCGCTGAACGCGGTGAAGGAGGACTTCTACCTGACCGCGTCGCGGATGGTGCCGTACAAGAAGATCGACCTGATCGTCGAGGCCTTCTCGAAGACGCCCGAGCGCAAGCTCGTCGTGATCGGCGACGGCCCCGAGATGCAGAAGATTCGCGCGAAGGCCGGCCCGAACGTCGAGATCATGGGCTACCAGCCGTTCGCGGTGCTGCACGACCGGATGCGGCGCGCGAAGGCGTTCGTGTTCGCGGCCGAGGAGGATTTCGGCATCTCGGTGGTCGAGGCGCAGGCGTGCGGCACGCCGGTCATCGCGTACGGCAAGGGCGGTGCGCTCGAAACCGTGCTCGACCCGCAATCGAACCTGAACCCGACCGGGCTCTTCTTCGACGAACAGACGCCGCACGCGATCGTCGCGGCCGTCGACGATTTCGAGCGCGCGCCGCAGCGCTTCACGCCGGGCGCGTGCCGCGCGAACGCGGAGCGGTTTTCCGCCGATACGTTCCGGCGGCGCTTCCTCGACTACGTGGAGCAAGCACTGCCCGGCTCGACCGCGCAGCGCGGCATGGCCGCCCCGCTGCCGGCCACGCGCGGCCCGGCGACGCTCGTGCTCGACCAGAGCGGCGTGCTCGGCGGCGCCGAGTTGTCGCTGCTCGAGATCATGAAGCACATGCGCGCGAACGCCGACGTGCTGCTGTTCGACGACGGCCCGTTCCGTGCGGCGCTCGACGAGATCGGCGCGCGCGTCGACGTGGTCGAGCAGGGTGCGCTCGCGGGCGTGCGCAAGCAGGGCGGCGTGTCGTTCGGCGCGGTGAAGCAACTCGTGCGGCTGGTGCGCGACGTCGCCCGGCGCGCGCGTCGCGCCGAGGTGATCTACGCGAACACGCAGCGCGCGATGGTGGTCGCCGCGCTCGCCGGGCGGCTCGCGCGCAAGCCGGTGGTCTGGCATTTGCGCGACATCGTCAGCACCGACCATTTCGGCGGCAAGCAGTTGCAGGCGATCAAGTACTGCGCGCGGTTCGGTGTCACGCGCGTGATCGCGAACTCCGACGCATCCGCGCAGGCGTTCCGCGCGCTGACGGGCTTCACGCCGCAGCACGTCGACGTCGTGTTCAACGGCATTTCGGCCGAACCGTTCGATGCGCTGGAAGGCGTAAGCCAGGCCGCGCTGCGCGCGCGCCTCGGGTTGCCCACCGACGCGTGGCTGGTCGGCTCGTTCAGCCGTCTCGCGCGCTGGAAGGGGCAGCACGTGCTGCTGGAGGCCGCCGCGCGGCATCCCGACATGCACGTGGTGCTGGTTGGCGCGCCGCTGTTCGGCGAGGACGACTATGCGGCGCAGCTGCACGAATACGTCGCGCAGCACGGGATGGACGCACGCGTGCATTTCCTCGGGTTCCAGCGCGACGTGGCCGCATGCATGACGGCGGTCGACGTCGTCGCGCACACGTCGATCACGCCGGAGCCGTTCGGGCGCGTGATCGTCGAGGGGATGCTCGCGCGCCGGCCGGTCGTCGCGGCGCGTGCGGGCGGCGTCGTCGAGATCATCGAGGACGGCGACAACGGGCTGCTCTGCGAGCCGGGCAACGCGGCCGCGCTGGCCGATGCGCTGGCGACGCTCAAGCGCGACGGCGCGCTGCGCGAGCGGCTCGTCGCGAGCGGGCGCGCGACCGCGGTGCGCCGGTTCGGGACTGAAACCTACGTGGAGCGGGTCGAGAAGATCCTCGCGGATACGGCCAAGGCCGCGAAGGCGAAGAAGCGGTAGCCGGCAGCCGGCGGCGGCCCGCGACGCGGAGCGTCGTGAACCGGCGGCAAACGGGCCCTCATGCGGTGTTGCGCTGCATGGGGGCTTCGTCTTTGGGGAGGTCTGTCTCGTGCGTTCAGCGCGGGCTGTTGCGGCAGGCCTGGATGAATTTCCGGTCGCGTTGGCTCGTTCCGTCGCCGCCGTCGATGCTCGGCTTGCCGGACGCCGCCGGTGTCGGATGCCCGGATGCTTGCTTCGTGGGCCCTGGATCGGAAGCGGTTCCATCGGGATCGCCTTGCGGACGCCAGGAGGCGGCGCGGTCCGATCGCGCAGGGAATCGGGTGGGATGGCCGGCGCGACGGTAGCGCGGCCGCTCAGGCGGGCGCTACGCACGGCTGATACACGTCGGGACGTCGCACGCGCCGCGCCCCGCCGCGCAGCCGCATTCCCGCACCTGTCCCGCTCATGAAAAAGCCCCCGCGCAACCAGACGCTGCACGGGGGCGGGGAGCGCCGGAACGGCGCGCTCAGGCAGTCTGTTCCGGTGCCGATGCTGCGACGCGGGCGGCGCGGGTCGGCTTGAAGCTGGCCGACCACATCATCGCCGGCCGTTCGAACATCCGGTAGAACAGGTACGCCACCGGAATCGCGACGGCCATGAACGCGAACGACGGCCAGATCGACAGTTGCAGTTCGGAGTGGAACAGCACCGAGCCGAGGCAGACGAACAGCGGCAGATGGATCAGGTACAGCGAGTAGCTGAAGTCGCCGAACCAGCTCAGCACGCGCAGCGGCGGCGTCGGGCGTGGCGGGCGGGCGAGTGCGCGGTACAGGAAGCACGCGAAGCCGGCCGACCACAGCTGGAACGCGCCGTACTGGCCGAAATGGAACGCGCCGCAGCCGGCCGCCAGCAGCACGGCGGCCGCGACGTACCACGCGCGCGACGGCACGACGGCCGTGCCGCGCGACTGCTGCGCGCGCACGTCGGCGATCCATGCGCCGATCGTCCAGGACAGCCAGTACGACGTGAAGAACTGCAGGTCGTGCCGTTCGAGCAGCCACGCCGACGCGACGTTGACGAGCGCGACCGCGGCCACGACGGCCGGCATGCCGATGCGCCGGCGCAGCGCGAACAGCAGCGGGTAGATCGCGTAGAACTGCACTTCGAGCGACAGCGTCCACAGCGCGCCGTTCGACCCGTACGTGTAGCCGGCGACGCCCTGCAGCGAGAACAGGTTCACGAGGAACGCGACGAGGCCGACGTCGCGGATCTTGTGGCTGACGGGCTCGATCTGCAGGCTGACCGCGTCGAGCGCGAGCGTGAACAGCAGCGCGGCGAGCAGCACCGGATAGATGCGCGCGAAGCGGCGCACCCAGAAGTTCGGCGCGTCGAGCCGGTACGCGGGATTGGCCGCGAGCTTGAGCGCCGCGTTGCGGTGGATGCAGTAGCCGCTGATCACGAAGAAGATCGGTACGCCGGCGGAGCCCCATGCGAACGGGAAGGTCAGGTAGCCGGCGATCACGCCCGGGCTCAGTGCGTGGCCGTAAGCCTGATGGAAGCTCTGCATGCCGACCCAGACGACCTGGCGGCAGTGGAAATAGGCGACGAGCAGCGCCGCGAAGCCGCGCATCGCGTCGATCACGTGTTCCTTGTGATCGGCGACGGGCGGCGCGGCCAGAGACGATCCGCTGAAAGCTTGCATGCGATTCGATTCCTTGCGACGGATGGACGGGAAGTTTCATCCAATCGTAATGCGCAAGAATTCGGTCAATGAATAAAAAAATACCGCCCGGAAATATCGGTATTCCACATCATGGATTTATGCCGGCCTGAAAGCGGAGTCTCGAGGGGCTACAATTATTTGCCGATTTTTTTCTGATAGTTTGAAGCTCCAGTTGATTGATGCAAGGAGCGGCAAGATGGACATGCATTGGATCGCGAGCGCTGCAGTACTGCTGGTCATGGCCGTGCTGTCGGCGTACCGTGAGGCGCTGAAGAACGAACCGATTCGCCCGGGCCTCGAGCGGGGCGGCGTGCCCTATATCGAGGAATTCGAATCGTAAGAATTTGTATCTGGAAAATCGGTAATTTGTTTCTGCTTCGGCAATCGGTTCGGCAATATCGACCGGGTTGAAACGATTATATTTTTTTTGAAATAATTGGGCAATCAGTTCATATCGAAAATGAACGGAGTGGAATTGGCAGTACCGTCGATTCTCGATATGCCGTTCGGAACACAATCGCGCCGGGTCGCGGGTCGACGCGGCGCAGTCAACGCTATCAGGATGCGAACATGTTGAAAGTCACCAGGGCCGTGTTTCCCGTTGCCGGTCTCGGAACGCGGTTCCTCCCGGCAACGAAGGCGAGCCCGAAGGAAATGTTGCCCGTCGTCGACAAGCCGCTGATTCAGTACGCGGTCGAGGAAGCGATCAACGCCGGTATCACCGAGATGATCTTCGTCACCGGGCGCAGCAAGCGCGCGATCGAGGATCACTTCGACAAGTCGTACGAGATCGAGGCCGAGCTCGAGGCGCGCGGCAAGGAAAAGCTGCTCGAGCTCGTGCGCGGCATCAAGCCGAGCCACGTCAACTGCTTCTACGTGCGCCAGCCGGAAGCGCTCGGTCTCGGCCACGCGGTGCTGTGCGCGGAGAAGCTCGTGCACGGCGAGCCGTTCGCGGTGATCCTCGCCGACGACCTGCTGCACGGCGAACAGCCGGTGCTCAAGCAGCTCGTCGACGTGTTCGACCACTATCACAGCTCGGTGATCGGGGTCGAGACGATCCCGCGCGAGGACAGCCGCTCGTACGGCGTCGTCGAAGGCCGGGAGTGGGAAGAGGACATCATCAAGCTGTCGGGCATCATCGAGAAGCCGGCGCCGGAGGATGCGCCGTCGAACCTCGGCGTGGTCGGCCGCTACGTGTTCATGCCGACGATCTTCGATCATCTGCGCAAGCTCAAGCCGGGCGCGGGCGGCGAACTGCAGCTGACCGACGCCGTCCAGTCGCTGCTCGCGAACGAACAGGTGCTCGCGTATCGCTACTTCGGCACGCGTTTCGATTGCGGCAGCAAGATCGGCTATCTGAAGGCAACCGTCGAGCTTGCGCTCCAGCATCCGGAAGTGAGCCGCGAATTCGAGGCGTACCTGCGTACCTGCTTGCCCGCGCTGGCTGCTGTCGCATAAGCAGCCGCACTGCTCCGCTGTTTCAGGTGGTGGTTGTTCCGTTGGCCCCGGCTGCCTTGTGCGCCGGGGCTTTTTTGCGTGCGTGCGGGCGAGGCGGGGGGGGCGCGCGGCGTGGCGGGGTGATCGGCCGTGCCGCATCCGGGCGGGTTCGAACGGATGCGTGCGCAGTGATTCCGGCGTGACGCGGGGCCGTGGTTCGATTACCGGCATGCGGCATGCGGCATGCGGCGTGCGATACCCGGGCGGCCGTGGCGATCAAGCCGGTGCCGACGTGCCGGTCGCGTGCGGCCTGATCGACGATTGCGCGACGCGATAGCCGTCGATGCTCGACCGGCGTCGATTCGCAATGGACGTCGCCGACGCACCCCGATGCCTTGCGCGGACTTCCATCCGCCGACGCTGCATGTGTTGCGGATAGAGAAGGGGCTGGCGCCGCACCGTTTCGGTGCCCGGCGTCGCCGGTGCGCCGCGCCTTGGCCGGCTGCGTCGCATCCGTGCCGGTGTCTCGCTCAGCGCGGCGACGCGCTCGGCTGTGCGGCGAAGTACCGGGCCAGCATCGCGGCGATCGGCTTCTTGAAGTCGAGCAGCCGCTTTTCGAGATAGCGCCAGGACAGGTGCGCGAGCAGCACGGCGAGCGCGAATTGCAGCATTTCCGGCAGCGCGTCGCGGACGATGTCCGGCATCGGCACGTGCGCGAACGACGCGGGCAGCACGCCGAAGCGCGCCGGAATCAGGTTGTGGAACAGGTAGAAGCCGTAGCTGATCGTGCCGAGATAAGCGAGCGGCGCCCAGTCGAGCAGCGCGACGACGGGATGCTCGGGCTCGTTGACGATCCACAGCATCAGCGCGCCGAGCGACACGGACAGGCCGAGATCCGCGAGCCCCGCGACCGCATCGGGCAACGCCGTGCAGGCGGGCAGCACGAGGAAGAAGGCGACGCCGGCCGCGCCGAGCCAGCCGGGCGGCACGCGGCGCGCGGCGGCCGCGCCGCGATCGGCGAGCGCCATCGCGCCGACGCCGCCGAGCGCGATCAACGCGAAATTCCACGGGGAAAACGCGTAGATCAGCACCGGCGACGCGTCCGACAGGTAGAGCGCGAGATGCGCGACCGCGCACAGCACGACGGCCGCGACGCCGAGCGCGACGTGTCGCGCGGCGGGCACCGCGAGCAGCGCGAGCGGCGCGATCAGATAGAACTGCTGTTCAACGGCGAGGCTCCAGAAGTGCGACGTGGAGCCCGGCCAGCCGTCCTTGACGACGCCGATCCAGTAATTCGACAGGAACACCGCGTGCCATGCGAGCCCGAGGTTGACGCCGCGCTGGTAGAACAGCGCGTGCGCGATCGCGAGCGCCGCGAGCAGCAGGTAATACACGGGAAAGATCCGCAGCGCGCGCTTCGCGAGGAACAGCGCCAGCGCGTGGCGGCGCGTCAGGGTGCCGCGCTCGACCGCCTGGCGGTTGCGATGCAACTCGCCGACGATCAGGAATCCGCTGATGAGGAAAAACGTCCACACGCCAAGCTTGCCGACGTCGACGGCAAGGACATGGCCCTTGTGGGACAGGAAAACGAGGATGACGGCGAGGGCTCGCAGGCCGTCGAGTCCTTTGACGTATCTGACTTCGCGCATGGAGGCATCCGGGCATTGAGCGAGCCCAGTATAGGTGCGCAAATATCGAACGTAATTCGCGTTCGGACGTATACGTGAAGGCATTTTTTCACGCTCGAGCGTCGATGAAGTCGGTCGCGCGCAACAAAACCTGCGGGAAACCCCGTGAAAACGCATAAAAGTACTGCACGAAGCGTCAAGGCGCTTGTAGAATCCGGCGTTGAAGCGCGCGCGTTGCACGCTTCGTGTATCCAACGACCACACCTGGTAGGAGAAACATGGCGACTTCCGCAAAAAAGGTGGCCAAGAAGGCTGCCGCACCGGCCACCAAGAAAGTGGCTGCCAAAAAGGCTGCGCCCGCGAAGAAAGTAGTAGCCAAGAAGGCTGTCGCGAAGGCAGCACCGGCTGCTCCGACGCCGCTGAAGGACAAGTTCACGAAGGCATCGCTCGCAACGCACATCGCTGAGCGCGCAGCTGTCGAAGTGAAGGCGGTCAAGGCAGTGCTCGTCGCACTCGAGAACGTCGTGCTGGGCTCGGTTCACAAGAAGGGCGCAGGCGAGTTCACGCTGCCGGGTCTGCTGAAGATCACGGCACAAGTCGTGCCGGCGAAGAAGAAGCGCTTCGGCAAGGATCCGTTCACGGGCGAAGAGCGTTGGTTCCCGGCGAAGCCGGCCAGCGTGCGCGTGAAGGCACGTGCGCTGAAGAAGCTGAAGGACGCGGCAGCGTAATGCCGTGCAACGATTGCCGAATGCATGTCGGCAGCCGTTGCGATGTCCCGAGATCCCCGTACGCGAAAGCGTGCGGGGATTTTTATTGCGCCGCGCAAAGCGCGCGGCAGCGAAGACGCCGATGGGTTCGCGATGTCCGGCGGTTCGACAGGCGGCGCTCGATGCCCGCGAGCGACGTATCGCGCACGGGTAACGCCGAATGACAATCGTCGTTCGTGCCGGCCGTTTTCCGTCGCCGCGAGTCGCACGTGCCGCGCCTGTTGTGCCTGTTGCGTGCAGATCGTGACACCTGTCCATCGTGACTGAAGTCATCCCGGAAGAGATCACGGTCCAGGTCGCCGCCGCACGCGCCGCGATCGAGCCGCATCTCGGTGCGACGCTGCAAGCGATCCATCTGTTCGGATCGGCGCTCGACGGCGGCCTCAAACCGCGCAGCGACCTCGACTTGCTGGTGACGGTGACGACACGGCCCGACGAAACGGTGCGGCACGCGTTGATGTGCGACCTGCTCGGTGCGTCGGCGCCGCCCGGTTGCAGCGGCGGCATGCGTGCACTGGAGGTCACCGTCATCGCGCACGGCGACGTGGTGCCGTGGCGTCATCCGGCGCGACGCGAGCTGCAGTTCGGCGAATGGCTGCGCAGCGATCTGGAAGCCGGCATCGTCGAGCCGCCACGGGTCGATCATGATCTGGCCATCCTGCTGACGAAGGCGCGACAGCACAGTGTCGCGCTGGTCGGGCCGCCCGCGGACGTGCTGTTCGAGCCGGTGCCCGCGCGCGACTTCGCCGCCGCGCTGCTCGCGACCGTTGCGCAGTGGGAGGCCGAACCGGACTGGCGCGGCGACGAGTGCAACATCGTGCTCGCGCTCGCACGCATCTGGTACAGCGCCGCGACCGGCAGGATCGCGCCGAAGGACGTCGCCGCGACGTGGGTGCTGGAGCGCTTGCCGGACGCACACCGGCCGGTTGTAGCGGCTGCGCGTGCTGCCTATCTCGATGGCGAAGCGGGCGCGGCGATCCTGTCGGGCGAACCGCTGGCCGAATTCATCGGCTACGCGCGGCGCACGGTCGAGTCGATGCTGTCGGCGTAGCAACGGGCGCCGACGAAGCACGCTACCGGCTTACCGGCCGGCCAGGGATAGCGAACGCTTGCGAGCCGGCTGCATGCGCAAACCTTCGAGCCGGGTGCGTGCAGGCGATCCGGCGCGGCGTCACGCAAGCGCAGCCCGACGCTTATCGTCAGCCCGCCGTGCCCGCAAAGGCGGCCTTCAGCGCGGCGTCGTCGAACTTGGTCATCTGCATCATCGCGGCGGCCACGCGTGTCGCCTTGACCGCGTCGCGGTCGGCCATCATCGGGATGAGCGCTTCCGGCACGATCTGCCACGACACGCCATAACGATCCCTCAGCCAGCCGCAACCGTCGGCCGTGCCGCCGTTGTCGAGCAGGGCGCTCCAGTAGCGATCGAGTTCCGCCTGGTCCGCGCAGCTGACGAGCAGCGAGATCGCATGGTTGAACGCCTCCGTGCGCGGGTGGCTCATCGCAAGGAAGGGCTGCCCGAACAGCTCGAATTCGACCATCCGCGTGCTGTCGGTGCCGGGCACCGCCGTGACGCGCACGATGCGCGAATCCGGAAAGATGCCGGCATAGAAGGCCGCTGCTTCTTCGGCTTCCGTCGAATACCAGAGAAAAGGCGTGATCTTCTGAATCGTCATGACGAGTCTCCTGTCTGTATGGGTCCGGGGCAAACCATGTGCCGCCATCGATACGACGGACGACGCCTGCCGGAATCGACACGCGGCGCAAACAAATTCCGCATCGATTGAGCCGGGCGGCACCGGCTGTGCGGATGGTAGTCGTCCTACGGAGAAACGGCGACCTCTCCGGGCATCGGAAACGGTGTTGCGGGGGCATTGCAGCCGCCAGGCGCCGCTGCCGGCTCGCCAGCCTATGTCGGGTCCCGGCTTTGGCGCGGAGGCCCTGGAGGCGATGTCGGCCCGGCCTGCCGGAGACGGACGAAAAAAAGCCAGCCGCGGCCGAAACCGGGGCTGGCTTTCCAGGTCGGCGGCAGGGCATCGGAGACGCCATGCACGCCGGATACTTCGTTTTTAGAACTTGTGACGCAGGCCGAGCGCGACGATTTCCTGCGAGCTCTTGCCGGCGATGCCGTACGAACCGACCGACGCTTGCGCATCGCTGCCGTCGGCGTTCTTGCCGCTTGCGTGCTGGTATGCGCCAACCAGGTAGATATCCGTACGCTTCGACAGCGAGTAGTCCGCGCCGAGCGAAACCTGGTGGTACTTGGCGTCCGTCTGGCCGCTACCCTTCGTGTAGATGTAGCCGACGCCCAGCAGCAGCGGTGCCGATGCCTGGTACGTGACGAATGCGCGGCCCGTGTTGTACTTCTGGTTCGTGCCGAAGCCGGAGTTCGCATCAGCCTTGTACTGCGCGTTGCTGTAGCCGAGGCCGAACGTCACCGGGCCGAATGCATACTGGCCAGCGACTTGCGCGATGCCGATCGACGATGCCGACGAGTACGCGTTGTTGATGAAGTTGCCCGAGCCGTCGAAGATCGCGTCCGACGTGCCGGCCCAGCCGGTGCGCTGGCCGGTCGTGCTCAGCGGAGCCGAGTTGTTCGCGTGGAAGTAGCCGGCAGCCAGGCCGAGCGGGCCGTTGTTGTACGCTGCAGCTGCCGCCCACGTCTGACCCTTGCCGGTTGCGCCGGCGACGCCGCCGAGTGCGTACATCGCTTCGACCTGCAGGCCTGCCCAGACCGGCGACGTGTACTTGATCGCGTTGCTGACGCGCAGGCTGTTGTCGTTGTTGTCGACGTCACCCGGCGTGGCGAACACGCTGCCGAAGTAGTTGTCAGCCGTGACTGCCTGAACCAGGTCGACGAGCGGGTCGTACTGGCGACCCAGCGTCAGCGTACCGTACTGGTCGCTTTGCAGGCCGACGAAAGCCTGGCGACCGAACATGCGGCCACCTTGGCCCAGCGCGCCCGATGCCGAGTTGAAGCCGTTTTCCAACTGGAAGATCGCCTTCAGGCCGCCACCGAGGTCTTCCGAACCCTTCAGGCCGAAGCGGCTGCCTTGCAGGTTGCCGCTACCCATCGACCACGAATTGTTACCTTGACCATCGTTACCGTGAACATAGGTGATCGACGTGTCGATCACGCCGTACAGCGTCACGCTCGACTGAGCTTGAGCAGCGCCGGCCGCACCCAGCAGGGCGAGCGAGAGGGTCGAGAGAGCAAGTTTCTTCATCGTTGAGTTTCTCCACGCAAGTGATTCATCGTTATTTGTTGCGGATTGGAGAATAGCTCAGTGCCATACACGCAAGAAAGCTTAAAAAATAAAGTGTCTCGAAAAGGTAACAGCGGGAAAAAGTCTATATATATCAAGCACATCAGAAACTGTTCCTGTTTTTGAAATAGTTGACAATTGCTGCGCCGCGATTGTTTCAATAGTTGATACGTATGTCGGTGGATCTCCTGTTTCGGCCCGTTGCAGCAGGGAATCGAGGGTGTGCAAACGTTTGCGGTTGCAGGTGCTTGCGCGCCGACGTGTCAAGCAAGCGCCGACGCCGCGCGAAGGCGCGGCGGACAGCGGGGTTGCAAAGGTGCGGGCGGATGTGCCGGGCGCGCGCGAGATCGATGCGCGGCCGTTTTCAGCGGGCGGGTCAATCAGTCGTCGCGCGGGCGATTCTCGGCTTGACCGGCTTGATCGGCTTGATCGGCTTGATGAGCGGCTTGAGCGGACGCGGCCGGCGCCGGCTTCTCGGCTGCCCGATGCGCGTTGCCGCGGGCCGCCGCGAATTCCGCGCCGAGCAGCAGCACGATCGCGGAGAAGTACAGCCACATCAGCAGGACCGCGAACGATCCGGCCGCGCCGAACGCGCTTGCGGTGCCCGCATGCGCGAGATACAGCGCGAACAGCTTCTTGCCGCCGGAGAACAGGATCGCGGACACGATGCCGCCGATCGCGGCGTCGCGCCACGCGACGCGCGCATCGGGCAGGAACTTCATCAACGCCGCGAACGCGGCCGCGAGCACCGCGATGCCGACGAAGAACTGGATGAGGTTCGTGACGACCACGTACGGCGAATCGCCGAGCAGCCACGTGCCGATGAACGTGATCGCGGTGTCGAGCACGAGCGACACGATCAGCAGGAACGCGACGCCCAGTACGAGCCCGAACGAGATCAGCCGCACGCGCACCAGCCCGAGCATGCTCGACCAGCGGCTTTCGGTGGCCGGCCAGATCACGCTGAGCGCCGCGCTGAGCGACGCGAACGTGGCCGACGCGCCGATCGCGAGCGCGGCGAACGAGATCAGCGTGGCGATGCCGCCGCGTTCGCCCGCGCGGTGCGCGTTCTGCACGATCGTCTGGATGGAGGCCGCCGCATCGTCGCCGATCAGCTGGTGCGCCTGTTCGAATACCTGGCCGCGCGCGGCGTCGTCGCCGTAGAACCAGCCGGCCACCGCGATCACCATCACGAGGGTCGGCGCGAGCGAGAACGCGGAGAAAAACGCGATGCCCGCGGCCATCGCGGAGCAGCGGTCGGACGAGAAGCGCTTGAATGCGGTGAGGGCCCAGTTGGCCTGCTGCTGGGCGAGACGGGTGGCTTCGGAAGTGATCTGTCGTTTCATGACGGTTCGGTTGCGCGCGGAACGCGGATCATCGCAGAGTTGATCACACAAATCGGTATTGATCCGAGGATTCGATCATAGTTGCCTGAACTGTCTATAATTCCTTTCAGTTGCACCCACCCCACAATAACGCCGAGACCGCCATGCTACAAATGTCCCGGCGCCAGTTCCTGAAGGTGACGGCCACGTCGCTTGCCGGATCGAGTCTTGCCCTGATGGGCTTTTCTCCGTCCGAAGCGCTGGCCGAGGTCCGACAGTACAAACTGGCGCGCACCGTCGAAACGCGCAACACCTGTCCTTACTGTTCAGTAGGTTGCGGCATCCTGATGTACAGCCTCGGCGACGGCGCGAAGAATGCGCAGCCGAGCATCATCCACATCGAGGGCGATCCCGACCACCCCGTCAATCGCGGCACGCTGTGCCCGAAGGGCGCGAGCCTGATCGACTTCATCCACAGCCCGAACCGCCTGACGCATCCCGAGTATCGTGCGCCCGGCTCGGACAAGTGGGAACCCATCTCGTGGAACGACGCGCTCGACCGCATCGCGAAGCTGATGAAGGCCGACCGCGACGCGAACTTCGTCGAGACGGCCGAAGACGGCGCGAAGGTCAACCGCTGGCTCACGACCGGCATGTTGGCCGCGTCGGCGGGCAGCAACGAGGTCGGCTACCTGACGCACAAGACCATCCGCAGTCTCGGGATGCTCGCATTCGACAATCAGGCGCGTGTCTGACATGGCCCGACGGTGGCAGGTCTTGCCCCGACGTTTGGCCGTGGAGCGATGACGAACCATTGGGTCGACATCAAGAACGCGGACGTGATTCTCGTGATGGGCGGCAATGCAGCCGAGGCCCATCCGTGCGGTTTCAAGTGGGTGACGGAGGCGAAGGCGCACCGCAAGGCGCGGCTGATCGTCGTCGACCCGCGCTTCACGCGTACGGCCTCGGTGGCCGATTACTACGCGCCGATCCGCACCGGCACCGATATCGTCTTCCTGGGCGGCATCATCAATTATCTGCTGACGAACGACAAGATCCAGCATGAGTACGTGAAGAACTACACGGACTTCTCGTTCATCGTGCGCGAGGATTTCGCGTTCAACGACGGCATCTATTCCGGCTACGACGCCGAGAAGCACGCGTACCCGGACAAATCGAGCTGGGACTACGAGCGCGGCGACGACGGGTTCGTGAAGGTCGATCCGACGCTGCAGCATCCGCGCTGCGTGTACAACCTGCTGAAGCAGCACTACGCGCGCTATACGGCAGATATGGTCCAGCAGGTCTGCGGCACGCCGAAGGACAAATTCCTGAAGGTGTGCGAGATGCTCGCGACCACGGCCGTGCCCGGCCGCGCCGGCACGATCCTGTACGCGCTCGGCTGGACGCACCACTCGGTCGGCGCGCAGATGATCCGCACCGGCGCGATGGTGCAGCTGCTGCTCGGCAACATCGGCATCGCCGGCGGCGGGATGAACGCGCTGCGCGGTCACTCGAACATCCAGGGGCTGACCGACCTCGGGCTGATGTCGAACCTGCTGCCGGGCTACATGACGCTGCCGATGCAGGCCGAGCAGGACTTCGACGCGTACATCAAGAAGCGCGTGCAGCTGCCGCTGCGGCCGAACCAGCTGAGCTACTGGAAGAACTACAAGGCGTTCCACGTCAGCTTCATGAAGTCGTGGTGGGGCGATGCGGCCACCGCCGAGAACAACTGGGCCTACGACTACCTGCCGAAGCTGGACAAGCAGTACGACCTGCTGCAGGCGATCGAGCTGATGAATGCCGGCAAGATGAACGGCTACATCTGCCAGGGCTTCAATCCGCTCGCGGCGGCGCCGTCGAAGGTGAAGACGGCGGCCGGCCTCGCGAAGCTGAAGTGGCTCGTGATCATGGATCCGCTCGCGACCGAGACGTCCGAGTTCTGGAAGCATCACGGCGACTACAACGATGTCGATGCATCGAAGATCCAGACCGAGGTGTTCCGTCTGCCGACCACCTGCTTCGCGGAGGAAAACGGCTCGCTCGTGAGTTCGAGCCGCGTGCTGCAGTGGCACTGGAAGGGCGCCGAGCCGCCGGGCGAAGCGAAGAGCGACCTCGAGATCATGTCGGGGCTGTTCCTGCGCATGCGCAAGCTGTACCAGAAGGACGGCGGCAAGTACCCGGACCCGATCGTGAACCTGACCTGGCCGTACGCGAACCCGGAAAGCCCGACGCCCGAAGAACTGGCGATGGAGTTCAACGGGAAAGCGCTCGCCGATCTGCCCGATCCGAAGGATCCGGCGAAGACGCTCGCGAAGAAGGGCGAGCAGCTCGCCGGGTTCGCGCAACTGAAGGACGACGGCACGACCGCGAGCGGCTGCTGGATCTTCTGCGGCGCGTGGACGCAGGCCGGCAACCAGATGGGACGGCGCGACAACTCCGACCCGACCGGCATCGGCCAGACGCTGAACTGGGCATGGGCATGGCCGGCCAACCGGCGGATTCTGTACAACCGCGCGTCGTGCGACGTGAGCGGCAAGCCGTTCGATCCGACCCGCAAGCTGGTCGGGTGGAACGGTAGCACGTGGAAGGGCTCCGACGTGCCGGACTTCAAGGCGGATGAACCGCCCGAGAACGGGATGGGGCCGTTCATCATGAATCCGGAAGGCGTCGCGCGCTTCTTCGCCCGCGCGGGGATGAACGAAGGTCCGTTCCCCGAGCACTACGAGCCGTTCGAGACGCCGCTCGGCGCGAACCCGCTGCACCCGAACAACCCGCAGGCGCTGAACAACCCGGCCGCCCGCGTGTTCCCGGACGACCGCGCGTCGTTCGGCAAGGTGGCGGAATTCCCGCACGTGGCGACGACGTACCGGCTGACCGAGCACTTCCACTACTGGACCAAGCATGCGCGGCTGAACGCGATCATCCAGCCCGAGCAATTCGTCGAGATCGGCGAAGACCTCGCGAAGGAAGTCGGCGTCGCGCATGGCGAGCGCGTGAAGGTGTCGTCCAAGCGCGGCTACATCGTCGCGGTCGCCCTCGTCACGAAGCGGATCAAGCCGCTGACGGTCGACGGCAAGAAGGTCCAGACGGTCGGCATCCCGTTGCACTGGGGCTTCAAAGGTCTGACGAAGCCCGGCTATCTCGCCAATACCCTGACTCCGTCCGTGGGCGACGGCAACTCCTATACACCGGAATTCAAGTCGTTCCTGGTGAAGGTCGAAAAGGCGTAAGGGGAAAGAGATGGCATTGCAATCGCTGGATATCAAGCGCGTCTCGGCCACCACGACGCCACCGCCCACGGTGCGCGAACCGGTGACCGGGAGCGTCGCGAAGCTGATCGACGTATCGAAGTGCATCGGCTGCAAGGCATGCCAGACGGCATGCATGGAGTGGAACGACCTGCGCGACGAAGTCGGCACCAACGTCGGCGTGTACGACAACCCGGCCGATCTGTCGGAGCATTCGTGGACGGTCATGCGGTTCTCCGAATACGAGAACCCGGCGGGCGACCTCGAGTGGCTGATCCGCAAGGACGGCTGCATGCACTGCGAGGATCCGGGCTGCCTGAAGGCGTGTCCGTCGCCCGGCGCGATCGTGCAGTACAACAACGGGATCGTCGATTTCCACGAGGAGAACTGCATCGGTTGCGGCTACTGCGTGACCGGTTGCCCGTTCAACGTGCCGCGGATTTCGAAGAAGGATCATCGCGCGTACAAGTGCACGCTCTGTTCCGACCGCGTCGCGGTCGGCCAGGAACCGGCCTGCGTGAAGACCTGCCCGACCGGCGCGATCGTGTTCGGCACCAAGGAGGACATGAAGCAGCACGCGGCCGAGCGGATCGAGGACCTGAAGGAGCGCGGCTTCGAGCATGCGGGGCTGTACGACCCGCAGGGCGTCGGCGGCACGCACGTGATGTACGTGCTGCATCACGCTGACAAGCCGTCGCTGTACCACGGGCTGCCCGACAACCCGTCGATCAGCCCGATGGTGAAGCTGTGGAAGGGCATCGCGAAACCGCTCGCGGTCGCGGGCCTCGCGCTGACCGCGCTGGCCGGGTTCTTCCACTACACGCGGGTCGGTCCGAACGAGGTGAGCGACGAAGAGGAATCGGCCGCGCGCGACGAAGCGCGACGCATCAAGGAGGACGCGCAATGAACCACGACGACCCCAACCTGATCGTCCGCTACACGCCGAACGAGCGCACGAACCACTGGATCACCGCGATCACGTTCGTGCTGCTCGCGCTGTCCGGGCTCGCGCTGTTTCATCCGTCGATGTTCTGGCTCACCGCGCTGTTCGGCGGTGGCCAGTGGACGCGGATCCTGCATCCGTTCGTCGGCCTCGTGATGTTCGTGTCGTTCGCGATCCTCGTGGTGCGCTTCTGGCACCACAATGCGCTCGATGCGGACGACCGGCAGTGGCTGAAGCAGATCGGCGACGTGCTGACCAACCAGGAAGACAAGCTGCCGCCGGTCGGGCGCTATAACGCCGGGCAGAAGCTGCTATTCTTCACGCTGGTGGCGTGCCTGCTGCTGCTCCTGCTGTCGGGAATCGTGATCTGGCGGCGCTACTTCTCGTTCTACTTCCCGATCGGGGTGATCCGCGCGGCCGCTGTCGTGCATGCCGTGGCGGCCTTCGTGCTGATCGCGAGCATCATCGTGCACATTTACGCGGCGTTGTGGGTGAAGGGTTCGATCGGCGCGATGGTGCGCGGCACCGTCACGCTGGGCTGGGCTCGCAAGCATCACCCGAAGTGGTTCCGTGAAAGCGTGAAGTAACGCAGCGGAGCGGGGCGGTACGCCGATTGCGGCGGGCTGCCCCGTCAGCCGTCGGAACCGCCCGAAGCGCCGACTTGTCGGCGCTTGTTTTTTTGGAAGATATTTTCGTGACACAACGCATTCTGGAGCCGACCGAGATCTCGGCACTCGATCATTCGGCCATTCCGCGCTTTCGGCTGCCGGAGCGCGCGACCGCGTTCGCGGCGCGCGCCGCGCGGCTGCGCAAGCTTGCCGACCTGAACCCGATCAGCGGCTACCTGCGGCTGATGGCCACCGTCGCCGACGCGCAGCACGCGACGCTGCAGACGCTGGAGCTGCCGCTGCCGTCGAAGGAAGCGATCGCACGCGCGCAGGAACATTCGATGCCGCTCGTGCCGGCGCTCGACGGCGAGCGCGATGCGCGCTGGCGCGCCGTGCTGTATGAACTGCTCGATCGCGTCGAAAGCGCCGGGCTCGTCAATCCGCAGCTCGCGAAGCTGCTCGACCGGCTGCGTCTGATGGCACCCGCCGAGCTCGACGCGCAGGCCGATGCGATCCTCGCGCTGCGCTTCGCCGAGGTCGACCCGGCCACCGCGCCGTTCCTGATGGCCGCGCTGCAGGTCGCGTGGACGGACCTCGCGAGCCGCGTGACGCCGGCCGATGTCCCGTATCTCGACCAGCCGGGGCTGTGCCCGGTGTGCGGCACGCATCCGGTCGCGAGCGTCGTGCGGGTCGGCGGCCAGTACCAGGGCTACCGTTTCCTGCAGTGCGGGCTGTGCACGACCGAGTGGCACATGGTGCGCACCAAGTGCTCGCACTGCGATTCGACGAAGGGCATCGCGTATCACGGGATCGAAGGCGGCAGCGAAGCCGTCAAGGCCGAATCGTGCGACGAATGCAAGACCTATCGCAAGATCGGCTATCAGGAGAAGGACTACGAGTTCGAGCCGCTGGCGGACGATCTCGCGAGCCTCACGCTCGATCTGCTGATGAACGAGGCCGGCTACCAGCGTAGCTCGCCGAACCCGCTGCTGTGGCCGGACGTGTCGCGGGAAGCGGACTGACGGCACGGGGCCGGGGTGATGCGCGAGCGCGGCCCCGGCCGACTGCGAAGCATGAGACTGGAGCTACAACGACGTGACCGAACCGGGTGTGAATGAATTGAATGCGGTGCTGGCGCGCGTGCCGTCGGTCGAGCGCGTGCTGTCGTCGGCGCCGTTGCAGCCGCTCGTCGCGGACTATGGCCGCACGCGCGTGCTCAATGCCGTGCGCGCCGAACTGGAACGCTGGCGCACGGCCGCGCAGCACGATCCCGCGGCGGCCGAGCCGCTCGACGAGCCGCGCATCGCCGCTGCCGTCGCGCACACGTTGGCCGCGCAGAGCGCGGGCGCGGTGCGGGCCGTGTTCAACCTGACCGGCACCGTGCTGCACACGAACCTCGGGCGCGCGCTGCTGCCCGACGATGCGGTGCGCGCCGTGGTCGACGCGCTCACGCGGCCCGTCAACCTCGAATTCGATCTTGCTACCGGCCGCCGCGGCGATCGCGACGATCTGATCGATGCTCTGCTGTGCGAACTGACGGGCGCGGAAGCCGCGACCGTCGTCAACAACAATGCGGCGGCCGTGCTGCTGACGCTGTCGGCGCTCGCGACGAAGCGGGAAGTGGTCGTGTCGCGCGGCGAGCTGGTCGAGATCGGCGGGGCATTCCGCATTCCCGACATCATGAGCCGTGCCGGCGCGAAGCTGCGCGAGGTCGGCACGACCAACCGCACGCATCTGCGCGACTACGCGGACGCGATCGGCCCGCGCACGGCGCTGCTGATGAAGGTGCACTGCAGCAACTATGCGATCAGCGGTTTCACGAAGGAGGCGACGCTCGCCGAACTCGCGCCGCTCGCGCGCGAGCGCGGCGTGCCGGTCGCCGTCGATCTCGGCAGCGGCACGCTGGCCGATCTGTCGCAATGGGGCCTGCCGCACGAGACGACCGTGCAGGAAACCGTCGCCGCCGGCGCAAACGTTGTCACGTTCAGCGGCGACAAGCTGCTCGGCGGCCCGCAGGCTGGCCTGATCGTCGGCGACCGCGCGCTCATCGCGAAGATCAAGAAGCATCCGCTCAAGCGTGCGCTGCGCGTCGGCAAGCTGACGCTCGCGGCGCTCGAACCCGTGCTGCGCCTGTACCAGTCGCCCGAATTCCTGCGCGAACGCCTCACGACGCTGCGCTTGCTGACGCGCCCGCAGCGCGAGATCGCCGAAGCGGCCGAACGTGTGCGTCCTGCGGTGCAGGCTGCGTTCGGCAGCGGTTTCGACGTGACGGTCGAGCCGATGTTCAGCCAGATCGGCAGCGGCGCGCTGCCGGTCGACCAGTTGCCGAGCGCCGGGCTCGTCGTGCGCGCGTCGGACGGCAAGCGCAGCGGCCGCGCGCTCGCGCAGCTCGAGAAACGGCTGCGCGAATGGCCGCGCCCGGTGATCGGCCGCATCGCAGACAACGCGCTGCGGCTCGACCTGCGCTGCCTCGAAGCGGCCGACGAAGCGGCGTTCGTCGCGCAATGCGTGCCGCTCGCGGGGCCGGCCGCATGATCATCGGGACCGCGGGGCACATCGACCACGGCAAGACCACGCTCGTGCGCGCGCTGACGGGCGTCGACACCGATCGCCTGAAGGAAGAGAAGGCGCGCGGCATCTCGATCGAGCTCGGCTACGCGTATACGCCGCTCGACAACGGCGACGTGCTCGGCCTGATCGACGTGCCGGGCCACGAGAAACTGATTCATACGATGGCGGCCGGTGCGTGCGGCATCGACTTCGCGCTACTCGTGATCGCCGCCGACGACGGCGTGATGCCGCAGACGCGCGAGCACCTCGCGATCCTGCAACTGCTCGGCGTCACGCATGGCGCCGTCGCGCTGACGAAATGCGATCGCGTCGATGCCGCGCGCGTTGCCGAGGTGCGCGACGAGATCGCCGCGTGGCTGCACGACTCGACGCTGGCCGGCGTGCCGATCTTCGAAACGCGTGCGACGGTGGCCGACGATCCGCGCGTCGCCGCGTTGAAGCAGCACCTGGCCGACGCGGCAATCGCGTGGCGTGCGCGTCGCGATGATGGCCTGTTCCGGCTCGCGGTCGATCGCGTGTTTACGCTCGCCGGGCAGGGCACCGTCGTGACGGGTACCGCGTTCGCGGGCCGCGTCGCGACCGGCGACACGCTCGCGATCGTGCGCACGGGCGGCACGGCCCGCGTGCGCAGCATCCATGCGCAGAACCGGCCGGTCGAGGCCGGCCGCGCGGGCGAGCGTTGCGCGCTGAACCTGGCCGGCGTCGACAAGGCCGACGTCGAGCGCGGCGACACCGTCGCCGATGCGCGGCTCGTCGCGACGTCGCCGCGTCTGGACGTCGAGCTGACGCTGCTCGCGGACGCGGGGCTGACGCTGACCCACTGGGCGCCGCTGCATGTGCATCTCGGCACGCTGCATCGCGTGGCCCATGTCGCGCTGCTCGACGGCGACACGCTCGCGGCCGGCCAGCGGATGCGCGTGCAACTGGTGTTCGACGAGCCGGTGTTCGCGCTGCCGGGCGACCGCTTCATCGTCCGTAATCCGCAGGCGACGCGTACCGTCGGCGGCGGCCGGGTGCTCGATCCGTTCGGGCCGGCCCGCAAGCGCCGCACGCCTGCGCGCCGCGCGTGGCTCGATGCGCTCGCGGCGTGGCTCGACGAAGGGCGCATCGATGCGCTGCTCGCGCAGGCGCCGCTCGGCATTGCGCGCGCGACGCTCACGCATCTGACGGGATACGCACCCAATGCGCTGGCGTTGCCTGGCGATGCGCTGGCGATCGGGCAACGCGATGCCGCGTCGAACGAAGGCGCGGTGATTTCGCATGCGCACTGGCGTGCGTTGCAGACGCGGGCGGTCGATACGCTGCGCGTGTATCACGAACGCATGCCCGACGAGCAGGGGCTCGACGCCGCACGCCTGCGGCGGATGGCTGCGCCGCTCGTCGGCGATGCGCTGTGGCGCGCGCTCGTCGAGGCGCTGGTGGTGGGCGGCGAAGTCGCGCGCAGCGGGCCGTGGCTGCATCTGCCGTCGCATTCGGTGAGCCTCGAGCCGCGCGAGGAAGCGCTGGCGCAGCAACTGCTGCCGTTGATTCACGCGGGGCGCTTCGATCCGCCGTGGGTGCGCGACCTGGCCCGCGACACGGGCGCGGCCGAGGACGCGGTGCGCACGCTGCTGCGCAAGCTCGCGCGGCGCGGCGACGTGCACCAGGTCGTGCGCGACCTGTTCTATCACGCGGACGTCGCGCGCGAACTGGCGGCACTGGTCGCGCATCTCGCGCCGTCGCGCGGCGGCGGGCTCGATGCGGCGACGTTCCGCGACGCGACGGGGCTCGGTCGCAAGCGCGCGATCCAGATTCTCGAGTTCTTCGATCGGGTTGGGTATACTCGCTTCCACCGCGATCTTCACTACCTGCGGCCTGACAGCGGTTGGGTGGGTATTCAGGCGTAGGCGCTCGTTGTTCTTCGGTTTCTTTCCCCACGGAAGGCATTCGTATCCGGTGGTACGGCTGGACTTCAAATCCAGTTGGGGGTGTCAGACACTCCCGGGTAGGTTCGACTCCTGCTGCCTTCCGCCACACAAGGGTTTCCGGGCATTCCGCTAACGGATCGCGGACATGTTTGAATCACGGCCATCAAGACAGGCTTTGCCCTTCCTTGCGCAAAGATCCTGTCAGGTGACGCAATTCGTCCAGCAGTTTGACGGCGGGCGCGGGTAGCGTGCGTCGCCGGCGCCGGAACGCCGTCAAAGTGCGTTGCGCATCCAGGCCTTCAATATCCAGGGCGTCGATGACACCGGCTTTGCTTTCAGTGTCGTACATCGGTTCGGCCATCCACGAGACAAAGCCGCATCGCGCTACGAGGCTTTTGAGCACGGTCGCTGCGGCCCGCTCCCGCGCTGGCGCTCATTTCGGCTCTCTACAGATCGGCAACTCGATTTCGAATGTTTTCGACGCGGTATCGGCCGCTACATCGCCGCTCCATACAGATGATGTGCGTCGGTCAGTGCATCCGCGACGAGTTCCAGGCCGTCCCGGCATTGCTCCCGATCCTGCGGCCCGCCGAGGCAGATGCGGATCGCCGCCGGCGGGTCGCCGTCCGTCGAAAATGCCGCGCTCGCCACGGCGGCGACGCTCCGACTCCGCAGATGCTGCGCCAGATCCGGTGCGGTCCACAGGCACTCGCGCGGAATCGGCAACCAGAGATGGAAACCGTCGGGGTGCGCATCGAAAGGCCATGCGCCGAGAACCCGGCCTGCAATCGCCTGCCGTGCATGCGCCTCCGATCGAATCGCGGTCAGCATCTCGCTCGCCGTGCCGTCGTTGATCCATTGAGTGGCCAGCAGCATCGTGAACGGGCTCGGCATCACGGTCGTGGCGCGCAATGCGCCGGCGACACGCTGTGCTTCGCGCACCGTCGGCGCCAGCAGGTAGGCGATGCGCAACCCGGCGCCGAAGTTCTTCGACATGCCGGTCACGTAGTAGGTCAGTTCGGGCGCCAGCAACGCCAGCGGTGGCGGCGCGCTCTGCGGCAGCATCGCATAGGCGTCGTCCTCGATGATGGGCACGTTGTAGCGCAGCGCGATATCGGCCAGTGCTTCGCGGCGTCTGAACGGTATCGTGAGCGTGCTCGGGTTCTGCAGCGTGGGGTTGCAGTACAGCGCGGCAGGCCGTCCGCTTTTGCAGAGCGATTCGAATGCGTGCGGCAACGGACCGTCGTCGTCCCGTGGCAGCGGCTGCAACTGCACGCCCAGTTGCGATGCGATTGCCTTGATGCCGGGGTAAGCGAGCGAATCGAGGCAGATCGCGTCGCCGCGGCGCGCAAGCGTGGAGACGAGCGCGACGAGGGCGCTGTGGATGCCCGGGCAGACGAGCACGGTATCGCCACTGCATCCGGGTAGGCGATTGGCCAGCCACGCGCGGCCGGCGGCGCGATCCGCCGGTGTGCCGCCGAAATCCTGGTATCGCATGAGCTGGTAAGGATCGGCGCCATCGAACAAGGCCGCTGCCGATTGTTGCAGCCGCCTGGCCATCTCGGGCGGCTCGGGCGGCATGTTCATCGACATCTCGATGCTGCTCCCGCCCGACAGCGGAATCGTTCGCGTCGGGCCGCGCACGAACGTGCCGCTTCCTGCGCGCGTATCGAGCAAGCCGCGTCGGCGGGCTTCCGCATAAGCGCGGGCCACCGTCGTGTAGTTGAGGTTCAGCGCACCGGCGAGATCGCGCAGCCCGGGCAGGCGCTCGCGTGGTTTCAGACGGCCCGCGGCGAGATCTTCCTCGATGAGGTCGGGGATCAGCAGGTACGCCGGTTTCCTGCTTTCCAATAGTCGCTTCGACCAATGATGGATGGCGTAATCCATACCTGTTTCCATTTGACGGTTCATCAAAACGTTAGCATCACGCATTAATAGAAAAATATAGATATCGCCGTTTTGCAGCCGGATGATCGCATTGATCGCATCGTGTATCGGATTGATGCATCGATGCACGGTCGATGCGCACGAAGCGCTTCGCGCTGCATCAGTCCGGTGCGCGGCGGCGTGTTTGGCGGTCGTTTCCCGTCCGAGCCCGATCCGGTCACGCAAGGATCGGACCGACGGAATCGGCATTGATCGATTGAATGATTGGAGAGTGATTGCATCGGGTCGAGGCCTGGTTGGCATATGCGTTGCGTTGATGAGTTCGCCCGGATTCGAGAGCGTTCGGGAACATCACTCAACTCATTTTCAAACGGAGCGTGCCATGCCCGCAGTCAATCAGCCTCTGCACAAGAAAGGAGATTTCCTCGTCGATTACGAGGAAAAAGTGTTCGAAGACGTCAAGGCGGAACCGGGCGAGAAGGCGCTCGTGACGTTCCACACGGTTGCGTTCGAGGGATCGATCGGCTTCGTGAACCTGCTGCAGGCGACGCGCCTGCAACGCAAGGGGTTCGACACGTCGGTGCTGCTCTACGGCCCCGGCGTGACGCTTGGCCTGCAGCGCGGGTTTCCGACGCTCGGCGACGAGGCGTTTCCCGGTCACCTGAACTTCAACAAGCAACTCGTCAAGTTCATGGAAGAGGGCGGGAAGGTCTACGCGTGCCGTTTTGCGCTGCAGGCGCTGTACGGGCACGGCGAGGCGTCGCTGATCGAGGGCATCCGACCGATCAATCCGCTCGACGTGCTGGATATCCAGCTGCTTCACCGCAAGGAGAACGCGCTGGTCATCCATACCTGGACCGTTTGATCGAATGACGGGTGCCATCATGTCCGACAAACGCTTCGTCCGGGCGGCAGCCGTCCAGATCGCTCCCGATCTGGAGCGCGCCGGCGGGACGCTCGACAAAGTCTGCGCGGCGATCGACGAGGCCGCCGGCAAGGGTGTCCAGCTGATCGTCTTTCCCGAAACATTCGTGCCGTACTACCCGTACTTCTCGTTCGTGCGGGCGCCGGTCGCATCCGGCGCCGATCACATGCGGCTCTACGAGCAGGCCGTCGTGGTGCCCGGCCCGGTGACGCATGCGGTCGCCGAGCGCGCACGTCTGCACGGGATGGTGGTCGTGCTTGGCGTGAACGAGCGCGACCACGGCAGCCTGTACAACACGCAGCTGATCTTCGACGTCGATGGACGCCTCGCTGTGAAGCGCCGCAAGATCACGCCGACGTTTCACGAGCGGATGATCTGGGGACAGGGCGACGCGGCCGGGCTCAAGGTCGCGCAGACCGGTGTCGGACGGGTCGGTGCGCTCGCCTGCTGGGAGCACTACAACCCGCTCGCCCGTTATGCGCTGATGACGCAGCACGAGGAAATTCATTGCAGCCAGTTCCCCGGCTCGCTGGTGGGCCCGATCTTCGCGGAACAGATCGAAGTCACGATCCGCCACCACGCGCTGGAATCGGGCTGCTTTGTCGTCAATGCGACCGGCTGGCTGACGGATGCCCAGATCGAGTCGATCACGGACGATCCGAATCTGCAGAAAGCCCTGCGCGGCGGATGCAATACCGCGATCGTGTCCCCGGAGGGCCAGCATCTGGCCGAGCCGTTGCGCTCGGGCGAAGGGATGGTGATCGCCGATCTGGACATGTCGCTGATCACCAAGCGCAAGCGAATGATGGATTCGGTCGGCCACTATGCCCGTCCGGAACTGCTGAGCCTTGCCATCAACGATCGGCCGGCGACGACGGTGACCCCGATGGGGATCAGCGGGTCGGCCGCCCGCGACTTCGAGGGAAACTGCCATGAGCGCGAACGCGAAACCGTCGGTGCAGAGCCGGCAATTGATGACTGAACTGCAGTCGGTCGGGCTGCGCCTCGCGGACCCGCGGGTTGGCGCCGCGAGCCGGCGCGGCGGCGCGGGGCCGTCCGATCACAAGGCCGTGACGGTCGACGGCGTGACCATCATGGTCCCGGTGCACACGAGCACCGCGTGGGAGTCGCCGTTCGTCGCGGCGGAGCCCGACGCGGCGGGCGTCAGCCTGCTATCGCGCGGCGCCATCCCGATCGCGAGCATCAGCTTTCCGTCGAACCCGCGCTTCTACGCATTGCAGACACTGGAGGGCGTACCGTATTCGCACATCGCGACGCTGCATGGTGCCGACGTGCTGGCGACCACGGTGTTGCAGACCTGCATTCGCTACGAGAGCCGGCGCAAGACCTGCCAGTTCTGTTCGATCGGCCAGTCGCTGGCAGCCGGCCGGACGATCGCCCGCAAGACGCCTGAACAACTCGCGGAGGTGGCGCGTGCGGCGGTCCTGCTCGACGGTGTCAAGCACATGGTCCTGACGACCGGCACGCCGCCGACGCCGGATCGCGGCGCCCGCGTGCTGTGCGAAAGCGCGTTCGCGATCAAGGCGGCCGTCGATCTCCCGATCCAGGCGCAATGCGAGCCGCCCGACGACGACGGCTGGTTCGACCGGATGAAGGCAAGCGGGATCGATACGCTGGGCATGCATCTGGAGGCCGTGACGCCGGCCGTGCGCGAACGGATCATGCCGGGCAAGGCGAGCGTGCCGTTGTCCCGGTATATGGCGGCATTTCGCGCGGCCGTCGCGGTGTTCGGCCGCGGACAGGTCAGCACGTACATCCTCGCCGGGCTGGGGGACAGCGAGGCTGCGATTCTGGACATGTCGCGCGAGCTGATCGGCCTGGGCGTGTATCCGTTCGTCGTGCCGTTCGTTCCGATCAGCGGCACGCCGCTGGAGAGCCATCCTGCACCGTCGCCGGACTTCATGCGGGCGGTGCTCGCGCCGCTCGGCGCCATGCTGCGCGACGCCGGCATGCGTTCCGCCGACATCAAGGCCGGGTGCGGAAAGTGCGGCGCCTGCTCGTCGCTGTCGACCTACGAGGCGTGACCATGTACTGCGTAGAGATGGGGCTGGCCGACAGCCGCGACACCTACCGTCCTGCCGAATACCGGATCAAATGGGCGGAGCTTCCGTGGGAAATCGATGAAGCACACAAGCTGCGCCGGGCCGTATTCTGCATCGAGCAAGGGATCTTCGTCGGCGACGATCGCGACGATATCGATCGCCACGCGCAATTGCTGGTCGCGGTCAGCTGCTGCGCCGGGCTGCCGGAGCAGGTGGTCGGCACGGTGCGGATTCATGAAACCGCGTCCGGAAGCTGGATGGGTTCGCGGCTCGCGGTGCATCCGGCGTTTCGCAGGCAGGGCAGGATCGGCTCGATGCTGATCGCGCTGGCCGTCAGCAGCGCGCATGCCGAAGGTTGCGGGACCTTCGTCGCACACGTGCAATCGCAGAACGTGCCGCTGTTTCGTCGGCTTCACTGGGATGCGCTCGGCGAAGAAACCTTGTTCGGACGTCCTCATCAACTGATGCAGGCCCAGCTCGAACACTATCCGCCGTGCGGCACGCCATTCGAGGGTTTCGTCCTGCGGTCGGAGGGGCGGCCATGAGCGTCGAAGATCGCATCGCCACGCTGCGCGCAAGCCGCGGCTTCCAGCACAAGCATGACATCTCCGGCGTGGTGGCGTCGCTCGCGGCGGCATTGCCGAATGGCGAACGGGATCTCGCACAGGCGGTTGCACTCGGTGACGACTGCGCGGCGATCCCCGACGCGGACGGCTACCTGCTGTTTGCGATCGAGGGCATGGTCGGCGATTTCGTCGAGTCGATGCCGTGGTTCGCCGGGTACAGCGGCGTGATGGCGAACGTCAGCGACATCTACGCGATGGGCGGGCGGCCGATCGCCGTCGTCGACGCATTGTGGAGCGACGGAATCGACGCCGCGCGGCCGGTGCTTGCCGGGATGGCCGCGGCTGCGTCGGCGTATGGCGTGCCGATCGTCGGCGGCCACAGCAACACGCGCAGCGCGCAGCGGCAACTGGCCGTATCGATCCTGGGCCGGGCGCGCGCGCTGCTGTCGAGCTTCAGCGCGCGGCCGGGCGATCGCCTGATGATGGCGGTCGACCTGCGCGGCGCATTCGAGGAGCCGTATCCGTTCTGGAATGCGTCGGTCGGCGCGCCGCCGGCCCGGCTGCGCGGCGATCTCGAGATGCTGCCGACTTTGGCTGAAGACGGGCTGTGCGATGCCGCGAAGGATATCTCGATGGCGGGCGTGCTCGGTACGGCGCTGATGCTCGTCGAATGCTCGCGCGTCGGCGCGCGGATCGCGCTCGACGCGATCCCGCGTCCTCCCGGCGTCGACTTCGATCGCTGGCTGACGGCCTTTCCGAGCTACGGGTTCCTGATGGCAGCGCGGCCCGCGCATGCCGACGCGATCGTGGAACGCTTCGCGGCGCGCGGACTCGCGTGCGCCGTGATCGGCGATATCGACGCAACGCGCGAGGTCGTCGTCGAAGAGGCGGGCGAAACGGCGGTGCTGTGGGATTTCCGGATCGAACCGTTCATGACCGGCGTCGGCGGAGGCGTCCGATGAGCGGCGATACGTTGCGCATCGCGCTGCTGACCCACTCGGTCAATCCGCGCGGCGGTGTCGTGCACGCACTCGAACTCGCCAGTGCGCTGCACGAAGCGGGAAGCGACGTCACCGTGTTCGCGCCGGCCGCGCCGGGCGAGACGATGTTCCGCGATGTCCCGTGCCGCGTCGTGCTGGCGCGCGTCGATGGCCATCCGCGCAGTGTCGCGGAAATGGTGCGCGCGCGGATTGCCGCGATCAGGCACGCCTTGCTGGCGCACGATGCGGGCGGCTTCGACGTTCTGCATGCACAGGACAGCATCACGGGCAATGCGCTGGCCGAGCTGAGGCAGTCAGGCACGATAGACGGATTCGTACGGACCGTGCATCACCTCGACGTATTCGACGATCCGCAACTCGAACGCTGGCAGGAACGCGCGTGGAGGGAGGCGGACCAGGTGCTGTGCGTGAGCGCTGCGTGGGCGGCCACGATGCGCAAGACGTTCGGCGTCGACGCAAGCGTAGTGCCCAACGGCGTGGACGTCGCCCGGTTCGCTCGCGCGAGCCAAGCGGACATGCAGGCGGTGCGGCAGCGGTTCGGCCTGCGCGGCGCGCCGGTTGTCCTGGCGATCGGCGGGATCGAGCAGCGGAAAAACTCGATCGCGTTGCTCGAGGCGTTCGCCCGGCTGCGCGGCACGATGCCCGACGCACGGCTCGTGATCGGCGGCGGCGCGAGCCTGCTCGATCACGATGCCTATGCGCGCCGCTTCGTCGCGCGCGCTGCCGCGCTCGGGCTGGGGATTGGCGTCGACGAACCCGTCGTGCCGACGGGGCCGCTCGACGATGCGGCGCTGGTCGCGCTGATGCACTGCGCCGACGTGGTGTCGATGGTGTCGATCCGCGAGGGATTCGGTCTGGTCGTGCTCGAGGGGCTTGCTTGCGGAAAGCCCGTCGTCGTGTCCGAAATCGAACCGTTTACCGAGTATCTGGACGAGCACGCGTGCGTGTGGGCCAATCCCGCCGATGTGGATTCGATCGCCGACGCGCTGCGCGACGCGCTCTCGCGACGGCGTGCTCCCGATTTCGCCCATGCGGTCCCCGCACTGCTGAACCGCTTCACATGGGAAGCGAGTGCGCGCAGGCATCTGGACATCTACCAGGACAGGCTGGCGCAGCGTGCGCGAGCATCGTCCGCCGAGTAAGGAGGCATCATGCCGGTCATGCATTTTCGGGTCCGTTGGCCCGACCAGTCGGAAACCAATTGTTATTCGCCGTCGACCGTGGTGTCGGAATTTTTCACGCCGGATACGCAATACGCGCTCGACGACTTCGTCGAGCGAGCGCGGCGCGCACTGGGTATCGCGTCCGATCGCGTACGCGAGAAATACGGGTTCGCGTGCTCGGCCGCGATGGACGAGCTGGCGCGGATCGAAGCGCACGCGGAACGGTTTGCGCCGCAGGGCGATGCGACCGTGACCGTCATCGAGCTCGTTTAGGGCGTCCGGCACGCAGAAGTCCACTGTCGTCTTCGGTCAACAAACATTCAGGAATGCATCATGTCAAGCGAACCCGTTGTTTCATCCAGCCTCCCGGATATCGATGCCCATCTCGGCGTAGCCGTCATCGGCGGCGGGCAGGCAGGACTGTCGATCAGCTATTACCTGAAGCAGGCAGGTATCGATCATCTCGTATTCGAAAAGGAGACCGTGACGCACACGTGGCGCAAGCAGCGCTGGGACGCGTTCTGTCTGGTGACGCCGAACTGGCAGTGCGCGCTGCCGGGCTATCCGTATCGCGGCGCCGATCCGCACGGCTTCATGACGAAGGACGAGATCGTCGAGTATCTCGACGGCTTCATTCGCAGCGTCGATGCACCGGTGCTGGAACATACCGCCGTCGAACGTGTGACGCGCGATGCGGACGGACGCTATCGCATCGCGACGTCGCGCGGCGCGTACACGGCGGATCGGGTCGTCGTTGCATCGGGCGGCTACCATCGGCCGATCGTGCCGCGGATGGCCGAGCGGTTTCCGGCAACGATCGTGCAGATCCAGTCGTCGGAATACCGGAATCCGGCTGCGTTGCCGGACGGACCGGTTCTCGTGGTCGGATCGGGACAGTCGGGTGCGCAGATCGCGGAAGACCTCCACCTCGCCGGGCGAAAGGTGTTCCTCGCGGTGGGCGAGGCACCTCGCTGTGCCCGTTTCTACCGGGGCAGGGACGTCGTCGACTGGCTGGCCGACATGCAGTACTACGACATGCCGGTCGATGCGCATCCGCTGCGCGAAGGCGTGCGCGACAACACCAACCACTATGTGACCGGCCGCGACGGCGGGCGCGACATCGATCTGCGCCGCTTTGCCGTCGAAGGGATGGAATTGTACGGCCGGCTGGAGGATTTCACGAACGGGCAGCTGCGATTCTCCGCGGATCTGTCGACGCAGCTCGACAGTGCGGACGATACGTACAACCGGATCAATGCCGGCATCGATGCCCATATCGAGAAGAACGGGATCGCGGCGCCGCCTGCGACGCGCTACGAACCCGTGTGGCGTCCGGCCGGCGAGCGCGCGACGCTCGATCTCGCGGCCAGCGGCATCGCATCGGTCATCTGGTGCATCGGCTTCACCCCGGATTTCAGCTGGCTGGATGCGCCGGTCTTCAACGGTCGCGGCTATCCCGCGCACCGGCGCGGCGTGACGCCGGTTCCGGGGCTCTACTTCGTCGGGCTGCCCTGGCTGTACACGTGGGGTTCGGGGCGATTCTCCGGCGTGGCGCGCGATGCCGCCCATATCGTCGACCAGATCCAGACCGAGATGACGGCCGCGCGGTGCTCGGCCGACAGCCTGGCCGCCTGACGCCGATGCATACCGCCATTCATCGCTATCGGGCCGGCATGCCGCAACTCGCGCACACGGGGCTCGCGGAAAACTGGCTGCTCAAGGAGTGCGGGCAACGTCACTGGGACGCGCTGGCCGCGCATAGCGGCCGCGACGTGCCCGAGTTCTTCGACGACGAGGGGCGGCGTGCCTATGCGTCGTTCGTTGCGGTGCGCGTCGACATGAACCGCCGTCACGCGATTCGCGAGAACGACACGTTCGCGCTTCATGTCGCGCTTCACCGGGTCGGCCCGATTCGCCATTTCAGCGAACAGCGGATCCGGCACGGCGACGACGAAGCCGGTATCGTGCGGATGATGTCGACGTTCGTGACGCGCGAACACGCCGGCAGCAACCGTTCGGTGATGAAGGCGCGAATGACCGGTGTCGACGGCCGCACCGGGCCGGTCCCGGCCGATGCGCTGTCGATGGCGGAACGGGCGAAGAAGCTGCGGGTGCGGGATGCGTCGATCGTGCCGGCGCTCGCCGGCCTCGCGGAGGACGATGGCGCAAGCGTCTCGTTCCTGCCGTGCCCGAACATGGATTTCAATGGCGCGGATCTGCTGTACTTCGCCAGCTTCCAGGCATTCGTCGACCGCGCGGAATGGCAGCATTACCGCTTCGCGCACGCACCGGTGCTGGCGGCGCGTCAACTGTACTTCCACGGAAATCTCGACATCGGCGATGCGTTGACCGTGCGTTTCGTGCGGGCCCGACCCGATGCGGATAGCCTGCTGCACTGGAGCGAAATCGTGCGCGACAGCGACGGGACGAAGATTGCCGACGTGATCACGCAAAAGCACTGGAGCCGGGCATGAACGAAGCGGCAATCATGGTGCCGGGCGCCGACGTGGAGAACGTCGCGCCGAACGATCGAGGCGCGCGCACGGTGCCGCTGCGGACACTGTACACGCAGCGCGATCTCGAAGCCGTCGCGCACCTCGACGGCATGCCCGGCGCGTGGCCCTATGTACGCGGGCCGTACGCGTCGATGTATACCGATCGCCCATGGACGATCCGGCAATACACGGGGCACGCGGACGCGGTGGATTCCAATCTCGCGCTTCGCACGGCGCTCGAGCAGGGCGCGCAGGGGCTGTCCGTGGCATTCGACCTGGCGACGCAGCGCGGCTACGACTCGGATTGTGTCGAGGCGCGGGCCGATGTCGGCGTGGCCGGCGTCGCGATCGATACGGTCGAGGACATGGCGCGGCTGTTCGCCGGCATCGCGCTCGATCGCACGACCGTGTCGATGACGATGAATGGCGCGGTCCTGCCGATCATGGCGGCATTCGTCGTGGCCGCCGAGGAGCAGGGCGTGCCACCCGAGCGGATCGGCGGGACGATTCAGAACGACATCCTGAAGGAGTACATGGTCCGCAATACGTGGATCTTCGAGCCGGCGCCGTCGATGCGGATCGCCGCCGACGTCGCGTTGTGGCTGGCGCGGCATGCGCCGCGCTTCAATGCGCTGTCGGTGTCGGGATATCACTTCCAGGAAGCCGGCGCCGATGCCGTGCTCGAACTCGCGTTGACGCTGTCGAATGCGCGCGCGTACGTCGACACGCTGGCCGCACGCGGCATGCCCGCGGATGAAGCCTGCTCCCGCCTGAGCTTCTTCTTCGGCGTCGGCAGCGATTTCTATACGGAAATCGCCAAGCTGCGCGCGGCGCGCCTGCTGTGGGCGGAGATCGCACACGCGTGCGGCGCGCGTTCGCCCCGGGCATGCGCACTGCGCATGCATTGCCAGACATCGGGCTGGTCGTTGACGGCACAGGAGCCGGAAAACAACATCGTTCGCGTGACGGCGCAGGCGATGGCCGCGGCGTTCGGCGGCACGCAGTCGCTGCACACGAATGCGTACGACGAAGCGCTTGCGCTGCCCTCCGCGGCGGCGGCGCGCCTCGCGCGCAACACGCAGCTGATTCTGCAGCATGAAACGGGACTGTGCGACACGGTCGATCCGTGGGCCGGTTCGTACATGATGGAGTCGCTGACGGACGGCGTCGCGACACGCGTGCGCGCCGAGCTGGCGGCCATCGACGCGCAAGGCGGCGTGATTGCCGCGATCGAGTCCGGCTGGGTCAAGCGGCGCTTGCTGCGTACCGCGGCCGCGACGCAGGCGCAGGTCGATTCCGGGCGTCGGACCGTGGTCGGCGTGAACCGTTTCGTCGCGAGCGATCCGACGGACGCGTTCATGGTGCGCGAGACGGACGGCCGTCATGTTCGTGCCGGGCAGGCGCGCCGAATCGCAGCCGTCAAGGCCGCGCGCGATCCGGCGCGGGTGGCGACGGCGTTGCAGCGGCTGGCCGACGCGGCGTGCGACGGCACCGGAAACCTGCTCGCACTGGCGATCGACTGCATGCGGGTACGTGCGACCGTCGGGGAGTGTACGCGCGCGCTGGAATCGGTATGGCCGCGGCATGCCGCGGCGGTGCAAGCGCACGGGGAGGGTGTATACGGCGACCATCGGCGAGGCGATGCCGCATGGCGGGCGGCGAAGGGCCGCGTCGACCGGCTGGCGAAGCGTGCGGGACGCAGGCCGCGCATCGTGATCGCCAAGCTCGGCCAGGACGGACACGACCGCGGTGCGGCCGTCGTCGCTGCCGCGCTCGAGGACGCCGGATTCGACGTCCTTCGCCTGCCGCTTTTTCAGCAACCCGCATCCGTGGCGGCAGCCGCGCAGGCGCATGGCGCCGATATCGTCGGCATTTCGTCGTTGTCGGGCGCCCACCTCGAGCTCGTCGACGGGCTGCTCGACGAACTGGCATTGCATCGCGCCGAGATTCCGGTGGTGCTGGGCGGCATCTTTCCCGCCGCGGATGCGCGACATCTGAAAGCGAAGGGCGTCGCGGCGACTTTCGGACCGGGCACACCGCTCGACGCAATCGTCGAAGCGCTGTGTGCATGTATCGAGCGGGCTCGGTGTGCACATACGGCGGACGGCGCGAGCTGACGCTGGTCGGCCGGCCGTTCGTGCGACAGTAATCGCATCGCGCGAACGAGCGGCTGGGTGCCGCGTCACGCGATCACGGCGACGCCGTCTGCCGCCCGCCCGCCTTGGCCGGCGTCGAGCACGAACAGCGGATTGATCTCGGCTTCGACGAGCCGCGCGCCGAGCCGAGGCGCCATCCGCGAGAACACGACGAGTGCCGCGGCGAGCGAACGATGCGGTCATCCGGGGTGCGGCCATGCAGGCTGCCGTGCCGAGGTCGATTCCCCCGTTGATCCCTTTCGAAGCGGCGCCGTGCCGCCGGTCGTGAAGCCGGACGTCGACGTGACCGGACTGCTTCGCGCGTTGATCCGTTCGTCTTGAACCTTCCTCGTTGGTACGTCGCGCTTCGCGCAGCCAGCGGTGAAGGCGAGACGAGGGACGCGTCGCGTGTCCCGAGCGAGGAAAATCCATCCCTGCCGTGACGGGTCCGCAGAATTTTTCCGATTCGTATCCCGAAGTAAAGGCTGGGAATCGCCGAGGCCCGGATCTGGAAGGCAGGATTATCTTTCGTGCGCGTTGAGATATGTCCCGATTATGCGGCGCGGAAAATTATCCGGATCGCATTATCCAGATGCGATGATTCGTGCGTCGAAACGATATGCCTTGATAATTGAAGAAGTGAAGATTATTGCAATCAAAACGCTGCTGTGGATTGTGCGATTTTCGGAAACGATCAAACTGATTTTTATCTCGTCTTGAGGGTGAAGCGGGCTTGTCAGCCTATCCGGGCGCTGTATCAGGCATCGAGCGGGTGGGCCGCCAGCACCCTCGCACCGCGTGTGACAAGCTATTCGACCCTTAAGTTTTCCCTGAAATCCGTCGAAAATGTAAAGCATTGCAATGTGAAATCGCGGGCTGATTATTTCGGTTGCTGTGCGCGGTTTTATTTGGCAGGATTTTCATCACGTTGCTCGGCGCCAAAAAACGACGCGGTCGATAATTCAATTAACGTAAATGGCACGCTCCGGATGAGTAACGGTTTGACGGAAATATGACAAAAAAGGTGGCGAGGCGGCGAACAGGCGACATCGTTCGCAATTGGTGAATCAATCGCTTGCCCGGCAGCGTCGATGCATCACGCCATCGATCCGGGCGATTCCGAACGGGGCGGTCATGGCGATACTCAAGAACGATGCTTCCGGAGAAGCGTGCCTGCTGCGCGCATATCATGTGTTCGGCCGCGATCCCGCGCGGTGCGACACGGTCATCCGGGACGCCTCGGTGTCCCGCGTCCATGCCCATATCCGCTGGAGCGGCGGGCTGTGGGAACTGCACGATCACAGCAGCAACGGCACGTCGGTATCGGGCGTGCCGTTGCGCGACGGCGAGCACGCGGTGCTGCGACCCGGCGACGTGATCCGGTTCGGCCGGGCCGGTATCGCGCCGTGGCGCGTCGATGTGCTCGACGATCCGGCCGATACGCTGTGGCCGATCCGCGGCGTCGCGCCGCCGATCGTGCTTGCGCCGCGCCAGAGCCTGCCAGCCCGTGCCGCGCAACCGGTCACGATCGTCCGGTCGGCGTCCGGCGAATGGCTGTGTGACGACACGTTGCCGCCGCGCGCGCTCCATGACGGCGACGAAGTGTCGACCGGCGAGTGCACGTGGCGCGTGACGCTCGTGAGCTGCGGCTCGACGATGATGCTTCCCGCGCCCGCCGATCCTGCCATCCCGGCGCAACTGCTCGAATTCTTCGTCAGCCGTAACGAAGAGCACGTGCGCACGCTGCTGCACGTGCGCGGCGGCGTGGTCGACCTCGGCGAGCGGGCTCATCACTACAGCCTCGTCACGCTTGCGCGCGCCCGCTCGGCCGACATGCAGGCCGGCTACGACGCCGCCTCGCAAGGCTGGATCGACCTCGACCGGCTGGCGCACATGCTCGGTATCGATGCGTCTCATGTCAACGTGCAGATTCATCGCGCGCGGAGCCAGTTCGCATCGCTGCCGGGGCTCGACGCGGGCCAGCTCGTCGAGCGCCGGCGCGGCAGCGTCCGCTTCGGCGATTTTCCGTTCCGCATCATGCGCGGCGAGCATCTCGAATGCCAGTCGGTGCCGGGCGCGCTGCGTATCGGCGCACCTCGTCCCGCGTCGGGCCCGGTCGTCCATTACTCGTGAAGACGGGAGAACCAGCCGTGTTGCCGACCGTGCTCCGCGCGCCCGTCGTGCCGGGAGCGTCCGAAGCGCGGCGGCCCGTCGCGCCGTTCGCCGAGCTTGCCGGCAAGCGGCGCTACCGGCTCGGCCCGCTGCTCGGCGAAGGCGGCAACGGCGTGGTGTTTCGCGCGACCTGCGGAGAAACGGGGCAGGCGGTCGCGATCAAGCTGATGCGCGACGATGCCGCGCGGACCGCCGCGGAGCGCGCCCGCCAGCGTGCGCGTTTTCGGCGCGAGACGAGCCTGTGCGAAGCGCTGCGGCATCCGAACATCGTGGCGCTGCTGGACCAGGGGGAAGCGCCGGACGGGCGGCTGTTCGCGGTATTCGAACTGGTGCAGGGCCGGACCGTGCGCGATCGGCTCGCGGCGGAGGGGCCGCTGTCGGCCGTCGACACCGGGCGCCTGATGACGGAAGTGCTCGACGCACTCGCGGCCGCGCATCGGCGCGGCATCGTGCATCGGGACCTGAAACCGCAGAACATCGTGATCGCGATGGCCGATGACGGGCCGCACGCGAAGCTCCTCGATTTCGGCATCGGCGCATTGCTGCCCGGCGCGGAAGACATCGCGCGACAGACCGCGACGCTGGCGACCGAGGTGCTCGGCTCGCCGTCCTATTGCGCACCCGAGCAATTGCGCAACGCGCCGCCGACGCCGAAAAGCGACCTCTATGCATGGGGCCTCGTCGTGATCGAGTGCCTGACGGGCGATGTCGTCATGCACGGCACCAGCGTGGCCGAGATTCTCTATCAGCAGCTCAGCCCGGTGGATGTCGCGCTCCCGCCGTCGATCGCGTCGCATCCGCTCGGCTCGGTGCTGCGGCGCGCGCTGAACAAGAATCCGGAGCAGCGCGCCGCGTCGGCCGACGAACTGGCGGAGCAGTTCCGCGCGCTGAACTTCGCGGCGCTCGTCGGCCAGTTCGACGCAAGCCGCGCCGGCCGGCAGCGGCGCCCGCACCCGTTCGCGCCGCGTGGCGACACGATCGCGGCGGCCGGCGAGTACCGGCAGGTCACCACGCTGTGCTGTTGCGTGACGATTGCCGGGGAGGGCAGGCAACGCCACGCGGGAACGGATTATGGCGACTTGCTCGACGGCTACCAGGAGCAATGGCTGACCCAGTGCGCCGACATTGCCGTCGGCTATGGCGCGCACGCGGGCGGGCGGCTCGGCGACACGCTGCTGTTCCATTTCGGGCTGCAGGGCGACATCGACCGGCCCGCCCGCCGCGCGGCGCGCGCGGCGCTCGACATGGTGCGGGTGGCCGGGCGCGCGCGGCTGCCGGTGCCGGCGACGGTCGGCGGCATCGGCATCGGCGGCGGCGAAGGCTGGCGCGTCGAAGTGGCCGCTGCGATTCACGTCGGGCAGGTGCTCGCGCATGCATCGCATATGTCGGGCGTATCGACGCCCGCCGCGGCGTCACGATTGCTGAGGCTTGCCGGACCCGGGCAGATCCTGATCAGCGACGATGCGCGGCTCGCGCTCGAACGGCATGCCGACCATCGGCCGACCGCGCTCCGACTGCCGCACGCGGGCCTCCTGCCGCAGCCGGTTCATGAGTTGTTCGGCGAGCGGCGCGCCGATACGCCGTTCGATTCGCTCGACACCGGCGTGCGGGCGCCGCTGGTCGGCCGCGCGCGCGAACTCGACGCACTGTTGCGCCACTGGCAGGAGACGCTCGCACGATATCGTCGCGCGATGCGCGGCGAGCCTGCGCCGCACGGTGTGCCGCGGCTCGTCGTCGGCGAAGCGGGAATCGGCAAGTCGCGCCTCGTGCACGAGCTGTGCGAGGCCGTGCGGAGCCAGGGCCACGCGTTCGCGCATTGCGGGTGCCTGCCGGAACGCGAGAACCATGCGCTGTTTCCGATCCTGCGGTTCATCGGCGCGCATTGGCATATCGACGCCGACAGCCCGGCAGGCGGCGCACTCGACGCGATCGACGCGATGATCGCACCGCTCGAGTGCGACCATGCGGTGGCCCGCGCCGCGCTCGCGACCTGGCTGGGGCTGCCGTGCGATGCGAAGGGGTTCCTGTGGTCGAGCGCACGTGAACGGCACGCGCTGTTCGACGTCCTCGAGCAATTGATCGCGTCGCTCGGCAACGGTGCGCCGGTGCTGCTCGTCGTCGAGGACGTCCAGTGGATCGACCGCTCGACCGAGGATTTTCTCGCGTACCTGCAGCGCTCGCCGCGCGCGGCGGCGCTCGCCGTCGTCTTCACGTCGCGCCCAGACAAGCTCGGGCGCTGGCGCGGCGCGACCGAGCGCCTGGTGCTGCGCCGCCTGCCGCGCGACGATGCGCAGCGCCTGATGTCGGCGTACCTGGGGTGGGGCGCGCCGGATCAGGCCTGGCTCGACCTGCTTGCCCGTCGCACGGCGGGCATCCCGCTGTTCATCGAGGCCGTCGCGCGCGAGCTGACGACGAGCGGCGCGGACGGTTCGCTCGCGGGGCTGCGGGCAACGGATCCTTCTCCGCTGCCGCTGAGTCTCGGCGGCATGCTCGGTCTCGCGTTCGACCGGATCGACGACGCGCGCGACACCGCACAGCTCGCCGCGACCATCGGGCTCGAGGTCGATGCGCAACTGCTCGCCGACGCATCGCCGCACGATCGGACCACGCTCGACGGGCATCTGCGGCTGCTGCTCGAGGAGCGGATCGTGTACGCGCAGCATCGGCGCGATCGCGTGTTCTACGCGTTCCGCCACGCGTTGATCCGCGACGCCGCCTATGAATCGATGCCGCCCGCCGTGCGGCGCGGCAACCATGCGCGGGTCGGCCGCGCGCTGATCGCGGAAGCCGATCGGGGCGCCGGTGCGCACACGTTCGGTATCGCCGGGCACTTCGCGCGCGCGGGCGCCCTGGCCGACGCGATCGCGCATGGCATCGACGCGGCGCGCCGTGCGCTCGAGGGCGCGCGGTACGACGACGCGATCCGCTACGGGCAAGCCGTATTCGAATGGCTCGGCCACGCCGACTACGCGCAACGCGAACACGACAGCGCGCGCATCCGCACGACGTTGACGCACGCGACGATGGCGCGGTTCGGCTGGGCGGACCCGCAGGTGCGCGAGCATGCGGAGCAGCTGCTGCGGCAGGTGCAGACGCTCGGCGACCCGGCGCTCGAGATCAGCGCGCTATGGACCTTGTCGACCTACTACCACGTCGCGGGCGACCGTCCCACCGTGCGCGGGATCGGCTTGCGGCTCGACGCGCTCGCGACCGCGCGCGGCGATGCCGGCGTTCAGGTCGCGGCGGACGCGATGCGCGGCATGAGCCTGTGGGTCGACGGCCACTATGCGCGCGCCCGCGCCGCGTTCGAAGCGGTGCTGGCGGGCTACGACGTGCGGCGCGACGCGAGCCATCGCCGCATCCTCGGGCTCGATACGCGTGCGTGGACGATGGCGTCGCTCGCGAGCGTGCGCTGGTGCATGGACGAGGATCCGCGGGCCGCGCTCGCGATGGCGCACGACGCGGTGTACTGCGCGACCTGCCTCGACCATTTGCCGACGCTCGGCGTCACGATGATGTACCTCGCGCGCACGTACCAGCTTGCGGGCGATCGCGACGCGGCGCTCGCGCTGTCGGAAACGATTCTGCGCCTGTCGGAAATCCACCGGCTGCGCGCGGTCGAGCACTACGCGGCGATCATCCGCGCGTGGGCGCACGGGGATCGCGCGGGTGTCGTCGAGCATCTCGATGCGCAGCGGCAGTCGGGCGGACTGCTCGGGCTGACCTACTACGCGTCGCTGCTGGCGGAGCTGGATGCCGCGCGCGGCGAGCACGGCGCCGCGCTTGCCCGGATCGAAGCGTGCCTTGCCTGGTGCGAGTCGACCGGGGAGCGATATTACGAAGCGCAACTGCTGATGAAGAAGTGCGAGTACTTGCGCCTGGCCGACCCGCGGTGCGGCGGCGTGGCCGCGCTGGACGCGTGCCGGCGCGCGGTCGAAGTTGCAACGACGGCGGGCATGGGCCGCATCGCCAGGCTCGCCGGGACGCTGTTGCAGTCGTTGCCGTAAGTGGTTCCATTCGTCAATCAGGAGAACAGAGAGATGAGCAAGGATCTTCGATTACCGACGTACGAGCAGTTTCTCGAATACCGCGCCACCGTCATCCGGGCAATCGCGCTGGCGTGGCATTCGCCGCCGTTTCTCGACGAACTCGAGGCCGACCCGATCAAGGCGCTGCGCGAGCATTTCGACTATCACTTTCCGTTCCGGCTCGACCTGAAGGTGCAGCCCAAATCGTCCGAGTGGACGCCGACCGTCAACGGCGACTGGACGGCCGGCCGGCGAAACAAGCTCACGCTGTACCTGCCGCCCGCACCGGCGGACGAAGCGCAATTCGTGCAGGCGCTGGCCGCCTACAACGCGAACCACATCACCGTCATCGAATGACCGCGGGGAAACCGACATGGCAAACAACAACGCGAATCCGACGCTCGAATCGATGCTGGAGTTCCAGAAGGTCTATCTGCGCGCGATCGCGCTCTCGTGGCGGAATCCGGAATTCAAGGGCGAGCTGCTGGAGAAGCCGCTGGAGACGCTCGCGAAATACTTCGGTTACCAGTGTCCGTGGATCGTCGACATCGAGATCGTCAAGACGCCCGGCGATCATGGCTGGCAGCGTCACGGCGACGGCAGCGGGAGCTGGCACCTGCCGCGCAACGTGATGACGGTCGGCATACCGGAGCAGCCGGTGAGCCTGGACGAGGAGGCCGTGGCGCTCGCGGCCTACTGCGACGCCGGGCCGAGTTACCTGTTCACCTGCTGCTGACGCGGCGCGTCCGCGTCCTGCACCGTCGCGCGGCCCCGGGGTCGCGCGACGTTCGTTTACCCGCCGTATGGAACCCGACGATGCTCGATGACCTGTCGCGCGTGTTGCGCTTCAAACCGCATTTGCTCGTGCTCGATGCCGGGCCCGAGACCCTGTTCGTCGTCGACGAATTCAAGCGCGTGATGCTGTCCGGCGCGATCTTCGTGCAGATCGCGGCGTGCCTGCGCGCGCGGATGACGATCGCGGAGATCGTGACGTCGCTTGCCGGTGCGTTCGGCGAATGGGAGGTGCTCGCGCGTCTCGATCAACTGGTGCGGCGCGGGTACGTGCGTGCGGACCGGCCGCACGACGACGACGCGGCGCGCGGCTTCTTCGAGCGTGCCGGGCTCGACGGCGACGCGGCCTGCGCGCACGTCGCGCAATTGCGTGTCGCGGTCGAGCGGTTCGGTGCCGACGATACGGCGCTCAGGCGCGCGCTCGATGCGGCCGGCATCGACGTCGTGACGGAGGCCGGGCTGACCGTCGCGATCGCCGATACGCACGATCGCGACGATCTCGCCGCGTGCGCCGCCCGCGTCGCGGCGCGCGGCGGGGCGTTGCTGGTCGTGACGACGGGCGGCGTGCAGACGCTGATCGGGCCGTTGCTGGCCGGCGGCGACGCGCTCGCCGATGCGCCGTGCATCGAATGCGTGCGCTACTGGATTCGCGTCAACCGGCCCGTCGAAGCACTGCTCGCGCGCCATCACGGCAGCGACGCGGCGCGTCTGCCGCAGGCGGCGTCGCGTGCCGCTGCTTCCGCCGCGGCGGCACTCGTGGCGGCAACGGTCGAGCAGATCACGGTCAACCCCGCGGCATCGGAACGGGCGCAGGGGCATATCGTGGCGCAGCGCATCGATACACTGGCCGCCGAGCGGCACCGCGTGGTGAAGCGTCCGCAATGCCCGTGCTGCGGCAATCCCGCGTGGATGCGCGAACAGGCGGCGCGCGCGCCGCGTCTCGCGGATCGTGCGCCGCTGGCGCGGGCCGACGGCGGCTACCGTACCGCCGATCCGCAACAGGTGTTCGCGCGTCATGCCCATCTGGTGTCGCCGATCAGCGGCGCGATCGCTTACCTGCACCCGATGCCGAAGCGGCACGCGGGCCTGCGCAAGGTCTACGCGTCGGGCTTTCTCGTGTGCCCGGCGGCCGTGCCGGGCAGCAACCGCTTCGACAGGATCTGCTCCGGCAAGGGCCGCACGGACGAGCAGGCCCGGGCGAGCGCGCTGTGCGAGGCGCTCGAGCGATTCAGCAGCGTGTACCAGGGGGACGAGGCGACGCTGACGGGAAGCATCGAAAGCCTGCTCGCCGATCCCGCCTGCGACGCCGCGCCGATCCATGTGAACGACCTTCAGCAGTTCAGCGAACGGCAATTCGACGCGCGCGACGCGATCAACGCGCTGACCCGCGATGTTCGCAAACAGGTGCCGCCGCGCTTCACCGCGCGCGACGTCATCGACTGGACGCCGGCCTGGTCGCTCGTAACCGGCCGGCGCCACCTCGTGCCGCTGAGCTACTGCTATGCGGAAACGCCGGACAGCGCGCGGGCGCCGGCCGCCTGCGTGCACAACCCCAACGGCTGCGCGGCGGGATCGAGCGTCGACGAGGCGATTCTGCAGGGCATGCTCGAATTGATCGAGCGCGATGCGGTCGCGATCTGGTGGTACAACCGGATCGCGCGCCCCGGCATCGAACTGTCGAGTTTCGACGATCCGTATTTCGATGCGCTCGTGCGCGAATACGCGACGCTCGGATGGCGCTTGTGGGCGCTCGACCTCACCGCGGATCTCGGCGTGCCGACCGTGGCCGCGCTCGCGGAAAATCCGCAGGACGGGCGCTTCTCGATCGGCTTCGGCTGCCATCCGGACGGCGCCATCGCGATGCAGCGGGCGCTGACCGAAGTCAACCAGTTGCTCGACGTCGCTGCCGACGCGCCGCACCCGTGGGATCGCGACAAGCTCGCGGACACCGGTTTCCTGTATCCGGCGGCCGATCTGCCCCGCACGACCCGCTCGACGTGGCCGCCGATCGGCGCCGCGTCGCTGCCGGCGGCGATCGAGCAGGGTGTCGGACGCATCGCGGCGGGCGGCATGGACGTGCTCGTCGTCGACAAGACGCGGCCCGACCTCGGCCTGTCCGTCGTGCAGGTGATCGCGCCGGGGCTGTGCCATTTCTGGCCGCGCTTCGGCGCGCCACGGCTCTATTCGGTTCCTGTTCGAATGGGCTGGCGCGGGCAGCCGCGCCGCGAGACGGATCTGAACGAGGCGCTGCTGTTTCTCTGACGCGTCGGTCGCCGCGGTCGGCCGACCCGGCACCGCATCGACTGCAGCCGCGCGGCGGCCTCGGCCAGCTTGCCCGAGTGCCGCCGCGCGGTGCCGCTTCGATGCCGGATCGTGCCGTGACGATCGGGACGCGGGCCGGAGGCAGACGGTCGTGAACGGTAAAACTTGATCGGCAAATGCCCGGGGGCGCAGCGAATTATTTTCCGGCTATAGTGGAACGACTGGCGGTAGACGCGGCGCTGTTTGCCGGTGCCGGCCAGGTCATGACTGGACTGTAGACGGGTGCTGTATGAAAAATAAGACCGACAAGACCGCCGGACCGATCTGGGGCGTGGCAGCAGGGTTGCTTCTTGCTGGCGCGGGATTGAGTCTCGGTATTTTCCCGGCGGCGCTGCGCGGCGCGGGAAGCGCAAACGACTTCATGGCGTCAGGCGCCACGATGCTGGGCATCTTCCTCGTCGTCTATTCCACGCACGAACTGCGAAGAAAGCGCTCGTACTGAGCATTCGCGCACCGCTGATTCACGACGATCGACTCGAGCCGGCCGACGGCTCGGGATGCGCTACGTCTTGCGGATTTCGTGGTTGTAGACGAGTTCGACGATGCGCTTCGTCGGAATACTCGTGCGCAGACGGTCGACACCGTCGATCGGAAACCACTTGCATTTCTCGATCTCGTTGTTCGCTTGCGGCGTCTGGTCCGGCCCGACTTCCGCGAAGAACACGTGATGGATCTTCGCGAGCCCGGTGAACTGCATCGAGTACACCAGATGCTGGCCGGTCATGCCGGTTTCTTCGCACAACTCGCGATGCGCGGCTTCGAGCGGGGTTTCCCCGCGCTTGATCGTTCCGCCGGGAAGGGCCCAGCGCGACGCCGCACGCGTGACGAGCAACACGCGCTCGTCGCGATAGCAGACGACGGTCGCGCGTTCCTTGATCGGAACGGCAATCGTTTCGGGGGTGTTGTCGGGCGCGAGGATCGGGGGCATGCCGTGATTCTAACCAGCACAAATCGATCGGCCAAGGCGGCCTGACCGGGTTTGACGATTGATTGCCGCCGCTGCGCGGCCGGCCGCTGCGTGACACGCCCAAAGCACAAGGCTGGTGGCAGGGCCGTGCGCCGGGCCCCTGATGCCGTTTGGCACGACGACCGACGCGGCCCATCCCACGCGCCACGTTGTCGTGCGGTTCGCACCGCGATTGCTTTTACTTCTTTTCCGGCAGGAACCAGTTCATCACGAGCGCGCAGATGCCGCCCGTCGCCACGCCCGATTCCAGCACGTTCTTCAGTGCATGCGGCAGGCTATTCAGGATGTCCGGCACCTGCGACACGCCGAGGCCGAGCGCCAGCGACACCGCGATGATCAGCAGCGCGCGACGGTCGAGGTGGACGCCCGCGAGGATGTTGATGCCCGACGCGGCCACTGCACCGAACATCACCATCGCCGCGCCGCCGAGCACGGGCTCCGGCACGGCCTGCAGCACGCCGGCGACGACCGGGAACAAGCCGAGCACCACCAGCATCCCGGCGATCCAGATACCGACGTGACGGCTCGCGACGCCGGTGATCTGGATCACGCCGTTGTTCTGCGCGAATACCGAGCTCGGGAACGTATTGAACACGCCGGCCAGCAGCGAGTTTGCGCCGTTGACGAGCACGCCGCCCTTGATCCGCTGCATCCACACCGGCCCTTCGACCGGCTCGTTCGAGATCTTGCTGGTGGCCGTCACGTCACCGATCGCTTCGAGCGACGTGACGAGGTAGATGATCAGCATCGGCACGAACAGCGCCCACGAGAAGCCGATGCCGAAGTGCAGCGGCGTCGGCACCTGGAACAGCGCGGCCTGGTGCATGCCGGTGAAATCGAGGCGGCCGAGGAACGCGGCTGCGAGGTAGCCGATCACCAGTGCGATGACGAGCGCGGTGCTGCGCACCCAGACGACTGGCACGCGGTTCAGCAGGATGATCGTGCCGAGCACGAGGCCCGACAGCGTGAGGTTCTCGGCGCTCGCGAACGTGCCCTTGGCCATCGCGCCGTAGCCGCCGCCCATGCTGATGAGGCCGACCTTGATCAGCGTGAGGCCGATCAGCAGCACGACGATGCCGGTGACGAGCGGCGTGATCAGGCGCTTGACGAACGGCAGGATGCGCGACACGCCCATCTCGACGAACGACCCGGCGATCACCACGCCGAAGATCGATGCCATCACGGTCTCGACCGGCGTGCCCTGCTTGACCATCAGGCTGCCGCCGGCGATCAGCGGGCCGACGAAGTTGAAGCTGGTGCCCTGGACGATCAGCAGGCCGGCGCCGAGCGGGCCGAAGCGCTTGCACTGGACGAAGGTGGCGATGCCGGAAATCACCAGCGACATCGACACGATCAGGGTCGTATCGCGGCTGGACACGCCGAGCGCCTGGCAGATCAGCAGGCCCGGCGTGACGATCGGCACGATGATCGCCAGCAGGTGCTGGAGGGCGGCAACGAAGGCGACCATCGGCGCCGGCCGGTCGTTCGGGCCGTAGACGAGGTCGCGGGCCGCTTCTGCGGCGTCGGCGCCGTGGGGGGCGGATGGGGCGGAGGAGGCGGGTTGCATGGCGAGCGGGCCGGACAAGGTGGAAAGTGCGGCATTTTAGCCGAAGGGCCCGCCGGCGCCGCCTGGCCGGGCCGCCTACGCGGCGCGTGCTCCCTTGCCGCGCGCCGCTGCGCGTGGCGGGCGGGAATCCGGATACGCGCGCTGGCAGACGGCGATGACCGTGTCGCGCAGGCGGCGATGGACGGGGTCGCCGTGCATGCGCGGATGCCACAGCGCGGATACGAGGATCGCCGGCAGGCGGACCGGGATCTCGAAACTGCGTAGCCCGAGGGCTTCGGTGAGCCCCGGCGAGCACGCGTTGCCGAGGCTTGAGCGCGGCACCAGCGCGATCAGGTCGGTGCTGGCCGCGACACGCATCGCGTCCGGATAGCCCGGCACGACGACGTGCACGGCGGGGCCCGGGCCGGCCTCGCCGGTCGAGTCGTCGGCCGGCCCGCCGAAATCGCCGAGCTGGGCCGCCATGACGTGCCGGCAGGCTGCATAGCGGGCGGGCGTGATCCGGGCCGACGCGAACAGCGGATGCGCGGCGCGCGCCACCGCGACGTGCCAGTCGTGAAAGAGCATCCGCGTGTGCAGTTCGGGCGCGTCGTCGCCGCGCTTGCCGATTTCCAGGTCGACGGTGCCGTCGCGCAGCGCTTGCGGATCGCGATCGAGCTTCGGGACGAAGCGGATACGCACGTGCGGCGCGACGTCGGCCAGGGCGGCGACGACCGGGCCGGCCAGCATTTCCATGAACGATGCGGCCGCCCGGATGGTGAACGTGGCCGTGAGCGTCGCGAGGTCGACGTCGGCGGTCGCCGGCCGAAGCACGGCGCGCGCGTCGCTCGCGACGGCATGGACGCGGTCGCGCAATGCGGCTGCGTGCGGCGTCGGCACGAGCTTGCGCCCGGCGCGCACGAGCAATGGGTCGCCGGTGGCGATGCGCAGCCGCGTGAGCGTGCGGCTCATCGCGGACGTGCTCAGGCCCAGCCGGCGCGCGGCGCCGGTCACGCTGCCTTCCGACAACAGCACGTCGAGTGCGGTGACGAGGTTCAGGTCGATGTCTTCCATGCGGACAGGATACGCCACTGTGCGGTGTGGCCAGGCGTTCGATGCAATGATGGATTGCATTCGGTGCGTCTGGCGCCTGTCGTGGTGCGCGCCTATAGTGGGTGCATGACGAAACACGGCAAAGGCGAAAAACCATGCAATCGACCGAATCGAATCGACGAAACGTTCCCGCGATCCTGCTCGTTGCGGCGTCGCGCGGCCTCGGGCTGGCGATGGCGGAGGCATTCCTGCACAAGGGCTGGCACGTGACGGGTACCGTGCGCGAAGGATCGGGCCGCACGAAGCTGCACGACCTGGCCGACCGGTTCGACGGCCGGCTCGAGATCGGCACGCTCGACATCTGCGCGCCCGAGCAACTGGCCGCGCTGCGCGAGCGCCTGTCGGGCCGGCGCTTCGACATGCTGTTCGTGAATGCGGGCACGACCAACGATCCGAATGAAACGATCGGCGAAGTGACGACCGACGAATTCGTGCGCGTGATGATCACGAATGCGCTGGCGCCGATGCGCGTAATCGAGACGCTGCAGGATCGGGTGACCGACGACGGGCTGATCGGCGCGATGTCGTCGGGGCAGGGCAGCGTGACCAACAACGTCAGCGGAATGCGCGAGGTGTATCGCGGCAGCAAGGCCGCGCTGAACCAGTTCATGCGCAGCTTCGCCGCGCGTCAGGCCGATACGCGCCGCGCGCTGGCGCTGATGGCGCCCGGTTGGGTCCGCACCGAACTCGGCGGGCCCGACGCACGCCTGACCATCGATGAAAGCGTGCCGAGCCTCGTCGACGTGCTGCTGGCGAAGCGGGCGCGGCCTGGGCTCGAGTATCTCGACTATCTGGGGCGGACGGTGCCGTGGTGAACGTATGCCTTGCCGCGCGCGGTTGGTCTGGAAATAACGTTGCGTACGCAACGATTGAGCGGCGCGCCGACGTGCCGCTCGCTGCATCGCACAACCGACCACGCTTGACACCGGCGCGCTGCCCGCCGTAAATTGCGCAGGCAGATCTAGATAAGAGACTATCTGTAAGATGGTCTCTCCATGCGTCGATCGCATCTGCAATGTCGAGCCTCTTACAGAACAAATATACGGAGGCCGATTGTGCAAACGATCGCGGTCAAGCTTCATGGCATTGAAGACGTCATCTCCTTTCTCGACACGCGCCCCGGTATCGCGGGCAGGGCGGGACTCGTCTGGTGGCTGTCGCTCGGCGGGCTGTTTCTCGACGCATTTTCCAACTCGGCATTGAGTGCCGGCCTCGGGCCGATGACGCGCGAATTGCATCTGTCGGCTGCGCAGGTCGCATGGATGACGTCGTTCGCGTCGTGGGTCGCGATCGCATTCAACCCGATCGGCGGCTGGATGGCCGACCGCTGGGGCCGCGTACGGCCGCTGATCGCCGCGAAGCTGTTGTCGGTGATCGGCGCGCTGCTGGTGGTGTTCGCGCCGGATTTCAATACGATTCTCGCGGGCCGCTTCTTCGTCGGGATGGCGTACGGCATCGACTTCGCGATCGCGATGGCGATGCTCGCGGAGTTCACGCCGGGCCGCCTGAAGAGCCGGCTCAACACCTGGCAGGGCATGTGGTACACGGCCGTGTGCCTGAACCTGCTGCTCGCGCTGCTGTTTCATGCATGGCAGGTCGGCGATTCGATCTGGCGCTATTCGGTGGCGGCGACTGCCGTGTTCGGCGTCGCGATCCTCGCGCTGCAATGCGCGTTCCTCGTCGAAAGCCCGATCTGGCTCACCCGCAAGGAGCGGCTCGACGATGCGGCGCGCGCGATGACGCGCATCTACGGGCAGCCATTCGTCGCCGCGCCCGCGCATGAACGTACACCAGTCGTCAATCCGGCGACGCGCGGCCTCGCGAACGTGCTGCTGATCTTTCGCGGCGTCTACCTGCCGCGCACGATCCTGGCCGCGACCGTGCAGATCGGCCAGTCGATCGAATACTTCGCGATCGGCTGGTATCTGCCGCTGATCAGCGCGGCGCTGTTCGGCAAGGACTTCGTCTACGCGACGCTCGGCGCGCTCGTGTTCAACCTGTTCGGGATCGTCGGCGGCTTCTCGTCGTCGGCGGTCGGGCGCCGTGTCGGCCTGCGTCGCGCGTCGGCATTCGGTTTCGCGGCGGTCTGCGCGATGCTGGTCGCGCTCGGGCTGTTCCAGGCACGCATGCCGCTGTGGCTGTCGGTCGTCGTGCCGTCGCTGTTCATCCTGTTCCACTCGGCCGGCCCCGGCGCGAACGGCAAGAGCCTGTCTTCGCTGTCGTTTCGCGGCGAGCTGCGCGCGGGCGCGAACGGCATCGTCGGTGCGCTCGGCTCGATCGGTGCGGCGCTCGGCCTGCTGGTCTTTCCGCTGTTTCGTGCGCGTTACGGCCTCGAACACACGTTCCTGATCCTCGCGATCGTGCCGTGCGTGGCCAGTGCGATCTGCTTCGCGATCCGCTGGGACCCGACCCGCACCCCCGTCAATCCCGACAACGAACCCGACGCGCCGCACTTCGGCGACGACGCGCGCGTGCCGTCGGCCTTCCTGAAACCCGCCATCGAGAAAACGCAGCGATGACCGAATCCCGAAACGCCATTCTTGCGATCGACGAAGGCACGTCCGGCACGCGCGCCGCGCTCGTCGACGCGAGCGGACACGTGTCGTGCCTGGAATACCTGCCGCTGTCGGTCGAGAGCCCGCGGCCCGGCGTCGTCGAACAGGACGCGAACGCGATCCTCGACAAGACGCTCGCCGTCTGCCGCGCGACGCTTGCACACGCGCATGAACAGGGTGTGCGCATCGTCGCGCTGGCGCTCGCGACGCAGCGTGCGACCGCCGTGCTGTGGGACACGCGCACCGGCCGGGCGCTCGTGCCCGCGATGGTCTGGCAGGACACGCGCCATGCCGCCGAGCTCGATCGGCTCGCGGCCGACTGGGACCGCGTGCTGGTGCCGCAGGTCGGCCGGCCGGCGGGCGTGCGCTCGCCGTATCTGTGGGCCGTGCACCAGTTGCGCACGTCGCGCGCGGTGGCCGACGCGCATCGCGCCGGCTCTCTCGCGTTCGGCACGATCGATACGTGGCTGCTGTGGCATCTGTCCGATGCACGCACGTGCGTGACGACGCCGACCAACGCGACGTCCGCCAGCGCGTATCTGCTCGGCGAGCATCGCTATTTCGATCCGTGGCTCGACGCGCTCGGCTTTCCGCGCGAACTGCTGCCCGCGCTGCGCGAGGACGCCGACGCGTTCGGCCGCACGCGCGAGGACGTGCTCGGCATCGACGTGCCGATCCTCGCGTGCGCGGGCGATCAGTTCGCGGGCGCGGTCGGCCTCGGCTGCGTCGAACGCGGCCAGGCGATGTGCGTGCACGGCACCGGCAGCTTCGTCGACCTGCTGACGGGGACGGCGCGCCCCGACACCGGCTCGCATGCGCAACCCGGTCACGCGCACGACGGCACGCTGGCGATGACCGCGCGGCGGCACGGCGGCGTGTCGCATTACTCGCTCGAAACCTTCGTCGCGACGACCGGCTCGGCGTTGCGCTGGGTCTGCGAAAAGCTGCGCTGGTTCGACGATCCCGCGCAGATCAGCGCGCTGGCGGGCACCGTGCGGTCGGCGCGCGGCGTGACGTTCGTGCCGGCGCTCACCGGCCTGCGCGTGCCGCGGATGGAGCCGAATGCGCGCGCGCTGCTGTCCGGCATCTCGATCGCGACGACGCAGGCCGAGGTCGCCCATGCGGTGCTCGAAGGCATCGCGCATTCGGTCGCGTCGTGCATGGAGGCCAATGAGGCGGTCGCGCAGGCCGGCGTGTCCGAGCTGATCGTCGGCGGCGGCCTCGCGGGCAGCGACACGCTGCTGCAGATCCAGGCCGACGTGAGCGGCGTGCCGGTGCGGCGGATGCGCGAAGGCGATCGCGCGAGCCTGCGCGGCGCGGCGTTTCTCGCGGGCGCGGCGGGGCTGATGTGGGAATCGCTCGATGCGGCCCGCGCGACGCTCGTCACCGACGCCGTGTTCGAACCCTCGATCGATGCGGACAGCCGGCAGCGCCGGCGTGCGGCCTGGCATGCGCGGATCGCGTCCGAGCTCGCGCACGCGGCCGATTTTTCTCATGCGTAAGCACGGAGAACGACCAGCATGATGTTTTTGCCATCCAGAAAACCCCGGACGGACCGGGCCGGCATGACGGCCACCGAGCCGTTGCGCGTGAACCGCGACGAGCATCTGGCGCGACTCGAGGCCGATACGTTCGATGTCCTGATCGTTGGCGGCGGCGTAACGGGCGCCTACGCGGCGTTTGACGCGAGCCTGCGCGGGCTGCGCGTCGCGCTCGTCGAGAAGAGCGACTTCGCGTCGGGCACGTCGTCGAAGTCGTCGAAGATGGTGCACGGCGGGCTGCGCTACATCGAGCAGGGCAATCTCGGGCTCGTGCGCCATTCGCTGCTCGAGCGGCAGCGGTTGCGGCGCAACGCACGCCATCTCGTGCAGCGGCTGCCGTTCCTGTTCCCGGTGATGGAGCGCGAAGGCGTGTTCGACCGGCGTCTCGCGAAAGCTTTCGAAAGCCTGTTGTGGACCTACGACATCGCCGGCGGCTGGCGTGAAGGCATCCTGCACCAGAAGCTGACCAAGGCCGAGGTGCTGTCGCATTGCCCGACCTTCAACGAAACCTACCTGACGGGCGGCTTCCTGTACTTCGACGCGCGCGTCGACGATGCGCGCCTGACGCTGAACCTCGTGCGCACGGCCGCGTTTCATGGCGCGGCGGTGGCGAACCACGCACGCGTGGTCGAGCTGACGCGCGACGGCCACGGCAAGGTCGACGGCGCGATCGTGCACGCCGACGGCCGCGAGCGGCGCGTGCGGGCGCGCGTGGTCGTGATGGCGACCGGCGTATGGCTGCGCGACTGGACCGGCGCGCGCAAGGGCGACACGTCCGCGTTGCAGGTGCGGCCCGCGAAGGGCGTGCACGTCGCGATTCCGTGGCTGAAGATCCGCAACGACTGCACGGTGACGATCCCCGTGCCGGGCCGCAACCGCCGCGCGACGATCACGCGCTGGGGCAACGTGTCGTATCTCGGCACGACCGACGAGGACTACGACGGCGATCTCGACGACGTGCACTGCACGCGGCAGGAACTCGATTTCCTGCTGGAAGGCGCGCGCTCCGCGTTGAAAGTCGACCTGAGTGCTGCCGACGTGGTCGGCAGCATCGCCGGATGCCGGCCGCTCGTCGGGCCGCCCGGCGGCAAGACGATCGAGATGAAGCGCAATCACGAGATCCATGTCGCGCCCGACGGGCTCGTGACGATCGTCGGCGGCAAGCTGACGACGTCGCGGCACATGGCCGAGCAGACCATCGATACGGTCGGCAGGCTGCTCGGCCGCCGCACGCGCTGCCGCACGAAATCGGCGTACCTGCTCGGCGCGGCCGGCTACGACCCGCAGGCGATCGTCGCATCGGGCGGGCTCGCCGCGCATCTCGGCGAGCGCTACGGCACCGAGGCGCGGTTCGTCGGCGACCTCGCCGATGCGACGCCGTCGCTGCTCGCGCCGATCGTCGAAGGGCTGCCGTACAGCGAAGCGGAAGTGCTCTATGCAGTGCGCCACGAATTCGCGCGCAGCGTCGACGACGTGCTGTCGCGCCGCACCCGCGCGCGATTGATGGCGCGCGATGCATCGGCACGCGCCGCGCCGCGCGTCGGCGCCATCCTCAAGGCGGAGCTCGGCTTGTCCGATGCGGCCGTCGCCAGCCAGGTGAGCGACTACGTCGCCGCCGTCGCACTCGAAAAAGCCATCCTCATGGGAGAACACGGATGATCAGCAAGGAAGCCATCAAGCGCGGCTATAACCGCGGCAACTACGTCGTCGGCGCGCATACGCCGCCGCCCTACGCGCTGAACCTGCCTGCGGCAGGCGGCGCGCCGGTCGAGGCCGGCATGCAGCGGGCGCCCGTCGCGGTATCGCCGCAGCAGGTCGACGCGCTGCGCGCGGTGGCCGACGAGGTGCTCGTGCAGCCGGCCGACGTCGTCGCGTGGACGCGCGACTGGTGGGCCGCGTCGATGGTCGCGGAAACGGGCGGCCGGCCCGCGACGCCGCACGCGGTCGTCGTGCGGGTGTCGACGGTCGAGCAGGTGCAGGCCGTGATGCGCATCGCGCACGCGGCGACGCTTCCGGTGACGGCGTCGGCCGGCCGCAGCAACGTGACGGGCGCGGCGCTTCCGGTGCGCGGCGGCATCGTGCTCGACGTGTGCGGGCTGAACCGGCTGATCGGCGTCGACGCCGAGAGCCAGATCGTCGACGTCGAAGCCGGCATGTTCGGCGACGTCTTCGAGGCAACGCTGCAGCGCGAGCACGGGCTGACGATGGGGCACTGGCCGTCGTCGTTCGGGATCAGCACGGTGGGCGGCTGGATCGCGTGCCGCGGCGCGGGGCAGTTGTCGACGCGCTACGGCAAGATCGAGGACATGGTGTTCGGGATGGACGTGGTGCTCGCGGACGGCAGTCTCGTCACGCTCGGCGGCTATTCGCGCGCGGCGGTCGGCCCCGATCTGCAGCAGTTGTTCATCGGCAGCGAAGGCACGCTCGGTATCATCGTGCGTGCGCGCCTGAAGCTGCATCGGCTGCCGGACTACGGGCGCGCGATCGCGTACGGCTTCGACACGTTCGCGGCCGGCCTCGACGCTTGCCGCGAGATCCTGCAGCGCGGCGCGAATCCGGCGGCGCTGCGGCTCTACGACGCACTCGAAAGCGGCGTGCAGTTCGGCCTGCCCGACACGAACGTGCTGCTGATCGCCGACGAAGGCGCGCCGGAGATGGTCGACGCGGTGATGGCGATCGGCGCGCGCGTGGGCGACGCAAGCGGGCGCCGGCTCGACGGCGACGCGATCTTCGAGAAGTGGCTCGACACCCGCTACCTGACCGGCAAGAGCGCGGAAGGCTTCAAGCGCAGCCCGGGTTTCGTCGCCGACACGCTGGAAATGTGCGGCCGCTGGCGCGACCTCGCGGCGATCTATCGCGACGTGGTGGCCGCGTTGCAGGCGGTGCCGGGCACGCTGGCCGGTTCCGCGCACCAGTCGCATGCGTACGCGGACGGCGCCTGCCTGTATTTCTCGCTGCGCGGCGACGTCGCGGTGGCCGAGCGGGCCGCGTGGTACCGCGCGGCATGGGACGCGGCGAACGCGGTGCTGATCCAATACAATGCGGCGTTGAGCCATCACCACGGTGTCGGGCTGTTGCGTGCGCCGTACCTGCGCGATTCGCTGGGCACCGCGTTCCCGGTGCTGCAGGCGGTGAAGCGTGCGCTCGATCCGACGCATATCCTCAACCCCGGCAAGCTCGGTCTCGGCGACGAGACCGGCCCGCACGTCGACCGGTAAACGTCATGGACAAGTCGCTGGGCGCGCGTCTCGCCCGTCATCCCGTCATCGCCACGCTGTACGGCGTCGAGCAGGCCGACAGCTTCATCGACAGCGCGGCGGAGGTCGGCATCGTCGCGAACGTCGACCTGCGGCGGTTGCAGGCGGTGGTCGCGGCGCTCGCCCGGGCCGGCAAGTTCGTGATCGTCAACATCGACAGTTGCGATGGACTGTCGCAGGACAAGGGCGGCGTCGAGTATCTGGCCGATATCGGCGTCGCGAGTGTCGTGTCGACGCGCGTCGCGACGATCCAGCGCGCGAACCGCGCGGGGCTGATCACGATGCAGAAGGTGTTCGTGACCGACCGTTCGACGTGGCCGCGCAGCGTGAAGGCGATCGAGCAGAGCGATCCGAACCTCGTGCAGCTGATGCCGGCGCCGATGCTCGCGCACCTGAGCGAAGCCGACCGGCAGGCGCTGCCGCCGATCGTCGCGTCCGGTTTCGTCAGCAACGCGGACGACGTGCGCAGCGCGCGGCGGCACGGCGCGGTCGCGGTATCGACGAGCGACAGCGCATGGTGGAATTTCGACCCGTCGTCGTGACGGGCTTGTATCGAACCTGGAGCGCAGCATGAACGAACCCTATCTGCAGGTGATCGCGCATTACTTCGCGAAGCCCGGCAACGGCGACCGCGTGGTCGAACTGCTGGCCGAACTCGCGCCGGCCACGCGTGCCGAGCCGAAAAACCTCGACTACGCGTACTTCCGGTCGCCGGAGCACCCCGACCACATCGTGATCCTCGAGCGCTACCGCGATGCGGACGGCCTCGACGCGCATCGGGAAACGCCGCATTTCCAGCGGATCGGAATCGGGGCGATCATTCCGTTGCTCGATCGCCGCGACGTGTCGCGCTACATGGTGCAGCCGGACACCGGCACGGCGACGCCACCGGGAGGCACCCGATGAACCCGTTTCAATTCCGTACCGTTCCGACGCAGATCGTCGAATTCGGCGCCGCGCGCCGGCTCGGCGCGCTGTTGCGCGAACGCTTTCCGGCGCTCGCGCGGCTGTGTGTCGTCACCGATGCGTTCCTGCATCGCAGCGGCGTGCTCGCACCCACGCTGGAGAGCCTCGCCGCGCACGGCTGGCAGGTCACCGTGATCGACGACGTGATCGCCGATCCGCCCGAGCACGTGGTGCTCGAAGCGACCGAGCGGGCCGTCGCGGCCGATGCCGAGATCGTGCTCGGCCTCGGTGGCGGCTCGTCGATGGACGTCGCGAAGCTGATCGCGGTGCTCGCGCCGGGGCAGCAGGCGCTGGCCGACATGTACGGCGTCGACAAGGTCGCCAGCGCACGGCTGCCGCTCGTGCAGATGCCGACCACGGCCGGCACCGGCTCCGAGGTCACGGCCGTGTCGATCGTCACGGTCGGCGAGGCGCGCAAGATGGGCGTCGTGTCGCCGCACCTGTTCGCGGACGTCGCGATCCTCGACGCCGAACTCACGCTCGGCCTGCCGCGCGCGGCGACGGCCGCCACCGGCATCGACGCGATGGTGCATGCGATCGAGGCGTACACGTCCGCGCGGCTGAAGAATCCGGTGTCCGACATGCTGGCCACGCACGCGTTGACGCTGCTGTCGCGCAACCTGCTGGCCGCATGCGACGACGGCCGGAACCGGCACGCGCGCGAAGCGATGCTGGTCGGCGCGATGTTCGCGGGGCAGGCGTTCGCGAATGCGCCGGTCGCGGCGGTACACGCGCTGGCCTATCCGGTCGGCGGGATCTTCCACGTGCCGCACGGGTTGTCGAATGCGCTGGTGCTGCCGCACGTGCTGCGCTTCAACGCGCCGGCCGCTGCGCCGCTGTATGCGGAACTGGCGGCGATCGTCGCGCCGTCGGCCACGGGCAGCGACGAAGCGAGGACGTACGCGCTGATCGCCGAGATCGACCGGCTGATCGTCGCGACGGGGATCCCGCGCACGCTGCGCGAGGTTGGCATCGGCGAGGCGGACCTGCCGAGAATGGCGTCGGACGCGATGCTGCAGACGCGCCTGCTCGTGAACAATCCGCGCGAGGTGACCGAGGCCGACGCGCTGGCGATCTATCGGCAGGCATGGTGACGCGACGGGCGCGATGCTGCCGGCCGGTCGGGTACCGTCAATTCAGGTCGCGATCCTTGCAGGTCGGCTCGAGTTCGCCGTCGAAGTACTGATACAGGTGCACGAGCAACTTGTTGGCGCCGACCTTGCGCCCGAGGTAATGCGTGCCTTCCACCGACGTGCAGGTCGAGAATGCGAGTGGCAAGCCGCCGTCGAGCACGGCTTCCGGGTGTGCGCCCTGACGCACGAAATGCGCGGTGCCGACGACGCCGAAGCCGCGCGTGTCCGCCGGCACCGACTTCGGCAGCGACAGTGCGTACGCGGCGATCGTGCGGTCGTCGTGCAGGCTGTCGAGAATCTGGTTGCCGGGCTTGCCGGCGGGGCCGGTGACCGTCGCGCAGCAGCGCGCGACGCCTTTGTCGTCGTCGGGCAGCACTTGCAGCGACGTGCCTGCCGCGAGATGCGTATTCGGCGTGTAGTAGACGCCGTCGGCGACCACGCCGACCTGCTGCGCATGCGCGGCGAGGGAGACGGCGAGTGCCGGGGCGATCAGGAGCGGACGAGGCGGTCGGATGGGCATGATGGCGGCGATGATACACGTCGTGCGCAAGCGCCGCGCGGGCCGGGCACAGCCCGCGATCAGGCCCGCGACGCGTCGGCGCCGGCCGCGACCACGTACGCCGATGCCTGCTTCGTGCCGTCCGGCTTCGTCTGCAGGTACACGCCCTGGATTTCCGGCTCGAAGCCCGGCAGCGCATTGATCCCGGCTTCGAGCGCGCGGAAGTAGTCGAGCGCCGGGCCGCCCCACGCTTCGCCGGGCACCACGCAGAAGATGCCGGGCGGATAGGGCAGCGCGCCTTCGGTCGCGATCCGGCCTTCGATGCGCTCGAGCGTGACGAGCTCGACGTTGTTGCGGATCAGCTCGGCATTCGCGGCCTGGGGCAGCATCGCCTGCTTCGGGAACTGCGCGCGCCGGAACATCTGTTTCTGCAGATGCTTCATGTCGTGGCTGCGGTAGAAATCGTGCATGCGCTGGCACAGCTGCCGCAGACGCATGTTGCCGTACAGCTCCGGATACGCTTCGCACAGCGACGGAATCGCTTCGCGCAGCGGCGTGTCCTGATCGAGATGGCGCTCGAACTGCGCGAGGTGCGCGACCAGATGCTGCAGCTTGCCGGAACTCTCCGACGGCGTGAGCAGGAACAGGATCGTGTACAGGTCGGCTTTCTCGGGCACGACGCCGTGCTCGCGCAGGTAGCGCGCGAGGATCGGCGCCGGCGCGCCGAACGCCGCGTATTCGTGCGTGTCGCGATCGATGCCGGGCGTGGTCAGCAGCAGCTTGCACGGATCGACGAAATACTGGTCGTTCGCATAGCCTTCGAAGCCGTGCCACGTGTCGGCCGGATGGAAGCGGAAGAAGCGCAGGTCGTCGACGATCTGCTCGGTCGGGTAGTCGGCCCACGGGCGGCCGTCGACATGCTGCGGGACGAACGGGCGGATCTGTCGGCAGGTTTTCAGCAGCAGCTTGCGCGCATCGACGCCGTGTGCGACGCAGTCGCGCCACAGGCGCTTGCCGGCCGGGCCGGCATGCATCTGCGCGTTGACGTCGAGCGCCGCGAACATCGGGTAGAACGGGCTCGTCGACGCGTGGATCATGTACGCGTTGTTGAAGCGCCGGTGATCGCAGAAGCGCTTCTGCCCTTCGATGTGGCTGTCCTTCTTGTGGATCTGCGACGTCTGCGAGAAGCCGGCCTGCTGCTTGTGCACCGACTGCGTGACGAAGATGCCGGGATCGTCGGGGCCGAGCGTCAGCATCAGCGGCGAGCAGTCCTGCATCATCGGGATGAACTGCTCGTAGCCGACCCACGCCGAATCGAACAGGATGTAGTCGCACAGATGCCCGATCCGGTCGACGATTTCGCGCGCGTTGTAGATCGTGCCGTCGTAGGTGCCGAGCTGGATCACCGCGAGCCGGAACGGGCGCGGCAGGTCGGCACGCTCGGGCGCGACGTCGCGGATCGCGTCGCGAATGCGCGCTTCGCCGAGCGCCGCGCTGTCGACGCCGCCGATGAGGCCCCACGCGTTGCGGGCGGTCTCGAGGTAGACCGGCCGCGCGCCGGACAGCACGAGCGCGCCGAGGTGCACCGACTTGTGGTTGTTGCGGTCGAACAGCACGAGATCGTCGGGCGCGAGCAGCGCGCTCGTGACGACCTTGTTCGACGTCGACGTGCCGTTCAGCACGAACCAGGTCTTGTCCGCGTTGTAGATTCTTGCGGCGTTGCGCTGCGCTTCCAGTGCGGGTCCTTCGTGAATCAGCAGGTCGCCGAGCCGGACGTCCGCGTTGCAGAGATCCGCGCGAAACAGCGTCTCGCCGAAGAAATCGAAGAACATCCGGCCGAGCGGATGATTCGAGAAGAACTGGCCGCCCTGATGGCCCGGGCAGTCGAATTCGACGTAACCGCGCTGCACGTATTCGCGCATGACCTTGAAGAACGGCGGCAGCAGGTTCTCGCTGTAGATGTCGGCGGCGGCGGAAATCTGCCGGCCGTAGTAATGGCGGCCGCCGTGGCGAAGCTGGATCACGCCGCTCGCGCTCGGCAGGACCGACGGCGGCACTTCCTGGCCGGGCTCGACCGCGACGAAGAACGGAATCGCGAAACCGGTTTTCTCGACGGTTTTCAGCACCTTTTCCGAGGCATCGATTCCGACGACGATGGCCGCGATATTCGTGAAATCGGTCTGAAATACGTCGACCTGTTCGTGCGTGGTGAGGAAGGCGCCGATCAGCGCCGGCTCGACTGCGATTTTCAACAGGCTCACGCGAACTCTCCGGTAAATGACCTGAAACGGGAGCCGCATTGGCGCCGGCGCGCAATCCTGAACCGATACGCGTTGCAGCCTAATAACGGTCCCGCGAATGCGGAATGGAATGCCGCAGGCGCGCTGCACGAAGAACCCTTGCGCGGCGCGGCACAGCCGCGATTGGGCGGCGCTCGGCGCAGCTGATCGTAGCAACAAAAGCACGCGAATTCAATCGAGCCGAATCGCCAATGCCATGGCGGCATGAGCATGATCAAATAATCGGGAATTGGCGTGCTGCAGTGCACATAAAAATGATCAAATCATGAAATTCGATTTGAAAGGCACCGATTTTTTTCATCGAATCGTCAGCTTTTCAGCGAAAAGCATCTATGGCATAGTCGGCTCCGAATTGGATGGCGAATCAAGCCGGAACTGCGAGCGTCTCATGCCGCTGCCCGTGACCTGCTGTCCGCGTGCTCGTGAGACGAACGATACCAATCGAAGCAACGCAACAGCGAGGGCAAATCATGAATACTTCTGTCGGCGGCATTCGTCGTCTCGGCATGCGTGCGCTACTGGTCGACGACGAAATCGCGCAGGAAACCGCAACCGGGCGTGCGGTCCGCACGCTGAGCGCGGAGCTCGCGCAACGCGGTGTCGACGTGCTGACGGCGACGTCCGCCGACGATGCCATCGTGCTGATCCGCTCCGATCCGTCGATCCAGTGCGTGCTGCTCGACTGGGATCTCGGCGTGGACGGCCACGGGCCGTCCGAGGCGGTGGTCGATGCAATCCGGCATCGCAACGGCAGCGTGCCGATCTTCCTGCTGGCCGACCGCAGCGTCGCGTCGTCGGTACCGGCCGCGGTGATGGGCAAGGTCGACGATTTCGTGTGGCTGCTCGAGGATACGGCCGACTTCATCGGCGGGCGCATCCACGCGGCGATCGAACGCTATCGCTCGACCGTGCTGCCGCCGATGTTCGGCGCGCTCGCGAAGTTCTCGCGCGTCTACGAATACTCGTGGCATACGCCCGGCCACACCGGTGGCACCGGCTTCCTGAAATCGCCGGTCGGCCGCGCGTTCTTCGAATACTTCGGCGAATCGCTGTTCCGCTCGGACCTGTCGATCTCGGTGGGCGAACTCGGCTCGCTGCTCGACCACTCGGGCCCGATCGGCGAAAGCGAACGCTACGCGGCGCGCGTGTTCGGCGCGCATCGCACCTATCACGTGACGAACGGCTCGTCGACGTCGAACCGCATCATCCTGATGGCGAGCGTGAGCCGCGACCAGATCGCACTGTGCGACCGCAACTGCCACAAGTCGGCCGAGCACGCGATGACGATGTCGGGCGCGATTCCGACCTACCTCGTGCCGACGCGCAACCGCTACGGGATCATCGGGCCGATCGCGGCGGAGCGCCTCACGCAGGCGGCGATCCGCGAAGCGATCGCATCGAACCCGCTCGCGGCGGGGCTGGCGGACCGCCAGCCGAAGCATGCGATCGTCACGAACTCGACGTACGACGGCCTCTGCTACAACGTGACGCGTGTCGAGGAACTGCTCGGCGCGAGCGTCGACCGGCTGCACTTCGACGAAGCGTGGTACGGCTACGCGCGTTTCAATCCGATCTACCGCGACCGCCATGCGATGCACGGCGACCCGCGCGACCACCACAAGGATCGGCCGACGGTATTCGCGACGCAGTCGACGCACAAGCTGCTGACCGCGCTGTCGCAGGCGTCGTACATCCACGTGCGCGACGGCCGCAGCCCGATTCCGCATGGTCAGTTCAACGAAACGTTCATGATGCACGCGTCGACGTCGCCGAACTACGCGATCATCGCGTCGAACGACGTCGCGGCCGCGATGATGGACGGCCCCGGCGGCGCCGCGCTGACGCGCGAATCGATCGAGGAGGCCGTCGCGTTCCGGCAGATGATCGCGCGGATGAACGGCGAGTTCGGCGCGAAGGGCGACTGGTTCTTCGAATGCTGGCAGCCCGATACCGTGCTCGAGGCACGCACGGGCCGCACGCTGCCGTTCCACGATGCGCCGCCCGACCTGCTCGCGAGCGACCCGGCGTGCTGGGTGCTGCGCCCCGGCGCGCAATGGCACGGCTTCGGCAATATCGAGGACGGCTACTGCATGCTCGACCCGATCAAGGTGTCGATCGTCACGCCGGGCGTGGCGCCGGCCGGCGGCCTGATGCCGGTCGGCATCCCGGCGAGCGTCGTCACCGCGTATCTCGATGCACGCGGCATCGTGGTCGAGAAAACGACCGATTTCACGATCCTGTTCCTGTTCTCGATCGGCATCACGAAGGGCAAGTGGGGCTCGCTCGTCAGCGCGCTGTGCGATTTCAAGCGCGACTACGATGCGAACCTGCCGCTCGACATGGCGATTCCGTCGCTCGCGAAGGAGCATGGTTCGCGCTATGCGGGCATGGGGCTGAAGGATCTGGCCGACACGATGTTCGCGGCGATGGAGCAGCTCGGCACGACGCGCCTGATGTCGGAGGCGTTCTCGATCCTGCCGAAGCCGGAGATGAGCCCGGTGCGCGCGTACGAGCATCTCGTGCAGGGCCGCATCGAGCAGGTGACGCTCGACGAGCTGGCCGGGCGCACGGCGGCCACCGGCGTCGTGCCGTATCCGCCGGGCATTCCGCTGTTGATGCCGGGCGAGAACGCGGGGCCGGCCGGCGGCCCGGTGCTTGGCTATTTGAAGGCGCTCGAAGCGTACGACCGGCGTTTCCCGGGCTTCGCGCACGACACGCACGGCGTGGAGGTCGAGGACGGCACCTACCGCGTGTACTGCCTGACGGCCTGAAGCCCTGAATCCCGACCGGGCGAACGAGCGACCGGCCGCGCGGCGGCCTCACATCGAAGGATCGAACACCATGGACAACGCAGCGCACCTGTCCGACGCGGCCCCGGCGGCCGCGCGGAAGCACCGGATGAACGTCTGGCAGCTCACCATTCTCACAGCGGTCAACATGATGGGCTCCGGCATCATCCTGCTGCCGGCGAAGCTTGCGCAGGTCGGCACGATCTCGCTGCTGTCGTGGATCGTCACGGCCGGCGGCTCGCTCGCGCTGGCCTATGCGTTCGCGCGCTGCGGGATGCTGAGCCGCAAGCCGGGCGGGATGGGCGGCTACGCGGAGTACGCGTTCGGCAAGGCCGGCAACTACATGGCGAACTACACGTACGGGCTGTCGCTCGTGATCGCCAACGTCGCGATCGGCGTCACGGCGGTCGGCTACGGCACCGTGCTGTTCGACGCGACGCTGTCGCCGCTGCAGACGGGCCTGTGGACGATCTTCCTGCTCGTGCTGACGACGGTCGCGAACTTCGGCGGCTCGCGCATCACCGGCCGGATCGGCGCGGTGACCGTGTGGGGCGTGATCATTCCGGTCGTCGTCGTATCGCTGATCGGCTGGTTCTGGTTCAGCGGCGCGACCTGGGGCGCGGCGTGGAATCCGCACAACATGCCGTTCGGGCCGGCCGTCGGCGGCTCGATCGCGGTGACGCTGTGGGCGTTCCTCGGGCTCGAATCGGCGTGCGCGAACTCGGATGCCGTGGAGAATCCGGAGCGCAACGTGCCGATCGCCGTGCTCGGCGGCACGATCGCGTCGGCGATCTTCTACATCGTGTCGACCAACGTGATCGCCGGGATCGTGCCCAACGCGATCCTTGCGGCGTCGAACGCGCCGTTCGGCATCGCGTTCGCGACGATGTTCACGCCGACCGTCGGCACGATCGTCACCGCGCTGATGGTGATCGCGTGCATCGGCTCGCTGCTCGGCTGGCAGTTCACGGTGGCGCAGGTGTTCAAGAGCTCGGCGGACGTCGGCTACTTCCTGCCGGTGTTCGCGCGCGCGACGCGCACGGGCACGCCGATCGTCGGCATGGTGATCCTGCTGGTCGCGCAGGTCGCGCTGGCGCTGATGACGATCAGCCCGGAGCTGAGCAGCCAGTTCCAGAAGATCGTCGATCTCGCGGTCGTCACGAACCTCGTGCCTTACGTGATGTCGATGGCCGCGCTGATCACGATCCAGAAGGTCGCGAAGGTGCCGCCGGGCAAGGCGCTGGTGACGAACGTGATTGCGATGGTCGCGACCGCGTACAGCTTCTACGCGCTGTTCAGCTCGGGCGAGCAGGCGCTGATGCTCGGCGGCCTGTGCGTGTTCCTGGGCTGGACGCTGTTCGGCTTCGTCAGCGCGCGCTTCTACCAGATGGAAGTCGACGCGCACGTGAAGGAGCCGGGGAAGTCGCTGCAGGCGTGATGGCTAGCGTTGACGTTGCGTCAGCAGCGGCGGGAGTTCGCTTTTCAGCAGATCGACGACAGCGCGCACGCGCGGCGGCAGCGGCCGCTGCGCGTGCACCAGCACGTTGAGCGCGAAGTCGGGGATGTCGTAGTGCGGCAGGAGGCGGACGAGCCGGCCGTGCGCGAGCGCATCGGCGCAAGCCGGGTGCTGGACCACGCCGATGCCGCCGCCCGCCGCGATCGTGTCGAACATCGGGCGCCAGTGGCTGGTGGTCATGACCGTGCGGATGCGCGCGTAGTCGACCGCACCGCCGTCGCGCTGCAGCGGCACCTGTTCGTTCGCGAACACGCCTTTCACGCGGATGAACGGATGGTTCGCGAGATCGGCCTTCGTGTCGAGCGGGCCGTGCCGGTCGAGATACGACGGCGCGGCGACGAGCACGCGGCCAACCGCGCCGAGCGCGTACGCGACGAAGCCGCCGTCGCGGAGCTGGCCGACCCGGATCGAAATGTCGACGCCTTCGGTGACCGGATCGACGATATCGTCGTTCAGCACCAGGTCGATGTGCAGCTTCGGATACGCGGTGCGGATCTGCATCAGCACGGCCGGCATCACGACCTCGCCGAAACATTGCGGCGCCGCGAGCCGGATCGTGCCGTCGAGCGCATTCTCCGTCTTCGACACCGATGCAACGGCCAGTTCGGCCGCCTCGAGCAGCGCCTTGCTGCGTTCGTAGAAGAGGCGGCCTTCCTCCGTGCACGCGAGGGTGCGCGCACTGCGCATCAGCAGCCGCGTGCCGAGATGCTTTTCGAGTTTCTCGATACGCTCGCTGACGGCCGGTTGGCCCATGTCGAGATCCCGCGCCGCGCCGGACATCGTGCCGCGCTCCACGACCCTGACGTAGATGCGCATCGTCGCCAACAAATCCATGAAGTCGCGCCTTGTGTTTTCCGGTTCGATTTTTACCGATCGACGGATGGTACCAAAGCGGCGCAGGGGCGACGGTGTGCTTGAAGCCGATACTGACTATCGGCCGGAACGCGATCGGTGCCGCCGAAGCCGCGTGCGTTCATCCGCTCCGTGAGCGAAAATCGGCTTCCTTCCGCGCGACCGACAGGAGACCCGACATGACGCAACGGAATGAAGCCCGACGCACGCACTGTGTCGCATGGCAGATCGTGCAGACGTGGCAGGCGGCCGAATGGTGCCGGCTCGACGAGTCGCAGACGGGCATCGCGCTGTCGGGGGCGGTGGCGGGCGCGATCGACGGCACGCCGTTTCGCATCGACTACGCGATCGCATGCGGGACCGACTGGCTCACGCGCTCGGCGCGCGTGACGCGGTGGAGCGGCACGGCGCCGCCACGGCAATGGGACATCGCGTGCAATGCAGGGCAGTGGACGATCGACGGTGTCGATGCACCGATGCTTGCGGGTGCAACCGACATCGACCTCGGCTTCAGTCTGTCGACCAATACGCTGCCGATCCGGCGGCTGGCGCTCGCCGTCGGCGAGTCGGCCGAGATTCGCACCGCGTGGCTGCGGTTTCCGAGTTTCGACATCGTGCGCGGCGAGCAGCGCTATACGCGCACGGCGCCGCACGTGTACCGCTACGAGAGCGGCACCTATGCGGCCGATATCGCGATCGACGACGCGGGCCTCGTCACCGACTACGACGAATGGCGGCGCATCGGCGCGGCGCTTGCGCCGTGACGCATCAGCGCGCGCTGGCGACCGACAGCTTGCCCGGAATCAGCTTCAGCGTGCTGAACGCGTCGGCGATGCTCTGCTGGTACGCGACCGTCGCGTCGGTGATCGGCTGCACGCCGTAGCCGGCGCGCTTGAGCGCGACTTCGAGCGTCGGCGCGTCGAGGCCGACGAGCGGCGACAGTTGCGCGGCCACCTCGGGCACGTGATCGCGCGCCCAGCGGTCGACCGCGTCGACTTCGTCGAGTAGCGCGCGCAGCACCTGCGGGTGCGCGGCCGCGTACTTGCGCGCGGCGAGGTAGTACTGCGTGTTGCGCACGAGCCCGTCGCCGTTCGTGACCACGCGCGCGCCGAGCTGCCGTTCGGCGGCGGCCAGGTACGGATCCCAGATCACCCACGCATCGACGCTGCGCTGCACGAACGCGGCGCGCGCGTCGGCCGGCGTCAGGTAGATCGGCTGGATGTCGGCATACGTGAGGCCCGCATGCTCGAGCGCCTTCACCAGCAGGTAGTGGACGTTCGAGCCCTTGTTGAACGCGACCTTCTTGCCGCGCAGTTGCGCGACGGTGCGGATCGGCGAATCGGGCAGCACGACGATCGCCTCGCCCTGCGGCGCGGGCGGCTCGTTGCCGATGTAGACGAAATCGACGCCGGCGGCCTGCGCGAAGATCGGCGGAGTCTCGCCGACCGTGCCGACGTCGATCGCGCCGGCGTTCAGCCCTTCGAGCAACTGCGGGCCGGCCGGGAATTCGAGCCATTGCACGGCGACGCCCTGGCTCGCGAGACGCTTCTCGAGCGTGCCGCGCGCCTTGAGCACGACGAAGTTGCCGTATTTCTGGAAGCCGATGCGCAGCCGCGTGCCGCTGGCGTCGGCGCGGGCGGGGCCGGCCGCGAGCGGCCCGAGCGCGAGCCCGGCCAGCCCGGCGGCCGCGCCGTGCAGCCACCGGCGGCGGCGCGGGTTCGCCGGGGTCGTTTCAAGGTCTGCGTGCGGTGTGTCGTTCATCGAGGCGTCCTGCTGGCGGGTTCACGGGTCGCGCGGGCATGGCGCGATCGGCACGGGACGCGGCCGGTTGCGGGCGATGCGCGCGGCCGGCCCGCGCCGGACTCAAGACGATACGGCCATGCGGGACGGCGGCCAACCAATGAATCCGCATATGCAAATCAGCGGCCGGACGATCCGTGAATGGTGACGCGGCAGGGCGCCGCCGCGCTCACTCGGTGACGAGCGGGCTTTCCTCGATCGAATCGACGCGGTCCGGATAGAACGCAAGGTGCCCGCGAATCGATTCGACGGCCGGATACGGATGCTCGTACGTCCACACCGCATTGATCGCGCGTTCGCCGCCGGCCGGAATCGAGTAGTACGCGCAATCGCCCTTGTACGGGCAGTAGGTCGCGTGGTCGGTGCGTTCGAGCAGCGACATGTCGGCATCCTCGCGCGGAACGTACAGCACCGCCGGATAGCTGGCCTCGCGCAGCGCCAGTGCATGGCGCGTATCGGCGACGACCTTGCCGGCGACCTTCACGACCACGCGCGACGCGTGCGGTTCGATCAGGATCGGATGATCGGGGCCCGGCGACTTGACGGGACGAGAGGGCGTATCGGGGTTGATCGACATCGTGGGTCCTCCAGGAACGGGCGGCGCACCCGCGGGCGCGCCGTGCCGGCATGCGTGCGCCGGTGGATTCCCGCGCACCGGTGCCGGCGTTGGCCAACCGATACGATGCGCCAATTCCGCGGAACCTGCAGAGGGCCGGAAGGACGTCCGCGGCCCTGAGCGAATGGCGCTGCGTCATGTCATGACGCCGGGCCCCGGTGTCGCGGCGGTGTTCGCGAGCCTGCGTGCGGCGCTCGCATGGACATTCTCATGCAGCGGCAGCGGGATGCATCCGCGACGATAAGCAACGCGGAATTAATTGGTAAGCGATCGGCGGGATGCGCGCGAAGATCGACGGTCGTCATTCGCATCGCACCTCTTGCTTCCGTCCCTCACCATGAAGAATCCTTTCGTTTCGTCAGCCGCGCGCCGTACGCGCGGCGTATCGCCTGCCGGCGCCGCGCTTCGCTGCATCGCCGCGTCGTTGCTGCTGGCCGGCGCCGCGACGCACGCGCTCGCGGCACCCACGGGCAAGACGCTCGTGTACTGCACCGAAGGCAGCCCGGCCGGCTTCGATCCCGGCCAGCACACGACGAGCACCGATTTCGATGCGAGCACGTACCCGGTCTACAACGGGCTCGTGCAGTTCAAGCGCGGCACGCTCGATCTCGAACCGGCGCTCGCGACGAGCTGGGACGTGTCGCCCGACCAGCGCACGATCACGTTCCACCTGCGGCGCGGCGTGAAATTCCAGACGACCGCGTGGTTCAAGCCGACCCGGCCGTTCCAGGCCGACGACGTCGTGTTCACGTTCCGCCGGATGCTCGACCCGGACGATCCGTTCCGCAAGGCCTATCCGGTCAGCTTCCCGTATTTCAGCGATCTCGGCTTCGACCGCAACATCGAACGCATCGAGAAGGTCGACGACTACACGGTACGCTTCGTGCTGAAGACGCCCGACGTCGTGTTCGTGCGCAATCTCGCGATGGCGTTCGCGTCGGTGCTGTCGGCCGAATATGCGTCGCAGCTCGCCGCGCGCCATCGCGAGTCGGACATCAACCAGTTCCCGGTCGGCACGGGGCCGTTCCTGCTGCGCACGTACCAGAAGGACGCGCTGATCCGCTACGACGCGAATCCCGACTACTGGAAACCGGACGACGTGAAGCTCGCGCGCCTCGTGTTCGCGATCACGCCCGATCCGGCCGCGCGCTTGCAGAAGCTCGTGGCCGGCGAATGCCAGGTGTCGGTGTTTCCGCGGCCGGCCGACCTCGAGACGGTGCGGCGCGACCCGAAGCTGACGCTGTTCTCGGGGACGGGCTTCAACGTCGGCTTCGTCGCGTACAACACGCAGCATCCGCCGCTCGATCGCGTCGACGTGCGGCGCGCGCTCGACATCGCGATCGACAAGACGGCGATCATCAAGACCGTGTTCAACGGCGACGCGACGATCGCGACGAACCCGATGCCGCCCGCGCAATGGTCGTACAACCCGCGCCTGAAGGACGCGCCGCGCGATCCGGCCGCCGCGAAGGCGCTGCTCGCGCAGGCCGGCTTCCCGAACGGCTTCGACCTGACGCTGTGGGCGATGCCGGTGCAGCGCCCGTATAACCCGAACGCGCAGCTGATGGCGCAACTGATCCAGCAGGACTGGGCGAAGATCGGCGTGCGCGCGAAGATCGTCAGCTACGAATGGGGCGAATACAACCGCCGCGCGAAACACGACGGCCAGCACGACGCGATCCTGTACGGCTGGTCGGGCGACAACGGCGACCCCGACAACTGGCTCGGCACGCTGCTCGGCTGCGACGCGGTGCACGGCAGCAATCTCGCGAAGTGGTGCAACAAGGACTTCGAGCAACTCGTGACCGCCGCGCGTTCGAATGGGGACGTCGCGAAGCGCACGGCGCTGTACGAGCAGGCGCAGGTGGTGTTCAAGGACCAGGTGCCGTTCACGCCGATCGCGACGTCGATCGTGTCGCTGCCGATCTCCAGGCGTGTACACGGGCTGACGTTCTCGCCGCTCGGCGGGCACCGGTTCGACGGCGTGTGGCTCGATTGATGGAAGCGGAGGCCGGTGCGCCCGTGCACGCCGGCATTCGCCGCGTCAGTTGAGTGCGACGGCGGCCGCCGTTTCGACCGGCGTGCCTTCGAGCGCGACCGAAGGCGCGCCGTCGGGGCCGACCGGCACGTCGCCGATGAGCGTCGTGCGATACAGCTGGCGGTCGAAGTCGAGATCGAAGATGTCGACGGGCGCGAGATGCGCGGTCGCACGGTTGTCCCAGAACGCGATGCTGCGCGGTTCCCACTTGAAGCGGATCGTGAATTCCGGCCGCGTCACATGCTCCCACAGCAGTTCGAGCAGCGCCTGGCTCTCGCGCGGCGTCAGCCCGACGATCGATTTCAGGAAGCTCGGGCTCACGTACAGCGCGCGTTCGCCGGTCTCCGGGTGCACGCGCACGAGCGGATGCTCGGTCACGAGCGGGCGGCGCTCGACGGCGTCGTCGAACGCACCGGTCGCGCGCGCGCCGGGCGGCGGCGTGAAGCGATGGATGCCGCGCAGCGTGTCGACGAAGCCGCGCAGCGGCGCGGACAGCGTTTCGTAGGCGCGCACGAGGTTGGTCCAGTGCGTGTCGCCGCCGTACGGCGGGATCGTCACGCCGCGCAGGATCGACGCCCACGGCGGATTCACGGCGGCCGTCACGTCGGTGTGCCAGCCGGTCCAGGGCCGGCGCACCGGCTCGCCTTCGAAGCGCGTCGCCTTGCGATGCTTCGCGATCGAATAGACGGCCGGATGGCCGTCGACGTGCCCGAACACCGGGTGGCCGACCGTCGGCTCGCCGAACTGCGCGGAGAACGCGACATGCTGCTCGTGCGTGAGGAATTGTTCGCGAAAGAAGATCACGCGCCATTGCAGCAGCGCGGCGCGGATCGCCGCGATCTGCGGCGTGGTCAACGGTTGCGTGAGGTCGACGCCGCGGATTTCCGCACCGATATGGGCGGACAGCGGGATCACGTCGACCGGCTGGGCGACGGGTTCGAGTAGGGCGCTCATGCGACGCTCCTGGCGGAAGTGAACGGGGAAGAGAGACGACATCGTTGCGCGTGCAAGCGTCGGTCCGGTGGTGCGAGGTTCATGGCGGGTGTCCTGCGGAGAGGGGCGCGGCGGCGCGCGGGAAAGGGCGCCGCCATGGGACGTGGACGTTATTGCAGCGTGGCGCCCGGCCCTTTCAGCAGGACGCTCTGGCGGCCGTCGATGCCGACCGGCACGTCGCCGTGAACGGTCGCGCGGCGCACGACGCGGCGCGCATCGCCGTAGTCGTTGATCGCGTAGTGCTGCGTCGCGCGGTTGTCCCAGATCGCGACGTCGCCTTCCTGCCAGTTCCAGCGCACGGTGTTCTCGAGGCGCGTCACGTGCTCGTGGAATACCTGAAGCAGATGGGCGGAATCCTGCGCCGACAGTCCCTTGAGCCGCTGCACGAAGTGCCCGAGCACGAGCGTGCGTTCGCCGGTTTCCGGATGCACGCGCACGACCGGGTGCTCGGTTTCGTAGACGGTCGACGTGAACACTTCGCGGTAGCGCTTCAGTTGCGCATCGTCGGCATGCACGTGTGTCGACGCGTAGTCGTAGGCGTTCGTATGCAGCGCCCACAGCGTGTCGGCGAGCGCGCGCAGCGGGTCGGGCAGATGCGCGTACGCGGCGGCCGTGTTGGCCCATACGGTATCGCCGCCGAACGGCGGGATCACGACCGCGCGCAGGATCGAGATCTTCGGGTATGCGTCGACGAAGGTCACGTCGGTGTGCCACGAATTGGCGCGTGCGCCGTGCGCGGAATCGAGTTCGAGCAGGGCCGCGCTGCCGTCGACGGACGGCACGGTCGGGTGCGCGACCGTGTCGCCGAAGCGGCGCGCGAACGCTTCCTGTGTCGTGTCGTCGAGATGGTGCTGGCCGCGGAAGAACAGCACCTTGTGGCGTAGCAGCGCGGCCTGGATCGCGTCGAACGTCGCGTCGTCGAGCGCGGCCGACAGCCGCACGCCGGCGATTTCGGCGCCGATCCGGCCGGCGACCTGGCGAAGCTGAAGCGGGACGGCGGCCGTGCGCGGCGCGGCGTGCGAAGCAGGCGAAGACGAGTGAGCGGCGTGCTGGACATCGGACATCGGGAGTCTCCTGGGAGTCGGGTCGGTCGAGTCTCCATTCAAGCAGGCGCCGCGCGGAACCGGAACCGATGAATCGTCACAACCTTAGCGTGCGCGCTGCGATGAACGATATGTGTCGTCCTGCTGAACAATGCGCACACGTTGCATCGCTACCAAGCGAGCCGCCATTCGCCGATCCGGTGCGGGCGCGCCGCGTCGATGCGCTTGCCGCCCGAACCGTCGTCGCCCGGCGGCTCGCTGTCGTCGAAATCGGCGAGCACGGTATCGCGCAAGCGCGCGAATGCCGGCGAATCCCGCCGGCGCGGGCGCGGCAGCGCGACGTCGACGATGCGCGCGATGCGCCCGGGACGCGGCGCCATCGTGACGACGCGATCGCCGAGATAGACGGCTTCGTCGACGTCGTGCGTGACCAGCATCATCGTGATGCGCTCCTGCTCCCAGATGCGCAGCAGTTCGTTCTGCATCTTCGCGCGCGTCTGCGCGTCGAGCGCGCCGAACGGCTCGTCGAGCAGCAGCACGCGCGGCCGGTTCACGAGACCGCGTGCGATCGCGACGCGCTGCGCCATCCCGCCCGACAACTGGTTCGGAAATGCGTGCTCGAAGCCGTTCAGCCCGACGAGCGCGATGTGTTCCGCGACCGCGCGCCGTTTCGCGGCGACGTTCAGCGGCGCGTTGCGCAGCGCGGCGCCGATATTCTGTTCGACGGTCAGCCACGGGAACAGCCGGTGATCCTGGAACACGATGCCGCGCTGTAGCGACGTGTCCCGCACGCGTTCGCCGCCGGCGCGGATTTCGCCGGTGTAATCGGTGTCGAGCCCGGCGACGAGCCGCAGCAGCGTCGACTTGCCGCAGCCGCTGGCGCCGACGATCGTGACGAATTCGCCGGCGCGTACGTGCAGCGACACGTCGTCGAGCACGGCGAGCGCCGCGCCGCGTTGCGCGTAGTGCTTGCTTACATGGAGGATGTCGAGCGAATCGGAGGCGAGGGTCGTCATGGCGGTACGAAGAAGGGTGCGATACGGAAGGAAAGGGCGGGAAGGAACGGGCGCTCAGCGCGTCAGGTCGCCGCGACGGGCCAGCACCTTGCGCTCGATCGCCCGCGCGGTCGCGTTCAGTGCCCAGCCGGTCACGCCGACGACGATGATCCCGAACAGTACGAGATCCATCCGGAACTGCTCGCTGCCGTCGATCAGCGTGTTGCCGATCCCGCTGCCGGCGACGAGCAGGTATTCGGCGCCGAGCGTCGCGAGCCACGAATAGATCAGGCCGAGATACAGGCCGGTAAAGATCGACGGCAGCGCGGCCGGCAGGATCACGTGGCGGATGAGCTGGAGCCGCGAGTAGCGCAGCGCGCGGGCGACGTCGACATACGTGCGCGGCACCGCGTGAATGCCGTCGCAGGTATGGGCGGCGACCGGCAGCAGCGCGGCGAGCGACAGGAACACGACCTTCGCGACGTCGCCGAGCCCGAACCATACGGAAATCAGCGGAATCCACGCGAACAGCGAGATCTGCTTGAACGTGTCGAAGCTCGGGCCGACCATCCGCGCGGCGACGCGCGACAGCCCGAGCGCGGCGCCGAGCAACAGCCCGCCCGTCGCGCCGATCGCGAACCCGCACGCTTCGCGTGCGAGCGACGCCGACAACGCACGGCCGAGCGCGCCGCTCGCGGCCTGTGCCCACGCGGTATGCAGCACGTCGGCGGGGCCGACGAACAGCCCGCTTTTCACGAGATGGGCGGAAGCGATGGCCCACCAGAGTGCGAACGCCACGAGCGGCAGCACGAAGCCGCGCCAGTCGGGCGCATGCAGGCGGCGGGCGGCCGTGGCGGGCGGTGTGGCTGACGGCGTGGCGGCGTGCGGCACGGGCGATTCTCCTTCGATGGGGCGTGCGGCCCGGTTCAGCCGCGAAACGCGGACGGCACGCCGCGGCGCAGGCGCGCTTCGAGTGCGTCGAGCGCCCGGTTGATCAGCAGGCCGACCGCGCCGACCACGACCACGGCCGCCATCACGAGATCGAGCTGGAACAGTTGCCGCCCGTACACGATCAGGTAGCCGAGCCCTTCGGACGACGCGACGAGTTCGACCACGACGAGCGCGAGCCACGACTTCGTGAACGCGAGCCGCACACCGGTCGCGAGCGTCGGGATCGCGGCCGGCAGCACGACGTGGACGATGCGTTGCCGGCGCGTGTAGCCGAACCCGCGCGCGACTTCGTCGAGGGCGGGCGGCGCCTCGCGAAACCCCTGCAACGTGCTCAGCGTGACGGGGACGAGCGCCGCATGCGCGATCAGCAGGTACTTGAGCGGCTCGCCGACGCCGACGAGCAGCAGCAGGAACGGCAGCCAGCCGAGCACCGGAATCTGCACGAGCGCGTTGAAGCTCGGCAGCACGTAGGCTTCCAGCGTGCGCGACAGCCCGAGTGCGACGCCGATCGACACACCGAGCAGCGTGCCGGCCGCGAAGCCGACGAGCACGCGCTGCAGGCTGATCAGCGTGTGACGCACGAGATCGCCGCTCGACGCGAGTTCGGCCAGCGTGTCGACCACGCGTTCGGGCGGCGGCAGGATTTGCGGCGCGATCCAGCCGCGCGCGCTGCCGACGCTCCACAACGCGAACAGCAGCGCGGGCAGCACCCACGGCGCGAGCTGCCACGCGAGCCGTTTCAGCGCAGCCGCACGGCGCGGCGGCACGGCGAGCGCGTGCGATTCGGACGACTGGGACGACGGGACGGGAAACGCGGTGTCGCTCATCGGGGCGGGCTCGGTCAGGAGAGAGGCTTGCCGGCGGCGTCAAAACGCGGCCAGTAGTGTTCGAGCTTCAACGTGCGCAATGCATTGTCGAGATACTTCGGTTCGAACCAGCCGTCGACGTCGACCGGCTGGCGGATCAGCTTCAGGTTCAGCGCATCCTGGGCGACGGCCTTGTAGCGCGCGACGACGAACGGGTCGATCAGCGGGGACAGGCGGTCCTTCAGGCGCTGGTTCGCATAGTCGGCTTGCCACGACGCATACGGCACGCCGCTTTTCGCCCACAGCTTGAACAGCGCATCGCGGTTCGCCTCGTCGGACGACCATTGCGCGCCCTTCACGAACGCGGTGACGACGCGCTGCACGATGTCCGGGTGCGCGCGGTCGAAATCGTCGAGCACGAGCAGGTGGGTCTGGCGCGTCAGTTGCGGGCCGTCGTTCTGCGATTCGTAGATGATCTTCGCGAGGCCCGCGTCGCGCAGCTTGTAGAGCGCATAATCGCCCACCGACGCGTCGATGCCCTTCGACGCGAGCGCGGCGAGCGAGCTGGCGGCGTCGAGGTTGATCACGCGCAGGTCGCGTTCGCCGAGGCCGTTCCTCGCGAGCGCGTTGTCGGCGACGAGCTGCAGGTTGGTGCCGCGGAAGATCGACACGCGGCGGTCCTTCAGGTCCTTGATCGAGCGGATCGTGGAGTCGGGCGGCACCGCGATCTTGATGCCCGAGCGCACGCTCGCGGCGAGCAGCAGGCGCGTCTTGATCCCGTTCGAGCGCGCGAGCACGGCCGGCAGGTCGCCCTGGTACGCGAAGTCGAGCGCCTTGTTGGCGATCGCCTCGTTGACGGCCGGCCCCGCGCCCTTGAAGAACAGCCATTCCACCTTGATGCCGTCGGCGGCGAATTCCTTTTCGACGAGTTGCTGCAACTGCACGGTGGCGGCGCTCGATCCGCCGAACGTCGGGGGATCGCCCGCGCCTTGCTGGGCGACGCCGATGCGGACAGTGGCGGGCTTGTCCGCGTGCGCGGCGGCGGCCGGCAACGCAACGAGGGACGCGATCAGCAGCGATCGCAGCAGGCGCAGTGGAGACGGGAATCGGTCGATCATGGCGCGTCGGATGGCGAGGGGTGGAAGTCGTGCCGGAGGGCGGCAGAACCATTCTGGAGGACGCATTCGGCGCGGGACAAGCAACGATTTGAACTATGCTTATCGCCGCGTTTCGGGTTGGCAAATCACGCGTGTCGCCGATTGGAAACGGCGGCGCGCGCGAGCGCGGCTCCCGCATGTCGATCGGCGGCAAATCGATCGTCGGTGACGGCGGCGTCAAGCCGAATCGGGCAACACGATCGGGGCGTGCAATATTTTCCGGATCATGCTGGCCAGTACGAAAATAAATACCGGATAGCGCGCCCGCGTGTGCGTTTTAAATTCGGGCAGGAAAATTCGCGGCATATCGAAAAACTGAATAAAAATCATCGAAATGCACGGCGGAAGCAACGATGCATGCCGGTATTAACATTCTTGCGGCGCGCGAAGCCAGGCCTCCCGCCTCACGCTTGAAAAGCGGCAGATGACATGCGCGTATTTCATCGTTGAAGCGCGTCGCCCATAAATGCATCCGACGCTAAATAATTTGAATTCGCCCAAAAAATTGTCTATACCCTAGACGAATTAGCGTGATCCGCATCGTGTCAATGCGGCTACGCAACAGACGCGCGAAAGGAGCGGCAGATGCCATTGCCGTCCACCGCGCAGTGCAGCGATCGAATGGATTCAGGGGAATGCGCACGGCCCGATGCCAGGGCTGCCGCATGAGTCATGAATGGGCGAACGTCGTGCGCGCCACCGAAGCAACGCCGCGTCTTTACATTCAACGGTCGATCACCGACCCCGTCACACGGAGGTTGTCATGCTGCAATACGTCAAGAGCTTGCTGCGCGATGAACGTGGTGTCAGCTCGCTCGAATACGCGGTTCTGGCCGGCATCGTCGTGGTCGCGCTCGCGGCGGTCGGGGTGATTCTCAGCAGCACGTCCGGTGGCTTGCCCGCCGTGTTCACCGCGCTGATCAACAAGGTCACGGCGTTGATCTGATCCTCTGAACCCGAGCGCCGCCGACGAACACACGGATCCGCAGCGGTACGACGTATCCAGCCGGGGCGCGCCGACGGACGGCTCTCCGATGCTCTATCTCGTACAGTCGGCGGCGACGCTCGTGCTGGTGTCGCTCGCGATGCAGGATGCGCGCGCGCGGCGCCTGTCGAATCGTGCGGTACTGGCGTTCGCGATGCTGTATTTCGTCGCGGCGGCACTCGCGCGCGATGGGCTCGCGCAACTCGCCGGTCATGGGGCGACCGCCGCGGCGATGCTGCTGTTGTTCGCCGGCCTGCGTCACGCGGGCTGGATCGGTGGCGGCGACGTGAAGCTGGCGGCGGCGGTGTTCCTGTGGGCCGGCCCGGCGCTCGCGTTCCCGGTGTTGACGATCGTCGGTGCGAGCGGCGCCGCGTGCGGCCTCGCCGCACTCGCGGCCGGCGCATTGCGGCGTCGCGCCGCGCCGGCGCATACGATCGCGACGCGCGGCGTGCCGTACGGCGTCGCGCTCGCGCTCGGCGGCACGCTGGCCGTCTGGGCGCCGTTTCCTCATGCGGTTTCGCTTACCTAGACCCGGGGGACGCACGCCGCCATGCCCAAACCCCTGAGAATGGCCGTCCTGATCATCGCAGCCGCGATCGGTGCGTTCATCCTGCGCCAGCTGTTCGTCGCCGCGGCGACGCCGCCGGCGCCCGGCGAAGCGGCCGAGGTGCGCGTGCGCGTCGCGACGGCGGACCTGCCCGAAGGGCTGCTGCTGCGCGACAACGATCTCGCGTGGAAGCGCATGCCGCGCACGCAGGTGCCGGCCGGCGCGTTCGTCGAGTCGCAACCGGGCGCGAACCTGCAAGGCGCGCTGCTGCGCAACCGGGTCGACGCCGGTGCGCCGATTCGCGCGGAGAACGTGATCCCGGCCGGCGCACCGGATTTTCTCGCGGCCGCGCTGCAGCCCGGCATGCGTGCGATCTCGGTGCCGGTCGACGACGTGTCGGGCAACGCGGGGCTGATCCAGCCAGGCGACTTCGTCGACGTGGTGCTCACGCAGGAGATCGGCGGGTCGGCGACGACGCCCGGCACGTTCGAAGCGGAGACGGTCGTGCGGCGCGCGCGCGTGCTCGCGGTCGGCTCGGAATTCCAGCGTGCGAAGACGCCTGCGAGTGCGCCGGAAGTACCGGCTCGCGCGCGCACGGTCACCCTCGAGGTCGCGCCGCGCACCGCACAGGTCGTGCTGGTCGCGACGCGCCTCGGATCGCTGTCGCTGGCGCTGCGCAGCTTCGCGACGAGCGATCGCCGTCAGGCGGCGGGGGGCGACGAAGCGGAACCCGATACGCCGCCGGTATGGGCCGGCGACGTGTCGCGCGCGGCCCGCGGCGCGGCGCGGGCGCCGTCCGCGAGGACGGACGCCGGCACGCGGCCGGGGTCGCAGGGCAATACGGTCGTGATCTACCGCGGCTCGTCGGTCGACGATGGGTCGCGCGGCAGCGGCACCGGCACGCCGGGCGTGCCGCCGCTGCCGTCGGGTTGGCCGGGTACGCCGGTTGCGCCGGCCGCACCCGCGGGCGGCTACGCCGCCGCGGACGCGACGGCGCAGGCGCCACGGATGGCGGCGCCGCAGTGACGCGGTGACGATTCGGGGCCGGCCGCCCGGCGGCCGGCATTTGACGGGAACACGCATGGTGCGCATCGTTCGTTGGATCGCTTTCTGGTGCCTGGCCTGCCTCGTCGCGCCGGGCGTCGCGCTCGCGCAGCGCCCGCCGGCGGCGGACGCCGGCGCGGCGTTGTCGATCGCGACCGGCAAGGGCGAGATGCTGTCGCTGTCCGAACCCGCGACCGCGATGTTCGTCGCCGATCCGGGCATCGCGGACATCCAGGTGCCGTCGCCGCGCACCGTGTTCGTGTTCGGCAAGAAGGCGGGCACCACCACGCTGATCGCGCTCGGCGCGAACCATCGGCCGATCCTGCGCCGGACGGTGATCGTGCAGGTCGACACCGCCTCGCTGCAGACGGTGCTCGACAGCCGCTTTCCGCAATTGAAGCTGTCGGTGTCCGGCGCGCCGGGCTCGCTGATGGTGTCGGGCAAGGTGCCGAGCGCGGCCGACGCAGACGCCGTGATGCAGTCGCTCGCGCCCTACGTGAACGACAAGGAAAAGATCGTCAATCGGCTCACGCTGTCGCGTCCGATCCAGGTGAACCTGCGCGTGCGCGTGACGGAAGTGAGCCGCAACGTCACGCAGCAGCTCGGCATCAACTGGAGTTCGCTCGGCGCGGCAGGCAACTTCATCGGCGGGTTGTTCAACGGGCGCACGCTGTTCGATCCGACGAACAAGCTGTTCAACCTGTCGCCGACCGGCGCGTATTCGGTGCTCGGCGGCTTCCATACGGGGCGCTGGTCGATCGACGTCGTGCTCGACGCGCTCGACCAGGAAGGCCTGATCACGATGCTCGCGGAGCCGAACCTCACCGCGATGTCCGGCCAGACCGCGAGCTTCCTCGCGGGCGGCGAGATCCCGATCCCGGTCGCGCAGGCCGGCAACACGACCGGCGCGATCACGGTCGAGTTCAAGCCGTTCGGCGTGTCGCTCGACTTCACGCCGACCGTGCTCGCCGACAACCGGATCAGCCTGAAGGTGCGCCCGGAGGTGAGCGAGGTCGACTCGAACAACAGCGTGACGACCGGCGGCATCACGGTGCCGGGGCTCACCGTGCGGCGCGTCGAGACGACGGTCGAGCTGTCGAGCGGACAGAGCTTCGCGATCGGCGGGCTGCTGCAGAGCCAGACGGCCAATACCGTGTCGCAGATCCCGGGCCTCGGCCGGCTGCCGATCATCGGCCGGCTGTTTTCGTCGAAGAACTTCCAGGACAACAAGACCGAGGTCGTCGTGATCGTGACGCCGTACATCGTGCAGCCGACCGGGCCCGGCCAGCTCGAGCAGGCGCTCGACACCGTCGCGCGGCCGAGCAGCGATCTCGAGTTCGCGATCCAGCGCAATCTCGGGATCGACCTGCTGTCGGGCGACACGCCGCGTCTCGTCGGCGCCGCGGGCTTCGTGTACTGACCGGAGGAGCGCGCATGCGAGTTCGAACCCTGTTCACCGCACCGTTGGCGCTGGCGCTCGCGGCCTGCCTGTCGACCCCGCCGCCGATCAACCTGCCCGATGCACGCGCGATCGGCTTCGACGGCGTCCGTGCGGTGCCGCCCGACTGCGCGAAGCTGATGCAGCCGTCGCATCTCGTCGACGCGGGCTTCGGGCGGCCCGGCGTGCCGTTCGGCTGCGCGACCTACACGAACCTCGCGACGATGCTCGCGCGGCCGGAAGATCTCGTCGCGCCCGTGCCGTACGGCGGTGCCGATGCGCAAGTCGCGGCCGACGCGGTGCGCCGCTACGTCGAGGATCGCGTGAAGCAGCCCGCGCCGGGCAAGACGCTGACGACGACCGGCTCGCCCGGCCATTGACCCACTCCCGATGCGATCGCGATGCCGCCCATGAACGTCCTCGACCGCCAGAACGCCAAGCGCGCCGCCTCCGCCGGAGCGGCGGATCTCATCGCGGTCGTATCCGATGCCGGCAGCGAGGATGTGATCCGCCGCGTCGCACAGGACCTGTCGATCACGCGCGCCCATGTGCAGCCGGGCCATTGCGACGATGCGATCCGGCTGCTGCAGCAGCACGAGCGCTCGCCGCGCCAGCTGATCGTCGACGTGTCGGATTCGGTGCTGCCGGTGTCGGACCTGATGCGGCTCGCGGACGTGTGCGAGCCGTCGGTGCGGGTCATCGCGATCGGCACGCAGAACGACGTCGGGCTGTTCCGCAACCTGCTCGGCATCGGCGTGCAGGACTACATCGTGAAGCCGCTGACCGTCGAGCTGATGCGGCGCGCGCTGACCACGACGGAGTCGGTCGTGCAGGTGCGCACCGGCAAGATCGTCAGCTTCGTCGGCGCACGCGGCGGCGTGGGCACGACGACGATCGCGGTCAACCTCGCGCGCTGCCTGGCGGGCGAGAAGCGGCGGCGCGTCGCCTACGTCGACCTGAACCTGCATGGCGGCGGCGCGAACTCGATGCTCGGGCTGTCGAGCAACAACGGGCTGATCGAATTGCTGAACATGGAACTGCGCCCCGACGACGCGCTGTTCGAGCGCATGTTCGTCACGAAAGGCGACCGCCTGCACGTGCTCTCGGCCGAACTCGCGTATGGCGAAGACGCGCTGCTGCGCGACGATGCGATCGCGCAGCTCGTCGACATGCTGAAGGACCGCTTCCATTACGTGCTGTTCGACGTCGGCTACCGTGCCGGCAAGCTGTTCGAGGATGCGCTGACGGCGTCCGATCTCGTCTATATCGTCGCGGATCGGTCGGTGCACGCCGCGTACGAAGCCGCGCGGCTGGCACGCTTCGTGAAGGAAATACCGGGCGAGCGGATGCTGTCGATGGTGCTGAACAATCCGCTCGAGCCGGTCAAGGGGCGCGTCGCGCAGTCCGATTTCGAGGACGCGTTCGGCGGTGTGCGGCTGCGCGAGCTGCCGCACGACGCGCAGTCGCTCGCGGTCGCGGAGAACCTGGCCGAGCCGATCGAAGGCTCGAAACGCCGCGGCTTCCTGGAAGAGATCCGGCTGCTCGCGAACGGCATCACCGGCGAATCGATGGTCGTCGCCGAGCCGTGGTATGCGCGCTTCTTCAAACGGAGGAAAGGATCGTGACGTTCGGTACCCGCAAACGGCCGACGCCGGACCCTGCGCCGGCGGGTTCCCGTGCCGCGCCGCGAGAGGATGCGCCCGCGGCGGGGCCGGCCGTGAGCCCGGCGCCCCCGGCAGCCCCGCCGGCGGCGCCCGCGCCCGCGCGCGGGACGACGGTGGCCGATACGCAGGAGGCCCTGATCCGCTCCGGCAAGTTCGACGCGATCCGCACCGCGGTGTTCGCGTCGATGAACATGTCGGCCGCGCTGATGAAGACGCGCGACGAAGTGCGGGCGGGCATCGAACAGGTGGCCGCGCATACGGTCGAGCGCGAACGCCTGAAGATCACCGCGGGCGAACAGGTGCTGATCGTCGACGCGATCCTGAACGACATGTTCGGCGTCGGGCCGATCGAGCCGCTGCTCGCCGACGACACCGTGTCCGACATCCTCGTGAACGGCCCCGACCAGGTGTACGTCGAGCGCGCGGGCCGGCTCGAACTCACGCCGCTGAAGTTTCGCGACAACGCGCACGTGACGAGCGTCGCGCAGCGGATCGCGGCGGCGGTCGGGCGGCGCGTCGACGAGAGCAGCCCGATGGTCGACGCGCGCCTTGCCGACGGCAGCCGCGTGAACGTGGTGCTGCCGCCGATCGCGATGCGCGGCGCGTCGATCTCGATCCGCAAGTTCGCGAAGCGCGACATCACGCTCGCGCGGATGGCGCATCAGGGCAACATCTCGCACGGGATGCTGCAGGTACTGAAGGTCGCTTGCGCATGCCGGCTGAACATCGTGATCTCGGGCGGCACCGGCTCGGGCAAGACGACGCTGCTCAACGCGCTGTCGCAGCACATCGAGGAGCACGAGCGGATCGTGACGATCGAGGACGCGGCCGAGCTGCAACTGCTGCAGCCGCACGTGGTGAGTCTCGAGACACGGCCGGAGAATACGGAAGGGCTCGGCGGGATCTCGCAGCGCGATCTCGTGCGCAACGCGCTGCGGATGCGGCCGGACCGCATCATCCTCGGCGAAATCCGCGGCGCGGAGGCGTTCGACGTGCTGCAGGCGATGAACACGGGCCACGACGGCTCGATGACGACGATCCATGCGAACTCGCCGCGCGACGCGATCAGCCGGCTCGAAAGCATGGTCATGATGGCGAACGCGAACCTGCAGCTGCTGTCGATCCGGCGCCAGATCGCGAGCGCCGTGCACCTGTTCGTGCAGGTCGAGCGGATGCGCGACGGCGTGCGCCGCGTGACCCGGATCACCGAGATCGTCGGGATGGAGGGCGAGGTCGTGATCACCCAGGACCTGTTCGCGTTCCGCCAGGACGGCGACACGACGCGCGACGCGGTGAAGGGCGTGTTCGAGGCGTCGTCGCTGCGGCCCGCGTTCGCGCCGCGCGCCGCGTACTACGGCGTCGAGGATGCGCTCTCCGAGGTATTCCGGCAATGAGGGCCGCGGACCTGTTCGCGCTCGGCGCGTTCGTCGTGATCCTGGCCGCGGGTCTCGCGCTGTCGGCGTGGCTCGATCGTGCGCGCCACACGCCGGAGCAGCGCGTGCGTGCGCGGATGCGGCACCTTGCGTCATCGCTGGCGGGCCGGGAGGCCGGTGCGACCGCCGCACCCGGCGTCGCGCTGTTCAACCTGCCGCGGCGGCAAGGCCGCGCGCGCGCGCGGCTGCAGCATTACGTGACGCGCGTGCGCGCGGTGGGCGGCGAACGCGGGATGCGGATCGTCGTCGCCGCCACGATCGCCGGCGCGCTGGCCGCGATCGTGGTGGTGGAGCTCGTCGCGTTGCCGCGCATAGTCCATCCGCTGATCTACGTCGGGCTGCCGCTGGTGGCGATGCGCGCCAGCTACCGCGCGCTGGTCGAGCGGTTCCGGCTGCGCTTTCTCGAAGCGTTTCCGGACGCGATCGACCTGATCGTGCGGGCGGTGCGCGCGGGCATTCCGGTCACGCAGGCGATCAGCACGGTGGGCGACAGCGCGGCGGAGCCGGTGCGCTCGACGTTTCGCACGATGGGCGACAGCCTGCGCGTCGGCGCGGATCTGAAGGACGTGCTGACGCACGCGGCCGACCGGCTGATGATCGCGGACTTCTCGTTCTTCACCGTCTACCTGCTGCTGCAGCGCGAGACGGGCGGCAGCCTCGGCGAGACGCTCGACGAGTTGTCGAGCATCATCCGCACGCGTCGCGACATCCGCCTGAAGACACGCGCGCTGACCGCCGAGGGGCGGATCACGACGAAGATCATCTCGGCGGTGCCGTTCGTGATGATCGGCGCACTGTTTCTCGTGAACCGCGCATACGTGATGCTGCTGTTCGACACGCATGCCGGACGCGTGATGCTGACGATCGCCGCGGTGCTGCTGACGATCGGGCTGCTGACGATTCGCAAGATCTCGAAACTGGATACCGCGCGATGACGATGTCGATGCTGGCCGCCCGCGGCCTCGAACTGTTGCTGCTGCTCGCGTGCGTCGCGGCGGCGCTCGCGACGCCGGGCGGCGGCACGCGCCGGCGGATCGCCGTGCGCGTGCAGCAGGCCGCCGGACAGCGGCCGCCGTCGCTGGGCGGGGGGCGCCTGCAGCCGGGCGAGGTGCGTCAGGATCTGACGCGACGGCTCGCGCAGTTGGGCGAGCGGCTGCCCGTGCTCGATCCGATGCAGCGCGCGAAGCTCGGGCTGCAACTGACGCGCGCGGGCTTTCGCGAACGGCGTGCGGTGTCGTCGATGATCGGCATCAAGCTCAGTTGCGGCGTGCTGTTCGCCGGCGTCGCGATCGTGTTCAGCCCGTATATTCCGCGCTTCGGCGAATACTTCGTGATCCGGGCGGTGGCGATGGTCGCCGCGTTCGTGGTCGGCGTGATCGTGCCGGAATACGTGCTCGGCGCGATGATCCGGCGCCGCCGACGGATCATCGCCGCGTGCTTTCCGGATGCGCTCGACCTGCTCGTGATCTGCACGATGGCCGGCAACAGCCTCGTATCGGGCGTGCGGCGCGTTGCGCGCGAACTCAAGCGCATCTGCCCGCCGCTCGCCGACGAGCTGACGGTATGCGCGGACGAGCTGACGCTGAGCGGCAACGTGTCCGAAGCGCTCACGCATTTCGCCGTCCGCGTCGACTTTGCGTCGGCGCGCTCGCTCGCCACGACGCTCACGCAATCGCAGCGGTTCGGCACGCCGATCACGCAGGCGCTGCGGACCCTGTCGCGCAGCGAGCGCACCGAGCAGATCGTCGCGCTCGAGGAGCAGGCCGCGAAGCTCGCGCCGAAGATCACGCTGCCGATGATGCTGTTCATCCTGCCGACGGTCGGCCTGATCGCGGCAGGCCCGGCGGCCATCCGTCTGCTCGAGGTGTTCAAATGAAGCGTTCCGCCATCCGTGCGTTCGCCTTCGCGGCCGTGCTGCCGCTGCTGGCCGGCGGCTGCGCGCCGGGCATCCAGACGCGGCCGGCGCTGTCGCACAAGAGCGACGACCCGCAGGCCGAATTGCGCATTGCCGACAGCGCGCTGGCCGGCGGCAACGTCGATCTCGCGTCGACGCTGTACGGGAAGGTGCTCGCCCGGCATCCCGATTCGCTCGCGGCGCAACTCGGGCTCGCCGACGTCAACTACCGCGCCGGCGATCTGGAGCGCGCACGCATGCTCTACGAGCAGGCACGGCAGCAGGCGCCCGCGGAACTCGGGCCGCAGGTCGGGCTTGCGCGCGTCGCGTTGCGGCAGCGGCGGCTCGACGAGGCTGCGCTCCGCTATCGCGACTTGCTCGCAGCACAGCCGAACCTGCCGCTCGCGGCGCAGGGGCTCGGCACGGTGCTCGACTTGCAGGGCCGCCACGAGGACGCACAGGCCGTGTACCGGGATGCGCTGCGCGCCCATCCGGACGCGCAGGGGCTGCGCGTCGACCTCGGGCTGTCGCTCGTGCTGAGCAATCGTCCGCGCGAGGGCGTGAACGTGCTGCTCGACGTGGCCGGGCTGCCCGATGCGCCGTGGCAGGCGCGCCAGAATCTCGCGTTCGCGTATGGCGTGCTCGGCAACACCGATTCGGCGAAGAAGCTGCTGTCCGCGGATCTGCCCGCGTCGGCGGTGGCCGACAATCTGCGCGTGTACCAGGCGGTACGTGCGCAGCTCGCGTCGCGCCCGGTCGCCGATGCGGCGCGGCCGTTGAAGGGCGCCGCGCTCGAGCCGCGTACCGTGCCGCCCGCCGCGGGGGCCGCAAAATGACACGCGGGGCGACGGGCGCCCGCCACGCGCGCGGCGTCGTATCCCTCGAATTCGTATTGATGCTGCCGTTCCTGCTGATGGTGCTGATCGGCATCATCGACACGAGCCTGCTCCTGTGCGACAAGGCCGTGATCACGAACGCGAGCCGCGAAGCCGCGCGTGCGGGCGTCATGCTGCGCGTGCCGATGCTGACCACGACCCAGATCGCCAACGTCGCGTTGAGCTACACGCAGAACAGCCTGATCACGGGCGGCACCGCAACCACGCCGACCGTCACCGTGACGCAGGCGAACGGCACGACGTCGGGCACCGCGCTGACGGTCACGGTCACCTACACGTATTCGGGAATGGTGCTCGGTTCGGCGTTCAGCGCGCTGACCGGCCCGGTGACGATTTCGGCCAGCTCGGTGATGCTCTATGAGTGACGCGGCCGGCAAGCCATCCAGCGGGACGGCGCGCGAGCGCGGCTCCGTCGCGCTGTTCTTCCTGATGTTCCTGATTCCGCTGTTGTCGTTCGGCGCGCTGGCGATCGACATCGCGTGGGTCGCCACGGTGCGCAACCAGCTGCAGAATGCCGCGGACGCGGCCGCGCTCGCGGGCGCCGATGCGCTGATGTCGCCGACCGGCGGGGCGCTGAACTGGTCGCAGGCCGCGCCGGCGGCGAACGGCGTGATCGCGCGGAATTCGGCGGCGGGCGCACCGCTGGCGAGTGGCACGGTGACGGCCGGCTACTGGAACGTGACGCGCACGCCTGCGTCGATGCAGCCGACCACGATCACGCCCGGCCCCTACGACGTGCCGGCGGTGCAGGTGACCGTGTCGCGCGCGCCGGGCGTCAACGGCGGCTCGATTCCGCTGCTGCTCGGCGGACTGCTGGGCATCCCCGGCGCCTCCGGCGGCGCGACCGCGATCGCGGTGCTCGCCGCGCCGGGCGGGGTCGCGGCGGGCGCGCTCTTTCCGGTCGCGATCGACCAGTGCGTGTACAACCAGTACTGGAATGCGCAGACCAACCAGCCGTTCATCGATCCGCTGACGGGATTGCCGTACAAGTTTTCGATCACGAACGGACAGACGTATGGCGCGCTGTGCATGGGCGGCCAGTGGACGTCGTTCCAGTCGACCGCGACCGACACGACGACGATGGGCGGCCTGATGGTGACCGGCAACCCGACGACGCTCAGTATCGGCGACACCATCAATCTCGCGACCGGCGTGAAGGCGACGCTCTATACGTCGGTGCCGGTCGGCGCGACGGTCGTGCTGCCCGTCGTCACGCAGACGTCGAGCAGCACCAGCGTGCCGATCGTCGCGTTCGCGGCGTTCCACATCGACGTGTCGCTGGGCGGCACGTACAAGTACATCCAGGGGCACTTCGTTGCCGGCGTCAAGATGACCGGCGTCGCGACGGGCGTCGGGCCGTACTACGGCGTGTACGTGCCGCCTCGGCTGGCGTTGTGAGTGTGGCGAGCGTCGTGCCGCGCGCGGCGCAGCAGCACCAGCAGCGCGAAGAGCGTCACGGCCGGGCCGAGCTGCGGCAGTTGCAGCCACGGGTTCAGGTATTCGGCGATCGGCAGCGCCCACATCAGCGCGATCGCGGCCTGTTCGCCGCGCAGCCAGCCGTCGTGCCAGCCGATCGCGAGCATGCAGGCGATCGCGATCGCGAGCCACGCGAGTTCGTAGTGCCACACGTACGGGTTGGCGACCAGCGTCGCGACCGCCAGTACGGCCGCGCGTACGCGGGTGTCGCGCGACTGCGTCCAGACGATGCAGGCGGCGGCGATCGCGATCGCGGCGATACCCGCATGCGCGGCATACGCGGCGCCGAGCGGCACGCCCGCGAGGCGGAACGCGGCGAACGGCGTCGGCGATGCGAACCAGAACACCACGCCATGCTCGAGGACGATCGAGCGGACGAGGCCGGCGCTGGCGACGAACAGGCGCAGCGACTCGACGCCGCAGACGAGCACGCTCAACGCGGCGAACGCGCCGGTCGCGAGCGCGGCCCACGCGATCGTGCGCCATGCGCGCACGGCGACCAGCACGAACGGGAACAGCAGCGCCATCTGCGGCTTGACCGACAGCAGCGCGATGCAGAGGCCGGCATGCAACGGCCGCCGATCCGCCCAATAGACGGCCAGCGCCGCGCACGATGCGGTCAGGAACGTGTTCTGCCCGAGCGTCGCGGTGACGAACACGCACGGCGCGGCGATCAGCGCGAATGCGCCGGCGCGCCATGCGCCGGGAGTCGTGCGGAGGCCGGATACGCGCCACGCGGCGAGGCCGAGCATGAACACGCCGAACGCGACGAACAGCGGATAACCGAGCGCGAAGGGCAGCAGCGCCAGCGGCGTCACGAGCAGCAGATAGGTGGGCGGGTACAGCCACGGGGCGAAGACGTCGCGACGAAGATGCGGGAACAGCTCGGGCAACAGCCGCGAGAATGCGGAGAAATCGTACGCTTGCGCCGGCGAGCCGTGCAGCATGACGTACGAGGCCGACCAGAACACCGAGAAGTCGGCGCCGGGGCGCGACAGGACGCTGCCGGACGCGTGACGAACGACCGTCGTCCAGATCGCGATGAACAGCGCGTACAGCGCCAGCATCAGCGCGCTGTACAGGACGACGCGTCGCGGTGTGAGCCACGCGGCGACCGGGCGCGCCGCCGAGCGTATCGATTGCCGGGGAATGTCCAATTGCCGCGAGCCGGTTCTACTTGAACGACGCTTTGCGGGCGGCGACGCCGGCGGCCGACGGCATCGCCGTCCGGCGGCGGGCCGCGTGCGCACGCTTCAGCGGGAACTGCAGCAGCTTCGAGGCCGGCTGCCCGGCGGCATCGCGCTCGGCACGGTAGCGCCGCCGCACGAGATAGACGGGGCGCTGCTTGGACTCGTGATAGATCCGGCCGAGATATTCGCCGATCACGCCGATGCCGATCAGCTGGATGCCGCCGACGAACAGCACGACGGAAATCAGCGACGGGTAGCCGTGCACCGGATTGCCGTACAGCAACGTCCGCACCACGATGAAGGCGCCATACACGAGCGACAGCATCGCGAACGTGAGGCCGACGTAAGTCCACACGCGCAGCGGCACGGTGCTGAAGCTCGTGATGCCCTCGAGCGCGAAATTCCAGCGCCGCCATCCGGAGAACTTCGAGCGGCCGCCGCTGCGCGGCGCACGCGTGTATTCGACGATCGCGGTGCGAAAACCGACCCACGCGAACAGCCCCTTCATGAACCGTCGCCGCTCGGGCAGCGCGCGCAGCGCATCGACGACCTCGCGATCCATCAGGCGGAAATCGCCGACGTTTTCCGGCATGTCGACTTCGGACAGCGCGTTGTGCACGCGATAGTAGAGCGCCGCGGCCGCGCGTTGCAGGTACGGGTCGCACATCCGGTCGGTGCGTTTCGCGGCGACGACCTCGGCGCCGCCGCGCCAGTGTTCGATCATCGCGGGGATCAGCGCGGGCGGGTCCTGCAGGTCCGCATCGATCAGGATCACCGCGGCGCCGGCCGCCTCGTCGAGGCCGGCGGTGAGCGCCGCTTCCTTGCCGAAGCGGCGGGTGAGATCCACGACGTGCACGCGCGGGTCGCCGGCGGCGACCGAGACCAGCCGGTCGAGCGTGCGATCGCGGCTACCGTCGTTGATGCAGAGGATCTCGAAGCGCACCCCGGCGACCGACTCGAGAACCGGCAGCGTTTCGGCAAAGAACGCGTCGATCGTTTCTTCTTCGTCGTGAAACGGCACGACGAGCGATATCAGCGGCTTCCTGGCGTACGTTGGCATCCTGCGGTCTCCCGAGAGATCCGGCCTGCGCTGCACCGTATGGTTCCGGTTGTCGTTTGCCGAACGGGTCCGGCCCGGTTCGGCGCGAATTCGGTTCCCGCCTGCTTGTCCACCGCCGACCGGACGACAGGCGTTGCATTCATTGTAGGCAGGAATCGCCGATTCGTAACACGTATCGGCGGTTTTGATGGCGGACGGGCTTGCCGGGGGAGATGCCGGTCGGCGGTTGCCGGCGATCCGCGCGCGGCGGCGCCGGGATGGCGTTTTCGACGTCGACGGCGGGCGCCGCACGTTCAGCCAGTCGGGGCCGATGCTGCTGGTTGCCGCGATGCGTACGCTGGTCGCGTCGACGTTCGGCGACGACGTGCCGGATCTCGATATGTCGAAGCCGAACTGAGTACCCGCGAAGCCGGTTACGCAGCCGACAGGTTGCGCACCGCGATCGACGCGACGTCGACCCGCTTCGGCAGGATCGCGTCCGCCGCCGCGCGATCGGCGACGCGTTGCAGCACGTCGATGTCGGCGCCGCTGAGGCTGCGCTGCGCGAGCGCGGCCCGGCGCGCGATATCGGCGGCTGCGTCGGGCGGCAGGCGCGTGAGCGATGCATAGACGCTCGCATAGTCGGCCGGGTGCGCGAGCGCCCATTGGCCCGCACGGGCGAGCCGCGCAAGCACGTCCGCGAGCGCCGCGCGTTTCGCGCCGTCGTTCAGCGTTTCGATCGGCGACGTGAGGAACGCCAGCCCCGAATTGATGCCGCTGCCGTCCCGGACGATGCGCGCGCCGCGTCGCACCGCATGCCCGTAGTACGGGTCGAAGGTCGCCCAGATGGGAATCCGTTTTGCCTCGAACGCGGCGAACGCGTCGACCGGCAGCACGAAGCGCACGTCGACGTCGCGCGGCGCGAGTCCGTGTTCGCGCAGCGCGCCGTACAACTGGTATTGCGAGATGCTGCCGCGCGCCGACGACACGACGACGGTTTGCCCTTTCAGGTCGGCCACCGTGCGAACCGGCGAGTCGGGCTGCACGACGATGCCGAGCGACGCCGGCGAGCCGACGCGCGTCGCGACGATCCGCAACGACGGATCGCCGAGCGCGGCCGTCAGCACGGGCAGGTCGCCGGCCGGCGCGAGATCGATCGCGGCCGCGCGCTGCGCTTCGAACAGCGGCGCGGCGCCCTGGAAGTTGGCCCAGCGGAACCGGTACGGCGTGCCGTCGAGCACGCGCGCCGCTTCGGCGAGCGCCCGCAGGCCGCCGGCCTGGTCGCCGAGCACGAGCGTGACGCCCGACAGGTCGGTGCCGGCCGCGCTTGCGGGCAGCGCGAGGCCGCCCGCAAGCGGCGCGGCGGCGAGGGCGGCAAGGCGCTGCAGCGCGCGGCGGCGCGCTGGGGCGAAAGAGTGGGTCATCGGCGGCGTGTCCTCGGTGATCCGCGCGCGGGCGGCGCGGCTGCCGGGCAGGTTACGGAATCGGTTTCCGGCCGACAAACATCGAATCGTGAAATGCATATTCGCGCGGCGACCGCCGGTGCGGCCGGCGCCGACCCGACGCCCGGGCGCTTGCGCGGCCGCCTTACGCGGCCGGCGCAACCGTGCGCAGGAAGGCCCGCACGGCCGGCGCCTTTTCGAACCGCCGGTGCGCGAGCGCGAGTTCCGACATGATCGGCTTGCCGGCGATCGGCCGGTACACGACGCCCGGCAGCGACACGCAAGCGGCGAGCGCATCGGGAATCACCGCGACCCAGCCGTTCACCGACACGCACGCGAGCACCGCGAGCAGGCCGCCCGGCCGCGCGGCGACGACCGGCGCGAAGCGGCCGCGGCGCGCGACTTCGAGCGTGCCAAGCTCCTGTTCGGGCACCGCGAAGCGCGCGTCGGCGAGGTCCGCCGCGCGCACGGTCGCCATCGCCGCATAGCGCGAATCGGCCGGCACGGCCGCGACGAACACGTCGCGCTGCAGCGTGACGATCCGCAGCCCGCCGGGCAGCGGCAGCGGCGGGCGCACGTACGCGAGATCGAGCCGGCCCGCGTCGAGCTGGTTCGCGACGTCGTCCATCGGCACTTCGCGCAGGTTCAGCTCGATGCGCGGGTGCGCGGCGCGGAACGCGCCGACGGTGCGCTGCAGCGTGCCCGAATAGACGGCCGACGACACATAGCCGATCTCGATCCGGCCGAGTTCGCCGCGTTCGGCCAGCGCGGCGAGTTCGCGGCCGCGCTGCAGATGGTCGAGCGCGGCGCTCGCTTCGGCGAGATAGGCCTCGCCGGCCGCGCTCAGCGTGACTGCGCGGCGCGACCGGTGAAACAGCCGCACGCCGAGCACGCGCTCGGCTTCCTGGATCTGCCGCGTGAGCGCGGGCGGCGCCATGTCGAGCGCCTCGGCCGCGCGCGCGAAATGCAGGTGTTGCGCGACGCTCAGGAATGCGCGCACGTGACGGAATTCGAGCTGGCTCATGGTTGCGATTTTCGTCAATCAAACAGCATTGAAGTATCAATGACAGGCAATACCGGGCAAGCCTAGCATACGGCTCGTTCATCCTGTTCCGGAGTGGCCGATGTCCCAGTCTTCACCGGCGTCGCGCGCGAGCGCGGCTGCCGCCCCGCGCACGGGCACCCGCCTGCCTGCCGCCGCGACGCTCGCCGTCGCGTCCGCGACCTGCTCGCTGATCGTGCTCGACACGAACGTGGTGGCCGTGTCGCTGCCGAGCATCGCGCGCAGCTTTCACGCGAGCTTCGCCGACATCGAATGGGTCGTGAGCGCGTACATGACCGCGTTCGCCGCGTGCCTGCTGCCGGCCGGCGGGCTCGCCGACCGCTTCGGGCGCAAGCGGATGCTTTTCACGGGGCTCGCGATTTTCTTTCTCGCGTCGCTCGGCTGCGGCATCGCGCCGTCGGCCGGCTGGCTGATCGCCGCGCGCGCGGTGAAGGGCGGCGGCGCCGCGCTGCTGCTGACCGCGGCGCTCGCGGTGATCGCGAACCGTTTCCCGGACGGGCGCGAGCGGGCGCGCGCGTGGGCGATCTGGGGCATGTGCATGGGGATCGCGACGGCCATCGCGCCGCTCGTCGGCGGCGCGATCACGCAATGGATCGGGTGGCGCTGGGTGTTCCTGCTGAACCTGCCCGTCTGCCTGCTGCTGGCGGCCGGCGCGCGCGTCGCGATCGACGAATCGAACGATCCGCATGCGAAACGCGTGGACGCGGCCGGCAGCCTGCTGTTCGGCGCGGCGCTCGCCTGTGCGATCGCGGCGCTGATCGGCGCGCCGTCGCACGGCTGGCTGTCGGCCGCGACGCTTGGCCGGCTCGCGCTCGCGGCCGCGCTGCTGGCGGCGTTCGTCGGTGCGGAGCGCTGGCAGGCGCGGCCGATGATCGATCTCGCACTGTTCCGCCAGCCGCGCTTCGTCGGCGCCGTGCTCGCGATGTTCGGTTACGCGGCGTGCGCGCAGGTGATGATGACGTTCCTGCCGCTGTACCTGCAAAACGCGTTCGGGATGTCGGCGATCGACGCGGGGCTCGGCATGCTGCCGTTCGCGTTCGCGATGATCGCCGGCCCGTCGCTCGGCGCGGCGCTCGCCGCGCGCGTGTCGTCCGGCGGCGTGCTGGCGGGGGGGCTCGCGCTGATCGGCGCGGGCAACCTCGCGACCGCGGCGCTGACGGCCAGCAGCGACTACCGGCTCGTCGCGCTCGGCATGTTCGTGACGGGGTGCGGCGCCGGCATCATGAACGGCGACACGCAGAAGGCGATCATGGCGTGCGTGCCGCCGAATCGCACGGGCATGGCGTCGGGCATCAGCACGACGACGCGCTTCTCGGCGATCGTGACGGCCGTCGGCGTGCTCGGTGCGGTGCTGGCCGCGAGTACGCATACCCGGCTCGACAGTCTGCTGTCCGCTACGCCCGGCCTGCGCGCCTTTGCCGATGCATCGTTCATGTCGAGCCTGCTGGCCGGCGACCTCGCGCAGGCGCTCGGCCGCGTGCCGCCGTCGGCTGCCGGTGCGCTCGCGCAGGCGGCGCCGGTCGCGTTCGCGAGCGGGTTTGCCGACGCGCTGACGGTGAGCGGCGTGCTGGCGCTCGGTGCGGCCGTCGTTGCATACACGTTGCTTGCGCAACCGGTGCGCGAACGCGCGTGACGGACAAGCCTGCCTGCGCCGCGCATGGGACGCGCCGGCACGGAACCGTCAAGCTGGCGCGTTCTCGTTTCACGCAGCCTATTCAAGATGTCGTCGACGATCGGGATTCTGTTGCCCGTGTTCGGGCAAATCGCGATCGCACTCGCGCGGCCCGTCGTTTCAACCCTTCGATCCGTCAGCCTTTCAGCGCGTCGCGATCGACCTGCGCGTCATGCAGGTCGCGCGTGGCGTTGCGCAGCTTCGCCTGCTTGTCGGCGAGCTTGCGTTGCGCGTCGTTCAGCTTCCTTGCATCGCCGAGCGCTTCGGCTTCGTGGACGCGCGCCTGTGCGTTGCGTACTTCGTCTTCCGCGTCGCGCAGGTCGCGCGCCTTGTCGGTCAGCTTGCGTTCGGCGCGTGCGAGCTGGCCGGCGTCCGTGCAGTTGGCCTTGATCCGTTCGAGCGCGGCCTGCTGGCGCATCGCCTGTTGCGTGTTGCCGAACCGTTTCGCGTTGTCGATCTGCGTGTGCAGCGCACGGATGCGTGTTGCGCAGTCCTGAGTGCCGGCGAATGCGCCGGTGCTCACGAATAGCGCGACCGGGACGGCCAGCGCGACGAGTACGTTCTTCATGGGTTTCCTCGATTCGATAAAGCGGCCACGGGCGTTCGCGATGCGACGTCCGTCGGCACGTGTTCAAGGCGTCATTCTGACGAGTCGGTGCGGCGCGGGTAAATAGGACCGGTCTGACATGCAGCGGTCGAGCGGATGCTGCCGGCCCGGGTGCGGTGCCGGTCAGTGCGACTTCGTCGAGATGCGATGGATGCGTGCCGCTTGCGCGACGCGCGACGGGTGCGACGCGTGGCAATGCGTGGCCGGTCTGCGGCGCGTGCGCCGGGTGGGCTCGGGCGGATCGGCGACGGCCGGCGGGGTTGTCGCGGTGTCCGCATCGGCCCCGGACGCAGCGACCGCGGCGACGGCCGGCAGCATCGCCTCGGCGTCGAGCCACGCACGCGTCGCTTCCGCGATCAGCCCGCGCAGCCACCGACCGCCTTCCGCGCAGGATCCCGATTCGTTCCACGTCATCCGGTACACGATGTCCGGCGGCTCGGCCGGCAGCGCAACCGCGCTGAGCGGCAGCAGCTTCGCGTAGTGCCGCGCGAGCCGGTACGTGGTGGTGAGGATCATGTCGGTGCGCACCAGCGCATGCGCGGCCAGTTCGAAGTGCGGCAGCGTGACGACGATGCGCCGCTGCAGGCCGACGCGTTCGAGCTGCCGGTCGATCGCGCCGGACGCTTCGAGCCACGACGGCGTCGGGCACAGCTGCGCCGCCTGCGCGAAGTCGGCCGCCGTCATCGCACCGCGTCGCGCGAGCGGATGCGTCGCGCGCATCAGGCATACGACCCGATCGTCGAACAGGTCGTCCTGCCGGAAGCGCGACCGGCGTGCGGGCCGATTGTCGATCACGACGTCGAGCTCGCCGTCGGCGAGCGCGCGCTCGTCGTCGAACCCGTCGCCGAGCGGATGGAACACGAGATGAGCATTCGGCGCACGTTCGCGAAACAGCGCGACGAGCTTCGGCACGAACAGCACGTTCAGGTAGTCGGGGCAGCCGATCCGGTAGGTGCGCACCGACGTGCGTGCGTCGAACGTCGGTTGCTGGATGCGGATGAAGTCGATCACGCGCAGCGCGTTGCGCAGCGGTTCGATCAGCCGCGCGCCGAACTCGGTCGGCACCATCCCGTAGCGGCTGCGCACCAGCAGCGGATCGCCGAGCAGCGTGCGCAGGCGCTTGAGCGCGGCGCTCGTCGCCGGCTGCGACATGTTCAGGCGCACGGCCGCACGCGACACGGTACGCTCGGTCAGCAGCACGAGCAGGATGCGCATCAGCCGTGCATCGAGCACGTCGAGCGCGCCCGCGGCGTCGGACGCGTCGCGGGGCAGGGCGGTCGGGTCTAGCGGGTTCCGCATGCCGATACGCGTCCCGGCGAGACAGGGCGTGCGCGCCACACGGCAGCCGGCCGGCGGCCCGTCATTGTGCGAAGGTTCCCGGCCAGCCGACGATCCGCTTCGGGCGCGGCGGCGCGTACGTGCGGACTTTCGACGTCTTCAGCTTCAGGCGCACCAGCGACTCGGCGAGTGCGACCGCGGCCGACACGCCATCGACGACCGGCACGCCCGTGCATTCCTCGATCTGCCGGTCGAGGCCGGCCATCCCGCCGCAGCCGAGGCAGATCACTTCCGCGTGATCGTCCTTCACCGCGCGCCGCGCCTCGCCGACGATCGACTCGATCGCGCGGGCCGGATTCTCCTCCAGCTCCAGCACCGCGAGGCCGCTCGCGCGCACCGACGCGCAGCGCGCATCGAGCCCGGCGAGCTTCAGGCGATCCTCGATCAGCGGCACCGTGCGGTCGAGCGTCGTGACGACCGAGTAGCGATGGCCGAGCAGCATCGCGACGCTCGCGGCCGCTTCGGTGATGTCGACGACGGGCACCGTCAGCAGTTCCTGCAGCCCTTCGCGGCCGTGTTCGCCGTAGCCGGCCTGGATCACCGCGTCGTACGGCTCGTCGTAGCGCAACACGCGATCCATCACGGCGATCGCCGCGAGGTAGCTCTCGAAGTTGCCTTCGATCGACTCCGCGCCGAAGCGCGGCGTGAGCCCGACGATCTCCGTGCCCGGCGACGCGGCGGCCTGCGCCTGCGCGGCGATCGCGTCGGTGATCGATTCGGTCGTGTTGACGTTGACTACCAGGATTCTCATCGGTAACTCCGTATGCGTGTGTGTCAGTGTTGCGCGCAGGCGACCGCGATGTGTTCGCCGGAGCGTTCTTCGTAGTGCCGTTTGCGATCGGCCAGCAGCCAGTACACGCTGCCCGCGATCGCCGCGCCGAGCAGCCACGAGAACGGCGTCATCGCGCTGAAGGCCGGCACGACGGCGAGCGTGATCGAGATCAGCGCGGACGGCACGAGCGCCGCGAGCGCCTTGCGGTTCACGCCGCGCGTGTAGAAGTAGGCGCCGGTCGGCGCTTCGGTATAGAGATCGGGCACGTTCACGCGCTGCTTGCGCACGAGCCAGTAGTCGACCGTGATGATCCCGTACAGCGGGCCGAGCAGCGCACCGAGGCCGGACAGGAAATAGACGATCACGATCGGGCTGTTGTACAGGTTCCACGGCAGGATCAGCACGGCGATCGTCGCGCTGATCAGGCCCGCGCGGCGGAACGACAGGCGGTGCGGCGCGAGGCTCGTCAGCACGAAGGCCGGCGCGACGAAGTTCGCCATGATGTTCACGGCCACCGTCACGATCAGGAAGGCGAGGCAGCCGAGCACGAGGAACAGCTTGTTCGGTACCGTCGCGATGATTTCGGTCGGGCTGTGAATGATGTGGCCGTTCAGCTTGAACTGCGCGCCCGCGAGCACGAAGCTGATCGTCGCGAACACGAGGATGTTGACCGGCAGACCCCAGAAGTTGCCGACGCGCACCGTCTTCGCGCTCGGCGACGAACGGGAGAAATCGCAGAAGTTGAGCACCAGCGTGCCGTAGATCGCGAGCCACAGCGAGCCGCCCGCGAAGATTTCCGTCCACATCTTCAGGCCGGTCATCGGCTTGCCGATCGACATCGCGAGATGGCCGCCGGTGCGGCTGAACATCCATGCGGCGAGCGACAGCGTCGTGACGAGGATCACCGGGCCGGCGAGCCCCTCGTACTTGCGGACCATTTCCATCCCGTACGTGAGGATGCCGATCTGCACCAGCCAGATCGCGACGAACGTGATCCAGCCGAGCGTCGACAGCCCGAAGATCGCGTTCTGGTCGAACGCGGCGAGGCCCGGCCAGATCGCGGTGAGCAGCACGCGCAGCACGACGGACGCGAGATAAGTCTGGATACCGAACCATGCGATCGCGATCACCGCGCGGATCATCGCGGGCAGCAGCGCGCCGTAGATGCCGAAGCTCATCCGGCTGATCACCGGGAACGGCACGCCGGTCTTCTGGCCCATGTAGCCGGTGAGGTTCATGAAGCAGTAGACGAGCACCGCGCCGATCGCGAGCGATGCGAGCATCTGCCAGCCCGACAGGCCGAGCGCGAACAGCCCGATCGCGAACGAGTAGTTCGCGATGTTGTGCACGTCGTTGGTCCACAGCGCGAAGATGCTGTAGCGGCCCCACGTCCGGCCTTCGGCCTGGGTCGGCGCGAGATCGGGGTTGTGCAGCCGCGGGCTCAGCGCGGGATCGCGCGCGGCCGTGTCGGTTCGATGCGATGCGTCGTCCGCGCCGAGCCCGATGCCCGCGCGGTGGATGGCTTCCAGTTGCACGCCGTTGTCTCCTTCCATGTGCGGGGCGCGAGACCGGCCGCGTGGGTACGCAGCGCGGGCCCGGCCGCCGTGGACGTTATGTCTCGGATTTGTTCGCGAGTATGGGCGGCGGGCCCGGTGATGGGAAATTAAATATTCGGCTGGGCGTCATTCGAAAAATGAATGGGACGCGTGCGGCCAAGGCGGCCGGCGACGGCACGCAAATTGCGGGTCAGCGGGTTCCATCCACATCGACATCAGCGGAGGTGTCATGCAGCGATATTCATTTCGTCACGTATCGCGAGCCGTCTTCGCCGGCCTCCTGATCGCGGGCCTGGCGGCCGGCGCAGGCTGCCAGAAGAAGAGCGACAACGGCGGGGCCAGTTCCGACTCGGGCGCAGCCAGCGGCATGTCGGCCGCGCCTTCCACCGCGCCATCGGCCATGCCGAGCAGCGGGGCGGCCGGCACGAGCATGCCGGGCGCGGCTTCAGCGCCCGGCGCGAGCGGCGGCTGACGCGGTCGGGCGGTCAGGCGGACGGCGCCTGAGCGTGCGGTCCGCCGGCCGGGTGCCGTGCCGGTGGCACGCGCGCCGGAGGGCGCGCGTGCGTGGCCGTGCGCGTGAAAGATTTGCAAGGACCGTTGTAGCGATTTCCGGCCCGGCGGCGACGGCGTGACGCCGGCGTTCGCAGGCCGGCCAAGGAGGTGCGATGCAGAACGCGGAATCGAACCCTACCCCGGAAAAGCAGCGGGAACAGATCGAGAAGAGCCCGGTGAAGACGCCGGCGGCCGGCGACATGCCCGACGCGGCGACCCAGGCCGCGCAGGTGGCGCGGCGTCCGCTGACGCCTGAGGCGGTCGCCGGGAAAATGCCGACCGGCCTGCCGGCGATCGACGTCGACGCGCATGCGGTCGACAGCGGCGATCCGGTGCGCCGGGCGGCCGGCCGGATCGTCACGCTCGACAACGCGAACATGGCGATGACCGACAACACGGTCGACGTCGACGGCAAGGGCATGGAGGCGCGCACCGGCGCGTCGGAGCTGCAGGACAACGTGATCTATTCGAACGCGTCGCTCGACGAAGCGGTCGAGACGCCCGACGAAGGGCTCGGCGGGATCGAGAGCCGGCCGTCCGGCAACCTGCCGCAGATCGCGACGCGGCCGGGCTGGCGCGTGCGCCATGTCGGCGACGTCGATGTCGAGCACGGTGACCGCACGCGTGCCGAGCACGTGATCTGTCTCGAACGGTCCGACGACTGATCCCGGTATTCGACCCGCGGCGGCCGATGCAATCGCACCGGCCGCCGCGATCGTTTCAGGCCCTTACTGCGGCCCCAGTTCCTGCGCGGACGTATCGGCGTTGTTGCCCTGCGCGACGAGTACGTGAATGTCGTTCGGCGTCACGTCGCCGACGCCGCCGGACGGAATCGTCAGGAGCAGCCAGTCCGCGTTGTTGCCGATGCTGACCGGCGCGGTCTTGAGGATCGGTGACTTGCTGCCGGCCGTCGTGACGATCACCTGGTAGGTGCCGCCGTTCAGGTAGACCGAATCCTGCGTCGTGGCCGGCACGGCATTCTGGTAGGCCGCGCCCGCCATCGTCGGGCTTTGCGTCGTGATGTCGGTGCCCGGCGGCACGACGTACACGTCAACGTTCTGCGCATTCGGCGACGCGTTGAAGCTGCGCACGCGCGCCTTGTCCGACAGCAGGCCCTTGTCGTACGGATCGTCGATCACGGAGATCAGCGACGTCGTGCTCGGCAGCGCGATCGTCGTGTAGTGGTGCCCGTTCGCGGCACTGAACGCTTGGGACGCAATGGTCGTGGTCGTGCCCGACACGTCGTAGCTCGCGGTCTGCGTACCCGAATCGACGTCGTGATAGCGCGTCACGCCCTTGTAGGCGACGCCCGACTGGTCGACCTTCGCATTCAGGTAGTAGTCGAGGTTCGGGCCGGCCGGCACCGCGTTGATGAAGCGCGCCTGCGGCTTCGAGATGCCGAGTTCGGTCCCGGCGTCGTCGCCGCCGCCGCACGCTGCGAGCACGGAAATGACCGAGCACAGGGCCACTATCGTTCGTATTGATTTCATGTCGTCCTCTCGTTCAGGAAACCTGCCTTGCGATGCGGGACCGCCGCGCAACGGATCGCGCGGGGCGCAGCGCCGGTTGGAAGGAAGATGGCTGTCCGCCGGATGGCGGGCGCGGGAATGACGCAATCGACGTGCCTGTGCGGAGAAAAAGCGGCGAGCGACGGCGGCACGGCGGCGGGAAGCGCGCACGCGCCGGGCTGGCGGCGTGCGCGGGATGACACGGGGAACGTGGAGGGGGCGGACCGCGCGATCGGCGCGGTTGTAAAAAGGCAGCGTTGCGCGCGCGGCGCGCTGCTCAGTGGTTTATCAGCGGTTCACGAGCCGGGCCGGATACGCGAGCGCGAGTGCGCAGCCGACCAGCATGCACGCGGCGAATCCGACCAACCCGGCGCTTTGCGAATGGAACGTGTCGCGCAGCCAGCCGATGAAATAGGTGCTGCCGAACCCGCCGAGGTTCGCGATCGAGCACGCGAACGCGATCCCGCCGGCGGCGGCCGAGCCCTTCAGGAACGTCGACGGCAGCGCCCACACGACCGGCATCGCGGCGGCCGCGCCTGCGTTGATCAGCGAGAACAGCAGCACCGTGCCGAGCGTGCCGTGCGACGACGAAGCCGCGATCGCCAGCGCGACGGCCGACACCAGGAACGGGACGACGATATGCCAGCGGCGTTCGCGCGCGCGATCGGAGCTGGCGCCGCAGAACAGCGTGGCGAGCACGGCGGCGGCGTTCGGGATCACCATCAGCCAGCCGATGTGATAAGCGTCCTTCACGCCGGTGTCGCGCAGGATCGTCGGCAGCCAGAAGCTCACCGCATACAGGCCGAGCAGCACGCACAGGTCGATCAGGCCGAGCGCCCACACCTTCGGATCGGAGAATGCCTTGCCGAGCGCGTGGCTCTTGTTGCCGGACGGATCGGCGTCGAGATTCGCGCGCAGCATCCGCTTCTCGTCGGCGTTCAGCCATTGCGTGGATTCGATGCCGTTGGGCAGCCAGCGCAGCACCGCGAAGCCGAGCAGCACCGACGGCAGCGCTTCGAGCAGGAACAGCCACTGCCAGCCGCCGAGCCCGTGCGCGCCGTCGAACGCACGCATGATCCAGCCGGAGATCGGGCTGCCGATCATGCTCGACAGCGGCAGGCCCACCATGAACAGCGCGACGATGCGCGCGCGACGCGCATCGGGATACCACTGCGTCAGGTACAGCAGCACGCCCGGCAGGAACCCGGCTTCGGCGGCGCCGAGCAGGAAGCGCACGATGTAGAACTGCATCGGCGTGTGCACGAACATCGTCGCGCCCGACAGCAGGCCCCACGTGATCATGATCCGCGCGATCCACAGCTTCGCGCCGACGCGTTGCAGCACCAGATTGCTTGGGACTTCGAACAGGATGTAGCCGGCGAAGAACAGGCCGGCGCCAAGGCCGTACACGGTGTCGCTGAACTTCAGCGCATCGAGCATCTGGAGCTTCGCGAGCCCGATGTTGATGCGGTCGAGATAGGCCGCGAAGTAACACAGGCAGAAGAGGGTGATGAGGCGCAGCGTGACCTTGCGATAGAGAGCGCCGTGCAGCGCGTCGTCGGCGGACACGGCGGCGCTCGGGTGTGCGGTAGACATGGGACTGCCCCTGTTCGAGTGTGACGGATGAATGGGTGGCGCGATCGACGCAAGCGGGCGTTCCGCTGCGCACAGGAGTCTGTATATCACGTCAAATACATAGCGTACACACTAGAAAATACCGAATTGAGCAGGCATGAATCCGGACACCTTTAAGCGAGCGTTTGCGCGGGAAAAGGCCGTGTTTGCAAAGGGGTTTTGGGCGATATGAAGCATGCGCTGAAAAGGCTTCGTCACCCGTGACGGCATGCACGAAATTCGTGCGTATGCGCTCAAAATTGAAGTGTGTGCGCGAGAGCCGGCAGCAGCGGACGCATACACGTGCGGCAGCCGCTGCGACGGTGCGCGGTCGGGCCGACGCGCCGACGCGATGGGCGGGCGACCCGCTACGGTCGGACGATCGTCACGCGCAACCTGCATGCGATTCCGCGAATCATGATGCACCGCAATGACGCGATCGTGCGCCCGCCGGCTGCACCGATTTGAGGGTGTACACTGCTTGTCTTTCATTTGCATGCGGGCGCGGGCCTGCACTCTCATGGCGTCTTCCAAGGATTCATACGATTTTCACGACCAGGTCGGGCATCTGCTGCGCCGCGCGTACCAGCGGCACGTTTCGATTTTCCAGGAGGCGATCCCCGATTCGGATCTCACGGCCGCGCAGTTCGTGACGCTGTGCGCGGTCAAGGAACGGCAGGCGTGTTCGCTGAACGACATCGTCAAGGCGACCGCGATCGATCAGGCGACGATTCGCGGCGTCGTCGAGCGCCTGAAGACACGCGCGCTGATCGAGGTGTTGCCCGACCCGAACGACGGCCGCAAGCTGATCGTACGCACGACCGCGGCCGGCCTCGCGCTGATCGACCGCACGGTGCCGTTCGCGCGGCAGGTGACGGAGCGCACGTATGGCGCGCTCAATCCCGGCGAACGGGTCGCGCTGCAGTTCCTGCTGCGCAAGATGATGGAAGAAGACGGCGACGCGTGACGCGGGACGCGCGGCGCAGGCCACCCTATGTCGGGCCCGCCGCGACCGATGCGCGGGCCGCGTCGGCGCGCATCAGCCGGCCGGCTTCTTGCAGCGCGGCACGCACGGTTTCCGGCGTGAACGGCGGCGCGTAGAAGCGTACGCCGGTCGCATCGAACAACGCGTTCGCGACCGCGGCTGGGCCCGGCACCGATGCCGACTCACCCGCCCCGAGCGGCGGTTCGCCTTGCCTTGGCATCAACACGACATCGACGTCCGGCACTTCCGCGAACGTCAGGATCGGGTAGCTCGCCCATTCGCGCGACGCGACCTTGCCGTCCGCGAACCGCACGCGCTCCTTCAGCGTGCGGCTCAATACCTGGATCACGTTGCCGTGGATCTGGTGGCGCACGCCGTCCGGGTTGATCATCGTACCGGTGTCCTGGCCGACCGTCACGCGTTCGATGCGGATCTCGCCCGACATGCGGTCGACGCTCAGGTCGACGATCCACGCCGACCACGCCGCGCCGAAGCCGGGGAAGCGGCTGTGCACGTAGCGCGCATACGCGATCCCGCGGCCGCGCACGAGCCGCGATTCGTCGGGTTCGTTCAGCGGGCGCGGCACACGCGGCGTCCAGCCCGCACGGTCGGCCACCGCCTGCAGCAGTTCGGTCGCGCGCGCGTCCTGCAGATGGCGCAGCCGGAACGCGAGCGGATCGACGCCGGTCAGCGCCGCGCATTCGTCGACGAACGCGTCGTGCGCGAACGAGTTCGGCAACGCCGACACGCCGCGCAGCCACGATGCGCGCACGAGCGGCGCGAGATCTTCGCAGACGAAGCGACGATGCGGGCTCGCATACGGCGACACGGCCGTGCGGTCGCCCATCTCGAACACGCGCGGCTCGGGCGCGAGCGCGCCGGTCAGCAGCGCCGCGAGCAGCGGCGCGTCGTTCGACGGATAGCGCGTCGTGAAGTCATAGCCGAGCAGGCGGCCGTCGCGCGTGACGGTGCCCGTCACCTGCATCGACTGGCCCGCGCCTTTCGGTTCCCACAGATGTTCGTCCGCGCGCGACAACTGCACGCGCACCGGGCGGCCGACCGCGCGCGACAGCAGCAGCGCGTCGCCGCACACGTCGTCCGCGCCGTTGCGGCCGTAGCAGCCGGCCGCCTCCATCCGCACGACATCGACATCGGCTTCGTCGCGCGCGACGAGCGTCGCGAGGTCGTAGCGCAGCGACACGGGGTTCTGCGTGCCGGACCACACGGTGATGCGCCCGTCGCCGGGCGCGCGGTAGTCGGCGAGCGCACAGGACGGCCCGATCGAGCCGTGCATCTGGAACGGCCACGCATAGGTGCGCGACAGCGTGAGCGTGTCCGGTTCCGCTCGCGCGGCGTCCACGTCGTCTTCGTCGAGCAGCACGCGGCGTCGGGCCGGCGCGGCGGCGATCGCGGCGGCCGGCTCGTCGAGCGGCAGCAGCGCGGGAAGCGGCCGCCACGTCACGCGCAACTGGCGCGCGGCGCGGATCGCCTGCTCCTCGCGCTCGGCGACGACACCGACGAAATCGCCGATCGCGACGACGGCCACGAGCCCCGGCACGTCGGCCACCGACGCGCGATCGACGTCCACCAGCGACGTGCCGACGAACGGACCGCTGTCGTGGCCCGCATACGGCGGCCGGACGACGCGGCCGTGCAGCATGTCCGGCACGCGCATGTCGTGCACGAACGTGAGCTGGCCGGTCGCTTTCGCGGGCAGGTCGACGCGCGGCGACGAGCGGCCGACGATCCGGTATCGAGCGGGGTCCTTCGTGCGGGTGGTCAGGTCGAGCGTCAGCGCGATCCGCTGCGCGGCGACGAGCGCGGCGAACGTGATCGCCTGTCCATCGGCTGCAATCGTTCCATCGTCGATGGCCAGTTGCCCGGCCTCGACGCCGAACCGCTCGGCGGCGAGCGCCAGCAGCGCGTGACGGGCCTGCGCGGCCGCGCAGCGCAGCGGCGTCGCGGAAATCTGGATCGTCGCGCTCGCGATGGTGGGGCCCTGGTTCGGCGTCGCGGCCGTGTCGCCGAGCACCATCGTCACGCGCGCGGCCGGCACGTCGAGTTCCTCGGCGACGATCTGCGCGAGCGACGTGCGGATGCCGGTGCCGAGATCGACGTGGCCGTTGAACGCGAGGATGCGGCCGTCGTCGAGAATCGCGACGAACACTTCCGGCAGCGCCGGCACGTAGGACGACAGGCTGCCCGGCTGGCCGGGCGCCGGCTTCACGGGCGGCGCGGGCGGCCGGATCACGGTCAGGCAGCCGGTGCGCGCGAGCAGTTCGGAGCGGTTCACGGGGGGGGATCCTGTCGGGGAAGGTGCGGCCGGCGACCGGTCGCGACGGATGCTGCGCGCGTGTAGCGCGCGGCGCACTCGAGACGGCGGGAGACCGCGGCGCGACGGCGCATGCGGTTAATCTAGGTCGCCAAAACCGCAGCGTCAATTGCGCGCGGGTGCTGGCGTAGGCACCGCTCAAGCCGCTTAAGCCGCCCGAACCGCCCGAATGGCCGGAGCCACCCGTGCGACGCGGCAGCTCAGCGCGCCTGCACGGCATCGATCGCCGCGATTGCATCGTCGAGCGGCATCACGGCCGCGTATTTCTGCTGCATGTCGAACAGGTTCGCGTCGTGCGGTGCGATCGCGCGATCGCCGACGCAATCGGCGAGCACGAGCGGGCGGAACCCGTGCGACATCGCGTCGACGACGCTCGCGCGCACGCAGCCGCTCGTCACGGCCCCCGCGACGAGCAGCGTCTGCACCGCGCGCTGCGCGAGCCACGGCGCGAGCTGCGTGCCGAAGAACGCGGACGGCACGGTCTTGCGCACGACGAGTTCGCCGGGCGCGGGCGTGAGTTCGGGCACGATCGCGCTGTTCGGGTGATGCTCGGTCAGCGTCGCCATGCCGGGCACCTTCAGCGAGAACACGTTGTCGTCGCTGCCGTCGTCCGCATACACGATGCGACTGTGCGCGACCGGCCAGCCGCGTTCGCGCGCGAGCGCGAGCGCACGCGTCGTGCGCGCGATCGCCGGCGCGATGTTGCCGCCGCCGAACGTCGCCGGATCGGCGAAGCCGACCACGAAATCGACGATCAGCAGGCCGAGGTTGCCGTGCGGCGGCAGCGGCGTGCCGAAACCCTGCTGGCGATACACGTTCGCTTCGGCGTGACGGGAAAGATCGTTCATGGTGTCGGGCGCTCGTCGGTCAGGCGGGTTGGGTGGATTGTTCGGTCACGCGGCCGTCGCGCACGACGGTCTCGCCGTCGAGTTCGACCGTGCAGCGGCGCAGTGGGATGTCGATATGGCAGGTGGTCGTCCGGCTGCCGCCGCCTTCGTTGTTCGGGCCGAGCGAGAACAGGAAGTTGCCTTCGAATGCGCGCGCATCCATCCCGATCGTCGCCTCGCGGTCGTACAGCCCGAGCGTCGACCAGCGTGCGCGCGGCTGCAGCCCCCAGCCGATATGCGAGATCGCATAGCCTTCGGGGTCGGCGAACGTTTCCATGTAGTCGCGCAGCAGGTCGGCGTCGACGCCGCCTTCGATGCGCGTCGCGTAGCCGCCTTCGACGGTCAGCGCGATCGGCTCGCGCACGTAGTGCTTCTGCGGCAGCAGGATGTCGCCGCGATCGATCACGATCGTGCCGCGTGCGGTGCGATCGTTCGGGTAAGTCAGCGCGAAGCCGCTCGGCCAGTGGTCCCAGCGGCCCGGCGCGTCGACGAAGCCGTATTCGGCGGTCGGCGGGAACTCGCCGAGCGGACACACGAGCGCGGTGCCGGCCGCCGAGCTCACGCGCATCTCGCGGGCGGCGGCGATCTTCTTCGCGGCGCCGAGCACACGCGTGCGGTCGGCCAGGGTCGGCACCATTCGCACGAGCACTTCAGGCGGCTCGACCGCGAGCAGGATCTTCGTGCCCGATTTCAGAATGTCGTGCTGCTCCGGCGAGAACAGCAGCGTCATCAGGTCGAGCACGAGGTCGCTCTCGCGCAGCGCGGCGATTGCGGCCTTGTTGCCGGTCAGCGGCGTCGTGCCGAGGTAGGCGAGCGGGTCGCGGCTGAACGCCTTGTCGCCGTTGACGGGCGGCAGGTCGAGCCGGTTGACGATCGCGCCCAGCGATTGCGTCGCGATCAGCGCGCACGACAGCGTCTGCGGATGGGTGGCCGCGCTCGTCAGGATCGTGACGGTCTGGCCCGGTTCGAGGCGCGACAGCGTGAGGACCTGCTTCCACGCGTCGATCAGTTGGGTATCGCTGACTGGCATCGTCGGCTCCGGTAAAGGCGTGAAGGGAAGAGGCGAGCGCCGCGCGCTCAGGCCGCGAGCGGTGCGCCGAGGAAGTCGCCGAACGCCGCGTAGAAGCCCGCCGCGTTGTCCCACGGGATCATGTGGCCGGCATCGGGCACGCGCACGTGCCGCATCGTCGGCGTCGCGCGCTGCAGTTCGGCGACGTCTTCATCGCGCACCACGTCGCCGCGCTCGGCGGTGATCAGCAGCGACGGCACGGCCAGTTGCGCGGCATCCGCGTGGAAATCGTCGGTGTGGAAGCCTTCGTACGACGTGCGCACCGCGCGCTCGTCGCAGGTATGCAGCCATTCGGCGCGCAACTGCAGTTCGGCGTCGGTCCAGGTCGGGCAGAACGCGCGCATGCCTTCGGCGTCGGTGCCGGCGCGCGCGAGCGCCATCGAATCGATGTACCACGGCAGCTTGCCCGGATAGTCGCGGCGGTTCGGGCCCGAGACGGGCGGATCGACCAGCACGACCGATGCGAGCCCGCGGATGCCGCGCCGGGCCGCGCGCGCGGCGATCCGTGCGCCCATCGAATGGCCGACGAGGCTCGTGCGCGGCAAATCGAGCGCGGCGACGAGCGCCGCGACGTCATCCGCCTGCGCATCGAGGCTGTAGTCGAGCGACGGCGACGCGTCCGACAGCCCGCGGCCGCGCACGTCGAGCACGTAGGTGTCGAACGCCGCGCCGAAGGTTTCGCCGACGAAGCCCCACGTGATCGCGGGGCTCGTGATGCCGGGAATCAGCACGATCGCCGGGCGCGATGCGCGCGCGCCGGTCGCGCCGCCGTAGCGCAGGTAGTGCTGGCGGATGCCGTTGGCGCGGACGTTCGAGCCGTACAGGAAAGTCGAGGACATTGGAATGCTCCGAAGTAGCGGCGGCGCTCAGTACGCGCCGGACAGCAGCGCGCCGGCGCCGGGCACGACCGGTTCGAGATCGAGTTCGCGCAGCATCGCGTAGGTGGTCGCGATCGCGGCAGTGATCACCGGTTTGCCCGTCATCGCCTCGACTTTCGCGACGGCCGGCAGCGACGGCATCTGCACGCACGCGGACAGTACGATCGCATCGGCGTCCTGGTACGGCAGCGTCTTCACGATGTCGGGCAGGCGCGCCGGATCGTGGCGGCCCACGTCGAGATTGTCGGGGATTTCCAGCGCGCGGAACGCGAGCACGTCGAAGCCTTCGTTGCGGATGTAGTCGACCACGAGCTCGGTGAGCGGCAGCATGTACGGCGCGACGACGACGATGCGCTTCGCGCCGATCACCTTCAGCGCGTCGACGAGTGCGCCCGCGCTCGTCAGCACCGGCGCCTGCGCGCCGTTGTCGGCCGTGTGCTTCGTGAGACGCGCCTGCGACACGCGGTGGTAGCCATGACCCATCGCCATGATCGCGACGAGGCACGCGTAGCCGAGCACGTCGACGCGCGCATCGCTCAGTTCCACCGCGCAGCGGTCGGATTCGGCATCCATCGCCGCGAGTTCTTCCTTGACGACCTTCTTCATCCGCATGCGGCTCGAGTGATACGTGAAGCGCTCGGGCCGGATCGTTTCGCGCAGCCGCAGCATCGCGGGGATCTCGGTTTCCATCGTCGTGTTGGAACTCGGCACGATCTGGCCGATGCGGTAGGTCTTGCTCATGACGGGAGGCTCCGTGTCGGTAAGGGTGGGGCGGCACGCTGGCGCGGGATCGCCGGATGTTGGGCAAAGTCTAGTGTGTACATTTGAAAATGGCAATGAATCAAAATGACGTTCGGCATGGGTGGATTGTTGGTGTGCTTGGGGTTTCGACGATTTATTGGTGTTTTCCCGAATGCGTCGGCGGCGATCAACAATCTGCTTGTCCTGAATAAATTGAGTGTGTACGCTACATAAACGCCATTCAATCCGCCCGTCCTCGCGCCGCGTTCGGCAATGGGCCCACGATCAGGAGATCCGCATGAGCAAACCCCGTATCGCAATCATCGGCGCCGGCCTCGGCGGCACGGCCGCCGCGGCGCTGCTTCAGCGCGGCGGCTATGACGTCGCGCTGTACGAGCAGGCGCCCACGTTCTCGCGTCTCGGCGCGGGTATCCATCTCGGCCCGAACGTGATGAAGATCATGCGGCGCATCGGTTGCGAGGACGCGCTGGAAACGATGGGTTCGCATCCGGATTGCTGGTACAGCCGCGACTGGCGGACGGCCGACGTGCTGTCGCGGATTCCGCTCGGCGATTACGCACGCAAGGCCTACGGCGCGAGCTACCTGACCGTGCATCGCGGCGATTTCCATGCGCTGATGACGCAGGCGGTGACGCCCGGCACGATCCGCTTCGGCAAGCGGCTCGCGGCGGTGGAGGACACCGGCAGCGAGGTGCGCCTCACGTTTGCCGACGGCAGCGTCGAGACGGCCGACATCGCGATCGGCGCGGACGGCGTGAATTCGCGGCTCCGCGAGCACCTGCTCGGTGCGGAACCGCCGCGCTACACCGGTTATGTCGCGCACCGCGCGGTGTTCCCGGCATCGCTGCTCGCCAACAAGCCGTACGACATGTGCGTGAAGTGGTGGTCGGAGGATCGCCACATGATGGTCTATTACGTGACCGAGAAGCGCGACGAGTACTACTACGTGACGGGCGTGCCGCAGGCCGAGTGGCCCGAGGGCGTGTCGATGGTCGACAGCAGCCGCGACGAGATGCGCGAGGCGTTCGCCGGTTTCCACGCGGACATCCAGCATCTGATCGACGTATCGCCGTCGATCACCAAATGGCCGCTGCTCGAACGCGATCCGCTGCCGCTGTGGAGCCGCGGCCGGCTCGTGCTGCTCGGCGACGCGTGCCATCCGATGAAGCCGCACATGGCGCAGGGCGCGGCGATGGCGATCGAGGATGCGGCGATGCTCGCGCGCTGTCTCGACGAAATCGGCATCGGCGACCATGCAGGCGCGTTCGCGCTGTACGAGGCGAACCGCGCGGCGCGTGCGTCGAAGGTGCAGCTCGTGTCGCACAACAACACGTGGCTGCGCACCAACGAGGATCCGTCGTGGGTGTTCGGTTACGACGTGTTCGACGTGCCGCTCGAAGCGCCGTCGCGCAGCAACGCGGCGGCCGCGGCCTGACGCGCGGTGCCTGCGCCCGCTGGCGCTTTGCAGCCGCTTCGCCGGCGTGGGATCGATGCACCGCAACGCGCGCATTTCGGCGTGTTATATGTCAGGCGCGCCGGCAGGCGCCAGCCGGCGGCAGTGTGCGCCGTCGGCCGACTCCGGCCCGCATGCCGTATTCCGGATCCATTCATGTCCCATCCCGCTTCTCCGTCGCGGCCGCTGGCGTTTCGCGTAAACGGCGCGCCGCATACCTTCGCCGACGCCGCATCCGACGCGCCGCTGCTGCTGGTCCTGCGCAACGACTGCGCGCTCAACGGCCCGAAATACGGCTGCGGGCTCGGGCAGTGCGGGGCGTGCACGGTGCTCGTCGACGGGCAGGCCACGCGTTCGTGCGTCGTGCCGGCCGCCGCCGCGCACGGGCGCGACGTCACGACGCTGGAAGGGCTCGGGTCGTGCGACGCGCCGCATCCGATCCAGCGCGCGTTCATCGACGAGCAGGCCGCGCAATGCGGTTACTGCCTGAACGGAATGATCATGAGCACGAAGGCGCTGCTCGATCGCAATCCCGCGCCCGACGATGCGGCGATCCGCGATGCGTTGCGCTTCAACCTGTGCCGCTGCGGCACGCATCTGGAGATCATCCGCGCGGTGCATCGCGCCGCGCGCTATCTGCGAGGCGGCGATGAAGCATGACGCGGGTCTGCCCGTGGCACCGGCACGCGTGACGGAACCGGCGCCGCACGACGACGCGGCCGCCGACGCATCGCGCCCGCACCGCGCGCGCTACGCCTGGCCGCTCGGCGATGCGCGCACGCATGCTTCTTTCGATATCGAAACGCGGACCGCGCCCGACGGCCGGATGACGACCTGGCGCTATCGCGCGCAGGCGGCCGGCGAGGGTGCGAGCGATGCTCGCGGCGCAGAGGAACGCGCCGATCCCGGCCCCGCGTCGCCATTCGTCTACCGGCACGCGCAGACGTCGATCGAGCTGGCCGATGCCGGCGGCGCGATTCCCGGTCACGCGCACGTCTTTGCCCGCGAATCCTTCGTCGACGAACTCGCGGGCGCGTTGCGGCGCGACCCGGTCGCGTTGCGGTTGCAGCATCTCGATGCCGCGCGGGATGCGGGGCCGCGCGAAACGATCCGGATGGTCAGCGAACGCGCCGCATGGGGCGTGCCGGCGGCGGCCCGGGCGAACGCGGCGTCGCGTGTCAGCGGTCGCGGTTTCGCATTCGATGGCGAGCGTGCCGATGCGCGCACAGCCGCATCCGGTGACGATGCCGACCGCGACGGCGATTCGCGCTGGTCCGCGTGGGTTGTCGATCTCGACGTCGATTGCGCGACGGGCGACGTCTCGGTGCGGCGCGTGGTGGCCGGGCAGGGCACCGGCGAGCCGGGCGACGCGTCGCTGGCCGGCTTGCCCGCGTGGCAGATCGAGGCCGCGATCTCGCGCGTGATGGGCGCACGGTTGTCCGCGCGGCCCGCGCACGACGAGACCGATGCCGGCGCGCGGCCCGACGCGATCGCGCACGAGCTGGTTGCAGTCGACGCAGCCGCGCATCGCGCGCACGGCGACCTGTCCGCACACGATGCGCGGCGAATCGAACAGGCGGCGGCGCCGGCCGCGGCCGCGATCGCCAACGCGCTGTACGACGCGACGGGCGTGCGTTTTCGCGCACCGCCGTTCGATGCCGCGCACATTCGCGCCGCGCTCGCGCAACCGGTGCCGGCCGATGCCGGCGACGGGCCGCGGGCGGCCCAGCGCCGCGCATCGCGCTGGCGCCGCTGGCTGGCCGGCGGCGGCGGCGCGGGCGGTGTGGTCGGCGGGATCATCGGGCTGGCGTGCGCGATCCTGCCGGGCCCTGCGCCGATCGCGCCTGTTGCGCCCGGCGGCGCGGACGGCGCGATATGGAGCGCGGCGACGCTCGAACGCGGCCGCCAGGTCGCGCTCGCCGGCGATTGCGCGGTGTGCCATACGGCGCCCGGCGGCGCGACCAACGCGGGCGGGCTCGCGCTCGATACGCCGTTCGGCACGATCTACACGACGAACCTCACGCCCGATCCGGAAACCGGCATCGGCACGTGGTCGTATCCGGCGTTCGCCCGCGCGATGCGCGAAGGCATCTCGCGCGACGGCTCGCACCTGTATCCGGCGTTCCCGTACACCGCATTCGCGAAGCTGAGCGAGCCCGACCTGCTCGCGCTCTATGCGTACCTGATGTCGCAGCCGCCGGTGAAGCACGAGCCGCCGAAGACGAAGCTGCCGTTCCCGCTCGACCAGCGGCGTCTCGTGGCCGGCTGGAACGGGCTGTATCACGACGCGCGGCCGTTTGCGCCGGACCCGGCGCGCTCGGCGACGTGGAATCGCGGCAAGTATCTGGTCGACGGCGCCGGGCACTGCGGCGCATGCCACACGCCGCGCAACGCGCTCGGTGCGGAGAAGGGCGGCCGCGCCTACCTGTCGGGCGGCGAAGCGGAAGGCTGGGTCGCGCCGCCGCTCGTCGCGTCGCCGGAGTCGCCCGTGCCGTGGACCGAAGGTGCGCTGTTCGACTATCTGCGCACGGGGTTCTCGGCCCAGCACGGCGTCGCGGCCGGGCCGATGGCGCCCGTCGTCGCGGGGCTCGCGGCGCTGCCCGAGTCCGACGTGCAGGCGATCGCGCATTATCTGGCGTCGCTGTCGCCGCCCGTCGATGCGGCCGTCGCCGCGGATGCGGCCACTCGCCACACGCGCGGCGCGGAAACCATCGCGACGCTCGGCCTCGAGAACGGCCGCCGCGCATTCGACGCGGCGTGCGCGGTCTGTCATGCGGAATCGGGCGGCGTCGGGCATTTCGGCGTGCGTCCGCTGATGGGGCTCAACACGAGCGTCAGCCAGGCGGCGCCGGACAACCTGCTGCGCGTGCTGCATCACGGGATCGACCAGCCGGCCACCCACGGGCTCGGCTACATGCCGGGCTTCGGCGATGCGTTCGACGATCGCCAGATGGCCGAGCTTGCCGCCTACATCCGCGCGCGCTACGCGCCGGGGCAGCCGGCGTGGCGAAACCTCGCGGAAGCGTCCGCGAGCATCCGGCAGGCGGGTGCGCATTGACCGTCACGCCGGCGTGAGCGCCCCGGCCGGCGGGCGCGCCGGGCGAAATGACCTGCCGGACGAAAACGATGGCCGACGATGGCTGTAAATCTTGCCTGATTCGGCCATCGTTTAACCATTCGAAACAATGTGTTCACCGAAAGGGGCATGATCTCCGGCGATCGGGCAGGCATACTGTCGCCTATGTTGCTCAATGCACGTCGACCGGCGTGCGCCTGCCCTCCATGTCCATTCCAGTCTCTTTCCGAACCTTGCGATGGTTGACCATTGCGGCTGCTGCATGCTTGCTTGCCGCGTGTTCGACTGCTTCCGACGTGACCGCGACGTCGAACCCGAACGTGTACACCGTGACGACGCGCACGGTCGGCGTATCGACGACGTGGGCCGACGCCCACGAGAAGGCCGTCAGCGAAGCCACCAACTACTGCACGCAGCGCGGGATGCGCGCGAGCGTGAAGCAGGAATCGCTGACCGGCGGCCGCCGCATCGACGCACGTTCCGAACTCGCGTTCGAGTGCCATCCGACCTTCGAGACGGCGTCGAACCCGCGCGGTTGACCGAGCGGCGGCGCGATTGTTGCGCCGGACACGCCGCACGCGTTTTCCTTCTCCCGCATGCAGACCGACCCGCGATGCCGTTCACGCACATCGCGGGTCGGCGCACGTCCGGCGTCGGCCGGGCGGGTCAGGCCGGCTGCGCCTCGTACAGCTTCACGCACGCGGAGAAGTCGAGCGTGCCGAGCCCCTGCTGGCTCATCGACTGATACAGCTGCTGCGCGAGCGCGCCCATCCAGACCGGCTGATGCGCGCTGCGCGCGGCTTCGGTCGCGAGGCCAAGATCCTTCAGCATCAGGTTCGCCGCGAAGCCGCCCGCATAGCCGCGCGCGGCCGGCGCCGTGTCGCTGACGCCCGGATACGGGTTGTACGCGTCCGAACTCCAGCAGCGGCCGGTCGACGTGTTGATGATGCCGGCCAGCACGGCCGGCTCGATGCCGAGCGCGGCGCCGAGCGCCATCGCTTCTGATACGCCCATCATCGAGATGCCGAGCAGCAGGTTGTTGCAGATCTTCGCGATCTGGCCGGTGCCGGTGCCGCCGCAGTGCACGACGTTCTTGCCCATGTCGAGCAGCACCGGGCGGATGCGCTCGAACAGCGCACCGTCCGCGCCGACCATGAAGGTCAGCGTGCCGGCCTGCGCGCCGCCGGTGCCGCCCGACACCGGCGCGTCGGCGAGCGGAAAGTCGCGCTGCGCGGCGGCGTCGGCCACCGCGCGCACGGTGCCGGGATCGATCGTGCTGCAGTCGATCAGCGTCGCGCCGGCGCGCGCGCCGGCCAGCACGCCGTCGTCGCCGAGGTAGACGGCGCGCACGTGCTGCGCGGCCGGCAGCATCGTGATCACGACCGCGCCGCGCGCGGCCGCGTCGCGCGGCGAGCCGGCCGCCGTCGCGCCGGCGCGCACCGCCGCGTCGACCGCGTGCGCGTCGAGGTCGAACACCGTCAGCGCGTGGCCGGCCTTGAGCAGGTTGGCGGCCATGGGGCCGCCCATGTTGCCGAGTCCGATGAAGGCGATTTCCATGTCGAGGCTCCCCATGCGTCGCATCAGCGCAGCGCGATCGTCGTGTTCACGCCGCCGGCCGTCGCGTCGTCGTCGAACCAGCGCGCGGTGACCGTCTTGGTCTGCGTGTAGAACTGCACGACCTGCTTGCCGTACGGGCCGAGATCGCCGAGCTTCGAGCCGCGCGAGCCGGTGAAGCTGAAGTAGGGCACCGGCACCGGAATCGGGATGTTGATGCCGACCTGGCCGATGTCGATCTCGCTCTGGAACTTGCGCGCCGCCGCGCCGCTCTGCGTGAACAGGCCCACGCCGTTGCCCATCGGGTTGCGGTTGACGAGCGCGATCGCGTCGTCGAGCGTGTCGGCTTCCATCACGACCACCACCGGCCCGAAGATTTCTTCCGTGTAGATCGACATGTCGGCCGTCACGCCCGAGAAGATCGTCGGGCCGACGAAATTGCCGTGCTCGTAGCCGGGCACCTTCACGTCGCGGCCGTCGAGCAGCAGCGTCGCGCCTTCCTTCACGCCGGCGTCGATCAGCGACAGGATGCGTTCCTTCGCCGCCTTCGACACGACCGGGCCGACGTCGGTGCCGGCTTCCGCGCCCGCGTTGACCTTCAGCACCTTCGCCTTTTCGACGAGATCGGGCAGCCAGTCGCGCGCCTTGCCGACCAGCACGACGACCGACGTCGCCATGCAGCGCTGGCCGGCCGCGCCGAAGCCCGCGCCGACCAGCGCGTTGATCGACTGTTCACGGTGCGCGTCGGGCAGCACGACCGCATGGTTCTTCGCGCCCATCATCGACTGCACACGCTTGCCGTGCTGGCTGCCGAGGTTGTACACGTGCGTGCCGACGCGCGTCGAGCCGACGAACGAGATCGCCTTGATGTCCGGATGCGTGCACAGGCGGTCGACCACCGTCTTGCCGCCGTGCACGACGTTCAGCACGCCTTGCGGCACGCCGGCCTCGATCGCGAGTTCGACGAGCTGCATCGTCGACAGCGGGTCCTGCTCCGACGGCTTCAGCACGAACGTGTTGCCGCAGACGATCGCCATCGGGAACATCCACAGCGGAATCATCCCGGGGAAATTGAACGGCGTGATGCCCGCGCAGACGCCGATGGGCTGGCGCAGCGTGTAGGTGTCGACGCCGCCCGCGACGTTCTCCGCGAATTCGCCTTGCTGCAGCGTGCCGATCGAGCACGCGTGCTCGACCACTTCGAGGCCGCGGAAGATGTCGCCCTGCGCATCGGGCAGCGTCTTGCCTTGCTCGGCCGTCAGCGTGTGCGCGATCCGTTCGAGATTGCGGCGCACGAGATCCTGGAACTTCAGCATGATGCGCAGCCGCGCGCCGATCGGCGTCGTCTTCCAGGTCTGGAACGCGCGCTGCGCGGACGCGATCGCGGCATCGACCTCGTCGAGCGTCGCATACGGCACGCGGCCGATGACTTCCTGCGTCGCGGGGTTGACGATGTCGCCCCATTCGGCGCTTTGCGAATCGACGAACGCGCCGTCGATCAGCAGCTTGGCGGTGGGCAGGGCGAGGGTGGTCTGGGGAACTGCGGCGTTCATGGAATTCTCTCCGGGAAACGGTGTGACGATGACAAAGGGGGGCTGCGTCCGCCGCGCGTGCAGGCGCGGCGGGCGGCAGGGCGAACTGAATTCGATCGAATGCCGGCCGGCGTGCTCAGGCCCGCGCCGGACGCATCAACGCGGTACACACGAGCGCGAACACGCCGAAGCCGACGAGGTACGCGATCACATAGTGCGGCTGGCCGCCGCCGGCCTTGAGCAGCGACGTCGCGATCATCGGCGCGAAGCCGCCGCCGATCACGCCGGCCAGCTGCACCGACAACGAGATGCCGCTGTAGCGGATTTCCGCGGGAAACTGCTGCGCGAACAGCAGCGATTCCGGCGCATAGAGGATCGGAAACACGACTCCGAGGCCGAGCACGATCGCCCACCATGCGTACGACGTCTGCTGCGTGCCGAGCATCATGAAGAACGGCGCGGCGAACGCGCACATCAGCACGAGGCCGATCGCGAACATCCGGCGCTGGCCGATGCGGTCGCTGAGGTGCCCGCACAGCGGCATCGTGACGAGCGACAGCGCCGCGCCGGCCGTGATCGCGTGCAGCATCTCGGCCTTCGGCAGATGCAGCTGCTGCGTCGCGTAAGCGAGCGCGAACGTGACGACCATGTAGAACCAGGTGTTCTCGGCGGCGCGCGCGCCGACGATCGTCAGCACTTCGCGCGGATGGCGACGCAGCGCGGCCGTCACCGGCGATTTCTCGGCCTTGCCCTGGCGCTGCATCTTCTCGAAGTCGGGCGATTCCGGCACCTTCGCGCGGATGAACCAGCCGAGGCCGACGAGCGCGATGCTCGCGAGGAACGGCACGCGCCAGCCCCACGACAGCATGTCGGCTTCCGGCAGCGCGGCCACCGCGGCCATCGCCACCGACGACAGGATCAGCCCGAGCCCGACGCCCGTCTGCGGCAGGCTGCCGAACAGCCCCTTGCGGCCCTTCGGCGCGTGCTCGACGGCCATCAGCACCGCGCCGCCCCATTCGCCGCCGACGGCCATCCCCTGCAGGAAGCGCATCGCGATCAAGAGCGCGGCGGCCCAGTAGCCGATGCTGTCGTACGACGGGATCAGCCCGATGATCATGCTCGGCACGCCCATCAGCAGCAGCGTGATCATCAGCATCGACTTGCGGCCGATGCGGTCGCCGAAGTGGCCGAACACGATGCCGCCCATCGGCCGCCCGATGAAGCCGACCGCGAACGTGCCGAACGCGGCGAGCGTACCGACCACCGGGTCCAGCGACGGGAAGAAGATGCGGTTGAACACGAGCGCGGCGGCCGTGCCGTACAGGAAGAAGTCGTACCACTCGATCGTCGTGCCGGCCATGCTGGCCCAGCCGGCCAGCAGGTAGTGCTTCGCGGTGCGGGCCGGTGCCGGCGTCGCGACTGTCGCATGCTCATCGAGGGTGGATCGGGTCTGCATGGTGTCTCCGGTTTTATTGCCCGCGGCTCATGGTCCGCAGGTCACGGTCGAGTATAGTTATGCGCAGATTCATGATGTACCGATAAAGAAACCGGTTGGATGTGCATTTATGCACATCGACGGCCGGCCAGGAGATTCCCGCCCTTTTTTCCCTCGCCGATGCGACATGCCACCCAGCCGGTTTCCGGCAACCTGAACTGGGACGACCTGCGCTTTTTCCTCGAAGTCGCGCGCACGCAGCGCGCGAGCGGCGCCGCGAAGCGGCTCGGCGTCGACTACACGACCGTCGCGCGGCGCATCCGCGCGCTCGAGGCCGCGATGGGCACGCTGCTGTTCGACAAGTCGCGCTCAGGCGGCTTCACGCTGACGGCCGAAGGGCAGCGGCTCGTCGCGTATGCGGACGCGATGGAGACGACCGTGCAGTCCGCGTGCGACCAGGTCGCGAACACCGGCGAGGCGCTGTCGGGCCACGTGCGGATCGGGTCGACCGAAGGGTTCGGCTGCTTTTTCCTCGCGCCGCAGCTCGCGCGGTTCCGCGCCGCGCATCCGCACGTGACGGTCGACCTGCTGCCGGTGCCGCATTTCGTCAACCTGCCGAAGCGCGAGGCCGATCTCGCGATCACGCTCGAGCGGCCCGAGCGCGGGCCTTACGTGGTGACGAAGCTGTGCGACTACCAGTTGCGGCTCTATGCGACGCGCGACTATCTCGCCAACCATGCGCCGATTACCTGCACGGACGATCTCGCACAGCACGCGTTCATCAGCTACGTCGACGATCTCGCGTTCAGCAACGAGCTGCTGTACCTGGACCGCGCGGTGCCCGGCGCGACGGCGGGCTTGCGCACCACCAGCGTGATCGCGCAGGTTTTCGCGGCGCTGCAGGGCGGCGGCCTGGCGATCCTGCCGTGCTTCATGGCGGCCACGCAGCCGGCGCTGGTGCCCGTGCTGCCGAACGACGTGGTCGTCACGCGGTGTTTCTGGCTGACGTGCCGCGAGGATCTGCGCAAGCTGCGGCGCGTGACCGCGCTGTGGGATTACCTGCGCGCGGCGGCGGACGCGAATCGCGCGTTGCTGTCGGGGGAATCGGGCACGCTGCGATTCGTCGGCGAGCAGGGATAGCGGTCGACGGCCGGGGCGTGACGGCGACGCGATGATCGATCTGGATGACGAAACAGCCGGCGGCGATTCGACCGGCTAGCGGGGGAACGGCAGATGGCTTTGACGCAGGCGGGCAAGGTTTTCGTGGTGTGCGTGGTCGTATTCGGCGTGGTCGCTTACTGGCTCGCGTCGCGGATGGTGCGCCGACAGACGGGCGGCAAGCGCGGCTCCGGCGGCGCGGTCGCGTTCTGGTGGCTCGTGTGTTTTTGCCTGGTGTCGCTGTTGTTCCCGTTCGCGTACTGGATCGGCGACGAGCTCTACACACTGGCGGTGTCGCCGAAATACGAAGCGACCGTCGTGTCCTACCAGTCCGAGTGGGACACCTGCGAGCGTCGCGACAGCTCGGGGCGAACTTCTTCGTACCGGTGCATCAAGTACACGTCGATCCTGGAAGCCGTGATGCCGGATGGCGAGCGTATCGTGCTGCCGGGCAACATCCGCTCGGGCGCCGCGCCCGAAATCGGCGAGAAGATCGATGTCGTGTTGCCGCAAGGGGCGCATCAGCTGCATGAACGCAGCGTGCGCAGTATCGGGCTGCTGGCCGGCGGCACGGTGATGGTCGCGATCATCGGGTATTTCGTCTACCTGATCGCGGCGTACGGGGCCGGAAAGAAGATCGACGCCGCCGCCCGCTTCGGCATGGCGGCGGTGCTGAACGGGCTCGTGCCGCTCGGCGCGCTGCTGATGGAAATCGCATTCCTGAGCGTGCCGTACCGTTACTGGGCGCACGGGAATCCGCAGCAATGGCCGGTGTGGGTGCTCGCGCTGTGCATGCTGTTTGCGCTGGCGCTGCTGCCGTTGCTGCTCGTCTATGCGCGGAGCGCATGGCGGGCGGTCGTGAAGTAACGGCGGCGCGGCGCCTCGCGATCGCGGCGCGGGGGCAGGCCGCGCCGCCGGCATTCAACCCGGGCACTCGAGCCGATCCGCGAGTTCGTTCAGGTCCCTGACGTCGAAATCCCACGCATCGTCGGCTTGCAGGTCGGTCGTCTGGCCGGGCCCGTGCTCGGTCGGCCGCAGCACGAACGCGGTCGACAGCCCGAGCCGGCGCGCGGCCGCAAGATCGCCGTTGTGCGCGGCCACCAGGCACAGCTCGGCCGGCGCGAGGCCGAGAATCTCGACCGCTTCGGTATAGACGGCCGGCGACGGCTTGTACGCGCGCGCAACCTCGGCGCCGAGAATCGCGTCCCACGGCAGCCCGCCGTGTTTCGCGACGTCGACCATCAGCCGGATGTTGCCGTTCGACAGCGGCGCGATGATGTAGCGCTGCTTCAGCCGGCGCAGCCCGGCGACGGCATCGGGCCACGGATCGAGCCGGTGCCACGCGAGATTGAGCGCGTCGATGTCGGCATCGGGCACGTCGTCGATCCCGAAACGATCGAGCGTGCGGACCAGGTTCTCGCGATGCAGCACGTCGAGCCGCACGTAGCGGCGGCGTCCACTGCGGATTTCTTCCATCGACGGCGAATAGTCGGCGCGCCACGCATCGGCGAACGCGAACGGGTCGAGCGTCGGCGCGTGGCGCGCCAGGAATGCGGCGGCGCCGCGTGCGACACCGCTTCTCCAGTCGACGATCGTTCCGAAGACATCGAAAACGAGCGCCTTGATTTCGGCAGGGTTCGTCATGGTGATCTAGTGAAGGTCGTTCGATGAGGGTTCACATCGCCGTGCCGCCGGATGGCGCGACGCCGGTTCGATCGACATTGAATCACGGATACGAAAACGCGGCCCGGGAGGCCGCGATGCGTGGCTCGCGCGCCGGTCGCACCGGAGCCAGCGAGCGGGGCGAGGGCGCGCGATACCGGCCGGACGACGGCACCGGCCGCCGCGCGCGCCGGGCCGATCAGCTCTTGTCGTACGAGAACTGGATGCCGGCCGTGCCGCCGGTTTCGATGAACAGGTTCACGAACGCGGGCACGGTGGCGCTGCGCGCCCAGTCGCGCTGCAATTCGCAGAACAGCTGCGCGACGCTGATCATCCGGCCGCCGGCCTGCTCGATGCGGCGCAGCGCGGCTTCGTGCGCGGCGAGCGACGTGCCGCCGACCGCATCGACGACCACGTACACCTCGTAGCCGGCCTTCAGCGCGTCGAGCGCCGGGAACGTCAGGCACGCTTCGGTCCACAGCGCGGTCATGATCAGTTTCTTGCGGCCGGTCGCCTCGACGGCCTGGCGGAACTCGACGTCTTCCCACGAGTTGATGCTCGTGCGGTCGTAGGTCGGATAGCCTTCGAGCGCCGCGCGCAGCGGCGGGATCGGCGGCTTGTTCAGCCCCGTCTTCACGTTGACGGTCGAGTGGATGATCGGGAGGTCGTACGCAACCGCCGCCTTCGATGCGCCGACGATGTTGTTGACCAGCAGCTGGCGATCCATTGACGCGATGGAGTTCACCTGGACCGGCTGGTAATCGATGACGATGAACGCGGCGTTCTGCGGGGTGAGCAGGTGGTCGTTCGCGGGGTCGCGAATCGGTTCGCTTGCCATGGTTGCCTCCAGAGAGTGCAGGAATGTGAAGGGACACGTCGAGACAGGATGCTATGCGTGCAACAACCGGCGTTCCAGTCCCTTAAAATGCCGTCAGTGTTCTATGGGTGGAACAATCATGGATGACCTGAACGACCTCTACTATTTCGTGAAGGTGGTCGAACACGGCGGGTTCACGCAGGCCGGGCGCGCGCTGGACGTGCCGAAATCGACGCTGAGCCGGCGCATCGCGGCGCTGGAAGCGCGGTACGACGTGCGGCTGTTGCAGCGCACGACGCGCCATTTCACGGTCACGGAAACCGGGCGCGAATTCTACGAGCGCTGTCTCGCCGTGCTGGTCGAGGCCGACGCCGCGCGCGAGGTGATCGAGCGCCGCCACGCCGAGCCGCGCGGCATCGTGCGCGTGAGCTGCCCGACCGCGTTGCTCGAATACCGCGTGAGCGAACTCGTTGCCCGTTTCATGGCGATTCATCCGCTGGTGCACGTGCACCTCGAGGCGACGAATCGCCGCGTCGACCTGTTGAGCGAAGGATTCGACCTGGCGCTGCGCGTGCGCTTCCCGCCGCTGGAGGACAGCGATCTCGTGATGCGCGTGCTCGCCGACAGCCCGCAGCGGCTGGTGGCCGCGCCGCAGTGGCTGGCCGGGCGCACCGCGCCGTCGGACCCGGCCGAGCTGATCGGCGCGCCGAGCCTCGACTGGGGCCCGGCGCGGCATCACGTGTGGCAGCTGGTCGGGCCGAACGGCGAGCATGCGCAGTTGCGTCACCACCCGCGCTTCGTGACCGACGACATGCACGCGCTGCGCGACGCGGCGATTCATGGCGTCGGCATCGTGCAACTGCCGTGCATGGTCGTCGAGGACGACCTGCGCAACGGCACGCTGGTCGACGTGCTGCCCGGCTGGGCGCCGAAGGGCGGGGTGGTGCACGCGGTGTTTCCGTCGCGGCGCGGGTTGCTGCCGCGCGTGCGCCTGCTGATCGATTTCCTGGCCGAGCACATCCGGAAGGACTGACGGGCGGCGCGCCCGCACCGTCGTGCAGCGCAGCAACGTGTCATCGCACCGGCCGCCGCCCGCGAGCCGCGCGGCAACCGAGCGTATCCCCTGATGGAAGCAGGTATCCGATCGTCACGGATTGGTGTTAAATACATTTCGACGCACCCTGGCACGGCGCGCAAACGGGGCGCACCGGGCATCGGCGTAAACCCGGGGCGGGACAGGCACGAAATATCGATAACGAATCGGGCGCATCAGACCCGGTCGGACAGACGGCAGGATTCAGCTTGAATACCGAACCGCAAAGTTCTCGCTACAGCCTCGGGCTCGCCGCGGAAGTGCTCGCATCCGAGCAGAGCGTGCTGAGGCTGATCACGCGCAACACGCCGCTGCCGGAACTGTTGGTCGAAGTTTGCCGGCGTGCCGAGGCTTTGCTCGGCGACGGCGCGTCGTGCACGATCCTGCTGCTCGATCCGGACGGCGTGCACGTGCGCGTCGGCGCGGCGCCGTCGCTGCCCGCGCAGTACAGCGCGGCGATCGACGGCGCGACGATCGGCCCCGCGGCCGGCTCGTGCGGCACCGCGATGTACGAGCGCCGGATGATCGCCGTCGAGGACATCGAAACCGATCCGCTGTGGGCCGACTACCGCGCCATCGCGTTGCCGCTGGGCTTGCGCGCGTGCTGGTCGGTGCCGTTCCTCGACGAGGCGGGCATCGTGCTCGGCGCGTTCGCCGTCTATCACCACCGGCCGTGCCGCCCGAGCGGCGAGGAAACCGCACTGTTGCGCGATATCGGCAACAGCGTCGGCCTCGCGGTGCACCAGGACCGGATCGCGCGGCAACTCGCGCGCAGCGAGGAACATCATCGGCTCGTCGTCAACAGCCTGAGCGAGGGCATCCTCGTCATATCGCGCGAGGGCGTCGTGATCGCGAGCAATCCGAGCGCGAACCGGATGATGCGCGTGAAGGGCGAGCTCGTCGGCCGCCGGCTGTCGACGGTGATCCTGCGCAAGCTGCGCGAGGACGGCACGCCGATCGCGCCGCGCGACTGGCCGAGCCTGCGCGCGCTCGAGACGGCCACGCCGATGCTCGACTACACGGTCGGCTTCGGCCTCGCGGACGGCGACATCATCTGGGTGCGCGGCAACGCGGTGCCGATCGTGAGGCCGGGCGAGACGCAGGCCGACTCGGTGCTCGTGTCGTTCAACGACATCGGCCCCGTGCGCGAAGCGCAGCAGCAGTTGCGCTATCTTGCGACCCGCGACGCGCTGACGGGCCTCTACAACCGCCGCTGGCTCGGCGACCGCATGCGCGAGCTGTTCGGCGTGCACGACGCGGCGGCCGGGCCCGCGCGCGTCGCGATCCTGTTCATCGATCTGGTCGGCTTCAAGAAGGTCAACGACACGGCCGGCCACGACGCGGGCGATGCGCTGCTGCGCAGCGTCGCGGCGCGGCTCGCGGCCTGTGCGGACGGCCGCTACGCGCTCACGCGCGTCGGCGGCGACGAGTTCGTGATCCTCGTCGACGACTGCGACGATCCCGACCGTCTCGCGGTGCTCGCGCGCGAGGTCATCGAAGCGATCGCGAAGCCGTTCGCGATCGCGAACAACGAATACTGGCTCGGCGTATCGATCGGCATCAGCGTCGCGCCGCGCGACGGCGACGATGCCGTGACGCTGATGCGCAACGCCGATTCGGCGATGTACGACGCGAAGCAGCGCGGCCGCAATCACTTCACGTTCTTCACCGCGCAGCTCAACCTGCGGCTGCAGCGCCGCTTCGCGATCGAGCAGTCGCTGCGGCGCGCGCTCGCGTCGGACATGCTGCGGCTCGCGTATCAGCCCGTCGTCGATGCGCGCAGCGGCCGCACGGTCGGCGCCGAGGCGCTGCTGCGCTGGACGAGCCCCGAGCTCGGGCCGATGTCGCCGGCGGAATTCATTCCGGTCGCGGAAGACACGGGGCTGATCGTCGCGATCGGCCAGTGGGTGCTCGAAACCGCGTGCCGGCAGGCGGCCGAGTGGCGCCGCACGATCGCGCCGGACCTGATGCTGGCCGTCAACCTGTCGCCGCGGCAGTTTCACGAAGGGCTCGTCGAATCGGTCGCCCGCTGTCTCGCGCAAACGCGGCTCGACCCGTCCGCGCTCGAACTGGAGATCACCGAAGGCGTGCTGATGAACGACACGGATACCGTGCTGCCGATGCTCGAAGCGCTCACGGACATGAACGTGCGGATCTCGGTCGACGATTTCGGCACCGGCTATTCGTCGCTCGCGTACCTGAAGCGCTTTCCGCTGCACAACCTGAAGGTCGACCGCTCGTTCGTGTCGGGCGTGCCCGATCATCACGACTCGGTCGCGATCACGCAGGCGGTCGTCGCGATGGCGCATTCGCTCGGGATGAAGGTCACGGCCGAAGGCGTCGAGACGCAGGCGCAGTCGTGGTTCCTGCAGCAGATCGGCTGCGACATGCAGCAGGGCTATCTGTTCAGCCGGCCGCTGGACGCGAACGACTACGCGCGCCGGCTCGGCGCAGCCTGAGCGCAGCGCGCTCGCTGGTGGTACCCGCTAGCGCGCGTCGAACCCGCCGGTGCCCGGCGGCGGCGACGACGGATCGATCTCGACCCGGTTCTTGCCTGCGTGCTTCGCGCGATAGAGCGCGCGGTCGGCCGCCTCGATCAGGACGGTCGTCGGCAGGCCGGGCGCGGGCACGATGCTCGCGCCGCCGATGCTGATCGTCACGGTGTGGTTGCCCGTCGACGAATGCGCGTGCCGCAGTCGCAGCGCCTCGACCGCGAGCCGGATCTTCTCGCCGAGCAGCCGCGCGGCGCCCGGCGACGTGGCCGGCATCACGACCGCGAATTCCTCGCCGCCGAAGCGTGCGGCGAGATCGCCCGACTGCCCGAGGCAGCGTTCGATCGTCGATGCGATCTGCTTGAGCACGCTGTCGCCCGACACGTGCCCGTACGTGTCGTTGTACAGCTTGAAGTTGTCGACGTCGATCATCAGCAGCGACAGCTCGCTGCGCTCGCGCGTGCCGCGCCGCCACTCGGCGGCCAGGTATTCGTCGAGATAGCGCCGGTTCGACAGCCCGGTCAGGCCGTCGGAGTGCGTGAGGCGCCGCAGTTCGAGATTGGCTTCGAGCAGTTGCTGTTGCGACTGCCGCAGCGCGCGATAGGCTTCGTCGCGCTGCAGCAGGTTCATGTACGAGCGCGAGTGGTAGCGGATACGCGCGATGAGCTCGATGCGGTCGGGCAGCTTGACCAGATAGTCGTTCGCGCCGGACGCGAACGCGGCGCTCTTGATCACCGGTTCTTCCTGCGTCGACAGCACGATGATCGGCACGTCGCGCGTCGCCGGATTCGCGCGGTACGCCCGCACGAGGCTCAACCCGTCGATGCCCGGCATCACGAGATCCTGCAGGATCACGGTCGGGCGCGTCTCGATCGCGGTGGCCATCGCGTCGTCCGAGCGCGGGCAGTAGTGGAAGTCGATGCCTTCCTCGTCGACGAGCGCGCGCCGCACGGCTTCCGCGACGATCGTCTGGTCGTCGACCAGCAACACCATCGCCGGCGTGTCGGCGGGCGACGCGGTCGGGCTGCCTGGCGGGCGAGTCAGGTCAATCGTCATGGTCGAGGCGGGGCGTTGCGGTTGTCGCAGGGGCAGGCATGGGTGTCGCGCGCGGTCATCGTCGGGCTCAGATCCGTGCGAGCGCCGCCAGCTCGCCCGCGATGCGCCCGAGCGGCAGGATCGCGCGTGCCGCGCCGAGCGTCGCGGCCGCCTTCGGCATCCCGTACACGGCGCTGGTCGCCTCGTCCTGCGCGATCGTATGGTAGCCCTTCATCCGCAGCGCCTTCAGGCCGATCGCGCCGTCGCGCCCCATCCCCGTGAGCAGGACGCCGATCACGCGGCCGGGCCAGTGCTCGGTCAGGCTGTTGAAGAACACGTCGACCGACGGACGATACGGCGTGGCGGCCGGTTCCCGCGTGTATTCGAGCGTGCCGGCGCGCGTGATGCGCAGGTGATCGTCGGTCGCGGCGAGCAGCGCGACGCCCGGCTGCGGACGGTCGCCTTCGCGCGCGACGCGCACGGCGATCCGGGTCTGGCCGTCGAGCCATTGCGCCATGCCTTCGGCGAACGCGCGATCGACGTGCTGCACGATCACGATCGGCGCATTGAAATCGGCCGGCAGGCTGCCGAGGATCGACGCGAGCGCGCCGGGGCCGCCGGCCGATGCGCCGATCGCGATCAGCGGGCCGCCGCCGCGCGCGGCCGCGCCGGCGACGCGCGTGCCGCCCGGCGCGTCGAGCAGGCGGCCGATCTGGTCGATCTTTGCGAGCAGGAGTTTCGTCGTGTCGCCGGCGGCGCCGTCGCCGAGCCGCGGCGTGTCGACCGCGTCGAGCGCACCGGCGCCCATCGCCTCGAACACGCGCCACGCGTTCGCGCCGATGCAGCTCGTCACGATCAGGATCGCGCACGGTCGTTCGGAACGCATGATCCGCCGCGTCGCTTCGATCCCGTCGAATTTCGGCATGATCAGATCCATCAGCACGATGTCGGGCGGCTGCGCGGCGCACAGTTCGACGGCCTGCGCGCCGTCGGTCGCGACCCACAGCACGCGGTGCTCGGGCCGTCGCGCGATCGCGCGGCGCATCGCCTCGACGGCAAGCGGGAGGTCGTTGACGATGCCGATGTTCACAAGCGGAATTCTCCGGTCGGTTCGTAGTGTTGTTGGAGCTGGGCCGGGTTCATGGAGGGGGCTGCCTGTTCGGCGCGGCCGGGCGGCATCGGCGGCCGGACGGCGCGGCATTCTTTTCGGTTGACGACGCCCGAATGCTGTCATGCAGCGCGGGCGGCGGCAATCGAAAAATGTGCGCATGATGCCGTTTCAGTGCGTTTCCTCTATGACCGGGCCGCATTGCCTGCAAGCGGGCCAGCCGATGCTGTCCGGACAGGCCGCAAAAGTCCGCATGTTACCGTGCCGGCATCGACAAAAAAGAAAGGGGAGAACCGGATGACCGCGCCCGATACCGTACTCGCCAGCCGCGACCCGTACGCGCCGATCGTGATCGAGCAGGACGGCCGTTTGCTGTACCGGATCTACATCGAGAGCGGGCACGCGTCGTTCTACCGCGATTTTCCGGTCGAACCCGATGTGGTGCGCGTGCTGCGCGACGATGCCGAGCGCTATTACTTCCTGTTCGCGGCGCTTCACCATCCGTACCAGTTGAGCGCGACGAACCTGCCCGACGCGGAGCGCGAGCGTTATTTCAGCACGATCCTGTTTGCCGGCCACGATGCGGTCGAAGCCTTCATGACGGAACGCGATCGCGCCAGCAACGGCGCGGTGGCGAACTTGCTGAGGATCTTCACGCAGGCCGATTACCGGCAACTGCGCGAGGGCCGGTGGTTCGGCGTGGGCGCGGGCACGCCGGCCGCGTAGCGGGCTGCACCGGGCACCATGCCGCACGGCGGACGCGCCGCCGCGCCGCGCCGTCAATGGCTGCGCGCGTAGCCCTGGATCAGCGCGCGCATCATCCCTTCGACCGTCGCGTCGAGCAGGTCGCCTTCCTGTTCGGCTTCCTCGACGAGCGCGGCATAAGCGGTCGCGAGCGTCACGCGGTCGACCTCCTGGCGTTGCTCCATCAGCGTCACCATCCCGTCCTTCGCCAGATGAGCGGAGAACGCGCGGCTGCCGATGGTCTGGAATACGTCAATCATGGCGGCTCTCCCGTACGTTGCCGATGCTTTTCAGTGTAGTCGGCAGGTCGGGGCCGCGCCACGCACGCGGGCCGGCCCGATTCGTCCGATGAAATGCGACCGACACACGGCGCGTGCACGGTATCCAGCGGGCTTCAACGTTTACCCGAACCGGCGAATCGTCGACTTTTTATCGATAAAGTCTCGTGCTAGATTTCGCCGTCCGAGCCCGATGCAAACCGGGCCGGCAGTGCGTGGCCGACGTGCCGCGCGCCCAGACACGAGGAGGGGAAATGCTGGTGCTGATTGGGGTGCCGATCGTCGTGATCGGCTTCGCGCTGCGCTTCAATGCGCTGCTGGTGGTCACGATCGCGGGGCTCGCGACGGGGCTGGCTGGCGGGCTGAATCTCGTCGACATCGTCAGCGCGTTCGGCAAGGCGTTCACCGAGAACCGCTACATGGGGCTGATCTGGCTCACGCTGCCGGTGATCGCGCTGCTCGAGCGCAACGGGCTCAAGGAGCAGGCGAGGCGAATGATCTCGCGTGTGCAGGCGGCCACCACGGGCCGCGTGCTGATGCTGTACTTCGTGCTGCGCCAGGCGACGGCCGCACTCGGTCTCACGTCGCTCGGCGGCCACGCGCAGATGGTGCGGCCGCTGATCGCGCCGATGGCCGAGGCCGCCGCGGTCGGCCGGCACGGCGAGCTGCCCGAGTCGGTGCGCCAGCAGATCCGCGCGCATGCGTCGGGCGCCGACAACGTCGCCGTGTTCTTCGGCGAGGACATCTTCATCGCGATCCAGTCGATCCTGCTGATCAAGGGCTTTCTCGAACAGAACGGCATCTCCATCGAGCCGCTGCACCTGTCGGTGTGGGCGATCCCGACCGCGATCGCCGCGCTGCTGATCCACTGCACGCGCCTCGCGCTGCTCGACCGCCGGCTCGCGCGCGGCTTCGGCCTGGTGACGCAGGAGGGCGCGCGATGATCGGCCTCGAATCGCTGTACACGCTCGCGGGGCTGATGTTCGCCGCGTTCGCGTACTTCAACCTGACGGACCGCACGAACCCGCGGCGCGTCGTCAATTTCGCGTTCTGGGCCATCTACGCGGTCACGTTCCTGTTCGGCGCGCTGCTGCCGCATTTCGTCATGGGTTGCCTCGCGATCGCGCTCGCGCTGATCGCCGGTTCGGGCAAGCTCGGCCGCGGCCAGTCCGACGAGGCCGGCGAAGCGGCGGCCGTGCGGCGCGAGACGCTCGCCCAACGGTTCGGCAACCGGCTGTTCCTGCCCGCGCTGCTGATTCCGGTCGTCACGCTGATCGGCACGTTCGCGCTGAAACTCGTGCCGTTCGTCGAGCCGAAGAGCGTGACGCTGATCTCGCTCGTGCTCGGCACGATCGTCGCGTTCGGCGTCGCGCTCGCGATGCTGCGCGATTCGCCCGTGCATGCGCTGAAGGAAGCGCGCCATACGATGGATGCGGTCGGCTGGGCCGCGATCCTGCCGCAGATGCTCGCCGCGCTCGGCGCGCTGTTCGCGGTCGCGGGCGTCGGCGGCGTGGTGTCGGGGCTCGTGAAGGCGTGGGTGCCGATCGATTCGCCGTTCGCGGTGGTCGCGGCCTACACGGTCGGCATGGCGCTGTTCACGATGATCATGGGCAACGGCTTCGCCGCGTTTCCGGTGATGACGGCCGGCATCGGCCTGCCGCTGATCGTCCATCAGTTCCACGGCAATCCGGCGATCATGGGCGCGATCGGGATGCTGAGCGGCTTCTGCGGTACGCTGATGACGCCGATGGCCGCGAACTTCAACATCGTGCCCGCGGCGCTGCTCGAACTGAAGGACAAGAACGGCGTGATCAAGACGCAGTGGCCGACGGCCGTGCTGCTGCTGGCCGTGAACACGCTGCTGATGTACGCGTTCGTATTCCGCTTCTGACTCGATGGACGAGATCCTCATGACCGACCGACTCACCCCCGAACTCGCGTCGAAATTCGCGTCGCTCGCGCTCGCACACCTGACCCGCGAATATCCGAACAAGCTCACGCATGCGCTCGAAGGTCCGCACGACGTGCAGGGGCCGCGCGCGCTGCATCCGATCTTCTACGGCAGCTACGACTGGCACTCGTGCGTGCATGGCTACTGGCTCGTGCTGCGCGTGCTCGAACGCTACCCGGCATTGCCGGAGACCGAGCGCATCGTCGCGATCGTCGACGCGCATTTCACCGACGCGAACGTTGCCGGCGAGCGTGCGTATCTCGCGCGGCCGCACAACAGCGGCTTCGAGCGGCCGTACGGCTGGGCGTGGCTGCTCGCGCTCGCCGCGCAGCTCGAGCGACTCGCGCTGAAGGGCGCGCTGCCGCAGGCCGCGCGCTGGGCGAAGACGATGGCGCCGCTGGCCGACCTGTTCGTGTCGCGCTTCGAGACTTTCCTGCCGAAGGCCACCTATCCGCTCCGCGTCGGCACGCACTTCAACACCGCGTTCGCGCTGGCGCTCGCGCTCGATTTCGCGCGCGACACGCAGCGCGACGGGCTTGCCGCGCTGATCGTCGATACCGCGAAGCGCTGGCACCTGAACGACGTCGCATGCCAGGCGTGGGAGCCGTCGGGCGACGAATTCCTGTCGCCCGCGCTGATGGAAGCCGAGCTGATGCGGCGCGTGCTGCCGGCCGCCGAATTCGACGGCTGGTTCGCGCGCTTCCTGCCCGACCTCTTGCGCGGCGAACCGGCGACGCTGTTCGAGCCGGCGACCGTCAGCGATCGCAGCGACGGCAAGATCGCGCATCTGGACGGGCTGAACCTGAGCCGCGCGTGGTGCCAGCGTTCGCTGGCCGGCGCGCTGCCGGCAGGCGATGCGCGGCGCGCGAAGCTGCTCGATGCGGCCGACCGGCATCTCGCGAGCGCGCTCGCGCACGTGGCCGGCGACTACATGGGCGAGCACTGGCTCGCGACGTTCGCGTTGCTCGCGCTGGACGCGTAGCGCGCGACACCCCGCCGGCTCATGCATGAACGCGCGCGGCCGCATCAGCCCGGCGGCGCGCCGTCGGCCGCATGCAACAGCGGCGCGAGCCGCGTGGCCGCGTCGCGCATCTTCGGCACGTTCTCCAGCAGATCGTTGAGCGTCGCGCGCGCGGTCGGCGCATGCACGGCGAGCGCCGCGAGCACGCGACCGCTCGCGGCATCCTTCACCGGCACCGCGACGGCCACCATTCCCCGTACGAATTCCTCGTTGTCGATGCCGACGCCGCGCGCGGCCAGCCGGTCGAGCTCGGCCGCGAGCAATTGCGCATCGGTCAGCGTCCGGTAGGTCATCTTCTGCAGCGAGAGCCGCGCGAGCAGCGCGTTGCGCTCCAGCGCATTCATCTGCGACAGGAACAGCTTGCCGCTCGCCGTGCAATGCAGCGGCACGTGTATGCCGGGCCGCATCTCGAGCCGCAGCGGCTCGGTCGTCTCCACACGTTCGACGTACAGCACCGTGTCGCCGTCGAGCGCGGCGAGGTTGCAGGTCTCGCCGAGCACGTCGACGAGCGCGCGCAGCACCGACCGGCAGCCGCGCGTGAACGTGTTGTTCGACAGCGCCGCGAGCGCGAACTGCGCGGCGCGCGGGCCGAGCGCGATGCCGCGGTCGTGGCCGCGCGAGTCGGGCATGTGGATCACGTAGCCGCGTGTTTCGAGCGATTCGATCAGGCGCAGCAGCGTCGCCTTCGGAATGTGCAGCCGTGCGGCGAGCTGCGACAGCGTGTACGGCTGTCCGGCCGATGCGAGCGCTTCGAGCACGGCGAGCGCGCGCAGCACGCGCGCATCGTCGGCGGGCGCGCCGTCGGGCGGCGCGGGGGCGGTGTCGCGCATGTGTCTCCTCCGTCGGGATCGGCGGGCGTCCCGGGATGGTGTGTGCGAGGGAAATGAAACGAATTGAACGGTTTTTGTACCACATTCACCGCGTGGACAATAAATCGGCTTGTACGCGTTCCGTGTGCTCAATAAATTTGGACAAAACATACCGGATTTTTCTCATACCCCGGAACGGAGACACGGAATGACACGCAGCTTCGACTATGTCGTGGTCGGCGCGGGATCGGCCGGTTGCGTCCTCGCCAACCGGCTGTCCGACGGCGGCCGCCATACGGTGTGCCTGCTGGAGGCGGGCCCCGCCGACCACTCCATGTGGATCCACGTGCCGATCGGTTATGGCAAGACGATGTTCCACCCGGTGTACAACTGGGGCTTCCACACCGATCCCGACCCGAACATGCACAACCGCCGCCTGTACTGGCCGCGCGGCCGCACGCTCGGCGGCTGCAGCTCGATCAACGGGCTGATCTACGTGCGCGGGCAGCAGCAGGATTACGACCACTGGGCCGCGCTCGGCAACCGCGGCTGGAGCTGGCGCGAATGCCTGCCGTATTTCCGGCGGCTCGAACACAACACGCTCGGCGAAGGCCCGACGCGCGGCACCGGCGGCCCGCTGTGGGCGTCGGCGATCCGGCAGCGGCACGAACTCGTCGATGCGTTCGTCGCCGCGTCGAACCGGCTCGGCGTGCGCACGGTCGATGATTTCAACACGGGCGATCAGGAAGGTGTCGGCTACTACCAGCTCACGACGCGCAACGGCTTGCGCTGCTCGACCGCGGTCGCGTACCTGAAGCCCGCGCGCGGGCGGCCGAACCTGCACATCGAGACCGACGCGCAGGCGCTGAAGGTGCTGTTCGACGGCGCGCAGGCGTCCGGCGTGCACTACGTGCAGCACGGCAAGGTGCATGAAGTGCGCGCGCTGCGCGAGGTGATCCTCGCGGCCGGTGCGCTACAGTCGCCGCAATTGCTTCAGGTGTCGGGCGTCGGCCCCGCGTCACTGCTGGACCGGCACGGGATTGCCGTCGTGGCCGACCGGAAGGGCGTCGGCGAGAACCTGCAGGATCATCTGCAGGTGCGGCTGATCTACGAGGTGACGAAACCGATCACGACCAACGACGAGCTGCATTCGTGGGTCGGCCGCGCGAAGATGGGGCTGCAATGGGCGCTGTTCCGCGGCGGTCCGCTCGCGATCGGCATCAACCAGGGCGGGATGTTCTGCCGCGCGTTGCCGGACGAATCGGCGACGCCCGACATCCAGTTCCATTTCTCGACGCTGTCGGCCGATTCGGCTGGCGGCAGCGTGCATCCGTTTCCCGGCTGCACGTATTCGATCTGCCAGTTGCGGCCCGAATCGCGCGGTACCGTACGGATTCGTACCGGCGATGCGCGCGACGCGCCGTCGATCCAGCCGAACTATCTCGACACCGAGCGCGACCGCCGGACGACGCTGGCCGGCGTGCGCTTCGCGCGCCGTGTCGCGGCCGCCGAGCCGATGGCGCCGCTGATGAAGCGCGAGGTGCGGCCCGGCGCGCACGCGCAGACGGACGACGAGCTGCTCGAATTCTGCCGCGAATACGGACAGACGATCTTCCATCCGTCCGGCACCGCGAAAATGGGCGTCGCGAGCGATCCGCTCGCGGTCGTCGACGAGCGGCTGCGCGTGTACGGCACGCGGGGCTTGCGCGTGGTCGACTGCTCGATCATGCCGACGCTCGTATCGGGCAATACCAACGTGCCGATCGTGATGGTCGCCGAGAAGGCGTCCGACATGATTCTCGAGGACGCGCGCGAGGCCGATCGCGGCCGCAGCGTCGCGCCGGCCGCCGAGGCGCTCGCGTAGCGCGAAGCGCCCGCGCGGCCCGTGCTCCTGCGCCCGGACGGCCGCCGCGCGCTCATCGATGCCCCCGCCGGCACGGCGTCGGGGCAGGTTGCGGCGCATCCTTACCTGGAGAAGCTCGCATGGCAATCGATTCCCGGGTCGTCCGACGCGTGGCCGCGGCCAGCGTGATCGGCGCGACCGTCGAGTGGTACGACTTTTTCCTGTACGGCGTGGTCGCCGGCATCGTGTTCGACAAGCAGTACTTTCCGTCCGGCGACGCGTTCGTGTCGACGATGCTCGCGTATGCGACGTTCGCGGTCGGCTTCGTCACGCGGCCGCTCGGCGGCTTGCTGTTCGGCCATCTCGGCGACCGCGTCGGGCGCAAGTCCGCGCTGATCCTGACGATGCTGATCATGGGCGTGTCGACGGCCGGCGTCGCGTTCCTGCCGACCTACGCGCAGATCGGCATGTGGGCGCCCGTGCTGCTGCTGACGCTGCGCGTGCTGCAGGGTATCGGCCTTGGCGGCGAGTGGGGCGGCGCGGTGCTGATGGCGTACGAATACGCGCCGCCGCACCGGCGCGGGCTGTATGCGAGCCTGCCGCAGATCGGTCTCGCGATCGGGCTGTGTCTCGCGGCCGGCGTCGTCGCGGGGCTGTCGCGCGCGCTGCCGGACGCCGCGTTTCTCGCGTGGGGCTGGCGTGTCGCGTTCGCGGCGTCGCTGCTGCTCGTCGCGGTCGGCTTCTATATCCGCACGCGTGTGGCCGACACGCCAGAGTTCGTCGCGCTCAAGCGCCAGCGGCGCGACACGAAGCTGCCGGTGGTCGAACTGCTCGGCAATTACCGGCAGGCGATCCTGCTCGGGATGGGCGCGCGTTATATCGACGGCGTGTTCTTCAACGTGTTCGCGGTGTTCTCGATCGGCTACATGACGCGCAACCTGTCGATCTCGCGCGGCGACGCGCTGCTCGGCGTGATGAGCGCGGCCGTCGTGATGTGCGGGTTCATCCCCGTGTTCGGCAGCCTGTCGGACCGGCTCGGCCGCGCGCGCGTGTACCGGTGGGGCGCGACGCTGTGCGGGCTGTCGGTGCTGCCCGCGTTCTGGCTGCTGCAGACGCAGTCGACGAACCTGCTCGCCGTGTGGCTCGCGCTGGTGATTCCGTTCGGGATCTTCTACGCGATGGCGTACGGGCCGGAGGCCGCGCTGTTCGCGGAGCTGTTCGACGCGAACGTGCGTTACACGGGCATTTCGTTCGTCTACCAGGTGTCGGGCATCTTCGCGAGCGGCCTCACGCCGATCGTCGCGACCGCGCTGCTGCGTGCGAACGGCGGCGCGCCGTGGCTCGTCGGGGTTTACGTGATGTTGTCTGCACTCCTGTCGATCGTGTCCGTGCGGGCGATCGAGAAACGCGGCGGCATGGCCGGCGTCGCGGTGCGCGCGACGTGACGTGACGCCTGAGCCGGGCGGGTGGCGGTGTGCGGGGGCGTATCGGCGCGGTGGCGCCGCGGCCTCGCGTTCGCGCCTGCCGCCTGCCACCGGTTGCCCCGCGCGCCGGCCCGCGCGCTGGTCCAAGCGAATCCGGCCCACTGGCCCTACCTGCGGTAAATCGGCCTGCCTACACTTTCCTCGACAGATCGCCGCATGGAAGCATCTGCACACGATCGACCCGAAGAGAACGATCAGGAGACAGGCATGACCAACAGGCAGTCGGCAGCATCCGCCCGCGCGGCGGACACGCGCCCCGCATCAGTCAGTCGAATCGCCTCGTGCGCCGGTTGCGGCGCAACCGGCACGCCCGCATCGGAGGGCTGACCATGTCGACCTCTTCCATCGAACGCACCACGCGCGGTTTCGCGGGCGGCCGGCCGAACGATACGCGTTACGACCCGACCTACGATCCGCTCGTGTCGCCGGGCCCCGGTTGCGGCAAGCAGTACGCGCCGACCTACTGGGTCGCGACGGCCGGCACCCCGCCGCCCGACGACGGCCCCGTCACGCGCGATCTCGATGTCGACGTCGCGATCATCGGCGCCGGCTACACGGGCCTCGCGACCGCGCTGTGCCTCGCGCGGGACCACGGCATCAAGGCCGTCGTGCTCGAGGCCAACCGCACCAGCTGGGGCTGCAGCAGCCGCAACGGCGGCCAGGGGCAGAACGCGTCGGGCCGGCTGTCGCGCTCGCAATGGATCGAGCGCTGGGGCAAGGACGTCGCGTTGAAGATGCACGACGAGATCCTCGAAGGCTTCGAGCACTTCAAGTCGCTCGTGTCGGAAATCGACTGCGATCCGCAGCCGGGCGGGCATTTCCTGATCGCGCACCGCCCGCGCATCATGGCGAAGCTCGCGGCCGAGGCGAAGGTGTGGAAGGACGTGTTCGGCTATCCGTCCGAACTGCTGAGCGCGGAGACGTTCCGCCGCGAATTCATCGACGATCACGAGGCGGCCGGCGCGCTGCACGAGCCGGAAGGCATCGGCATCCATGCGCTGAAACTCGCGTTCGGCTACCTGCGCCTCGCGCGCGAAGCCGGCGCGAAGGTGCATACGAGCAGCCCCGTGCTCGGCTTCGAGACGATCGACGGCGTGCATCACCTGCGCACGCCGGGCGGCGTGGTGCGGGCCCGCGCGGTCGGCATCGCGACCGGCGCGTACACCGCGCAGACGCTGCATCCGTCGCTGCGCGGCAAGGTGATGCCGATCCTGTCGAATTCGATGGTCACGCGGCCGCTGACCGACGCCGAGATCGACGCGTGCAACTTCCGCACGACGCAGGTGCTGACCGACACGCGCACGCTGCGCTTCTACTACCGTTTCCTGCCCGATCGCCGCCTGCAGATCGGCAGCCGCAGCGCGATCACCGGCGACGATGCGCCGAACCCGCGCCACCTCGATTTGCTGAAGGAAGGCATGGCGCGCAAGTTTCCCGCGCTGCGCGGCGTCGAGATCGATTACGCGTGGTGGGGCTGGGTCGACGTGAGCCACGACATGATGCCGCGCGTGTGCCAGCCCGATCCGCGGCAATCCGTGTACTACGCGCTCGGCTACGGCGGCAACGGCGTGTCGTATTCGCAGCAGGCCGGCCGCCGGCTCGCCGAGCAGATCGCGGGGAAGGGCGCACGCCCGACGCTGCCGATCTTCACGTCGCCGCTGCCCGGCCACCCGTTCGCGCCGTTCCGGCGCCTCGGGCAACGGATGCTCTACCTGTCGTACTTCAGGAACGACGAAAAGCCCTGAGCGCAGTGCGCGCGACCCTGCGCGATGCAACGCAGCGCGCGGGGCGACACAACACAATAAAAGCAACAGAAATCCGTGCGGCCGGGGCTGCAGGTGCCCCTGCACGCGCCGTCGCCGGCGGCGCCCGCGTTCACCCGAAGGTGGCGCGGGCGGCGCCGGACAACTGGATATGGAGAAGACATGCAACCCTCGAACCAGAGTGACCTGAAGTGTGGGCTCAAGCAGCGCCACATGACGATGATCGCGCTTGGCGGCGTGATCGGTGCCGGGCTGTTCGTCGGCAGCGGCGTGGTGATTCAGCAGACCGGGCCGGCCGCGATCCTGTCGTTCCTGATCACGGGCGTGCTCGTCGTGCTCGTGATGCGAATGCTCGGCGAGATGGCGTGCGCGATGCCGGCCGTCGGCTCGTTCTACGAGTACGCGCGGCTCGCATTCGGCAACTGGCGCGGGCCGGGCAGGATGGCCGGCTTCCTGACCGGCTGGATGTACTGGTATTTCTGGGTGATCGTCGTCGCGCTGGAAGCGGTCGCGGGCGCCAGGCTGATCCAGTTCTGGCTGCCCGACACGCCGGCGTGGATCATCAGCCTCGCGCTGCTGGTCGTGCTGACGCTCACGAACCTGATCTCGGTCGGCAGTTACGGCGAGTTCGAATTCTGGTTCTCGTCGATCAAGGTCGGCGCGATCGTCGTGTTCCTGTTCCTCGGCGGCCTCTACGTGCTCGGCCTGTGGCCCGCGTCGATGCACACGACGGCCGTGCTGCCGACGCTGCTCGGTCACGGCGGCTTCATGCCGCTCGGCATCGGGCCGGTGATGAGCGGGGCGGTCGCGGCTACCGGATTCTACTTCGGCGCGGAAATCGTCACGATCGCGGCGGCCGAAGCGAAGGAGCCGGCCAAGGCGGTTGCGAAGGCAACCAACTCGGTGATCACCCGCGTGCTGGTGTTCTACGTCGGCTCGGTCGCGCTCGTCGTCGCGCTGGTGCCGTGGAATTCCGCGCAGATGGCCACGCCGTACGTGAGCGCGCTGGAAGTGATGGGCCTGCCTGCCGCCGCCAACGTGATGAACGCGATTGTGCTGACCGCCGTGCTGTCCGCGCTCAATTCGGGCCTCTATGCGGCCTCGCGGATGCTGTTCGCGCTGACCCGCCATGGCGACGCGCCGGCCGCGCTCGCGAAGGTCAACAAGCGCGGCGTGCCGGTGCGCGCGATCCTGCTCGGCACGGTGTTCGGCTACGTGTCGGTCGTGATGTCGTACGTGTCGCCCGATACGGTATTCGCGTTCCTCGTCAATTCGTACGGCACCGTCGCGCTGTTCGTGTACGTGCTGATCGCGTTCTCGCAACTGCGCCTGCGCAAGCGTCTCGACCCGGTCGCCGCCGGCAAGCTGCGCGTGAAGATGTGGGCGTACCCGTACCTGACCTGGGTCGCGATCATCGGCATGGTCGGCATCCTCGTCGCGATGGCGTTCATCCCGGACCAGCGCAAGCCGCTCTGGCTCGGCGTCGCGAGCCTCGGCGTACTCGTCGTCGCGTACGGGCTCACGCGCCGCAGCCGTCGCGAGCATCTCGACGACAGCGAACTGCTCGCGTATCCGCCGCGCTGACCGGCAACACCGCATGACGCCGCAGGCCCGGTGCGTGCGCCGGGCCTGCGCGCATGCGGCCCGCCGGGTGGCGGGCGCAACTATCAGGCTGACCGATAGCACCGATCGGCGGATGCGACTTTATGTCGGCCGCCGGCCGGCATAGCATGGATGAACCGATTCACCGGTGCGCCCCGACGGAGCGCACCGTCATCCGCGAACGAGGACAGACGATGGAACATCGGGCACGCGAGCGCGACGAGCAGGCCGAGATCAAGACGACGACCTGCTACATGTGCGCATGCCGCTGCGGCATCCGCGTACACCTGCGCGACGGCGAAGTGCGCTATATCGACGGCAATCCGCAACATCCGCTGAACCAGGGTGTCATCTGCGCGAAAGGTTCGTCGGGGATCATGAAGCAGTACTCGCCCGCGCGGCTCACGCAGCCGCTGATGCGCAAGCCGGGCGCCGAGCGCGGCGATGCGCAGTTCGAGCCGGTGTCGTGGGAAGTCGCGTTCGACGTGCTCGAGAAGCGCCTGTCGCATCTGCGCGCGACCGACCCGAAGCGTTTCGCGCTGTTCACGGGCCGCGACCAGATGCAGGCGCTCACCGGCCTGTTCGCGAAACAGTTCGGTACGCCGAACTATGCGGCGCACGGCGGGTTCTGCTCCGCGAACATGGCGGCCGGGATGATCTACACGATCGGCGGCTCGTTCTGGGAGTTCGGCGGCCCCGATCTCGACAACGCGAAGCTGTTCTTCATGATCGGCACCGCCGAGGATCACCATTCGAATCCGCTGAAGATCGCGCTCGGCAAGTTCAAGCGCGCGGGCGGCCGCTTCATCGCGATCAATCCGGTGCGCACCGGTTATGCGGCGATCGCCGACGAATGGATTCCGATTCGCCCCGGCACCGACGGCGCGCTGTTCATGGCGCTGATGCACGAGCTGATCGCACGCGATGCGTTCGACCACGAATTCGTGTCGCGCTTCACGAACGCGGCGGAACTGATCGACCGGCGTGACGGCGCCGACACGTTCGGGCTGTTCGTGCGCGACGCCGATGCGCCGGAGGTCAACGCGCTGTACCCGCAGAACCGGATGTGGTGGGACACGAAGACGAACCGCGCGGTGCTGCACCACGCGGAAGGCGCGGAGCCGGCGCTCGACGGCCGCTATACGCTCGACGACGGCACGCCGGTCGCGCCGTCGTTCACGCTGCTGCGCGAACAGGTGGCCGACTGCACGCCCGAATGGGCGGCCGACATCACCGGCATCGCGGCCGACACGATTCGCCGCCTCGCCAGCGAGATGGAGACGGTTGCGCGCGAGCAGGCGATCGAGCTGCCGGTACGCTGGACCGATTCGTGGGGCAACGCGCATGAATCGGTGAAGGGCGTGCCGATTGCATTCCACGCGATGCGCGGGCTGGCCGCGCATTCGAACGGCTTCCAGACGATTCGCGCGCTCGCGGTGCTGATGTCGCTGCTCGGCACGATCGACCGGCCGGGCGGCTTCCGCCACAAGGCGCCGTATCCGCGCGCGGTGCCGCCTTCGGCGAAACCGCCGAACGATCCCGGCCAGATCAGGCCGAACACGCCGCTCGCGACCGGCCCGCTCGGCTGGCCGGCCGGCCCGGAGGACCTGTTCGTCCATCCGGACGGCACGCCCGCGCGGCTCGACAAGGCGTTCTCGTGGGAATACCCGCTCGCGGTGCACGGGCTGATGCATTCGGTGATCACCAACGCGTGGCGCGGCGATCCCTATCCGATCGACACGCTGCTGATCTTCATGGCCAACATGGCGTGGAATTCGTCGATGAATACGACGGAAGTGCGCAAGATGCTGGTCGACAAGCGCGACGACGGCGAATACCGGATTCCGTTCCTCGTCGTGTGCGACGCGTTCGCGTCGGAGATGACCGCGTTCGCCGACCTGATCCTGCCCGACACGACCTACCTCGAACGGCATGACGTGATGTCGGTGCTCGACCGGCCGATCTCCGAATTCGACGGGCCGGTCGACTCGGTGCGCGTGCCGGTCGTGCCACCGACCGGCGAATGCAAACCGTTCCAGGAGGTGCTGATCGAGCTGGCCAGCCGGCTGAAGTTTCCGGCCTTCACGACGCCGGACGGGCAGCGCAAGTACCGCGACTATCCGGATTTCGTCGTCAATTTCCAGACCGCGCCGGATTCCGGCACCGGCTTCCTGATCGGCTGGCGCGGCAAGAACGGCGACAAGGCCGTCGTCGGCGAGCCGAACCCGGACCAGTGGAAACGCTACGCGGAGAACAACTGCGTGTACCACCACCGGCTGCCGGAGCCGCTGCAGTACATGCGCAACTGCAACGGGCCATACATGCAATGGGCGGTCGACAACGGGATGCGCAAGTTCGGCGTGCCGATCGTGATCCAGCTCTACTCGGACGTGATGCAGAAATTCCGGCTCGCCGCGCAGGGCCGCACGTCGGGCCGCCAGCCGCCGGATCATCTGCGCGAGCGCATCGCGCGCTATTTCGACCCGCTGCCGTTCTGGCATCCGTCGCTCGAAAGCGGGCTGACCGACGCGAACCGCTATCCGCTCGCGGCGATCACGCAGCGGCCGATGGCGATGTACCACTCGTGGGATTCGCAGAACGCGTGGCTGCGGCAGATCCACGGCGAGAACCACCTGTTCGTGAACCCCGTGACGGCCGCTGCGCAGCAGATCGACGACGGCGCATGGATCTACGTCGAATCGCCGTGGGGCAAGGTGCGGTGTCGCGCCCGCTACAGCGAGGCCGTCGAGCCTGGCACCGTATGGACCTGGAACGCGATCGGCAAGGCGGCCGGCGCGTGGAACCTCGGCCCGCAAGCGGGCGAATCGCAGCGCGGCTTCCTGCTCAATCACGTGATCACCGACGAGCTGCCCGACGCGGCGCGAAGCGGTGCGCGGCTGTCGAACTCCGATCCGGTGACCGGACAGGCCGGCTGGTACGACGTGCAGGTGCGGATCTACCCGGCCGAGGCCGATGCGGCGACCACGCTGCCGCAGTTCGCGCCGATGCCGGCGCTGCCGGGCACGCCGCGCGTGCTGCAGCGCGTGCAGGCGTATTTCGCGGGAACCGGCGCATTCGCCGCGCGGCTGCGGCGCGCGGCGTCGACGGGCCCGAAGTCTGACGATCGCTGATCGAAGGAGCGCAACCATGACCCAGATGGCCCTCGTCATCGACCTGAACGTGTGCGTCGGCTGCCATGCCTGCGTGACGAGCTGCAAGGAATGGAACACGTCGGGCGAAGCCGGCAGCCTCGCCGACCTGCGCCCGTACGACGACGATCCGTCCGGCACGTTCTTCAATCGCGTGCAGACCTACGAAGCCGGCGTGTTCCCGATGACGGACACGATCCACTTCCCGAAGTCGTGCCTGCACTGCGAGGATCCGCCGTGCGTGCCGGTCTGCCCGACCGGCGCGAGCTTCAAGCGCAAGTCGGACGGCATCGTGCTGGTCGACTACGACAAGTGCATCGGCTGCAAGTACTGCGCGTGGGCATGCCCGTACGGCGCGCGCGAACTCGACGAAGGCCGCAAGGAGATGACGAAGTGCACGCTGTGCGCGGACCGCATCGACAACGAAGCGCTGCCCGAACGCGATCGCAAGCCGGCGTGCGTGCTCGCGTGCCCGACGTCGGCACGGCTGTTCGGCGACGTGCACGATCCCGAATCGGACGTGTCGCGTGCGATCCGCGACCGTGGCGGCTATGCGCTGATGCCCGAGTGGGGCACGCGGCCGTCGAACCATTACCTGCCGCGCGTGAAGACCGAAGCGTCGTGCGGGTGCGGCAGCAGCAGCGGATGTGGCAGCGCGTCGAACGGGCGCGACGACGACGCGTCGTTCGAGGCCCGTGCGGCGCGCGGCGAAATCGATCTCGTGACGCTGGCGACCCGGCGCTGAGCGTCGCGCATTTCATTCAGACACTGACGGAGTTTCCATGCGCCCAGCCTTTTCGGTCGTTTTTCTCACCACGCTGTGCGGCGCCGCACAGGGCCTGCTGCTGACGCTCGTGATCGTCGAGGCGCTGGCGCGGCTGGCCGGCGTCGACGTGGCGGCCGCGTTCTACGTGACCGGCGCCGCATTGTCGGTCGCGCTCGGCGTGCTCGGCCTGTTCGCGTCGTTTTTCCATCTCGGCCACCCGGAACGCGCATGGCGCGCGATCGCGATGTGGCGCACGTCGTGGCTGTCGCGCGAGTGCATCGCGCTGCCGGTGTTTCTCGCATGCGCGTTCGCGTATGGCGCGGCGCATCTGTTCGGCTGGCTCGGCACGCTGCTGATCGGGGCGGCGGGCGCGCTCGCGAGCGTCGCGCTGTTCGTCTGCACCGCGATGATCTACGCGTGCCTGCGCTTCCTGCAGGAATGGGCGAGCCCGCTGACGCTCGTGAATTTCATGCTGCTCGGCTGCGCATCGGGCTGCACGCTCGCGACGGCCTGCGCCGCGTGGCTCGCGCCGGCGCTGGTCGGCCGGCTCGCAGTGGCCGCCTGCGTGCTGACGTTCGCGGGCGGCGTGGCCCGGCTCGCGTCGCTCGCACGCAATGCACGGCTGCGGCCGAAGTCGACCGTGCAGAGCGCGACGGGGATCCGCCATGCGAAGGTCGAGCAGAAGTCGCGCGGCTTCACGGCCAGCGCGTTCAACACGAAGGAGTTCTTTCACGGGCAGGGCAACGGCACGCTGCGCGCGGTGAAGGCCGGCTTCCTGATCGGCGCATTCGCGGTGCCGTTCGTGCTGACCGGCGCCGGCGCGCTCGCGCCGACCTCGATCGCGACGGCCGTCGCGATCGGCGCGGCGTTCGTGATCCAGTACGCGGGGCTGGTCGCGGAGCGCTGGTTCTTCTTCGCGGATGCGCGGCATCCGCAGAATATCTACTACCAGCGCGCGTCATGACGCGGCAGGCGCGCCGCCGCGCGGCACTAGAACGTTTGCGCGAGCGCGCGGGCCGCGTCCTGCAGCCGCGGCACGTGGTCGAGCAGCCGCGACAGCGGCGCGCGCGACACCGGCGCATGGACGGCGACCGCGGCGATGCATGCGCCGTCGGCGTCGAGCACCGGCGCCGCGATGCAGGCGATCCCCGCGACGAATTCCTCGTTGTCGATCGCGATGCCCTTGTGCGCGGTGCGGTCGAGTTCGGCTTCGAGCAGTTCGGGGTCGGAGATCGTGTTCGGCGTATGGCGCGGCAGCGCCATCGTGCGCACCAGCGCCGCCCGTTCGTCGCGCGGCAGCAGCGCGAGCAGCAGCTTGCCGCTGGCGCTGCAGTAGGCGGGCACGCGCGAGCCGGGTTTCAGGTCGAGCCGCAGCGGCCAGTCGGCCTCGACGCGGTCGAGATAGACGACTTCCGTGTCGTGCAGGGCGGTCAGGTTGCAGGTCTCGGCGAGGTCGGCGACGAGCCGTTCGAGGATCGCATGGCGCAGCCGCCGCGTGCCCGCGTGCAGCATCACGCCGGTGCCGAGCCGCGCGAGGCGCGGGCCGACCGCATACGCGTTCTTGCGGCCCGGCTCGCGAATCACGAGCCCGCCGGCTTCGAGCGACGCGAGCATCCGGTGCAGCGAGGCCTTCGGGATATCGACGTCGCGCGCGAGATCGGCGAGCGACACGGCGTCGCCGGCCTGGACGAGATGTTCGAGCAGCGCGAAGGCGCGCAGCGTGGGCGTATCCGCGGGCAGCATGTCGGGCGTTCCGGAAACTGGACTGCGGCCATTGTACCGAACGGTCCGGCAGGCCGGCCGCACGGCGCGGTGTGCCATAGGAACCCGGCACGCATGTTGGGCAGCGGAACGAATCGTTCCGTCGACAGGATCGACGCAGGCGCCATCGACGCCTGCGCAACAGGCAACGACAGGAGCGCAACGCGATGGATGGGGTGACGAACAAGCCGGACTGCATGGTGTCGGCTCGCGAACGGTTCGGTTTCGATTCGGACCTGATGGTGCCCGCGTTCAGCGTGCGCGACGATCACGTACCCGATATCGACGACGCGTACCGCTTCAACCCGGACGTCACGCTCGCGATTCTCGCGGGCTTCGCGCGCAACCGCCGCGTGCTCGTGCAGGGGATGCACGGCACCGGAAAGTCGACGCATATCGAGCAGGTCGCGGCGCGGCTGAACTGGCCGTGCGTGCGCGTGAACCTCGACGGCCACATCAGCCGGCTCGACCTCGTCGGCAAGGATGCGATCGTCGTGCGCGACGACGTGCAGGTGACCGAATTCCAGGAAGGGATCGTGCCGTGGGCGCTGCAGCGTCCGGTCGCGCTGATCTTCGACGAATACGATGCGGGGCGGCCCGACGTGATGTTCGTGATCCAGCGGATCCTCGAGCGCGACGGCAGGTTCACGCTGCTCGACCAGAACCGCGTGATCCATCCGCATCCGTCGTTCCGGCTGTTCGCGACCGCGAACACGGTCGGGCTCGGCAACCTGAACGGGCTCTACCACGGCACGCAGATGCTCAACCACGCGCAGATGGACCGCTGGAACGTGGTCGCGACGCTCGACTACCTGCCGCGCGACGAGGAGATCGGCATCGTGCGCGCACGCGTGCCGGCACTCGCGGACGAGGCCGGCCGCCCGCTGCTCGAATCGATGGTGAGTCTTGCCGAGCTGACGCGCAACGGTTTCGCGATTGGCGATTTGTCGACGCTGATGTCGCCGCGCACGGTGATCGACTGGGCCGAGAACTGCCAGATCTTCCGCGATCCGGCGCTTGCGTTCCGGCTGACGTTCCTGAACAAGTGCGACGACGCCGAGCGGCCGGTCGTCGCCGAGTATTACCAGCGCTGCTTCGGCGAGGAACTGGCGGTCGCGTCGCGCGCCGGCGGCGGCGAGCCGGGAGCGGGACGGTGAGTACCGATCGCGACGCGGCGCGCCGTGCTGCCGCGCGCGAAGCGCTGGGCGCGTCGACCGTGCGGGCGCTGACGCGCGATGCGGCGCTGCATTACCGTGCGGGCCGCGTATGCCGCGACCTGCGGCCGCTGCCGATCCATGCGCCGCATCTGCGCGCGCAGGCTGCAGACGACGATCTCGCGTCGTGGCGCGGCGCGACCGACGGCGCGGCATTGCGCATCCTGCACTCCGATGCCGACCTGCATCGCGCGCTGTCCGGCGACGATCCGGTCGAACGCGTGCTGTTCGAGATGCTCGAGCAACTGCGCTGCGAATCGCTGGCGTCGCCGGCGATGCGCGGTGTCGTGCAGAACCTGCGCCATCGTTTCGAAACCTGGTCGCGCGCGTTTCACCGGTCGGGGCAAGCCGATACGCATGTCGGAATCCTGGTCTACACGGTCGCGCAGATCGCATGGTCGCGGCTGACCGGATGGCCCGTGCTCGAGGAAACGGAAGACCTGATCGAAGCGTCGCGCGCGGCGCTCGTGCCGGAGATCGGCGGGGCGCTCGCGGGGCTGCGCCGCTGCCGGCACGACCAGCGCGCGTTCGCCGACCATGCACTGGCGCTGGCGCGACGCATTGCGTCGATGATCCGCGACGCGCGCGCGACCGTCGTCGAAACCGAGACGCAAGACGCGCGCGAGCAGGACGACGCGCTGACGAACTTCTCGCTGTGGGTCGATTTCGACGAGACGGGCATCGACCTGCCGGCGCTCGTGGAGACCGGCGACAGTGCCGTGTTGCAAGGCGGCGGCGCCACGTATCGGTCGTACACGACGCGCTACGACCGCGAATTCGAGCCGGCTGCGCAGATCCGCGCGGCCTTGCTGCGCGAGTATCGCGACCGGCTCGACGCGCAGGTGGCCGCGCAGCGGATCAACGTCACGCGGCTCGCGCGCGTGCTGCGCGCGGCGCTCGTCGTTCCGCAGGCGGACGGCTGGTCGTTCGGCGAGGAACACGGCCGCCTCGACGGCCGCCGGCTCGCGCAGCTGGTCAGCTCGCCGGCCGAACGGCGCTTGTTCCGGCTCGAACGCGTGCGGCCGCAGGCCGATTGCGCGCTCGCGTTCCTGATCGACTGCTCGGGCTCGATGAAGGCGTGGATCGACGGCGTCGCGCTGATGGTCGACACGCTGGCGCGCGCGGGCGACGCCGCGGGCCTCGCGACCGAGGTGCTGGGTTTCACGACGCTCGCATGGAACGGCGGCCGCGCGCGTCAGGACTGGCTCGCGCGCGGCAAGCCGCGCCATCCGGGACGCCTCAACGAAGCCGGCCACCTGGTGTTCAAGGACGCCGATACGCGCTGGCGGCACGCGCGTGCCGGCATTGCCGCGCTGTTCAAGGCCGACCTGTTCCGCGAAGGGATCGACGGCGAAGCGGTCGAATGGGCGTGCGCGCGGCTCGCGGCGCGGCCGGAGGCGAGAAAGATCCTCGTCGTGATCTCGGACGGCAGCCCGATGGACGGTGCGACGGCGCTCGCGAACGATCCGTTTTACCTCGACAACCATCTGAAGCAGGTGGTCGCGCGCCAGCAGGCGGCCGGCCGCATCGACGTGCTCGGACTCGGCGTCGGGCTAGATCTCGGCCCGTACTACCGGCACCGGCTTGCGATCGACCTGGCATCGGCGCCCGACATGAAGCGGCTCGTCGAAATCGCCGGCTGGATCGGCGCGCGGCGGTGAAATCGACGGGGAACGACAGGGAATCAGCCGCGATGCAGCAGCGGCGGCAGCGACGTCGCGATCAGCCCGACGCCGATCGCCATCAGCACGCCGAACGCGAGCCGGCGCAGCGCGACCGGCGACAGCGGCGGCGGGTAGTGTCGGCCGGCGACCGTCGTCAGCATCACGACCGGCGTCGCGAGCGCGGCCAGCAGCCAGATGTCGCGATCGAGCTGGCCTTCGCAGGCGCTGTACAGCACGCGCGTGGCCGACGTGGTCGTGAACAGCACGATCAGTGCGCAGCGAATCTGCACGAGCGTCAGCGGCTGCCGGTAGAACTGGAAGATCAACGGCGGCCCCGACACGCCGAACATCCCGCTCAGCAACCCGCCGAAGAGGCCGCTGACGAAGAAGCTGCGGTTGTCCGAGCGTGCCGTCAGCGGCGTCGGGCGCAGCGCCGCGCTCAGGCCGCCGTACAGCACGACCGCGCCGAGGATCAGTTGCAGCAGGTCGGCCGCCGAGCGGCTCAGGCATTCGAGCAGTACCACGCCCGCGACAACTGACGGCAGGATGCCGAGCGTTGCCGCGCCGACCGCACGCCAGTCGATGTGATGCAGCCGGCCCGGCAGCGCGGTCGCACCGTTTGCGAGCGACACGACGCTCATCAGCGTCGCGACGGTGGCGAGCGGCGCGAGCCCGAAGCCGCTCGTCGCGCCCATCACGATCATCCCGAGCCCGAAGCCCGTGACCGTCTGGAAATAGCTGCCGGCGCCGATCACCGCGATCAGGATCGCCAGTTTGTCGGCTGTCATGCGTGCGCGGCCTCGCCGGTTGCGGCCCGTTGCGCGGCCGCCTGCGCCTGCACGGTGGTTGCCGCGATCACGTGATACACGTCGTCGGCGCTGCAGCCGCGCGACAGGTCGTTCGCGGGCCGGCGCAAGCCCTGCAGCAGCGGGCCGACGGCCTTCGCGCGGCCGATCCGCTCGGCGAGCTTGTAGCCGATGTTGCCGGCTTCGAGGCTCGGGAACACGAGCACGTTCGCGTGGCCGCCGACCTGCGAATGCGCGATCTTGCGCTCGGCGATTTCCGCGACGATCGCCGCGTCGAGCTGCACGTCGCCGTCGATCGCGAGCGCCGGGCGCAACTCGCGCACGTGCGCAGTCGCGGCCGTCACCTTGTCGACCGCCGCATGGTGCGCGCTGCCGCTCGTCGAGAACGACAGCATCGCGACGCGCGGTTCCTCGCCGAGCAGCGCGTGCGCGCTGTCGGCGGCGGCCATCGCGATCTCGGCGAGCTGGCCGGCATCCGGATCGACCACGAGCGCGCAGTCGGAGAAGATCAGCCCGCCCTTGATCGTATGGAACGGCTCGCACAGCATCATCAGGAAGAAGCTCGACACGATCCGGAATGCCGGATCGACGCCGATCAGCTGGATCGCCGCGCGCACGACGTCGGCCGTCGCATGCACGGCGCCCGCGACCGAGCCGTCCGCATCGCCGAGCCGCACCATCAGGTTCGCATGGCAGAGCGGGTCGAGCACCGCGTCGCGCGCGGCGTCGGCCGTCATGCCCTTGGCCTGGCGCAGCGCATGCAGGGCGTCGGCATACGCGTCGCGTTGCGGGGCGGTGGCCGGATCGACGAGCGCCATGCCGTCGAGGTCGAGCGCGTCGCGCGCGGCCGCCGCGTGGATGGCCGCGCGGTCGCCGACGAGCACGATGCGGGCGATGCCGTCGCGCGTCGCGCGGGCGGCGGCGTGCAGCACGCGCGGGTCGTCGGCTTCGCACAGCGCGATGCGCATCGGCTGGCGGCGCGCGGATTCGAGAATGCGGTCGAGGGCTTTCATCGGGAATTCGAAGTAAAAAAGGCCGGATGCGGCGGCCCGCACGGGGCACGGCGTCCGGCCGGGTTCCGGCCGTGCGGGGAGGGCGCGGCCGGAGGCGGGTGCGTCAGCGACGCGGCATCACACGTAGTCCTTGTACTTGTCGAGCATGCGAACCGGCTTCGACAGTGCGTCGCGGCGGAACGGATCGCCGAGTTCGCGCGTGCACATGATCTCGATGATCGTCGTCTTGCCTTCGTTCATCTGCAGGTCGATCGCGCGCTTGAGCGCCGGGCCGACCTCCTCGAGACGGTCGACCGTGATCCCTTCCGCGCCCATCGCGCGGGCGATCGCCGCGAAGCTCTGGTTGTCGAGCTCGCCCGCAACGAAGCGGCGGTTGTAGAAGTCGACCTGGTTCTTCTTCTCCGCGCCCCATTGACGGTTGTGGAACACGACGGCCGTCACCGGGATGTCGTGGCGCACGCAGGTCATCGTTTCCATCAGGCTCATGCCCCACGCGCCATCGCCCGCATACGACACGGCCGGGCGGTGCGGTGCGGCGACCTTCGCGCCGATGATCGTCGGGAACGCGTAGCCGCAGTTGCCCCAGCTCATCGCCGCGAAGAAGCTGCGCGGCTTGTTGAAGCGCAGGTAGCTGTTCGCGACCGAGTTGATGTTGCCGATGTCGGTCGACACCATCACGTCCTCGGGCATCGCCTTTTCGAGCTCGCGCAGCACCTGGCGCGGATGCAGGTAGCGTCCGCCGTTGAAGGTCTTTTCGTGCTTCTGCTCCTCGATCATGTCGAGGCTGTATGCGTCGCGCTCGTGCGTCCAGTCGTCGAGTTCCTTTTCCCACGCGGCCTTCTCGGTCGCGATCTGGTCGGCGCGCTCGCCGCGCGAGCCGTCGCATGCGAGCGTGCGGCCGTAGAGGCGCTGCGTGAGCGCGACGGCGGCCGCCTTCGAGTCGCCGCAGATGCCGACCGAGATCTTCTTCACGAGGCCGAGCATCTTGTGGTCGGCGTCGATCTGGATGATCTTCGCGTCCTTCGGCCAGTAGTCCATCCCGTGCTGCGGCAGCGTGCCGAACGGCCCGAGGCGCGAGCCGAGCGCGATCACGACGTCCGCGCGCGACAGCAGCTTCATCGCCGCCTTCGAGCCCTGGTAGCCGAGCGGGCCGCACCACAGCGGGTGGTTCGCCGGGAACGAGTCGTTGTGCAGGTAGCTGTTGACGACCGGTGCGCCGAGCCGTTCGGCGAGCGCCTTGCATTCGTCGATCGCATCGGCCATCACGACGCCGCCGCCCGAGATGATCACCGGGAATTTCGCCTGCGCGATCAGATCGGCCGCGTCGTTCAGGCTCTGTTCGCCGCCGGGGCCGCGATCGAGCCGGCGCGGTTGCGGAATCTCGACCTTGACCTTGCCGTAGAAGTAGTCGCGCGGAATGTTCAGCTGTGTCGGGCCCATCTCGGCCTGTGCGCGGTCGAAGCAGCGCGCGGTGAATTCGGCCATCCGCGCCGGGTGCGTGACGTGGCCCTGGTACTTCGTGAATTCCTGGAACATCGGCAACTGGTTCGCTTCCTGGAAGCCGCCGAGACCGATGCCCATCGTGCCGGCTTCCGGCGTGACGATCACGACCGGGCTGTGAGCCCAGTACGCGGCCGCGATCGCGGTCACGCAATTGCTGATGCCGGGGCCGTTCTGGCCGATCACGACGCCGTGGCGGCCCGACACGCGTGCATAGCCGTCGGCCATGTGGCCCGCGCCCTGTTCGTGCACGACCGGGATCAGCCGGATGCCGGCCGGCGCGAAGATGTCCATCGCGTCCATGAACGCGGAGCCCATGATGCCGAACATGTCGGTCACGCCGTTGGCCGCGAGGGTCTCGACGAAGGCTTCGGACGGAGTCATGTCCTGCGGGCCGCCGGTCGATGCACGCAGGGAAGGGGATTGTTCGCTCATGGGTTGTCTCCGATTGTTCAATTAACGGAACGTCTTGTTCCAGATGCTATTGGCTGGGAAAAACCGGTCAAGTCATTCCGTCCGCTGGCGGGGAATGTGGAATGAAATGAAATGATTCGTTTCAAAATGCGCGTTCGGGCTGCTTGGCTCGAACGCACGCGACGGGGCGCGCTCAGGCCGGCTGCTTCGGCCGTTCCTTGCGGAATGCGCGCTTGACGGCGATCAGCCCGTCGCGGAATTCGAACAGGTCGCAGCCTTCGGCCTCGATGCGCCAGCCTTCCGCGTGCGTGCCGGTGAACACCCATTCGGATAGGCCGTGCTCGCCGGTGACGGTGTGGCTGCCGTGGCCCCAGTGCGCATCCGGGAAGGTCTTGAACACGGCTTCGAACGCGGCGCGTACCGCGTCGCGGCCGACGAAGCGCGTGCCGTGAATGTCGGGCCCGCCGGCCGCGTCGAACACGCAGTCCTCGGTCATGAAGCCCATCAGCGCGTGGGCGTCATGCCGGTTGAAGGCGTCGGAAAATGCCGCGAGCGTGGCGGCCGTGACGGGGGCGGTAAGCGTGTCGGACATAACGTGTCTCCTGTCGAATGATGGGCGGTGCGCAAGGCGCTGGCGCGCATGCGGCACGCGGTATCGACACGTTAGTGAGCGCTCGTTTTTGGCGGTAGCGCCAGTGGGGGGGATTCGGTTGGGCCAGGGGGGCGGTGGTTCGACTCGTCTTCGGTCCTTTCTCGCGCCGTGCCGGACGACTCGACATTGGATCAAGGATGCGGGTCTGAATGGTCTCGAGAAATCACTGACGGGGAATCAGGTTTGATTGAGATCGGGGTGGTTATTAAATTGCTGTTGGGAAATCAATCGGATAAGTTCTAAATATAATTTTATTTTGGCATTGCCTATATTTAACAATTGTTTTAATTTTTCATGTGATCTCATGGTGGCGTTCATCGACCAAAATCGCCACAGAGAACGATGAATAAAAAGTCCTGCTGCCTGGTGTATTCCAGTTTCCGTGGAATGGTCGTGGCTCTCGAGTAAACGGCTAGCGCCTTGGCGACACGCGCTTGCTGATTGGCGCTGCTTCGCTAGCGGCACGCCATCCATTGACCGGCACGCATGCGGTCCAGGCGTATAACGGATTGCCGCAGGTGAATGCCACAAAACCATCGCGTGCCGGGGAGGGTGGTCAACGGCTCTATTGTGTTATCCCGCTTTGCAATGCAGATTAATCTAAAAAAGCGGAGCATGCGGGATGACCTCAGTAACGCTCGATTTAGGTTCAGGAAAACGCGCGACGTTGACTCGCGCCACAGGTTCTATCGGTGCAAACCAATCGACGGGACAACGCGGCGCTGTTTCGGAATTGATGCTGCACTGGCCGAGATATGCGGGCCTCACTACGAACGCATTGACGTACATGCGGCAACTCGGCCTGGATGTGCTCCAGGGCACACCGCTCGACGCGCTAAAATCCGCCATAGAAACCGGTCGCGTGGCGGTCGAAATTGATCGCAAAGTAGGCGGCGGTGGCGGTGGCGGTGGCGGCCAGCCGTCAACCCGGCCTTTCCCGCGAGTCAGCAGGCGTGCCGGCGTGCCGGGCATGACTTCGCTGCCGGCCGACAAACCCCTACCGAGTTGGGCGACGCCTAGCGGCGTGTCCGGCGACTCGCTGTTGGGTTACTTGGAAAGCGTTATCAGCGGGAGTGGCGCGGGCGGCACAGCCGGCTTCACGGGCGGTGCCTCGTCATTGTTGGGAGATGCGCAGTCGTTCGACTACGCCGCAGGCACAATTGGCGACAGCGTTGAATCGCTTGCTGCCGCGACCAGCAATCCGAACTTTGCGGCAAAGATGCTCGGCTACGATCGCAAGACGTTCGGGCAGATGCTGCATATCTTGAAGCCAACAAACGGCTTAGGACCTGCCGACAACGTTATCTTTCACGACAGCGGCGACGTCGAGTTCAAAGGCGTGATTATTGATAACATCCACGACTATGCACCCTGAGTCCCCTACGCCCACCGATAGCGCACTTGCGCACGCGACGTTCATCATTTCATCGGAGGACGCACACCCGGACACGTGGACCGCTTTCTTCGGCATCTTCCCGAGTCGGACGATCACGAAAGGAAAGCCCTATCTGCTGCCGTCCGGGCGCCTGAGTTCGCGGCCCGGAAAGCTCAATCTGTGGGCGCTGGAAAGCAAGGCCGCCGTTCAAAGCGATCGATTGGAGCCGCACCTTCGCTACCTGATCGACCGACTCTCGTTGCCGCGTGAAGGTCTCCTCGAGCGTATCGAGCAGGCCGGTGCGCGTATGAGGTTCTTCTGCTACTGGGACAACGAGAAGGGTGATCGTGTACCTCACGTGTCGGATGCTACCCGCCAGCTCATTGAAACAGTCGGGGCAGTGATCGAGATCGATGAATATCGATAGCATCTACCGCTGCTGGCGTCGCGCTGACGCCTGACGCGACGCGCGTACCTCAATCCACCTCCCGTCGTAACACTAGTGTGGGCTTACGCGCAGTTCCGGCTGCAACGCACGGCTGCACGCGCCACGGACGGCGGGTTCGTGACGATTCATTTCAGCAGCCGCCCGAACCATCCGAAACCGAAGGTCGGCGACCTCGTATCCGATCAACTCGCCGGCTTCTGCACCCGCACACACTGCGCGAGCGCCCGCACCCCCGGCTCGATCCGTTCGAGCGGAATCGCGGAAAACCCCATCCGGAAGCAGCGGCGCGCGTTGCTGTCGTCGTTCATGAAGAACACGCTGCCGGGTTCGATCAGAATCCCGGCTTCCTGCGCGTCCACCGCGAGACGCGCCGCATCGAGCCACGGCGGCCCCTCGACCCAGCACGACGCACCGCCCGTCACGCGCACATGGCGCGCTTCCGGCAGATGCGCATCGAGCGCGGCCATCAGCGCCAGCGAGCGTTCGCTGTACGCATGCGCGAGCCGGCGCAGCAACGCGTCGTGATGGCCGAGCGCGAGGAAGGTCGCGAATGCGCGCTGGATGTACGCGACCGGGTGGCGCACCATCAGCCGCCGCAGCGCACGCAATTCCCGGATCAGCTCGCGCGGCCCGACCACGTAGCCGAGCCGCAGGCCCGGCGCGAACGTCTTCGACAGGCTGCCGACGTAGATCACGCGGTCGGCCGTATCGAGGCTCTTCAACGCCGGATGCGGCGTGCCGGAGAACGTGTTCTCGCTCTCGTAGTCGTCCTCGATGATCACGAAATCGTGCTGCCGCGCGCAATCGAGCAGCGCGCGGCGCCGCTCGACCGGCATCGTCGCGGTGGTCGGGCATTGGTGGCTCGGCGTCACGTACACGTAGTCGCAGCGCGACAGCGTGTCGCCGAGCGCATCGGGCGCGATCCCGTGGCCGTCGACGGGCAGCGGCAGCAGCCGCGCGTTGCGGTTCTCGAAGATGTTGCGCGCGTCCGGATAGCCGGGATTCTCGAAGCCGACCGTCGTGTGCTTGCCGCACAGCAGGTCCGCGATCAGGTACAGCGCCTGCTGGCAGCCGTTCGTGACGACGATCTCGTCGGGCATCGCGAACACGCCGCGCCGCGGCAGCACGCGCGTGCGGATCTGCTGGATCAGCGATTCGTCGTCGCGCTCGATCAGGTCGGGCGCCCAGTTGCGGATCTCCATTACCGACAGCGCCTTCAGGCAGCATTCGCGCCAGTCGTTGGTCGGAAACAGCGACTGGTCGAACTGCCCGTAGATGAACGGATATTCGTAGTGCTGCCAGTTCGCGGGCTTCACGATGTTGCGCTGCCTCGACGGCGGATGCGCGATGCGTTGCTCCCACGCGGGGCGGCCCGGGCTGTCGCCGCCGGCCTCCGGTTTCGCAGCGGGCCTGGCGGCCGCGAAGCCGGGCACGCCTTCGAGCATCTTCGGGTTCACGAAGTGCCCGCTGCGTTCGCGCGAGATCAGGTAGCCCTCTTCGACGAGCATCTGGTACGCGAGCACGACGGTGTTGCGCGCGACGCCGAGCTGGTCGGCGAGCTCGCGGCTCGACGGCAGCGCGGCATCGGGCGCGAGCTGGCCGTCGAGGATCGCGGCCACCAGCATGCGCCGGATCTGGTCCTGCAGGCTCGACGCCGACGACCGCCGGAACTGCTGCGCCCATAAGGCGGTCGGGGGACGACTCGGCATGCTTCCTCCTGTGATCGGTACGGGAAACGCGAGGCGGCACGCGCGGCGGATGCGCAGGCCCGCGAGGGCGCGGTGTGGCGAGAATACGCGCGTCGCGCCGCGGATGTGGACTCAATGAAAGATGGCGTCTGGCACTACTGCGCGCGGACGTGGCAAGACGATACTCAACTCGTCGCGCCCACACGATCCGGATAACTCCCCGGTACGCGGGCGCAGGGAGGCGTGCGCGCGTCGCGTGCGCCGGCATCGTCACCGGAGGGGCCATGCACGTCGTCGTGTTCAGGGATCGCTACGCACGCGTGATCCGCATCGTGTTCAACGACGCGCGCGTGACGGCGGTCGCGTATCGCGACGACGAGGCGATCGGCGAACTCGGCATCGACGACGATGGCGACGCCGTGCGCACGCCGTCGCTCGCGCGGCTGTACGTCGAACCGGCCTACCGGCGCAGCGGCATCGCGCACACGCTGCTGGCGTGCGCGTCGCGCGAATTCGGGCGGCCGATCCGCATCGATACCGCCGCGCGCGAATGGCCCGATTCGCCGGCGTGGGCGACGCTGTGCCGCTGCCTCGAATACGAAGGGCTGGTCGTGGTGCGCTAGCCCGACAGCGTGGCCACGATCGCGCAACACAAGAACGGAGACGACATGAGCACGGTCCTGAAGCCGATGCCCGCATCCGGCGTGCGGCACGAAGCGTTGCGACTCGACGGGCAGCGCGTGTGGCGCGACGCCGTCATCGACGTGCGCAACCCGTACGACGGTGCGCTGGTCGGCACCGTGCCGAAGGCGACGCTCGACGACGTGCGCCGCGCGTTCGCGGTCGCACGCGCGTACCGGCCGACGCTCACGCGCCACGATCGCGCGGCGATCCTGCGCCGCGCGGCCGACATCGTGCGTGCGCGCACCGCGGAGATCGCGGCGCTGATCACGGCCGAGGCCGGGTTGTGCATCAAGGATTCGACGTACGAAGCGGGCCGCGTGGCCGACGTGCTGACGTTCGGCGCGGGCGAAGTGCTGAAGGACGACGGGCAGATCTTCTCGTGCGATCTGACGCCGCACGGCAAGAAGCGCCGCGTGTACACGCAGCGCGACCCGCTGCTCGGCGTGATTTCGGCGATCACGCCGTTCAATCACCCGATGAACCAGGTTGCGCACAAGATCGTGCCGTCGGTGGCGACCAACAACCGGATCGTCGTGAAGCCGTCGGAGAAGGTGCCGCTGTCGTGCTACCTGTTCGCGGACATCCTGTACGAAGCCGGCTTGCCGCCGCAGATGCTGCAGGTGATCACCGGCGACCCGAAGGAAATCGCCGACGAGCTGATCACGAACCCGGCGATCGACATGATCACGTTCACCGGCGGCGTGTCGATCGGCAAGTCGATCGCCGCGCGGATGGGCTACCGGCGCGCGGTGCTCGAACTCGGCGGCAACGATCCGATCATCGTGATGGAAGACGCCGATCTCGACGAAGCGAGTACGCTCGCGGTGTCGGGCTCGTACAAGAATTCGGGGCAGCGCTGCACGGCGATCAAGCGGATGCTCGTGCACGAGTCGGTGGCCGATCGCTTCACGGCGCTGGTCGTCGAGAAGACGCGAGCTTGGTCGTACGGCAATCCGTCCGATCCGTCGGTCGACATGGGCACGGTGATCGACGAAGCGGCCGCGAAGTTCTGCGAGCAGCAGGTAAATGATGCGATGGCGCGCGGGGCGCGGCTGCTGGTCGGCAACGTGCGTGACGGCGCGCTGTATTCGCCGACCGTCGTCGATCGCGTGACGCCCGACATGCCGCTGGTGAAGCATGAAACCTTCGGGCCGGTATCGCCGATCATGCGCTTTCGCGACATCGACGAAGCGATCCGGATGTCGAACAGCACCGACTACGCGCTGTCGTCGTCGGTGTGCACGAACCGCTTCGACCACATCACGCGCTTCATCACCGAGCTGGAAGTCGGCAGCGTGAACGTGCGCGAGGTGCCCGGCTATCGACTCGAACTGACGCCGTTCGGCGGCGTGAAGGATTCGGGGCTCGGGTACAAGGAGGGCGTGCAGGAGGCGATGAAGAGCTTCACGAACGTGAAGACGTATTCGCTGCCGTGGTGAACGCGGCGGGGAAGGGCGCGTCGCGCCCTCCCGTCGCCGGCGGCGTTACTGATAGAAGTTGAGCGTGACCATTGCCGAGCGGCCCGGCGCCCACGTTGCGTAGATCGGGTACGCGCTCGCGTAATACTGCTTGTCGAACAGGTTCTGCACGTTCAGTTGAACGTCCATCGTCTTGTTCACGCGCCACGTCGCGGCCGCGTCGAAACGCGCATAGCCGGGCGTCCACTTCTTCACGGTCGACGATACCGACGCATAGGTCTGGCTCATCACCGTCGCGCCCGCGCCGAGCGTGAGCTTCGGCATCACGTCGTAGCTCGTCCACAGCGTGAAGTTGTGCTTCGGCACCATCACCATCGGCAAGCCCGATGCGCCCGGGCTGCCGGGGCCCGCGTCGGTCGTGATCGCGTTCAGGTACGAATAGCCGCCGAACACGTGCCACTTCTGCGTCAGGTTGCCCGCGAAGCCGAATTCGAAACCGCGCACGCGCTGCTTGCCCGCGTTGACCGTGTGACCGAGGCCGTCGCTGACGCGCGCGTTGGTCTTTTCGGTCTGGAACAGCGCCGACGTCAGCGACAGCTGATCCTGCAGCACGTCCCACTTCGCGCCGATCTCGATGTTGCGCGCGCGTTCGGGTGCGAGGTCCTGGTTGGTCGCGGTGATCTGGTCGGTGCCGCCGCCGAGGCCGCCGTTCGAGCCCGGCGGGTTCGACGACGTGCCGTACGACGCATACAGGCTCACGTTGGTCACCGGCTTGAACACGAGGCCGAACTGATAGCTGAACAGGTTCGACGTGTTCGACAGGTCGGCGACGCCGGCCTGCTTGCCGGTCGTGTCGTAGCGGTCGAAGCGCAGCCCCGTGTTGAACTGCCAGCGCTCGGACAGCTTCACCGTGTCGAAGAGGTACGCGGATACGGTGTCGGTGCGCGTGTTCGTCGTCGGGCCGGGGAAGCCCTTGTCGCCGTTCAGCACGATGCTGCCGGTCCACGGCCGGTTCGGGTTCCAGCCGCCGGCGAGCGGCGTGCAGTTGCCGGCCACCGCGCACGGGCTGTTCGAGCGGATGTTGTTGCCGGCCGAATCCGACACGAGATAGCCCTCGTAGCGCGCCTGCTCGTGGCTGAACTCGACGCCGGCCGTCATCGTGTGCTTCATCCCGAACAGGCTCGCGCTGCCGGTGACTTCCGTCTGGTTCGAGAAGCCGTTGAGCGCGTACTTGCCGCTCTTCGCCTGCAGCCCGAGCATGGCCGGGTTCGACGCGAGGATCTGCGGGTTCGTCGCGACGTAATCGAGCGTCGAGCGGCCGAACATCGTCGTGTTCCTCAGCTTCCAGTCGTCATTGATCTTGTGCTCGACGCGAATTTCGCCGGTGTCGGTCTGCCCGTAGCGATAGTCGCGCGTGTTCAGCCCGAAGAACTGCCCGCGATCGGTCGGCACCGGCGTGCCGCCCGACGCGCGGAACGGCACGCTGAAGTCCGGCATGTCGTACGAGTTCATGTGGTAGTAGCTGACCGTGACCGTGGTCGGCGTGTTCAGCCCGAACACGATCGACGGCGCGACGCCCCAGCGCTTGTTGTACACGTCGTTGCGGCCGGCCTGGTTCGCGTCGTGGCCCATCACGTTCAGCCGCACGGCCGTCGTGTCGCTGATCTTGCGGTTCGCGTCGACCGTCGCGCGCTTGTAGCCGTCGGTGCCGAAGCCGATGCTGCTGTTGATGAAGTTGTCGTTCTGCGGCGTCTTCGTGACGATGTCGATGCTGCCGCCCACCGAGCCGCGGCCCGCGTAGACCGAATCGGGGCCCTTGATCACGCTGATCTGCTCGACCGCGAACGTCTCGCGGTTCTGCAAGCCGGAGTCGCGCATGCCGTCGACGAAGATCGAGTTGCGCGATTCGAAGCCGCGGATCACCGGACGGTCGGCCGACGGGTTCGCGGCCGCATCGCCGCCGAGGAACGTGATGCCCGGCACCGAGCGCAGCGCGTCCGCGAACGACGTGACGTTCTTTTCCTTGATCAGTTGCTCGGGAATCACCGTGACCGAGCGCGGCGTATCGAGCAGCGGCGCGGTGAACTTGTACGACGGCGAGCGCTTCACCTGCATGTCCGACAGCGCGGACGACTGCACGGCGATGGTCGGCAGCGTCGCGGGCACGTCGGCGGCAGAAACGGAAGCGGAGGCGGGAGCGGTTTCGGCGGAGGCGAGCAGCGGCGTCAGGAAAACGGAGCAGGTCAGTGCCGATACGAGGGGGCGAGGCCTCGTCTTGAACTGGGCAGGCATATCGGGAAGCAGCGGAAGGTTCGGTGATCGGGCGCGTTTTCTCGATGCCGGAGGAGCACGCCCGGCACATCGGAAAATGTCAATGTAAATGCGTATGATTCGCGTTTGCGGCCGCAATTCTACGGATTGGTATCAAATATGTAAACGATTGAATGGTTTTTGTACTAAATCGGTCAGTCTTTCGTTGGGGGCGGCTGCCTTTGCGTCGCGTGCAACACCACTTTCCACGGCAAGGCCGACGCGCGGCGGCGACGACTCGCTACACTGCCGTACCGGTTGGACGGGCCCCGGCATCAGGCCCCCGAGCAAGGAGACAGAAGAGGATGGACACCCCACGCGCAGCGGTCGTCACGTACCGTGGCAATGCGATCGAGAACACGCACGTCGCCCATGTGGCGGTCGTCGATGCACGCGGCCGGCTGCTGGCCCGGTTCGGCGATCCGTTCCGGATGACGCTCGCGCGGTCGGCGGCCAAGCCGGCCCAGGCGCTGTCGGTGATCGAGACGGGCGCGCCGGAACGCTTCGGCTTCGACGACGCGGACATCGCGCTGATGTGCGCGTCGCACAGTAGCGAGGATCGTCACATCGAACGCACGCGCGCGATGCTCGCGAAGGTCGCCGCGCACGAATCGGATCTGCGCTGCGGCGGCCATCCGCCGCTGTCCGACGCGGTGTACCGGTCGTGGATCAAGCGCGACTACACGCCGACCGGCGTATGCAGCAACTGTTCGGGCAAGCATGTCGGGATGCTGGCGGGCGCGCAGGCGATCGGCGCCGCGATCGCCGATTACCATCTGCCCGACCATCCGATGCAGGTGCGCGTGAAGCAGGTGGTGGCCGACGCGTGCGGCCTGCGCGACGACGAGGTCGACTGGGGCATCGACGGCTGCAATCTGCCGACGCCGGCGTTCTCGCTGGATCGGCTGGCGCGCCTGTACGCGTCGCTGGCCGACGGCGCGGATGCGGTGGAAGCCGGCGGCGCGCTCACCGATCGCGTGCGCGCACTGGCGCGCATTCACCGGGCGATGACCGCCTATCCGGAGCTGGTCGCAGGCGAAGGGCGCTATTGCACGGTGCTGATGAACGCGTTCGGCGGGCAGGTGGTCGGCAAGATCGGCGCGGATGCGTGCTACGGGATCGGCGTGCGCGCGTCGGAGCGCACGCGACAACTCGGCGCGGACGGCGCACTCGGCATCTCGGTGAAGATCGAGGACGGCAATCTCGACGTGCTCTATATGGTCGTCAGCGAAATCCTCGAGCGGCTGCAGATCGGCACGGCCGAGCAGCGCGCGCAACTGGCCGGCTTCCACCGGCCGCGGATGCTCAACACGCAGGGCGTCGAGTTCGGGCACGCGACGTTCCCGTTCGAGTTGCAGGCGGCCTGAACGCCGTTACCGCGCCGTCACCGCGCCGATGCCGCCGGCCCGCGATCCGGGCCTCGCATCGGCGCGTGCTACGCGCGTGCGTCGCGAATCTTCGCCAGCTCCCGATCCGACAGCTCGCCGATCTGCGCGAGGTGTTCCGCGAGAAAATCCTTCAGCACGCGCAGCTTCGCCGAGCTGCGCCGGTTCGCCAGATACGCGATGTAGATGAATTCGCCGGTCAGCCGGTTCTGCAGCCGGTAGCGCGGCAGCACGGCTTCGAGCTGGCCGCTCGCGAGCAGGTCGCGCACGAGCCAGATTTCGAATTCCGCGATGCCGAGCCCCGCGCAGGTCGCTTCGAGCAGCAGCTCCGAATGGTCGGTGACGAGATTGCCGGCCGGCAGCACGCTGTGCTGCGTGTCGCCGTTCACGAGCGCCCAGCGCGGATCGCCTTCCGGGTGCACGTAGCGCAGGCAGTTGTGGTGCGTCAGGTCGTCCGGCGTTGCCGGGCGCCCGCAGCGGTCGAGATAGCCGGGCGTCGCGCACAGGATGCTGTCGTTGCGCGACAGCCGGTGGACGACCAGATTGTCCAGGTAGTTCTCGCCTTCGTGGATGTCGAGGTCGAAGCCGCCGGCCACGAGATCGTTATGGTTGTCGGTGAGCCGCACGTCGAGCTGGATCGTCGGATAGCGTGCCAGAAACGGTGCGACCAGCGGCGCGAGATGACGGCGGCCGAACGCGACCGGCGCGGTGAGCTTCAGCGGGCCGCTCGGCTGCGCATTCAGCTCGGCGACGACGCGCAGCGTGTCGTCGAGATCGGCGATCAGCGTGACCGCGCGCTCCAGATAGATATGGCCGGCTTCGGTGAGCGTCACGCTGTGCGTCGAGCGGTGCAGCAGCGCGACGCCGAGCGCCTCCTCGATCGCCGTCACCTTGCGCGCGACGGTCGACGTCGACACGTGCATCTCCTTCGCGACCGCCGAAAAACTCCCCGTTTCGACCACCCGCACGAACGCGCGCATCGCGCCCAGATGATCGATGCCGGTTTCTCTCGCGCCTTTTTTCATTCGATTCTCGCTGTTGCGTCCCACGCAAAACCGCTTTCGATAATACAGAAGGGGGCTTGTTTTTGCAAAGGCATAGAATGCGAACCCGTCGCGTTCGGCAAGCGGCGAACGACGAGCGGCACGAGACATCCAGGAGGGGACGATGACCGAGAACGGCTTCCGCGTCGAAGCGGATCTTTTAGGCAAACGAAGTATTCCGGATGCCGCCTATTACGGCGTCCATACGCTGCGCGCGAAAGAGAATTTCGACATTTCGGGCCGCACCATTGCGTCGCTGCCGTACCTCGTGATGGCGCTCGCGTCCGTGAAGGAAGCGGCGGCCGATGCCAATTGCGAACTAGGGCTGCTGCCGCGGCCGTATCGCGATGCGATCGCCGCCGCGTGCGTCGAGATCCGCGAAGGGCGGCTGCACGACCAGTTCGTCGTCGACGTCATCCAGGGCGGCGCCGGCACGTCGACCAACATGAACGCGAACGAGGTGATCTGCAACCGCGCGCTCGAAATCATGGGGCACGCGCGCGGGCAGTACGAATACCTGCATCCGAACGAGCACGTCAATCTCGCGCAGAGCACCAACGACGTCTATCCGACCGCGATCCGGATCGCCACGTGCTTCGCGGTCGAGCACCTGCTCGAAGCGATGGCGCGGCTGCGCGATGCATTCGCGGAGCGGGCCGACGCGTTCGCCGGCTTGCTGAAGCTCGGCCGCACGCAGTTGCAGGACGCGGTGCCGATGACGCTCGGCCAGGAATTCTCGACCTACGCGGTGATGCTGACGGAAGACATCGCGCGGCTGCAGGAGGCCGGCTGGCTGATTCGCGAGATCAACCTCGGCGCGACCGCGATCGGCACGGGCATCACCGCGCATCCGCAGTACGCGGAGAAGGCGCTGGCCGCGCTGCGCCGCATCACCGGGCTCGACCTGAGCACCGCGCCGAACCTGATCGAGGCGACCCAGGATTGCGGCGCGTTCGTCCAGGTATCGGGCGTGCTCAAGCGGATCGCCGTCAAGCTGTCGAAGATCTGCAACGACCTGCGGCTGCTGTCGAGCGGCCCGCGCGCGGGCTTCGGCGAGATCAACCTGCCGCCCGTGCAGGCCGGCTCGTCGATCATGCCCGGCAAGGTGAATCCGGTGATCCCGGAAGTCGTCAACCAGGTCGCGTTCGAGGTGTTCGGCAACGACCTGACCATCACCTTCGCGGCCGAGGCCGGCCAGCTTCAGCTCAACGCGTTCGAACCGGTGATCGCGAGCGCGCTGTTCCGCAGCTTCAGCCACCTGACGGCCGCTTGCACGACGCTCGCGCAGCGATGCGTGAGCGGCATCACCGCGAATCCCGAGCGGCTGCGAGAAACGATGGAGCGCTCGGTCGCGCTCGCCACCGCGCTGAATCCGTACATCGGCTACAAGCGCGCGACCGCCGTGGCCGCCGAAGCGCACGAGAGCGGCAAGTCGATCCGCGAAGTCGTGCTGGCTCACCAGCTGATGACCGACGCGCAACTGGACGAGGCGCTGCAGCCCGAAGCGCTGATCCGGCCGCGCGCGTACTGATTCCGGCCGCGCGGCGCCGGCGCATGCCGCCGGCGGCCCGCACGCGGCCGTTCCCCGCAGCGCCCGTCGACGGGCGCGCTACATCAAGAAACGGAGACACACCATGAAGCACGCCAGCGAGCGCCCGGCCGATACGGCCGGCGGCGCGGATCCCCGTCATGCCGACCGCGATGCGATGTTCGCGTCGCACGAGGCCGGCTATGAGCAGAAGCTGAAGCCGCGCCACGTGCAGATGATCGCGATGGGCGGTGCGATCGGCACCGGCCTCTTCCTCGGCGCGGGCGGCCGCCTGCAGAGCGCGGGGCCCGCGCTGGCGCTCGTGTATCTCGTGTGCGGCGTGTTCGCGTTCCTGATCATGCGCGCGCTCGGCGAGCTCGTGATGCACCGGCCGACCAGCGGCAGCTTCGTGTCCTACGCACGGGAGTTCATGGGCGAGCGCGCGTCGTTCGTCGCGGGCTGGATGTACTACCTGAACTGGGCGACGACCGGCATCGTCGACATCACCGCGGTCGCGATCTACATGAAGTACTGGGCCATGTTCACCGACGTGCCGCAATGGGTGTTCGCGCTCGGCGCGCTCGGGATCGTGTCGGTGATGAACATGATCGGCGTGAAGGTATTCGGCGAGATGGAGTTCTGGTTCTCGATCGTCAAGGTGGGGACGCTCGCGCTGTTCCTCGCGGTCGGCGCCGTCTTTCTCGCGAGCGGGCACCCGGTCGCCGGCCAGATGCCGGGGCTGCATCTCGTCGCGGATCACGGCGGGATCTTCCCGCACGGCATCCTGCCGGCCGTGCTGATCGTGCAGGGCGTCGTGTTCGCCTACGCGAGCATCGAGCTCGTCGGCGTCGCGGCGGGTGAGACCGCCGATGCGCGCAAGGTGTTGCCGAAGGCGATCAACAGCGTGATGTGGCGTATCGCGCTGTTCTACGTCGGCTCGGTCGTGCTGCTGACGATGCTGCTGCCGTGGACCGCGTACAGCGCGCACGAAAGCCCGTTCGTGACGTTCTTCAGCAAGCTCGGCGTGCCGTACGTCGGCACGGTGATGAACGTCGTGGTGCTGACCGCCGCGCTGTCGAGCCTGAATTCCGGCCTCTATTCGACCGGGCGCGTGCTGCGCTCGCTCGCGATGGGCGGCTCGGCGCCGCGCTTCGTGTCGCGGATGAACGCGCGCGGTGTGCCCTATGGCGGAATTCTCGTCACGGTCGCGGTCAATGCGATCGGCGTGCCGCTGAACTACATCGTGCCGGCGCAGGCGTTCGAGATCGTGCTGAACATGGCGTCGCTCGGGATCATCACGACCTGGGGCTTCATCGTGATGTGCCAGATCCTGTTCCGCCGCGCGGTCGATCGCGGCGAGCTGAGCCCGGTGTCGTTCCGGATGCCCGGCGCGCCGTTCACGTCGTGGCTCACGCTCGGGTTCCTGGTCAGCGTGCTGGTGCTGATGGCGTTCGACTACCCGGGCGGCACGTGGACCGTCGCGATGATTCCGGTCGTCGTGCTCGCGCTGGTGATCGGCTGGAAGCTGGCGAAGCGCGGCGCCGAGCGCGAGCGGGCGGCGGCGATGCCCGCATCCGCGCGGGCCGTTGCCGAGCCTGCGCAGAACGCGTAATGCGTAATGCCATGCACCGGGGGCGCCGGTCCGTTTGCGGGCCGGCGCCCCCGGTGCGTTTGGTTCAAGTTCCGTTCAACCCGGCGAGCTCGCCGACCGATCCAACCCGGCGCGCTCACCGACCCATCGGCCGAAATCGCCGGCCATCTCCGCGGTCAACTCGTGGCCGGCCGCATACAGCCGCGTGTCGTGCGCGACGCCGAGCGCCGCGAGTTTCGCGTCGGCCTTGTCCGCCCATGAGACGGGCAGCTTGTCGTCGAAGCGACCATGCACGATCAGCGCATGGAGCGCGCTCAGTGCGTCCCGCGACGCAATCAGCGGATCGATCTCCGGCAGGATGCGCCCGCACAGCACGGCGAACGCGCTCACGTCGCCCGGCGACGTGAGGCCGACGCTCGCGCTCATGATGCCGCCCTGGCTGAAGCCCGCGATCACGGTCGGCAACGCGGGGGTTGCGCCATCCCGCGCGCGGAGTGCGTGCAACAGCGTGATCAGTTGCACGCGGCTCTCGTCGGCCCGCGCCGCGTCGATTTCAGGGCCGTTCGGGCCGAAACGCACCGGAAACCAGGCATGCTGATTGGGCCCGAACGTGAGCGGGCCGCGCAGGTACGCAATCTCGATGCGCGGATCGATCGCGTCGGCCACGTTCAGCAGGTTGGTTTCGTTGCCGCCGACGCCGTGCAGCAGCAACAGGCGGGCGGCGGCGCGGCCGGTGGCCGGACGCAACCGGTATTGAAGGCCGGAATCGGGATCGGTGGTCAGCGGCAGGGCGTCGGTCATCGCATGGGTCCGAAAGGGGAACGATGCGACAGTCTAGAGCGGGCGGATCGGGAGGGGAATCGCCGGCGCGGGATTGATTGTTTCCTGATGGGAACGAATCGGGGCAGGGTTGGTTTCGGGAGCGAATCGCCGATCGCGACTATAAAAAATACCAAAACAAACCGGCCCGTCGATAATGCGCAAACGTTTTGCCGGGCACTCAATAAAACGGATTTTGCGGATCATGAATAAAACAATGAATATCCGCTATTCCAGCGACGCGCCGAGCGCAGCCGCAGCCGCGCTGCGTATGGCGGCGTAAAGTTAACGGCAAACCCGCCAAAAACTTTAGCCTTTTCCCCGCGCAATTATTCATTTCAATTTCCTCAATGAACGATTGATTTTCGGTCATCGGACAGTCATACACCATCCCCGATAATTCGGCGCTCACATTCTTTCAATAGACCAAAGGGCGATCGAAGCCGGATCGCTGCGGGGAGCTGTACTCATGACCATCCGTCATCGCATTACGCTGCTAGTCGTCCTGACGTTCTTCGCGCTGTCCGCGATCGGCATCTATGCCGTGTACCAGACACGCAAGAGCGCATCCGAGGTGCGTCAGGTCACCCAGGGAATCGTGCCGAGTGCGCTCGCGTCGGCGGATCTCGTCGCCGATGTGAAGAACATCCAGATCGCGACGATGACGCTCGTCTATGCGCCCGACGCGAACACCGCCGCGCAGGCGCGCGACGAGCTGAAGGCGAAGCAGGCCGCCCTGCGCGCCGCACTCGACGCGCAGGCGAAATCGGCGGTCGGCCGCGCGCAGGAAGGCCTCGTCGCGCAGGCGAAGGACAGCGCCGCGAACTATTTCGCGGCGATCGACGACACCGTGAAGATGAAGACGGATGGCAAGGCCGAGATGGCGCAGGCCTACCTGTTCGCGAACGTCGCGCAGTATCGCGACGAACTCGAAAGCATCGTCGACACGCTGCGCGTCGAGAAGAACCGCCAGAAGGACGACGCGATCGGCGCGCTGAACGGGATGCTCGCCACCACGGCGACCGCGATCGCGGGCGTCGCCGGCACGGTGATCGTGCTGCTGACCGCGCTCGGCTTCGTGCTGTATCGCCAGATCACGCGCCCGCTGATCGGGATGCAGACGGCGATGAGCGAGATCGCGGCGAGCCAGGATTTCACGCGCCGTGTGCCGGTGGGCCGGATGGACGAAATCGGCCATTCGATCGTCGCGTTCAACGGGATGATCGAGAAGATCCAGGAGAACGCCGCGCAACTGAAGCAGAAGACGGCCGACATCCAGGCGATGCTGCAGAACATGCAGCAGGGCATCCTGACCGTCGTCGACGGCGGCGTCGTGCATGCGGAGTATTCGGCGTACCTCGAAACCATCTTCGAGACCAACGACATCGCCGGCCGCGACCTGATGGCGCTCGTGTTCGACGATTCGACGATCGGCGCCGACGCGCGCTCGCAGGTCGATGCGGCCGTGCATGCGTGCCTCGGCGAAGACAGCATGAATTTCGAGTTCAACGAGCACCTGCTCGTCAACGAAGTCGCGAAGCGGATGCCGGACGGCCGCGAGAAATGGCTCGACCTGAGCTGGTCGGCGATCACCGACGAGACCGACACGGTGGTGCGGCTGATGCTGTGCGTGCGCGACGTGACCGAGATCCGCGAGCTGACCGCGCAGGCCGGCGAGCAGCAGCGGCGCCTCGAGATGATCGGCGAGATTTTGTCGATCAGCCAGGACAAGTTCCACGACTTCGTGCACAGCGCGAAGGGCTTCCTCAGCGAGAACGAGCGGATGATCCGCCAGCACGAGCGCGTCGATCACTCGATCGTCGCGGCGCTGTTCCGCAACATGCACACGATCAAGGGCAATGCGCGCACCTACAGCCTGCAGCATCTGACGAACATCGTCCACGAAGCGGAGCAGGCATACGAATCGCTGCGCCGCGCGGACAGCGGCCCCGAGTGGAACCGCGACGCGCTGATGGACGACCTGGCGCGCGTGCGCGAAGCCGTCGAGCACTACGCGACGATCAACGCGGTCACGCTCGGCCGCAGCGGCGAGCCGGCGCAGAATGGCGCCGATTTCCTGATGGTCGAGCGCGCGCACATCAGCGAGAGCCTGCGGGTGCTCGACGGCGCCGATCCGGCGAACGCGTCCGACTGGCACGCGGCGCGCGATGCGGTGCGGCGCATGCTGAGCCAGCTCGGCACGCAAGGTATCGGCGAGGCGCTCGGCGGCGTGATCGAGTCGCTGCCGTCGCTCGCGGCCGAGCTCGGCAAGCCGGCGCCCGTCGTGCATATCGACAGCCACGGCCAGCGCGTGCGCAGCGAAATCGTCGCGACGCTGAAGAACGTCTTCATGCACCTGCTGCGCAATGCGATCGACCACGGGATCGAATCGTCGGAAGCGCGGCGCGCGGCCGGCAAGGCGGCGTCCGGCACGATCGACATCGCGGTCGGCGTGGGCGGCGGCGAGCTGTGGTTCGTGCTCGGCGACGACGGCCGCGGCCTCGCGCTCGACCGGATTCGCGGCATCGCGCGCGAGCGCGGCTGGATCGATGCCGACGACGAAGCGGCGCTGTCCGACGAGGACGTCGCCGAGCTGATCTTCCGGCCGGGCTTCTCGACCGCGCAGACGGTGACCGAGGTATCGGGGCGCGGCGTCGGCATGGACGCGGTGCGCAATTTCCTGAAGCGCGACGGCGGCGATATCGCGCTGCGCTTCACCGACGATCGCGTCGGCGCGCCGTATCGCGCGTTCGAGACGATCGTATCGCTGCCGGCGCGCTTCGCGGCGGACGGTGCCGCGCACGGCGCGGGGCACGCGCAGCCGGCGCGCAGCGCGGATATCGACGCAGCGGAGTGACGGCGTGATCGAGCAGGCGTGGATGAGTCAGATCGCCGCCGCGCTGGCGGGGGGCGGGGTCGTCGCGGTGGCGGCGGCGATCGTTTTTCGCGTGACGCGCAAACGGCTCGTCGCGGCGCTGGAGCGCGACGCGCAAGCGTTGCGCGATGCGCTCCACGGGGCCGATGGGCGGGCGGTAGAAGCGGCGTCGGCGCATGCGGAAGCGGCCGACGCATGGGCGCAACGCGAGGCGCAGCTCGAGGAGGCGCTGACGCGCGAGGCAGCCGCGAACGGTGCGCAGCGCGACGCGTTGCAGGCGCTGTCGGCCGACCGCGCGGCGCTCGCGCAGCATGCGATGAAGATCGCCGACGAAGCCGCGCGCCTGCGCGGGCTCGCCGGCACGTTCGAGCGCTGGCACGAGCAGATGATCTCGCTGACCACGCAGAACCAGGACATGCGCTCGAAGAACCAGGAGCTGTCGGCGATCGTCGCGCACGTGTCGATCGTGTCGCTGAACGCGTCGATCGAGGCTGCGCGTGCAGGCACTGCCGGCCGCGGTTTCTCGATCGTCGCGAGCGAAGTGCGCGGGCTGGCCGCCCGCTCGCAGGAACTGTCGAACAGCTATCGCGACAGCCTGAACCGCAACGATCTCGTGACGGCCGCGACGTTCCAGGACATCCAGGCTGGCGGCAAGATGATCACGGCCGCGCTCGCGACCGTCGAGACGCTGGCCGGGCAACTGCACGCACGGATCGAAGGAGCAGCCGCGTGATCAGTGCGCAGGCGAGGGCCGGTTTCGAGCGGATCTTTTTCGATGCTGCGCGCACGCGGCTCGCCGCCGGCGGCGCGTGCGACATCCGGCCAGCCGCCGGTCACGAACCCGACGCGCCGGATCGCGTGCACGCGAAGTCGCGATCGAAGCCGAAAGTGGCCGAACATGTCGTCGTGCTGACGATCTCAGCGCTGCATTTCCGCCTGCTGCTCGCGTTGCGCTTCAGCGACGACGACGCGACGCGCCGCCATTTCGCGGGCACGACGGCAGGCGCGAGCAACCAGCGGCCGCTGACCGATGCGTTCATGGAAGTCGCGAACCTGTGTTGCGGCGCGATCAACCAGGCGCTGACCGCGCCGTTTCCCGATCTCGGGATGTCGACGCCTTACCTGCTGAGCGGCGCGAGCATCGACTCCATGCCCGCGCTCTCGCCCGATTACGTGGCCGCGTACGACCTGACGCTCGGCGACGACGTGCGGGTCGGCGCGACGCTGTGCGTGTGCGCGAACGCGCCGGTCGATTTCCACGTGCCGGAAACGGCCACGGTGGAAACCGGCGGCGAGCTCGAACTGTTCTGACCGACCATCAGGAATCCATCAGATGACCGAAGACCAACCCGTCAGCAAGGTGCTCGTGCTCGACGACAGCCGCGTGCACGCTGACGCGATCAAGCGTTTCTGCGACGAGCACAACCTGGTCGGCCTGACCGTGCGGCGCAGCCGGCTGCTGAAGGTGCTGCGCTCGAACATCGATCTCGGCGCGATCCTGCTCGCCGAGGATTACGGCGGATCGCCGGCCGAGAGCGCGATCATCGCGACGCAGATCGATGCGCTGCGGCCCGAGCTGCCGATCATCCTGCGTCGCGAATCGCTCGCGTCGCGCGACGGGCTGCCCGATGCGCTCGCCCGTGTCGCGTGCGCGGCCTACGTCGCCGACGACATGACGCCGCTCAAGCGCGCGATCGACGAATACCTGTTCGGCCGCGACTACCCGAACGCGCTCGTGCGCGGCATTGCGGAGATCACCGAGGCACGCATCGACAGCCTGTTTCCGGGCATGACGATCGAGCACGACACGCCGTGCATCGTCCGCGACCAGATCATCTTCGGCGAGGTGTTCAGCCTGATCGCGCTCGAAAGCGCGTGGTGCCGCGGCTACATGCTGTTGCAGACGAGCGAGCAGCCGCTGCTCGACATGCTCGGCGGCACGCGCGACGGCGGCCGCGCGCCGGATTTCCGCGACGTGAACAGCGTGCTCGGCGAGCTGACCAACCTCGTGTGGGGCGCGTTCAAGAACCGCTATCTCGGCGATGCCGAGGCACTGGCGCGCCATCCGGTGCAGGTGCCGCTCGTCGTCAATCACAAGCAGAAGTTCATCTCGTTCGGCGGTGACTGTCCGCAGCTCTGTTTCAAGTACCGGATGACCGATCCGGCCTCGGGGCGCTCGGTCTGTCTCGACCAGCGTTTCGTGTTCAGCCTGAGCTGGTCGCCGGAGGATTTCCGCGAATCGGTGCAGGACGTCGGGCCGATGGTCGAATCGGGCGAACTCGAACTGTTTTGAATGTTGAAGTCAGCAACGACGAAAGGGGAATACGACATGGCAAAGATTCTGGTGGTCGACGATTCGGGCACGGTGCGCGACGAAGTGGCGGGCTTCCTGCGCAATCACGGGCTCGACGTCGCGACGGCCGTCGACGGCAAGGACGGGCTCGCGAAGCTCAAGGCGACGCCCGGCGTGCGCCTCGTGATCAGCGACGTGAACATGCCGAACATGGACGGCCTGACGATGGTCGAGAAGATTCGCGGCGAACTGGCGAACACGGCGGTCAACGTCGTGATGCTGACGACCGAGAGCAGCCCGGCGATGAAGGAGCGCGGCAAGGCCGCCGGCGTGAAGGGCTGGATCGTGAAGCCGTTCAAGGGCGATGCGGTGCTCGACGCGCTGAAGAAGCTCGCGGGCTGACGAGTATCGCGCGGTAGCGGGCTCGACGGCGGGCCCGCATTCAGCGCTGCGGTTCGGGTTGTGCGGCCGCCGCGTGGCCGGTTGCCGGCGCAATTTACAGCGCGCCGCGATGTCCGTATCCTGCCGGGTGCCGAGGGCGGCGTGCCGGTGCGTCATGCACAGCTCGCCCGGCATTGACGATATCGGGAACGGAACACCTCCAATGAAAACCGGAATCGGTCGGGCCGCGCTGCTGCGCGGCGCGTGCGTATCGCTGGTCGCCGCGCTGGCGGGCGGATGCGCGAACACGGGGCAACAGGATGCACGAACGGCGGCCGCGGGCAGCGGCTCGTCGTACACGTGCAACCCCACGCAGGCCGACGGGCAGGCGTCGGCCGGGCGGGGTGCAAACGGATGCTATTTCGTGCTGCACGATCCCGCCACCCGGCAGGCGCTGCCGAACACGCGCTATGCGTTCGCGCTTTACACCCGCGCGGCCCAGGACAACCCGGAACTCGAAGTCGAAGGCACGACCGACGCGCAGGGGCGCACGATCTACATGCGTTCCGATGCGCCGATCGATGCGGCGCGCATGGTGCTCGTCCGCATGATCGGTGACGGTCCGACCGGGCGGATGCCGGTGCTGGTCCGTCCGACGGACGGCAAGCGCATCCCGTTCGCGCAGTACAAGGTGGCAGGCTGTAACGGGCCGTACGAAGGCGTGACCGACGAGACGGGGCGCGGCGTGATGTATCGCTGCAAGACACAGTCCCGGATCGACGTGTCGTTCTACCAGTCGCGTCCGTAGCGCGAACCGGATCATGTCCGTCTCCGGCCGCGCTGCTGCCCAACCCATCGAGATGCTGATCGCGAAGGGCATCGTTTTTACCATCGTGGGCACGTGCATGCTGATCGGCGCCGCGCTGTGCGCGCAGTCGACACGGGAATTCATGCGGACGTCGGTCGTCGTGCCGGGGCGCGTCGTCAAGCTGAACGCGGGCCCGCATCATCCGGAGATCGCGTTCACGACGCTCGCGGGCGAGCACGTCGAATATCCGCAGGGCGGCGACGTCAGCGTCGAGGACGGCGCGACGGTGGAGGTGCGCTATGCGCCGGACGCGCCGGAGATGACCGCGCGGTTGAACACGTTCGGCGCGATCTGGGGCGATGCGCTGACAATCGGCGGGATGGGCGCGGTCTTTTTCGTCGGGGGCGTCGGACAGTTGTGGTCGGGCGTGCGCATGTGGCGCAGCGGGCGCAAGCGCACGTGACCGCCCGTTGCGCACTGAAACTCTTCACAGGACATTCCACATGACAATTCGCTTGATGCCGTGGCTTATCGCGATCGGCGCTGCATTCGCGGGCTTCCCCGCGCACGCGGCCGGCACCGCGCATTCGCTTGACCAAGTGCCCGGGAAGCTCAGTTCGCCCGAAACACGCGCCGCGTACGCGCGCGACATGAGCGGCGCGGAAGCGGATGGCTTCGGCGTGCACCTGCCGCCGGGCTTCACGAAGGAGGGGCTGGCGGCGCAGCTTGCCCCGGGCCAGCCGCTTGCGCGTGTCGTGCTGGTCGGCGCGAAACCGTGGCCGCAGCGCCCTGGTGCGTTCGTCGCGATCGTTTGCGTGGCACCGACCGACGAGATTGCGCGCGAGGTGCTGCGATTCCGTGCGCCTACCGATTGTGAAGGCTTCGAGAGCCACGCCGAGGCCGATGACCGGAAGGAATTCGTCTGGCTGGGCGTGTTCGAGCGCGGTACGGATGGCGTGCCGCGCCTCGTTGCCCGTACCGAACAGCCGCTCGAACAGGCGACCGACTGGAGCAGCACGAATCTCGACAGCCCCGACTATCTCGAGCAGACGAAGCAGTCGGGTGATCGCGCGTTACGGCCCGAGCGGTGGTCGCGGTTCGATCTCGCGCCGTATACGCTGCGGGCGGGCGATGCTGCGTTCGGGGTGCGGGCGGGCTGGTCGATCGGCTATGCGGGCGGTGGTGCGTCGTTCGAGGCGCTGTACCTGTTCCGGATCGACGGCAAGACACTGCGCGTCGTGTTCGCGCAACCGATGATGTACTACCGGAATATCGCCGGCGATTGGCATAGCAACGGCACGCGCGATCACGACATCACGGAAGGCAGCAATGCGCTCAGTGTGCTGTCGTCCTCGACGGACGGCTTCCACGACTTGCAGTTGCGAGAGCGCGGCGGCAAATGGCGCCAGACGTTTCGCTGGTCTGCTGCCGATGGCGAGTATCAGCCGCGCTGACGCACCGGCCCGTTAGAGGGCCACTACCGGCCCGCCGCCGCAGTCGCGAATTCGTCGACGACGGCTTCGATCACCGCCTGCACGCGCGCGGTCTTGTAGAGATCGGCATGGGCGACGAGCCACACGTCGAAATGATTGCACCGCTGCGTCATGAGCCGCACCAGCTCCGGCTCGGTGTCGGCGCGGAAGCACGGTAGCTCCGCAATGCCGAGGCCCGCCAGCGTGGCCTCCACCAGCATCATCGTCGACGACGTCTGGAACATCACGCGGCCGCGCGACGTCGGTTCGCCGCACAGCGCATCCCACATCGTCGGCACCACCGGCTGCTGGTACATCACCAGATCGTGTCCGTCGAACGCACTGCCCGCGACCGGTTCGCCCCGTTCGGCCAGGTAGCGGCGCGATGCGTAAATGCCCGTTTCGAGATGCCCGAGCCGCCTGACGATCAGGTCCGGCGATTCCGGCCGCAACGTGCGAATCGCGAGATCCGCTTCGCGGCGCGTCAGGTTGGTGATTTGCGCCGACGTCACGCACACGACGTCGATGCCGGCATGCCTGCGCCGCAAGCGGGCGATCGCGGGAACGATGAAACGCTTGCCGAGCGAGTCGGTCGTGGCGATGCGCACGGACCCGGCCAGTTGCTCGTCGAGCCCCATCACGCGGCGTTCGATCGTCAGCGACGCCCGCTCCATCGTTTCGGCCGGTTCGAGCAGCGCTTCGCCCGCGGTCGTCAGCACATAGAGGGACGGTGTGCGGAGAAACAGCCGGGCCGACAGCTCGTCCTCGAGTGCGGCGATCCGGCGTCCGACCGTCGCCTGATCGACGTTCAGCTGCGCCGCGGCGCCGCGCAGCGTGCCGGTGCGCGCCAAGGCGAGGAAGAAGCGGGCGTTGTCCCAGTTCATGCGGATCGATTGTGTCATCGGGCAGGCGGCGACGAGCGGGAAGTCATGATGCAGATTTGCATCAGGCAAATGCGAAATTATCACTTTTCCGCATCACGCGCCCGGTCCTAGACTCCCGGCATCTGCCTGGAGGTGTCATGTCCGATTGCCATTCCGTTTCCGTCCCCGTTTCTCCCGTCGCGCTCGCGGCACCGAGCCGCGCGACGGCGCGCGAGCAGCGCCTGACGCTGGCGCTGGTCGCCATCGGCATGTTCATGGCGGTACTCGATTCGACGATCGTCAACGTGGCGCTGCCGGCGATGCGCACGAGCCTCGGCGCGACGGTCGCGGAGCTCGCGTGGGTCGTCGACGCGTATACGCTCAGCTTCGCCGCGCTGATCCTCGCGGGCGGCGCGCTGTCCGACCGGTTCGGCGCGAAGCACGTGTATCTCGCCGGGCTGGCGCTGTTCGTCGGCGCATCGGCCGCGTGCGGCGTCGCGTCGTCGGTGGCCATCCTCGTGGTCGCGCGCTTCGCGCAGGGCATGGGCGCCGCGCTCTTTTTGCCCGCGTCGCTCGCGATCGTGCGCAGCACCTTCGACGTGCCGGCCGAGCGGGCGCGGGCGATTGCGGTGTGGGCCGGCATCGCGTCGGTCGCGGTCGCCGTGGGGCCGGTGCTGGGCGGGATCCTGGTCGACGATTTCGGCTGGCGCAGCGCGTTCCTGATCAACCTGCCGACCGGTGCGGTCGCCTTTGCCGGCGCGGCGGCGCTCGTTCGGGCCTCGGCCGCGCGGGATGTGCGCCAGTTCGACTGGGCCGGCCAGTGCATCGGGGCGACGGCGCTCGGTGCGCTGTGTTTCGCAGTGATCGAATTGCCGACGCGCGGCGTCGGCGCCACGGAGGTTTGGTGCGCGCTGCTGATCGCCGCGCTCGCCGCCGCCGTGCTGGTCGTCGTCGAGCGGCGTGCCCGCCATCCGATGGTGCCGCTCGCGTGGTTTCGCAATCGCGTGTTCGTCGCGATGAACCTGATGGGCAGCCTCGTCTATGTCGGCTACTTCGGGCTGCTGTTCGTGCTGAGCCTGTACCTGCACGGGTGCTTCGGCATGAGCGCGCGGCAGATCGGGCTGACGCTGTTGCCGTTCGCGCTGAGTCTGTCGCTCGGCAACCTGCTGTCGGGAAAACTGCATGGCCGCATTCGCCCGGTCACGCTGATGGCGAACGGCCTCGCGATGGCCGCGCTGGCCATTCCGGCGATCGCGATTGCGCTCGCGCTGCGTGCGCCGTGGCCGGTGGTCTGGATGGCCATGGCCGCATTCGGCACCGGGACCGCGCTGTCGGTGGCGCCGATGATCGCGACGGTGCTCGAACAGGTGCCTGCCGACGCGGCGGGCGTGGCGTCCGGATTCCTCAACGCGGCACGGCAGGCCGGCAGCCTGCTCGGCGTGGCCGTCGCAGGCGCCGCGACGATACTGTTGCCGGATCTGACCGATGCGCTATGGGCGGTCGCGGCGCTCGGGTGTGTCGCCTATGCGATTGCCGCGCTGGCTGCGAGCACGGCAGGCCGCGCGGAAGCCGCGCAACGGGGCCGTTGACGCGCGACCGGCAGGGTCGTTGCGCAGTGGCCGGCAGGCCGCCGCGCATGCGCATGCGGCGCCGCGGCTGGACGCCGTGCGGAATGTGGAGGACCATTTCGTGAACGATGCCGCGAACGGACGGACACGCGTTTCATCCGTTCGCGCCGCATCGAATCCTGCCGAACCCCATCGAGCGGAACACCATGGAACCCAGTCAACAGACAGCCGAGCCGATCCTGCTGCGCGACGCGCACGACGGCGTCGTCACGCTGCGCCTGAATCGCCCGCAGCAGTTCAACGCGTTGTCCGAAGCGATGCTGTCGGCCCTGCACGATGCGTTCGATACGCTGGCTACCGATCCGCACGTGCGCTGCGTCGTGCTGGCCGCCGAAGGCAAGGCGTTCTGCGCCGGCCACGACTTGCGGCAGATGCGCAGCAAGCCCGAACTCGACTACTACCGCACGCTGTTCGCGCAGTGCAGCCGCGTGATGCTCGCGATGCGCGCGTTGCCGGTGCCGGTGATCGCGCGCGTGCACGGCATCGCGACGGCGGCCGGCTGCCAGCTCGTCGCCGCGTGCGACCTCGCGATCGCGGCCGATACCGCGCGCTTCGCGGTGTCGGGCATCAACGTCGGGCTGTTCTGCTCGACGCCGGCCGTCGCGCTGAGCCGCAACGTCGCGGCCAAGCGCGCGTTCGACATGCTGATGACCGGGCGCTTCGTCGATGCGGCGACGGCCGCCGCGTGGGGGCTCGTCAACGAAGCCGTGCCCGCGGACGCGCTCGATGCGGCCGTCGCGCGCAAGGTCGCGGAGATCGTCGCGAAGAGCCCGGCCGCGGTGCGGTATGGCAAGCAGATGTTCTATCGTCAGCGCGAGTTGCCGCTCGACGAAGCCTATGCGTATGCGGGCGACGTGATGGCGCGCAACATGATGGAAGAGGATGCGGGCGAGGGCATCGACGCGTTCCTCGAGAAGCGGAAGCCGACGTGGCGTTCGTGATGCGTTGACGGAGGCGGGCGGGGAGCGCGTCGGAGCCCGTCGTTGCGCAACGATGTACCGTGTCGGCGTCGGCGCGCGTTGGCGGTTCTTCGCCGCCAAGCAAACGGTTCATCAGCCCGCGGCCGCCTATGCTTCAACCGTCCAACTTCGCGGGGTCAGTTCACCGAGGCGGCCCGCCGGTACGTAGCACGGCATGCGCGGCGACGCGGTCACGCACCGCCGCACCGCCGCACCGCCGCACCGCCGCACCGCCGCCGCTCAGCGTCCGTAGCTGCCGGTCCGCAGCGCCGGCTGCACGGTCGACGCGCCAGGCGGCACGATTACCACCGGCACGCGGCGCGCGAGCGCGCACATCAGCTCGTAGCCGATCGTGCCGCTGGCTTCCGCGACATCGTCCACTTTCACCTGGTCGCCCCACAGCTCGACGCTCGCGCCGATGCCCGCGTTCGGGCACGGCGTCAGGTCGACGGTCAGCATGTCCATCGACACGCGGCCGACGACGCGCGTCATCACGCCGTCCACCGCGATCGGCGTGCCGGTCGGCGCGTGGCGCGGATAGCCGTCCGCGTAGCCGCACGCGACGACGCCGATCCGCATCGGCCGGTCGGCCGTGAAGCGGCGGCCGTAGCCGACGGTTTCGTCGGGCGCGAGCGTCTGCACGCCGATGATCCTGCTGGTCAGCGTCATCGCGGCCATCAGCGGCGTGTCGGCGATATCCCGCGACGCGCCCGTCGGCGAAGCGCCGTACAGGATCGTGCCCGGCCGCATCCAGTCGCGGTGCGCACGCGGATGCCACAGCACGGCCGCCGAATTCGATACCGAGCGCTCGCCCGGAATCCCGGCCGTGGTCGCGTCGAACTGTTCGAGCTGCCAGTCGACTTCCCCTTCGTCGGCGTTCGCGAAATGCATCATCAGCGTGATCTTGCCGATCGACGGCGCACTCGCCGCGCGTTCCCACGCGGCGCGGAACGCGGCCGGCCGGTAGCCGAGCCGGTTCATGCCGGAATTCATCTTGAGCTGGATGTCGATCGGCTGCCGCGGCTTCGCGGCGATCAGCAGGTCGAGCTGTTCGTCGCAGTGCACGGCGACCGTCAGGCGATGGCGATCGGCCAGCTCGACGTCGGCCGGCTCGAAGATCCCTTCGAGCAGCAGCACGGGCTTGTCCCAGCCGAGTTCGCGCACGCGCACGGCTTCGTCGAGGTCGAGCAGCGCGATGCCGTCGGCGGCCGCGAGGCCGGGGTAGATCCGTTCGATGCCGTGACCGTACGCGTTGGCCTTGATCACGGCCCACACGCGCGATTGCGCGGCGATGCGGCGGATGAAGTCGAGGTTGTGGCGGACGGCGTCGGGGCGGATATGGGCGACGATGGGACGGGGCATGGCAAGGGCTCGGGTCGGATGTCGTTCGGCGCGCGGCGGCGCGGAGGGAAACGGCGGGCTGGCGCGATCACGCGCCAAGCCAGTGTCGAGCGCTATCTTATTGGTGTTCGACCAGTTTTAATTAACGTATTTGTCGACGATTTGGTGGAAATTTTGGCGTCGTTGCGGGCCGGGCGCCGTCACCCGCGGCCTGCTCGGCCGAGCCTCCCGTCTAGAAAACCGGTGCGCGAATAGCACGGCGCAATGCTAAGCTCTCGGCGATCTTGTCATTGATCAATGTAATCATAATGGAGGAGACTTTGATGACGACGTCCCAGCTGTGCCTGTTCATCGTGGCGCTGTTGCCGTTCCCGATGACGTTTCTGGCCAAGGCCCGCAAGGGTTACGACAACCGTACGCCGCGCGCGTACCTGGCGAAGCTCGAAGGCTGGCGCGCCCGCGCCCAGGCCGCGCATCAGAATGCGTGGGAAGCGCTGGCGCTGTTCACGGCCGCGCTGGTGGTCGCATGGCACAACGGCGCGAACGTGCATCGCGTCGACCAGCTCGCGATCGCGTTCGTCGCGATCCGCATCGTCTATGCGCTGATGTACCTGCTGAACTGGGCGTCGCTGCGTTCGCTCGTGTGGTTCGGCGGGATGGCGTGCGTCGTCGCGCTGTTCTTCGCGACGCCGTAAGCGGCCGACAGGCCACGCGAGGCCGGCCTTGCATGCCGGCCCGTCAGGCGCCGCCCGCGCCGCGTGCGTGACTGTCGTTGGATGCGGGCGCAACCATTTTCGAAACGAACGGCGGCGCGTCCGCTTCGCTGCGCAGGAACGCGACCAACGGGTCGAGCAGCCGGTGTCGCGTCGACGGATGGCGGCGCAGCACGAAGCGCCACGACGCGTCGCGTGCGAGGCCCGGCACCAGCGGCACCAGGCGCCCGCTGCGCAGTTCGGGCTCGATCAGCGGCACGCGGCCGAGCGCGATGCCCGCGCCGCCGACGGCCGCGCCGATCACCTGGCTGAAACTGCTGTAACGGACGATCTTCGTGTCGAAGTCGCCCGGCAGGCCGAATTCCGACGCCCAGTTGCGCCAGTCGATCTCGGGGCTGTCCTCGTGCATCTCCTGCAGCAGCCGCGAGCGGCATACGTACCCCGATGCGTACGGAAACAACTCGGGACTGCAGACCGGAAACACGGTTTCCCGCATCAGCACGTCGTCGTCGGCCCGCAGCCGGCGCGCCGGTACGTGCACGATCGCCAGGTCGATGCCGCTGCGCGCGAAATCCGGCTCGTCGTCGAGCACGACCGCATGCAGCGGCGTGTCGGGATGAAGCGACGAGAATTCCGCGAGCCGGCGCGCGAGCCACATCGACGAAAACGGCGCGTTGGCGGATACGGTGAGCCGTTGTGCGGTGCCGCGAATCTCGGCGCACGCGTCGGTGAGACGCGACAGCGCATCGCTGACGGCCGGCAGCAGGCGCGCACCGGCCGGCGTGACGCTGATGCCGCCGAGCCCCGTGCTGCGTTCGAGCAGCCGTGCGCCGAGCGATTCCTCGAGCGAACGGATCTGGTGGCTGACCGCGCTGGTCGATACGTTCAGCTCGACCGCCGCGCGCGCGAACCCGCCGAGGCGGACGGCCGCCTCGAAAGCACGCAGTGCGCTGAGGGGAGGGAGGTGCGACATGCGGGGTATTGTAGTTGACTCAACACCCGTTGAAAATTCATCTTTTGCCGCGCGCGGGCGGCGCGGGTAGCCTCGATCCGGTCAAGAAAAACGCAACGAAACACCGACTGGAGGGCTGCATGTATTTCGACCGACGACTATGGGCAATGATGGCGGGACTGCGCTGGCGGGTGGCGGCGGCCGTCGCGCTCGGGCTGCTCGCGATGGGTGTCGGCATCCTCCGCTTCGTATTTCTCGGCCGCGTGCTGGCGCTGGTGTTTTCCGGCGCGCCGGCGCGCAATATCGGCGAGGCCGTTGCTGCAACGGCGGCTTGCGTGCTGCTGCGTGCGTGGCTCGATCATCGCCGCACGGTGCTCGCGCAGCATACGGCGGGCCGCGTGCAGGCGACGCTGCGCGCGCGGCTGTTCGACCGGATCGCCGCGCTCGGCCCCGCCTGGTTCAGCGGCGAACGCACGGGCGGCGTGATGCTGGCCGTCGTCGACGGCGTCGAGCAGTTGCAGACCTTCTTCGGCGTCTACCTGCCGCAGCTCGTGATCGCCGCGTGCGCGCCGCTCATGATCTTCGCGGTGCTCGCATGGTGGGACGTGCCGACGGCCGCGATCCTGCTGGTCGCGGCGCTCGTCACGCTTGCGCTGCCGCAGCTCGTGCATCGCGCCGACAAACGCGCGGCGCTCGCACGGTCGGCCGCGTTCAAGGCGTTCGGCGAGGAGTTTCTCGATGCGGTGCAGGGGCTGCCGACGCTGAAGGCGTTCGGGCAGAGCACCGCGTTCGGCGCAAAGCTGGCCGCGAAGGCGCGCGCGCTGTCGGACAGCACGTTCTGGGTGCTTGCGCTCGGCCTGCTGACGCGGCTCTTCACGGATCTCGGCACCGGCCTCGGCGCGGCCGCAGCGATCGCGGTGGGCGCGTGGCGCGTGCGGCACGGCGACATGAGCCTTGAAGCGCTGCTGATCGTGCTGATGGCCGGCAGCGAGATCTTCCGGCCGCTGCGCGACCTGCGCGCGGTGCTGCATCAGGGGATGATCGGCCAGTCGGCGGCGAATGCGATCCATGCGCTGCTCGACGCGGGCAGCCCTGCACCTTCCGTCGATGCGCCGCGCGTAGCGGGCCTGCGGCCGGAGATCGCGTTCGATCACGTCAGCTTCGCGTATCCGGGGCGCCGCGCGGATGCCCATGCGGCGCTGAGTTTCACGGTGAGCGAGGGCGAGACGGTCGCGATCGTCGGGCCGAGTGGCGCCGGCAAGTCGACCATCGTGCGCCTGCTGCTGCGCCAGCACGACGCGCAGGGCGGTGCGGTCCGGATCGGCGGCCACGACGTGCGGACGCTCGCTGCCGACCAGGTGCGCGACATGATCGCGGTCGTCGCGCAGGATGCGACGCTGTTCGACGGCAGCGTCGCCGACAACCTGCGGCTCGGCCGCCCGGACGCGAGCGACGCGGACATGATCGCGGCCGCGCGCGCCGCCAACGCGCACGATTTCATCTCGGCGCTGCCCGACGGCTACGCGACGCGCATCGGCGAACGCGGGCTCATGCTGTCGGGCGGCCAGCGCCAGCGCATCGCGATTGCCCGCGCGCTGCTGCGCGATGCGCCGATCCTGTTGCTCGACGAGGCGCTGTCGTCGGTCGATGCGGAAAACGAAGCGCTGATCCAGCAGGCGCTCGACCGGCTCACGCGCGGACGGACGACGCTCGTGCTCGCGCACCGGCTGTCCAGCGTGATCGGCGCCGATCGCATCCTGGTGCTCGACCAGGGGCAGGTGGTCGACGAAGGGACGCATGCGGCGCTGATCGCGCGCGACGGCCCGTATCGGCGGCTGATGGGGCCGCAGCTGGAAGCGGTCGCCGAATCCGTCGGCGCGACGGCGGCGGCCGGCGCGACCGCGCGCGCATCGTCGGGCCCGCAGGTGCGGCCGCTGAACGACGACGCGGCGACGATCGGTTGGCCGGAGACGTTGCAGACGCTGCTGCGCTTCGTGCGTCCGTGGAAGGGCAAGGTGGCGCTGACCGTGCTGTTCGGGATCGGCCGCGTGCTTGCGTTCATCGGCGTCGGCGTGATCGGCGCGCTGGTGGTCGGCGCGGTGCCGACGGGGCACGTCGGCACCGGGCTCGTGGCCGCGCTGCTCGTGATCGCGCCGGTCGCGGCCGTGCTGCACTGGCTCGAATCGTGGCTCGCGCACGACATGGCGTACCGGCTGCTCGCGGAAATGCGCATCGCGCTGTTCGCGACGCTCGAACGACTCGCGCCGGCCGGGCTGCTGCGCCGCCGTTCCGGCGATCTCGTGTCGCTCGCGACGCAGGACGTCGAGACCGTCGAATATTTCTACGCGCATACGCTGGCGCCGGCATTCGTCGCGGTGCTCGTGCCGGCCGGCGTGCTGGTGTTGCTCGCGTCGATCGCATGGCCGCTCGCGCTCGTGCTGCTGCCGTTCCTGCTGTGGGCGGGGCTTGCGCCCGTGCTGGCCCGGCGCGACGTCGACCGGCTCGGCGCCGGCGCGCGCGAAGCGCTCGGCCAGCTCGGTGCGCACCTGACCGAAACGATCCAGGGGCTCGCGGAACTGACCGCGTTCCAGGCGATCGCGCGCCGGCGCGCGGCGTTCGTGGCCGAGGTCGATGCGTACCGCCAGCAGCGCGCGAAGCTGCTCGACGATCTGTCGACGCAAAGTGCCGCGCTGGAAGTCGCGAGCGGGCTCGGCGGGCTGGCCGTCGCGGCGCTCGGCGCGTGGTTGTGCGCACGCGGCGGGTTCCCGCGCGAGTCGTTGCCGCTGCTGGTGCTGGTCGCGGTGGCCGCGTTCATGCCGGTGGCCGAAATCAGTCAGGTCGCGCGCCAGCTTGCCGACACGATCGCGTCGACGCGCCGCTTGCGCGCGCTGGAGAAGGAACCCGTGACGGTGACGGACGGCGCGCACGCGATGCCGGGCAATCCGGCGGTGCGGTTCGAGGTGGCGTCGTTCACGTATCCGGGGCGCAGCGTGCCCGCGCTCGACCGCGTGAGCTTCGAGGTGCCGCCCGGCAGCACGGTTGCGCTGGTCGGCGCATCGGGCGCCGGCAAGTCGACCGTCGCGAGCCTGCTGCTGCGCTTCTGGGATCCGCAGCAGGGCCGCGTGACGCTCGGCGGCGTCGACCTGCGCGACCTGCGGCTCGACGATCTGCGGCAGCACATCGCGCTCGTTGCGCAGGATACCTACCTGTTCAACGACACGCTCGAAGCGAACATCCGGCTCGCGGCGAACGACGCGTCCGATGCGGACGTGCAGCGCGCGATCGACCATGCGGCGCTCGGCGACTTCGTCGCGCGGCTGCCGGACGGGCTCGCAACGCGCGTCGGCGAGCGCGGCGTGCAGTTGTCGGGCGGCCAGCGCCAGCGTGTGGCGATCGCGCGCGCCTTCCTGAAGGATGCGCCGGTGCTGATCCTCGACGAGGCGACGTCGCACCTGGACACGATCAGCGAGCAGCAGATCCGCGCGGCGCTGGAGGACCTGATGACGCAGCGCACGTCGATCATCATCGCGCACCGCCTGTCGACCGTGCGCAATGCCGACCTGATCCTCGTGATGGAGCACGGCGGCGTGATCGAGGCCGGGCGCCATGCGGAGCTGATGGCGCGGCAGGGCGCGTATGCGCGGCTCGTGTCGCATCAGGCGAGCGGGGTCGCGGCGTGAGCGACGCGGGATCGGCGCGCCGTCGTTCGGCGATGGCGCGCGAACCCCGCAACCTGCGTTGAGCCGCGCCGGCGATTGCCGGCTTGGCGCGCACGGCCGTCCCGACAAGGCGCCTGGTTGAATCGCCGGCCGTCCGCGCAAACCGATGTGCGGGTGGCGGCGACGGCGCGGTCGTTATCCTGCCGCGCACGTTGCACTGGACGGCCGTCGTGCCGGCCCGCACCATCTGCCGCGCCCCTCCCTTCAGACTTCTGCCTTAAGCTCGCCCCCGCACGACTCTTCCGAACGTCGTATGAAACCGGGGAACGTGTCGATCTCAAGGTCACATCTTTGCCGTTCGATAACGAGCTGTTCCAGGTATTCAGCGACTTCAGGATCGAACTAACCGCACGCGGTTACTACGTCATGCCGATCGATGAGGGCGCCGTCTACGTGCGGCCGGAAGACGTAGACGACGAGTCATAAGAAAAAAGCCCACACAAGGCGGGCTTTAACTGAATAGGGATCCGAACCAATGCTGGCCTCTCGTCATGCATGCACTGCCTCTACAGGGGCAGGCTTGACCTTCGTCGGCGCATGCTTTCGTGCCTGCCAGAGGTCGTAGTCCAGCTGCATGCCGAGCCAGAAATCAGCTCGGCCGCCGCGCTCCACACCAAGCCACTGCTCGAGGCGTAGCGCCATATCGGGCGAGATACTCGCCCTTTCGTTGAGAACACGGGACAACTGGACGCGCGAAACGCCCAGTTGTTCTGCCGCTTGAGTCACCGTCAGGTTCAGTGCCGGAAGCACATCTTCCCGAAGGATTGCCGCGGGATGCGGTGGGTCAAACATGATGGACATAGCCGTTGTAATGAATGCTGTACTGTAGAACCGTAGTAGAGGCGGCCTGTCAGTGAGGATCGAGATAATCGACGAGGACTGCATCCTCCCCATCGAACTCGAACGTCAACCTCCAATTTCCGTTCACGTCGACCGACCATACACCGTCGCCGGTTCCCTTCCAAGGGTGCAATCGCCACCCCGGTTGGTTCATGTCGTTCGGGCTTTTCGCCCGGTTCAACGCAGACAGTAGCCGCTTAAGTTTGCTCATGTGCGCCGCCTGAATGCCCGCTGTGGAGCCAGATTCAAAGAAGCGCTGAATGCCTTTATGGCGAAAGCTCTTGATCATAGAAATTGCGCATAGTGGAAACCCCCTTTTTTGTGGTGAATCAAAGCGTCTCGCACAAGACGCAAGGCGAGTATAGCCTGTAACGTTACGCGTTACAAGGATTGTGAATGCGATCAACTCGACGGATTCGCTCCCCATCAATCCGCCGATTTTGCGGGGCAGCGCCCGCGCATCCGTTTCATCCAAGGGGACGGCCTGCCCCAAGGGGGCGGTGCAGCACGCCCCGGACCATGCATTTCGGCCGCCATCCTCCCGCTTTCCTCCGATCTATCCGCGCCGCGCGGCCTGGGTTTGTCTCGATGTATTTATCTGTTGCGGACTTTTTTGGCGTCGTAGTATCGCCATTGACAACACTTGTTGCACTAAGGTCTAATTCGACATCGCATGTTGCGGTGCGGCTTGATGTCGTCGTTCCGCCGGCCCGTCGGCCGGCTACATCGCTCAATCATGCGGAGAGAAACCATGAGTCGCCGTTCCTTCCTGAAAGCCGTCGCGGTTGCTGCCGCGCTCGGCGCCAGCATCGCGCACGCGGACACCAAGACGCTCGTCGTCGGGACCGATACGTCGTTCATGCCGTTCGAGTTCAAGCAGGGCGACAAGTACGTCGGCTTCGATCTCGACCTGTGGGCCGAGATCGCGAAGGACCAGGGCTGGAAATACACGATCCAGCCGATGGATTTCGCGGGCCTGATCCCGGCGCTGCAGACGCAGAACATCGACGTCGCGCTGTCGGGCATGACCATCAAGGAAGAGCGCAAGAAGGCGATCGACTTCTCCGCGCCGTATTACGACAGCGGCCTGGCGGCGATGGTGCAGACCGGCAATACGTCGATCAAGTCGATCGACGACCTGAACGGCAAGGTAATCGCCGCGAAGACGGGCACCGCGACGATCGACTGGATCAAGGCGCACCTGAAGCCGAAGGAAGTCCGCCAGTTCCCGAACATCGACCAGGCGTATCTCGCGCTCGAGGCCGGCCGTGTCGACGCGGCGATGCACGACACGCCGAACGTGCTGTTCTTCGTGAACAACGAAGGCAAGGGCAAGGTGAAGGTCGCGGGCCAGCCGGTCAGCGGCGACAAGTACGGGATCGGCTTCCCGAAGGGCAGCGCGCTCGTGCCGAAGGTCAACGCGTCGCTCGTGAAGATCAAGGCCGACGGCCGCTACGCGCAGATCTACAAGAAGTGGTTCGGCGCCGAGCCGCCGAAGATGTGAGCGTGACGGCGCATCATGGCGCGGCCGAGTGGCCGCGCCGGTCTTGAATCGAACGGGGAGCGACAAGTGAATTTCGATTGGTCGGCGATCTGGGCGGCGTTGCCGGACCTGATGGACGGGGTCCGGTTGACGGTGTTCATCGCATTACTGGGGCTGGTGGGCGGTTTCATCGTCGGGATGATCGCGGGCATGTTCCGCGCATACGGACCGAAGGTGATGAACGTGCTCGCCCAAGTCTACATTGAGCTGATCCGCGGCACGCCGATCGTCGTGCAGGTGATGTTCCTGTATTTCGCGCTGCCGCTGCTCGCGCATATCCGCATCGACGGCCTGACGGCCGCGATCATCGCGATCACGGTGAATTCCGGCGCGTATCTGGCGGAAGTGGTGCGCGGCGCGCTGCTGTCAATCCCGAAGGGGCTGACGGAAGCAGGGCTCGCGATGGGGCTGTCGATGCCGCGCGTGCTGCTGAAGATCGTCGGGCCGCTGGCGTTCCGGCGGCTGATTCCGCCGCTCGGCAACCAGTGCATCGTGAGCCTGAAGGACACGTCGCTGTTCATCGTGATCGGCGTGGGCGAGCTGACGCGCAAGGGGCAGGAAATCATCGCGGGCAATTTCCAGGCGGTCGAGATCTGGAGTGCGGTGGCCGTCATCTACCTGATACTGACCGGCGCGATGACGCTGACGCTTCGGATCGTCGAAAAGCGGATGAAAATTTTATGAGCATGATCGAGTTCCAGAACGTGTCGAAGAGCTTCGGCCATGTACCGGTGCTGAAGAACATCGACCTGAAGATCGACGCGGGCGAGGTGGTCGTCGTGGTCGGCCCGTCGGGCTCGGGCAAATCGACGATGCTGCGCTGTATCAACGCGCTCGAGAAAATCACCGGCGGCGAGCTGCTGGTCGACGGCCAGAGCGTGCGCGGCAACGCGACGACGATCCGCAACATCCGGCTCGAAGCCGGCATGGTGTTCCAGCAGTTCAACCTGTTCCCGCAAATGACCGCGCTCGAGAACGTGATGTTCGGGCCGATGCAGGTGCGCGGCGCGTCGCGCGCCGACGCGCGCGACCAGGCGATGGCGCTGCTCGACAAGGTCGGCCTCGAATCGCGCGCGAATCATTACCCGTCGGAGCTGTCGGGCGGCCAGCAGCAGCGCGTCGCGATCGCGCGGGCGCTCGCGATCCGGCCGCGGCTGATGCTGTTCGACGAGCCGACGTCGGCACTCGATCCGGAGCTGCGCCACGAAGTGCTGAAAGTGATGCAGGATCTCGCGACCGAAGGGATGACGATGATCGTCGTCACGCACGAGATCGGCTTCGCGAAGCGGGTCGGCACGCGGCTGCTGTTCATGGATCAGGGCGGCATCGCCGAGGACGGCCATCCGGTCGAGCTGATCGACCGGCCGCCGACGCCGCGCCTGAAGGAATTCCTGAAACACGTGTCCTGAACGAAACCGAAACATCCGACATGCCGCTTTCCCTTTCTCCCGTCATCGCCGGCACGCCGTTCGACATCGGCGTGCGCCTCGGCGAGCTTGCCCGCCCCGTGTTCGATACGTACATGCAGCAGAGCAGCGCATGGCAGGCCGTGCGCCGCTGGCGCGGCCATCCGTTCGTCGATGCGCTGCGGCAGGCCGCGCTGGCCGCGTACCCCGACCTCGTCGCGGAACTGGACGGGATCGCGGCGGGTGTCGGCTGGCCGGCCGAGGACATTTTTCTGTGGAACTGCCGCGGCGAGCTGATCCATAACGCGCCGGACGGCTGCACGACGCTTGCCGCGCGCGATGCGGATGGCACGCGCTGGATCGCGCACAACGAGGACGGCGATCCGTATCTGCGCGAACGCTGCCTGCTCGTCGACGTGCAACCGCAGGGCAAGCCGGGCTTCATCAGTTTCTATTACCCGGGCTCGCTGCCGGGGCATACGTTCGCCGCGAACCGCGCGGGCATCGCGCAGGCGATCAACAACCTGCGGATCCGCACGCCTGCCGCCGGTGTGCCGCGGATGATCCTCGCGCGGGCGGTGCTCGATGCGACGTCGCTCGATGCGGCCGCCGACGTGCTGCGCACGCATGCGCGAGCGAGCGGCTTTCACCACACGCTCGGCGCCACCGGCGACACGCGAGTGCTGAGCATCGAGGCGAGCGTCGCGCGCTGTTCGGTCGTCGACGTCACGCGGCTGGCGGGCCATGCGAATCACCTGGTGCATCCCGGTTGCGACGCGGAAGCGCAGATCGTCACGCAATCGTCCGGCGATCGCCAGCGACGCGTCGACGCGCTCACGTCAGGCATCGACGCGATCGACGAAGCCGCGCTGCTGCGCGTGCTCGGCGATCGCGCGCCGGAAGGACTGCCGATCTACCGCGACGATCCGGCCGACCCCGACGACGAAAACACGCTGGCGACCGCGGTGTTCGCGATTCACGACACCGCGATCGACTTCACCGTCCATCAACACGGCACGCAGCGCTTCGCGACGCGCATTGAGCCGTCCGCGCACGCGCCCCGCGCGTTCTGATCCATGAGGCAACGCATGACGACCGTTTTTCATCGCGCTCCGCGCGCCACCTTGCCCGTCGCCGTCGCAGGCGACGGCATCGAGATCATCGACTCGACCGGCAAACGTTATATCGACGCGTGCGGCGGCGCGGCGGTGTCGTGTCTAGGCCACAGCAACCAGCGCGTGATCGACGCGATCAAGCGGCAGGCGCAGCAGCTGCCGTACGCGCATACGTCGTTCTTCACGACGGAAGTGGCCGAGGAACTGGCCGACCGGCTCGTCGACGCCGCACCGGCCGGCCTCGATCACGTGTACTTCGTGTCGGGCGGCTCCGAGGCGATCGAGGCCGCGCTGAAGCTCGCGCGCCAGTATTTCGTCGAGAAGGGCGAGCCGCAGCGCCGTCATTTCATCGCGCGCCGCCAGAGCTATCACGGCAACACGCTCGGCGCGCTCGCGATCGGCGGCAACGCATGGCGGCGCGAGCCGTTCCTGCCGCTGCTGATCGAAGCGCATCACGTGAGCCCGTGCTATGCGTATCGCGACCAACTGGCGGGCGAAACCGACGAAGCGTATGCGCAGCGCCTGGCTGACGAGCTCGAGCAGAAGATCGTCGAACTCGGCGCGGAAAACGTCGCGGCGTTCGTCGCGGAAACGGTGGTCGGCGCGACGGCCGGCGCGGTGCCGCCGGTGCGTACCTACCTGAAGAAGATTCGCGCGGTGTGCGACAAGTACGGCGTGTTGCTGATCCTCGATGAAATCATGTCGGGGATGGGGCGCACGGGTTACCTGTTCGCCTGCGACGAAGACGGCGTCGCGCCCGATCTGCTGACCATCGCGAAAGGGCTTGGCGCGGGCTACCAGCCGATCGGCGCGACGCTCGTCAGCGATCGGATCTACCGCACGATCGTCGACGGCTCGGGCTTCTTCCAGCACGGCCATACCTATCTCGGTCATGCCACGGCCTGCGCGGCCGCGCTCGAAGTGCAGCGCGTGATCGCTGAAGACAAGCTGCTCGACAATGTGAAGGCGCGCGGCGAGCAACTGCGTGCGTCGCTGCGCGAGCATTACGGTGCGCATCCGCATGTCGGCGACGTGCGCGGCCGCGGGCTGTTCGTCGGCGTCGAACTCGTGCGCGATCGCGACACCAAGGTGACGTTCGATCCCGCGCTGAAGCTGCATGCGGCGGTCAAGCGCGAAGCGATGCAGCGCGGGCTGATGGTGTATCCGATGGGCGGGACGATCGACGGCGTGCACGGCGATCACATCCTGATCGCACCGCCGTTCGTCTGCACCGCGCAACAGATCGACACGATCGTCGAGCGGCTGTCCGGCGCGATCGGCGCGGCGCTCGCGTCGGCCGGCGCGTGAACCCCGACCTCACCGAATCCTCACCATGACAGACAGACTGCCTCCTTTCGATCCCGCATCGGCCACCGACGAACAGAAGGCCGTGCTCGCCGACATCCTCAGCGGCCCGCGCGGCAACCTGAACGGGCCGTTTCTCGGCTGGATCGCAAGCCCCGAACTGGCCCAGCACGCGCAGAAGCTCGGCGCGTTCTGCCGCTATCGCACGGGGCTGCCGCTGCGCCTGTCGGAGCTCGCGATTCTCGTGACGGCCGCGCGCTGGCGCTCGCAGGCCGAGTGGCACATCCATCATCCGATCGCGCTCGATGCCGGCGTGCCGGCCGCGACGGCCGACGCGATCCGGCTTGGCGTCGCGCCCGCATTCGAATCGGACGACGACGCGCTGATCCATGCGTTCGCCACCGAGCTGTACGACACGCGGCGCGTGAGCGATGCGACGTTCGCCCGTGCGCAGGCGCGCTTCGGCCACGAGACCGTCGTGAACCTCGTCGCGCTGCTCGGCTATTACGCGCTCGTCGCGATGACGCTCAACACGTTCGGCATGCGCGCAGACGGGCAAACTGATTTGCCGTTTCCGGAATAATCGCCGCCGGCGCGTGCGTCGGCGGCATGCCGCACGCGCGCGCAGATTGCCCGAAAAGCCCGTATACACGGGCTTTTCGGCGTTTTGGCATCGGTCGATCGACACTCGCGCTGTGTCGTCCCGCTGCACATCGCCACCCCCTGCGCGTCAATGCAGGAAATTTCCCCCGTCTCTAGAATTTCATTAAAAGAACTCCGGGGGAATATCGATGCGCTGGGTCCTGTTGATCGTGTTCATTGCGTGTGTCGTGTACACGCATCGGCGCGGCAAGGTTCGGCACAGGTTGTTCAGGCAACTATCCGATCACTCGACCTTTACCGCACCGCTGAACTGCTTTTCGTACGCGTTCTCGTCGGTGCCGACCACGCCGTTTCTCGACACGGATCACTTTCCGGAGCTCGCGGTGCTGCAGCGCGAATGGCGCACGTTTCGCCGCGAAGCGCTCGCGTTGCGCGACGCGAGCCGGATCAAGGCGTCGGGCGAGTACAACGACATCGGCTTCAATTCGTTCTTTCGCCACGGCTGGAAGCGTTTCTACCTGAAGTGGTACGACGCGCCGCATCCGTCCGCGCAGGCGTTGTGTCCGCGCTCGGTCGAGATCCTGTCGCGGATTCCGTCGATCAAGGCGGCGATGTTCGCGCAGTTGCCGCCGGGCGGGAAGCTCGGGCTGCATCGCGATCCGTATGCGGGCTCGCTGCGCTACCACCTCGGGCTCGACACGCCGAACGACGACGCGTGCCGGATCGTCGTCGACGGCGAGTCGTATGCATGGCGCGACGGCGCCGCCGTGATGTTCGACGAGACGTACCTGCACTGGGCCGAAAACCGCACCGCGCACGATCGCGTGATCCTGTTCTGCGACATCGATCGCCCGATGAAATATCGCTGGGCGCAGCGCGTCAACGATGCGTTCGGACAACTGCTGATGCGCGCGGCCGCGTCGCCGAATGAAACCGGCGATCGCACGGGCGGGCTCAATCGTGCGTTCAGGTACCTGTATGCGATTCGCCGCGCCGGCAAGCGCCTGAAGGCGTGGAATCGCACCGTGTACTACCTCGTCAAGTGGCTGCTGTTCGGCGGGATCGCGGTCGCGATCTTTTGCATCTGACGGGCGAGGGCGGGCGGTTGCTTCTCGTCTGACGATAGTGCGGCGCGGCATTGCCCGGTGCCGACGCCCCGCCGCCATCATCAATGCAACCAAATGTATTCATGCGGGATCAACGGACGTCGGCCGCGTATGATGGCTTGTTCACGTCGATACGATCGGTGAGCAAGCATGACAAGTACCCGTAAAACCATGATGATCGCCGGCGGGCTTCTGGTGGCCGCGGCCGGCACCGCGTACGTGATGCTCCTGCGCGCGGACCACCGTGCGATCGAAGACGCCGGCATCGGCGATTCGGCCGCACCGGTTGCCGCGGCGCCCGCGGGCAACGATCACGCGGTGCAGGGCGCGATCGCGCCGCCGGCACCGGCCGCCGCGACGGCGCCGAAACAAACGGCTGCCGCACCGCCTCCCCCCGCACCCACGCCCGCGCCGGCAGCAACCGCGCGCGTCGGCGCCGCGCCTGCGCCGGCTCCCGCGATTCCGGTGGTCAGCGACAAGCCGCAACCGGTGACGAAGCCGGCCGCACCGCCGCCGAAGGTCAACGTCGTGACGGTCGATGCGCAGGATTCGACCCCATCGGCGCCGGCCGCCAAACCCGCTCAGTCGGCTGCGCCCGCGCAGGCCACGGAACGTGCGCAAGTCACGCAACGGGCGCCGCGCAAGCGCGACGGCCTCGACCGCCACGCAGCCGCCGCGCCGCCGGCTGCGACGAAATCCGAAACGCCGGAGACGGCCGCGCTCGTCAGGGAATCGGCGAAGCTCGATCCGTCGTTGCCGCCGCCGTCGACGTCATCGATATCTTCGATGCCGGCGAGCACCGGTTCGTACCGGCAGGGAAGTGCGTCGTCCGGCGCGAATCCGGTGGCCGCCGCGATGACCGAGCAACTGGTCAGGCAGTCGAGCAGTTTCAAGTCGACGGCGCCTGCGCCGGCGAACGGCGGCCCGACCGCGACCAAGTAATCGCGATCGACCTCGGCATAAAAAGGACCCCGCACGCCGACCAAGGCATGCGGGGCCAAGAGAGACAAACTTTGATGTCGGCAGGCTGACGTGCGTCAGGCGGCGACCGCTTCTTCGGCCTGCGGCTGAGCGCTCGTCGCCGGCGCTGCCACGTCCTGCCGGATCAGGTAGTCGAACGCGCCGAGCGACGCCTTCGCACCTTCGCCGACCGCGATCACGATCTGCTTGAACGGCACCGTCGTCACGTCGCCGGCCGCGAACACGCCCGGCACCGACGTCGCACCGCGCGCATCGACGACGATCTCGCCGTGCTTCGACAGTTCGACCGTGCCCTTCAGCCATTCGGTGTTCGGCACGAGGCCGATCTGCACGAACACGCCTTCGAGCTCGATACGCTGCGTGTCGCCCGAGCGCAGATCCTTGTAGACGAGCCCGTTCAGCTTGCTGCCGTCGCCGGTCAGTTCGGTCGTCTGCGCCTGCGTGACGATCGTCACGTTCGGCAGGCTGCGCAGCTTGCGTTGCAGCACTTCGTCCGCGCGCAGTTGCGCGCCGTATTCGATCAGCGTGACTTCCTTCACGATGCCGGCGAGGTCGATCGCGGCCTCGACGCCCGAGTTGCCGCCGCCGACCACCGCGACACGCTTGCCCTTGAACAGCGGGCCGTCGCAGTGCGGGCAGTAAGCGACCCCGCGGTTGCGGTATTCGTGCTCGCCAGGCACGTTGATTTCGCGCCAGCGTGCGCCGGTCGCGAGGACGATCGTCTTCGCCTTCAGCACCGCGCCGTTCGCGAGGCGGATCTGGTGCACGTCGCCCGGAATCAGCGCGTCGGCGCGCTGCACGTCCATGATGTCGACGTCGTACTGCTTCACGTGCTGCTCGAGTGCGGTCGCAAACTTCGGCCCTTCGGTTTCCTGCACCGACACGAAGTTCTCGATCGCCATCGTGTCGAGCACCTGGCCGCCGAAACGCTCGGCGACCACGCCCGTCGCGATGCCCTTGCGTGCCGAGTAGATCGCCGCGGCCGCGCCTGCCGGGCCGCCGCCGACGATCAGCGTGTCGAACACCGGCTTGTTCTCGAGCGACTTCGCGGCACGGGCGCTCGCACCCGTATCGAGCTTCGCGAGGATTTCCTTCACGCTGCTGCGGCCCTGGCCGAACGACGCGCCGTTCAGGAACATCGTCGGCACGGCCATGATCTGGCGCGACTCGACTTCATCCTGGAACAGCGCGCCGTCGATCGCGACGTGGCGGATGCGCGGGTTGATCAGCGACATCACGTTCAGCGCCTGCACGACTTCCGGGCAGTTCTGGCACGACAGCGAGAAATACGTTTCGAACGCGTAGTCGCCGTCGAGCGCACGAATCTGTTCGATCACGTCGTCGTCGAGCTTGATCGGATGGCCGCCCGTCTGCAGCAGCGCGAGCACGAGCGACGTGAATTCATGGCCCATCGGGATGCCGGCAAAACGGATGCCGGCCGGCTTGCCGGGCTCGCCGATCGAGAACGACGGCTTGCGCTCGGCGTCGTCGCGGCGTTCGGCCACGGTCACCCGATCCGTCAGCGACGCAATCTCGTTCAGCAGCGCATGCAGTTCCTGCGATTTCGCGCTGTCGTCGAGCGAGGCGACGAGTTCGATCGGGCGCGTGATTTTTTCGAGGTACGCTTTCAGTTGGGTCTTGAGATTGGCGTCGAGCATGGCGTTTCGGATTCCGTATTAATGATTATGGTCGGGCACGTCGTGCCGGAGGAGGGCGCGGGCCGCGCGATGTGGTGGCCCGCCGTCGCGCGCCTCGTGCGAGGCGCGCGGCGCGATCGTCAGATCTTGCCGATCAGGTCGAGCGACGGGGTCAGCGTTTCCGCACCCGGCGTCCACTTGGCCGGACACACTTCACCCGGGTGCGCCGCGATGTATTGCGCCGCCTGGACCTTGCGCAGCAGTTCGCCTGCGTCGCGGCCGATGCCGTTGTCGTGGATTTCGCACAGCTTGATCTCGCCTTCCGGGTTGATCACGAACGTGCCGCGCAGCGCCATCCCTTCTTCCTCGATCAGCACGTCGAAGTTGCGCGACAGCGTGAGCGTCGGGTCGCCGATCATCGGGTACTTGATCTTGCCGATCGTGTCCGACGTGTCGTGCCATGCCTTGTGCGTGAAGTGCGTATCGGTCGACACACCGTAGATTTCGACACCCAGCTTCTGGAATTCCGCGTAACGGTCGGCGAGGTCGCCCAGTTCGGTCGGGCAGACGAACGTGAAGTCGGCCGGGTAGAACACGACGACGGACCACTTGCCCTTGAGGTTCTCTTCCGAGACGGGCACGAATACGCCGTTGTGGTAAGCGGTTGCCTTGAACGGCTTGATTTGGGTGTTGATGATCGGCATCTGGACAATTCCTTTTCGTCAGGGGTGAGTGGAGTGTTGCCAGTATCCGGGTTCACCCTGAGTTTGTGAAATTGCTTGTTTCAATCCGAGGGATCGGGATTTCCTATCTGCTTCCGGCCCTTGATTGGGTGGCGGGGCGTGCCTTCACCATTCCGAGCGCAGATTCTCCTGGCTGGCGATCTCGCGCCCCTTCCATAGACCGAACACATTGTTGACAAGTGTGTATTCGTGTCGCGCGATATAGGCATCGATTGCGTCGCTGATGATCTCGGCGGGAGAGCAGTTCTTGTGCTCCGCGATGATGCTCAACGCGGCATGCTGGTCATCCGACAGGTCGACCGGGATTGTGCTCATGGCAACCTCCGTTACTGGACGCGTCCATCATCGATATCCGGCCCGGCAAATGCAAGGTCGCGCCTATCCGAAGCGAATGCCGATTCCCGGTTCGGTCGGCGGGACACGCCCCGCTCAAATCCCCGCCAGCTTCCGCAACCACTCCGCCAGCCGCCGCGCCCCGTCCGGCATGTCCGCGTCCTCTCGCGTGCACAGGTAGTAATCGCGCCCGTCGTCGAGCTCGTGATCGAACAGTTGCACGAGCTCGCCGTTCGCCAGTTCGCGCTGGACCAGCGGCGCGCGCAGCAACGCGGCGCCGAGATCTGCGCGGGCGGCGCTCAGCGTGAGCTGGCCATCCTCGAACATCGGCCCCACCGCGTGCGACACGTGCCGCACGCCGGCGCCCTGCAGCCAGTTGACCCACGTGCTGCGATCCTCGTCGTGCACGAGCGGCGCGCGCGAGAGATCGGCCGGCGTGCGGAACGGCCCGTGACGCTTCAGGAACGACGGGCTGCACATCGGCACCATCGCGCCCGGCAGCAGCCGCTCGCAGCGATAGCCGGGCCAGTCGCCGGTGCCGAAGCGGATCGACAGGTCCGACGCATCGCTTCGGTAGTTGCGGTGATGCGCGTACAGCACCGTGACGTCGACATCGGTGTTGTCGGCGAGGAACGCGTGCAGCCGGGGAATGAACCAGCCGATGCCGAGCAGCGGAATCAGGCTGACGGTGATCTGGCGCAGCGACGAACGGTCGCGCACGAAGCGCGTCGCGCTGCGCAGCACCGAGAACGCCGCGCTGATCGACCGGTAGTAGTCGCGTCCCTCGTCGGTGAGCGCGAGCAGCCGGCCTTCGCGTACCGTCAGCGGCGTCTGGATGAACGCTTCGAGCAGTTGCAGCTGATGGCTGACCGCCGACGGCGTGATGTCGAGTTCGCCCGCCGCCGCGGTGACCGAGCCGAGACGCGCAAACGCTTCGAACGCACGCACCGCGCGCAGCGGCGGATCGTGCGGCAATTGTTCGATATTTTTCATGTGTCGAATTTTATCGAAAAGTCAGGGTAAGCGACAACACAAAAATATCCTGCATTTACAGTGATGTACGTTAATGTGTCGGTAACGGTATAAGCATCCAACAATTAGGTATTTGGGGTTTGGGTGCCTAATATTTAATATTTTTCATGTTTTTGATCCGACTGACCCGATCCCCGCACATGAAAATCGCTTTCCTCTCCGCCAGCCTCGCCTTCTCGGCGGCCTCCTTGGTCGCCTCCGTTCCCGCGTTCGCGCAGTCCGCTCCGCAGACGGTCCTGATCGGTCTCGCCGCGCCGCTCACCGGCCCGTCCGCGCGGATCGGCAAGGATCTGCAGAACGGCGCGCAACTCGCGATCGACGACGCGAACGCCAGGCATCCGACCATCGGCGGCAAGCCGGTCGTCTACAAGCTCGTCGCGGCCGACGACCAGTCCGACCCGCGCACGGCCGTCGCGGTCGCGCAGCAACTCGTCGACCAGCACGTGATCGGCGTCGTCGGTCACTGGAACACGGGCTGCAGCGTGCCGGCGTCGCGCGTGTACCGCGATGCGGGCATCCCGCAGATCGCGCCGGCGTCCACCGGCCATCAATACACGCAGCAGGGCTACGCAACGGCGTTCCGCATCATGGGTCACGACGATGCGGGCGGTAACTTCACCGGTGCATACGCGGTGAAGACGCTGAAGGCGAAGCGCATCGCGGTGATCGACGATCGCACGTCGTTCGGCGCGGGGCTGGCCGACCAGTTCATCAAGGGCGTGCAGGCGAACGGCGGCACGATCGTCGATCGCCAGTACGTGAACGACAAGACGACCGACTTCAGCGGCGTGCTGACCGCGATCAAGGGCAAGCGCGCGGATCTCGTGTTTTTCGGCGGCCTCGACGCGCAGGCCGCGCCGATCGCGCGCCGGATGCGCCAGCTCGGCGTGAACGCGCCGCTGCTCGGCGCGGGCGGCTTCGTGAGCCAGACCTTCCTGTCGCTCGCCGGCAAGGACGGCGACGGCGTGACGGCGCTCGAGCCGGGCCTGCCGCTCGCCCGGATGCCGGGCGGCAAGGCATTCGATACGCAATACCAGGCCCGCTTTCACGCGCCGATCGAGCTGCATGCGCCGTTCGCGTACGACGCGGCCGCCACGCTGATCGCGGCCGCGCAGAAGGCCGGCACGACCCAGCCGGCGAAGCTGGTCGCGGCCGTGCGCGCGATCGACCGGCCCGGCGTGACCGGGCGCATCGGGTTCGACGCCGACGGCAACCTGAAGGACCCGGCCTTCACGATCTACCAGGTGCGCGGCGGCAAGTGGGCCGTCGTCGACGTGCTCGGCGGCTCGCGCACCGCAACCAAGTAACGACAAAACGACCAAGACGATCCCCATGACCGAAGCGAACCCGACATCCGCCGCCGCACCCGAGGACCCGCGCCTCGGCATCCTCGCGCGGCGCCGCATCGAAGCGGAAATCATCAAGCCGATCTACGAGATCATGAAGCGCGAGTTCGGCACCGAGCGCGCGCAGGCCGTGATCGCGGAAGCCGTGCGCGGCGCGGCCGTCGACGCGGGCCGTACGTTCGCCGCGCAGGAGCCGGACGGCACGAGCGTGAAGTCGTTCATCGCGCTGCAGGTGCTGTGGGAGAAGGACGATGCGCTCGACGTCGAGGTGCGGCGCGCGGACGACGCGCACTACGACTACGACGTGCATCGCTGCCGCTACGCGGAGATGTATCACGCGATGGGGCTCGGCGAGATCGGCCACCTGCTGAGCTGCGCGCGCGACAGCTATTTCATCCAGGGCTATGCGCCGGACATCGCGCTCACGCGCACGAGCACGATCATGCAGGGCGGCAAGCGCTGCGACTTCCGTTATGCGCTGCACAGCGCGCCGGAGAACGGCGATGCGTAACGATACCGATACCGCGAGCATGCCGCGCGTCGACGGCGACCGGCTGTGGGCGTCGCTCGAACGGATGGCGCAGATCGGCGCGACGCCGAAGGGCGGCGTCTGCCGTCTCGCGCTGACCGATCTCGACCGCGAGTCGCGCGACCTGTTCGTGCAGTGGGCGCGTGAAGCCGGCTGCACGGTGCGCGTCGACCGGATGGGCAACGTGTTCGCGCGTCGCGCGGGCCGTCATCCCGACGCCGCACCGGTGATGACGGGCTCGCACGCCGATTCGCAGCCGACCGGCGGCCGCTACGACGGCATCTACGGCGTGCTCGGCGGCCTCGAAGTCGTGCGCGCGCTGAACGACGCGGGGATCGAGACCGAGCGCCCGGTCGACGTCGTGATCTGGACCAACGAGGAAGGCTCGCGCTTCGCGCCGGCGATGGTGTCGGCCGGCGTGTTCTCGGGTGTCTACACGCTCGAATATGGACTGTCGCGCACCGACGGCGCGGGCCGGACGATCGGCGAGGAGCTCGAACGGATCGGCTACGCGGGCGCGGAGCCGGTCGGCGGCTATCCGGTGCACGCGGCGTACGAACTGCATATCGAGCAGGGCGCGATTCTCGAGCGGGCCGGCAAGACGATCGGCGTCGTGACGGCCGGGCAGGGGCAGCGCTGGTACGAGGTGACGCTCACCGGTGTCGACGCGCACGCGGGCACCACGCCGATGGCGTTCCGTCGCGACGCGCTGGTCGGTGCAGCGCGGATGATCTCGTTCATCGACGTGCTCGGCCGCCGCTATGCACCGGATGCGCGCGCAACGGTCGGGATGATCGACGCGCGGCCGAATTCGCGCAACACGGTGCCGGGCAGCTGCTTCTTCACAGTGGAATTCCGTCATCCCGACGATGCGGTACTCGACGAACTGGACGCGGCGCTGCGCGCGGAACTTGCGCGCGTGGCCGACGAAACCGGCCTCGGCGCGCAGATCGAGCAGATTTTCACGTATGCGCCGGTACCGTTCGCGCCGCGCTGCATCGACACGGTGCGTGACGCGGCGCGAACGCTCGGGCTGTCGCACATGGACATCGTGTCCGGCGCGGGCCATGACGCATGCTATGTCGCGCGTGTCGCGCCGACCGGCATGATCTTCGTGCCGTGCGTCGACGGGCTGAGCCACAACGAGGCCGAAGCGATTACGCCCGCATGGGCGACGGCCGGCGCCGACGTGCTGTTGCGCGCGGTGCTGCAGAGCGCGCAGGAAGCGTAAGCGCGACGGGTGCGGCCGTGCAGCGGGGTGCTCGCGTTACTTTCCCGCCTTGCGCCGCGCCATATACGCGAGATACGCGACGATCTGGTCGAGTTCGCGGTCGCTCAGCTGATCGGGCGGGAACGCCGGCATCACGCGGCCCGGCCAGTCGCGCACCGACGCCGGATTGCGGATGTAGCGGCGCAGCGCGGCGGGCTGGAAGTAGTCGACCGGATTCATCGGCGTGTTCAGGTCGGGGCCGGCGTGGCTGCTGCCCGCGCCGTCGATGCGATGACACGCGAGACATTGCGTGACGAACAGGCGCTGGCCCGCGCGGGCCGGATCGTTCGCGGGCAACGCGGCATCGACGGCGAGCGACGGCCAGCGCGCGAGCGGCGATGATTCGATCGTGATGCGCACGATCTGGTACGGCCACTGCTCGCCGCGGATCGACGACGCGTCTTGCCCGACCCACACCAGATAGAACGCCCCCGCGCTGACCTGCTTGCCGGGCAGCTTCGGCCACGGATGGGCCGGATCCTCGATCGCGAGCCACGGGATCGCGCCGGCCGGCGCGCGGCGGCGCACCAGATCGAGCGGCAGTTGCGCGGCGAAACCGTCGGCCGCGCGCGTTTCGAGCACGCCGTCGGCCGGCAGCGGCGTGTCGCCGAGCAGCGCGGCGAACGGCACCGCGCGGAACGTCATCGGCCGGCCGTACGCGATGTCGCGCGGCACGTGGATATCGGTCGCGTCCGTACGAGCGAGCAGCGTCTGGCGGGTGAGGGCGCGGGCTGTGCCGTCGGTGTCGAGTTCGAGCGTGGACTGGGCCGACGCGCGTTGCGCGAGCAGGCAAACCGTCAGCAGCACAAGCGAAAACCACTGGCGCTTCAGCATTCGTTCTCCGGGAAGGGGCGTTCCGGCGGCGGCAGGAGGCGGGACGCCGCGGCCGATAGAGGAATCGGGCGACAGTCTATCCGGTACGCGCGGCGCTGGCGAATTCGGCGCGGAAAGGCGCGGCGGCCATGCTCGGACAGGCCCGCGACAGCGCGCCCGACTACCGGGCGGCCGAATGGGCGAGGTGTCGTCGCAGCGCGGTTCGGACGGAGGAAGACGAAGGGCGCGGGCGACATGCGGTCTGCCCGCGTTCGCGACATTGCGTTACCGGACCGCCGTCAGTGACTCGCACACGACACGTCGTTCTTCGGCATCGACGTGCGTTGCGCCGGTTCGAAATCGGCTTCGCGCATCCCCGACGGCGTCAGCGAGACGAAATGCATCGCCGTGCCGCGCGCCGGGAAACCGGCGACGCCGGTCGCGCCCCACGGAATCGGCGAGCGCTGCACGCCGCTCACCGCCATGTTCGCCGGCGCAAGCGCGAGCGTCAGCAGCCGCCCGTCGCGGGTCGGCACATACGCGTGCGTGCCGGCGACGCCGATGTCCGATTCGCGCACCGACGCGGGCAGGCAATCGAGCGTCGCCGTGCGGCGGCCGTCCGGCGCGATCAGCATCGCGACGCCGCGATCGTCCGCTGTCGTCGTGACGACGATGAAACGGTCGATCTCCGGCACATAGGCGGCTGAATACACGTAGTACTGGATCGCGCCGTTCAGCGATCCGAGTTTTTCCAGCTTCTCGGTGACCGGATCGAACATCGCGTACTCGAGCGTCGCGTCCGTGCTGTCTTCGATGAACTTCTGCCACACGAGCAGCGCGTTGCGCGGCGAGCCCGCGATCACGGGCCACCACTCGCGGCGGCGCGGCGCAACCGCGACATGGTTCAGCACGCGCCCGGCCGCGTCGTAGGTTTTCAGGTAGACGCCATTGCCGCTGCCGAGGTTGTCGACCCCGCCGCCGTTGACCCAGTCGGCGGAATAGAACACGACGAAACGGTCGCCGACCGTCGCCACATGCCCCGAATGGCCGCCCGATTCGACGTCGTTCGGATAGGGCTTGATCGGCTTCAGGTCGCGGCGGTAGATGCCGTAGCGCTGGCTGACTTCCTGCGACGTGTTCCAGCCGTCCTCGAACGTGACGAAGATGTCGCCGTGCGCGTTCTGCGCGATCGATACGGGTTCCTGCGCCTCGGGGCGGCTGATGAACGTGCGGACGTGCAGCACGCGCGGCTTGTCGGGCAGCCATTCGCCGACGTACACGTCATGCGGCCAGTTGCCGTTGCGCAGTGCACCGCGCGGCGCGACGCCCGAGCTGCTGAAGAACACCCAGCGTTTGCCGTCGCCGGCGTCGGCCACGCCGATCCCGTGCATGAAGCGCCGCGGGTCGCCGGTGTCCTGCGGCGACGGGGCGCTCGACACGGTGACCGTATGCACGGCCGGCGCGTCGGCGAGGGCCGGCGACGCCGCGCCGATGCCGCCCGCGCCGCAGAAGGCAGCCACGGCCAGCCGCGTGACCGCCTGTACCGGGCGCGTTCGCCGCATCATTCGACGGTCACCGATTTCGCGAGGTTGCGCGGCTTGTCGACGTCGGCGCCGCGCGCGCAGCCCACGTGATACGCGAGCAGTTGCAGCGGAATCACGTTGACGATCGGCGACAGCAGGTCGCCCGATTCGCGCACGCGGATCAGGTGCGTGTCGCGGTCGGCGTCGATCTCGAGCTGATTGCCGGCCAGGACGTAAAGCCGCCCGCCGCGCGCACGCACCTCGGCCATGTTGGACTTCAGCTTCTGGAACAGCCGATCGTCCGGTGCGATCGTGACCACCGGCATCGCGCTCGTGACGAGCGCGAGCGGCCCGTGCTTCAGCTCGCCGGCCGCATAGCCTTCCGCATGGATGTACGACACTTCCTTGAGCTTCAGCGCGCCTTCCAGCGCGATCGGGAAATGGATGCCGCGCCCGAGGAACAACGCGTTCTCGGTGCGCGCGAACTTCGCGGCCCAGCCCATGATCTGCGTTTCCAGCGCGAGCGCGTGGCTGATGCGGTCGGGCAGCGCGCGCAACTGCTTCAGGTGCGTCGCGACTTGCGCGGCATCGAGCCGGCCGCGTAGTTGCGCGAGCGTCAGCGTCAGCACGAACAGCGCGACGAGCTGCGTGGTGAACGCCTTGGTCGACGCGACGCCGAGCTCGGTGCCGGCCCGCGTCAGGAACCGTAGCGGCGCGTTGCGCGCGATCGTGCTGGTCGCGACGTTGCAGATCGCCATCGACAGGTCCTGGCCCATTGCGCGCGCCTGCTCGATCGCGCCGATGGTGTCGGCCGTCTCACCCGACTGCGAGATGCCGACGACGAGCGTGCGCGGATCGGCTACCGTATCGCGGTAGCGGAATTCGCTGGCGATCTCGACCTGGGCCGGCACGCCCGCGATGCTTTCGAGCCAGTATTTCGCGGTCAGGCCCGCGTAGTAGCTGGTGCCGCAGCCGAGCAGCAGCACGCTTCTCACCCGCGACAGCAACGCGTGCGAGCTTTCCGTCGCGTCGAACAGCGCCGGCGAGATCGTGTCGATGCCGTCGAGCGTGCTGTCGATCGCCTTCGGCTGCTCGAAGATTTCCTTCTGCATGAAGTGCTGGTACGGGCCGAGCGCGGCATCGTCTGCGCGCGCCTTCACTTCGCACAACGGGCGCCGCGCTTCCTGCCCGCCCGCATCGACCACGGCGATGCGCTCCGGCGTGATCAGCGCGACGTCGCCGTCCTCCAGGTACACGAAGCGGTCGGTCAGGTCGCCGAGCGCCGCGCAGTCGGACGCGAGGTAGTTCTGCTCGGCGCCGATGCCGATCACGAGCGGCGAGCCGGCGCGCGCGGCGACGAGGCGCTGCGGCTCGCGCGCGCTGAGCACCGCGATCGCGTACGCGCCGTGCAGCCGTTTGACGGCGCGCACCACCGCGTCGAACAGGTCGTCGCGATAGAGGCTGTGGATCAGGTGCGCGATGACCTCGGTGTCGGTCTGCCCGCGAAACGTATAGCCGCGTTCGCGCAGCTCGGCGCGCAGCGTGTCGTGGTTCTCGATGATCCCGTTGTGCACGACCGCGATCGTGTCGCCCGACATGATCGGGTGCGCGTTCATTTCCGACGGCGCGCCGTGCGTCGCCCAGCGCGTATGCGCGATGCAGGTTTGCGCTTCGAGACCGAGCGTCAGCACGCGATCCTGCAGGTCCGTCACGCGTCGCAGCGTGCGTTCGCTGTGCAGGCGGCCGTCACCCTGTACGGCGATGCCGCACGAATCGTAGCCGCGATATTCGAGCCGGCTCAGCGCATTGACCAGTTGCGGCACCTGATTGTTCCGGCCGCTTGCTCCGACGATTCCGCACATGATTCACCTCGTCTCCAGGAAGTTGTCGGCTGACGCGCGACGCGCGGCAGCACGATGTCAGAAGCGGCGCCACGTCGCGCGGCCAAGCGTCGCGCGCGGCGCGGCACGTCTCCGGCGATTCATTCGCGGGGCTGCGGCCCGGCATGCGCGACCCATTCGATGCCCGAAATCGACCCGTTCGCATCGTGCGACGCGACGAGAATGCGCGTCGTGCGCCGCGCGCCGCGCCGGCGCTCGCTCACGAACGCGGTCGGCGGCACCGAGCGCACCTTCACGCTGGCCGAGCGCCGCAGCATCTTCGACACGCGCAACCGGTACGCGAGCGGATGCACGACGCGTCCCGCGATCAGCCACATGACGATCGTGCCGGCGATCAGCGCGATGCTCGTCACGTAGAACACGATCTGTTCGATCGGCATCTCGGCCTCGTTGAACGGCAACAGGTAGCGGTACGTGTAGATGCAGATCGATGCCCATACCCCCCCGACCAATGCGGGCCGCACGAGGCGGAACCACGCGACGAGCACGGGCCCGACGATGCCGCCCCGTTCGGCGATCATGTCGCGCGGTGCGCGCAGGGAGAGATCAATAATCGGTGCGTTCTTCATGTTGAATGCCTCGGTCGGGACTGACCCAAACGGCGCGCTTGCCGCGGCCCCGCAGTACGACGGCGGGCAGGGCGACGACGGTGGTGATCATGCTGATCAGCCAGAACGCGACGGGGTACCAGATGGTGTCAAGGAAGTACATCAGGAGTTTTTCGTCGTAACGACGATCGATCATGCTGCCGATGATCAGCTGCAGGATGCAGGTCGCGACCAGCAGCATCCCGTGCCAGTGCGGCACCACGGACACATGCCAGTTCGCCGGAAGCGGGTAGACGACGTCGATCAGCGCGAGCAGCAGGATGAACGACATCGAGTACGCCCACGCGATGCCGATCAGGTATTCGACGAACAGCGGCCACATCATCATCTGCGTCGGCCGCATCAGCGTGCCCGCGTACTTGAGCAGCACCTGGATGCCGCCCTTGGACCAGCGCAGCCGCTGCCGGTAGAGCCCCTTGATCGTCTCGGGCATCAGGATCCAGCTGAGCGCGTGCGGCTCGTACACGACGCGCCAGTCGCGGCACTGCAGCTTCCAGCTGATGTCGATGTCCTCGGTCAGCATGTCCGAGCTCCAGTAGCCGACGTCGGCGAGCGCGGTCTTGCGGAACATCGTGATCACGCCCGACACCGTGAAGATGCGGCCGTACACCTGCTGCGTGCGCTTGATCAGCCCGACGATCGACGAGAATTCGCCGACCTGCATGCGGCCGAGCAGCGACGTGCGGGTGCGGATGCGCGGGTTGCCGGTCACCGCGCCGACGCCCGGGTCGGTCAGGAAGTGTTCGAGCATCCAGCCGATCGCATCGTGCGCGAGCAGCGCGTCGCCGTCGATGCACAGCAGGTATTCCGCGTTGGATACCGCGGCCGCGGTCGTGAGCCCGACCGCCTTGCCTTCGTTGCGCGCGTGATGGATCACGAGCAGCCGCGGGATCTCGACGGCCAGCTCGTTGAGGATTTCGCCGGTGCGATCCTTGCTGCCGTCGTTGACCGCGATGATGTCGTAGTTCGGATACTGCATCCCGTTCAGGTGGGCGATCACGCTGCGCGCGTTCGCGGCTTCGTTGAAGCAGGGCACGACGATCGAGATCTTCGGGATGCCGCTCGACGCGATCGTGCGCATCGACAGCTCGCGGCCCTCCTCGAGCAGGAAGTAATGCACGACACCGCCGATCATCCACAGATACGACATGAAGAACGGATAGTAGAAGACGAAATCCTGCAGGCGCTGGATCAGGCTGTGGGTGTTCATGGCGTCTTGGTTCCCGGCGATTGCTGCATCTGCATCAGCGCGTTGATCGAGGTGGGATCGAGGCGCGATTTCAGCGACATGACGTCGCGCATCGCGTTGAGCTCCGGCTGGCCGTTCAGGAAGTTGTCGGGGTAGTAGCCGAAATTCACGGCGCCCTCGCTGCGCAGCCGCCGCATCTGCGCGAGCAGCGTGCTGGCCGGCACCGCCTTGCGCGCGTGCCAGTCGTACGACTGCAGTTCGAACACCGTGCGCTGCAGCCCGCGCTGCTTCGTGCGCACCACCTTCACGAGCTGGTCCAGCCAGCCTTCCGGATCCTTCGCCTGCTCCATGTACGGCATCGCCATCAGCGCGACGTAGTCGTAGGCGGCGAGGAAATCGTCGTAGTTCTGCGCATACCACGCTTCCGATTCGGGCTTGAGCACCGGCATCGCGAAAATGTTGCGCGCGGTCAGCACGTCGCCGACGTTCTGGTGGGCCAGCACGATCTGCTCGAGCTGCCGGGTCATGTCGATCAGGTAGCGCGTCTTCTGGCGCGTCCAGCGCTTCATCAGGTCGGGGTTCTCGCGGATCTTGCCGACGTCGGCCGGCAGCCCCCATTGCGAATAGGTGCGCAGCGCATGCCGGCTCGCATCCTCGTAGTCGTCGAGCACGGCGTCGTCGCTGAACAGGATGCCGCTGAACGACGCGTGCTTGCTGAGATCCTCGTAGACCTGCTGGATCATCAGTCGCGCATCGGGATCGAACGGGCTCAGCCGGAACACCCGCGTGCCGTTCTCGCGGGCCGGCGCGCCGCCGTATGCGCTGACGGCCTCGAGCCCGCGCTGCTTGTCGGCCGGCGGCCGGAACGCGAGCACCGGCATCCACGCGTACACCTGCACGTTGGCGCGCGTATTGAGCTGCCACGCGGCACGCGAGAACAGGTCGGAACGCATCGGCAGGTGCCGGTTCGGGAAATACACCGCCTCGGCCACGCCCGTGCCCTTCGGGTCCGCATATGCCTGCAGGTACACCGATTTCGGCTGCATCCGGTAGATGCGCTCGATCAGCTTGCCGAGATTCGCTTCCTGCCGCGCGGGATCGGGATCGTAGACCTGGTCGAGATCGACCTGCACGGTGCGCTCGGGCGTGTCGACGTCGCCGCGATTGGACGCCGGCTCGCGCATCGAGCGCTCGAACCCGCCGATATCGACGTCGTACATCATCAGGATCCGTCTCAGCCGGTCGAGCGGCACGTCGGGCGTATTCGGGCCGGCATCGAGGCTGAACTGGATGTCCATGCCGAGCGACGTCGATATCTGGCGCACGGGCTGATTTTCCGCGCCGTATGGCCACACCATCGAGCGTGCGACGAGGCCGGTGCGTTCGCGGATCTGCCGCACGCAAGTCTGCAGGTCGTCGTGCACGCGTGCGTGGAATTCGGCGTCGGTTTCATAGCGTTTCTGGTCTTGCAGGTAGAGATGCGACGTGGTCGCCGGCAATTCGTTGCCTTGCGGATTCGCGATCGCGCCGTGATGGAGATTGTGGGTGTGGCAGCCGAGCTCGACGAATTCCGACTGCCCGAGCTTTTTCACCTCGTCCCACGACAGGAAGTAGTCGCGCGGCACCTGAACCTTGTCGCTGATGCGGATCGGCGTACCCGACGGTGTGTCGATCCACGCGGTGACGAGGCCCATCACGGCCGGATACTTGAAGCGCTCGAGCAGCGGCAGCACCTTCGTGTAGTGGCTGCGGAAGCCGTCGTCGAACGTGAGCAGCACCGAGCGCGGCGGCAGCGGCTTGCCGCCGTGCCGCGACGCCTCGATCTGCTTGACCGTGATGGTGTGGTAGTTGTTGGTCTGCAGCCACGAGAAGATCGCGGTCAGTGTGCCGGTATCGACCGCGAACGGATCGATGATCGCCGTCGGCGACGAAAACGACGCCATCAGGTTGTCGCGCACGTCGTGCATGCAGATCACGCGAAACGTCTTGCCGTCGGCCGGATCGGACGGCGGCAGCAGGTCGATCATCCTGGCGTTGGTCACGCCCGGGAACAGCGAACAGGTGGCAAACGCGCCGAGGCATCCGCACATGAAGGTCCGTCTGGATTGCATTGATCGATCTCCTTGCTAGAACGGCAGGTTGAGCGACAGGAAGCCGGTTTCGGAGCGCTCGCGCTGGCCGTCGTATGCGTGACTGCTGACCTCGACGCCGTAGCTCAGCGTGATGTCGTGCTTGAACGTCCACGCGTGCTCGAGGCGCGCGCTCCACAGCGGGCTGGTGCCGAAGCCGCGCTCGTTGTACACGCCGCCCGACACCGACACGCGCTGTTGCAGCCCCATGTCGCCCTTCTTCCACAGCGTCAGCTGGTGCATGACGGTCGCCGCGGCCGCGTAGTCGCGACCGGGGCTGAAGTAGGGCGCGTCCCGGCGCGTATTGCTGTCGGTACCGAGATTCAGCGATACGTTGACGAGCTGGTTCGCGGACGTGTACACGCGCTGCGTGGCGGTCGCCGCGATCTCCTGGTGCAGGTTCGAATCGCTGTAGCGGCTCACGCCGTAGCTCAGCTTGACTTGGCGCCGGTCGTTCTGGCGATACACGACCTCGACGTTCGCGGAGCGGCCCCAGATGTGCGCGGCATACGCTTTCCACGGCAGCGAGTTGTCGTTGGTGTCGAGCCCGGCGCTGACCGTCCAGTAGTCGTTCAGCGCGTACGCGATCGTCCCGCGGCCGCCGGTTCGGCCGTTGCCGCCCATCGAGCGCGTGACTTCGCCCAGCACGGTGAGCGGCCCGTGCCGGTAGTCGCCGCCGATGCCCGTGCGCGTGCGGCTGAGGTTGCCGTCGTCGGTCTGCGCGAAACCGTAGAACGTGTGCGAAAACACGCGCCAGTTGTCGCCGAACGGTTGCGAATACACATAGCTGTCCGACGTGAAGCTGTTGTTGGCCAGTGCGCTGTTGCCGTGCTCGAAGCTCAGGTCGGTCGTGAACACCGGGCTGCGGTAGGCCTTGTAGTCGCGCTTGAAGCCGCGCACGGCGCCGCTGTCCGGGAACGTGTTGTCCAGCGTCTGGTCGACGGTCTTCGCGGTCGCGTAGTCGTCTGCCACGAGCGCTGCGCGGCCGAGGCCCGCGAGCATCTCGACGCTGTCCGGGTGGTCGGTCAGCGACGCGCGATACATCGAGATCGCCTGGCGCGGATGCGCCTGGCCCGACACCGCGTCGGCATGCGCGGCGCGGATCTCCGCGTTGAACGGCACCTGTTGCTCGAGCTGTTCGAGCGCGGCGATCCCTTCGTTGACGTGGCCCGTGAAGATCAGGTATTGCGCACGCAGCCGGTAGTAGCGCAGGTAGTCGCTTTCTCCCGGACCGACGTTGGTCACTTGCTTGGCCGGCGGCAGCGATTTCTCCATGTCGTCGAGCGCCTGCTTCGCTTGCGGCGCGCGTGCCTGGTCGACGTACGACCAGAACAGCCCTTCTTGCAGCTCGATCGGACGCGTGCGCGCGCCGTACTGGAAGCCGCGGGTCGCGCGATCCGTCGGCGACGCGGTGGCCTGCTTCAGCGCGCGCGCGTACACGGCGTTCGCCTTGACCGGCTCGCTCAGGTACAGGTAGGCGTCGCCGACGGCCGCCAGCGCGTCGATCGAGATTTCCGCGTTGGGCGGAATCGTCTCGAACGTCGCGACGGCCGTTTTCATGTCGCCGCGTGCCGCGAGGGCGACTACCCGGTCGCCCGCGAGTGCGGTGCGGACCGGCGTGTACTCCGGCGTGGCCGGCATCCGCTTGTCGAGGTCGTCGGCCGCGTGCAGCGCGCTGTCGAGTCCGTCGAAGCGGTCCGAACTCGTCATCGAACGCGACTTGTCGCGTCCGCCGCGCACCTGCTGGCGAATCGACAGTTCTTCCAGTTGCGCGATGTCGACGGCGGAGAAGGCATCGGGCCGGGCTTTCGCTTCGTCGAGCGCCTTGACCGCGCCGCCGCTCGTCGCGAGGCCGAACACGTCGTTGCGCACCGTTGCGACGTCGGCGGTGCGGAGATTCGGCGCCTGCGCATTCGGCGCTTCGACGTCGGGTCCCTGCGATCGTTGGGTCGACTCACCGGGGAGCTGCGCGCCGGGTGACTGTGAAGTCGGTTGCGGGGACGACGGCGGTTCGGCGCCGGGCGGCTGGGTCACGGGCGCGGGCGAATTCGGCATCGGCGTGCCGGATGCCTGCGCGGTGAGCGTCGGCGTAGTCGGCGGTGGGGCGGTCGCGGTTTGGGCGAGCGGCTGCGGTGCATCCGACGTCTGCGCGCGCGGCGCCGACGTATCCGGCGGCGCGGTGTCGAATGATGCTTGCGCGAGCAGCATCGGCGCATTCGACGTGTGCGCGACCGGCACCGCGGCGCCCGGCTGCGGCGCGTCGGGGTCCACCACGACCGTGGTCGGCATCGCCGGGTTCGATCCCTGCGCGATCTGCATCGACGCATCCGAGGCCTGCGCGATCGGCGTCGGCGCATGAGGGGGCTGCGTGCCCGAGCCCTGGGCGACCTGCGGCTCCACACCGCCCTCGGCTGCAAGGCACGGGCCGGACGCGACGAGCAGGCACAGCAGCGGCGCATGCAGGAGGGTCCGCCGGTTCGGCGGAACGACGGTGGTGCATTGTTGTTGACGATTGTTAGCCACGATGTCTCCTCACTTTGAAACGATCCCCCTCGGTTGCACGCCCGACGGCGCTCGTCGCCAGCCGTCGCGCCGCCGGGCTGCGAGGCCCGGCGGCATCCGACCGGTTTACAGGCGGTTGCGGATCGCTTGTCCAAGCAGTGCGCGCGATTCGCTGTTCTTCGGGTCGATGGCGAGTGCACGGCTCGCGTTTTGTTCTACACAGCTCCATTCGTCGATCTGGGCGCACCAGCGCGCCTTGGCCAGCGCGCGGGCGCCTTCCAGCTCATCGTGCGTGACGCTGGTGGTCTCCATGTGCGGCGTGCCGGCGATATACGACTGCGGTTGCTGTTTCGGCACGGGGTCGGGGTGTTTTCTCATGCGCGCCAGCGCCTGCGAACGTGACGTCCGGTGCGCATCGCCGGGGCGCGTCGTGCGACTGCCGGTCGACGCGGCGTGCGGGTCGGCGGCGAGCTTCGTCGCCGGTACATGCGCGCGGCGCGTGGGTTTCGTGTCGGAACGGGCCGCCGTTTGCGGCGGCGCGGCCGGTTCGGCCGCGGCCGACGGGGCGGGCGTCGCCGATGCAGACGGCGGAACCGGCCCGGCCTGCGCGACCGTCGACGTCGAGCCGGTGCGCGCCGCTGTGCCGGACGCGCCGCCCGACGCCGCCACGATGAGCTCGCGGTACTTGCCGACGGCGTTTCCGATCACGCCGGCGATATCGTGCGTCACGCTCGCATGGCCGACCCTCGCGTCTCGCTCGACATACGCGAAAGCGCCGAAGATCGCGGCAAACGCGGCGATGCTGAGCGCCGCATTCTTTCCCGGCCCCCACGAGGGTTTCGGCTGACGGGCGGGCGATTCATCCGGTCGTTCTGCACGGGGCATTCAAGTCTCCTAGATTCGATTTGTCGTTCTACCAATGACGCGATCCGAGCGGGACGGCGCGATGTTCACCATCGCAACTGCGTCGTGAGCGTGCCCGTCTCCACGATCGCGAACTGGGTTGCTCCCTGATAGGTTCCTTCGACCCGGTAGCTCGCATCCGGCACGCTGAACAGGCAGCGCGATCCCGATGCGTTGAATTCGACGAGCACGCGCCCGTGCCGGCGCAGGCGCACCTGCACGTTGGAGAGCGGCTGCCCGGTGTTCCCCGACACGAAAGACACGCCCAGGTTGTACGGGCGGCCGTCAGGGGGAAGCGGCGCGGTACCGTCGATCCGCGCATCGCCGCAGATATACGAAATCACGTACCGGTTTGATCCCGGACCGGACGCCGGCGACGAGGCCGCCGGTATCTGGGCCATGGCGTTCATGCAGAGCGTGGAGAGCACGACGCCCAGGAAAGGGCGGGCATGCTGTCGAAGCGAGGGTGACATTGCAATCTCCCATTCGGAATCGATGACGCGCATCGACTTCGAGTCGAATTTGCCAACGTTCTTTTTGCGACACGCTATTGATACACGATGGCTTTTGAACCAACAACTGCGTGTGGCCCGAATGGGACGAGGGTGAAAGATCCTATCTAAATAAGATAAGTGCAGATTGGTGAGGATTTCTTAATGCTGAATAAAGGCGATATTGCCGAACATGAAAATTGCTCGTCGGTAGCGATGATCGAGCACGCTTTGAATCACGTCGGAGGTATTGACGTTCGTGCCGAAAAATAACGACCGATAAAAGAAACTATTGCGGCTGTGATCGAGGCGAATCTATCAAAATCGGGATACAGATCGCACATCATGAAATGAGGGTACGACATTTTTGGTCATTCCGACAGTTGCAGGTAAATCGAAACTTGTGTAACAAGGTATTTCTGCCCGGAAAATCGAGCTGAATATTCTTACTTAATACGGAAAACAGTAAAAAATACGACATGAATCGCAAACGTTTGCGTTTTTATCGAGATCGATTACAGTCGGTGAGGGATTTTACGAAGTCGCACGGGGATTATCGATTGCCATCGAAAGAACGCGCATGCGCGCCGTGGATGCCCACGGCGCGAACGCTTCGTCAGCGGCTGCCGCCCGCGCTTCGCCGCGCGCTGCGCATCGCCGGCGCGGCCGCCTCTTCAGTGCCGATCGCCGTGCGCGGCCGGTTCATGATGTAGGCCCACAGCTGCTCGGCCGCGAGCCCGCGCTTGCGCGCCGATCGATACAGGCGGATTTCGAGTTCGGTGATCCAGTCGCCGGTGCCCGCACACACGAGCGTGCCGTCCGCGAGCTCCTTCGCGACGCAGCTTTCCGGCAGCCAGCCGATGCCGTGCCCGGCCACGACCATGCCTTTCAGCGCTTCGGACATGTGCGTCTCGAAACACCGGTGCAGCACATACGGCTCGGTCGCATTCAGCAGCAGCATCTCGACGATGTTGCCGAGAAAGGCGCCCGACGAATACGCGAGCAGCGGCAGCGGCGCATCGGGCGTGCCGGGCAGCTGGAACACCGGCTTGCCGCGCGCGTCGGGCGACGACACGGGCAGGATTCGCTCGACGCCGAGGCTGACGAACGGGAAGTGGTTCGGGTCGAGCACGATCGGCAATTGCGGATGGTGATAGCCGAGCAGCAGGTCGCATTCGCCTTCGACCAGCTGTTGCACGCCTTCCGGCACGTTCACCGCATTGACGCGCGCGGTCACGTGGCCGACCTCGCTGTTGAGCTGCTTGAGCCATTCGGGAAACAGCGTGAACACGAGCGTATGCGCGACGGCGAAGCGCACGACCTGGTCGCTCGCCGCGAACTGGTCATAGCCGTTCACGAGATTGCGCGCCGCATACATGCTGCGCAGGATGTCCGCGGCGAGCCCGCGGAACATCTGGCCGGCGGGCGTCAGCGTGATCGGATTGATGCTCCGGTCCACCAGCTTCGCGTCCATCCAGGTTTCGAGGGCGGCGATTCGTCTGCTGAACGCCGACTGCGTCAGGTGCCGGTGACGCGCGGCCCGGGAAAAGCTCTTGGTATCCGCAAGGCTCAGGAAATCTTCCAGCCACTTTGCTTCCATTTCGATCTTCGCTTTTTATAGTCGGGCGCCTGAAAGGCGGCGCCGTCTGCTGCACCAACGTTCTAGCGTACCGCGCATCGCGCCGGTCGGGCCGATGTTTTTTTTCGATCGGTGTCAGTCGAAATATGCATGGGCATTGTCGGCGGGATTACGGCTGCATAGCGTTGAGGGGCCGGACCGGTTAACCGGACAGTTCACCGCGTCGGACTGTCCCGGCCGCCCGGACGGCACTTCCCCCAGGGCCGGCTGCGCCGTGTGCGTGCCGGCCCGCCCGTTCATGGTCGTTCCGAGGGCCTGGGCTCGCCGCTTTTGGTGCAGTGCAGATTGCATATTCGTGACACGCGGGAGAACTATGTTCGTTGGACGCGGCGCAGCATCGGCCGTGCGCGCTCGCGGCGCACCGCAAGCGCCCGTCGCGTCGGGTGTTGCACCGTTGTGGTGCGTAATGCCGCGCAGGCGTGCCTGGGCGGCGCAAAACAGGGGGATATCGAAGGGATCAAGCAAGGCACGTTCCTTGCAAAGCATTCAGTACGCCGGTCCGGCATGCGCAATGCCGGGGAAAACGATCGATGGAGAAAAGATCGATGAAGCCATTCGATGAAATGCTGCAATCCGGCGATATGGTAAGGGCGCCTTACGCGCGCCTGAAGCAATGGCTCGACACGCAGAATCCTGCGAGCCTCGCCCAGAAGGCCCACGACGCGGAAGGCGTGTTCCGCAGGACGGGCATCACGTTCGCCGTCTATGGCGACGCGGAGGCCGCCGAGCGGCTGATTCCGTTCGACATCGTCCCGCGCATCATCTCGGGGGCGGAATGGAGCCGGCTGTCGCTCGGCATCGAGCAGCGCGTGATGGCGCTGAACGCGTTCCTCGACGACATCTACCACCGCCAGGAAATCGTGCGCGCGGGCATCGTGCCGAAGCACCTGATCGCGCACAACGAAGCGTTCGTTCCGGAGATGATCGATTTCCGGCCGCCCGGGAACGTTTACACGCACATCATCGGCGTCGACATCGTGCGCACGGCCGAAAACGCGTTCTACGTGCTGGAGGACAACGCGCGCACGCCGTCCGGCGTGTCGTACATGCTGGAAAACCGCGAGACGATGATGCAGCTCTTCCCGGAGCTGTTCCAGCAGGTGAAGGTGCGTCCGGTCGAGACCTATCCGCAGATGCTGCGCCAGTCGCTCGCGGCCGTGTGCCCGCCGGGCGGCAATGCCGACAACCCGACCATCGCGGTGCTGACGCCCGGCATCCACAATTCCGCGTACTACGAGCATTCGTTCCTCGCCGACCAGATGGGCGTGCATCTCGTCGAGGGCAGCGACCTGCAGGTGGTCGACGGGCGCGTCGCGATGCGCACGACCGAGGGGTTCCGCCAGATCGACGTGCTGTACCGCCGCGTCGACGACGCGTTCCTCGATCCGCTCACGTTTCGCCCGGATTCGGTGCTCGGCGTGGCAGGCATCATGGACGTGTACCGCGCGGGCAACATCACGATCGCGAATGCGCCCGGCACCGGCATCGCCGACGACAAGGCGATCTACTCGTACATGCCGGAGATCGTCGAGTTCTACACGGGCCGCAAGGCGCTGCTGGAGAACGTGCCGACGTGGCGCTGCGGCGAGGCCGACAGCCTGAAGTACGTGCTCGAGCATCTCGACGAACTGGTCGTGAAGGAGGTGCACGGCTCGGGCGGCTACGGGATGCTGGTCGGGCCGTGCGCGTCGAAGGCGGAACTCGAGGCATTTTCCGCGAAGCTGCGCGCACGTCCCGCGAACTACATCGCGCAACCGACGCTCGCGCTGTCCACGACGCCGATCCTGACCGACGCCGGCCTCGCACCGCGCCACGTCGACCTGCGTCCGTTCGTGCTGGTGTCGGACCGGATCCGCATCACGCCGGGCGGGCTCACGCGCGTCGCGCTGCAGGAAGGATCGCTCGTCGTCAACTCGAGCCAGGGCGGCGGCACCAAGGACACCTGGGTGCTGGCCGACTGAGCCGGGCACGACCGCGCGCGCCGGAGCCGGCGCGCGAACCGAACGAAGACGGAGTGGACACGAGATGCTTCTGGGACGTACTGCAAGCGGTCTCTACTGGATGTACCGCTATATCGAGCGCGCGGAGAATATCGCGCGCATCGTCGATGCCGGGCTGCGGATGGCGCTCACGCGCACGGCCGACGCGCCGGCCGAATGGTCGTCGGTGCTCGTCAGCTCGGGCGCGGACGACGGCTACCGGCAGAAATACGACGCGTATGCGGCCGATACCGTGACCGACTACCTGCTGCGCGATCGCGACAACCCGTCGAGCGTGCTGTCGTGCATCGAGGCCGCGCGCTCGAACGCGCGGATGGTGCGCACGGCGCTGACGCGCGAGGCGTGGGAAAGCGTGAACGGCGCGTGGCTCGCGCTGCGCCGCGCGCTGGCGCAGCCGGTGCCGGAAAGCGAGCTGCCGGCCGTGCTCGACGAAGTGAAGCGCGAAACCGCGCTGATCCTCGGCAGCTTCTACAGCACGATGCTGCGCAACGAGATCTTCGATTTCGCGCAGATCGGCGCATTCATCGAACGCGCGGACAACACCGCGCGGATCATCGACGTGAAGTACCACCTGCTGCTGCCGTCGGTATCGCACGTCGGCACGATCCTCGACAACTACCAATGGGAGACGATCCTGCGCTGCGTGGCCGCACACCGTTCGTATCGCTGGGTGTACGACGTGCAGTACAAGCCGCTCAACATCGCCGACTACCTGATCCTGAACGGCCGGATGCCGCGTTCGCTGCGCTATTGCTACGGACGCGTCGTGTCGAGCCTGAACCTGCTCGCGAAGGATTACGGCGTGACACACCCGTGTCACGACACGGCCGCGAAGATCCTGCAAATGCTGTCCGATACCTCGGTCGAGCGGATCTTCAAGAGCGGCCTGCACGAGTTCCTGACCGACTTCATCGGCCGCAACAACAGCCTCGGGATCGAAATCGCCCAGGCTTACAACTTCGACTGAGACTTGCCATGCGACTCGCCATTCGACACATTTCGCGTTACCAGTTCGACGATCAGGCCACCCACGCACTGCAACGGTTGCGGCTGCGCCCGCAGTCGGGCCCCGGGCAGACGGTGCGCGCGTGGCAGGTCACGATCGACGGCGTCGAGCCGACGCTGTCTTACGCCGACGGGCTCGGCAACCGGATCGACCTCGTGCGTCACGATCGCGGCGCGAAGGCCGAGATCGTCGTCGTGGCGGCCGGCGTCGTCGAGACGCAGGACCGCTCGGGTATCATCGGGAATCCTGAAGGCTATGCGCCGCCGTGGATCTTCGAGCGCGAGACCGCGCTCACGAAGGCCGGCGACACCGTGCGCGAGCTCGCGCAGGCGCTGCCGATCGAGCCGCACGGCCTCGACGCATTGCACTGGCTGATGACGGAAGTGCACGGCCGTATCGCATACGCGCCGAACCTGGCCGCCGACGCTGCCGTCGATGCGGAAACCGCGCTGCAAAGCGGCGAGGGCACGAGCCGCGACCATGCACACGCGTTCATCGCGGCCGCACGCGTGCTGAAGATCCCCGCGCGCTACATCTCGGGCTACGTGCTGGCCGACAGCGCGATGCAGCGCATCGCCGATGCGAAACAGCATGGGGGCGACGTCGAGGACGAGGAAGCGCTCGCGCTGCAGAGCGGCGACGGCATGCAGCAGGCGCTCGGCGCGTCGCATGCCGCGCAATCGCAATCGCAGGGGCAGTCGCAGTCGCAGGGGCAGCTACAGGCGGCGCTCGGCGGGCAGCCGCAAGCCGTCGCGCTGATGCAGCAGCCGGCCGGCCATGCATGGGCCGAGGCCTATGTCGAAGGGCTCGGCTGGGTCGGCTTCGACCCGTTCATGAACCGTTGCCCGGACGAACGCTACGTGCGCATCGCGGTCGGCCTCGACCATCGCGACGCGCAGCCGGTGACGGGGCTCGGCGCGACGGCCGTCGGCGTCGAGATCAGCGTCGTGCAGACGCCGGAACTCGTCTGACCCGCGGCGCGTTTTCGCCGAATCCGCCATGCCGGGCCGCCGCGTCGACAGCGACGCGGCGTGCGCGGCCGGCCCAACCCGACTCGAGCTCCCATGTCCATCCACGTCGCGCTGCATCACACCACCCGCTATCGCTACGACCGGCTCGTCAACCTCGGCCCGCAGGTCGTGCGGCTGCGGCCCGCGCCGCATTGCCGGACGCCGATTCTCGCGTATTCGATGACGGTCGAGCCCGCGCAGCACTTCATCAACTGGCAGCAGGATCCGTTCTCGAACTATCTCGCGCGGCTCGTGTTTCCGGAGCGGACCGAGCACTTCGACATCACGATCGATCTCGTCGCCGAGATGTCGGTGTACAACCCGTTCGACTTCTTCCTCGAAGCGAGCGCGGAGCAATACCCGTTCAGCTATGACGACGCGCTGAAGATCGAGCTCGCGCCGTATCTCGCGTGCGATCCGCAGACGAGCGCCGCGCCGCTGTTTCGCGCGTATCTCGACGGCGTCGACCGCACGCCGGCCGGCACCACGAACTTTCTCGTCGCGCTGAACCAGCAGCTTCAGCGCGACATCGGCTATCTCGTGCGGATGGAGCCCGGCGTGCAGACGCCCGTGCAGACGCTCGAACTCGCGTCCGGCTCGTGCCGCGACAGCGCGTGGCTGCTCGTGCAGCTGTGCCGCCATCTCGGCATCGCCGCGCGCTTCGTGTCGGGCTACCTGATCCAGCTCACCCCCGACGTGAAATCGCTCGACGGCCCGAGCGGCACGTCGGTCGATTTCACCGACCTGCACGCGTGGTGCGAGGTCTATCTGCCGGGCGCCGGCTGGATCGGCTTCGATCCGACGTCGGGCCTGCTCGCCGGCGAAGGGCATATTCCGCTCGCGTGCACGCCGCAGCCGACGAGCGCCGCGCCGGTGGAAGGGCTGATCGACGAGTGCGAGGTGTCGTTCGAGCACGAGATGAGCGTGACGCGCGTGTACGAGTCGCCGCGCGTGACGAAGCCGTATACGGAATCGCAGTGGGATGCCGTGCTCGCGCTCGGCACGCAGGTCGACGGCGCGCTGGCCGCCGGCGACGTACGGCTCACGCAGGGCGGCGAGCCGACCTTCGTGTCGATCGACGATCGCGACGGCGCCGAGTGGAACACCGATGCGCTCGGCCCGACCAAGCGCGGCTACGCGACCGAACTCGTGCAGCGGCTGCGCGCCGAATATGGCGACGGCGGCTTCCTGCATTTCGGGCAGGGCAAGTGGTACCCGGGCGAGCAATTGCCGCGCTGGGCGTTGTCGATCTTCTGGCGCGCGGACGGCCAGCCCGTGTGGCACGATCCGTCGCTGTTCGCCGACGAGCGCGAGCCGTCCTCGTATACCACCGACGACGCGAAGCGCTTCATCGATGCGCTCGCCGCGCGGCTGAACCTGACCGGCGAATTCATCGAGCCCGGCTACGAGGACGTCTGGTACTACCTGTGGCGCGAGCGCCGGCTGCCCGTCAACGTCGATCCGTTCGACGCGCGCCTCGACGACGAGCTCGAGCGCGCGCGGCTGCGCAAGGTATTCGAGCAGCAGCTCGACAGCGTGGTCGGCTACGTGCTGCCGCTCAAGCGCACGGAGGACGAGCCGGATCGGTCGGGCAGCGAGCGGCCGGGCCTCGACGGGCCGCGCTGGCAGACGGGCCCGTGGTTCTTCCGCGACGAGCGGATGTACCTCGTGCCGGGCGATTCGCCGATGGGCTATCGGCTGCCGCTCGATTCGCTGCCGTGGGCGGCCCGCGCCGACCATCCGTACCTCGTCGAGCGCGATCCGTTCGCGCCGCGCGACGTCTTGCCGGACGCCGCCGCCATTCGCGCCCGCTACGCGGGCCCGGCCGACGCGCCGCGCTACCTGGCCGGCGTGCATCGCGAAGCGTCCGCGCAGACCGTGATGCAGTGGCGCGGCGATGGCACGGCCGCGAGCGGCCGACCGGGCGCCGCGGACCCGCATCGCCGGCCCGAGCGCTTCGAATCGGCCGCGTGGATCACGCGCACCGCGCTGTGCGTCGAAGTGCGCAACGGCATCCTGTACCTGTTCATGCCGCCGCTCGCCGCGCTCGAGGATTATCTCGAACTGGTCGGCGCGATCGAGCTGACCGCGCACGCACTCGGCGTGAAGCTCGTGCTCGAAGGCTATCCGCCGCCGCGCGACGCGCGGCTGAAGCTGCTGCAGGTGACGCCCGATCCCGGCGTGATCGAGGTGAACATCCATCCGGCCGCGAGCTTCGACGAACTCGTCGACCACACCGAATTCCTGTACGACGCCGCGTGGCAATCGCGGCTGTGCAGCGAGAAGTTCATGGTCGACGGGCGGCACGTCGGCACCGGCGGCGGCAACCACTTCGTGCTCGGCGGCGCGACGCCGGCCGACAGCCCGTTCCTGCGCCGCCCCGATCTGCTCGCGAGCCTGATCGCGTACTGGCACAACCATCCGTCGCTGTCGTACCTGTTCTCGGGGCTGTTCATCGGGCCGACGAGCCAGGCGCCGCGTGTCGACGAGGCGCGCAACGACCAGCTCTACGAGCTCGACATCGCGTTCGCGGAGATCCAGCGCAACAAGCTGCTGTTCGGGCAGGACATGCCGCCGTGGCTCGTCGACCGCGTGCTGCGCAACCTGCTGATCGACGTGACGGGCAACACGCACCGCAGCGAGTTCTGCATCGACAAGCTGTATTCACCCGATTCGTCCACCGGCCGGCTCGGCCTGCTCGAACTGCGCGCGTTCGAGATGCCACCGCATGCGCGGATGAGCATCGTGCAGCAACTGCTGCTGCGCGCGCTGGTCGCGCGCTTCTGGGCCGCGCCGTACACGACGCCGCTCACGCGCTGGGGCACCGCGCTGCACGACCGGTTCATGCTGCCGGAATTTCTTCAGATGGATTTCGACGACGTGCTGGCCGAGCTGCGCGACGCCGGTTTCGCGTTCGATCCGGCGTGGTTCGCGCCGCACTTCGAATTCCGTTTTCCGCTGTTCGGGCAGATCGCGGTGAACGGGATGCAGTTGTCGCTGCGCGGCGCGCTGGAGCCGTGGCACGTGATGGGCGAGGAGGGCGCGCCCGGCGGCACGGTGCGCTACGTCGATTCGTCGGTCGAGCGGCTCGAAGTGCGTGTGACGGGGCTGAACGACAACCGGCACGTCGTGACCGTCAACGGCCGCGCGCTGCCGCTGCAGCCGACCGGCACCGTCGGCGAATACGTCGCGGGCGTGCGCTACAAGGCGTGGGCGCCGCCGTCGGCGCTGCATCCGACCATCGGCGTACATGCGCCGCTCACGTTCGACATTGTCGACACGTGGCTGCAACGCTCGCTCGGCGGCTGCCGGTATCACGTCGCGCATCCGGGCGGGCGCAGCTACGCGACGTTCCCGGTCAATGCGTACGAAGCCGAGAGCCGCCGGCTCGCGCGCTTCGTCGAGATCGGGCACACGCCGGGGCGGATGGATATCGCGGCTGCCGCGCCGAGCCGCGAATTCCCGTTCACGCTCGACTTGCGGCGGCCGTGACCGATCGATGACAGGGAGGACGACGATGCGCGGTTCGCGACCTCCCGGCGGCCGCGCCGGAATGCTAGGATGCGGGCAGATTGCGGCCGCGCGCCGTGGTAGCGCACCGCCGGTGCGGCGGCGCGCATGCGCGGTTGCACCCTGACGACGGAACGACATCGTGCCGCCCATTGACATTGATCATCTCGCCGCCCTCGACGCGATGCCCACGCTTTTCGATTCCGGCGCCCAGCCGGACGCCGCCGAACTGGCCGCCGCGCTCGCGGCACCGGCGGCCGCCGGCCGCTACGACGAACTGCGCGGCAGCGTGGCCGGGCTGAACGCGCCTGCGCTTGCGCCCGCGTGGCGCAGCTTCTTCACGTCGATCGGCAGCGACGGCGTGGCCGACCTCGACCGCCGTGCCGACGCGCTGCACCGGCGCATGCGCGAGAACGGCCTGTTCTACCAGTTGCACGAGCAGCGCGCCGGCGACGGCGCGGTCGGCCCGTGGTCGCTCGACCTGCTGCCGTTGATCGTCACGCCCGAGGACTGGGTCGCGATCGAGCGCGGCGTGCTGCAGCGCGTGCGGCTGCTGAACGCGACGTTGGCCGACCTGTACGGGCCGCAGACGATCCTGCAGCGCGGGCTGCTGCCGCCCGCGCTCGTCACCGGCCACCCCGGCTACCTGCGTGCGATGCGCGGCGCGCACGTGCCGGGCGATACGTGGCTGCACGTCGTCGCGTTCGATCTCGCGCGCGGCCCGGACGGCCAGTGGCGGATCGTCGCTCAGCACACGCAGGGCCCGGCCGGCCTCGGCTATCTGCTCGAGAACCGGCTGATCGTGTCGCGGCTCTTTCCGCGCGGGTTTCGCGGGCTGCGCGTGCAGCGGCTTGCGTCCGCGTACCGTGCGCTGCTGCAAAGCATGCAGTCGCTCAGCCCTGCCGCGAAGAATTCGCGGATCGTGCTGCTGACGCCGGGGCCGCACAGCGCGACCTATTTCGAGCATGCGTATCTCGCGCGCTATCTCGGCCTCACGCTCGTCGAAGGCGGCGACCTGACCGCGCGCGACAGCCGCGTGTTCCTGAAGACGCTGAGCGGACTCGAACCGGTGCACGGCATCCTGCGGCGCGTCGACGATGCGTGGCTCGATCCGCTCGAACTGCGGCCCGATTCGATGCTCGGCGTGCCGGGGCTGTTGCAGGCCGTGCGCGCGGGCAACGTGCTGCTCGCGAACGCGCCGGGCTCGGGCTTCCTCGAATCGCCGGCGATGCTCGGCTTCATGCCGCGTCTCGCGGAAGGCCTGCTCGGCGAAACGCTGACGCTGCCGGCCGTGCATTCGTGGTGGTGCGGCGAGGCGGCCGCGTGCGAGGACGCGCTGCCGCAGCTCGCGCGCGGCATCATCAAGGCATCCTATCCGCCCGACGTGCAGGAAGGCGGTGCATTCGAACCGGTGATCGGCGCGCGGCTCACGCAGGCGCAACTGGCGGAATGGCGCGCGCGGATTCTCGCGCAGCCCGAACATTACACGGTGCAGGCAGATCTGCCGCTGTCGCAGGCGCCGACCTGGCCGCGGCCCGACGCGCCCGACGGCAACGGCAGCGCGCGCATCGTGCCGAAGCCGCTGCTGCTGCGCGTGTTCGCGCTCGCCGACGGCGCGCAGCGCTGGCGGCTCCTGCCGGGCGGGCTGTCGCGGGTCGGCACGCGCGACACGCTGTTCAACGCGCCGATGCCGCGCGGCGGCAGCACCGTCGATACGTGGGTGATGACCGAGGGCATCGTCGATTCGACGACGCTGCTGCAGACGCACCTCGGCCCCGACGACCTCGTCGAACGGCCGCGCGCCATCGCGAGCCGCGCGGCCGAGAACCTGTTCTGGCTCGGCCGCTACACCGAGCGCGCGACCAACCTGATGCGCCTGGCGCGTGCCGCGCTCGAACGGCTGCGCGGCGAAGACGACGTCGACAGCCCCGCGCATCTGGAACTGATCGACACGCTGTGCCGCGACACCGGGCTGATCGCGGCCGATGCGCCGCACGCCGTCGATGCGCCGCGCGCGTTCCAGCATGAGCTGGCGACGTCGCTGACGCGCGGCGCCGACCGCACGTCGGGGATCGCGTCGTGCCTGTTCGGCATGCGCGGCGCGGCTGCCGCGATCCGCGAACGGCTGTCGAGCGATCAGTGGCGGCTGATCGACGACGCGACGCAACTGTTCGCGGACAGCGCAGGGCAGCCGGAAGCGGAGGAGCAGATCGGCAACGAGGCGCTGCAATTGCTGGAACGCGTCGGCCTGCTGCTCGGCGCGATCACCGGCGCGCAGACCGACAACATGACGCGCGACGACGGCTGGCGATTGCTGTCGATCGGCCGGCAGATCGACCGGCTCGACTTCCTGTGCAGCGTGCTGAAGTTCGCGTTCGACGAAGGCGCCGTGCATCGGCAGGACGGCTTCGAACTCGTGCTGGAACTGTTCGACAGCACGATCACGTTCCGCTCGCGGTTCCAGCGCGGCTTCGACGTCGCGCCGCTGCTGTCGCTCGTCGTGCTCGATACCGACAACCCGCGCTCGCTCGGCTGGGTCCTGCAGGCGCTGCGCGGCCGGCTGACGAAGGTCGAGCACGGCGAAGGCTATGCGCTGTCCGAGCTGGCCGAGACGGTTCCGGACATCCCCGCGTGGTCGCTGCACGAGCTGTGCGAGACCGCCGAAGGCGGTCGGCACGACAAGCTGCTCGCCGCGCTCGACACGACGGTGAAGGCGGTCTGGGAGCTGTCGAACCGGATCGGCGAGCGCTATTTCAGCCACGTGCGCGAGGCGGGCAGGACGCTATGGTGACGAAAGGCGTGCCGAAAACACCGGCCGGTGCCGGAGACGCACGGCAGGCACCGGCCTCGGCTCCGGTTCCAGCTCCAGCCCAGGCCCAGAGCCAAGGCCAGGGCCAAGGGCAAGGGCAAGGGCAAGGGCAAGGGCAAGGGCAAGGGCAAGGGCAAGGGCAAGGGCAAGGGCAGGGCCAGGCCGCAACGGACGCACCGGCCGCCGTCGCGCCGGGCCGGTTGCTGCGCGTCACGCACGACACCGAATACCGTTACGCGGCGCGCGTCGAATCCGCACAGCACCAGGCACGCCTGCAACCGCTCGCGACGCCGCGCCAGCAGGTGCTGTCGTTCTCGCTCGACATCGAGCCTGCACCGGAATCGGTCTGCACGGAGATCGACGCGTTCGGCAATGCGCGCGCGTCGTTCGCGCTGAACCTGCCGCACGACACGCTGCTGGTGCGCAGCCGCAGCACCGTGCGCGTGACGCCGCCCGTGTGGTCGCTCGGCGCGCGCGGCGAGCCGCCGCCTGCGATCGCGGACCCGGACGCCGCGCATGCCACCGCATGGGAGGCCGTGCGCGACCGCTTGCGGTTCCATGCGGGGCAGCCTTACGACCCGGCGAGCGAGTTCGTGTTCGCGTCGCCGCACGTGGCGTGCGACCCCGAACTCGCCGCGTACGCGGCCGCGAGCTTCACGCCGCAACGGCCGCTCGTGCAGGCGGCGTGGGACCTGATGCGGCGCGTGCATGCCGATTTCGCGTACACGCCGAACAGCACCGACATCACGACGTCGGCGCTCGACGCGCTGCGATTGCGCAAGGGCGTCTGCCAGGATTTCGCGCACGTGATGATCGGCGCGTTGCGCTCGCTCGGGCTGGCCGCGCGTTACATCAGCGGCTACCTGCTCACGCAGCCGCCGCCCGGCCAGCCGCGGCTGATCGGCGCCGACGCGTCGCATGCGTGGGTCGAGGTGTACGACCCGGCGTGGCCCGAGGATGGTGGCTGGCTGCAACTCGATCCGACCAACGATCGTGCGCCGGGCGACGACTACGTGATGCTGTCGGTCGGCCGCGACTACGCGGACGTGACGCCGCTGCGCGGCGTGATCCGCGGCGGCGGGGCGGATCAGGAGCTGAAGGTCGGCGTGACGGTCGAGCCGCTCGATGCGGCTTGAGGGGCGCGCCGGGCGGGGCTCACGCGCTTTAAGTCTTCGTTAATTCTGCACGCCTAGCATGGTGATGCCGGCGAACGGTTCGGACTCCGGTCCGACGGGCCGGCGGCACGCGCGGGTGCGTCGACGTCACGGCGCCGCGCCGTCGCGCGGCGCCATTTCCATGCAACGGCGGCAGACCATGATCAAGCACTTCGACTACACGCTCGGCAGCGAGACGATCGAGCTTTGTGCGAGCTTCGGCGCGGGCCCGGCGTTCCGCCGCGTGCTCGTGAGCCGCGCGGATTCGATGGAAACGCTGGTGGTGCTCGACGCGCGCGGGTTGTCGGGCCTGTTGAAGGTGGCGACCGAAGAACCGGAAGGGCTGCTCGACGACGCGATCCGCAAGGTCGGCGACGAACAGCTCGTCGAGCGGGCGATCAGCGGCCGGACGATCGTCGAAGCCACGCTTTGAGCGGTGCGGCGTGTGCGCGGCGATGATGCATGGCCGCACGCGCCGCGTTGCGCTGCATGGCGTTGATCACACTGCAAACCGGTCCGTCGCCGCGACCAGCGCTTCCAGAATCCCCGGTTCGTTGTACGCGTGTCCCGCGCCGGGCACGATTTCAAACGTCGCGTCCGGCCACGCCTTCGACAACTCCCATGCGGTACGTGCAGGCGTCGCGACATCGTAGCGGCCCTGCACGATCACGCCCGGAATACCGGCGAGCCGATGCGCGTCGCGCAGCAACTGGCCTTCCTCGACGAAGCCCTTGTTCACGAAGTAGTGGTTTTCGATCCGCGCGAACGCGAGCGCGTAGTGGCCGTCCGCGAAGTGCGCGGCGAGCGCGGGATCGGGCAGCAGCGTGATCGTGCGGCCTTCCCAGATGCTCCACGCGCGCGCGGCTTCGAGCTTCGCGGCTTCGTCGTCGCCGGTCAGCCGGCGATGATAGGCGGCCATCAGGTCGCCGCGCTCGGCTTCCGGAATCGGTGCGAGGAAGTCCTCCCACAGATCGGGGAACAGCCACGACGCGCCTTCCTGGTAGTACCACAGCAGTTCCGCGCGACGCATCGTGAAGATGCCGCGTACGATCAGCGCGCTCACGCGTTCGGGGTGGGTCTCCGCGTATGCGATCGACAGCGCGCTGCCCCACGAGCCGCCGAACACCAGCCATTGCTCGGCGCCGACCATCTCGCGCAGCCGTTCGATATCGGCGACCAGATCCCACGTCGTGTTGTTCTCGAGGCTCGCATGCGGCGTCGAGCGCCCGCAGCCGCGCTGGTCGAACAGCAGGATGTCGTAGCGCGCGGGATCGAACAGGCGGCGATGGTCGGGGCCGCAGCCGGCGCCGGGGCCGCCGTGCAGGAACACGGCGGGCTTGCCGGCCGGGTTGCCGCAGCGCTCCCAGTAGATGCGATGGCCGTCGCCGGTGTCGAGATGGCCGTGGGCGTAAGGTTCGATCGGTGGGTACACAGGCAGGCTCCGGGTAAGGGGTGACAGGCGGCGGGCGAGGCGCGGGCCGGTGTGCGGGCGAGGTACGGTGCTGCGGGTGTTGCTGCGCCGCAAAAATTCGTTGCGTGGGCATCGGACCGGCCGCCGCCGGACAAGGCTCGTCATTATGCCCATTCGTCGCGCCGGACGTTGGCGCGCCGTGGCGAAGCGTCGCCGGCGGTGTTTGTCACGCGGATTTTTGAAGCAATTTCATTCCGATATTTTTCATACAAAATCCCGGCGGCAGGTCGGCGTGCCAATCGGGCGCCGGCCGATTCCAGCTTCTCCACCTCCACCGTGCCAGCGGAAACCAGCCGATGAACCATCGTGTCACGCAGTTGACCGGGTTGCGCGCCGTCGCGGTCGCGATGGTCGTCGTCGGTCATGCCGAGCATGTGCTGCCCGGCGGCTATACGGGCTGGTATGCGCCGTTGCGGCTGATCGCCGACGGCCGGCTCGGCGTGCTGATCTTCTTCGTGCTGAGCGGTTTCCTGATCACCAACGTGCTGCGCGCCGAATTCGCGCGCACGGGCGGCATCGCGCTGACGTCGTTCTACGTGCGCCGTGCGCTGCGGATCTGGCCGGCCTGCTACGTGTATCTCACGGCCGTCGCGATCGTGGCGTTCGCCGGCGGGTTCGACGTCGATCGCCGGCAGTGGCTCTATGCGGCGCTGCACCTGTGGAATTACTCGGCGTGGTTCGGGTTGACCGGCGACAACGCGATGCATCCGGACGGCGCGTGGTACCTCGGCCATTTCTGGTCGCTCGCGCTAGAGGAGCAGTTCTACTGGTTCTGGCCGCTGCTGTTCGTGTTCGGCATCCGCCGCGCCGGCACGCGCTGGCTGGCCGCGCTGATCCTGATCGTGCCGCTGGTGCGCGCCGCCACGTATTTCGTCGTGCCCGCGCTGCGCGGGCAACTCGGGATGATGCTGCACACGGGTGTCGATCCGATCCTGATCGGCTGCTATGCGTCGCTCAACCGCGAACGGCTCGAAGCATGGATCGGCTCGTGGCGCGGCGAGGCGCGCATCGTGACGGCGCTCGTGTTCGTCGTGCTGCTCGGCATGCCGCTTGCCGAACACCGGCTCGGCGGCTTCTGGAATGCGACGTACGGCGTGACGCTCGAAGCCGCGCTGATCGCGATCGTGATCGTCGTGCTGAATTTCCGCAGCGAGTTCTGGTGCGCGCGCTGGTTGCGCGCCGGGCCGGTGGTGTTCGCCGGCACGATTTCGTTCAGTCTCTATCTGTGGCAGCAGCCTTTTGCGAATCCGGGTCTGCCGGTCGCGCACGCGTTTCCGCTCGGCATCGTGTGGGCGTTGGTCGCCGCGACCGCCAGCTATTTCCTCGTCGAAAAACCGTTCCTGCGGCTGAAGGATCGCTACACGGCGCGCGAGGCGCGACGCGCGCGGGACGACGCGTTGCGGATGCCGGCGCCGACCGATGCGATCGGGCCGAAGGTGGTGGAGTAGGGGCGCGGGGCGCAGTCTTACTTGAAGCGCTTCTTCGAGACCGGGGAATACCAGAAGTCGCGGAACATATCGATTCCGTACGACTTGCCGTCGTATTTGACGATCGTGCGCACGGTACGTTTCCCGGTGGCTGAGTCTTTGTCGTCGTCGCTTTCCATATTGGTGACGTGCGCCGTAATCGATAGATCCGCGAAACCGTTGTGAGATGTTTTCTCGACAGCAATCGTCATGCGGGCAGATTCACTCCGCAGGTCGCTCGTGTCGGGGCCGCATGCGGTGCCTGTGGTGGCTACCCAGCCATGGAGATTTGTACCGAACACCGGACGGATGCGGGCGCCGTCGCGAATCCACAGCGTCAGTTCGTTCTCGGGGTACGCGTCCACACAACTCGGTCCGCGCGCGCTACTCGTAAACACGACGCCGAACGCGCGCACGTCGGGCGACAGCCGATAGGGTGCAGTATCGATGCGATAGCTGTTTGCGTCGACTTCCGTGACGGCATCTTCCTGAACCACCGACCGATCGGCTGCCACGACCTTGCCGCCCTCGACGAGCGCGACGATCTGCAGCTTTTTGCTCTCGTCGGGATTCTTGCTCTTCGGCAGCGCATCGAATGCGACAGCCGCGATCGTCGTTTCCGGTGCGTTCGGCATGGCCTTGCATGACGACGCGACGACGAGCCGGTCCGCGTCGCGCGTGGCGATGCGTGCGCTCGCGATGCCGGCCCAGCGAGCGACGGCCGTGACGGTTTCGTCGCTGCAAGACTGGCTGTCGGCGGCGTGAGCGAAGGGTGCCGCGGCGAGCGCCAGCAGCGGAACAAAACGAACGATTCTCGGGGTCATGAGGAGAGGGGTTTTTTACGGATTGTTGTGGATGCCGCTTGACGGCCCGGAAACGAACGTCTTCAGAACCGCCCCACGTCGTCATGGGCGGGCCACGGTTCATTGATCCCGATGGCGATGAACTGGCCGTATGGTCGGCAGACGAATCGAGCAAGTAATCAAGACAAGAACCAGTAAGCGATGATACCCGCCGTCCCAAAGACATCTAAAGCCAGGGCCACTTTGAGGCTCACGATGTCCGCTTCGGGTGGCGCCGTTCGCGGGTCGTCAGGGCAGCGACCGGCGGAGTTCGGCTATGACGCGTCATTGACTCGTACCCATGCTCGGGATTTTCATCTAGACGAATTGTTATGAATTTGACAAAACGTCTGGTAATGGCCAAACTGCCCAGCATGCCAAGGACCATCATCGTCTTGCTCTTGCCGCGATCCGGTATGTGCCCACGAGGAGTCGGAAAACGTGAAATCGCACTATGTTGAGCCGCTCAGCGGCACTACCTATCCTTTAGACACGCCTCGGTGGTGTTCGGACGACCGCAGGCCGCTGCTGATCTCGCCGCTGCCTGGAATTTCCCGGGATGACGTCGACCGGCATCTGCGCTCCCAATGGCGCTATCGCGCATCGCTTCCAGTCGAGATCGTCTCGCCCATCTCCATGGGGGAAGGATGCACGCCCCTGATCCAGAAGACATGGGACGACCACCGGCCGCATTTCAAGCTGGAGTGGTTCAGCCCCACAAGCAGCTTCAAGGATCGCGGCACCACGGTGATGCTCTCGATGTTACGGCAACAAGGGATCACGTCCGTTCTGGAGGACAGTTCAGGCAACGGCGGAGCGTCGGTGGCGGCTTATGGCGCCGCAGGCGCGATGCGCGTGAAGATTCTGGCGCCCGCCTACGCATCGCCCGCGAAGATCGCCCAGATGCGAGCCTACGGGGCGGAGGTACAACTGGTCGACGGGCCTCGACAGGCGTGCGAGGATGAGGCCGTCCTGCAGTCCGCGAGCATCTTCTACGCCAGCCACAATTGGCAGCCATTTTTCCTCGAAGGGACCAAGTCGGTCGGCTACGAGATCTGGGAGGACCTCAACTTCCAGGCGCCGGACAACATCGTCATGCCTGCCGGCGCGGGCAGCAATGTACTCGGCTGTTATCTGGCGTTCTCGGAACTGATGCGCGCGGGTCAGATTCACAAAATGCCCAGGCTCTTCGTTTGCCAGCCATTGAACTGCTCGCCTATCGATGCCAGCTTCCAGGCGGGCGTCACGACGCCCGTTCCGCGCGAGGTTCGAAAGACGGTCTCCGAGGGGACGGCCATCGCCCATCCTCTACGGCTGGCGCAAGTGGTCAACGCCGTCAGAGAGACGGGTGGCACGACCGTGGCTGTGGAAGAGGAGGCAATCGTCGAAGCGCTCAGGCGGATTGCGCGACTGGGCCTTCTGCCGGAGCTGACTTCGGCGACTGCGGTTGCAGGATTTGATCGGCTCAAGCAACTTGGGGCGATTCGGGCGCGAGAGGAAACGGTTGTCCTGCTGACTGGCACGGGTATCAAGAACGCCGAAGCCATCGCGGATATGTACGCGGGAATTCCCGATACGCTTGTCTAAAGGGCAAACCTGATGAAAATCGGACTCCTGAATTGCGGCGGCACCATCACGGAAAACTATCAGGTTGATGGGACGATCAAGCGTCTATTGGCACGCGATCTGATCGTATTGAGCGGTCAGGCAGACTGGATCGGACATGACATCGATCCTGTCGATAGCTGCGACCTGACTTTCGCGTCACTTTGCCGGGCGCGTGACGTCATGCGGCAGGATCGCGAGAGCGAAGCTTTCGTGATGTGCTGCGGCACCGACGCAATGGAAGATGTCGCCTATGCGGCCGCGCTGCTTTTTGATCGCGACCGGCCTGTCGTTTTGACCGGCGCGGCGATCCCCGGCGGCCATGCCAATGCCGATGGTCCGCGCAATCTGGCGGATGCTGCCAATCTGGCACGGGCCATGCCGAAGGGCGCGAGCGTTCTCGTGGCCTTCGCGGGACGGATTTTCGATCCGGTCTCGATCGTCAAGGTATGGCCGCAGGCCATTCAGCCCTTCGGACCGGAAACAGCGATCCGCGGCGCCATCGAGGCCGACATCGTTACGCTCACAGGGTCGGGAACCATTGGCGAGCGTTACGCGGAACTCGGCGTATCCGACCTCGGCGCCCGCGTTGCGATCGTCATGGAAACCTTCGGGCCACTCGTTGGCTTCCCGGATATCTCCGAACTCGACGGCATCGTCGTGGCAGGCAAGGGAGCAGGGGGCTTTTCCGTGCAGTCAGAGCGCCTTCTGAGCGAAGCCGCACGGCATATCCCCGTCGTGCTGTCGACGCGCTGCGCCCATGGCTTCCGGGTCAATCCAGCCGTCACCAAGTATGCGTATGATCGCGCCCACGACCTCGGCCTGACCACGGCAGGTTATGACGGACTGAACGCATCAAAGGCACGCATTCGACTCATAGCCGAGCTTGGTCGTGCAAATCGCAGCGGAAAGGCCGGGCGCTGATCAGCGCCTCGTCCACTCGGGGGCCTGCTTGGGCACCGTACTATTCGCGTAGGTCCAGACCGTCGAGCGATACCCGATATGAGCCACGATAACTCGATTACCGCGACGACGACGTGGCGGAGATCGACGATGACATTGAGAAAACGCGCTTCGAACCGTTAGCCGCACCGCTTCCTGTGCCCTCGTGCCGAGCGCACAAGGGAAACGCCGCCGGAGACGGCGGCCATTCAAGGATTTCAGCAAAGATCCACCCGGCGCGGGGGCCTGAAGGCGCCCGCGTCGGGGCTGCTTCGATCACATCTTTTCGACTTCCAGCAGGGTTCGCTTGCCTTTGACGTACTTGTAGAGAGAGATGGTGCTGTTCTTCAGGTCGCCGTGCTCGTCGAACCGGATATTGCCGATCAGGGTGTTCAGATTGGTCGCGGGCATGGCGGACAGGATGCCGGCGCGCGTGATCGAGTTGGAGCGTTTCATGGCATCGACGATCACGTAGACGGCGCTGTACGCAACCGGCGAGTAGACCACCGGATCGTGGCCGTACACGGCCTTCAGTTCCTTGGCGAACGCGGCGCTGCCCGCCATCGCGGACAGATCGCCGCCCGCGACCGAACAGACCAGATTGTCGGCGGCGTCGCCGGCCAGCCTCGCCAGGTCGGTGGTGCAGACACCGTCGCCCGCCAGGATCCTGGCGCGGAGGGCCAGCTGCATGGCCTGCTTGGCGAAGGGGCCGCCGGTGGCGTCCTCGCCGCCATACATGATGGCGTCGGGGCGTTCGGCCTTGATCTTGGTCAGGATGGCCTTGAAGTCGGTGGCCTTGTCGTTGGTCGCATCGCGCGAGAGCACCTGGATGCCTTCGGCCTTGGCGGTCTTCTCGAACTGGTCCGCCAGGCCCTGGCCGTAGGCCGTGGCGTCGTCGACGATGGCGACCGTCTTGACCTTCTGGTTTTTGGCGTACTTCGCGAGGGCGGGGCCCTGCTGGGCGTCGGTGCCGATCACGCGGAAGGCGGTCTTGTAGCCTTGCAGCGTGTACTGCGGGTTGGTGGAGCCCGGCGTGATCTGGGTGACGCCGTTGTCGCGGTAGATTTTGGACGCGGGGATGGACACGCCGGAGTTCAGGTGGCCGATCACGGCCACGACGCCGTCGTCGACCAGCTTCTGCGCGACATTCGTACCGATCCGGGGATCGGCCTGGTCATCCAGCGAATCGAGCTCCAGGACGACCTTCTGGCCACCGATGACCAGATTGCCGGCCTTGTTGATCTGCTGGACGGCGAGCTTGGCGCCATCGGCCGCATCCTGGCCCATGTGGGCAATGTTGCCGGTCAGCGGTTCGGCGCTGCCGATCTTCACGATCACGTCGGCGAGCGCAGCTTGACCGTAGACCATCGCAACGCAGGCGAGCGTCAGCGCGGCGTTGATGGGTTTGAGTTGAGATTTCATATGCTTGAGCCTCTTGTTGAACTGGGTTGCTATTGAAAAATGCATACGGCGTCTCCTATCGAAGCCACGACATTGGCGACATTTTCGAATGTGAGTATTCGTCAGAGCAGCCCATCACCCGAGGGCAAGCTGATTAGCATTCCGTAGCGTTGTGGTCGGGAACCCGACCGCTCGTTAGCGGTCCGTCTGTTCCATGGGCTCCCCTTTCTAGAAAGATTATCTAGAATTAAATAAAATGTATTGTAGGGGTAAACGCTTAGTTCTTTTGGTCGGCATCGACCGGAAGCTGAGCTACTTACTGATAGATAGGAGGCAGGCCCGGATTGGGAAAAACGCCGCATCTCAGTCCGGGCAGTTGACTTGAACGTAACATCGATCGCCGGATCGACATGGTGATATGTGGCGTTGCTGCTCCAGCAGGTGGGCGCTGCTGTCGGCGCCCCGGAGCATCGCGAACAACAAAAAAGGCCCTTGCGGGCCTTTCGTAGACGAAGATGCGGACAACGCTTACCGCGTCAGCGCCGTAAACCCTTCCAGCAACCGATCGACATCGGCCGCCTGAATCGCGCCCATCGTCGAAATCCGGAACAGTTCCTTCGACAGCCCGCCTTGCCCCGCATAAATCACGAAGCCACGCGCCTTCAGCCCGTCGTGCAGCGTCTCGTACGTGACGCCCTGCGGCAACCGATACGCACGCAGCACAACCGATGAAGCGCCTTCCGGCAACACGAGCGGCATCCCGCGCGCGGCAAGCCCCGCCTGCGCCTGATCGGCGAGCGCCTTGTAGTGCGCATGCCGCGCACGCCAGCCGCCGGCTTCATCAAACTCGCGCAGCGCCTCGACAAGCGCGTAATACGCATGCACGGACGGCGTAAACGGCGTATTCCGCTGATCCTGCAGCTTCGCAAGACGACCGAGATCGAGGTAATACGTGCGGCTCGCGGCCTTCGCGAGCGCGCTGCGGCGCACGATCACGAACGCTGCGCCCGGCACGCCGTGCAGGCACTTGTTCGCGGTCGCGGCAACGGCGTCGATGTCGCCGCCGGCGAAGTCGATCGCTTCCGCGCCGAAGCTGCTGACGCCATCCACGAGCATCTTCACGCCGCGCGCACGGCAAACTTCCGCAATCGCGCCGAGGTCGTTCAGCCGGCCCGTCGTCGTTTCATGATGAATCACGGCGACATGCGAGTACCCACCCGCATCGAGCTTCGCACCGATCTGCGCGAGATCGGGCGCCTGCATCCATTCATGCTTGAGCACGTCATGCGCGATGCCGTACTGCGTCGCGATCTGCGTGATCCGCTCGCCGTACACGCCGTTCTCGATCACGAGCAGCTTGCCGTCCTGCGGCACGAGCGCCGCGATCATGCTCTCGACGGCGGCCGTGCCTGAACCCGTCATCAGCACGGCGGCCCATTCGGCCGGATCGAGTTCGTATGCGGAGACGAGGCGCGCGCGCGCTTCATCCTGCAGGTCGAAGAATTCGCCTTCGCGATGGCACAGATCGGGTTGCAGCAGGCTACGGCGCACGCGTTCGGTGAGCGTGACCGGGCCGGGGTTCAGCAGCAGCATCAATGGGCTCCTTCAACGTGGGCTTCGGCTTGCGCGGCGCCGATGTGCCGCATCAGACGGGTCTTGACCTCGACCGGCGTGACGGTCGGGCGGGGCAGGCCGTCGGGCACGCCCGTGCGGATCGCCACGCGAACGAACTGCGCACCATTCGCCGTCGCGGCCAGCGTCGCATCGAGCACGTCGAGCGTATCGCCTTCGACGGCCGACGCGTAGCCGCAGGCGGCCGCGACACCCGCGAACGACACATGCTGCGAGACCGTCGCCTGGCCGCCCGTCGATTCGTGCGCGCCGTTGTCGAGCAGCACGTGCGTGAGGTTGGCCGGGCCGTAGGTGCCGAGCGTCGCGAACACGCCCATGCGCATCAGCGCGGCGCCGTCGCCGTCGACGGCCACCACGCGCAGGTCGGGGCGCGCGAGCGCGAGGCCGAGCGCGAGCGGCGTCACGCAGCCCATCGAACCGACCATGTACAGCTGGTTCGGGCGATCGTCGAGCGCATAGAGTTCGCGGCCGCAGAAACCGGTCGACGCGAGCACGACGGTCGAATCGACCGGCGTATGCGCGATCACGCGCTGCAGCGCGTCGTGACGGGTCGGCCACGCGTCGGCCGACGCGGCGTGCGACGACGATTGCGCGGCGACGTGCGCGCGCGGCTTCGCGGCCGGGTTCGCCTTCAGCTCATACGGCGCGACGCTGCCTTTCTGCATCACGAGCGCGTACGGGCGGCCCGTTTCGTCCATGTGCGCGATCGCGCGGTCGAGCGCCGGGCCGATCTGTGCGGGGTCGGTCGGGAACGTCTCCCACGGGATCTCCATCGTGTCGAGCATCGCGGGCGTGATCGGCCCCATCAGCGCGTGCTGCGGCTCGTCGGACACGCCCGGCTGGCCGCGCCACGTGACGATCAGCAGCTGCGGCAGCCGGAACGTCCAGGTCAGCGACGTGAGCGGGCTCACCGCGTTGCCGAGCCCGGAGTTCTGCATCATCGTGATGCCGCGCTTGCCGCCGAGCGTGGCGCCGGCGATCAGCGCGACCGCGTCGCCTTCGTTCGCGGCCGACAGGTAGTGCAGCGTCGGGTCCTGCAACACATAGTTGATGAACGGCGTCAGGTACGAGCAGGGCACGCCCGCGTACCAGTCGAAGCCGCGTTCGCGCGCGGCCTCGACGAACTGGGCCGCTTCGATCATTGCGCGCCCCCGTTGCCGGCACCCGGCTCGGACAGCGGCGTCTGGCCGTGCGCGAAGTCGCCCGCGCGGCGGAAGTCTTCCAGGTCGTTGACGCCGCGCCAGTGACCGTGCACGTACTGCACCTCGATCTTCTCGCCGGCGGCGATCAGCTCGTTCAGCAGCGACGGGATGTCGAGCGTGTCGAAATCAGGACGCGCCTGCAGCGTCGCGAGCATCGTCTTCAGGCGATCGACGCCTGCACCGCGCACGTTCAGGAGACCGATCCAGCGGCCATGCGGCGTGCCTGCGGCGACGTCGCTCGACACGCGTTGCAGATAGGTCTTCTGGCCGAACAGGCCGCGATCGTCGGCCGCCGAGCACAGCGCGAAGTCACGCACGCTCTGGTTGGTCTCCGTGAGCGACGAATCGACCACCACGCTGAACTCGGCCTCGCTCTCCGCGAGGTCGCGCACGATGTAGCTGCGGAACAGCAGGTCGCCGTACGAGATCACGGTGTCGCCGGTCAGGCGTTCGGCCGCGCATGCGAGCGACGCGAGCTCGCCCGTCTGCGCGTGGCGCTCGTTGACGACGAGCTTGATGCCCGACGTATCGATCGCATCGGCGCGATAGCCGCCGACCACGGTGATGTCGTTCACGCCGTGCGTCTTGAAGCCGTCGACGAGCCAGCGCAGCAGCGGCTTGCCGGCGACCGGCAACATGACCTTCGGCTTGTCTTCGGTCACGGCTTCGAGGCCCTTGCCGCGGCTCGCGGCGAGCACGATCGCAGCATTCGACGCGCGCGACGACGACGACAGGTAGATACGCTCGGCGGCCGAGTACTCGTCGGCGTCCTGCAGGCGGAAGATCTCGTTGACCGATGCAACGCGGTCCTCGACGTTGATCAGCGTTTCGCTTTCGTGGATCTCGCGTGCGGTCGCCTGCATCGCGGATGCCGACGCGCGGATCAGATGATTCGCCCAGATCACGGTGCTGATGCCGGCCTGGCGGAACACGTCGGTCGGCGTGCTGTAGTACTTGGTCGGCACGATCACGAGCGGCGCCTTGCCGCTCCATTCGCGCGCGAACTGCAGGATTTCGTCCGGGCGCGACAGCTTGCTGTGGATCAGGATTGCATCCGCACCGGCTTCCGCGTACGCGTTCGCGCGGCGCAGCGCCTCGTCCATCCCCCAGCCGGCAATCAGCGCCTCGACGCGCGCGACGATCGAGAAGTCGGGATCGGTCTGCGAATCCTTGCCGGCCTTGATCTTGCCGCAGAACTCGTCGATTTCCGCGAGCGGCTGGCGCTCGCCGCCGATGAAGCTGTTGGTCTTCGGGAACTGCTTGTCCTCGATACAGACGCCCGCGATGCCGCGCTGCTCGAGCTTCTTCACGAGGCGGCGCACGTTGTTGAAGTTGCCGTAGCCGGTGTCGCCATCCAGCAGGATCGGCAGGTCGCTCGCGTCGGCCATGAACTCGAGCACGTCGACGACCTGGGTCCAGCTCGCTTCGTTGTTGTCGCGCACGCCGAACTGCGCGGAGATCGCGAGGCCCGATGCCCAGATCCCCTTGAAGCCGGCTTCGCGGACGATCCGCGCGGACAGGCCGTTGTGTGCTTCCATCAGGAATTCGAGATCGCTGCTGACGAGCATGCGGCGCAGGCGCGCGCTGCGCGATTCGGTGAAGTTGGGTTCGCGTGCGTTCATCGTGCGGCTCCGGCGGTAGTGCGTTGAATCAGGGGAAGAATGTCTTGCGTCGCGCGTGCGACGTCGTTCGGGAAGTCGATCTCGATCCACGGCGAGCCGGTGACGTCGGCGACGTCGAACGAATGGCCGCCTTCGAGCAGCAGGTCGCGCACGGCTTCCTCGTGCGGCATGTTCGCGCGGCCGCTGTCGACGTAGCCCGCGACGATCGTCGCGAGGCGGCGCGCGGTGCCTTCGGTGAAGCGGAAAAAGCCGACCGATTCGCCGATCGTGTCGTAGTCGAGGTCGACCGCGAGCTGCTTGCGCAGCTCGACCGGCACGCCGTTCTTCAGGCACAGCTTGACGGGTTCGTCGCCGGCCTCGAAGTCGCGATCGATCAGCAGGCGGTCGACTGCCTTGTCCTGATCGGCGATCAGCGCGTGCAGGATGTTCTCGTCGTACAGCACGTCCGCGTCCATCAGCAGCACGTCGCCGCCGCGCGTCATCGCGTCGGCGACGGTATGCACGGTCAGCACGCTGCCGAGGTCGTAGCGCTCGTTGACCACGATCTCGGCCTGGCGGCCGAGGCGCTTCAGTTCCTGCTCGACCTTCTCGTGCTGGAAGCCGAGCCCGAGCACGATCTCGTCGACGCCCGCGGCGTCGAGCACGCGCAGATGGCGCTCGAGCAGCGAAACGTCGTCGAAGCGCAGCAGGCACTTCGGGAACTGCGCTTCGGGCGGTTGTTGCAGGCGCAAGCCGAGGCCTGCCGCAAGAATGATGGCTCGCATGGGTTCTCCAACCAAAAAGCCGGCGATCTGAACGATCAGTCGGCGAGCGGCTGCGGCGCATGGCGCCGCTGCCAGTTTCTTTCACTGAAATGCAGATAGAGCAGGCCGGGAAGGCCGAGCGCGAGTTCGCGCGCGCGCTTCGCGAGCGACAGCGCGAGCGCCGCGTCGGGCGGCAGGCCGACCAGCGGCGCAAGCAGCAGGTAGCCGCCTTCCTGCGCACCGAGCGAGCCCGGGATCGCGAAGGCCGCCCCGCGAATCGCCTGGCCGACGCTCTCGAGCAACAGCGCGTCGAGCCAGCTCACCGGATGCCCGAGGAAATGCAGCGCGAGCCACACTTCCGCGGTGCCGACGATCCAGCCGGCGAGACTCAACGCGAAGGTCTTCGCGACTTTCGCGCGATCGCGGTACAGCGCGCCGACTGCGTCGTCGATCGCGTCGGCGCGCGTGGCGAGCGACGACCAGTCGCGCGGGCCGAGCAGCTTCGACGCGAGGCGCAGGCCGCGGCCGAACAGCCCGCGCCGCTGCGCCGCGTAGAACGCGACGGCGAGCGCGCCGAGCACGCCGGTGGCGATCAGCGCGGGCGTACGCAGGTGCGCGACCGACTCGTGCGTCGCATAGAGGCTGAACGTGGCGATGCCGATCAGCGCGAACGCCATCTGCGCGAGCGCCTGCATCGTCGTGCTGACGGTCACGGCGGCGGCCGCGTCGGCCATCCGCGTGCCGCGCTGCGCGAGGTGGCGCACCATCAGCACGGGGCCGCCGATCTGACCGGCGGGCAGCAGGCTGTTCACCGATTCGCCGACCCAGCGCGCGCGCAGCGCATTGCCGAGTTCGGCGCCCGGCTGCCCGCGGCGGAACATCACGGAGATCGCGACCGCGTCGATCGCGAGCGGCACGACGTGGAACGCGGCGACGAGCGCGAGGCCCCAGCCGGCCGCGAGGAACGTGGACGCTACCGCGCCGACGCCCTGCCAGGCCAGGAGTGCGATGAAGAGTGCGGTCCCGAGGGACAGCAGGATGAGGCCCGCGCGTGTCATGACCCGCTCGTGCGTCGCGTCGCCAGTTGCTTGAACACCTGGCGGAAACCAAAATATGCGATCGCGTCCTTCATGTTCGAGATGAAGCGCTTCCACGGCCGCATGCCGGGGTTCGTCACGTATTCGAACGTGAGCGACACGCGCAGCTCGTTCTGGCCGAGCGGCGTGATGCGGTGGCGCAGCTTGTCGCCGTCGAACAGCACGATGCCGCCGTCGGCGATCTGCACGGAGCCCGGTTCGTCGGCGACGTCCGGGTTGCGCGTATGCAGCTCGTAGTCGAGCCGGCACGACGATTCGTCGATCACGCCGATCAGCAGCGTGTAGCGGCGGCCATCGTAGTACGACGTGTCGTAGTGCCAGCCGATGTGGTCGCCGGGCTTCGTGTAGTAATACAGCGCGTACGCGTGCGGATCGTCGTCCGGCGACAGCATCAGCTTGTCGCCCGTGACTTTCTCGAGGAAACCGATCAGCGCCTTCGAGCGATACAGCTCGGCGATGTACGGCGCCTGCTCGTCGATCGTATGGCGGCTCACGCTGCCGCCCTGCTTGTGGCCGGGCAGGTAATTGCGGTTCAGGCCCGGCTGCATCGCGCGGGCGGCGTTCGCCAGCTTCGCGTGCGCGTCGGCCGGCAGGAAGGCGTCGAGGTAGAGGAACGAGCCCTGGCGCGTGTAGTCGCCGCGCAGGCGGTCGAGGTCGAGCTGGCCGATGCAGTCGGCCACGGTGCGATCGGGATCGGCCGCGGCCGCGCGCACGGGCGCGGGGCGTGCCGGGCTCAGCACGGAATCGTCGCGCGTGCTAGGAGTCATTTGGAAGCCTGGATTTCAGTTGGGTTCTGCGGAACATTGCTGCGGCGGACAATGCGCCACCAGTCGATCACGACCCAGGCGGCGAACAGCGGGGCGCCGATCGACGCCGCGAGCAGGAACGGCTGGACGCCGTCGACGAGCGTCACGATCGGCAGCAGGTACAGCACGTCTTCCGTCTCGAAGCCGCCGGCGAACGCCTGCTTGGTGCCGGCCTTGCCGGCGATCGATTCGATCCGCATGCGCAGGAAGAAGATCAGCGCGACGGCCGCGCCGGCCACCGCGCCGAGCAGCACCGGCGACGCGGCCATCTGGCCGCCCTGGGCGACGATGCCGACGCCCATGCTGACGAACAGCGCGACCGTGACGAGCGCATCGGCCGCGAGGTCGTAAAAATGACCGATCTTGCTGGACTTGCCGCTGATGCGCGCGAGCTCGCCGTCGGTGTGGTCGACGAAGTTCGACAGCACGATCAGGAACGCGCCTGCATTGCTCCAGCCGAAGCCGCCGTGCGCGAGGCACCAGGCGCCGGCGAGGCCGATCAGCAGACGAAGGGTGGTGAGGTGATTCGGGGTGACCGGCGTATCGACGAGCGGTCGGACAAGCGAGCGCGCGAGCCGCGCATCCCAGGTGCGTGGCGGGGGTGGCTCGGGGCGTGTGGCGGTTTTTCTTTGGTCCATCGGCGAAATATATACGGAATTGTAATTTGTTGCTTTTTATTCGATCAATGTCCTGACATGCGGGAGTGTTACCGCGTCTTGAGCGCATCGGCCGGTCCAGAAACGCATGGGCGAACGGGGCGGTCAAGCGGGCGGCCGGACCCGTCTTCCAGTGTGGTTCGCGTCGCGCGCCTGTCAAGGCCGGACGGGCCTCGCAGGCGGATACGGCAGGATTTTTCGCGCCGGTCGGCTGGCGTCGCGCAGCGCATGCGACCTTGATCTCGGTCAGGCCCGGAAAAGCCGCATCGGGCGACAATCGGCCGCGCCGGACGGGTATCGGCCATTGCCGAACGAAGCGGCATCAATGTCGATGGAAAACGCATCGATTGATATGCATCAATCGGTGATCGCGAACCGGCGATTCGCCCGATGCTTTCGCACACCTTTCGTGTGCATCCGGCGCGGGCAGATCGCCTGTCACAGAACGGTCGTTCGATACCCGGCAAATCCGGCAAGGATCTTTTGCATCCAGCGGACATTTCGCGGCGATGGCCTCTGCGATACTCCGGCCGTGCCCGTGGTGCCGGGCCGCCCCTCGCGGCCCCAAGGGCTTCGCGTCGCTCAGGAGACACCCCCCGCGACGTCAACGACAGACCCAAGCGTCAGATAACCAGCCATGTCTTCATCACGCATCCTCGCTCCCGCCCTGCGTTCGCTCGTCCGCACCGCCGACGAAGCCGCCGCGCTGATCCGCCCCGGCATGACCGTCGCGATGAGCGGCTTCACCGGGTCGGGCTATCCGAAGGCCGTGCCGGCCGCGCTTGCCGCCCACATCGACGCGGCGCACGCGCGCGGCGAGGACTTCCGGATCAACGTGCTGACGGGCGCGTCGACCGCACCGGAACTCGACGGCGCGCTCGCCCGCACCAACGGCATCTCGATGCGGCTGCCGTACCAGTCCGACCCGACGTTGCGCGACAAGATCAACGCCGGCGAAGTCGATTACCAGGACGTTCACCTGAGTCACGTCGCGCAATACGCGTGGTTCGGGCTGTACGGCGATCTCGACGTCGCGATCGTCGAAGTCGCGGGCATCCGCGAGGACGGGCTGCTGATCCCGTCCGCGTCGATCGGCAACAACAAGACCTGGCTCGAGCGCGCGAAGCACGTGATCCTCGAAGTGAACGCGCGCCAGCCGCTCGGCCTCGACGGGATGCACGACATCTACTACGGCACCGCGCTGCCGCCGCACCGCAAGCCGATTCCGCTGACGAAGAGCGACGACCGGATCGGCGAGCCGTACCTGCGCTGCCCGGCCGACAAGATCGTCGCGATCGTCGAGACCGACGCGCCCGACCGCAGCAATGCGTTCTCCGCGCCGGATGCCACGTCGAAGGAGATCGCGCTGCAACTGATCGACTTCCTGCGCCACGAAGTGAAGCGCGGCCGCCTGCCGGAAAACCTGCTGCCGCTGCAGTCGGGCGTCGGCAACATCACGAACGCGGTGCTCGCCGAACTCAGCTCGGCCGGCTTCTCGAACCTGACCGCGTACACCGAGGTGATCCAGGACGCCATGCTCGACCTGCTCGACGACGGCACGCTGAGCTTCGCGTCGGCCACCGCGCTGTCGCTGAGCCCGGCCGCCGTGCAGCGTTTCGCCGACGAAATCGCGACGTTCCGCGAGAAGATCGTGCTGCGCCCGCAGGAGATCAGCAACCATCCGGAACTCGTGCGCCGGCTCGGCTGCATCGCGATGAACGGGATGATCGAGGCCGATATCTACGGCAACGTGAACTCGACGCACGTGATGGGCACGAAGATCCAGAACGGCATCGGCGGCTCGGGCGACTTCGCGCGCAACGGCTATCTGTCGTGCTTCATGTCGGCGAGTACCGCGAAGGGCGGGGCGATCTCGCGGATCGTGCCGATGGCGAGCCACGTCGACCATACCGAGCACGACGTCGCGGTGGTCGTCACCGAGCAGGGGCTGGCCGATCTGCGCGGCCTGTCGCCGAAGCAGCGTGCGCGCAAGATCATCGCGACCTGCGCGCACCCGGACTACCGGCCGATGCTCGAGGACTACTTCGAGCGCGCGTCGCGCGAAAGCTTCGGCAAGCACACGCCGCATCTGCTCGCCGAGGCGCTGTCGTGGCACGAGCGCTACGTGCGGACCGGGACGATGAAGGCCTGACGCGGCCTCGGACGGGCGCATGCGCGCCCGTCAGTCCATCGCCGCATGCGCGACGTCGACGCTCGCCGTTTTCTGCGGCGGGCGGACCAGCAGCAACAGCGGGATCATCAGCAGCGTCGCGACGAACATCAGCTTGAAGTCGTTCAGGTACGCGATCATCGTCGCCTGCTGATTGATCGTGCGGTCGAGCAGCGCGATGTCGACGCGGCTGCCGACCATCGCCTGCACGGCCGGGTTGAACGGCGTGATGTGGGTCGCGAGGTCGGCATGCGCGACCTGCGTATTGCGCGTCATCAGCGTCTGCACGATCGAGATGCCGATACTGCTGCCGATGTTGCGCATCAGGCTGTAGGTGGCCGTGCCGTCCGCGCGCAGGTCGGGCGGCAGCGTCGAGAACGACAGCGCGCTCAACGGCACGAACACGAGCCCGAGGCCGAAGCCCTGGATCACGCCGGGCCACACGATGTCCGCTTCGGACAGCACGATCGTGTACTGCATCATCTGCCACAGCGCGAGCGCGGAAATCAGCAGCCCCGCGAGCAGCAGCAGCCGCGCATCCACGTATTTCATCAGCCTCCCGACCAACAGCATCGCGATCATCGTGCCGGCGCCGCTCGGCGCGGTGACGAGGCCCGTCGTCGCGACCGGGTAGCCCATCAGGTTCTGCAGCATCGGCGGCAGCAGCGCGCGCGTCGCGTACAGCACCGCGCCGACCACGAAGATGAACAGCGTGCCGGTCGCGAAGTTCGGGTCGCGCAGCAACTCCGACTTGAAGAACGACGCCTTGCCGGCGGTCGCCGTATGCGCGAGGAAGAACGCGAAGGCGAGCGCCGCGACGAGCGCCTCGATGCGGATCTCGTACGAGCCGAACCAGTCGAGCTGTTCGCCGCGGTCTAGCATCGCCTGGAACGCGCCGATCGCGAGCGCGAGCGTCGCGAAGCCGAACGTGTCGAATTTCACGTGCGGGCGCGGCGCGCGCGCCGGCAGGAAGGTCAGCACGCCGGCGAGCGCGAATGCGCCGATCGGCACGTTGATGAAGAACACCCAGCGCCAGTTGTAGCTATCGGTGAGCCAGCCGCCGAGCGTCGGGCCGAGGATCGGGCCGACCATCACGCCCATCCCCCAGATCGCCATCGCCTGGCCCTGTTTCTCGCGCGGGTTGATGTCGAGCAAGATCGATTGCGACAGCGGCACCAGCGCGGCGCCGAACACACCCTGCAGCAGCCGCGCGCCGACGATCTGCACGAGCGTCTCCGACAGCCCGCACAGCGCCGACGCCACCGTGAAGCCCGCGATCGACACGATCAGCAGCCGCTTCACGCTCAGCCGGTCGGACAGCCAGCCGGTAAGCGGCGTCGCGATCGCCGCGGCGACGATGTAGGAGGTCAGCACCCACGTGATTTCGTCCTGCGACGCGGACAGCGTGCCCTGCATGTGGGGCAGCGCGACGTTCGCGATCGTGCTGTCGAGGGTCTGGATCAGCGTGGCGAGCATGATCGACAGGGTCAGCATCGGCCGGTTCAGGGCGGGCGAGGCGGGGGGGGGCGTCGGCGGCGGGGTTCAAGCGGGGCGTCTCCGTGGGGCGGTCGCCGTGGGCGGCGATCCGGCATGGCGCAAATTATAAGCATGCTTATTATGTAGAAGCTTATTGCTGGGGTGCGAGCCGCGGGCCGGTTCCGGCTTGACCCTATAATCGCCGCATGGACAAGACCTACGAGAACCGGATCGGTTACCTGATCGCCGACGTGGCCCGCCTGAACGGACGCCTGTTCGACCGGCGCGCGAAGCGCATCGGGCTGACGCGGGCGCAAAGCCGCGTGCTCGCGTACCTGACGTGGAAGGGCGAGATGAACCAGGCGCGGCTCGCCGAATGGCTCGAGATCACGCCGATCTCGCTCACGCGGCTGCTCGACCGGATGGAAAGCTATGGCTGGATCGAGCGTGTCGCGAACGACGACGACCGCCGCGCGTTCGTGATCCGGCTGACCGACAAGTCGCGCGAGATCTTTCCGCAGATGCTGGAAGTGGGCGATACCGTCGCCGACGACGGGCTGCGCGGCTTCACGTCCGACGAGCGCGATACGCTGGTGCGGCTGCTCGGGCGCGTGCGCCGTAACCTGATCGACTGCGGCGGCGAGTGACGCGGGCGCCCGGCCGGGCGTACCGCGTGCAACCACAAAAAAGAGAACACTGAGAGATGACCCAGGCACGACGAATCGGCCGGAAGACCCGTATTGCGATCCTCATCGCGCTCGCAATCGTACTGATCCTCGGAATCGGCATCGCCTGGCTCGGACACGACGATGCGCCCGCGGCGTTCGACGCAGCGATGGCGAAGGCGCAGCACGGCGACCTGGATGGCGAATTCAGCGTCGCGCTGATGTATGAGCACGGCGACGGCGTCGAGCAGAATCCCGCCGAAGCCGTGAAATGGTACCGGCGGGCCGCCGATCAGGGCGATGCGGCCTCGCAGAACAATCTCGGCACGCTGTACGAAACCGGCGTCGGCGTCGCGCAAAGCCGTGCGGAGGCCGTGAGCTGGTATCGGCGCGCGGCCGCGCAGGGCCATGCGAATGCGTTGTGCAATCTCGGTCGCGCGTACGAGGATGGCGAAGGCGCGCCGCAGGATAGCGCGGAAGCGGTGCGGCTCTACCGGCGCGCGGCCGAACAGGGCCTGCCGAGGGGGCAGCTGTATCTGGGCATGATGTACGACGCCGGGACGGGCGTGCCGCAGGATGTCGCGGAAGCCGCCAAATGGTATCGGCGCGCGGCCGACCAGGGCGATCCGCAGGCGCAGAACGCCCTCGGCTACCTGTATGACAGCGGGCGCGGCGTGAAGCAGAGCGACACCGAGGCATTCAAGTGGTATCGACTCGCCGCGGAACAGGGTTACGCGAACGCGCAGAACAATCTCGGGCTGATGTACGAAAACGGGCAGGGCGTGCGCAAGGATGACGCCGAAGCGGTGAGCTGGTATCGGCTGGCCGCGGCCGAGGGTGCGGCGACCTCGCTGTTCCGGCTGGGCGTGCAGTACTACGCGGGCAGCGGTGTCGCATACGATCCGATCGCCGCGAATGCATTGTTGGGGCTGGCTGCCGCCGCAGGCGAGACGCGTGCGCAGGAGTACCTCGATCAGGGCGCGAAGCTCACCGCGCCGGCCGATATCGAGAAAGCCGCCAGGCTGCGGGCCGAGATGAGCCGGCCGGGCAAACTGCTCGACGCGCTCGATCGTTACGAGGAAACGGCGCAGCGCGGCGACGGCAGGTGATCTTGTCCGGCTTGCACGAGGCGGACAGGGGCGGCTGAGGGCACGCCGGCGTGCGGGTCAACGGGCCAGTGCCGCGAGCGTGTACGCCGCTAGATAGAGCCCCACCCCGTACGACAGATGTGTGACGAGGCTGCGCCGGCGAGCGACGCTCGGCTGCGGCGTGCGCGACGCCGCGATGCCGAAGCCGAACGCTGGCTGCATCACGAAGAACGGCGCGACCACGCTCGCGAGCCCGGCGACGAGCGCGGGGAGCGGCGTCGGCGCATCGATCCACGCCGGGCCGGCGATCAGCACGGGCAGTGCCGCGAACGCGATGCCGATCGCGTAATGCGCGACCCAGCCGAGCGCGCGTTCACCGGCCACGGGGGCGGCGGCGCCGATCGACGCATGCCGGAACCGGCCGTGCGTCATGTGGCCGAGCCAGCGGCCGACCAGTGCGTAGTCGAGCGACGGAATGCCGAACGCACGCCGCCGGAACAGCGTCCACAGATCCATCAACAGCGTGGCGCCCGCGCCGATCAACAGCAGTTCGAGCAGGACGTCGGGCATGCTCATCGCGCACCTCCGCGGTGGACGGTAATGGCGATGCGGCACGGCGGAATACGACGCGGGTTCAACGGTTTCATGGTGGTCCGGGCTTGTCTTCATGGAGTCGAGCGACTATCTTGCAACGTCAAGTTCACTTGAGGTCAAGCATGAGCCGACTGGACATTGCGGACGTCGCGCGGCGCACGGGGTTGCCCGCGTCGACGCTGCGCTACTACGAGGAAAAGGGGTTGATCGTCCCGATCGGCCGGCACGGGCTGCGGCGGCAATACGACGCGTCGGTGCTGGAGCGCCTGGCGCTGATCGCGCTCGGCCGGGAGGCCGGATTTTCGCTGGACGACATCCTCGCGATGGTCGGCGCGGACGGCCGGCCCGAGATCGACCGCGCGAAGCTCGACGACAAGGCCGACGAGATCGACTGCACGATCCGCCGTCTCGGCGCCGTGCGCGATGCGCTGCGGTATGCGGCCGCGTGCCCGGCGGCGAACCATCTCGAATGCCCGTCGTTCCAGAAGCTGCTGCGCGTTGCGGCGCATCGTCGTCCGGCACGCCGCACGAAGGCGGAAGGCATGTAGGCGGCGAGCCCGCGCGATGCGCGCGGGCGGCTACAGGGTGACGGTATGGTTCGACGTGCCGAACCGGGGAAAGGCTGCCGATGACGTGTCGTATTCGACGTCGTTCGATTTCGATCCGGACCATGCCGATCGCCGTTCACGCGCACTTACCCGTGCATGTCGCGAGGTCGCGTCCCTGCTCGACACGGCATTCGACGTCGGCGAAGCATCCGACGCATGATTCATCCCGCGTAATACACGCGGCATTCCATCTCGCGCCCGCGCACGATCCGCTTGCCGACGAGCGCGCCGTCCGTTTCGGTGAACACGGTGCGCTGGTGCTCGCACTGCACGGCGTCGTAGAAGTAGAGCGAGACCCAGTCGATCGGGCGCCCGGCTTCCGGCGTACGCATCGCGGCATGCTGGCTCAGCACCGTGAAATGCCAGCCGCCCTTGGTCATGTGCATTACGGGCGGCGGCACGTAGGCGTCCGCGTTCAGGCGCCGGTGCGTGAGCCTCGGCAGCACGCCGGCGGCCGCCTTGTTGCGGTACTGGCGATCGATGTAAAGCAGCAATTCGATGGGCGGTTCCGTACCGGGGCCGGCGTGTCGCATGTGACCTTGCCAGCGCCGGCGGCGGCTCAGCACGTCGTCGAGCGCGGCGCGGATGCCGACCGCGCGCCGCGGGCCGACACCGGAGATCGTTTCGAGCTGGCCGTTGCGGGCCGCGCGTTCGAGTTCCTCCAGCGTGTCGATGTGCAGTGCGTCATGAATGCGCAGCGCGAGCGCGTGGCCGATGCCCGGCACCGCTTCGAAGGCCGACGCGCGTTCCGCGTCGCCGCGCAAGCGGTCGAGCTGGCGCCAGCGCCCCGTCACCAGCAGCTCGGCGATCGCCTGCGCGACGCCCGCGCCGATGTCGGGCAGCGCGCCGAGCGCGTCGACGCCGCCGGTTTCGAACACGCTGCGGATGTCGCGGTCGAGCGCGTCGACCGTATCGGCCGCCGCGCGGTACGCGGCGACCCGGTACGGGTTCGCACCCTGGTCGACGAGCCACTGCGCGGCCTCGCGCAAGCAGGCCGCGATAGGCCGGTTTTCCTCGTACGTCTGGCTGACGGTCGACTGCATGGCGAGGGACCCGGAAAGCACAAACGGAATGGACGCGGCGAGCGATGCGCCGGTCGGCTGTCAACCATTGTCGCGATGCGCGATGAAGAAAACTTGATGTGCGTCAATGACAAACGTAGCACAGCCGCGAAGCGCACGGTCGTGCCGGAACGCGGCATGACCGTGCACTGCGCGCGATGCGGTCAAGCGTCGAGAAACGACTGCGCGTTCTCGGCCTCGGCGGCCGTGCGCAGCGCGGCGAGCGCCCGTTTCTCGATCTGCCGCACACGCTCCCGCGACATCCCAGCATCCTGCGCGATCGCGTCGTAGGTGTCGGGCTCGGCGCCGCCGAGGCCGAACCGCCGGCGCAGCACGTCGGCCTCGGTCGGCGTGACCGACTGCAGCAGCGACCGCACGCATTCGCGCATGCGCGTGTCGGCCAGCTGCTCGAACGGGCTGGCCGAGGCCTGATCCTCGATCAGTTCCACGAGGCCGGTGTCCGCATCGGGCAGCGGCGTGTCGAGCGAAACCGGCTCGGCGGGCAGCGCGAGCACCGCGCGCAGCTTGCCTTCGTCGAGGCCGGTTTCGGCCGCGAGCTCGGCCGGCGTGGCCCGCCGGCCCGTGCGCTGGCGAAAGCGCAGCGCATGCCGCTGCACGCGCTGGTACTGGTCGCCGACGTGCACCGGCACGCGGATCGTGCGCGAGCGATCCGCGACCGCGCGCGCGATCGCCTGGCGAATCCACCAGGTCGCGTAGGTCGAGAACTTGAACCCGCGCCGGTATTCGAATTTCTCGATCGCGCGCATCAGGCCGAGGCAGCCGTCCTGCACGAGATCGGACAGGTCGACGCCGCGGTTCAGGTACTTGCGCGCGATCGACAGCACGAGCCGCAGGTTCGCCTCGAGCATCGCACGCGTCGCGTCGCGCACCTTCTGCTGGCCGTCGCTCAGCGCGGCCGCGAGCGCGCGCCGTGCGACCGCGTCGAAGCACGCTGCGTCGACCGCCGACGGATCGTGCGGGGCGGCCGCGAGTGCGCGTACGGTACGGCTCGCGCCGTCGACGGCCGGCGCGACCCACGCGAGCGAACCGAGCAGGGCGGCCACGTGGTTGCGTGCGTCGCGGTATTCGGCCGAACGGCTGCCATGCGCATGCAATGCGCCGCGCAGCGTCGACACCGCTGCGTGCAGCGCGTCGTAGCGGGCGGGCGCGGGCGTGCCGGCGTCGTCGTCATCGGGCGAGCCGGTTGTGCCGGTGCCGCCCGTTGCACGATGACGCTCGAGCAGCGCGTCGACCGCGGGCGGATAGCCGGCGATCGCATGCAGGACCTGATGGCGGCCCGTCTCGATCTCGCGGGCGAGCACGATTTCGCCTTCGCGCGTGAGCAGCGGCACCGCGTGCATGCGCCGCATGTAGAGCGCGAGCGGATCGGTCGACGCGCTCGTGCCGCGCGCGAGGTCGCCGAGCATGGCCCGGCCTTCGTCGAGCGCGTCGCGATCGACCTCGACCGGCGCCGCGCCGGCGAACGGTGCAGGCACGGCCGGCTCGTCGAGTACCGCGATGCCGATGTCGGCAAGCGCGGCGCGCACGACGTCGAGCGCGTCGGGGCTGTCGCTTTCGGGCGGCAGCGCGTCGACGAGGTCGGCGTGCGTCAGATAACCCTGCTCGCCGGCGAGCGCCAGCAACTGGATGATCGGATCGAGCGGTGTGTCCGCCCGGGGAGTGGGGCGTGGCGTAGTCATGTCGATGGCGGCGCGAGCCGCGTTCCTGTCTGGGCGGGCCGAAGCTCGCCGGTTTGCGGTTGCCGGTGGGTCGCGGACGCCCGTCCGCGCCGGTCAGCCCGACATCGTTCAAGTTGAGGGCATTTGCGCCAACTTCAACGCCGGTGCCGCGGACGGGCCAGCACGCAGCGTGCCTGCTTCGCCGTGCGGAGCAGGAAACAAAAAGTAACCGATCATACGCGCGGAAATCTGCAGGGGACGTAAGCTAGAGTCAGGCGCGCGCCCGGCGGCGACGCGCGGATTCTGCCGGAGCACGAGATGAACCCGATTTCCGCCGCGAGGCCCGCCGTCGTCGCGCTGGCCGCACTGGCGCTTGGCGGCTGCTACTACACGAGCCCGTACGGTTATGCACCTTATTACGCGCCGGTGCCCGCCACCGTGACGCAGCGCGAAATTCCAACCGCACCGGCTACGCCCGGTCCGGTCCCGTCGACCGTGCCTCAGGCGCAGGTCGACGCCGGCCCGGCGGTGCCGGTGTATGTCGCGCCGGCCTACGTGCCGCCGCCGTATCCGTATTACTACCCGGCGTACTACTCCGGCTGGTACGGGCCGCCCGTGACGATCGGCTTCTGGGGCCGCTGGGGCGGCGGCGGATACTGGGGCGGGCGCGGCGGGTACTGGCATCGTCCGTGGGGCGGCGGGCATTGGGGTGGCGGTCACTGGGGCGGCGGCCATCGGCACTGACCGGCGCGCGGCGGCACGGCGCGGGAGAGCATCATGAAGAACACGATTGTCCGAAGTCTGTGCGTCGTCCTGGCCGGCCTCGCGGCCGCACCGGGCGTCGCCGATGCGCAAAGCAGCGCTTACACGAATTCGCCGGCCGAGCTGTATGCCGGGCCGGCACCCGATTATCCGGTGGTCGCGCAGCTTCCGCCCGGCACCGCGCTGGACGTATTCGGCTGCCTGAGCAACTACGCATGGTGCGACGTCGCGCTGCCGGGCGTGCGCGGCTGGATCGATGCGCAGTTGCTCGACTATCCCTACCAGGGCAGCTACGTGCCGTTGCTCGAGTATGGCGCGATCATCGGCGTGCCGGTGACCGGATTCGCGATCGGCGCGTACTGGGATCGCTATTACCGGCACCGCCCGTGGTATCCGGACCGCGATCGCTGGGCGCATCGTCCGGAGCCGAGGCTCGGCCCGGGAGGCATGCCGCCGGGGCACGGGCGTCCGCAACCGGGCGCGCCGATGCAGGTCGCGCCGGGTGGCCCGCCGCCCGTGCATGACACGCGGCCGTCGGCGACGCGCGGCGGCTGGAATGGTGCGAATCGCGTGCCGCCGCCGGCTGCGCCGGCGCCGACACCGATGCCGGGTGGGGCGGGTAATGCGCGTCCGGCCAGTCCGCCGCCGGCTGCGCCAGCGCCGACGCCGATGCCGGGTGGAGCGGGCAATGCGCGTCCGGCCAGTCCGCCGCCGGCCGTGCTGCGTCCACCGCCCGCGCCGGGCGGCGAGGGCCACCCGATGCCACCGCCGGGGCGGCAGGGAGGCGGGGGCGGCGGCGGTTATGCGCGACCTCAAGGCGGTGGAAACGGCGGCGGCAACCACGGCGGTGGTGGAGGCGGCGGCCCCGACGAACTCCGGCACTGATGGCGCCGGCGCTGCGGGTTCTCCGGGCAACGGATGAAAAAAAGCCGCTCCGGAGAGCGGCTTTCTGATCGGGCGGGCAGGCCGTTCGCACGACCCGCCGTCTCGCATCAGTCGTCGAGCAGCGACAGGTCGCGCACCGCGCCCTTGTCGGCCGACATGACCAGCTTCGCGTACGCCTTCAGCGCCGCGGACACCTTGCGCGGACGCGGCTGCGCGGGCTTCCAGCCTTTCGCGTTCTGCTCTTCGCGGCGGCGCGCCAGTTCCTCGTCCGATACCAGCACGTCGACCGTGCGGTTCGGAATGTCGATGCGGATCCGGTCGCCGTCGCGCACGAGGCCGATCGCGCCGCCCGCTGCCGCTTCCGGCGAGCAGTGCCCGATCGACAGGCCCGACGTGCCGCCCGAGAAACGGCCGTCCGTCAGCAGCGCGCACGCCTTGCCGAGCCCCTTCGACTTGATGTAGCTGGTCGGGTAGAGCATTTCCTGCATGCCCGGGCCGCCCTTCGGGCCTTCGTAGCGCACGATCACCACGTCGCCGGCCTTGACCTTGTCGTTCAGGATGTTCTCGACCGCCTCGTCCTGCGATTCGGTCACGTGGGCCGAGCCCTCGAACACGAGGATGCTCTCGTCGACGCCGGCCGTCTTCACCACGCAGCCGTCGAGCGCGATGTTGCCCGTCAGCACGGCGAGGCCGCCTTCCTTCGAGAACGCATGCTCGTACGAGCGGATGCAGCCTTCGGCACGGTCGAGGTCGAGGCTCGGCCAGCGCGTGTCCTGGCTGAACGCGACCTGCGTCGGGATGCCGGCCGGGCCGGCGAGGTAGAACGTGCGGACCGCGTCGTCCCGCGTGCGCACGATGTCCCACTGGTCGAGCGCGTCCTTCAGCGTCGGCGCGTGCACGGTCGGCACGTCGGTGTGCAGCTTGCCGGCGCGCTCGAGCTCGCCGAGGATCGCCATGATCCCGCCTGCGCGGTGCACGTCCTCGATGTGGTACTTGTTCGTGTTCGGCGCGACCTTGCACAGCTGCGGCACGGTGCGCGACAGGCGGTCGATGTCCTTCATCGTGAAGTCGATGTCGGCTTCCCGCGCGATCGCCAGCAGGTGCAGGATCGTGTTGGTCGAGCCGCCCATCGCGATGTCGAGCGTCATCGCGTTCTCGAACGCCTTGAAGCCGACCGAGCGCGGCAGCACGCGTTCGTCGTCCTGCTCGTAGTGCTGGCGCGTCAGTTCGACGATGCGGCGGCCGGCACGCTTGAACAGCTGTTCGCGATCGGCGTGCGTGGCGACCACCGTGCCGTTGCCGGGCAGCGACAGGCCGAGCGCTTCGGTCAGGCAGTTCATCGAGTTCGCGGTGAACATGCCCGAGCACGAGCCGCAGGTCGGGCACGCGGAGCGTTCGACTTCGGCGACGTCGGCGTCCGAATACGACTGGTCGGCCGCGATCACCATCGCGTCGACGAGGTCGAGCTTCTTCAGTTCGATGGCCTTGGTGACCGGGTTCGCGAGGCGCGTCTTGCCGGCTTCCATCGGGCCGCCCGACACGAAGATCACCGGAATGTTCAGGCGCATCGCGGCCATCAGCATCCCCGGCGTGATCTTGTCGCAGTTCGAGATGCACACCATCGCGTCCGCGCAGTGCGCGTTCACCATGTATTCGACCGAGTCGGCGATGATGTCGCGGCTCGGCAGCGAATACAGCATGCCGTCGTGGCCCATCGCGATGCCGTCGTCGACCGCGATCGTGTTGAATTCCTTCGCGACGCCGCCGGCAGCCTCGATCTCGCGCGCGACGAGCTGGCCGAGATCCTTCAGGTGCACGTGCCCGGGCACGAACTGGGTGAACGAGTTGACGACCGCGATGATCGGCTTCGAGAAATCGTCGTCTTTCATGCCGGTGGCGCGCCACAGCGAGCGCGCACCTGCCATGTTGCGGCCGGCGGTAGAGGTTTTGGAACGGTAAGTGGGCATGGTGATGGCTGAAGAAATATCGCGGGAAAAGGGTGGAGGCTCGGGAATAAAGGCCTCTCTCGCGCCCGTGCGAACAACCTCTTGAGCTGCGCCCTGGGCAAACTCGATGATTATCCCACAGCCGCCGGGCCTGCGGCGCCGGCGGGAGCGGGCGAGCGGTGCGGGTGGTGCGGGTGGCGCGGGTGGCGCGGGTGGCGCGGGTGGCGCGGGTGGCGCGGGTGGCGCGGGTGGCGCGGGTGGCGCGGGTGGCGCGGGTGGCGCGGGTGGCGCACCGGACAGCGGCCAAGTGCACCAAGTTCCCCGAGCACGAAGTTCGACGCAGGCCATCGCCGGCGCAACCGGGCGGCGGCTTCATCGCCCGTTCCGCCGACGATGAAGCCGCGCCGTGCCGCTCGATCGCGCGTCAGTCGAGCAGCGTCAGGATTTCGTCGTACAGCGCCTTCGGAATCCGCACGCCGTTCGCGATGCTGCGCGCGCGGGCGTCGAAGCGCCGTTGCGACGGCAGCCGCGCGCCCTGCGCGACGATCGATTCGAACATCCGCTCGCCGCGCGCGCGCCCCGCGTCGAGATCGTCGCCGAGAAACACCTTCGGATCGAACGCGATCACGAGTTCGCCATGGCACGGCGTCGCGCCGACGCCTTCGTCGAAATCCATCGATTCCCGGCTCGTCATGTCGCCGATCAGCGCGCCGCCGAGCAGTTCGACCATCGCCGCGAGCGCCGAACCCTTGTGGCCGCCGAACGTGCGCATCGCGCCTTGCAGCGCGGCCTTCGGGTCGGTGGTCGGCTGGCCGTCGGCGTCGATCGCCCAGTGCGACGGAATCGCCTTGCCTTGCTTCGCGTGCAGCTCGATGTCGCCGCGCGCGATCGCGCTCGTCGCGAAATCGAACACGAACGGCTCGCCGCCCGGGCGCGGCCACGCGAACGCGATCGGGTTGGTGCCGAATACGGGCTCGCGGCCGCCTTCCGGCGCGACCCAGCTATGGCTCGGGTTCATCGCGATGCCGACCAGCCCCTCGGCCGCGATCGCCTCGACCTCGGGCCACAGCGCGGAGAAGTGGTAGCAATGGTTGATCGCCATCGCGGCGATGCCGTGCTGCTTCGCCATCTCGACCAGCACGGGCAGCCCGGTCTCGAAGCTCAGCAGCGAGAAGCCGCGATGCGCGTCGACCGCGACGATCGACGACGACAGCCGGCGCAGCGTCGGCACGGCCTGCGGATCGACCTTGCCCTTCTTCAGCGACCGCACGCAGACGAGCAGCCGGTACACGCCGTGCGAATGGCATTCGTCGCGCTGGCCCTGCGTGATCACGTTGGCGATGGCCCGCGCATGCGCGTCGGACATCCCGTTGTGCGTCAGCACGCGCAGCGCGAGCGTGTGGACTTCATCGAGCGACAGGACGACTTCGGCGGTGTGCTCAGACATGGTTCACCTCGCGCGGGGCGGGCACGCCGTCGATGCGTTGCGGCACGCGCAGCGGATTGCTGCTGCGGATCGCGTCCGGCAGCAGCGCGTCCGGCAGGTCCTGGTACGACACGGGGCGCAGGAAGCGCTCGATCGCGCGTGCGCCGACCGACGTCGTGCGCGTGTCGGACGTCGCCGGGAACGGGCCGCCGTGTACCATCGCGTGGCCGACCTCGACGCCCGTGCCGAAGCCGTTGACGAGAATGCGGCCGGCCTTGCGTTCGAGCGTCGGGCGCAGCGCGGCGAACAGCGCCGCGTCGCCGTCGGCGAGATGAGCGGCGATCGTCAGCTGGCCTTCGAGCGACTTCAGCACGCGATGCAGCGTGTCGGCGTCCGGACAGCGCACGATCAGCGATGCGGGGCCGAACACTTCGTCGCGCAATTCGGGGCGCGCGACGAACGCATCGGCGGACGTTGCGAACAGCGCCGCGCGGGCCTGGTGACGGCCGCCTTCCGCGCCTTCGGCCAGCCGCTCGACCGCATCGTGATCGCGCAGCGCCGCGACGCCTTGCGCATAGCTCGCGTGGATATGGGGTGTCAGCATCGTCTGTGCGGCCGTCGCGCGCACCGCGTCGGCTGCCGCGGCTTCGAACGCGCGCAGCGCGGGGCCGTCGACCGCGAGCACGAGGCCCGGGTTCGTGCAGAACTGCCCGGCGCCGAGCGTGAGCGACGCGATGAACTGCGATGCGATGGTGTCGTGACGCGCGTCGAGCGCGGCAGGACACAGCAGCACGGGATTGATCGAGCTCATTTCCGCATAGACGGGGATCGGCTCGGCTCGCGCGGCCGCGATATGCATCAGCGCGACGCCGCCGCGACGCGAGCCGGTGAAGCCGACCGCCTTGATGCGCGGGTCGGCGACGAGCGCCTGGCCGATTTCGCGCGATGCGTCGAACAGCAGCGAGAACACGCCGGCCGGCATCCCGCATTCGTGCGCGGCCTGCTGGATCGCGCGACCGACGAGTTCCGACGTGCCCGGATGCGCGGAATGCGCCTTGACGATCACCGGGCAGCCGGCCGCCAGCGCCGACGCCGTGTCGCCGCCGGCCACCGAGAACGCGAGCGGGAAGTTCGACGCGCCGAATACGGCGACCGGCCCGACCGCGACGTTGCGCAAGCGCAGGTCGACGCGCGGCAGCGGCTTGCGTTCGGGGCGCGCCGGATCGATGCGCGCATCGAGGAAACCGCCGTCCCGCACGAGCGACGCGAACAGCGCGAGCTGGCCGACCGTGCGGCCGCGTTCGCCTTCGATGCGCGCGCGCGGCAGCCCGGTTTCAACGACGCAGCGCTCGATCAGGGCGTCGCCGAGCGTCATGATGTGGCGGCCGATCGCGTCGAGGAACGCGGCGCGTGCTTCGAGCGACGTTTCGCGATAGGTGTCGAACACGTCGTCGGCGAGCGCGCACGCCGTTTCCAGGTCGTGCAGGCTCGCGCCGCCGAACGCCGGTTCGAGCGGTTCGCCGGTGGCGGCGGCGATTGCGTGGAGGGTGCCGTTCTGTCCGGCGACGGCCGACTGGCCGATCAGGATCTGACCTGTGAGTTGCATGATTTTCCTCGGAAAAAAGCAGGGCCGGGCGTGCTGCGCCCGGCCGATGGAAGGGGAAAAAGGGCGCGGGCGCGTCAGTCCTCGTCGTCGTCGAGCTGCAGCTTGTCGGCGCGCACGCCGGTGTGGGCGCCCCAGTAGTAGATGACGAGCGCGACGGCCGCGACGACGACCGTGTCGTACGGATGCGCGAGCCGGCCCGTGCCGCCGAAGCCGCCGAGATACGACAGCACGATCATCGCCGCATAGAACGCGATCAGCCACGCGGACGAACGCACTTGCTCGGCGAGGCTCAGGTGCGCGGTCGGCACCCAGCGGCGGCACGCGAGATAGATCGCGAACATCACGATCTGCAGGCCGAGCAGCCAGGACACCGTGCTCCAGCCCGACCAGTAGACGATCAGCGCGGCGATCACGAACGACGCGGGGCCGGTGAGGCCGAACGCGCTGGCGCGGAACGGCCGCGGCAGGTCGGGCGCGGTGCGGCGCAGCGCGGCGACCGACACCGGCGCGACCGCATAGCTCAGCACCAGCGCGGCCGACACGATGTTGATCAGCGCTTCCCACGACGGGAACGGCAGCGTCCAGAAGATCGCGAGGCCGAACGTGAGCCACAGGCCCGCGCGCGGGATGCCCGACGCTTCGTCGACGCGCGTGAACACCTTGAAGAACGTGCCCGTCTTCGCCCAGCCGTAGACGACGCGCGGCGTCGCGTTCATGTAGATGTTGCCGCAGCCGCTCGGCGAGATCATCGCGTCGGCGACGACCATCACCGCGAGCCAGCCGACGCCGAGCGCGAGGGCGATGTCGCGGTACGGCAGCGAGAACGCCTTGCTCACGTCGTGCCAGCCGCCGGCGAGCATCGTCGTCGGGATGCTGCCGATGAACGCGAGCTGCAGCAGCACGTAGATCAGCGTCGACAGCAGGATCGACAGGATCAGCGCGATCGGGATCGTGCGCTGCGGATTGCGCACCTCGCTCGCGACCGACACGATCGGCGTGAGCCCGAGATACGCGAAGATGATGCCGCCGGCCGACACGGCCATCTCGATGCCCGGCATGCCGAACGGCGCGAAGCCGTGCACGGTCAGGTTCGCGGGCTTGAAGAACGTGAATAGCACGCCGATCACCGCAAGCGGCACGATGAACTTGAAGACGCTGATGATGTTGTTCGCCTTCGCGAACGTCTTCACGCTCGAATAGTTCAGGTAAAAGAAGAAGCAGAGCAGTGCGGCCTGCACGAGCCAGCCGAGTGTGGTCGGGTCGCTCGATCCTTCGACCGTGAGGCCCGGAAACCATGCGGCCGCGTACTGGCGCGCGGCGACGACTTCGATCGCGATCAGGCTCGAGAACGCGATCAGCGTGATGAAGCCCATCAGGTAGCCGAGCAGCGGGCCGTGCGAGAACACCGGGTAACGCACCACGCCGCCGGCGCGCGGCAGCGCGGCGCCGAGTTCGCAGTAGACGATGCCGAGCAGCAGCACCGCGAAGCCCCCGAGCAGCCACGAGAAGATGCCGGCCGGCCCCGCGATCGTCGACACGTGACTCGCGGCGAACAGCCACCCCGAACCGAAAATGGCGCCGAGACCGATGAACGTGAGATCGGTCAGCGACAGCTGTTTCTTGAACTTGCCGTGACCCGCGCCGGGGTGCGCGGAACGGGAAAGCGGGACAGACGGGTGTGCGTTGCCTTGGCCTGGCATGGGCTTGTCTCCTGGGGAATGTCGGTGCAGGCGCGCGTGGCGCGCGCTCCGACGGAGCAGCGCGCACGCGTGCCGGCCGGCGTCGCCCGGTTCGAACGACCGGGGCGGGCCGCGGCCCGTTCACGCGCGGCGCGCGCTGGCGCCGGGGCGAGCGGGCCCGCAGGCCATGCCGGACCACGGACGGCGACGCACCGGGCAAGCCCGCGCGCCGCCGCAGGGGCGTCGGTCAGAGACCGACGTCGGGCAGCGCGGGGCGCGTTTCGAGCGCCTTCGCGACGATGGCCTTCACTTCCGCGAGCGTGTCGCCTTGCAGCGCGAGGCGCGGCGGCCGCGTGACCGCGCTGCCGCGGCCGACCAGCTCTTCGCACAGCTTGATGCACTGCACGAGGTCCGGGCGGGCGTCGAGGTGCAGCAGCGGCATGAACCAGCGGTACAGCGCGAGCGCTTCGTCGAAGCGCTTCTGCTTCGCGAGGCGGAACAGCGTCTCGCCTTCCTTCGGGAACGCGTTCGACATGCCCGACACCCAGCCTTCGGCGCCGACCGCGATGCTCTCGACCACGACGTCGTCGAGGCCCGCGAACAGCACGAAGCGATCGCCGACCGCGTTGCGCAGGTCGATGAAGCGCCGCGTATCGCCCGACGAATCCTTGAAGCAGACGATGTTCTCGCAATCCTGCAGCGCGATCAGCACGTCGGGCGTCACGTCGTTCTTGTAGATCGGCGGGTTGTTGTAGACCATCACCGGCAGGTCGGTGCTCGTCGCGACCGCGCGGAAGTGCGCGGCGGTTTCGTGCGGCTTGGCCGAGTACACGAGCGCGGGCATCACCATCACGCCGTCGACGCCGACGCGCTGCGCTTCGCGCACCGTGTTGCGCGCGAATTCGGTCGTGAATTCGGCGATGCCGGCGATCACCGGAATCTTGCCGCCGGCCGCGTCGCGTGCGGCTTCGATCACCTGGAGCTTCTCGCTCGTCGACAGCGACGTGTTTTCGCCGACCGTGCCGCAGACCACGAGGCCCGACACGCCGTCGTTCACCAGGTTCTTGACCACGCGGTGCGTGGCGTCGATGTCGAGGGAAAAGTCCGGCTTGAACTGGGTGCTGACGGCCGGGAACACCCCGGTCCACTGAATGGCTTTGCGGCTCACTGAAATCTCCTACGTTCGTATCGGTCGGCCGACGGGTGTGTCGGTGTGGCAACCAGTATCGCCGCGCAAACGCCCATCACGCTTGAGTCGTATCGCGGAGCAAAATGACGAAATCGGCACAGCGGCCGGCAGGGGCGCGAAGGGCGCGTCGCACTATGCCGATTTCGTCGTCGTCCTCATCGAAAAGCCACAAGCGGACGGACGCGCGACGGAGGAAGCTATGCTCCTTTCCCCACTTCGGACAGCTCATGATGAAGCGCATCCAGATCATCGATTCGCACACGGGCGGCGAACCCACTCGGCTCGTCGTGTCCGGCTTTCCGTCGCTCGGCAACGGCACGATGGCCGAGCGGCGCGACGTGCTCGCGCGCGAGCACGACCGTTACCGCACCGCGTGCATCCTCGAGCCGCGCGGCAGCGACGTGCTGGTCGGCGCGCTGCTGTGCGACCCGGTAGCGGCCGACGCGGCGGCCGGCGTGATCTTCTTCAACAATAGCGGCTATCTCGGGATGTGCGGGCACGGCACGATCGGCGTCGTGCGCACGCTGCATCACATGGGGCGCATCGCGCCCGGTGTGCACCGGATCGAGACGCCGGTCGGCACCGTCGAGGCGACGCTGCACGACGATCTGTCGGTCAGCGTGCGCAACGTGCCCGCGTATCGCCATGCGCAGGGTGTCGCGCTCGACGTGCCGGGATACGGCCCCGTGAAGGGCGACGTCGCGTGGGGCGGCAACTGGTTCTTCCTGATCAGCGAGCACGGGCAGCGCGTCGCCGGCGACAACGTCGCGGCGCTCACCGCGTATGCGTCGGCGGTGCGCGCAGGGCTCGAACGCGCGGGCATCGCCGGCGCGAACGGTGGCGAGATCGACCACATCGAGCTGTTCGCCGACGATCCCGAACACGACAGCCGCAGCTTCGTGCTGTGCCCGGGCCTCGCCTACGACCGTTCACCGTGCGGCACCGGCACCAGCGCGAAGCTCGCGTGCCTCGCGGCCGACGGCAAGCTCGCGCCGGGCGCCGTGTGGCGGCAGGCGAGCGTGATCGGCAGCGTGTTCCACGCGAGCTACGAGCTGGCCGACGGCGGCATCGTGCCGACGATTCGCGGCAGCGCGCACCTGAGCGCGGAAGCGACGCTGCTGATCGACGAAGACGATCCGTTCGGCTGGGGTATCGGGGCGTGAGCGAAACGAAGACCGACGTCGTCGTGATCGGCGCCGGCATCGTCGGCGCGGCGTGCGCGCACGAACTCGCGCAGCGCGGGCTGCGCGTGCTCGTCGTCGACGACGCGAGCGGCGGCGCGACCGGCGCGGGCATGGGGCACCTCGTCGCGATGGACGACAACGCGGCCGAGCTCGCGCTGAGCCATTACTCGATCGAACTGTGGCGCGCGTTGAGCGGCGAGATGCCCGACGGCTGCGCATACCGCAACTGCGGCACGCTGTGGCTCGCGGCCGATGCGCACGAGATGGATCTCGCACGCGCGAAGCAGGCGACGCTCGCCGCGCACGGCGTGGCCGGCGAGCTGATCGACGCGGCAGCGCTCGCGCAACTGGAGCCGATGCTGCGCGCGGGCCTCGGCGGCGCGCTGAAGATTCCGGGCGACGCGATCCTCTATGCGCCCGTTGCCGCGAACTGGCTGCTGCAGCGCGCGCCGCGCGTCACGTTGCGCCGCGAGCGGGCCGTCGTGGTCGATGGCCCGAGCGTGACGCTCGCGAGCGGCGACGTGCTGCGCGCGGAGCGGGTGGTCGTCGCGAATGGTGTCGCGGCGCGCACGCTGCTGCCCGAACTGCCGCTGCGCCCGAAAAAGGGCCATCTGCTGATTACCGACCGCTATCCGGGCCACGTGTCGCACCAGCTCGTCGAGCTCGGCTATGCGGCGAGCGCGCACGCGAGCGACGGCACGTCGGTCGCGTTCAACGTGCAGCCGCGGCCGACCGGCCAGTTGCTGATCGGCTCGTCGCGCCAGTTCGACACCGAGGATGCGCAGGTCGAGCCGCCCGTGCTCGCGCGGATGCTGCGCCGCGCGGTCGGCTATCTGCCGGATCTGGCCGACCTGAACGGCATCCGCGCATGGACGGGCTTCCGCGCCGCCAGCCCCGACGGCCTGCCGCTGCTCGGTGAGCACCCGGCGCGGCCGGGCGTGTGGCTCGCGGTCGGGCACGAAGGGCTCGGCGTGACGACCGCGCCGGGCAGCGCGCGGCTCGTCGCCGCGCTGATGGCCGGCGAGCGGCCGGCCATCGATATCGAACCGTATTTGCCGGGACGCTTCCTGACCGCGTCCCCTGTCGCCGGAGCGCTGACATGAAACGACCCCCACGCTCACATCGTTCGCTGTCGACCGGAGTGGGTGCTTCAGCGCTTACTCCGGTCCCATGCAAGGCGCCCCCCGCGAGGGCGGTCAGCCCCGTTGGGGCGGCCCGGCGGAGGCTGACATGATCATTCATCTGGACGGCCGCGCGCTGACGGTGGCCGACGGCGCGACCGTCGCGGCCGCTGTCGCGGCGAGCGGCGACGACACGACGCGCGTGTCGTGCACGGGCGCGGCGCGTGCGCCGTTTTGCGGGATGGGCATCTGCCAGGAATGCCGGATGACGATCGACGGCCGGCGCCGGCTGGCGTGCCAGACGCTGTGCCGCGACGGCATGCAGGTGGAGCGCACGCGATGAAACAGGAACGACTGAGCGTCGACGTCGCGATCGTCGGCGCGGGGCCGGCCGGGCTGTCGGCCGCGCGGGCGGCCGCACAAAGTGGTGCAACGATTGCGATCGTCGACGACAACCCGCGGGCGGGCGGGCAGATCTGGCGGCAGCCGGCAGCGGCCGCACCGACGCCGGCCGCTGCTGAACGCGTCGCCGTGCTGCGGCAGCCGAACGTCACGCATCTCGCGGCGACCCGCATCGTCGCCGAAACGCGGCCGGGCACGCTGCTGCTCGAAGACGACGAACGCGGGCTGCTGCTCGATTTCCGGACGCTGATTCTCTGCTGCGGCGCGCGCGAGCTGCTGCTGCCGTTTCCGGGCTGGACGCTGCCGGGCGTGACCGGCGCGGGCGGTTTGCAGGCGCTGATCAAGTACGGGCTCGACGTGCGCGGGCAGCGCACGGTGATCGCGGGCAGCGGGCCGCTGCTGCTGGCGAGCGCGGCGACGGCCCGGCAGGCCGGCGCGCGCGTGCCGCACGTGCTCGAACAGGCCGCATGGGGCGACGTGGCCGGCTTCGGCGCGGGGCTGTGGCGCTGGCCGTCGAAGCTCGCGCAGGCCGCGAAGCTCGTCACGGCCGCGTATCGGCCCGACGCGTACGTCGTGGAGGCATTCGGCGACCAGCGGCTGGAACGTGTGCGGATCCGTCGCGGCGATCGCGAATTCGACGTCGACTGCGACCGGCTCGCGTGCGGCTTCGGCCTCGTGCCGAATACCGTGCTGCCGCGCCATCTTGGCTGCCGGGTCGAGCACGGCGCGGTGGCGGTCGATGCATACCAGCGCACGAGCCGCGACGGGTATTTCGCGGCGGGCGAGTGCACGGGCGTCGGCGGCAGCGAGCTGGCGATGATCGAAGGTGAAATCGCCGGCTACGCGGCGACCGGGCAGACCGCACAACTGGCCGCGCTCGTCGCACGGCGCGCGCACTGGCAGGCGTTCGCAGATGCCGTCCGCGAGTGCTTCGCGATCCGGGAGCCGATCCGCCGGCTCGCGCGGCCCGACACGCTGCTGTGTCGTTGCGAAGACGTGCGGTTCGATGCGGTCGCGCGGGAACCAGGCTGGACGGCTGCCAAACTGCAGTCGCGTTGCGGGATGGGCGCGTGCCAGGGCCGCGTGTGCGGCGCGGCCGCGCAGGCGCTGTTCGGCTGGACGCCGCCGGCGCCGCGCACGCCGCTCGTGCCCGCGCGGGTCGGCACGCTGATGCTCGACGGCACCGGGTCCTGCGACGGCGCATGATGCGTGACGCATGAGCGTTGCGGTGAAGCGGCCGGGTTCGTGCCGGGCCGCGCCCGTTACTCCACCTTCACTTTTTCCCATCCGCCGACCTGCGGCGCCGCACAGGCGCGCAGGCACTCGATCGTCGCGGCCACGGCCGCGCGGTTCGCGCTGTCGGGGTGCCAGTACATCGACACCGCGCCCTGGCCCTCGAGCTCCATCGGCAGGATCCGGATCGCGTTCAGTTGCGCGAAGCGTCGTGCGGGGCGGTGCGAGGCGACGCCGAGCAGGTCGGTGTTGTTCAGCAGCGTGAGGTTCAGGATCGACGAATTCGATTCGACGCAGTGCGGCGGCTGCACGCGGCCGGCGGCTTTCAGTGCGGCTTCCAGCGCATTGTGGACGGGCGTGCCCGCCGGCCACACGATCCACGGATAGGCGAGCACGTCGTCCCAGCCGAGCGACGCCGCGCCGGCCAGCGCGTGGTCGGGCCGCGCGACGAACACGACCGGATCGACGTACAGCGCTTCGGCATGCAGCAGCGGATCGACGGACGTCGAACCCGAGCGGCCAACGACGATGTCGAGTTCGCTGCGCGCGAGCTGCGGCATCAGCTGGTTCATCGTGCTTTCGGTGAGCCGCACCTGCGCGCGCGGCATCCGTTTCAGCAACTGCGACACCGCGAACGGCACCGTGTCGGCCGCCGCGACGCCCGACGTGCCGATCGTCACGAGGCCGCTGCCGCCTTCGCGCAACGCGGCCATGTCGTCGCGCGCGATGTCGAGCTGCGCTTCGACGCGGCGCGCATGCTCGATCAGCGCTTCGCCGTAAGGCGTCGGCCGCAGCCCGCGCGCATGTCGCTCGAACAGCGGCAGCCCGACATCCTCTTCCAGCTCCTTCAGCCACTTCGACAGCGCCGGCTGCGTGGTCGCGAGCGCGACCGCCGACTGGCTCAGATTGCCGGTGCCGGCCACGCTCAACAGTACCTGCAGATGCCGCAGCCGCAGCCGGTGGGTCCAGTCCATGGCGTGCCTCGTCGCGAGAAGGTATATCCAGAAATATATGGATCAGATGATTTGACCATTTTACCGGGTATGTCTGCGTCGAATATAAATCTGCTGACGGACTGCAGCACGGTCCCCGACCCGACATCGCGCCGACGCCGATCGGCCGCCCCGAAGGAGACATCATGACGACCCATCCGGACACGACGCGCGCCGCTTACTACGCACGGATCGCCGAGCAGCGCCTCGCGCCGCTGTGGGAATCGCTGCACAACCTCGTGCCGACATCGCCGCAGCCGGCCGCGCAGGCCGCGATCTGGAAGTATGCGCAGATACGCGACCTCGTGATGCAGGCCGGCAGCGTGATCAGCGCCGAAGAAGCGGTGCGCCGCGTGCTGGTGCTGGAGAACCCGGGGCTGCCGGGCAAGTCGAGCATGACGCCGAGCCTGTATGCGGGGCTGCAGCTGATCCTGCCGGGCGAGATCGCACCGAGCCACCGTCATACGCAGTCGGCGCTGCGCTTCATCGTCGAAGGGCGCGGCGCGTGGACGGCCGTGAACGGCGAGCGCACGACGATGCATCCGGGCGACTTCATCATCACGCCGTCGTGGGCGTGGCACGACCACGGCAATCCGTCGGTGGAAGACGGCGGCGAGCCGGTCGTGTGGCTCGACGGGCTCGACATTCCGCTGCTCGCGACTCTCGACGCCGGTTTCGCGGAGAACTATCCGGAAGCCGTGCAGCCGGTGAACCGCCTGGAAGGCGACAGCTTCGCGCGCTTCGGTCACAACATGGTGCCGGTGCGGCATCGCGTCAGCGATCCGACGTCGCCGGTGTTCAGCTATCCGTATGCACGCAGCCGCGAGGCGCTCGACGCGCTGTACCGGCACGGCGAACTCGATGCGTGGGACGGCGTGAAGCTGCGCTACGTGAACCCCGCGACGGGCGGCTGGCCGATGCCGACCATCGCCACCTTCATGCAGTTCCTGCCCGCCGGCTTCGACGGCCGCCCGTACCGCAGCACCGACGCAACCATCTACTGCGTCGTCGAAGGCAGCGGCACCGCATTGATAGGCGGCAACGCGTTCGCGTTCGAGCCGCACGACATCTTCGTCGCGCCGTCGTGGGCGCCGGTGCGGCTGTCGGCGTCGTCCGACAGCGTGCTGTTCAGCTATTCCGACCGGCCCGTGCTGTCCGCGCTGAACCTGCTGCGCGAAGCGCGCGACTGACAGCCGGCTGTTTTCGACAATCCGTTTTCCGTGCGCCGCCGAGGGTGCGGCGCGCATCCCTTCATTCATGCCTACGCTGGAGCCGTTCATGACTTTCGTATTCCCGCCCGAAGCGCCGGTGGCGCTGCCCGTCGCCGGCAGCGACGCCCGGTTTGCAGTCCGCCGCGTCTATTGCGTCGGCCGCAACTACGCGGCCCATGCGCGCGAAATGGGCTTCGATCCCGATCGCGAGCCGCCGTTCTTCTTCTGCAAGCCGGCCGATTCGATCGTGCCGGTTGCGTACGGCGATACGCTCGAGCTCGCGTATCCGTCGCAGACGCAGAACTATCACTACGAAGCCGAACTCGTCGCGGTGATCGGCAAGGGCGGCTCGGACATTCCGCTCGAGCGCGCGCTCGAGCACGTGTGGGGCTATGCGGTCGGCCTCGACATGACGCGCCGCGACCTGCAGATGAAGATGCGCGAGATGGGCCGGCCGTGGGAGATCGGCAAGGCGTTCGATCGTTCGGCGCCGATCGGGCCCGTGCATCCGGCGAGCGACGTCGGTCATGTCGAGCAGGGCGGCCTGTGGCTGACCGTCAACGGCGCGACGAAGCAGAAGAGCGACGTGTCGCACCTGATCTGGTCGGTCGCGGAGACGGTGGCCGACCTGTCGAAGTTCTTCCGCCTCGAACCGGGCGACGTGATCTTCACGGGCACGCCCGAAGGGGTCGGCGCGGTGGTCGCGGGCGACGTGATGAGGGTCGGCGTCGAGCGTCTCGGCGAACTGACCGTGCGCGTGGTCTGACGCGCGCTTGTCGATTTCCTCGAAAGGTCACATCGTGCAACTGCATAGCTTCTTCAACAGTTCGACGTCCTACCGGGTGCGCATCGCGCTCGCGCTGAAAGGGCTGTCGTACGACACACTGCCGGTGAACATCCGCGCCGGCGAGCATCGCGACGCCGATTACGTCGCGCAGGTGAACCCGTCGGCCACGGTGCCGGCGCTGACCGACGGCGATTTCCGTCTCGGCCAGTCGCTCGCGATCCTCGATTACCTCGACCAGATCCAGCCGACGCCTCGGCTGATTCCGCTCGAACCGCGGCGCCGCGCGCGCGTGCTGGAACTGGCGGCGCTGATTGCCTGCGATATCCATCCAATCAACAACCTGCGCGTGCTGCGCTATCTCGACAGCGAGCTGAAGGTCACGCCGCAGCAGAAGGCCGCGTGGTATCGGCACTGGGTCGCGGAAGGGATGGCCGGCGCCGAGCGGCTGCTGGCCCGCGCGGACGAGGGCCCGTGGTGCTTCGGCGACACGCCGACGCTGGCCGACGTGTGCCTGGTGCCGCAGGTCGCGAACGCGTTGCGGATGGATTGCGACCTGAGCGCGTATCCGCGCTGCCTCGCGGTGTTTGAGCACGCGCGGCACGAGCCGGCGTTCGAGGCCGCGCAACCGCAGCGGCAACCGGATTACGTCGCGTAACACGAATCGCGTAATAAGAAGCAGGAGACAAACATGGGCGAGACAATCAACAACGGCCGGCGCGTACTCGTGATCGGCGGCGGTATCGGCGGGCTCGCGGCGGCGCTCGCGCTCGCGCGTCAGGGCATTCGCGTGAAGCTGCTCGAGCAGGCCGAGCGGATCGGCGAGATCGGCGCGGGCATCCAGCTCGCCGCGAACGCGTTCAACGCGCTCGATGCGCTGGGTGTCGGCGACGCGGCGCGCGGTCGCGCGGTGTTGACCGACCGGCTGCAACTGATGGATGCGATCGATGCGCGCGAGGTCGCACGCATCGATACGGGCGTCGCGTATCGCGAACGCTTCGGCAACCCGTACGCGGTGATTCATCGCGCGGACATTCACCTGTCGATCTACGACGCGGTCAAGGATCACCCGCTGATCGAATTCCGGACGAGCACGCAGGTGTGCGGGTTCGAGCAGGACGGCAACGGCGTGACCGTGATCGACCAGCATGGCGAACGCTATCGTGCCGACGCGGTGATCGGCTGCGACGGCGTGAAGTCCGCGATCCGTCAGGCGCTGATCGGCGATGCGCATCGCGTGACGGGCCATGTCGTGTATCGCGCGGTGGTGGACGTCGACGACATGCCGAAGGATCTGCAGATCAATGCGCCGGTCGTGTGGGCCGGCCCGCATTGCCATCTGGTTCACTATCCGCTGCGCGGCGGCCGGCAGTACAACCTCGTCGTCACGTTCCACAGTCGCGAGCATGAGACCTGGGGCGTGCGCGAGGGCAGCAAGGAAGAAGTGCTGTCGTACTTCGACGGCATCCATCCGCTGCCGAAACAGATGCTCGACCGGCCGACGTCGTGGAAGCGCTGGGCGACCGCCGACCGCGATCCGGTCGAGCGCTGGAGCGCGGGCCGCGCGACGGTGCTCGGCGACGCCGCGCATCCGATGACGCAATACATCGCGCAGGGCGCGTGCCAGGCGCTCGAGGATGCGGTGACGCTCGGCGCGGCCGTTGCGCGGACCGACGGCGATTTCGAGGCCGCGTTCGCGCTGTACCAAAGCGTGCGGATTCCGCGTACCGCTCGCGTGCTGTATTCGGCACGCGAGATGGGGCGGATCTATCACGCGAAGGGCGTCGAGCGGCAAGTGCGCAACGGGCTGTGGGCCGGGCGCACCGACGCGCAGTTCTACGACGCGCTCGACTGGCTGCACGGCTGGCGTGCGCAGGATTGCCTGAAGACGGTCGCATAACGCACCCGTTCAGCCCGATTCCGGCGGCGCATTTCAACGACATACGACGCGCGCCGCCTTCCTGGAGGAGACACCATCATGGCCGATACGCTGTCCATCGACGTCAGCGAATGGATCGACCGGCATCGCATTGCGCCGTTTCAGGCCGCGATCGTCGTCCTGTGCTTTCTGATCGTCGCGATCGACGGGTTCGATACCGCGTCGATCGGATTCATCGCGCCGGTCATCCGCGCGGAATGGGGCTTGTCGCCCGCGCAGCTCGCGCCGGTGTTCGGCGCGGGATTGGCTGGGCTGATGGCCGGCGCGCTCGTGTTCGGGCCGTTCGGCGACCGGTTCGGCCGCAAGCGCCTGCTGCTCGCGTGCGTGGCGTGCTTCGGCATCGCGAGCGCCGCGTCGGCGAGCGCGGGCGGCCTGACCGAGCTGATCGTATGGCGCTTCGTGACCGGGCTCGGGCTGGGCGGTGCGATGCCGAATGCGATCACGCTGACGTCCGAATACTGTCCGGCGCGCCGTCGCTCGCTGCTCGTGACGACGATGTTCTGCGGTTTCACGATCGGCTCCGCGCTCGGCGGGCTCGCGGCCGCGTCGCTGATCGAGCACCACGGCTGGCGCGCGGTGCTGGTCGTCGGCGGCGTAGCGCCGCTGCTGCTCCTGCCGCTGCTCGCATGGCGACTGCCGGAATCGGTGCGCTATCTCGTCAACCAGGGTGCGCCGTCCACGCGGATCGCGGGGATGCTCGGCCGTATCGCGCCGGACCCGCATCTCGCGCACGCATCGTTCATCGCGCCCGCCGGCAAGCCGGCCGGGTCGCCGCTCGGCCGGCTGTTCGCCGCCGACCTGCTGCGCGGCACGCTGCTGCTGTGGCTCACGTTCTTCATGAGCCTGCTCGTCATCTACCTGCTGTCGAGCTGGCTGCCGACGCTGCTGCGCACGACCGGCGCGACCTTGCAGACGGCCGCGCGCGTGACCGCGATGTTCCAGGTCGGCGGCACGCTCGGCGCGATCGTCCTCGGCGGGTTGATGGACCGCTTCGATCCGCATCGCGTGCTGGCCTGCAGCTATGCGGCGGCGGGCGCCTGCGTCGCGGCGATCGGCGTGTTCGCCGGGTCGCCGTGGGGCGCTGCGCTCGCGGTGTTCGCCGCCGGCTTCTGCGTATCGGGCTCGCAGGTCGGTGCGAACGCGCTGTCGGCCGCGTTCTATCCGACCGAGTGCCGGACGACCGGCGTGAGCTGGGCGAACGGGATCGGTCGGGGCGGTTCGGTGGTCGGTTCGATGGCGGGCGGCGCGATGCTGGCGATGGGCGTGCCGTTGTCGACCGCGTTCGCTGTCGTTGCCGCGCCCTGCGTGATCGCGGCGGTCGCGGTGCTGGCGCTCGGCGTGGTGCGCGCCGGTGCGGACCGCGCGGCGGCCGCCGACGGGATGGCGGGCAGGCGGGCTTGATCGAAGGCGGGGCGGTCCGCTTGCCGATCCGGCAAGCGGCGGGATGCAATGCTATATAAATAAATATAATATTCATTCTTTAACCGTACTCCCGCTCTGATGAACGACGATCTTCCCGCCGGGCTGCCCGGGCCCGATCAGATGCGCGCCGCCGCCGAATCGGCCTGCGCGCTCCTCAAGGTGATGTCGAATCCCGACCGGCTGCTGCTGCTGTGCGAACTGTCGCAGGGCGAGTGCTGCGTGAGCGATCTCGAGGCGCGACTGGACATCCATCAACCGACGCTGTCGCAGCAGCTCGGTGTGCTGCGGGACAACGCGCTGGTCCGTACGCGCCGCGAAGGCAAGACCATCCGCTATTCGCTCGACAGTCCGGCCGTGGTCGCGGTGATGGGCGTGCTGTACGAACAGTTTTGCGGAGCGGCCGCGAAGGAGGCGCGCGATGCAGGTTGATGCGTTTCATTTCACGCCGTGGCTGTCGCTGGCCGGCGGCGTGCTGATCGGGCTCGCGGCCGCGTGGCTCGTCGCGTTCAACGGCCGGATTGCCGGCATCAGCGGGATCGTCGGCGGCTTGCTGACGGCGGGCGACGCAGAGCGCGGCTGGCGCGCGGCGTTCATCGCCGGGATGATCGCCGCGCCCGTTGCGATGCGCTTCGTCGGGAGCAGCCTGATACCGCAGATCGACGCCAGCTGGCCTGAATTGCTGGCGGCCGGGCTGCTGGTCGGGATCGGTACACGGTACGCGGGCGGCTGCACGAGCGGTCACGGCGTGTGCGGGATCTCGCGCGGAGCGCTGCGTTCGGTGGTCGCGACGGCGACCTTCATGGTCGCCGGCTTCGCGACCGTCTTCGTGCGGCTGCACGTTCCGGGAGGCTGACATGCAGGCAGGATTCGCGTTTCTGGCGGGGCTGCTGTTCGGCGTCGGCCTCATCGTGTCGGGCATGGCCAATCCGCAGAAGGTGCTCGGTTTTCTCGACCTGGCCGGCCGGTGGGATCCGTCGCTCGCGTTCGTGATGGCGGGCGCGATTGGTGTCGGGGTGTTCGCGTTCGCGTGGGCGAAGCGCCGGACACGGTCGTGGCTCGGCCTGCCGATGCAGTTGCCGGCGTTGCGGGCGATTACCGTGCGCCTGGTCGCGGGAAGCGCGGTGTTCGGCATCGGCTGGGGGCTTGCCGGGTTCTGCCCGGGGCCCGCGATCGTGTCGATCGGCTTCGGGTCGGCCAAGGGGCTCGGGTTCGTCGTCGCGATGCTGGCCGGGATGGCGCTGTTCGAGTGGATCGAGCGCCGGCGGAACGCACCGTGACGGAGGGCGCGCTGCGGGCCCGAGGATGCCGGGAACGTCGTGCGTTCGTTGGGCACCGCGATGATGCGATGGCGCCCCCGCGCCTCCTGCGACAAGCAAGTCGCGATATCAGAAATGCCCGTTTACGTGGCGGCCGCCGCGTACTCGGCCGGACAGCCGGCGCAGGATCTCGCGCCACACCGAGCGCACGCCTGTTCGGCTCGAGGGTTCCACGATCGTCGTGCTGACCGCGCCGGTGCCGCCAGCCGACAGCGCGACGTGACCGGCTGTTTCGACCGTCAGGCATTCGCCTTCGGCGAGTTCGCGGCGAAGGTATTGCGGTGCATCGGGCAGCCAGTCGAGTCCGCCGTGGCGCAGCGTGACCGTGAGCGCGCCGTCCAGCACGATCATCTGGCTGCCCTTGTCGAACCACGCAAAGTGGCTTTGCCCGGCGGCGAGCCGAAGGTGTTGTGTCCGCATGGCGATTCCTTTTCCCGGTTGCTTCGGTTGCGCGGCCTCGCGACGACGAGGCGACAGCGTGCAATCAGGTTAGGGAAACGGGCGCGCGCACGACAGATTCAGGGGACGGGAATCTGTTGCGGTGCAGGCGATGATTTCGAGCCGCTGTATCGGTGGGTTTTCCCCGAATCTGTATCTGGCGTGTGCCGGGGGGCGCGGGCACGATGGCTCGCATGACGCCTTTCGCCGACGCATCCCGCACGCCTTTGCCGATGAACGGCGAACCGCTTTACGAACGGCTCGCCGAACATTACCGCCGTATCATCGCGGCCGGCACGTTGTCGCCCGGCGACCGGATGCCGTCGGTCCGCGCGTTCATGGCGCAGCATGGCGTGAGCCTCTCGACCGCGATCCAGGCGTTTCGTCGACTCGAGGAGACGGGCTGGTGCGAGGCGAAGCCGCGTTCGGGGTATTTCGTGCGTCGCCGCGCGGCGGCCGTGCTCGACACGCTGCCGGAAAGCGACGGGCCGCCGCTGAACATCGAGCCGCCGTTCGCGGGCCTGCACGAACGCGTATCGCGTGTGATCGACCGTGCGAACGCGGCGACCGATGCGCTGAATCTCGGCGGCGCATCCGCGCACGCCGCGCTGTATCCGACCGAGCGCCTGCAGGCGTTGGCGATCCGCCTGCTGCGGCGCAAGCCCACGCTGCTGACCGATGCGGGGCCCGTCGGCGGTTCGCCCGAATTCCGGCAGACGATGGCCAAACGCGCGCTGTCGTACGGCGTGACGCTGACGCCGGATGACGTGATGTCGACGAGCGGTGGCGTCGATGCGGTGAATCTGGCGTTGCGTGCGGTCGCGCGGCCCGGCGACACGATCGCGATCGAATCGCCGGCCTTCTTCGGCCTGATCCAGTTGCTCGAAAGTCTCGGCCTGCGGGCGCTTGAAATCCCCGCCAGCCCGACGACGGGCCTGTCGATCGAGGCGCTGGAGGTGGCACTGACTGCCTATCCGGACATCCGGGCCGTGGTCGTCGTGCCGAACCTGCAAAACCCGCTCGGCTGCGTGATGCCGGACGAGCGCAAGGCCGCGCTCGTCGCGCTGTGTTCGCGCCACGGCGTGGCCGTGATCGAGGACGAGCCATATCGCGAACTCGTCGAGGCGCCGCAGGCAGTCAGGCCGGTCAAGGCATGGGACCGCGACGGCACGGTGATCTACTGCCCGTCGTTCAACAAGGTGCTGGCTCCCGGGATGCGGCTCGGCTGGATGAGTGCGGGCCGCTGGCAGGCGCGCGTGAGGATGCTGAAATTCGCTCAGAGTCGACATAACGCCGCGTTGCTGCAGGCCGTGGCCGCCGAATTCGTCGGCTCCGGCGCATTCGATCGGCACCTGCACCGGTTTCGCGAACAGTTGCGCGTGCAGCGCGACGTGACGATCGACGCGATTGCGCGGTATTTCCCGGCCGGCACGCGGATGAACCAGCCGCCGGGCGGGATGCTGCTGGAGATCGCGTTGCCGGAAGGCGTGCGCTCCGATGCGCTGTTCGATGCCGCGCTGGCGCTGGAGTCAAGATCGCGCCCGGCTCGATCTTCTCGAATTCGGATCGTTTCGATGGCTATATCCGGCTCGCCTGCACGCGCGTATTCGATGCGGCGCACGAAGCGGCGTTCGACACACCCGGCCGCCTCGTACGGGAAGCCACGGCGGCCGCGTAAGCGCGACGGCGGCGGCCCGCCGGACTTCCGAATACGCGAGTGCGCCGGCCGGACGCGGTACCGAAGCGGCAAGCCGCCGCCATTTCATCGGCCGACCGTGTGCGTGGCGAGGTGCTGGCGAATCAGCGACAGGTAACGATCGCCGACCGAGAAATCGCGGGCCGCGCGCGGCCGGGCGGCGGCCGGCCGCAGCGTGGCCGGTACGCTCATGCCCAGATACCGGCACACGGCCGACGGAAAGGGCTTGCGCGTATGCCCAAGCTGACGCGCCGCGCGCTCGACGCGGGCATCGCCGACCTGGGCACGAAGCCACGCCAGTACTTGGCGATCGGTGTCGTTGACGATACGGACCAGATGTTCCATCGCGCACCTCACTGTTCATAAATACAGTACTGTAAATATAACCAGTGTTTGCGCTAACCGCAAGCGGCGGCGTGTCGGCTGGCCGTTCGGCCAGGGTCAGCGCACCGGCGCGGCGGTGCGCGTGATCCGGGCCGCGGGAGCGGCCGGGGCGGCGCGGCCGGTATAGCGCGCGTCGGTCAGCGTGCCGAGGAACGCGACGATGTCGTCGATTTCCGCGTCGGTCAGCGCGGGCGGCGTGCCGGGCCGGCGGTTCATCGGCGTCGAGTTGACGTTGATGTTGCCGCGATAGGCGGCCGGCACGTCGTCGAACGTGTTGGCGCCGTGATACCAGAAGCCCGGATCGGTCGAGCGCGTGTTGTAGAACGCGACCGCGTCGCGCAGCGTCGTGAACACGCCGTTGTGCATGAACGTCTGCTTGACCGCGACGTTGCGCAGCCCCGGCGTGCGCAGGTAGCCGCACCATTGCGTCGGTTCGGGCCAGCGCAGCCGCCGCGCGGTGTCGCACAGCCCGTTGTCGAAATGGCGCGGATCGCGGTTCGCCGGCAGCGCACGGTTGCGCGGCACCGCGATCGCGTCGTAGCCGAAATCGGTGAACAGCGAGCGCTCCGGGCGGCTCGATGTGTCCGACAGCGTATGGCAGGTCATGCAATTGCCCTTGTCCGGATTCCGGAACAGCGCGAGGCCGCGCATCTCGGCCGGCGCGAGCGGCGTGCGCGTGCGCAGGAACGCGTCGAAGCGCGACGTGAACGGCGCCATCTCGTCGCTCTGCAGATAGGCTTCGACGGCCAACCCCAGCGCGCGCACCAGTTGTTCGGGATCGCGCCGCACCGGCGCGCCGAAGCGCGCGGCGAGATCGGGCGCGAGTTCGGTCGCATCGACCTTGCGCAGCAGCGCGGCCGGCGACCGGTTGTTCATCTCGTTCGGATCGAACAGCGGCCCGCGGATCTGCTCGGCGAGCGTATCCGCGCGACCGTCGCTGAACAGGCCGCCGAACGGCGACGGCGCGGGCGCATCGTCGTCCTGGTAGAAGTGGCGGCGCGGCACGTAGCGCACATACAGCAGCGACGGCGCATTGCGCTGGCTGAAGCGCCCGGGCCGGCTGCCTTCCGGCACGCCGGGGCCCGCGAGCGACGCGGCCGACAGCGTCGGCGCGAACGCGCGGCCCGGATCGTGGCAGCCCGCGCACGACATGCCGCGCGGCTCGGACAGCCGCGGGTCGAAGAAGATCCGGCGGCCGAGCGCGACGAGCGTCGGGTCGGGCGCGAAGCGCGCGGTGGCCGCGTCGATCTTGCCCGTTACCTGCGGCGTGCCGGTGCCGATCGTGTCGACGACGCGCGACGGCGGCGCGCCGGGAAGCAGCACCGTTTCGGCCGGTGCGGCGTGGGCCGCGAGCGTCAGGCCGGCGAGCACGGTTGCGGCAAGCGTGCGCAGCGTCTGCCAGCCACGCACCCCGTAGCCGTCACATCGAACTTCTTCCGTCACGGCGCGATGAACCCCGTCTTGTCGCAGGCGAGCGTCGTGCCCGACTGGTTGCACGACGCCAGTAGCTTGCCGGCCGCCGAATATGCGCGGAACACCCAGCCCGTCGCCGGCGCGGCGTTGCGCTCCATGATCAGGAAACCGAAGCTGTTGTTGTGCGACAGCCGCTCGATCACGGCGCCCGGCGCGGGCGTCAGGCCGGCCGGGAACGGGTCGGGCAGCGCGACGTCGAGGTTGTCGCCGCCGTTGCCGGACACGATCGTCGCCGGGTGCCCGGACGAGAAGTTGATCGCCTGGAAATCGTGCACGTGGCCGTGCAGCGCGACGTGCACGCCCGGCGGGTAGTACGCCTGCGCGTTGAGGCTCGACATCACCGACTGCAGCGCGAGGTTGCCCGGCGCCGGCGTGCTGCCGGCGATCGGCGCAAACGCGAGGATCGGATGATGGTTCGTGAAGATCGTCGTCGTCATGCCGGCCTTCGACGCGAGCGCCGCGACCGTCTGGAACTGCTTCTGGTAGATGCCGAACTGCGCGTCGGTCGTCTTGAGCGGCGTGCGGCCGACCTTCGCGGTGTCGAACACGATCACCTGCGAGCCGCTGCCGAGCGATACCGCATAGGGCTCCGAATAGTTCGCGTTGTTGTCGTTGGCCGGATCGTCGCACGAGCGTGCGGCCGAATACGGGCGCGGGTCGAGGAAGCGGAACCAGCCCTGGCCCGCCCGCGCGCATTCCTCGTGATTGCCGCGGACGACGACCCACGGCGCCTTCGCGAGCAACGGCGCGGCCGGACGGAACAGGTCGGCCTGCCACGTATCCCAGCCGTAGCCCCACGGGCTGTCCTTGCAGCCGGCGATGTCCGGCGGGCACGCGTTCTCGCGATAGTGGTAGTCGCCGACGTGCAGCACGAGATCGGGCGACAGCTTCGCGACGCTGGCCGCGATCGTGTCGAGCGGCCAGACCGCGGCATCGTTGCACGCCTGCCATGCGTTGTCGGCCTTCTTCATCCGGCAGCCCGTGTCGGCGATGATCGCGATGCGCTGCGGCTGCGCTTTCGGCAGCGGCAGCGTGCGGCCCGCGACGCTGGCCGCTTGCGCGCCGGCCGGCAGCGTGGTTTCGCAGACGGACACGGGAAAGCTCGACGGTTTCGAATCGGCCGGGTCGCTGGCGGTCGGCCGCTGGGCGACGGTCGCGGCGCCCGCGCGCAGCGCCATGCGCGACACCTTGCCGTCGACGGTCAATTGTGGGCACAGCGGATCGCCGGCCGACGTGGGCGTGTAGTTCGTGATCACGCGCGCGATCGCCTGGTTCGCATCGCCGATCTCGACCCATGCGGCCTGGACGTTGGCCGACGCGCTGGCCGGATCGTTCGGCGTATCGATGTGATTCGAGCACGCGGACAGCGCGGCGAGGGCAGCAAGCGGGGCGCAGCGCACGAGCAGCGCGCGCGTGAGGAATCGTCGCATGGGAGGGAGAGGCACCGTAGGAAAGTCGTCAACGATACGCAGCGCAAATGTAAGAAATATGAAAAAAACGGGGCGCGACGCGGGTGCACACTGGCCTTGACTTCAAGCCGGCTTGAAGCAGCACAGTCCGGTTCGTCATCAATGAATCGGAAGGGAATCGACGATGAAAGCCAACCGGCCCAACGAAGCGCAATCGGCGCTATGGAACGGTCCGTCGGGGCGCGCATGGGTCGATGCGCAGGCGCCGATGGACCGGATGTTCGAGCCGTTCGAAACGCTGCTGGCGGATGCCGCGGCAGCGTCGTCTGCAACCCGTGTGCTCGATGTCGGCTGCGGCACGGGCGCGGTCACGCTCGCGATCGCGCGACGGCTCGGCGCGAACGCGCAGTGCACGGGCATCGACATTTCGGCGCGGATGATCGACGCCGCCCGGGCGCGTGCCGAACGCAGCGGCCTGCGCGCCCGGTTCGTGTGCGCGGACGGGCAGACGCATGCGTTCGAGCCGGCGAGCGTCGACCTGATCGTGTCGCGCCTCGGCGTGATGTTCTTCGACGATCCGGTGCGGGCGTTCGCGAACCTGCGGCAGGCGGCGCGGCCCGGCGCGCAGATGCGGTTCGTCGCGTGGCGCGGCGCGGCCGACAACCCGTTCATGACGACGGCCGAGCGGGCGGCCGCGCCGCTGCTGCCGAACCTGCCCGCGCGGCAGCCCGGCGCACCGGGGCAGTTCGCGTTCGGCGACCGGCAGCGGATCGCGTCGGTACTGTCGGACAGCGGCTGGGCCGACGTTGCGATCGAGCCGGTCGATCGGGCATGCGTGCTGCCGGCGTCCGCGCTGGACGACTACATTGCCCGGCTGGGCCCGGTAGGCCTTGCGTTGCTGGAGACGGACGAAGCGACGCGGCGGCGCGTAATCGACACGCTGCGCGCGGCGTTCGAGCCGTACGTGCAGGGCGCCGAGGTGCGTTTCGATGCGGCGTGCTGGCTCGTGACGGCGCGCGCGCCGACCGCAGATGTGTAGCGTGAAAGCAGCGGATCAGGGAGGGATTGGCCGCCCGTCCGCCCCGCAGGTGACCGTTCCCGCGTGACGAAGCGGCCGTGACGACGCGCGTGCGTCAGCGCTTCCGCGCGCGCAGCATCAGCCACGCGCAGCCACCGGCCACCAGCACGAGGCCGAGCAGGACGGCCTCGACGCCGAGCGCGAAACCGGGCGGCATCTCGCCGCTGTTCGGCACCGGCGACAGGTTGCCGCCCATCGCGACGGCGCCGCCGGCGAGCAGCGCCGCGCAGACGATCCAGTAGACCTTGCCGAGCGGCGCCGCGGCGCGGATTCGCCACAGCGCGACGCCGGCGCCGCCGAGGTACAGCACGGCGAGCGTGCCGAGCGCGATGACGTCGACAGCGCGGCTTTGCAGCAGCCCGCTCATTCGGCCTCCGTCGCGTGCCCCGGCGCACGGCTCAGCAGGTGCGTGCGTTTGTCCGCGGCGAGCGACACGTAGCGCTCGTACTGGCGCAGCACGTCGGCGATCACTTCGTCGCCGCGCAGGTATTCGACGTCGTAGCCGAGCCGGCCGTCCTCGAAAAACGTGACGATGCCATGGACGTGCGCACGCGACTCGTCCGGCTCGGCCGCCTCGCGCACCAGGAACGCGGCCGCGGATTTCGCGGTGACGCGCACGCCGTACACGAAATCGCGATGTTCGGCGGTCGGCACGGTGAGCCGCACCGCATCGTCGCTGTCGCGCTGCACGTGCGCATCGACGCCGCTCGCGCGCAGCTCGTCGGCGACCTTGCGCAGCGCGGGTTCGACCGTTTCCGCGACGAACTGGCGCGCCTCGGCCTCGGTCGTCTGCCGCAGGATGTGCGTCAGGCGATGGCGCCAGTGCTGGCCGGTCCAGAAGCTCGCCGCGGGCGCGATGTCCTGCGAATAGTGCGCGCGGTCGGCCGCGAGCCCGCGCCACAGCCCGTAGCAGAGCGCGAGCATGATGAGGGCGACCGGCAGCGCGGCGATCAGCGTCATTGCCTGCAGCGCGCCGAGCCCGCCCGCGACGAGCAGCACCGCGGCCGTCACGCCGAGCAGCGCGGCCCAGAACAGCCGCTGCCAGACCGGCGAATGCGCGTTGCCGCGCGTCGCGATCTGGTCGATCACGAACGCGCCCGAATCGGCGGACGTGACGAAGAACACCGCGATCAGCACGATCGCGACGATCGACAGCAGTTGCGACAACGGCAGGAAATCGAAGAAGCGGAACAGCAGCGCATCGACGCTGGTCGCCGTCTGCGCGAGCGCGCCGGCCGCGCCGTGCGTATCGAGCCAGATCGCGCTGTTGCCGAACACGGTCATCCAGACGAGGTTGAACGCGGTCGGCACGAGCAGCACGCCGATCACGAACTGGCGGATCGTGCGGCCGCGCGAGATGCGCGCGATGAACATGCCGACGAACGGCGACCACGACACCCACCATGCCCAGTAGAGGATCGTCCAGCCGCCGAACCAGCCTTCCTCGCGCGGCGACGCGTATGCATAGGTGCGGAACGACAGGTCGACGAGGCTCGACAGGTACTGGCCGATGTTGTCGCCGAGCGCGCGCAGCAGGAATGCCGTCGGGCCCGCGACCACCACGAAGGCGAGCAGCAGGAACGCGAGCAGCAGGTTCAGCTCGGACAGCCGGCGCACGCCCTTGTCGAGGCCGGTCGCGGCCGACACGCCCGCGAGGATCACGACCACCGCGACGAGCCCGATGCGGAACAGGTTGCTGCCCGTGTCCCACCCGGCGACCGTATGCAGGCCCGCGCTCAGCTGCATCACGCCGTAGCCGAGCGTCGTCGCGATCCCGGCGACCGTGCCGACGAGCGCGAACGCATCGACCGTGTGACCGATCCAGCCGTTGATGCGCTCGCGCAGCACCGGATACAGCCCCGAGCGCAGCGTGAGCGGCAGGTTGTAGCGGAAGCCGAAGTACGCGAGCACGAGCCCCATCAGCCCGTAGATCGCCCACGCATGGAAGCCCCAGTGGAAGAAGGTCATCAGCATCGCCTCGCGCGCGGCGGCAGGCGTGCCGGGATCGACGGTCGGCGGCTTCAGGAAATGCTGCATCGGCTCGCCGACGCCGAAGTACATCAGGCCGATGCCCATGCCGGCCGCGAACAGCATCGCCGTCCACGACACGAAGCTGAATTCGGGTTCGGCATCGTCCGGGCCGAGCCGGATGTTGCCGAAGTCGCTGGCGGCGATCAGCACGAGAAACACGAGGAAGCCGGTGACGGCGAGCACGTAGAACCAGTCGAACCGTGCGATGACCCATTGCTGGCCGGCGGAGAACAGTGCGCCGGCTTCGCTCGGGCGCAGTGTGCACACGACGAGTAGCGCGCCGATCACGGCGAGCGCGGGCAGGACGACCTGCGGCTTGAATGTCGTGCGGGGCGAGGGACGGGAATCCGGCATGGCGGGCATCCAGTTGTGGGTGCAACGAAGCGCGACGCCGCCCGGCGCGCACGTCGCGCGTCGGACCCTGATACGGCGTGCGTCGAGTGTACCTCGGTGTCAGGACTGCAAGAAGGGGCATGCAGAAGGGATGAGCCTGACGGATTGTAAGGTATCGGGGCGACCGAGAAAACCCGCGCGGTGCGCGCAGCGGGCCGGCGAGGCGGGGAAAACGCCGCGGCGAATGCGGATCGGGCGCCCGGACGGCGCGCGCGGCATGCGCATCGTCCGGGGCGCAGGCGGCGCGCGGAAGGCGCCGCCGGGCGGGTTCAGAACGTGACGGCGATCCCGGCCATGCCGACGAACTGGCCGTGCGTCGTCGACGGCGTGAGCTGCTGCGAATCGCCGACGATCGGCGCCGCGTCGACGATGTGGCCGGCGCCTTGCGCGCCGAGCGTCCGCCCGCTCGAATGCGTGTACGCCTGCAGCGCATAGAGTGTCGTGCGTTTCGACAGGCTGTACGACTCCTTCAGCGAGACCTGCTGATAGCGGGCCGCGTTCGCGACGCCGTTCGCCTTCGACGCGAGCGTGTACGCGAATGCGCCGGCCACCGAGAACGTCGGCGTGAAGCGGTACGCGGCAAGCGCGCCGTAGGTGTTGAACACGGCCGTGTCGGTGAACGCCGAGCCGTTGCCGGGCAGGTACTTCACGTTCGAATAGTTGAGCCCCATCGTCAGGTCGCCGAGCGTGTAGTTGCCGGCCGCCGCGACCTGCTCGACGGCCTTCGCGGTCAGGTAGCCCTGGTTCAGCACGGACACCGCGAAGCTGCCCGACGATGCGGCGGCCGGATTCAGGAAGCCGGTGGACGAGCCGGAACTGTTAATCCGCAGGTAGCCGGCCGCGATCCCGATCGGCCCGTTCGCGTAACGCAGCGCGGCGCTGAACGTGTTGCCCTTGCCGGTCGCGCCGGCAATGCCGCCGAATGCATACATCGCGCTCGCGGTCAGCCCGGCGAAGGTCGGCGACGTATAGGTGACCGAGTTGTTCACGCGGATCGTCGTGTCGAGGCCGTCGATGTCGCCCGGATGCGCGCCGGTGGCGCCCGTCAGCCAGCTGCTCGACGCGTACGGGCCGACGAACAGGAAGTAGGGCGTGTACTGGCGGCCGGCCGTGACCGTGCCGTAGCGAACGTTGCGCAGGCCGACGAACGCCTGGCGATTGAAGATCGTGCCGGCGGCGGCCTGCGCGCCCGTATTCAGGTTGAAGCCGGCCTGCAGGTCGAAGATCGCATGCGTGCCGCCGCCGAGATCCTCGTCGCCGCGCAGACCGAACTTCGACGCATACAGGTTGCCGTCGCGCATGTACACGTTCGAGTGTCCCTGCTGGTTGTTCACGTACGCGAGCGAATCGTCGACGACGCCGTACAGCGTGACGCTGCTCTGCGCGTGGGCGGCGGTCGTGCCGAGCGACGCGGCCGATAAAATCAGGATTACGTAACGGTTGGCGGGTGCTTTCATTGTCGATCTCCGGAGTCTCTTCATCTTTTCACGGGGGCGGGAGGTCGAATGCCTCCTCTGTGGCAGGCGGCGGGCCGCGCGAACGGCCCGCCTGATCGGGTTGGCTCAGTGGTCGAACGCGACGACGAGGCGGCGCCACGCGCCATCCTGCGCATCCTGCTCGACGCGCGCACCGTGCACGGCAACGGGGCCTTGCAGCGACCCGGGCAGCAGGATCTCGACGCGGTCGGCCGGGCGCGCGGGGCGGCCGTCCCAGCGGATCGACACGCCGAGCACGCCTGACGCCTCGCGGCCGGTCTCGATGCGCCACAGTCCGTATTCGCCGTCGCGCCACGCTTCCGTCTCGCCGTCGTCCTCCACGCATTCGCCGTACGCGACGCCGTCCTCGATCCGCGGTGCGACGAGGAAGCCGCGCGTATCGGCGCGCGCACCGAAATGCTGTTCGGCGACGTTCAGCGGCAGCACGCGGCCTTCGCGCAGCAGCATCACCGACGTGTCGAGCGGCGCGGGCAGCGTCACGCTCGCGCCGCCGTCGAACGACTGCGCGCTCGCGCAGCACGTCCAGCGTGCGCCCGACGGCAGATACACCGTGCGCTCGGTCAGGCCGGGATCGACGACCGGCGCGACCAGCAGCGCGTCGCCGAGCATCATGTCGTCGCATGCGTCGTAGCAGCGTGCATCGCCGGGGAAATCGGCGAAGGTCGGCCGCAGCACGGGCTCGTAGCGCGTCGTCGACAGCCACAGCAGGTGATAGAGGTAGGGCAGCAGCCGGTAGCGCTGCTTGATCAGCGACGCGACCTGCGCGGTGATCTCCGGGTACATCCACGGTTCGTTGACGGTGCCGTCGTCGTTCCACGAATGGATGCTGAAGCGCGGCATGAAGATGCCGAACTGCACCCAGCGCAGCAGCAATTCGGGCGACGGCGCGGGGCCGGAGAAGCCGCCGATGTCGTGGCCGATGTTCGACACGCCCGACAGCGCGAGCCCGAGGCCCATCTTCAGGTTGTAGCGCAGCGTTTCCCACGACGTGTAGTTGTCGCCGGACCACGTCTGCACGTAACGCTGCATGCCGGCGCCGCCGGAGCGCGACACGAGGAACGGCCGCCGCGCCGGCGCATGCGCGCGCTGCGCATCGCGCGACGCGCGCATCATCAGCATCGTCTGCAGCACCTTCGCTTCGCGCGCCGGAAACGGTGCGCCGAAGCCGTGCGCGATCGCGTCGGGCGACCAGATCTCGTATTCGTTGTTGTCGTTCCAGGTCGACTCGATCCCGTATTCCAGCAGCGCCGACGTGACCTGCTCGCGCCACCAGCGGTACGCGTCCGGCTGCGTGAAGTCGAGGTACGCGCCGACTTCGTCCCAGAACTGCACCCATGCGGGCTCGCCCGACGCCGAGCGGATCAGCAGCCCGCGCGTCGCTGCTTCGTCGAACGCCGGATGGTCACGCAGCAGGCACGGCTTGATGTTCGCGCACAGGCGGATGCCGTGGTCGCGGTAGTGCCGCACGAAGCCCTTCGCGTCGGGGAACTTGTCGCGGTTCCAGTTGAACACGTAGCGCTTCGCGCCGATCGACGTATAGCCCGACGACAGGTGGAACGAATCGCACAGGATGTCATGCGCGTCGCACTGCTCGACGAACTGGTTCATCTGCTGCTGCGCGTCCGGCGCATCGGTGTAGCTCATCGTCGAGCCCGAATAGCCGAGCCCCCATTTCGGCGTGCGCGCCGGGCGCCCGGTCAGCCACGTGAAGCGCCGCGCGGCCGCGAGCGGCGTAGCGGGCGACGCGATGAAGTAGTAGTCGAGATCGCCGTGCTCGGCGACGAAATAACGATAGAGCCCGTGATAGTTGTCGAGCTCGCGGCCCATGTCGAATGCGCAGTCGGACAGCGTGTCGTAGAACAGCCCGAAGCCCTGGCACGCATCCGGCGACCACGTGATGTAGAACGGGATGTGCTTGTACAGCGGGTCGGTGTGCTTCGCGCTGTAGCCCATCGCGTCGATGTTGCGCATCTCGAAGCGCGCGCCCGTGCGGTCGAGTTCGCCTGCGCGTTCGCCGAGGCCGAATACCTTGTCGCCGCGCTCGCGGGCGACGTAGTGATACGCGCGATCGTCCCACCAGCCGAAGTTGTACGCCTGTGTCGCGCGGTCGGCGAGCGCGACGCGCCATGCGCCGTCCGCGCCGCGCATCGACCACGTGCAATGGCCGCCTTGCCGGCGCACCGCGAGCCGGATCTGCGCGGTTTCGATGCGCACGCCGTCGTCGTCTTCGGCGAAGTCGTAGTGGGGCAGCGCGAAGCCGCTTAGGTCGAGGCGGTCGCGCCCGTCGACCGGCACGTCGTCGAGACCGGGCGCGATCGTCCACGTGCGCGGGTTGCGCGCGGTCGCGTCGGGCAGCACGCGCACCCGCACGATGTCGTCCTCGAGCACGAAGATTTCGAGGGTGGCACCGGTATCGGACGCGAGCAGCACACGGTTCGCCTGACGGTCGGCGACGCGGAACACGGGCGGATGAAGGAGCGAAGTCATGAATGCGATTCCTGGTGAAAACGGAGGTCAGGCGTGCTGCGCGAGCAGGCGTTCCTGCTTCGACTGTCCGCGGATCAGCACCGCGAGCAGCGTGACGCCGATGATGTCGAACAGGCCGAGGCACGCGAACAGCGGCGCATAGCCGATCTTGTCGGCGAGCGCGCCGACCAGCAGCGAGAAGCCGAGGCCGCCGATCCACGCGGCCATCCCGGCGAAGCCGCTCGCGGTGCCGACTTCCTCGGGATCGAAGACGTCGGCCGACAGCGTGTTGACGAGCGCGGAGATCATCTGGTGCGCGAAGCCGCCGACGCAGAACAGCGCAATCGCCGTGTACGGCGACGACACGAGCCCGATCATCGCCGGCCCGAGCATCAGCACCGCGCCGAGCGCGACGCCGGCGACGCGCGACCACACGAGCGGCAGCTTGAAGCGATTCGCGAGGTAGGGCGACAGGTAGCCGCCCGCGATGCCGCCAAGGTCGGCCGCGAGAAACGGCATCCACGCGAACACCGCGATCTGCGTGAGCGGCATGTGGCGCTCGGTGGCCAAATACAGCGGAATCCAGAAGCTGAAGGTCTGCCACGCCGGTTCCGCGAAGAAGCGCGGCAGCGCGATCGCCCAGAAGCGCCGTGCGGTGACGACGTCGCGGATGCGGCGCGTCGACACGGGCGGCATCGTGGCCTGGCCGTCGCGGATCAGCGTGCGCTCCTGCGGCGTGAGACGCGGATGGTCGGCCGGGGAACGGTACTGCGTGTACCAGAGCGCGGCCCACACGAACCCGAGCGCACCGGTGACCATGAACGCGGCCTGCCAGCCGAACCGCATCGACAGGAACACGACGAGTGGCGGCGCGATCGCGGCGCCGAGCGACGTGCCCGCGTTGAAGTAGCCGACCGCGACGGATTTCTCGCGATCGGGAAACCATTCGGCGACGGCCTTCATCCCCGACGGAATCGCGGCGGCCTCGAACAGGCCCAGCAAGCCGCGCAGGATGCCGAGCGACAGCCAGCCGGACGCGAAGCCGTGCGCGACGCCGACCACCGACCATAGCATCGCGAACAGCGCGAACCCGAGCCGCAGCCCGATCAGGTCGACGATGAACCCGCATACCGGCTGCATGATCGTGTAGCCGATCTGGAACGCGCCGACGATGTACGAGTACTGCTGCGTCGAGATCGCGAACACCTGCTTGAGCTCGGGCGCGAGCACCGCGAGGGAATTCCGTGCGAGGTAGTTGAGGATCGTGCCGAGACACACGAGCACGATGATCCACCAGCGCAACGCCTTGACTGTCTTCACTGCTGTCTCCTGTCAGGGAGGGCGGGCGCGCGGCGCCTGCCCGGTCCATGAAGGCCATCTGTCGGAGATGGCTTGTTTCGTTTTTGTTCGTACGATGTCCGATCTTGATGTGCGTCGGTTTTAGCCGGTTTATATCGAAATCAGGGTGTTCGAGCGAACATTCAGTCGTCATCGGGCTGCTATGTTATCTGACGACTGATCATTTTCGAACATCCTATGTTCGAATACGAATCTGGTCAACGTGAATCTGCATTCGAATGAACGTGCTCGGGGTTTTCCCGATGAGTGGACGGCAACCGGTGAGCGGCGACTCGCGGCGCTCGCCAGCCAAGGCCCGTGCGGCGGGGCCGAGCGAGCTTCTCGGCGGTCGATGGATGTCCGGCGGGGCGTGACAACCCCGATGAAAATTTATTTCTTTCCAGGAGGCAGATTGTGTAAATTGATTTTCATCGAACCTTGCAACGACCCTTCGCATGACGCCTCTCGTTCAGCCCGATGTCAGTCACGACGAACCCGCGATCGCCGAGCGGATCGCGTCGGCGATGCCGTTGATGACGCCGATTCACCGGCGCATGGGCGAATTCGTGCTCGCGAACCCGTTTCGCGCGGCGACGATGCGGATCGACGAGCTCGCGCAGGCCGTGAATGCGTCGATCGCAACCGCGAACCGCTTCGCGAAGGCGCTCGGTTTCGACGGCTATCCGGCGATGCGCGCGGCGCTCGTGCGCGGCTTCGAGGCCACGCTCGGGCCGGTCGAACGGCTGCGTTCCGCGCAGGAGCAGGAGTCCGGCGTGCGCGGCGCGGTCTGGATCGACGCGGTGTTCGACCAGGCTGCCGCCAACATCGAGAACACGCGCGCGCACCTGGACGCGGCCGATGTCGAGGCGGCGGTCGAGGCGATCGTCGGCGCGCGGCGCGTGCTGATTCTCGGCGCCGGGTCGAGCGCGTTCCTGGCCGGATTGATGGAGCACGGACTGTCCGTCTGCCATGACAGCGTGCAGTCGCTCGCGCTGCTTGGCGGGCCTTCGCATGCGGCGCGACGCCTGTACACGGCCGATTCGCGCGATCTCGTGATCGCGCTCGCGTTTCCGCGCTACGTGAAGGACACGGTCGAGCTGGCCCGTCGTGCGGCGGCGCGCGGCGCGGGCGTGCTCGGCATCTCCGACGGCCCGCAATCGCCGCTCGCGCCGATCGCGTCGCTGAACCTGTACGTCAAGGCCGAGCGGCGTTTCGCGGCCACGTCGGAAGCCGCCGTGCTCACGATGATCGAGGCGCTGATCGATGCGGTCGCGCTGCGCACGCACCGGTCCGCGAAATCCGCCGCCGAGATGACCGAATTCCTGCTGCCGTGGCTCGTGCAGCCGCAAGCGGCCTTGTCGGCCGCCAACCCTTCTTTCCCCCGTCCGAAAAAATCATGACTTCACCCGCGATCGTCGCGATTCACGGCGGCGCAGGCACGATCCTGCGCGAAGCGATGGATACCGACACCGAACGTCGGTACCGCGCCGAACTCACCGCGATCCTGCAGGCCGCGCAACAGGTGCTGGCCGATGGCGGCAGCGCGCTCGACGCCGTCACCGTCGCGGTGCGGATGCTCGAGGATTGTCCGCTGTTCAACGCCGGGCGCGGCGCCGTCTATACGGCGGAAGGCAAGCACGAACTCGACGCGGCGGTCATGGACGGCGCGACGCTCGGCGCCGGCGCGATCTGCTGCGCGACCCGCGTGCGCAATCCGGTGCTCGCCGCGCGGCGCGTGATGGAAGCGAGCGAGCACGTGCTGTTCGCCGGCGCGGGCGCCGATGCGTTCGCGGCCGCGCAGGGGCTCGAACTCGCGGAACCCGGCTACTTCGACACCGAATCGCGGCATGCGCAGTGGGTCAAGGCGCGCGCGGCAGCCGGCATGATGCTCGATCACGATGCGGCGACGTTCGCGTTCGGCCAGTCGCAGCAACAGGCGCAGCCGGCCGAGCCGCTCGATCCGGACCGCAAGCACGGCACGGTCGGCGCGGTCGCGTGCGACCTGAACGGCCACATCGCGGCGGCGACGTCGACGGGCGGCATCACGAACAAGCAGCCGGGGCGCGTCGGCGATTCGCCGATCATCGGCGCCGGCTGCTACGCGGACGACGCGACCTGCGCGGTCTCGTCGACGGGCACCGGCGAGATGTTCATGCGGCTCGCGACCGCCTACGACGTCGCCGCGCAGATCGCGTATCGCGGCGCGTCGCTCGCCGATGCCGCGCACGACGTCGTGATGAACAAGCTGCCGCGACTGGCGGGCCGCGGCGGGATCATCGCGGTCGACGCACTGGGCAACGTCGCGATGCCGTTCAACACCGAAGGGATGTACCGCGGCTACGCGCGCGTCGGTGAAGCGCCGGTCGTCGGTATCTACCGCGACGACGCGGCCTGATTCCGGATCGCACGAGGAGAGATGCATGACTTCGAGCCGTAACCCGTCGGTCCTGGCGCTGCCCGAGCAGCGCGTGGTGGCCGTCGACGACCTGTCGGTCACGTTCCGCCGCGAAGGTGCGACGTTCGACGCCGTGCGCAACGTGTCGTTTCACGTCGATCGCGGCGAGACGCTCGCGATCGTCGGCGAATCGGGCTCGGGCAAGTCGGTCACGTCGCTCGCGCTGATGCGGCTCGTCGAGCACGGCGGCGGGGAGATCACGAGCGGCCGGATCGCGTTCCGGCGCCGTGGCGGCGCGCTGGTCGATCTCGCGCAGGCGAGTGCCGCGACGATGCGCGGCATCCGCGGCGCGGACATCGCGATGATCTTCCAGGAGCCGATGACGTCGCTGAACCCGGTGTTTACGGTCGGCGACCAGATCAGCGAGGCGATCGCGCTGCACCAGTCGAAGGGCGCGGCCGAAGCGCGCGCGGAAGCGCTGCGGCTGCTCGATCTCGTGCGCATCCCGGAAGCGCGCCGCGTGTTCGTGCGTTATCCGCACCAGTTGTCGGGCGGCATGCGGCAGCGCGTGATGATCGCGATGGCGCTGTCGTGCCGGCCCGCGCTGCTGATCGCCGACGAGCCGACGACCGCGCTCGACGTGACGATCCAGGCGCAGATCCTGCAACTGATCCGCGGGCTGCAGGATGAAATGAACATGGGCGTGATCTTCATCACGCACGACATGGGCGTGGTGGCCGAGGTCGCCGACCGCGTGCTCGTGATGTACCGCGGCGAGAAGGTCGAGGAGGGCGAGTCGGACCGCATCTTCGCGACGCCCGCGCATCGCTACACGCGGGCGCTGCTCGCGGCCGTGCCGCGGCTCGGCTCGATGCAGGGCACCGACGCTCCTGAGAAATTCCCGCTGCTGAAGGTGGACGGCACGAGTGCGGCCCCTGCCGCCCCGATCACGGCGTCCGCCGCGAACGACGCGCAGCCGCCCGTCGATCACGCCGCGCCGCCGATCCTGCGCGTGCGCGATCTCGTCACGCGCTTTCCGGTGAAGAGCGGCGTGTTCGGCCGCGTGTCGCAATACGTGCATGCGGTCGAGCGCGTGAGCTTCGAGCTGCGCGCGGGCGAGACGCTCGCGCTCGTCGGCGAATCGGGTTGCGGCAAGTCGACCACCGGCCGTTCGCTGTTGCGCCTCGTCGAATCGCAGAGCGGCTCGATCGAATTCGACGGCCGCGACATCAGCGCGCTGAAGGGCCCGGACCTGCAGGCGCTGCGCCGCAATATCCAGTTCATCTTCCAGGACCCGTTCGCGTCGCTGAACCCGCGCCTGACCGTCGGCTTCTCGATCATGGAGCCGCTGCTCGTGCACGGCGTCGCGAGCGGCCGCGAAGCGCAGGCGCGCGTCGACTGGCTGCTCGACAAGGTCGGCCTGCCGCCGGAAGCCGCGCGCCGCTATCCGCACGAATTCTCGGGCGGCCAGCGCCAGCGGATCGCGATCGCGCGTGCGCTCGCGCTGAACCCGAAAGTCGTGATCGCCGACGAGTCGGTGTCGGCGCTCGACGTGTCGGTGCAGGCGCAGATCGTCAACCTGATGCTCGACCTGCAGCGCGAGCTGGGCGTCGCGTACCTGTTCATCTCGCACGACATGGCGGTGGTCGAGCGCGTCAGCCATCGCGTCGCGGTGATGTATCTGGGCCAGATCGTCGAGATCGGCCCGCGCCGCGCGGTGTTCGAGGCGCCGCAGCATCCGTACACGAAGAAGCTGATGAGCGCGGTGCCGGTGGCCGACCCCGCGCGCCGGCATGCGCCGCGCCAGCTCGCGGCGGACGAGATTCCGAGCCCGATCCGCGCGGTCGGCGACGAGCCGGTGATTGCGCCGCTCGTCGCGGTCGGCCCCGATCATTACGTCGCGACGCATCGCGTCGGCGGCGCGTACTGAACGCGCGGGAGCTTGCATATGGACCGAAGCTGCGCACGAGCAAGGCAACGGCGTCTTTTTCCCGAAAGGGCGCAGTCACGCCGCGATTTCCATCACGCGTTACCGAATCATCCACAGGAGCCCAACAAGATGAACAATCCGTATTCGTTCCCGATGTTCCGTCCGCGCGCGCTGCTCGCCGCGGGGGCCGGCGCGCTCGCGTTGTCGGTCGCGGTGCCCGCGTTCGCGCAGCAGAACGTCGTGGTCGCCGTGTACTCGACGTTTACGACGATGGACCCATACGACGCGAACGATACGGTGTCGCAGGCTGTCGTCAAGTCGTTCTACGAAGGCCTGTTCGGTTTCGACCGGAACATGAAGCTCGTCAACGTGCTCGCGACCAGCTATACGGCGTCGCCGGACGCGAAGGTATACACGGTCAAGCTGCGCCAGGGCGTGAAATTCCACGACGGCACCGACTTCAATGCCGCTGCGGTGAAGGCGAATTTCGACCGCGTGACCGATCCGGCGAACAAGCTGAAGCGGTACGGCCTGTTCCGGGTGATCGAGAAGACCGAAGTGGTCGATCCGAGCACCGTGCGGTTCACGTTGCACGAGCCGTTCTCGGCGTTCATCAACACGCTCGCGCACCCGTCCGCGGTGATGATTTCGCCGGCCGCGCTGAAGAAGTGGGGGCGCGACGTGTCGCTGCATCCGGTCGGCACCGGGCCGTTCGAGTTCGTCGAATGGAAGCAGACCGACGACATGAAGGTGAAGAAATTCGCCGGTTACTGGAAGAAGGGGTATCCGAAGATCGACGCGATCGACTGGAAGCCGGTGGTCGACAACAACACGCGCGCCGCGCTGATCAAGACCGGCGAGGCCGATTTCGCGTTCACGATTCCGTTCGAGCAGGCGAACGATCTGAAGAGCAATCCGAAGGTGGACCTGATCGAGGCGCCGTCCATCATCCAGCGCTACATTTCGCTGAACACGCGGCAAAAGCCGTTCGATAACCCGAAGGTGCGCGAAGCGCTGAACTACGCGGTCAACAAGGATGCGCTCGCGAAGGTCGTGTTCGCCGGTTACGCGACACCGCAGACGGGGGTTGCGCCGATTGGCGTCGAATACGCAACGAAACTCGGGCCCTGGCCGTATGACCCGGCGAAGGCGCGTGCGCTGTTGAAGGAGGCCGGCTATCCGAACGGCTTCGAATCGACGCTCTGGTCCGCCTACAATCACACGACGGCGCAGAAGCTGATCCAGTTCGTCCAGCAGCAGCTCGCGCAGGTCGGCGTGAAGGTGCAGGTACAGGCGCTCGAGGCCGGCGAGCGGGTCGCTCGGGTGGAGAGTGCGCAGGATCCGGCGAAGGCGCCGGTGCGGATGTACTACAGCGGCTGGTCGGCGTCGACCGGCGAGGCGAACTGGGCACTGTCGCCGCTGCTTGCTTCGGAGTCGGCGCCGCCGAAGCTGTACAACACGGCGTACTACAAGAACGGTCTGGTCGACGACGATCTCGCACAGGCACTCACCACGACCGATCGCACGAAGAAGGCCACCCTCTACGCCGATGCGCAGAAGCAGATCTGGACCGACGCGCCGTGGATCTTCCTCGTGCAGGAGAAGATCGTCTACGCACGCAGCAAGCGCCTGCAGGGCATGTACGTGATGCCGGACGGCTCGTTCAACTTCGACGAAATCTCGCTGAAATGACGGCGGTTCGCCCGCCACGCGGTGCCGGCGGCGCAAGCCGCCGGCGCGTTGACCCGATCGGTGCCCCATGCTGAATTTTCTCGTCAAACGCCTGTTCGGCCTGCTGCCCACGCTCGCGATCGTCGCGGTGCTGGTGTTCCTGTTCGTGCACCTGCTGCCCGGCGATCCGGCGCGGCTCGCGGCCGGCCCCGAAGCCGACGACGCGACGGTCGCGCTCGTGCGCACCGATCTCGGGCTCGACAAACCGATGCCGACCCAGTTCGCGAACTTCTTCGTGAAGATCGCGCACGGCGATTTCGGCATGTCGACGCGCAGCAAGCGGCCGGTGTCGACCGAGATCGGCGAACGTTTCATGCCGACGCTGCTGCTCACGCTCGTCAGCATGGTGTGGGCGACGGCGATCGGGATGGCGATCGGGATCGCGTCGGCCGTGTGGCGCAATCGCTGGCCCGACCGTCTCGGGATGACGCTCGCGGTGTCGGGCATCTCGTTTCCCGCGTTCGCGCTCGGCATGCTGCTGATGGAGATCTTCTCGGTGAAGCTCGGCTGGCTGCCGGTCGTGCCGGACGGCACGTGGAAGAGCTACGTGCTGCCGTCGCTGACGCTCGGCGCCGCGGTCGCGGCGGTGATGGCGCGCTTCACGCGCGCGTCGTTCGTCGAGGTGCTGAACGAGGATTTCGTGCGCACCGCGCGCGCGAAGGGCGTGCACGAGCCGATGGTCGTGCTCAAGCATTGCCTGCGCAACGCGATGATCCCGGTCGTCACGATGATGGGGCTGCAGTTCGGCTTCCTGCTCGGCGGCTCGATCGTCGTCGAGGCCGTGTTCAACTGGCCGGGGCTCGGGCGCCTGCTCGTCGATGCGGTGACGATGCGCGACTACCCGGTGATCCAGGCGATCGTGCTGTTGTTCTCGCTGGAATTCATCCTGATCAACCTGACCGTCGACGTGCTGTACGCGGTCATCAACCCGACCATCCGGTTCAAGTGAGGCCAGCATGAACGCGACTGTCCAGCCCGCGGCGCCGGCCGCATCGACCGCGATCCGCACGCCGTGGCGCGAATTCTGGCGCAAGTTCCGCAAGCAGACCGTCGCGCTGGTCGCGGGCGGCTTCGTGCTGGCGCTCGTCGTGCTGGCCTTTGTCGGCCCGCACATCGTGCCGTTCGATCCGGAGAACTATTTCGACTACGACGCGCTGAACGCGGGGCCGTCGGCCATGCACTGGTTCGGCGTCGACTCGCTCGGCCGCGACATCTTCAGCCGGATCATCGCGGGTACGCGCATCTCGCTCGCGGCCGGCTTCTTCTCGGTTGCGCTCGGCGCGGTGATCGGCACGTTCTTCGGGCTGCTCGCCGGCTATTACGAAGGCTGGTGGGACCGCATCACGATGCGCGTCGCCGACGTGCTGTTCGCGTTTCCGGGCATCCTGCTTGCGATCGGCGTGGTCGCGATCCTCGGCAACGGGATGGTCAACGTGATCTGCGCGGTCGCGATCTTCAGCATCCCGGCGTTCGCGCGGCTCGTGCGCGGCAACACGCTGATGCTCAAGCACATGACCTACGTCGAGGCCGCGCGCAGCATCGGCGCGTCCGACTGGACGATCATCATGCGGCACATCCTGCCGGGCACCGTGTCGTCGGTCGTCGTCTACTTCACGATGCGGATCGGCACGTCGATCATCACTGCCGCGAGCCTGTCGTTCCTCGGGCTCGGCGCGCAGCCGCCGACGCCGGAGTGGGGTGCGATGCTCAACGAGGCGCGCGCGGACATGGTGACGGCGCCGCACATCGCGGTGTTCCCGAGCCTCGCGATCTTCCTGACCGTGCTCGCGTTCAACCTGCTCGGCGACGGGCTGCGCGACGCGCTCGACCCGAAGCTGGAGCGCCGTTGATGCGAGCAGTCCCGATGTGGAGCGAGACGCTGCCGGCCGGGCCGCGCGGCACGATCGCCGACGTGCCGGGCGTGACGGTCGGCCATTGCACGCTCGATGCCGGCAACGTGCAGACGGGCGTGACGGTGGTGAAGCCGCATCCGGGCGACGTGTACCGCAGCAAGGTGCCGGCGGGCGCGGCCGTGATCAACGGTTTCGGCAAGAGCGTCGGGCTCGTGCAGGTCGACGAACTCGGCTCGCTCGATACGCCGATCGCGCTGACCAATACGTTCGGCGTCGGCGCGGTCGCGCACGCGCAGATCCGCGCGGCGATCGCGGCGAATCCGCGGATCGGCCGCGACTGGCCGACCGTCAATCCGCTCGTGTTCGAGTGCAACGACGGTTACCTGAACGATCTCCAGGCATTCGCGGTCACCGCCGCGCATTACGACGACGCATGCCGCACGGCGTCGCGCGACGTCGCACGCGGCGCGGTGGGCGCCGGGCGCGGGATGTCGTGCTTCGACCTGAAAGGCGGGATCGGTTCCGCATCGCGCGTGGCCGTCGCGGCCGGCCGGCCGTATACGGTCGGCGCGCTCGTGCTCGCGAATTTCGGCCGGCTGCCGATGCTGACGCTCGGCGGCGTGCCGCTCGGGCGCATCGTCGCGCAACGGCGCGCGGCCGAAGCCGCCCACACGGCGCCGCCCGAGCAGGGCTCGATCATCCTGTTGCTGGCCACCGATGCGCCGCTCGACGCGCGGCAGTTGTCGCGGCTCGCGCGCCGCGCGGGGGCCGGGCTGGCTCGCACGGGCTCCGTCTACGGGCACGGCAGCGGCGACCTCGCGCTCGCCTTCTCGACCGCCTACACGATCGCGCACGATGCATCGACGATCGCGCTGCCGGCCCTCGTGGCCGATGCGGCGCTCGATCCGCTGTTCATGGCCGCGGCCGAAAGCGTCGAGCACGCGATCGCCGACGCCTTGCTGCAAGCGGTAACGGTCGCCGGGCGCGACGGCCACGTGCGGCCATCGCTGCGCGACGCGGTGCCCGATCTCGACTGGCTGTTCAACGAAGACAACGAAGGACGATCGACCCTGTCATGAAGATCCTGATCTCGACCGACATCGAGGGTGTCGCCGGCGTATTCGCGACCGAGCAGACGCGTGCCGGCAATCCGGAATACGAGCGGGCGCGCCGCTGGATGACCGCCGAGGCGAACGCGGCGATCGAAGGCGCGTTCGCCGGCGGTGCGCAGGCCGTCTGGGTCAACGATTCGCATGGCGGCTTTCGCAACCTGCTGCCCGACGGGCTCGATGCGCGGGCGCGCGTCGTGCTCGGCAAGCCGCGCACGCTCGGGATGATGGCGGGCCTCGAACAGCAGCCCGATCTCGTGTTCATGATCGGCTATCACGCGAAATCGCAGACACGCGGCGTGCTCGCGCACACGATCAACGGCTTTGCGTTCACGCAGGTGTGGCTGAACGGCGTCGAGCTCGGCGAAGCCGGACTGTACGGGGCGCTGGCGCACGAATACGGCGCGCATGTCGCGCTCGCGACGGGCGACGACGTATTCGCCGAGGAAACGCAGCCGCTGTTTCCGGACGCGCGTTTCGAGACGGTCAAGACGGCCGGCGGCGCATCCAGCGGCGAGACGCTCACGCCGTCCGCGTCGTGCGCGCGGATCGCGACCGCCGCACGGGAAACGGTCGCGCATGCGCTGTCGTCCGGCCGGCGCGCGGGCGCCCATCGGCCCGCGCCGGCCGCTTGCACGCTGCGCGTGCAGACGGCCGCGCTCGCCGACCTGTTCTGCGTGCTGCCGTCGCTCGAGCGCGTCGATGCGGTGACACTGCGGTTCGACGGGCCGTCGGTCGAACACGCGGTGCGCACGCTGAACAGCCTGTCGGCGATGTCGTTCATGCTGCGGTGATGCGTGCCGCGACGATGCCGCCGGTGCGCGGCCGGTCGGCCGATCGCGCGACGGGGCGGGCCACCTTCGATATCGGGTCATTGATGATGGAATTCGGGCCGTGAGAAATACGCTGCTAGATCCCTACGAACACATTCCCCGGAGCGTGGTCGTGCTCGCCAACGAATTTGCGGCGGGCACGACGTTTCCGGATCACGCGCACGTGCGCGGGCAATTCGCATTCGCGTCGCGCGGCACGATCAGCGTGTCCACGCCGCACGGGCGCTGGCTGGTGCCGCCGCAGCGCGCGTGCTGGGTGCCGGCCGGCGTGCGGCACGAAATGACGATGACCGGGCCGGTCACGATGCTCAACGCATTCGTGTCTGCCGACGCCGCGCAGGCGGTCGGGCTGCCCACCCAGTGCGGCGTGTATGGCGTGTCGTCGCTGCTGCGGCAACTGATCGACGAGGCGGTCGACCTGCCGGCCATGTACGACGTCGACGGTCGCGCGGGCAAGCTGATGGATCTGCTGGTCGCCGAAATCGCGACGATGCCGCGCCTGTCGCTGCATGCGCCGTTGCCGGCCGACGCACGGCTGGCGAAGGTGTGCCGGCATCTGTTCGCGGCGCCGTCGATCGACGCCGATCTCGATCGGGTCGCGGCCGACGCGGGCGTGAGCCGGCGCACGTTTACGCGCCAGTTCCGCGCGCAGACGGGCGTGAGTTTTGCCGCCTGGCGCCAGCAGGTGTGCATGCTCGCGGCGATTTCGCGCCTGACCGACGGGCAGCCGGTGACGCGCGTCGCGCTCGATCTCGGCTACGCGAGCGCGAGCGCATTCACGTCGGCATTTCGCCGCATTCTGGGCGACACGCCGAGCCGCTATCTGGAGATGCGTCGCTAGCTCTGCGCGGGCCGCGTCGCAAAAAAATACGCGTCCGCCAACTTCGGCCAGACGCGTTTAAAGGCACTCGGTCTGAAAAAATGCGCGGGCCGCCCGTCGGGTAGCGTCGCACATGATTCATGTCATTGTTGCTTCATACGATTCAATTCTTCCGGCTCGTTACGAATAACGAAGAATACGCCGCATAACGCGCAAACGATATCGTGTCGGCCCGACGATTGATGTGCTGTCGCAGCATGCGCTTCAATGGCGCGTTGGATATCGGGGCGAGAAGTCGATGAGGATAGGCGTCCGCAGCCGCTACGGGTCATGATGCGGCGCACCATCGAATGAGGGTGACGCGAGCCCAAAACGCCGTATGGCGCGATGCCTGTCGGTATCGCGCCATACGATGGTGCAGTCGCTCACGAAGCCGGCGCGCGCCGGCGTACGCATCAAACGTCGAAGAACACGGTTTCTTCCGGCCCCTGCATGCGGATGTCGAAGCGGTAGACGACCGGGCGGCCCGGCTGCGCGTCGCGTTTCGCGACGAGCGTCGCGCGGCGCTCGGCCGGCACCGCGTTCAGCACAGGGTCGACCGCGTTCGCGGCGGCTTCGTCGTCGAAGTACACGCGCGTGAACGCGTGGGTCAGGATGCCGCGCATCATCACGGTCACGTTGATGTGCGGCGCCTCGTCGGCGGCGACGCGGCCCGGCTTCACCGTCTCGACGACGAAGCGCTGCTGCGGGTCGGTGCCCGTGCCGACCCGCGCGAAGCCCGTGAAGCCGGATTTCGCGATGTCGTCGCGCGACGCGGGATAGCGGCCCGCGCCGTCCACTTGCGTGAATTCGAGCACCGCGTCGCCAACCACGTTGCCGTCGCCGTCGAACACCTGCCCGACCAGCAGCACATGCTCGCCTTCGGCGTGCGCGGCGGCGATCGTCGGCGTGAACAGGCTTTTCAGGTCGTAGTCGTATTGCTGCGGGCACAGGCCGTACGCGAAGTACGGGCCGACCGTCTGCGAAGGGGTTTGCTTCAGCGTCGTCATGGTTCAGCGCTCCATCGGGGTGGCGTCGCGGCCGCGCAGCACGATGTCGAATTCGTAGCCGAGCGCATAGCCTTCTTCGGTGATGTCCATCGAGAAGCGCGAGATCAGGCGATCGCGCGCGGCTTCCGGCGTGCCCTGGAAGATCGGGTCGTACGCGAGCAGCGGATCGCCGGGGAAGTACATCTGCGTGACGAGACGCGAGCCGAAGTAGTCGCCGAACAGCGAGAAGTGGATGTGATTCGGGCGCCACGCGTTCGGATGGTTGCCCCACGGATACGCGCCGGGCTTGATCGTCAGGAAGCGGTAGCGGCCTTCGTCGTCGGTCAGGCAGCGGCCCGCGCCGAGGAAGTTCGGGTCGAGCGGCGCGTCGTGCTGGTCGACCTTGTGCACGTAGCGGCCGGCCGCGTTGGCCTGCCACACCTCGACGAGCGTGTTGCGCACGGGCTTGCCGCCTTCGTCGAGCACGCGGCCGGTGACGACCATCCGCTCGCCGAGCGGCTCGCCGTTCTTCACGGCGTTCTTCGTCAGGTCGTGGTCGAGCGCGCCGAGATCCTCCGCGCCGTAGACGGGCGCGTACTGGTCGCGCAGCTTCTCCTTCAGCGGGATCAGCGGGCGGGTCGGGCCGCGCTTCACGGACGAACGGTACTCGGGGTGAACATAGGCCGGATGCGACGGCCAGTCGCGCGGCGTGAGGATCGTGGGGGAATCCATCGGGCGTCTCCTTGTAGGTATTTCGCGAAGTGGATGGCACGACTGTAGCCAATCCGGAAAGTTATGCAAAATGACCTTTTTTCGCGTATCGCATAACCGTTCGTTATGTTGGTCCCCCAAATGAAAATTCCGCCGGACAGGAAGCCTGTCCGGCGGAAAAAAGCGATCGGGCTTCGCGTCGTCGGTGACGACCCCGTGCACGGCCCTCCAGCCAGCCCGTCGCTGCTTTTTTGTCTTTCGTTCTCGTTGTTATCCGGTCTCCCCGAGCGTGCCCGTCGTCATGGATGGCGGGGATCGAAGACGATCCCGTCGAATTCGAGCGCCAGCGTGCCGCTGCGCAGCAGGGCCGACGGTGTCGACGCGTGGCCGGCGCCGAGCACCTCGGTCACGTACTGCGCGCAGAAGCCGCGCCGCGCGCGCAGGTTGAAGCGACTGCCGAGCAGCGCATCGATTCGCTGTTCGGCCAGCGCATGGACGTGGCGCTGCGCGTCGGCCGACGCTGCCGCGACGCGGCGCGCCAGTGCGATGCGTCCGCCGTCGGTACGGGCGACGAAGCGCGACAGCGGCGTGAGCTTCGTCCACGCGAACGCGGTGGACTCGGCGATCACGGGTTCGTCGCCCGACGTATCGACGACGATGCCGAAGCGATTGGCCCAGGCGCCCGCCGAGCCGGCCGCGGCATCCGGCGCACCGGCCGGCTCGCGGATGAACACGAGATCGCCGACATGCGCGCCGGCGGCCAGCGTGCGCAAGGTGGCGAGCGGCATCATGCGATCGGTGTCGCGTGCATCGCGCGGGGCGGCGTGGTGCGGTTCGCAGGTGGCTGTGTCGATTCGGGCGGTCATTTCGGCTCCGTCGTTGTGTGACAGGACGGAGCGGATTATGCAGACAAGTAACCAAAAGTGCTGATGCGGATGCGCGAGTAGCCTAATATCCGACCTCGAGCATCATTTTTTGATACCAATATGACCGAGACCGCTCAACTCATCGAAACGCTGAAGCGCCAGTTGAAGGCGCAGGGAATGACTTACCGGGACGTCGCGCGTGCGCTCGATGTTTCCGAGACGAGCGTGAAGCGGCTGTTCGCGAGCGGCCGCTTCACGCTGGAGCGCGTCGCGGAGATCGCGCAGCTGCTCGGCTATACGCTCGCCGAGCTCGTGCAGGAAGCGTCGGCGTCCGCGCCGCGCCTGCGCGTGCTGACCGAGCAGCAGGAGGCGCTGCTCGTGTCGGACGAGAAGTTGCTGCTGGTCGCCGTCTGCGCGATCAACTACTGGACCGTGCAGGACATCGTGTCGGCCTATCGCGTCACGCAGGCCGAGTGCGTGAAATATCTGCTGATGCTCGACCGGATGAACGTGATCGCGCTGCTGCCCGGCGACCGGATTCGCGTGCGCGTCGCGCGCGATTTCGACTGGCTGCCGGGCGGGCCGATCCGCCGCTACTTCCATGCGCACGTGCTCGACGATTTTCTCGGCAGCCGCTTCGACGGCCCGGGCGAGACGATGACGTTCCTGCAAGGGATGCTGACGGACGCGGCCGCCGCGGAGCTCGAACAGGAACTGCGGCGGCTGAGCAGCAAGGCGGCGGCGCTGCATGCGGAGTCGTCGTCCGCGCCGCTCGGGCAAAAGCACGGCACGGCCCTGCTGATCGCGAAACGGATCTGGGAGCCGACGGGATTCCACGCGCTGCGGCGCCATGCATGACGTCGTCCCGAACGCTTGGGCCTTTCCGGAAAGTTATGCAAAATGGCGATTCATCGTCATTCACATAACCACCCGTTATGAATAACCGTATCGCCGACGGCCGCGTCAAATTCCGGCACCTGCAGTGTTTTCTCGCGGTCGCGCAGCTGGGCGGCGTGCAGAAGGCGGCCGAAAGCCTGTCGATCACGCAACCGGCTGTGTCGAAGACGATCGCCGAGCTGGAGGCGATCCTCGGCGTGAAGCTGTTCGAGCGCGGGCGGCACGGCGCGCAGCCCACCCGCGAAGCGCAACTGTTCATGCCGCACGCGAATGCGTGCGTGCTGGCGCTGCGGCAGGGCGTCGGGCTGCTGGCGCGCGAGGGCGGGGCCGCCGCCGCGACGCTGGAAATAGGCATGCTGCCGACCGTCGCGGCCTCGCTCGCGCCGGCCTTGATGAAGGCGCTGACCGCGCGCTGGCCGCGCATCGTCGTGCGGATCGCGACGGCCGCGAACGCCGAGCTGCTCGAGCGTCTGAAATCGGGGGCGATCGAATGCGCGATCGGCCGGCTGTCGGAGCCCGAGCGGATGATCGGGCTCGCGTTCGAGCAGTTGTACAACGAGCCGCTCGTCGCGGTCGTGCGCGCCGGGCATCCGCTGCTCGCGAGCGCGGCGCCGGCCGCCGAGCTGGCGCGCTATCCGGTCGTGCTGCCGCCGTTCGGCACGTTGATCCGCCAGTCCGCCGAGCAACTGCTCGGCGCATGCGGCGCGCCGCCGCTGGATTCGTTCATCGAGGTGCTGTCGGTATCGGTTGCGCGCGCGCTGGCGCTCGAGAACGACGCGGTCTGGTTCGTGCCGCTCTATGCGGCCGAGCACGATCTGTCGGCCGGCGCGCTGGCGCGCCTGCCGCTGCCGTCGGCGGGCACCGACGAGCCGGTCGGGCTCGTGCTGCGTACCGATGCGCAGCCGTCGCCGGTCGCGCGGACGCTGATCGACGCGGTGCGCGACATCGCGCGGTCGCGGTTCGGCGATGCGCGTCCGCACCGGGCGCCACGCGCGGCGCGCAAGCCCGCTCGCGGCAAGCGCTGATCCACCGGGCCTGGCGACATGCCGGGCCCGATCTCCTTTCTTGCCGAAGGATTGGCCATTCGGTCAGTAGCCATCGTCGGGGTGCTTGGCATATCGTACCGTTTTTGATACGATGGACGACAAGACGATGGCGAGACAGCAGATTCAGGTCACGCTCGGCGTGCGGTTCTTCCGGACGGCCCGCGGCCACGAGCCGGTGCGCGAATGGCTCAACGCGCTCGGGCAAGCGGAGCGAAGGGCGATCGGCGAAGAGATCAAGACCGTTCAACTCGGCTGGCCGCTCGGCATGCCGCTGGTCCGGAAGATGGCGAAGGATCTGTGGGAGATCCGCGTGACGGTGCCGGGGCGAAGCGCGCGCGTGCTGTTCACGGTTGTCGGCGACACGATGGTGCTGCTGCACGGCTTCTTCAAGCAGTCGCGGGCCACGCCGTCGGACGATCTCGACGTCACCGTCGCGCGCCTGAAAGCGCTGACGCACGCCATCTGAATTCCCCGGTTGCGCCGGAACGCACCGTCTCCGACGGTCGGGCAGCCGGCAACGCCATGCACCTGGAGTACGACATGACGACCACGAACAATCCGCATATCGGCAGCGATTTCGATACCTTCCTCGAAGCGGACGGCAATCTCGAAGCGGCCACCGCCACCGCGATCAAGCGCGTGATCGCGTGGCAGATCGGGCAGGAAATGAAGGCGCAGCACATCACGAAAACCGCGATGGCCGCGCGGATGAAAACTAGCCGCGCCGCACTCAACCGTCTGCTCGACGAAACCGATACGAGCCTCACACTGGCGACGCTCGCGAGCGCGGCCGCCGCGCTGGGCAAACGCCTCAGCTTCGAGCTGGTGCCGGCCTGACCGGCGCGAACCAACGGCGCGCGGCCGGACCGACGCGATGGTTCGCGCGACGGGTGCGGCGAGCAGGCGGGCGTCGGCCCGCGGGCGCATGCCGGGTCATTGACGCGGGCCGGTGACCTGCAGATAAAGCAGTGCGCCGCCCGCGAGCAGCAGCGGGCACAGGAAATACCATCCGGTCGTCGTGAACAGCCCGGCGACCGCAATCAGCGAAATCCACGCGCAGCGGTACGCGATGCCGCCACGCGGCAGCAGTTTCAGCGCGGCCGCCGCGCCGAGCCCGTACACCATCACGAAACATCCGGACGTCACGAGCACGAGCGGCTTCGGTCCGACGTCCGACAGCGTCGTGGCGGCCAGCGCGATGGCCGCGAGCACGGCGATCACACCGAGGCTGCGGCGCGGCACGCCGCCGACCTGGCTGCCCTGCGCGAGCCATGCGGGTAGGGCGCCGTCGCGTCCGAGCGCGGCCCCGAGTTTTGCCGCGCCCGCGAAATACGCGTTCATCGTGCCGAGCGTGAGCAGCAGCGCAGCGGCCGCCGCCAGCACCTGCGCATGGCCGCCGATGCCGCCCGCGATCAGTTCGGCGAGCGGCGCGCCCGATGCGCCCGCGGAAGGCCCGAGCACCGTCACGCTCGCGGCGGCGACCGACAGATACAGGAGCCCGACGACCACGACCGCGATGCCGGCCGAGCGCGGCATGTCGTGCGCGGGCCGGCGGAATTCGGCCGCGAGATGCGTGATCGCTTCCCAGCCGGCGAAGCTCCACACGAGCAGCGCCGCGGCCTCGCCGACCGCGAGCCAGCCGTGCGGGGCGAACGGATGCAGGTTCGCGGTGCGGGCATGCGGTGCGGACGCAAGCACCGCGGCAAGCAGCAGCGCGACCAGCAGCGCCGACAACACCAGTTGCATGCGGCCCGATACGGTGACGCCGAACGCGTTCGCGGCCGACACGGTCGCGATCAGCGCGGCGGCCGTGACGATGATCGTCGTGTGCCCGCCGCCCGTGACGGCCGCGACGTATGCGCCGCCGAACATCGCGGCGGCCGGCGCGCCGGCCGGCACCGCGAAATAGAAGCACCAGCCGACGATGGCCGCGGCCTTCGGGCCGAATGCGCGCCGCGCGTAGGTCGACACGCCGCCCGCATCGGGATAGCGCGCGCCGAGTGCGGCGAAGGTGGCGGCGAGCGGCCCGGACAGCACGACGAGCGCCGCCCATGCGAGCAGCGAGGCCGGCCCCGCGACTTCGGCGGCGAGCGCGGGCAGCGCGATCACGCCGGTGCCGAGCACCGCGCCGATATAGAGCGCGGCGCCCTGGAAAATGGTCAGCGAACCCGCGTGATGGGCAGCGGGCGAATCGGCATGCGAAGGCATGAGCGGCAGTCTCCGGAAGTCTTGTTTTGTGTAGGCGAGGCGCGGAAGCCTTTGCGGTCGATCGTTCGATGCTACCCGAACGATGGCGTCCGCGCGGCCCGGCGATTAGTAGTCGGGTGCCGCGACCGTGTCAGCCGATGTCAGCAGGACCGCGCGAGCCGCAGGCGCGCGTCCTCGCGCGCGGCGGGCGACAGGTCGGGCGCGTAGTGGAACGTACCCGAGACCAGCGATGCGACGGGCACGCCGTCGCGGAACAGCACGCGGTTGCCGGCCAGCGCCGGCACCTTGTCGCCGGGCAGCAGCGTGCCGGCGAGGTTCAATGGGTCGGCACCCGTCACGCATATGTACTGCCCATCGCCCGGTTGCCGCCGCAGTTCGCGCAGGATCGGGATGGCTTCGGGCAGCGCGAACTGCTCGCCCGCGAGCCCGGCGACGAAGCGACCGCCGCGAATCTCGCCGCGTGCTTCGAGACGCTGCAGCACGCGCACGAGCTCGCGCCAGCTCGGCAGCCAGTCGGCTTCGCGTTCGAGCAGCCGCCAGAACACGACGCCGTAGCGGCGCAGCAGCGTCCACACGATATGTTCGAGCGCGTCGGGATCGGTCGTGGCCGGGCCGCGTTTCGGTGCGGGCGCGTCGTCGTCCGGCGGTGCCTGACGCTGCACGAGCGCCCAGCGGCCGGCGTCGTCCATCCCGCCGATCAGCGCGCCGCCGCGTCGCGTACGCGGTGCATAGGTCGCGCTGCGCTTGACGGCCGGCTTCAGCAGCGCGCGCAGGCCCGCGTAACTGTCCGCATTGACGAGGCCGGCCGACACGAGTTCGCCGAGCGCCTGTTCGAGTTCGATGGGTAGCATGTGCAGGTCGTCGAGCAATGCGTCGAAGAACATCGCGCCGTGCGCGGCGAGCGCGTCGCGCACCTGCGTGGCGCGCGCGGACAGTGCCGGCTGCGCATCGGGATCGCGCAGCGCCTGCCACGCGGAAAGATGGCGGCGCGGCAACAGCACGATCGGCGTCGTCTTCACGGGCGTGCCGGCCGCGCGCGCCGGCACGCCGATGCGGGTCCACACCAGCTTGCCCGAGCGGCACAGCTCGTCGAGGCCGCCTGCCGTGTAGTCCGTTAGCCGCGCGGGCAGCAGCGCGTCTTCCCACGCGCTCGCCGCGGCCTCGTAGCCTTCGAGCTGTTCGACCACGGCCGCCAGCGCATCGCGGCCGGTGCCGCGCGTGTCGGGCGTCAGGTGCTGCCAGTGGAACAGGAAGCGCATGAAATCGGCGCGTTCGACCGGTTCGATCTCGCGACGCAGCCGCTTCACCGTATAGCGATGAATGCGCGCGAGCAGATGGCGTTCGCACCATTCGTCGGTCGTCGCGCCCGGCGTGAAGCGGCCGCGCATCACGTAGCCTTCGCGCTCCAGCGCCGCGAGCGCCGTCGCGATCGACTTGGGCGGCAAGCCGAGCGGCGCGGCGATCGCATCGAGCGTGAGCGGCCCGAAGCCGGTGAGCCGCGCGCGGATCACGTCGACGAGCGCCGCATCGGCTTCCCACGGCTGCGCGCACGCGGCCGGCACCTTGAGCGCGGGTGTCGCGCGGGCGTCGGGGTGCAGCGCGCGCACGCAGACGAGCCGTTCGACCGGCACCCACAGCGCGGCGCCGCCCGGCGTCGCGAGTTTCGTCGCGCGGCGGCGTTCCGCGAGTTCCGCGAGTCGCTCGGGCCAGCCTGCGTGGGCGTGCGCCTCGCTGTCGGCGACGCAGGCGAGCGTGAGCAGCGCATCGTGCATTTCGTCGGCGTCGCGCACCAGCGGCCACGCTTCGTCGCGCACCGCGTCGATCGCGTCGGCGTCGAGCGCGCCGAGATCGTCGGCCGATTCGGGATCGCTCCAGCGGCGCGACTGCACGGCCTGCGTGCGGCGCTCTTCGAGCGGCGCATCGTCGAGGAACGCGTAGGGCTTCGCGTTCAGGATCTCGGCCGCGAGCGGCGACGGCGCGGGCAAGTCGCGCGCGATGAGTTCGATCGCGCCGCTTTCGATCCGGCGCAGCAGCGCGAGCCAGCCGTCGGTATCCATCGCGTCGTGCAGGCAATCGTCGAGCGTCTGGTCGACGAGCGGATGATGCGGAATCTCGCGTTCGCCGACGACGTTCTCGAGGCACGCGACCTGATCGGGGAACACCGTCGCGAGCAGGTCGTCGCTCTTCATCCGCTGCAGTTGCGGCGCGGTGCGCCGGCCGCCGGTGAAGCGCGGCAGCGCGAGCGCGGTCGTCGCATTCCAGCGCCAGCGCACGCCGAACATCGGCGCGTCGAGCAGCGCCTGGGTCAGCACGTGCTCGGCGCTGGCCGAACGCAGGTAGCGCCACACTTCGTCGAGCGCGAAGCTGTGCGCGAGCGACAGCGACAGGATGATCGCGTCGTCGGTCGCGGCGGCCTGCAGTTCGAAGTTGAAGTTGCGACAGAAGCGCTTGCGCAGCGCGAGCCCCCATGCGCGGTTGATCCGGCTGCCGAACGGCGAATGGATCACGAGCTGCGTGCCGCCCGATTCGTCGAAGAAACGCTCCATCACGAGCGTGTCCTGTGTCGGCAAGGCGCCGAGTGCGGCGCGGGTGCGGGCGAGGTAGTCGGCGATCTGGCGCGCGGCATCGGGCGACAGGCGGAGATCGTCGACGAGCCAGCGCAACGCGGGCGCGAGGCGGCTTTCCGCTGTGCCGCTCGCTGTGCCGCCAGCATTGCTTCGCGCATCGGTCACGGCACCGGCTTCCGCTTCCGCGCGTTTCCTTGCATTGTCGCGCGTGCCCGTCTTGCCGGCCGCGTCGCCGCTCGCGGGCTTGCGTCCAGCGGCATCCGTATGACGATCACCTTCGGCGAACAGCCCGTCGAGCCGCGCGCGCAGCCGGCCGACCGCCGCCGACAGTTCGTCGCTGCGCCCGAGCCCCTCGCCGAGCCAGAACGGAATGCTCGGCGATTGACCTTGCGCATCCTCGACGCGCACGCGGCCCGTTTCCACGCGAATGATCCTGTACGACTGGTTGCCGAGCTGGAACACGTCGCCGGCCAGGCTCTCGATCGCGAAATCCTCGTTGACGGTGCCGACCTGGATGCCCTGCGGTTCGAGCAGCACCGCGTAGTCGGCCATGTCGGGGATCGTGCCGCCGGAGGTGGTCGCGGTCATCATCGCGTTGCGGCGGCCGCGCACGGTGCCGCCGACCACGTCGCGGTGCAGGTACGCGCCGCGCACGCCGCGACGGCTCGTGAACCCCTCGGCGAGCATCTTCATCACTTCGTCGAAGCGCTCGCGCGTCAGCCGGGCGTACGGCGCGGCGCGCGTGAAGCTCGCGTACAGCGCGTCTTCCTGCCATTCCGTGCACGCGACTTCGGCGACGATCTGCTGCGCGAGCACGTCGAGCGGCGCTTCGGGAATCCGCAGCGCATCGAGTTCGCCGCGTTGCACGCAGTCGAGCAGCGCCGCGCATTCGACCAGCTCGTCGCGCGACAGCGGAAACAGCCGTCCCTTCGGCACGCCGCCGACATGGTGGCCCGAGCGGCCGACGCGTTGCAGGAACGGCGCGATGCCGCGCGGCGAGCCGACCTGGCAGACGAGATCGACGTCGCCGATGTCGATGCCGAGTTCGAGCGACGCGGTCGCGACGAGCAGTTTCAGTTCGCCGCGCTTCAGGCGCTGCTCGGCGTCGAAGCGGTGCTCCTTCGCGAGACTGCCGTGATGCGCGGCGATCGTGTCCTTGCCGAGCCGGTCGGCGAGATGGCGCGCCATGCGCTCGGCGGTGCGCCGCGTGTTGACGAACACCAGCGTCGTACGATGCGCGGCCGCGAGCCCGGCGATGCGGTCGTACACCTGTTCCCACACGTCGGTGGCCATCACCGGCTCGAGCGGCACGTTCGGCAGTTCGAGCGCGAGATCGCGCTCGCGGGTGTGGCCGGTGTCGACGATCGTGCAGTCGCGCGGCGCGTCGGCCGGCCCGCCGACGAGGAAGCGCGCGACCGCGTCGATCGGCTTTTGCGTGGCCGACAGCCCGATGCGCGGCAGCGCGCGCCCGGTCAGCGCGTCGAGGCGTTCGAGCGACAGCGCGAGATGGCTGCCGCGCTTGGACGATGCAAGCGCATGGATTTCGTCGACGATGACCGAGCGCACGTTCGACAGCATCTGCCGCCCCGACGTGGACGACAGCAGCACGTACAGCGATTCGGGTGTCGTGACGAGGATGTGCGGCGCGCGCTTGCGCAGCGCGGCGCGCTCGGCCTGCGTCGTGTCGCCGGTGCGTACCGCGGTGCGGATCGCCGGCACCGGCAGGCCGAGTTGCGCGAGCGATTCGGCGATGCCGGCGAGCGGGGCATCGAGGTTCACGTGGATGTCGTTCGACAGCGCCTTCAGCGGCGATACGTAGACGACCAGCGTCGCGTCGGGCAGCGTGCCGTCGTGCGCGAGCGCATCGCGCACCAGATCGTCGAGCGCGCACAGGAACGCGGTGAGCGTCTTGCCGGAACCGGTCGGCGCGGCGACGAGCGTGGAGCGGCCGGCCTTGATGTGCGGCCACGCGAGCGCCTGCGCGCCGGTCGGCGCGGCGAACGTGCGGCGGAACCACGCGGCGACGGCCGGGTGGAACACGTCGAGCGCACGGGCGGCAGGGCGGGTAGCTGTGACGTCCATCGGAGCGTTGAAATAGGGTGCGAGCGTGCGGATGCATCGCACGCGAATCGAATCGTCAGTGTGCCAGACGTCGCGGGTGCGTGCCGGGCCTGCGTGCTGACGCTTCAGATTCAGATGGGGGCCTGCACCGCGCTTTCAATGGACGGAAAGTTGCGTGCGCGTCGGCACGCCGATCGCGTGCCGAATTGTGTCGAATTGCAACTAGACGCGATGCAGCCAGCCGAGCCAGTGTTCGATCAGCGGCGCACGCGACCACAGCGACTGCGCGAGCCACAGCGTGCCGCCCCAGGCGGCGGCCACCACGATCAGGTCGCAATGCCCGCTGTTCCACAGGTTGAGCGAATGGCGCCGCCAGATCCACGGTACGCCGAGCGGATTGGGCCAGTCGGCGAGCAGGTGCATCACGCCGCCGCAGGCGAAGCCGAACAGCGGCGCGGCCCACAGCGGATGCGGATGATGGATGAGCCCGTGCCAGCCGAGCGCGAGCAGCGCGACCCAGCCGATACCCCAGTGCGTGATGGTGCGATGCGTGATCCACAGGCGGCGCTTGCGGCTCCACCATGCGACTTCGAGCCAGTCGGGCGCGGTGCCGCCCGCGACGCCCGCCGCGAACGCGGCGAGCATGCCCGAGTGCCACGGGCCGGTTGCGCCGGTTTGCGCGACGAGGACGGCGGCGACGACGCCGGCCGCGAAGCCGGACGCGTGATGCGCATTGTGTGATGCCATAGGGAGCGAGACGAAGCAACGTGAAGCGGCGCGCGCACGAAACGATGGTGCGGCGCGGAAGCGGGGCGCTATCTTCGCAGATCGGCCTGTGCCGCGGGTGGGTCCTTCGCAGATTTTTTTTCACGCGCTGCGGGGGCTGCCGCGTGGTTCGCAACTTTCGGTTTTGTGCGTTGCGCGATGGCGCGCGTCGCAGGCGATGTCGAACGATCCCCGTGTGCGTCGCGGCGCTGCAACGTGACCGCGCGCGCACAACCGGCACGCGTTCGCCGCCGCCGCGTGTTCGACCCTTTTTGTCCCTCTATACTACGAAGCCGGCATATGGCCGTCGGCGCGCCAGCGGCCATCCACGGATCAGGTGCTCGTCGTGCCTGACAGAGATCCACATGGGGGACATGCAATGACTACGCTGAATCGCTTCAAATCATCCGCCGCCGTGCTGGCGACGGTGGCCGGCATCGGCTTTCTGCCGAATGCGCCCGCCTACGCGAAAGGGCCGCAGCCCGCGATCCTGACGAGCTCCGCGGTGGCCGTGGCCGACAAGTACAGCGCGGATGCCGCGGAGCGGATCTTCAAGGAAGGCGGCAACGCGATCGACGCGGCCGTCGCGATCGCATTCACGCTCGCCGTCACGTACCCGGAAGCCGGCAACATCGGCGGCGGCGGCTTCATGACGATCTACAAGGACGGCAAGCCGTACTTCATCGATTACCGCGAGCGCGCGCCGCTCGCCGCGACGAAGGACATGTACCTCGACAAGGACGGCAACGTCGTCAAGGGCATGAGCCTGTACGGCCCGCGCGCGGTCGGCGTGCCGGGCACGGTCGCGGGCATGTGGGAAGCGCAGAAGCGTTTCGGCAAGCTGAAGTGGAAGCAGGTGCTCGCGCCGGCGATCCACTACGCGCGCGACGGCTTCGTCGTCGACGAGCAACTGGCGCAGCGCGGCGTCGACGCCTCGAAGGAGTTCGGCGGCAAGACCAACTTCGACAAGTACTTCTCCGGGCTGAAGGCCGGCGTGAACTTCAAGCAGGCCGATCTCGCCGACGTGCTGACGCGCGTCGCGAACGGCGGCGCTGAAGGCTTCTACAAGGGCAAGACGGCCGAACTGATCGCTGCTTCGATGAAGACCGGCGACGGCAACGGGCTGATCACGACCGAGGATCTCGCGCAGTACCGCGCGGTGTGGCGCCAGCCGGTGCAGGCGAAGTGGAACGGCTATGACGTGATCACCGCGCCGCCCCCGAGCTCCGGCGGCATCGGCCTCGTGCAGTTGCTGAAGATGAAAGCCGACCTGAAGCAGGACTTCGAGGGCGTGAAGCTCAACTCGCCGCAGTACATCCACCTCGTCGCGGAAATCGAGAAGCGCGTGTTCGCCGATCGGGCGCAGTATCTCGGCGATCCCGACTTCTACAAGGTGCCGATCGCGCAGCTGACCGACGACGCGTACATCGCGAAGCGCGCGGCCGAGGTCAACCCGAAGGAGCCGTCGGACACGAAGAGCGTGCAGCCGGGCCTCGGCACGACGATGCCGGAGAAGGCCGAAACGACGCACTTCTCGGTGGTCGACAAGTGGGGTAACGCGGTGTCGAACACGTACACGGTCAACGGCTATTTCGGCTCGGGCGTGATCGCCGACGGCACGGGCATCGTGCTGAACGACGAGATGGACGACTTCTCCGCGAAGCCGGGCGTTGCGAACATGTTCGGCGTGGTCGGCAGCGACGCGAACGCGATCGAACCGAAGAAGCGCCCGCTGTCGTCGATGTCGCCGACGATCATGACGAAGGACGGCAAGGTGTCGCTGGTGATCGGCACGCCGGGCGGCTCGCGGATCTTCACGTCGATCTTCCAGGTGATCAACAACATCTACGACTTCAAGATGCCGTTGAAGGAAGCGGTCGGCGCGATGCGTTTCCATCACCAGTTGCTGCCGCCGAACACGATCTTCTGGGAGCCGTACCACCCGATCGAAGGCGAACTCGCGAAGCAGATCGAGGCGCGCGGCTACACGCTGAAGGGGCAGGATTTCAGCGGCGACATCCAGGTCATCAAGATCGACGGCAAGACGCCGGAAGCGATGGCCGATCCGCGCGGGCGGGGCGTGACGCGGGTCATTCGTTGACGGAGCAGGCCGTCGGCGCGATCGCTGTGGCGGTCGCGCCGACGGCGATCGATGCCGGGTTTGCGAACACGAGGAGGGGCGACGCGATTTGCATTCGTCTACCTCCCTGCGTAAGGGTTACCGTCGCATGCACTATTGTCCCAATCTCGGAATCATCGTGACAGTGGGGGCGGCGCTATAGGTGACCGTCATGGCGTCGCCTGGCTTGAGATCGATCATTCCGTTCGTCAAGCCGGTGGCATAGGCTGCTTGCCCGTTTCGCGAGACGGCAATTGACGATACGGTGCCGCCAGCGACCGACATGCTGACCGCGCTCAAGTTGCTGTTCGCAAACGTCCATGGTGAGGCGCCGACCGTCTGCCCGACCGGGTTAAGCGGGACATAGGAGCTGACGAATCCGTTTTGGGCAAAGTTATCTTCGCTCCACGATATAGCGTTCCACGAACTCGCATAAATTAGACCGGAGATCGCCCGCGGATAATTGACCGGCTGGGCCATATAATTTCCCTGTAATTTAAGGGAGGCTCCCGCCGCGAGTGTTCCTACTGCAATAAGATTGGCAAATGCGTTGCAGCAGCCGATGTTTTCCCCGATATTGCCGCTGATCTCCGTGAAATATGTGCAGGAGGGATCCATGTAAATTCCGACATTCGCGATGCCGGACAGCTTGTTTTTCGAAACAATGCACTCCCTGGTTTTGAATAGATTGATTCCATTGGTATTGTTCAACGATCCGGTTCCGGTAAATGTAATGGAGGCGCCATTCGCAATTCCAGTGCCGGTAAAATTATTAGACAGCGTAACGGTTGGGCCATTTCCGTTGCCGGAAACCGAGGTAACGTAAGTGCCAGCCGGAATATTCGTGCCGGACACGCCTTGACCCACGGCACACCCGCGCGCCGACGGGTACGGCGTGAATGTCAGCGTGTTGGTTCCTGCCGCCGACGCAGCCGAGGTTGAGAGCGTTTGCGAGGCCATGCAGACCATCGGGGTAAAAACAATGGACGCACCGCTTGCGATGGCCCCCGTCGTGCCCCGGCTAAGCGTGACCGAATTTGCCGTCACGCCAATCACGAACGTACCGGCGGCGATGTTGGTGCCGCTGACACTCTGTCCGATCGACACGCCGGTCGTTTCATTTCCTGGGGATCCAAAACCGTAATTATCGTTATAAGTCACGCCGGTCGTCGTGGCGAACGTGAGCAACGTGGCGGCGCTCGCGGCGGCGGCAGAGGTTGTGATGGTCGCTCCGAACAGGCCTACATCGGAATAAATCACGGTTCCGCCGCTTGGAACGGTGGCATTCCGGTTCAACGTAACCGTCGATGCGCTGGCGGACACGACCGAGCCGATTTGCACGCTCGTCGAACCATTGAAATACCAGGCCGTCATTCCGACGGCAACGCCCGGGTTGTTGGCAAAGTTCAGTGTAGTGGATGCCGAAGTCGCGCTGATTGTTGTCAATGGGAATCCGTTTTTGTTGTTTGGGTCCCATCCATTTATCAAATTGTTTTGCGAAATATTGATCTGGATATTAGCGCCGCCATTGCTTATCGCAGATATTGACTCTCCCGCGGAATTTTTGATTGTGTTGTTGATGACGTCGATGTTGAAATTGTTGAATCCGGTTGTTGCGCCCAACTGCAGTGCCGCGTAGCCGTTCGGGCCATTTGTGAAATCCGGGAATGCGCCGATGTTGGACGATATGCCGCATGTGTCCAGTATATTGTCAACAATTTTCACATTTGCGTTGCCATACGTCGCGTAAATCGCTTCTGATGCGACATAGATGCCTGCGCACTGGGCGTTATAAATCTGGTTTCCGGCAACAGTTATCTCCTGAGCGCCGACGATGGCAATGCCTCGAGCGTATTTGGTCTTGTCGACGCGGTTGTTTGAAATAGTAATTCGACAAGGGCGGACGCCATCTTGTTGATATCCGACGACGGCAAACGCGTCATCGCCACCGTTTATGACTTCATTGTTCGTAATGGTAATGTCCGAGCTTGCTCCAGTGACATGAAAACCGTCATGCCAGAGATTGACTAGTGTATTTCCAAAAACCTTTCCGTTGATGCATGCGCGCATCATGACAGCCTGGCTTGCGGCGTTGTTGATCTGACACCCGGAGATCTCGAAAAGATTGCAGTTTTTCAGATTGACCGGGCCGGCATTTTCATTATTGTAATACCCTGCCGCATTTTTCGAAAAAAACTGCAAATTCTGGATTTTGAAACTGCTTGCGTTGGTCCAGTAAATGGACGCATTTTGACCTTGCGAAGTCGTGCATTGAAGAATCGAATTCCAGCCGGCCCCAATAATTGACGAGGTCGCGGTCAATGTGTTGCTGTACAGATAGGTGCCGGGTGGAAAGTAGAGAGGGATTCCTGCATTCAAAGCTACTTGAAGCGCTGCGGTATCGTCAGTTATACCGTCGCCCATGACGCCAAACCGTCTAACGCTGACCGGTAGGTCGACTAATTCCTGCAGAAGCGTGCGAGCGGTCAGACCCGTTGAAGTGCCAATAATATATGTGGCCGGAAATTCGGTTGTCATTGTGGTAGATGATTTAATAAAAATTAATCACGATGCAAGAAGGATTGGAGGTGAGGCTGCTGGATGATCGGAAAGCAATGTTTTCCATCGTTCCTGCTTGGGCAGCGAAATGCATTCACAAATTTTGTGTATTTTATGCTCCGTCAGTTTTATTAATTGAAAAATGTGGGTGCGATCAATTCTACACACCGAATTCAACGTGACAGGGGGTTTTTCGAGGAACGGTGTGGCAGGTAACTAAAGTAAATTGTTGAGTGAAAAATGAGGGGGAGACACCGTACAAGCAGCTGCTGGTTGTGTCCGTCGTGAATCGTCGACCCAATGACCAGGTAGCGCATGAAACAAGCTGACCTGGTACTGAACGTGCCGACGAAGCGCGCACAAACGCGAATTCCTGGACACGCTGAAGGGGCAGGATTTCAGCGGCGACATCCAGGTCATCAAGATCGACGGCAAGACGCCGGAAGCGATGGCCGATCCGCGCGGGCGGGGCGTGACGCGAGTCATTCGTTGACGTTGACGTGAAGCGATGCGGCGCGTTGGCGACAGCGGCCGCGCGCGCCGTTCGGCAGCCGGTGTTTCGATCCGGCTGCCGAATTTTTTTAGCCGGTCGTCCGGATAAAGTCCGCGATCCGCGCGGCAATGGCATCGGGCGCATCCTCGAAGCAGTAGTGCCCGACGCCCGCCAGCCGCTCGACGGGCGCGGACGGGAACAGTGCGGTAAAAAGCGGCAGGAAGTGTTCGGCGCCGAGCGTTCGGTCGGCGCCTCCCCAGATCGCGAGCGCGGGTTTGTCGCGTATCGTGCGCAGCGCCGCCGCGTCGGGTTCCTCGAACCGGTGCGCGCCGGCCGCGAACCCCCGTGCCCATCCGATCGCGCCGAGACAGTCGGCCGGTTGCGCGAACGGCGCGCCGTATGCGGCGATCCACGTATCGGTGATGATCGCGTGGTTCTCGAAGCCGTTCAGTTTCAGCGTGCTCAGGATGTTGAAGCCGAGCTGCCCGAGCACCGTTTCGAGCGTATCGTCGGCCGCCGCGCGCATGATCCACTGGAACCACGGCGCATCGCGGCCGTTCGCATTCAGGCGCTCGACGAGATCGGGTTGACCGAACGGCGTCGGTCCGTTGGCCGACACGATGCGCCGGATCCGGTCCGGATGCCGCGCGGCGAGCCCCATGCCGACCGGGCCACCGAAGTCGTGCATCACGAGCGTGATGCGATCGAGGTCGCGCGCGAGCACGAAACGCTCGAGATTGTCGATGTGATCCTGCAGCCAGTAGCTGCGGTCCTGCGGCGTCGCGCTTTTGCCGAAGCCCATGTGATCGGGCACAACGACGCGATACGCCGGACTCAATGTCGTCACCAGGTGGCGGAACAGATAACCCCATGTGGGCTCGCCATGCAGGCACAGGACGATTTCGCCGTCGCGCGGGCCTTCGTCCACGTAGTGCATCCGGAAGCCGGACGCGTCGTCGAAATGCGGGGCGAAGGGAAAGGTGCCGTCGAACGTGGCATCGGACCGGATCATCGAACGCTCCTTCGGGTAGTCGGACAGGGTGGTTTCAAGTTGAAACTGAATCGAAGCGTAGATGATGTGGTTTCAAGTTGCAACCGAATAAATCACGAGAGCGGTTGTCGGGTGCGGCGCCAATCGAGTGGAGTGAAGCGATGGAAAGCTGCCACGCGTGACTTTATCGGCGGAAAGGTAAGAATCCATGTACCAGTCTGGGGTGGAGCGGGTCGTTCCGTTCGTCGATCCCGAACAGTCAGATCCATCGAATTGATCTTTTCCTGGTCTAGTTTTATATTGCAACCATTCGCTTCAACGAAAACGCCCGTCGTTCGGCCCATATCCCTGCCACGGCATCACCGCATGCACCGATGAACAGACGCACCACGCACGAAGATTCCCTTTGCGGCGTCGCCCGCCCGCTGGACGCGATCGGCGACTGGTGGTCGCTGCTGATCGTCCGCGATGCGTTCGACGGGCTGCGCCGCTTCGGCGAATTCCAGAAGAATCTCGGCCTCGCGAAGAACATCCTGGCCGCGCGCCTGCGCAACCTGGTCGCGCACGGGATCATGGACGTCGTGCCGGCCGCGGACGGCGGCGCGCATCACGAATACGTGCTGACCGAGAAGGGGCGCGGGCTGTTTCCGCTGCTCGTCGCGCTGCGGCAGTGGGGCGAGGATTTCTTCTTCGAACCGGATGAGGCACATGTGTTGCTCGTCGACCGGAAAACCGGCCTGCCGGTCAGGAAGCTGGAGCTGCGTTCGCAGGACGGCCGCGTGCTCGGGCCGGAAGACACGGTCGTGCTTTCGCCGCCCGTCTGACGCGCGGCGAACCGGCGGACATCGCGCGGGCGGGCCGGCGTGCTGCCCGGATGCCGCTTCTGACGGGCGTGGCGCCCGTTTTCATGAATTTGACGCGCGACGCTGGGATAATGGCGGAGTTTGGCTGCGTCAATAATGGAAGGAGGCCCCATGGGCGACAACGATACCCGCACCGAGACCGACAACCTTACCGATACGAGCTCGATGGAAGCGCGCCAGCGCCGTTTCGAGGAGGATCTCGTCGACGCATACGACGAAGAGCTCGAGATGGAGCTCGACGACCGCCGCTTCGACGACGGCGAGGACCTGCTGTTCTCGCCCGAGCGTCGCGAGGCGCGCAAGGAATATTTCCGCGAGCTGTTCCGCTTGCAGGGCGAACTCGTGAAGCTGCAGGACTGGGTCGTGAACACCGGGCACCGGCTCGTCGTCATTTTCGAGGGGCGCGATGCGGCCGGCAAGGGCGGGGCGATCAAGCGCATCACGCAGCGCCTGAACCCGCGCGTGTGCCGGGTCGCCGCGCTTCCCGCGCCGAACAACCGCGAGCGCACGCAATGGTACTTCCAGCGCTATGTCGCGCATCTGCCGGCAGGCGGCGAGATCGTGCTGTTCGATCGCAGCTGGTACAACCGCGCGGGCGTCGAGCGCGTGATGAATTTTTGTACCGACGACGAGTACGAGGAATTTTTCCGGTCGGTGCCCGAGTTCGAGAAGATGCTCGTGCGCAGCGGGATCCAGATCGTCAAGTACTGGTTCTCGATCACCGATCACGAGCAGGAGGCGCGCTTCCAGAGCCGGATCGCGGATCCGCTGAAGCAGTGGAAGCTGAGCCCGATGGACCTCGAAAGCCGTCGCCGCTGGGAGGCTTATACGGCCGCGAAGGAAGAGATGCTGCAGCGCACGCATATTCCCGAAGCGCCGTGGTGGGTCGTGCAGGCCGTCGACAAGAAGCGCGCGCGGCTGAACTGCATTCACCATCTGCTCGGCCAGGTGCCGTACCACGAGGTGCCGCGCCCGACGATCGATCTGCCGCAGCGCGAGCATCACGAGGATTACATTCGCCGGCCGGTGCCGGACACGATGATCGTGCCGGACGTTTATTGAGCGGTTCGGGGCGGCTGGATCGGCCACGGAGGCGCGCCGTGCAACGCGGCGCGCGTTACTCCCGGATCAGGAATGCGGCGCGGTCGCGGCCGGCGATCCAGGCGGGCGGGCGACCACGTCCGCTCCAGGTGGCGCCCGTCGCCGGATCGCGATATTTCGCGCCGATGGTGAACAGCTTCGCGCGATCGCTGTAACTCTGCCCGAAGACTTCCCGCGCGGTCAGCGCATGGTCAGTCACAATCTGGCGTACCTGCCTCAGTGCTGCTTGGCGTTCGCGGCGGCGCGCCGCCCGGATACGTTGATCGAGTTCCGCGAGCTGGGCTTGCAGTTTTTGCAGTTGCATGCGTCCGATATCCCCGTAGCTGAATTCTGATTGTTGGCAGGCGCGCGATGTGCCGCATGTCTGCATGCCCGGCCAGACGTTTGCAGAACGCGCCACGAGCAACACGGGGAGATTAAGTTTCAGCGCGTGGGTTTTCTATCGGACGCATCCGATTTTTCACGGGAATCCGCCCGCCTTATAGTGCGGGGAAGCCCGAGCGTCCTTGCGTCAGATCGAACAGTTCGGCTCTTGCGGCGGCTTCGGCCGTTTCGGGCAGCTTGATCACGAGCTTCACCGTCATTCCGTACGCGCTGTCCACCAGTTCGTAGCCGGCCTGTTCGATCCAGCGGCGCACGCGCGCCTCTTCCGGGTAGCCGATCTCGATCGCGAGCCGCGTGTGCCGAATGCGCTCGACGCGTTCGGCATCGAGCAGCGCCGATGCGATCGCATCCGTGTACGCACGCACCAGCCCGCCCGCGCCGAGCTTCACGCCGCCGTAGTAACGCACGACCGCGCCGAGCACGCCGTCGAGGTCGTGATGGCGCAGCACTTCGAGGATCGGCCGGCCCGCCGTGCCCGACGGCTCGCCGTCGTCCGACATGCCCGACTGGCCGCCCGCCAGCAGCGCCCAGCACACGTGGGTGGCCGCCGGATGCTCGTCGCGCAGGCGCTGCAGCACCTGCATCGCGGCATCGCGGTCGTCGACGGGAACCGCGTACGCGATGAAACGGCTCTTGCGGATTTCGAGTTCCCGGATGTGTGTGGTGGCGAGCGTGTAGGTCATGGTCCGGGTGAGGAAAAATATAAGTAAATCAATAGTTTTTGTAGTCGTCCGCTTGAATCCATGCTGATCGATGTTGACCTAATTTGCATACATGGTATCTACATGTTGCCTACATGGATGGGGCGAAATGAAGCGTGAGAATTTTACCGTGGCGCGCGTCGATGCATTTCGTTGCGACCAGAACAAGAAGCAGACGATCTACTGGGACGCGAAAGCGCCTGGGTTGGGTTTGAGCGTGACGTCAGCTGGTGCGCGGGCGTATGTGTTCGAATCCCGGCTTTTTGGAAAACGGTTCGGTTGACGATTGGCGATCCGCGAACATGGGATCTCACGGCTGTGCGTTCGGAAGCGGCGAGGATGAAGACGCTTGTCGATGAAGGCAAGGATCCGCGCGTATCGAGGGCGGAGCAGCGAGTTGCCTGCGAGGCACAGGAGCGCGAGAAGCGGCAGCAAGTTGTCGCGATGGGTGAGGCTTGGGATAAAAGCGCGCGCGGGTTCTCGCGTTCGCGCAACAGCACTGGATCGGCGATCGGCACGCGCACACGACGCGAACAGCTTCACCGCGCTGTTCGCTGGCCACTCTGCGCAGTTCGAGACGGACGACGCAACGTGTGCAGGCTGCCGCGCCGGGGCTCCCGATCATGCGCATTGCCGGCTCATGTTCGCATCGGTACGACGAGTACGCTCGCGAAGCGAAATGCGTTTTCGCCGAGATCCGCGCCGCGTGCGATTTGCACATGGTTCACGCCGGGTGCGAACGGAAAGACGTCGTTCGCTTCGTAATGGAAGAATTCCCGACCGTCCTCGCCAAGCAGCGCGGGTCCGCTTCCGTGCGCGGCAAGCGTGGCCGACGCGAGCGTGCGCTGCGTGTCAGGCGTCACGAGCGTCAGATTGACGAACGTGTCTGCGGTCGTCCGGACGTCTGCCAGAAGCGGGATAAGGCGGCAGGCGACAGGTGCCGCGGTTCGGTTCGTCACGACGAAGGTCAGGTGCTTGCCGATCAGGATCGACTTGCCGATCATCACGTCCGGATAGGCGGTCGGTGCGCCGAGCGTCGACGAATCCGCAAGGCTGAAACCGCAGGTCAGGTCGAGTTCGAGGCCGACGTCGGCGCCGTGCAATTCCGCGAGTTGCGATGCAGACGAGTAGTGTCGCAGTGCCATGCCGGCGTACGGAACGCTGCGGCTCGAATCCTCGCGGCACGTCTTGTCGGAATAGGTGCCCGGTTCGGTCAGGAATGCCGAGACGAAATACCCCGGCTCGAGCTTCGCCGCGTTGCCGGGCGTATACGACTGTATGTAATCCGGATTGTCGACCAGATCGAGGACGTTGCCGTATCCGTCGGTTGCCGCCGAATAGCGTGTGCCGGTGCCGTCCTGCATCTGCAGCGCATAGAGAATCTGGTTTGCGTTACGGCTGACGATCGCTCCCCGGACGGCCGCCTTCCAGATGCAGCCGAGGCCATCCGTCAACTCGCCTGCCGACTGATTCGCGGCGAACGAGTGCTGAATCGCGAGCAGGCTGCCCGACACGCCGTCGAAGTCGCCGGTGCAACCTTGCGCGTCGATGCGTGTCGATCGGCCTGCGCCGTCGACGAAGGTCTGATTCATGCGGACGACGCGCGGATCGCCGCCGTAACCGCAATGGCAGATTGCGAGCAGGTCCGTCACGTACGACGTGCGAGA